>NZ_JBVHLZ010000008.1:0-524921 GCF_055558735.1 Streptomyces sp. NPDC025651
TGGCTCCGTACTCGACGGGTCAGATCGCCTTCAACTATCTGGGTCGTTTCTCGGCGGCGGACATGCCCGAGAGCCTGCGCGGCCTCGGCTGGACCGAGGCCCATGACACGACGGGGACCGCCGCCGCCCTCGACCCGGACCTCCCCGCCCTCGCGGCCCTCGACGTCAACGCGTACGTCACCGACGCCGA
The DNA here is from genome assembly GCF_055558735.1 of Streptomyces sp. NPDC025651. Classification (NCBI taxonomy): domain Bacteria; kingdom Bacillati; phylum Actinomycetota; class Actinomycetes; order Kitasatosporales; family Streptomycetaceae; genus Streptomyces; species Streptomyces sp. NPDC025651. Next base: position 191 of record NZ_JBVHLZ010000008.1, read on the forward strand.
GCACGGCCCGGAGCTGCACGCCCGGTTCGACTTCCCCACCGGTGTGCTCTCCCGCGAGGAGGTGCGGGAGCTCGCCGACCTGTGGTGCACCGCGCTGGAGGCACTGGCCGCCCACGTCGATCGGCCGGAGGCGGGCGGGCTCACTCCGTCCGACGTGCCGTTGGTGAAGGTGCGGCAGAGCGAGATCGAGCTGTGGGAGCGCACGTACCCCTCCCTGAGGGACATCTGGCCGCTGACCGCACTCCAGTCCGGACTGCTCTTCCACGCCCGGCTCACCGACGCCGCGTACGACGCGTACCACGTGCAGATGGTGCACCACCTGAGCGGCACGGTGGACCCCCTGCGCATGCGGGCCGCGGGACAGGCCCTCCTGGACCGTCACCCCACCTTGCGCACCGCCTTCGTCAGCGACATGTCGGGTGAACCGGTGCAGCTGGTGCTCGACGACGTCGAACTGCCCTGGCAGGAAGCCGACATGAGCGGATTCGACGAGGCCGGCAAGGAGCGGGAGTTCGAGCGGTTCCTCGCGGCGGACCAGGGCGCCCACTTCGATCCGGCCGAACCGCCGCTGCTGCGGATGTCGCTGGTGACGTTCGGCCCCGACCGCGCCGAACTGGTCCTCACCGCGCACCACGTCCTCTTCGACGGATGGTCCCTGCCCCTGCTCACCGAGGACCTGCTGCGGCTGTACGGGACCGGCGGCGACGCGTCGAAGGCGGCGCGGCCACCCGCGTACCGGGACTTCCTGGTCTGGCTCTCCGGGCAGGACCGGCAGCGCTCCCTCGACGCGTGGGCGAAGGAGCTCGAAGGTGTCGACGCACCGACCCTGATCGCCCCCGCCGCCCCCGCCGAAACGGACCTGGGCAACACCGGACAGCTGGAGGTGGCCCTCCCGGCGGACGTCGCGGCCGAGCTCTCCCGGCGGGCCGTGGAACTGGGCGTCACGCTCAACACGGTGGTGCAGGGCGCCTGGGCGCTGGTCCTCGCGGGCCTCACCGGCCGCCAGGACGTGGTGTTCGGCGCCACGGTCTCGGGCCGCCCCGCCGCCGTCGCGGGCGTCGACGCGATGGTGGGTCTGTTCATCAACACCCTGCCCGTACGCGTCCAGTTGACGCCGTGGCAGAGCGTGGCCGACCTGCTGACCGGCCTCCAGGAGCGGCAGGCCGCCCTGCTCGACCACCACCACTGCGGGCTGACCGACATCCACAGGACCACAGGACTGCCGGCCCTGTTCGACACCGTGACGGTCTTCGAGTCGTTCCCCGTCGACCGCGACGGCATCAACGAGGCGAACCGGGCCGCGGGCATCGAGATCACCGGGGCGAGCTCGGCGAACGGCACCCACTACCCGCTGGGCGTGGCGGCCACCGCGGACCCCCGCCTGCGGGTGGTCCTGCAGTTCCAGCGCGACGTGTTCGACACCGGGGCCGCCGAGGGGATCGCCGACCGGTTCGCCCGGGTCCTCCGGCGGATCGCGGCCGATCCGCGCACCCCGGCCGGTTCGGTCGACGGTCTCGGCCCGGCCGAACGGGAGCGGCTGCTGGCCGTGGCCAACGGCAACCGCCCCACCCCGCAGGACGTCCCGCAGGGGACGGTCCCCGACCTGTTCGCCGCGCAGGCCGCCGCGACCCCGGACGCCGTCGCGGTGATCCACGAGGCGGGGGACCTCACCTACCGGGACCTCGAAACACGGGTCGACGCGCTGGCCGACGAGCTGGCCCGGCACGGCACGGGACCCGAGAGCGTGGTCGCGGTGGCGGTGCGGCGCTCGCCGGACCTCGTGGTGGCCCTGCTCGCCGTGATGCGGTCGGGCGGCGCGTACCTGCCCGTCGACCCGGCCCTCCCGGACGACCGGATCGCCTTCATGACGGCGGACTCCGGGGCCCGGCTCGCGCTCGTGGACGCGACGACCGAGGCGAAGCTCTCGGCGCTCCCCGCGCTGCGCGTGGACGAGCTCGCGCACACGCCGGAGGAGACCACCGCCACCGGCCGGGCACCCGCGGCGCGCCTCGACGGCACCGCCTACGTCATCTACACCTCGGGGTCGAGCGGGCGCCCCAAGGGCGTGGCCGTCACCCACCGGGGGATAGCGGCCCTGGTCGCGGGACATGTGGAGCGGCTCGGCGTCACGGCCACCAGCCGCATGCTCCAACTGGCCTCGCCCGGCTTCGACGTGTCGCTCTGCGAGATGTTCACGGCCCTGCTCTCCGGAGCGGCCGTGGTCACCGCCGACGCCGCCCGCATCGCCCCGGGAACCCCGCTGGCCGACACGGTCGACGCGCACGCGGTGACCCACGCGATGATCCCGCCCGCGATGCTCGCGATGGTGCCCGCCTCCGCCCTGGCCACAGTGGAGGCCCTCGTCGTCGGTGGCGAGGTGACCCCGTCGGCGCTGACCGCCGCCTGGGCACCGGGACGCCGCATGGTGAACGTCTACGGGCCGACGGAGACCACGGCCTGCGCCACCATGAGCGCCCCGCTCGCCGGGGACACCGCGGTGCCCCCGATCGGCGGACCGATCCCGGACACCCGGGTGTACGTACTCGACGGGGCGCTGCGCCCGGTGCCCGCGGGGATGGCCGGCGAGCTGTACATCGCGGGCCCGGGCGTCGCGCGCGGCTACGTCGGCCGCCCGGGACTGACGGCGGGACGCTTCCTGGCCTGCCCGTTCGGCCGGCCCGGCGAGCGGATGTACCGCACGGGCGACATCGTGGTGTGCGGCCCCGACGGCCAACTGGTGTTCCAGGGGCGGGCCGACGACCAGGTGAAGATCCGCGGCTTCAGGGTCGAACCCGGCGAGATCGAGGCGGCTCTGCTCGCGCATCCCGCGGTCGTCCAGGCGGCGGTGGTCGTGGACGACCGTGACGGCGACCGGCGGCTGGCCGCGTACGTGGTCCGGGGCACGGCGGAACCGACCGGCGATCCAGCCGCCCCGGCCCTCGAACTGCCGGACGACCTGCGCCGCATGCTCAGGGCCGGGCTGCCGGAGTACCTGGTGCCCTCGGCGCTGATGGTCGTCGACGAGCTGCCGTTCACCCGCAACGGCAAGCTGGACCGCGGGGCGCTCCCGGCCCCCGAGTACGCGGCGGCGTCGAAGGGGCGGCCCGCGAGGACACCGCGCGAGGAGATCCTGTGCGGCCTCTTCGCCGAGGTGCTGGGGGTGGCCGGGGTCGGCATCGACGACGGCTTCTTCGCCCTGGGCGGCCACTCGCTCCTGGCCACCCGGCTCATCAACCGGATCCGGGTGGTGCTCGGCGTCGAGCTGCCGCTCCGTACGGTGTTCCAGGCGCCCACCGTCGCCGAACTCGCCGCGCAGCTGGAATCCGGCGGCGCACAGGACGCGGCCACGGACCCGTTCGCGGCGGTCCTGACCATCAGGCCGCCGGAGGGCACGGGAACGGGGGAGGGGGAGGAACCCCTGTGGTGGATCCACCCCGGCGGCGGCATCTGCTGGCCCTACCTGGGGTTTGCCGGGCTGCTCCCCAAGGGCCGGCCGCTCCACGGGATCCAGGCGAAGGGATTCGACGGGGTGACCCCGCTGCCCGCCTCCATCGACGAGCTGGTGGCCGACTACGTCTCGGAAGTGCTCCGCGTGCAGCCCAAGGGCCCCTTCCACCTGATGGGGCTCTCCATCGGCGGCACCTTCGCCCACGCGATGGCGGCCGAACTCCAGCGGCGGGGGCACGAAGTGGCCCTGCTCGCCCTGCTGGACAGCGTGCCCGGCAGCTATCTCGCCGAGCACGCGCCGCCCACGGCGGCCGAGCTGCGCGAGTACTTCACCGAGCACCTCACCGGTCTCTCCGGCACTGCCGACGGTGAGGAGTTCCTGGACAACGCGGTGTCGGTGATCGTCAACCAGACCTCGCTCCTGCCGGAGTTCCGCACGCCGTCCTACCGCGGTGACGTCCTCTTCTTCAACGCCGTGCCGAAGCCGGAAGGTTCGTTCGCCGGCCTGTGGCGGCCGTACGTCCAAGGGGCCGTGCACGAGCACGACATCGACAGCGCACACGGCGACATGTATCTGCCGGGACCGGCCGCCGAGATCTGCCGGATCATCGGCGCCTCACTGCCGTAGGCAACTCGGCTCTCAACGGCTCTCAACGGCTCTCAACGAGGGGAAGAATCTGTGGAAACGCGTGAACCCGACGTGTTCGATGTCGTGGGAATCGGCTTCGGGCCTTCGAACCTATCGCTGGCCGTGGCGCTGGAAGAGCAGTCGGGGCCGTTGGCCGCCACCTTCCTCGAGCGCCGGCCCACGCTCAGTTGGCACCGCGGCATGCTGGTGCCGGGCGCCAAGATGCAGGTTTCCTTCCTGAAGGACCTGGCCACGTTCCGCAATCCCGTCTCGGAATTCAGCTTCGTGTCGTATCTGCACGCGTCCGGGCGGCTGGCGAGGTTCGTCAACAACCAGGATTTCTTCCCGACCCGCCAGGAGTTCCACGACTATCTCGAATGGGCCGGGGCGAAGGTCGCGCACCGCGTCTCCTACAACTCGGAGGTCACCGCGGTCCGGCTCGCCGCGTCGACCGACGGAGAACCGGCCGACCAGCTGCGGATCGAGGTCCGCGACCCGCGGCGCCCCGGCGCCACCCGCCTGCTCGGCGCACGGAACGTCGTCGTGTCCACCGGTCTCGTGCCGAGGATGCCCACCGGGATCGAGCGCGACGAATCCGTCTGGCACAGCTCGGAGTTCCTGCACCGGTTCCGCGAGCGCGACCCCGACACCCTCAAGCGGGTGGCGGTGGTCGGCGCGGGCCAGAGCGCCGCGGAGATCGTCCGGTTCCTCTACGACACCCTGCCGCACGCCGGGATCTCCGCGATCATGCCGTCGTACGGCTACTCCATCGCGGACGACACCCCCTTCGCCAACCAGGTCTTCGACCCGAGTGCGGCGGACGCCTTCTACCGGGGCTCCGAACGTTCCAAGGACGCGATCTGGCAGTACCACAAGAACACCAACTACTCCGTGGTCGACGACGAAGTGATCAGGGCCCTGTACCAGCGCGCGTACGACGACGAGCTCAGCAAGGCGGGGCGGCTCGACTTCGTGAACCTGGCCAGGGTCGTCGACGTCAAGCACGGTGCGAACGACACCCGGGTCACCGTGCACTCCATGGCGAGCGAGGAGTCGTACGACCTCGACGTGGACGTACTGATCTGCGCCACCGGCTACGACCCGATGGACCCGACGGAGGTCCTCGGCGACGTCGCCGCCCACTGCCTCCAGGACGCCGACGGCCGCTACCGGGTCACGCGGGACTACCGCCTGGTGACGACGGACGCCGTGCGCTGCGGGATCTACCTCCAGGGCGGCACCGAGCACACGCACGGCCTGTCCTCGTCGCTCCTGTCGAACCTGGCGGTGCGCAGTGGCGAGATCGCACGTTCCCTGCGGGACAACCACATCGCATCACACGCGCGGTAGAAAGGGGTCTGGGTATGAGCGGCAACCCGTTCGACGACGAGAGCGGCCGGTTCCACGTCCTGGTCAACGACGAGGGCCAGCACTCCCTGTGGCCGACGTTCTCCCCGGTGCCGGACGGCTGGCGGGTCGTGTTCGGCGAGGAGAGTCGCGAGAAGTGCCTCGCGTACGTGGAGGAGAACTGGACCGACATGCGTCCCAGAAGTCTGCGGGAGGCGATGGCCGCGGACTGACGGCCGGGCACGGACCGGTGAACGTGGAGAGGGCGGGCCCCCTGGGCCCGCCCTCTCCGCTGTGAGCGGCCATTCAGGCCGATGGGTCATTGAATAACGGATAATTCATGCGGATTCCGGGCATCCGAGGCGGAAGTCGACGCCCTAACGCCTTACTTCGGGGACGCCCCCGCGACGGACACCGCATGGCTGAAAATATTCGGTACATACGCCGAGTGAGTCCGCCTCGCTACCCCGTGACAACTGCGCGGATGCGTGACGTTTGTCATGTTGACGGGTTTCCGGCCCCGGGGTGAAGATCGCTTTTGCGTGATAATGCGGCTCAAGGGCTTTCTCATTCATTCCTTCTTTTGGGGTGGAGGTATTTCGGGTGGGCGGGACTCAAGGGTCGCGGCGCAGCCGACCGGGGCCTGCCGACTTCACCCCCGCCCCCGCACTTCAGGGCATCCGCGCCTCTGCCTGATGCGGGAATCGCGCCGATTTCGATCCGGGCGCGCGCAACCGTGGAAACGGAAAACAATCTTACGCCTGACGGGCAACCGGTAAGAGAAAAACTGCAAGAAGATTTGTAACGGGGGTATTTCGGTGAGTGCGTGTCAGAACGTGAACTGTCGTTATCGCGAAGAGGGTTCACAGGAGGATGTGATGCCGCAGACGGGCGAACTGCTCGTCTGTACCGGCTGTCTGGAATATTTCGAGAAGGATCTGACCTCCCTTCCCGAGCTCTACCGTTTGTGCGAGGAAATGCTGGCGGCTTCGCCCTGGTACGGGGAGAAGGTGTCCGGCACGCGGCCCGTCGGGATTTCGCTGAACGCCAGTGCCGTCGACGCCCGTGACTCCCTGCGGGCCCGGCTGGCGGCCTGGTGCGACCTGGTCGCCGCGGAGCACGGGTGCACGGTGCCCGACCACTCCGTCGAGGCGATGGCCTCCTTCCTGCACCGGCACGCGCGCTGGCTCTGCGCCCATCCCGCGGCGGGCGACGTGGTGGCGGAACTGGCCGAGGCGAAGGTCGCGGCCGGACGTGTCGCCGATCCGGTCCGGACCCGGAGGTTCCAGGTCGGCCCCTGCGTCGAGCAGGACTGCGGCGGATCCCTGGTCGCCGTCATCCAGGCCGACGAGCGGCAGACGCCGAGCGAAGTGCGCTGCGACACGAACCCGCTGCACATCTGGCCCGCCCACCAGTGGCGGGAGCTCGACTCCCGGGTGACCGGCCGCAAGAACTCAGGGGCCCGGTGGTTCACCGTGAAGGAGGTCTCGCGGTTCTGGCGGCTGTCCGCCAGCAACGTCTACCGGCTCGCGTCGGAGAACCGCTGGCGGCGCCGGACGAACGGGCGTCGCGTCTACTACTTCGAGGCCGACATCCTCGCGTCCGTCGGATGGGGCCCGACGGTCGAGGTCTGACGGTTCGGTGTCGGTTCCACACCTGCGGGTCGATCGTTCTACGAAGGAAGTCGGGCGGAAGATGCAACAGCTGCAATCCGGGGACGCGTCACACTCTTCGGCCGGTGCCTCGGGGGCCGGCGCGCCCGCGCCGGAGACGGAGACGGCCCTGCGCGCGATCTTCGCCGAGGTCCTGGAGCGCGAGTCGGTCGGTGCCGAGGACGACTTCTTCCAGGTCGGCGGCCACTCGCTGCTCGCCACCTCGCTGCTGCACAGGGTGCGCGCCGCCTTCCGGGAGCCGCGCTACCGCAGGCTGCCGTTCTCCCAGATCTACCGCACGCCCACCCCCGCGGGGCTCGCGCGATGGCTGGCGGGGGCCGCCCCCGAACCCCAGGCGGCGCCGGGCTGGTCGGGCGAGGGACCCGTGCCGCTCAGTCCCCAGCAGGCGGACATGCTCGTCCAGCACGTCTTCGACCCCGAAGGGCTCAACGAGCACTGCGCGTTGGGCTGGACGGTCGAAGGCGGACTCGACCTCGACGCGCTGCGCCGAGCCGTCCGCTACGTGCACCAGCGCCACGAGAGCCTGCGCGCCTCCTACCGCCTGGAGGAGCGGGCGGTGGCCGAACTCCTGGACGCGCCCGCGCCCGAGGTGACCGCACTCTCCGCGCGGACGCCCGAGGAGGCCGACGCCCTGCTCCACGGCGCCCTGGCCGAGCCGTTCCGCCTGGAGGAGGGCGAGATCTGGCGGGTCGTGACCGTCGCGGTCGGCGGGCGGACGACCCGTCTGCTCGGTGTCGCCGCCCACCACATAGCCGTCGACGGCTGGTCCGAGTCCGTTCTCGCCAGGGACCTCGGCCGGGCGTACGGCGCGGTGCTCACCGGATCGCTCCTGCTCGACGCGCCCGCACCGACCATGGCCGACGTGGTCGAGGCACGCCGCGACCACGTGGACGACGCCGAGCGTGAGGCCCAACGGGAGTACTGGCGTGCGGAGTTGACCGGTATTCCGCAGCTGGAGTACCCGCAGGTGCCGGCGGAGCAGGCCGCGGGCGCCCCCCAGGTGCTGGAGTTCCCGCTGCCCGCGGGCTGCCTCGACCGGGTGGAACGGCGTGCCGAGGCGCTGCGCGTCACCCCGTACGTTCTCCTGCTGACCGCCTACGGCAGGGCGCTGGCAGAGGTCTCGGGGCAGCGCGACTTCGGTGTCGGCACCCCTGTCGCCCTGCGCACCGACCGCATGCTGGACGACGCGGTGGCGTGCCTGATCGACGTGGTGTGCATGCGGCTGCGCCTCGCCGACGGCGCGGCGCCCGAAGAGGACGTCGAGCAGGTGGCCGCCACCGTACGCCGCGCCTTCGCCGCCCAGGACGTACCCCTGAGCGAGGTGGTGCAGGCGGTGAACCCGCCTCGTGACGAGCGTCCGCCCCTGTTCCAGAACATGTTCGCCTTCCAGAACACCCCCGCGGTGACGCTCGACCTGAACGGGGCCAGGGCGGAGTTCTTCCGCCCGTCGCCCTCCGGACTGCCCTCCGAACTCGTCGCCGAGATCTGGCCGTTCCGGGCCGAGGGGCCGCACCTGGTCGTCAGCTACCGCACCGATCGCGTACCGGCCGACTGCGCCCGGCTCCTGGGCACGCGCATGCTGGCCCAACTCGACCGCCTGGTGGCGCCCTGAGCAGGTCTTGACAAGGGGTGGGTGGGCTAAGAATATGTAGCCCACAGTAGCTGGAGTGTGTCGCTGAATTGTCAAAGCGGCATCACCGCAGGCGTGATCCTGCCCCTACTGAACCGTCTCGGGCCCCCATGTGACATTCCGTGGGCGAGGTTTGTCGGTCTTCGCGACACACAGCAACTGCCTGAGGAAGCCGATGAATTCGGCACTTTCTGCCTCCCTGTGAACCAACGGCAACTCCAAGGCCTCATTCGAACAGGAAGAATTCATGGAAGAGCGCCGCGAAGACGGCCAGTACGTCGTGGTGACGAACCCCGAGGAGCAGTACTCGATCTGGCCGGTGGGCCGCGAGCTGCCCGCCGGCTGGCGGGAATCGGGAAAGCGCGGCACGAAGGAAGAGTGCCTGGAGCACATCGACGAAGTCTGGACCGACATGCGTCCGTTGAGCCTGCGTCGCGCGTCGGCGGGCGACGCGGACCAGCGATGACGCCGGTCGGACGATGACGCCGGTCGGACGACGACGCCGGTCGAGCGAGGAACCACCTGATTTTCGCAGTGAATCTCCCTGTGCTCCCGAACGACGGAATTGGTGAAACGACATGAGTCAGCGGCCCGTACTGGACGTCGTCTCGGCTGTGTGGGCCGCGGTGCTGCGGACCGAAGCACCGGCCCCGGAGGACAACTTCTTCGCGCTGGGCGGGAATTCACTGAAGGGCGCCCGGGTGATCAGCCGGCTCCGTGAGGAGCTGGGCGTACGGATTCCGCTCGGCGTGCTGTTCGACTGCCCGACCCCGGCCCAACTGGCCGAGAAGGTGGCGGAGTTGCGCGCCGGCACTCCCGTGGCCGCGCTGACCGTCAAGCCCTTCGAGGAGCGCGGGGACGGCGACTTCCAGGCCCCGGCGTCGTTCGCGCAGCAGCGGATCTGGGTGGACGAGCACATCCAGGGGCCGAGCCCCCGCTACAACGTCCCCGTGGCGACGGAGATCGAGGGACCGTTCGACGCCGACGCGCTGCGGGTGGCGGTCGAGACGCTGGTCGACCGACACGAGGTGTTCCGCACCACCGTCGCGGCCGTCTTCGGCGTGCCCCAGCAGGTGGTGCGCGCGAAGATCGACGTACCGATGACGGTGATCGACCTCAGGGACGAACCCGCGGACAAGCAGGAGCAGGTCGTGTCCGACCTCCTGCTCGCCTCCGCCCAGCAGCCGTTCGACCTGGAGCGGGGCCCGCTGTTCCGGGTGGAGCTGTACCGGCTGGACGAGAACTGGCACATCCTGCTCGTCAACCTGCACCACATCATCACCGACGTGCACTCCTACGAACTCGCCATGTCCGAGCTGATGGGGTGCTACGCGGCGGCGGTCGACGGGACGCAGCCGCCGGGGGAGCGGCCCGCGGTGCACTACGCCGACTACGCGGCGTGGCAGCGGGGCACCCTCGGCAGCGAGGAGATCGACCGGCAGCTGGAGTACTGGAAGGAGCGGCTGCGCGGCCCGCTGCCCGTCCTGGACCTGCCGACGGACCTGCCGGGCAGGGGCGCGGCGCCGAGCCGTGGGGCGTCGGTGGCCGTCGAGCTTCCCCGGGCGGTGTCGCGGCGGATACGCGAGCTGTCCAAGGAGCACAACTCCACTCCGTTCGTCACCATGCTCACCCTGCTCAACCTGCTGCTGCACCGGTACAGCGGTCAGACGGACATCGTGGTCGGCATCCCCAGCGCCAACCGGGACCTCCCGGAGCTGGAGAACATGCTCGGGGTCTTCCTGAACACCCTCGCGCTGCGCACCGACCTGTCCGGAGACCCCTCGCTGGCCGGGCTGCTCGGCGACGTCGAGGCCGCCACGCGGGGCGCCTTCGCGCACCAGGACGTGCCCTACGAGCGGGTGGTCAACGCGATCTCGGCCGACCGCTCCTCCGGACAGGGGCCGTTCCGGGTCATGCTGGCGTTCCAGCACGAGATCCCGGCCCTGGGGCTGCCCGGGCTGACGATGACCGACGTGGAACTGGGCCTGGACGTGAAGTCCGTCAAGTTCGACCTGGTGTTCTCCGTCATCGAGTCCGAGTTCACCCACCGGGTGGTGCTGGAGTACAACACCGACCTGTTCGTCGAGGACAAGGCCTGGCGCATCCTCGACCACCTGAGCACGCTGGCCGCCGACGCGGTGGCCCACCCGACGAAGCGCGCCTCGGAGCTCGTGATCCTGCCGGAGGTCGAGCGCCGGCAGATCGAGAAGTGGTCGACGTCGTCCTGGGGTCCCTACTCCACGGATCTCTTCCTGCACCGGCTGTTCGAGGAGCAGGCGCTCAGGACCCCCGACGCCGACGCGGTCGAGAGCGGTGACGTCCGGATCACCTACCGGGAACTCGACCGGCGGGCGGACCTGCTCGCGGCGGAGCTGGCGGCGCGCGGTGTCACGACGGACGACATGGTCGGCCTGTGCACGGAGCCGTCGGTGGACCTCATCCTCGGCATCCTCGGCATCCTCAAGGCGGGGGCCGCCTATGTGCCGATCGACCCCATCGCACCCGCCGACCGGATGGCGTACGTCATCTCCGACAGCGGGATGAGGATCCTGGTCACCACCCCGGACCTGCAGGCGCAGCTGCCGGCCGAAGCGCTCGCAGGCGTGGACGTGGTGAGCGCCGACCTCGTACGCGCCGGCCACGACCGCCCGCTGCCGGCCGAGGTGGTGGACGGCGTCAGGGCGGCCACGCTCCACCCGTCGCAGCTCGTGTACCTGATGTACACGTCCGGCACCACCGGCAGGCCCAAGGGCGTGGGGCTCCCGCACACCGCCATCACCCCGTGGATCCAGTGGGCGCAGGACCTCAGGCCGCTCGGTGCGGGCACCCGGGTCCTGCACAACCTCTCGTACCACTTCGACTGGTCCGTCGAGCAGATGTTCCACGCGCTGACCAGCGGCGCCTGCCTGGTCATGCTCCCCCGGGAGGTCAGGGCCGACGCGCGGGCCACCGCGCGGTTCATCGACGAGCGGTCGATCCACCTGCTCTATCTGACGCCCACACAGATGCGGGGCATCGCGGACGCGGACCTCGCCATGCCGACGCTGCGCCACGTGTCCATGGGCGGCGAGAACCTCGACGCCGACCTGGTGGCACGGACGCGCAAGCTCGTCTCCGCCGAATGCGAGATCTGGAACGAGTACGGACCCACGGAGACCGCGGGCGCGGCACTGGTCGGCCGGATGGGCGACGAGCCGGTGGAGCGCAGCTCCATGCCGCTGGGCGAGCCGATCGCCAACGCCTCCTGCGCCGTCGTCGACCGCTGGGGCAACGCGCAGCCCATCGGGGTTCCCGGTGAGCTGTGGATCGGCGGCGACGGTGTCGCCCGCGGCTACCGCAACCGGCCGGGACTGACGGCCGACCGTTTCGCCCCCGACCCCCACAACCCGGGCCGCCGCCTCTACCGCACCGGGGATTTGGTGCGCCGGCTGCCCAACGGCGAGATGGAGTTCCTGGGCCGCGTCGACAGCCAGGTCAAGATCCGCGGGGAGCGGGTCGAGCTGGAGGAGATCGAGTCGGTGCTGCGCGGCCACCCGGACGTGACCAACGCCGTGGTGGTGCTCGAGTCCGGACAGCGACTCGTCGCCTACGTCGTGGCGGCACAGGGCAGCGGGATCGACACCGCCGCCCTGCGGGCCCACCTCGCGCCGAAGCTGCCCGCCGTCATGCGGCCCGCCGTCTTCGTCTGGCTCGACGCCATCCCGCTGTCGCCCACGGGCAAGGTCGACCGCCAGCGGCTGCCCAAGCCCAGCGCGGAACCCGTCGCCGCGACCGAAGCGGTGCCGCCGAGCAGCGCGACCGAGCACGTCGTCGCGGCTGCCTGGGCCGGTGCGCTGGGCCTCGAAGTCGTCGACGTGACGGCCAACTTCTTCGAGATCGGCGGGGATTCGCTCTCGCTGCTCGCGGTGGTCCACCGACTGCGCGAGCAGCTGGGCCTCGACATTCCGGTGCGGTCCGTGGTCGACACGCCCACCATCGCGGCCCTGGCCGCCCGGATCGACCGGCTGAGCGCAGCGCGCGACTCCCGGCGGACGGCCGCCGACACCGGCGAAGAGCACGAGGAGGGGGAGCTGTGAGCAGTGACCGACCGCCGCGGATCATAGGGGTGGAGTTCGGCAGGGAAGCCGTTCCCCGCTCGTTCGCCACCCTCCTGCCGCCCGAGCTGCGCGAGAGCTATCACCGCGTCGACCCGCTGGACAACCCCCGCATCCGCGAGGCCTATTGCACGATCGAGGAGCAGGCGGACCACTGGGCGGCCGAACTCGGGCGGGAACCCGATGTGCCGACCGTGGTCCTCGGCTACTGCTCCGGGTCAGGCTTCGCCTCCGAACTCGCGGCGAGGATCGGCGGCGACCCCGTTCTCGTCCTCGTGGACCCCGGCGTCCCTGCGGCCGACGAGGCACAGGAGCTGCTGGTCGAGCTGGCGCAGACCATGGACGAGGACCTCTCGCCGCAGGACGTGCCGGACATCCTCCGGGCGGACGTGGCGGACTCCATGACGGTGATCGGTGACTTCCTGAACGACACGATGCAGCGGTGCGCTCCCGACCTCGACGAGGAGATCGCGGAGGCGCTGACCGGGCATCAGCGCGGCTGGATGAGCTACACGCTGGCGGCGGGCGCCCACGACGGCGCGCTGCCCTGGAAGCCGGCCCACGTCCTGCTCAGCGACGAGGGCGAATGGGACGACGCGGGACCAGGCGAGGTGCACCGGTTCCCCGTCGACCCGGTGGCCCTGTTCTCCCGCGCCGAGGCCGCGGAAACCGTTGCCGGGGCACTGGCCGCCCGGCTCTGACCGCGGGCCGCGGCCTGCCCTCACCACCGACGAAGAGGCGACCACAGACATGGAACTCACCTGTCCGTACCGGCAGGACGACGGGCTGGTGCCGGTCGACCCGTGCATGGACTACCTCGCGCTCCGGGACGCCGCGGCCGTCCGGCGCGACGACGACCTCGGTGTCTGGGTCGTCACGGGGTTCGACCAGGTGACACGGCTGCTGCGGAATTCCGCACTCTCCTCCGCGTGGCCGGAGCGGGGCACGACCCGGCTCCACGACGAGCCGACGGGCACGGACGGCGCCCAGCGCACCGCCGACATCGTCCGGCGCTGGTTCATGTTCAACGACGCCCCGAGGCACCAGCGGCTGCGCGGCCTCATCGCCCCGCTGTTCGCCACGGCCAGGCTCGCCGCGCTGCGGCCGTTCGTCGAGGAGTCCGTGGACCTGCTGCTCGCCGACGTCACCGGGAGCATCGACGTCATGCCCGACCTCGCGGTGCCGCTGGCGAGCCGCGTCGTCTGCCGGCTGATCGGGCTGCCGCCCGAGGTGGCCCCGCGCATCCGGGCCTGGGCGTCGGACATCGACGCCCTGCTGGTGGCCGACTACCTGCCCGGGGTCGTCGAGCGGGGCACCCGCGCGCTGGGCGAGATCGAGCAGGCGGTGGCCGGGGTCAGGAAGGAGACCGCGCCCGAGGGCACGGCGCTCGACGTCCTGTCGCACGCCTACGGGGACGGTCTGATCGAGGAGCAGGACATCGCCGCCACGGCGAGCCTGCTGATCTTCGCCGGGTTCGACACCACCTCCACGTTCATCGGCAAGGCCGTCCGCGCGCTCATGCACACCGGGCAGTGGGCCGCCGCGACACCGGAACGGATCTCCTCGCTCGTCGAGGAGCTGCTGCGCTTCGACACCTCGGTGCAGCAGGTGGCCCGCGTCGCGGTCGAGCCCGTCGAGATCGAGGGGCAGCGGATCGAACGCGGCGATCTGGTGCTGCTGATGCTGGGCGTGGCCAACCGCGACACCGGCACCTTCGCGGACCCGGACGTGCTGGACCCCGGCCGGCAGACCGGCAGACACCTGGCCTTCGGCTACGGAGCGCACTACTGCCTGGGCGCGGGGCTGGCCCGGATGGAGGTCGGCGCGGCGCTGAACGGGCTCGTGAAGCGGTGGAGCCACGCGGAACTGGCCGAGCCCCCGGTGGTGCGACCGCACCACGGCGTGGCCGTTCTCGAACACCTGAGGCTGACCGTCCACACCTGACCGGAACCCGTTTTGACCACCTCGCAGAGCCGTCGGATAGGAGTGGTTGTGAGTACGAAGACAGCACGGGGCACTGTGCCGGAGATGCTGGAGGAGAGGGCGCGCCTCAGTCCCGACACGGTCGCCGTCGTCCTCGGGGGCGCGGCCGCCGAGCCCGTCCGGCTCACCTACCGCGAACTGTGGGACGCGGCCGGCGCGGTCGCGGACCAGCTGGCCCCGCTGCCGGGATTCCGCCCCGGCGCGCTCGTCGCCACCCTGTTCCCGCGCGGCATCCAGGGGGTGGTCTGCCAACTCGGCGCGTGGCGCGCGGGGGCCGCCTATCTGCCGCTGGACGGAGCGCTGCCCGAAGCCCGCAGGAACGCGATCCTCGACGATGCCCGCCCCTTCGCGGTGCTGTCGCCGGGCACGGGTCCGACCGGTGTGGCGGTCGAGGCCGCCGCGGCGGAGCCGGGGGGCGGCGACGAGGGCGCCGCCGACGTCGCGTACGTCATCTACACCTCGGGTTCGACCGGCACCCCCAAGGGGATCGAGGTGGGCCACGCGAGCCTGGGCAACCTCGCGCGCTGGCACCGGGACACCTATCTGACCGGGCCCGGTGTCCGCGTCGCGGCCTTCGCGGGGCTGGGGTTCGACGCGTCGGTCTGGGAGGTGTGGTCGACGCTCGCGAGCGGCGCGACGCTGGTGCTACCCGACGGCATCCTCACCATGGACATCGACGCCGTGCGCGCCTTCATGGACGACTGGGCGGTCGAACAGTGCTTCCTGAGCACGCCGTTGGCCGAGCAGATGTTCGCGGTGAGCGACCCGCCCCGGTCGCTCAAGCTCCTCACCACCGGTGGGGACAAGCTCCGCGTCACCCCGCCCGCCGGATTCCCGGCCGCGGTGCACAACCACTACGGCCCCACCGAGGCGACCGTGGTGACGACGGCCAGCGGCGACCTGCGCAAGCCGACGGACCACGAGGCGCCCGTCATCGGACGCCCCATCACCGGGGCCGAGGTCCGGCTGGTGGACGAGGACGGGGCGACCGTCACCGGGCCCGGCGAGGCGGGAGAGCTGCTCATCGGCGGCAGCATCCTCGCCCTCGGCTACCGCGGCGACGCCGCGCTCGACCGGCAGCAGTTCAGGCAGGGCGAGGACGGCCGCAGGTGGTACTCCTCCGGGGACATCTGCCGCTGGACCCCGGACGGCGAACTGGAATTCGTCGGGCGCCGGGACGCGCAGGTCAGCCTGCGCGGACACCGGGTCGAGCTCGTCGAGGTGGAGCAGGCCGCCCTGCGCGTGCCCGGGGTCGACCAGGCCGCGGTCGCGGTGCGCCCCGACGCGGACGGCGGAGAGCTGGCGGGCTTCTACTCCGGCGAGGCGGCACCGGACGTCGTGCGCGCCGAACTCGCGGCCGTCCTGCCCGGATACATGGTGCCCGCCACGCTGCACCGGGTGCCGGCGGTCCCCCTGAACGCCAACGGCAAGATCGACCGCCCCGCCCTGCTCGCGCTGTCCGCACCGCCCGCCGGACCCGCCGCATCCGTCGGCACACCGGACACGGGTGATACAGGCAGTGCGGGCGATACAGGCGATACAGGCAGTACGGGAGACACGGAGGACACGGGGAACTCCGGGGACGCCGTGTGGGAGAAGGCGTCGGAGATCTGGAGCGAAGTGCTGGGGCGCGTGCCGGCCGCCACGGACAACTTCTTCGAGATCGGCGGCCATTCGCTGAAGGCCGCTCGCATCCTCGGCCTGACCCGCAAGGCCTTCGACATCCCGCTGCCGTTCGAAGTGATGTTCCGCAGCCCGGTCTTCGAGGACTTCGTGGAGCAGGTCCGCGAGCAGATCCGGACCAAGGGAGCCTGACCATGGAAACGATCTGGGACCTGGTCCTCGAACAGGCGACGCGGACCCCCGACGCCCGCGCCGCCGTGGGCGAACACGAGTACTCCTACCGGGACATCGTCCAGCGCGCCGACACCCTCGCGGCCCTGATCGGGCGGTCGGCCGCACCGGGGTCCCTGCTGGCCCTGGAGACGTCGAGCCCGGTCAGCGGGGCGATCGCGCTGCTGGCGGGCGCCCGGGCCGGATGCGCGATCCTTCCGGTCAACCTCGATGCGCCGCCGGCGCACCGCGAACGCATCCTGGAGGACGCCCGCCCGGCCGCGGTGATCCGCGCCGGGCGGGAGGCCGTGTTCACGGTCGGCGCCACCGGGGCGGCGCCGGAGGAGGGCGGCGGCCGCGAACTCGGCGACGTGGCCTACGTGATGTACACCTCGGGCTCCACCGGCAGGCCCAAGGGCGTCATGGTCCCGCACGACTCCCTCGCGTCGCGCATCCGCGCGCTGGGGGAGGTGCCCGGGATGCGGGCGGGCGAGACCATCCTCGCGATGACGGCGCTGTCCTTCGACATCTCCCTGGCCGAGATGCTGGTACCGCTGGTCGTCGGGGCCACGTTCGTCGCGGTGCCGGGCGAGGCGCGCAGGGACCCCGACGTCTTCGCGGACTTCCTGGCACGGCACGAGCCGGACGTCATCCAGGCGACCCCGAGCTTCTGGCGGCTGCTGCTCGCCGCCGGTGAGGACGACGCCGCCTACCGGTGCCGCATCTGGTGCGGCGGAGAGGCCCTCACCCCCAGCCTCGCCGCCGACCTGCTCGCCCGCGGCTGCGAACTCTGGAACCTCTACGGGCCCACCGAGGCGACGATCTGGGCCACCGCGGCGCACATCGAGCGCCCGGACGCCATCTCGCTGGGCGAGCCGCTGCCGGGCAGCGGGCTCTTCCTGGAGGACGAGGAGATCTTCCTCTACGGCGAGGGCCTCGCCACCGGATACCTGGGCCAGGAGGACGTCACGGCCGAGCGGTTCTCCGTACGGAACACCCCGCGGGGACCGGCGCTCGCCTACCGCACCGGTGACCGGGGCCGCCGGGCCCCCGACGGATCGCTGGAGTACCTGGGGCGCGTCGACGGACAGATCAAACTGCGCGGTCACCGGATCGAACTGGGTGAAGTGGAGTCCGTGATCGAGGAACACCCCGCGGTGACGGAGGCGGTGGTACTCGTACGGGACGCGGATCGCGCCGAGCGCGCGTTCATGGCCGCGTTCGTCGTCGCCGACGAGGACCTGACCGCCGACGACGTGAACTCCTGGATCCGTACCCGGCTGCCGGTCAGCCACTGCCCGAGCAGAATCAGTTTCGTGCGGTCCCTTCCCCGCAACACCTCGGGGAAGGTCGACCGCGCCGGTCTGGCCCACGCCGACCTGTAGCGAAAGCACACGTGATGAATCCTGAGACGGAATCGCTCCGCGACACGGTCGTGCGCGCCTGGCGGGAGACCCTCGAATCCGAACCCGATTCGGACGACCAGGACTTCTTCGAGGCGGGCGGAAACTCCATCCTGGTCGTCGCCCTGCAGCGACGGCTCTCCGAAGGGCTCGGCCACCGCGTCCCGCTGCGCCGGATCCACGAGAACCCGACGCTCGGCGGACTGCTCGGGCTCTCCACGTCGCTGCGGTCGTCCCCGCAGCCGGAGGCCGCCGCCCCGGCCCCCGGCCTGACGCTGTACTGCCTTCCGTACGCCGGGGCGTCGGCCAGGATGTACGACCACTGGAAGGACACGCTGCCCGCCTCGGTGAAGGTGGTGCCGCTCGAACTCCCTGGCCGGGGATCGCGGTGGTCCGAGCCCGCGCTGACCGAACTCGCCCCGCTCCTGGACGACATGGCGGGCGCCATGGAAGAGGCGCGGCACACGCCGTACGCCGTGTTCGGCCACAGCTTCGGAGGGGTGCTGGCCTTCGAACTCGTCCGGCACGTGACGGCCCGGGGCCTGCCGGCGCCCGAGCGCCTGCTCGTCTCCGCGTGCCTGGCCCCGCACGAGGCCACACCGACCGAGACCAACTACGACCTCTCGGACGCCGAGTTCATCGAGAGCCTCCGCAAGGTGCGGGGCACGCCGGAAGAACTCCTGCAGAACGAAGAGCTCATGGAGCTTTACATCCCCACCATTCGCGCGGACTACACGATCCTGGACCTCTACGAGGCGCCCGCCATCGCCCCCTTGGAGTGCCCGGTCTCCGTCTTCTACGGCGTCGACGACGAGGACGCGGGCCGGGAGTCGATGGACGAGTGGGGCAAGTACAGCGACGAGCCGGTGGCCATCGAGGGCATTTCCGGTGACCACTTCTTCCTGAACGACTCCGAGGAAGAGTTCCTGGCAAAGCTGTGCCTCCACCTCGGGGTCGAACCGGCGGAATCGGCTGAACCGGCGGAAGCGTCCGGGCCGGCCGAAGAGAAGTAATCCACCCGACAGTTAGGAATCGCCCAGATGGTCACTCAGCTCACGACCCAGCAGCGCCGGCGCTGGGCATCCTTCCGTCAGTTCGCCGACGAGTTCATCGCCCCCGAAGCGGAGGCCGCGGACGTGCAGCAGGCCATGTCACGCGGCCTGATCAAGGAACTCGGCAGCGCGGGCTGGATATCCTCGCTCCTCCCCGAGGAGGCGGGCGGCTCCTCCCTGGACATGGTCGACTACGGCCTCATGGCCGAGGAGATGGGCCGGACCTGTCAGAACGTCCGCAACTTCGTGGCCTGCGCGGACATGGTGGCCCACTCCATCTGGAAGTGGGGGACCGAGGAGCAGAAGGAGCGGTGGCTGAAGGGCATCGCGTCGGGCGAGGTCGTCGCGTCCTTCGCGCTGACCGAGCCGAAGGTCGGCAGCGACGCCAAGAGCGTGGAGACCGTGGCCGTGGCCGACGGCTCCGACGTCGTCCTCACGGGCGTCAAGAAGTGGATCAGCTTCGGTGAGATCGCCGACGTGTTCCTGGTCTTCGCCCAGTACGAGGGGAAGCACACCGCCTTCCTCGTGGAGCGCGACACCCCGGGGCTCCGCGTCGAGGCGTTGCGGGGGCTGCTGGGGCTGCGCGGTTCGGCGCTCGCCGAGATCACCCTCGACGGCTGCCGCGTCCCGGCGAGCTCCATGGTGGGCCGGCCCGGCACCGGGCTCGTGTTCGTCGCGTCCAGCGCGCTCGACATCGGCCGCTACAGCACGGCCTGGGGCTGCGTGGGACTCACGCAGGCCTGCCTCGACACGGCGTCCCGGTACGCGCAGGAACGCGTCCAGTCCGGCTCGGCGATCATCGACCACCAGCTGGTGCAGCGGATGCTCGCCGACATGCTGACCGGCGCGGCCGCGGCCCGGCTGATGTGCCTGGAGGCCGGCGCCGTCAAGGACCGGGGCGCGACGGACACCGTGAACCCGACCCTCATGGCGAAGTACTTCGCCTCGACCACGGCGAACCGGGCGGCGGCGGACGCCGTCCAGGTCCTCGGGGCGCACGGCATCGGCACCGACACCCCGGTCGGACGGCTGTTCCGGGACGCCAAGGTGATGGAGATCATCGAGGGCACCAGTCAGCTGCACCAGTCGATGCTCGGCACCTGGAGCGGCCGGGCGCCCCACCCCGCGGCCGACGGCGCGCACACCGCCTGAGCGCCACGGAGCCCTGACCGCCCTGCACGGTCCGGAGCTCCGAACTCCCCGAGCGGTTCGGGGTTCTGGCTGCCTTGCGTGGTTCGGGGTCCTGAACTTCCTGTGTGGTTCGGGGTTCTGGCTGCCTTGCGTGGTTCGGAGCTCCGAACTTCCTGTGTGGTTCGGGTTCCTGACCGCCTTGCGTGGTTCGGAGCCCCGACCGTCCCGAGCGGTACGACCCCCGAACTCCCCGAGCCGGTACGGAATCCCGCCCCCCAGGGCATGGCCCGCCGTCGCGGCCGTCATGCCCCTCCCACGACACCGAGGCAGTCTCCATGGCACCCCACCCCTCTTCCCGACCGGGCCCGGCCCCGCTGTCCGCCGCGCGGCAACAGACCTGGCTGCTCAGCAGCCTGGTGCCCGAGAGCCCCCTGCCGCACGTCCCCGTGGCGGTCCGGCTGGTCGGCGGCGAGCCGGACGCCTCCGCGCTGGGGGAGGCCCTGCGGACCGCTGCCGCCGCCGACTCCGCGCTCGGCGAGTGCTTCCCCGTCGTCGACGGCGCGCCGGCGCCCGCCACGAGCGCGCAGGCCGGTCCGCCGCTGCTCGTGCACGACGTGAGCGACCTCGGCCCGAAGGAGCGCGCCCGGCGCGCGGAGCAGCTGGTGGACGAGACGGTGCGCGCGCCGTTCGACCTGGCCCGCGGTCCACTGGTCCGCGCCTGCCTGATCCGTGCCGGCGCCCAGGACCACACCCTGGTGGTCGTCGTCCACCGGATGGCCGGCGACCACGCGTCCGTCGGCACGCTGCTGCGGAACGCGGCTGCGGCGTACGGCGGGGCGGACCTCGGGCAGGCGGAGGCCGTGACCGCCGCCCCCGGGGCGACGGCGGAACCGGGCGGTGCCGCCCCGGCAGGCGGGACGGCCGGACTGCCGCCCGCCCCCGAACTCCCGCTGGACCGGCCGCGCCCGGACCGCCGCACGCTCGCAGCGGACGCGGTGACCTTCGAGGTGGCCGCCGACACCGTCGCCGCGCTGCGGACCCTGGGCGACACGTGCGGCGTGGGCCTGCCCACCGTGCTGTCCGCCCTCTACGGGGTCCTCCTGCACCGCTACAGCGGCCAGACGGACATCGCCCTGGCCGTGCCCGCCCCGGGGCGGGCGGCAGGCGTCCCCGCACCGGGTCCCGCCGAGACCGTCGCCGCCGTGCGGATGGAGATCTCCGGCGAGCGGACGTTCCGCGAACTGCTGCGCGGCGCGAGGGGAGTTCAGGACGGCGCGGCCGCGGCGGGCACACCGGTCCCCGCCACGGCTCTCCTCGGCATGCCGGACTTCTCCTTCCGCGAGGCGGTACGGATCGACGGCCTGGCCGGATGCGACGCGACGGCCCTGCCCCTCCACAACGGCGCAGCGTACGGCGACCTGTCCCTGCGGTTCACCCGGGACGGCGACCGGCTCACCGGGCAGTTCGTGTTCGCCACCGACGTCCTCGACGCCGCGACGGCGCACCGGGCGCTGGGCCACTACCGGACGCTGATCGACGGCGTGACGACGGACCCCGACTCCCCGCTGGGCGAGCTGCCGCTCCTCACGCAGGCGGAGGAGCGCGCGGTCGCCGAACTGAACGGCGTGGTGGCCGACGTCCCGGACAGGACCTTCCACCAGCTCTTCGAGGAGCAGGCCGCGAGGACACCGGACGCGATCGCGGTCCGCGACGAGCGCACCGCGCTCACCTACGGCGAACTGAACGGCCTGGCCAACCAACTGGCCGACCTCCTGCGGGAGACCGGCATCGGGCCGGGGACGACCGCGGGCATCTGCCTGGACCGCGACGTGCGGATGGCGGTGGCGGTACTCGGCGTCCTCAAGGCCGGCGGCGCCTACGTGCCCGTCGACCCCCGGGACCCCGCCGAACGCAGGTCGGGCATCCTGCGCGACGCCGAGGTCAGGGCCGTCGTGACCGCGGACCCCACAGCGGTCTCCGGCCACCCGGCGGTCGAGCTCGACGCGGACTGGACGGCGCTGCGGGGCAGGCCCACGCACGACGTGCCCGCCCCCGCGACGGCCGCGACGGACGCCGCGTACCTGCTCTACACCTCCGGATCCACGGGCAGGCCCAAGGGCGTGGTCGTGGAGAACCGGCAACTGGTCAGCTACACCTACGCGATCCTCGACCGGCTCGGCATCGACGCTCCGCTCACCTACGCCATGGTGCAGCCGCTGACCGTGGACTCCAGCGTGACGGCACTGGTGCCGCCGCTGTGCACCGGCGGTGAAGTGCACCTGATATCCCGCGCATGCGCGCTGGACGCCGGGAAGCTGGCCGACTGGGTCCAGGAGCACGGCGTCGACCTCCTGAAGATCGCGCCCTCCCACCTCCGCGCCCTGCAGACGTCCGCCCGCTTCACCGAGCTGCTGCCCCGCAGGTACCTCGTCGTCGGCGGCGAGGCGTCCGACTGGCAGTGGCTGCGCGACCTGCAGCAACTGGCGCCGCACTGCCGGGTGTTCAACCACTACGGCCCCACCGAGACGACGGTGGGCGTGCTCACCCTCCGCGTCGCCGACCACCCGGACGCGACGTGGAGCACCGCGCCCATCGGCATCCCGCTGCCCGGCACCCAGGCCCATGTCGTCGACGGCGAGGGCCGGCCGGTGCCCGTCGGCGTATCGGGCGAACTGCTCATCGGCGGCGACAACCTGGCCCGTGGCTACCACCGCAGGGACGAACTCACCGCGACGTCCTTCGTCCAGGACCATCTCGGCGGCCGCCCCGGCGCCCGGCTGTACCGCACGGGCGACATCGTGCGCCGCCTCGCCGACGGCTCGATCGCCTTCCTCGGCCGCCGTGACGACCAGATCAAGATCCGTGGCTTCCGGGTGGCCCTCGGCGAGATCGAGGCGGCGCTGACCGGCCACGACGACGTGCGCGACGCGGTCGTCGTCGTCCGCGAGGACACCCCGGGGGACCGGCGGGTCGTCGCGTACGTCGAACCGCACGCACCACGGACGTTCGCCACCGAGGCCCTGGACCGGCATCTGCGGGAGCGCCTCTCCCCGCACATGGTCCCGCAGGCCGTGGTGGTCCTCGACGCGCTGCCGCTCTCCCCGCACGGGAAGGTCGACCGCGGCGCGCTGCCCGCTCCGGCCGCCGGGACGCCGGCCACACCGGGGCTGCCGCCCCGCAACGAACTGGAGCGGCTCGTCGCCGCCGCGTGGAAGGAACTGCTGCCCGAGGCGCCCTCGGTGGGAGTGGAGGAGAACTTCTTCGACATCGGCGGGCACTCCCTGCTGCTCGTCGCGCTCCAGCACAAGCTGCAGGAGGTGGCGGGCCGGGACATCGAACTGCTCGACCTGTTCCGGCACACCTCGGTACGGGACCAGGCGGCGTACCTCGCCGCGCTGGGCGGGCCGACGACCGCCCCCACCGCGCCGAAGGCCAGGGGAGCCCAGCAGAACGCGCTCATGAAGCGGCGCCAGCAGCAGTTGCGGGCCAAGCGGGGCCGCCCCGCATGATCGCCCCCGACCCTGCCCTCAGCCCTGCCCCCGACCCCGAGACCCTTCCCGCGACCGGAGGCCGCTCCACCATGACCCCCGCCGCCGACAGCCCCTGGCTGCGCAGGTACCCGACCCCGGCGCCGCCCCGGACGCGGCTGCTGTGCCTGCCCCACGCGGGCGGCTCCGCCACCTTCTTCCACCGCTGGGGCCATGCCTTCGGCGACGGCGTCGAGGTGATGGCCGCCCGCTATCCGGGCCGTCAGGAACGCATCCTGGACCCGCCGGTCACCGACATGGGCGAGCTGGCCGACGCCCTCACCAAGGAGCTGCTTCCCTTCCTCGGCACCCCGCTGGCGCTCTTCGGGCACAGCATGGGGGCCTCCCTCGGCTACGAGATCGCCCTGCGCCTCCAGGAGTGGTACGGCGCACCGCCGGACCTGCTCATGGTCTCCGGCCGCAAGGCGCCGCACCTGCTCACCCCGCCCGCCGTCGATCCGCGCGACGACGACGCGCTCGTCGCCGCGGTGCGCAGGCTCGGCGGCACCGACGGCGCGGTCCTGGACGACCCCGGTCTGCGCGCGCTCGTCCTCCCGGCGATCCGTGCCGACTTCGAGATCGTCTCCCGCTATCCGGCCCGGCCGGGCATCCCGTTGCAGTGCCCGCTCGTCGCCTACGTGGGCGAGGAGGACCCGGTGGTCGACGTGGCCTCCGTACGCGCCTGGGAGCCCCTCGCCCCCCAGGGCTTCGACCTGCGGGTGCTGCCCGGCGGGCACTTCTACCTGGCCGAGCGGGAGGCCGAGCTGCTCGCGGACGTCGGCCGTCGGCTCGACGCGTGAGAGCAGCAGGTCCGAGAGGGAGAACCATGGAACAGCACAGCCGTCCGTCGAAAGCGCCGCGGGACCGCCGCGCCCTGCTGCGCAAGCTGGCCGCCGGGCGCGGGGCCCCGGCGCCCGGCACCGGAGCCGGGGGCCCGCACGAGGATCCGGGGCGCGGGGAGGACCTCCCCGCGCCCGCGTCCTGCGGGCAGCAAGGGCTGTGGTTCCTCGACCAGTTCGACCCGGAGCAGGCGCCGTACGCGCTGCCGCTCGCGTTCCGGCTGCGCGGCCCCCTCGTGCTGCCGGCCCTGCGCCGGGCCCTGGACGGCCTCGTGGCGCGGCAGGCCTCGCTGCGGACCACCTTCGTCGACGACGACGGCGAACCCCAGCAGCGGATCGCGCCTGCCCTGCCGGTGCCGCTGGCCGTCGAGGACCTGTCCGACCTGCCGGAGGAGGACAGGGAGGCGGCCCTGCGGCGACGCCTGGACGAGGAGGACCGGCGCCCCTTCGACCTGGCCGAGGGGCCGCTGTTCTTCGCCTCGCTGCTCAAGCTGGCCGACGACGAGCACGTACTGATCCTGAACGTCCATCACATCGTCTTCGACGGCTGGTCGCTGGGGATCGTGGTCCGCGAGCTCGGCGAGACGTACGGCGACGCCGTGCGGGGCGACGCGACGCCTTCGGCGCCCCCGCCCTTCGCGTACGTGGACTACGCGCGGTGGGAACACGAGTGGCTGCGCGGCGAGGAGTGCCGGGCCCAGTACGACCACTGGTGCCGCGTCCTCGACGGTCTGACCACCCTGGAGCTGCCCACCGACCGGCCGCGTCCGGCGTCGCCCTCGACGGACGGCGACGCGGTGCGGCTCCGGGTGCCCGGGGAACTGGGCGACGCCGTCGTGCGCAGGTGCGCCGAGGAGCGGGTCACTCCGTTCATGCTGCTCCTCGCCGTCTTCCAGATCGTGCTGGCCCGGGCGAGCGGACAGCGGGACATCGCGGTCGGCAGCCCCATGGCCAACCGGCAACTGCCCGGCACCCAGGAGCTCGTGGGCTATTTCGTGAACAGCGTGGTGCTGCGCACCGACCTGAGCGGCGACATGGACTTCCGCGACGTGCTCCGTCGGGTGCGGGACGTGACGCTCGGGGCCCACGAGAACCAGAGCTATCCCTTCTCCCGGCTCGTCGCCCAGCTCGAACCCGAGCGCGACCCGTCCCGCTCCCCGCTCTTCCAGGCCATGTTCGTCCTGCAGGACGAGTCCTGGGAACAGGCCGCCTGGCAGGGACTGACCGTCGACATGCTGGCATCGCCCGCGACGACGAGCATGTTCGACCTCGCGCTCTCCGTCTCCATGGCGGGGCAGGAGCTGTCCGGGGACATCCGCTACCGGACGGACCTGTTCGACAAGGGCCGGATGGAGCGACTCGCCGACGACTTCATCCACGTACTGGAAAGGGTGCTGCGCCGTACGGACGCGGATCTGACGGAGCTGCTCGCCCGGCCCGGACGCCTCACGAAAGCCGAGACCCCTGATGCGTGACCAGACGCGTGACCAGACGCACGACCACTCGACGGCTCTTCCCAACTCGCCGCGGGCCCAGCTCCTGTGCGAGCTGTTCGCCACCGTGCTCAAGGTGCCCGAGGTCGGGATGGACGACGACTTCTTCAAGCGGGGCGGCCATTCGCTGCTGGCGACGAAGCTGGTGAGCCGGATCCGGTCCATGCTGAAGGTACGGCTGTCCGTGCGCGACGTGTTCGAGGCCCCGACCGTGCGGAGCCTGCTGCGGTTCCTCGAGGAGGGCTCCGAATCCGCCTCCGATTCGGGCCTGTTGGACCCGGTGGTCCCCATCAACACCGGGACCAACGACCGGCCGTTGTTCTGCTTCCACCCGATCACCGGCCTCAGCTGGAGCTACGCGGCGCTGCTCCCGAAGCTCGGCTTCGCGCACCCCGTCCACGGACTGCAGGCGAGCGGCATCACCGAGCCCACGGCACTGGCCCCGTCCATGGCGGACATGGTCGCCGGGTACGTCGCGCGCATCCGCGGGATTCAGCCCGAGGGCCCCTACCGGCTGATCGGCTGGTCCCTGGGCGGCATCCTCGCCCATGCCGTCGCCGTCGTGCTGCGGGAACAGCACGAGGACGTCTCGCTGCTCGCGCTGATCGACGCCTATCCGTTCCCGGACCAGCGGATCCACGCGGGCGTCCCGGAGAACGGCCACGACGACCACGACGATGAACAGTTCGTCCTGGAATCCCTTCTGGCCGGCTTCGGCGGCCTCACCGCCGACGACCGGGACGTCGCGCTGGAACGCTCCCACGTGGTCGAACGCATGCGAGAGGCGCTGGACCTGAAGGAGAGCGACGGCATCGCCCTGATCGATGCGGCCCTGCACGGCTTCCGCCTCGCGGCCACCCATGTGCCGGGCAGGTTCGACGGGCGCGCCGTGTTCTTCGGGGCTTCCGTGGGCAACCCCGAAGGGCTGTCCGCGGCGGTCTGGGAGAGCTACGTGGACGGGCCGCTCGACGCCCACCGGGTCCCCGCCGACCACCACGGAATGCTGCGCGGGCAGGCGGCCGCGGAGATCGGACAGGTCCTGGCCGGGGAACTCGCCGCCGAGCAATCCTGACCCGGCGGTCCGCACCCATCCGTACGTATCGGTAGACAGAAGAGGAATGCGCATGCTTCATCACGACGAGAGCGCCGGGCCCGAGGGAAACAGACCCGGGCAGGATGCCGCGGCCGGCACCCGGCTCTCCCCGCTGGAGGAGGTCCTCACCGCCATCTGGTGCGAGGTGCTCGCGGTGGACGAGGTCGGCCCGCACGACAACTTCTTCCTGCTGGGCGGCCATTCACTGCTGGGCTCGCGCATGGTGCTCACCATCGAGGAGCTGCTCGGCCCCAGGGTTTCGGTGCGCACCCTGTTCGAGAACCCCACCGTGGCCGCGCTCGCGGAGCGGGTGGACGAGGCCCTGACGCGGGCCGACCGGGACCGTCTGACGTCGATCCTCGACGAGACGGACGCGGACGCGGACATGGACGTGGACAGGGACCCGGAGACGGACGCCGACGACGAGCGCGAGCCCGCCGTCCAGGCCTGAGCCGTCCGCCGGGCGGTCAGGACAGGCGGGCCGCGATCACCGGACCGATCTCCGCCATCGCCGCCCGGCCGGCCATCTCCCCGTGCGTGCACGCCACGGGGCGTACGTAGTGCCGTCCCGCCACGTAGGGCGCCCAGTCCTCGTGGTCCTGCGGCTGCCCGGCGTCGTCGGGCGCGGCCCTGTCGAGCGCGGCCGTGAAGAGCAGCAGGTCGCCGGTGAAGACCGAGGGTTTGAACGCGTGGGCGAGCCCGACATTGGTCCGGAACACCCTGGCCATGGCGAGCACCTGACTCTCGTCGAGCCCCGCCAGCGGGCTGTCGGCCGCACCGACGGCCTTCCTCAACGCGGCCTGTCCCAGCGGCTCTCCGGGCTCGTCCGGCACCGCGCACCCCAGGGACGCGAGGAGCTCGGCGAGCCCCTCGTGCGGGCCGGGCCGCGGGGCCCTGGGCTCCGGCCGGTCGTGCAGCGGATACGCGTCGAGCAGGGCCAGCAGGGCGACCCGCTCCCCGGCCTCCTGGAGCCGGGTGGCGATCGCGTGAGCGACGAGACCGCCGAAGGACCAGCCGAGCAGGTGGTAGGGGCCGGCCGGCTGGACCTGCCGGATCCGGCGTACGTAGTGCTCCGCCATGTCCTCGATGCCGGTGACCGGTTCGCCGCCGGTCAGGCCGCCGTCCTGGAGCGCGTAGACGGGGTGGTCCTCGCCGACGTGCCGCAGCAGCTCCGAGTAGACCCAGCCCGTCCCCGCGGCCGGATGGACGCAGAACAACGGCGCGCGGGAACCCGTCGCGCGCAGCGGCAGCAGCACGTCCAGCGCGTCGGCCGCGGCTCGCGGGCCGTGGTCGAGCAGGGCGGCGAACGCGGCGACGGTCGGCGCCTCCAGGAGGCTGCGGATGTTCAGTTCGGCACCGAACGCCGAGCGGATCCGGCCGATCAGCGGGATC
The DNA here is from genome assembly GCF_055558735.1 of Streptomyces sp. NPDC025651. Taxonomy (NCBI): domain Bacteria; kingdom Bacillati; phylum Actinomycetota; class Actinomycetes; order Kitasatosporales; family Streptomycetaceae; genus Streptomyces; species Streptomyces sp. NPDC025651. The sequence goes on from NZ_JBVHLZ010000008.1 coordinate 28,756, forward strand.
GCGAGCAGCGAGTGCCCGCCCAGCTGGAAGAAGTCGTCCCTGATCCCCACCTCGGGGACGCCGAGGACCTCGGCGAACAGCGCGCAGAGCACCTTCTCGCGGGCGTTCCTCGGCGCCTCGCGGGTGCGTGCCGCCCGTGGCCCGGGGGCCGGCAGCGCCTTCCGGTCGAGCTTGCCGTTGGGCGTCAGCGGGAACGCGTCGAGCACGGCGAAGGACGACGGCACCATGGACGCGGGGAGCTGCTCCAGCGCCTGCCTGCGGACGTCCGCCGCGAACAGGTCCGGGTCCGACCAGCGGGACCCGACGGACAGCGGCGCCGCGTCGCCCGCCACCGGGTCCGGCGCGTCGCCGCGGGTGGCGTAGACCGTGACCAGGCCGGTGTCCGCGAGCGTGGTCTGCCCGTCGACCACCACGGAGAAGCCGCGGTCGGCGAGGTGACCCCTGATCCACTGGACCCGGCCGTCCAGGTCGTGGGCCTCGACGGCCAGTTGGCGGATCATGGGCCAGTGGGCGTCGGCGATGCCGAGGAGGACCTCCACCTCGCTCTTCTCCGCGTCGATCTTCAGCAGGTCGATGCGGTCGACCCCGGTCTCGCGGATCACGTCGGAGAGCGTGCGCAGTTCACAGGTGACGTCGACGTGGTGCAGCCGTTCGGCGAGCAGATCGTCCAGGTCGGACGCGGAGCCGGGCGCCGAGAACGCGGCCGCCTCGGGCCCGTTGCGGACGAAGGCCTCCACCACGCCGCGTTCCTCGGCGGAGTCGCCGAAGCGGCCCGACATGATGGAGAGCTTCGGGTAGTAGGTGAAGGTCGCGGTGCCGGGCTTCTCGGCGATGCCGCACGGGAACAGCCGGGCGTCGACGCCGTGGATCCGTGTGTTGAGTTCGAGGAGCCGGAACATGTCCGGTATCGGCTCGAACGCGTAGACGGTGCTGCCGGGGCAGGACCGGGCGAGCGCGAGCGTGGACAGGCCGATGTGGGCCCCGACGTCGAAGATGCGGGCCCCCTGGGGCAGCACGATGCCGTTGCGCAGGTACTCGCGCCCCTCGAAGATCTCGCGGTGGAGGAAGTCCGTCTCGGCGCGGTTGGCCGACGCCACCACCATGCCGTTCGGCAGTGTGTGCAGCTCTTCGGCCGAGACCTCCCCGCTCTCCCGCAGACGGCACACCGTGCGCAGCGCGGACGCCTCGGCGTCGTCCGGGACGAGGTAACCGACCAGCTGCGTCCCGCCCGCAGCCACGGGCCGGGCCACCACCACCGCGTCGGCGACCCCGGGGTGGCGCACCAGCGCGCTCTCGATCTCGCCGAGTTCCATCCGTACGCCGTTGACCTTGACCTGGTGGTCGGCCCGGCCCACGTAGTCGATGACGCCCTCCCGCCGCAGCCGGGCGAGGTCCCCCGTGCGGTACATGCGGCTGCCGGGCGGCCCGTACGGGTCGGGGACGAAGCTCGCGGCCGTCAGTCCGGGCCTGTTGAGGTACCCGCGGGCCAACTGGACCCCTGCGATGTACAGTTCACCGGTCTCGCCGGCCGGAACATGGCGGAGGTCCGGGTCCAGGATGTACAGCCGGGTGTTCCAGACCGGCCCGCCGATCGGCACGGGCCCCGGCTCGTCGTCCGGCCCGCACCGCCAGTAGGACACGTCCACCGCGGCTTCGGTGGGGCCGTAGAGGTTGTGCAACTCCGTGTCGAGGACGTCGAAGAACCGCTCCCGCAGCTCGCCGCCGAGGGCCTCACCGCTGGCGAAGACCCGGCGCAGGCCGGTGCACGTCGCGGCGGCGGGCTCGGCGAGGAAGAGCCGCAGCATCGACGGCACGAAGTGCACGGTGGTGATCCGCTGGGCCCGGATGACGTCGACGAGGTACCGCGGGTCCCGGTGCCCGTCGGGCTCGGCCACGACGAGGCGCGCCCCGACGCACAGCGGCCAGAAGAACTCCCACACCGACACGTCGAATCCGGCCGGTGTCTTCTGCAGCACCCGGTCGTCGGCCGCCAGGGGGTACTCCGCCTGCATCCAGCGCAGCCGGTTGACGATGGCGCGGTGGGGCACCGCGACGCCCTTGGGCCGCCCCGTCGACCCCGACGTGTAGATCACGTACGCGGTGTTCGAGGGGTCCGGGCGCGGCAGGACCGGCTCGGTGCGGGGCGCTTCGCCGGCTGCCGTCAGCCGCCTGACGCCGTCGGCCGTCAGCGTCAGCAGCGGCTCCGCGTCGTCCAGCACGAGAGCGACGCGCTCCGCAGGCTGGTCCGGGTCGAGCGGCAGATAGGCCGCGCCTGTCTTGTGCACCGCGTAGAGGGCGACGACGAGTTCGGCCGAACGGGGCACCGACACCGCGACGATCGTCTCGGGCCCCGCGCCCCTTGCGGCGAGCGCCAGCGCCAGCCGGTGGGCGCGGGCGTCCAGCTCCGCGTAGGTCAGTTCGACCCCGTCGGCGACGAGCGCCACCGCGTCGGGGGTCCGGGCCGCCTGGGCCGCGAAGAGGCCCGGCAGGGTGTCCCCGGCCACACCGTCACGCCCGTCCGACGTGTCCTCCATGATTGTGCTCCTCACTCGGCTTTTCCGAGGCTGGTCAGCGGCCGGTGGCCGAGGCCCTCAAGGGTGCGCAGGGCGTCGAGGAGACCGGTGCGGTCGTCCTCGCCCCGTCGCATGGTGGTGACGACGGTGGCGTCGGCGCCCGACGCGTCCACGCTCTGCTGGAGAGCGGGGGCCAGGACGGGGTGGGCGCTGATCTCGACGAGGACGTCGTGGTCGCGCAGCAGACGGCTCGTGGCGTCGGCGAGCAGGACGGGCCTGCGGAGGTTCTGCGCGAAGTAGGAGGCCGTGGCCTCCCGCCAGTCCAGCTCCTCGCCCGTCACCGACGAGATCATCGGGATGCGGCCGGGGCGCGGGGTGAGGGTGCCGACGGCCCGCTCCAGATCGTCCATGATCGGATCGATGGCCGGGCTGTGGGCGGCGAGGTCGACCCGGACCATGGCGCACAGGACGTCGCGGGCCTGGAGGTCGGCCACGATCGCCGCGAGTTCGCCGCGGTCCCCGGCGAGGACGGTGGTGGTGGGGCCGTTTCGGCCCGCGACGCAGACGTTGTCCGTCAGATGGGGGGCGAGATCCTCCGCCGAGAGTCCGAACGCGGCCATGCCGTGGTCCGGTCCGGTCACGCGGCGCTGCTGGTCGCTGTAGTGGTGGACGAGACGGGCGGCGTCCGGCAGGTCGAGGATGCCCGCGATGACGCAGGCGGCGACCTCGCCGATGCTGTGGCCCGCGACGGCCGTCGGCGGGACGCCCGACGCCTCCAGCCAGCGGGCGATGCCCACTTGGAGGGCGAAGACGACGGGCTGCATGACGCCGACGTCGTCCGTCCTTGCCTCCGGCTCGTCGAGGAAGAGTTCGTCGATCAGCGACCAGCCCGTGTGCGGGGCCAGTTCCCTGTCGCACTCCTCCAGGACGGAGCGGAAGGCCGGCTCGGTGCGGAACAGCGTGCGCCCCATGCCGACCCACTGCTGGCCGTAGGGGGAGCACACGAAGGCGGCCCGCGGGGCCCCGCCCTCGGCGCGCACGGGCTCCGCCGGCAGGACGCCGGCCGGCTCGGCGGCGGGCGCCTCGTCGAGTCCGCTCAGCCGCAGGCCAGGCGCGGCGGCCACGACGTCGAGCAGATCGGTGAAGTCCTGTGCCAGGCGCCCGGCCTCCTCGGGGGTGTACAGGTCGAGCGCGTAGGTGAGACCGGCGTCGATGCCGTTCGGCGCGCGGCCGTCGGTGAAGCGCTCGAACAGCTCGAAGCGCAGGTCGAAGCGGGTGATCCGCTCCTCCACGGGCTCGGTACGCACGGTGAGGCCCGGCAGCCGCAGCTCGGCGCTCTCGTTGTTCTGGAACGCGAGCATCACCTGGATCAGGGGATGCCAGGCGGGCGACCTGGGCGGGTTGAGCGCCTGGACCAGGTGGTCGAACGGCACGTCCTGGTGGGCGAAGGCCGCCAGGTCCGTGGTGCGCACCCGGGACAGCAGCTCGCGGAAGGTCGGGTCGCCGTCGGTCCTGGTCCGCAGCACGAGGGTGTTGACGAAGAACCCGACGAGATCGTCGAGGCCCTGGTCCGCGCGTCCCGCGGTGGGGATGCCGATGGCGATGTCCGTGCCCGCCCCGCGCCGGGTGAGCAGGGCCGCGAGGGCCGCCTGCACGACCATGAACACGCTGGTGCCGGTCTCCCGCGCCAGCTCCGTGAGCGCCCGGTGGGTGGACTGCGGCACCTGGGCGGCCACCCGCCCGCCCCGGTGCGAGGGGGTGGCCGGGTGCGGGGCCGCCACGTCGGTGCGCAGCCGGTCCCGCATGCCCGCCAACTCCCCGCGCCAGAAGGCCGTTTCGCGGTTGAGCAGGCTGTTGGGGTCGTCGGTCTCGCCGAGCAGTTCGTTCTGCCAGAGCGTGTAGTCGACGTACTGGACGGGCAGTTCGGGCCAGCCGGGCTCCCGGCCGGCGCGGCGCGCCGCGTACGCGCGCTCCAGGTCCCGGGTCAGCGGCAGCAGGGACCAGCCGTCGCACGCGATGTGATGCACCGTCAGCATCAGGACGTGCTCGTCGGGGGCCGACGCGAACAGCCGGGCCCGCACAGGGGTCTCGGCGGTCAGGTCGAAGAGGTAGCCGGCTTCCTCGCTCAGGGCCTCGGGCAGGTCCGCGTCGGCCACGGCGGAGACCGGCAGCTCGACGGGCGCCTCGTCCGCGTCCAGCACGATCTGCTGGGGCCTGCCGTCCCAGTCCGGATACGCGGTGCGCAGGCTCTCGTGCCGGGCGACCAGGTCGTTCAGGGCGCGTTCCAGCGCGGGGACGTCGAGCTCGCCGCGCAGGCGGTACGCCATGGGCATGTTGTAGTGCCCGGCCGCGCCGTGCAGGCGGTTCAGGAACCACAGCCGCCGCTGGGTCTGCGACAGCGGGATCTCGTCCGGGCGCTCGCGCCGGCGCAGGGCGGGCCGCCGGCCGGCGGAGCCCCGGGCCAGCTGTTCGGCGAGCCGGGCGACGGTCGGGGCGTCGAAGACGGTGTGCATCGGCACGTCGACGCCCAGGGCCTCCCGGATGCGGGCGGTCAGCCGGGTGGCCAGGAGGGAGTGGCCGCCGAGGTCGAAGAAGGAGTCGTCGATGCCGACCCGGTCCACCTTGAGGACCTGGGCGAACACCGCGCACAGGACCTCCTCCTGCGGGGTGCGGGGGGCCCGGCCCTCCTGCTCGCTCACGGGCGTCCCCCGGCGACGGCCGAGCGCACCCGCGCGGGCCAGCCGTCGGCGTCCGGGCCGTACTGGCAGAGGAACGCGTAGACGAGCCGCTCCAGGCCGAAACCGACGCAACCGCTGCGGGCGGCGCCGTTCGTGCCGTGGTCGATGCCGAAGGCCTTGCCGAACAGGTCGTCGTGGAAGTTGAAGGACCCCACGGCGATCGTCCGGTCCGGCGCGACGTGCAGCCTCAGCTCGTACTTGAGCCCCATCAGGCGCTGCGACCAGATCCGCTCGGAGGTGTCCGCGGCGCAGAAGAACGGGTCGTTGCCCACCTCGCAGAAGCCGCTCATGCCGAGCTCCTCGACGAAGGAGAAGACCTTCCGCATGAAGCGCTCGCGCGAGTTCAGCACGTCCTCCCTGGTGCCCATGAAGACGATCTCGCGGATGGTGAAGTCCCAGAGGCGTTCCAGCGTGGTGGAGTACGCGGCCTCGAAGCGGAACGACTTGCCCCGGGAGGTGACCACGTGCAGCCGGTCCGCCTCCAGCGTGCGCCCGCTGTGCTGGTGAAAGGTGTGGTAGCACATGGTCGGCGGCAGGCAGTAGTCCATGTTGCCGCAGGAGTCGAGCGTGCCGGAGTCGATGCCGCCCGCCGCGTACGACTCCTGGAACGACTGGTAGACGTCGAGATCGTTGCGCAGGCGCGTGACGAACATCAGATGCTGCGGGAAGGCCTTGAAGTACCCGGCCGTCTCCAGGGCCTTCGTGCGGATCAGCGTCGGATACCGGTACTCGCGCGCGTCGAAGTCCTCGGCGAGCAGGTCGCATATGGCCCGGTCGAAGTAGGTGAAGAGGGAGATCAGCGGCTCCCCGATGGCCACCTGCCCCTCCCCGGCCTCGCTCAGCGTGCCGTCCTCGGAGAGCAGCTCGAAGACGTCGGTGCGCGGCGTGCGCCGGTGCGGCGAGGTCCAGACCGCCTTGGCCGGGGTCACGCGCTGCGGGCGGACGTCGTTGTCCACCATCGCGTTGACCTTGGCGGTCAGGGCGTCGTGGGCGAGCGGCTCCGCCGAGGACAGGGTGACGCCGAACACCTCACCGTCCTTGAGGATCAGTTCGTAGCCGGTGATCTCGGGCGAGACGAAGAAGAGGCGGCGCTCGATCTCGGGGCCCAGTGCCCCGGGGACCGGGGCATGCAGGTCGATGCGGGTCAGGGTGTCGTTCGGGACTGTCATGGTGGAGTCTTCCTCGCCGGTGATGACAACGGGGCCGGCGCGTGCGGCACCGAGGTGCGGCACGCGCCGGAAGGGGCCTCGGGTCCTGTCGGCCGGGCGGGCCCTAGACCGCCGCCCTGGACGTCACCAGACGGACCAGGCCGTCCACGGTGCGGAAGTTGTCGAAGTCCATGTCGGCAGGCCCGAGGGACAGGGAGAACTCCTTCTCCACGAAGAGCGCGAGCTGCATGGCGAACAGGGAGTTGACGTATCCGAGGGCGAAGAAGTCGTCGCTGTCGGCCAGGGACTGACCGCCCAGGTGCGGGGCGAGGAACTCGTGGATCCGGGCGCGGACGTCGTCGTGCGTCATGGTGGGGTGCTTCCTTCGGTGGTGAGGTCGGGACGGTGGGACGGCGGGGGTCAGTACGTGTAGAAGCCCTGGCCGGTCTTGCGGCCCAGGAGCCCGGCGTCGACCATCCGCTGGAGCAGGGGCGCGGGGCGGTACTTGCTGTCCTTGTAGCTCTCGTACATGACGGTGATGGAGTTCAGGATCGTGTCGAGGCCGATCAGGTCGCCGGTCTCCAGCGGGCCCATCTTGTGGCCGAAGCAGCCGCGGAACATCTTGTCGATGTCCTCGGCCGACGCGGTCTGGTCCTGTACGCAGAAGATCGCCTCGTTGATGGTGACCATGAGGACCCGGTTGGTGATGAAGCCGGGGGCGTCCTGGACGACGATGCCTTCCTTGCCGAGCGTCTCGAGCAGGCCCAGCGTGGTTTTGAGCGTCTCGTCGGTCGTGAAGTGCCCGCTGACGACCTCCACCGTGTCCATCATCGGGACGGGGTTCATGAAGTGCAGGCCGAGGATCTCGCCCGGGCGCCCGGTGACCGAGCCGACCCGCGTGATCGGCACCGCGGAGGTGTTGACCCCGAAGATCACGCCGGGGCGGCAGATGCCGTCGATCTCCTCGTACACCGCACGCTTGACGTCCCAGTTCTCGGTGACGTTCTCGACGACGAAGTCGGCGTCGGCCAGCGCGGAGAGGTCGGTGCCGGTGCGTATCCGGGACAGGACGGTCTCGGAGCTCTCCTTCGGCCGGTGCCCGAGCAGCATGGCGTGGACCAGCACGTCACGTCCGATCTGGGCCCGTGCGCTGTCGAGTTGGTCCTGCGAGATGTCCACGAGGACCACGTCGAACTCGGCCTCCGCGAAGGCCTGGGCGACGCCTCGGCCGATCGTGCCTGCGCCGATCACGCCTACGGTACGGATAGTCACGCGATACCACCTTTGAGGTTGCGGGAGAGGGGAAGCCGTCGGTCCTGACCGGCGAGGACACCGGTCTCGGGGCGCGCGGCGGTGGTCATGGCCTGCCTCTGGCCGTCCGGCGGCGCTGCTGGTGCTGGCGCCGCTGCTGCATGTTCGCCCGGCGCTCTTCAAGTGCCTTGCGCTGCTGGGTCGTCGGCTGCTGGGGCTGCGCCTCGGTCAGGCCGGCCAGGTGCGCGACGGTGAGGCCTTCGTACAGATCGCCCAGGGTGATCTTCGTGCCCAGGCGGGTGTTGACGGCGTTCACCAGCTGGATGGCGATCAGGGAGTTGCCGCCCAGGTCGAAGAAGCTGTCCTGGATGCCGACCTTCTCGATCCCGAGGAGGTCCTGCCACACCGCGCAGACCGTGCGCTCGGCCTCGCTGCGCGGGGTGACGAACTCGGTCAGGATGTCCGGCCGTTCGTGTGCCTCGGAACGCGTCTCGGCACGCGTTCCCGCGGGCGCCTCGTCGGTGAGGGAGAAGGCGCCCGCGAACAGCGCGGAGAGCTCGGTGGGGGAGACGACGACCTGCGGCTCCGAGGCGCTGGACAGGATCGTGTCGAGCGCCCGCAGCCCGTCCGCCGTCGACATGCCGTGCTGTCGCGCGTGCTCGACGTCCGCCCCCCGGGAGGTGTCGACCGCCATGCCGGTCTCCTTCCACGGGCCCCAGTCGACGGTGATCACGCGCCGGTGCCGGCCGCGGTCGTGGGCGAAGGCGTCGAGGAAGCAGTTCGCCGCGCAGTAGTCCACCTGGCCGAGGCTGCCGACGTTCGCGCCGTTGGAGCCGAACAGCACCAGGAAGTCCAGGGGTTGGCCGGCCAGCGCCTCCTCGAGCACCAGCGTGCCCCGCACCTTCGGGAGCATCACGTCGGCGGCCGCCGCCAGGTCCTTGAGCTGGATCAGGCCGCCGCCCACCACGCCCGCGGTGTGGAAGGCGCCGTGCAGCGGACCCCAGCGCCCGGTGGTCCGGCGGACCGCCTCACGCATGGCCTCCGGGTCGCTCACGTCGGCCTGGAGCACGAGCAGTTCCGCCCCGGCGTCACGCAGCCGCGCCAGCTCGGCCACCACCTGCCGCACGCGCCCTTCCGCCGGATGCGCGGCGAGCCAGGCGTCCCATTCCTCGGCGGGCGGCAGCGGGCCGCGGGACGTGAGCGCGATCCGTGCGCCGGCGGCGGCGAGATGCCCGGTCAGGGCGAGCGCCAGGCCGCCCGTCCCGGTGACGAGATAGGTGCCGCCCGCGCGCAGCGCGGGGGTCCCCTCGCGCGAGGGGAGCCGCCGGGGCAGGAAGTGCTGGGACCAGCGGTGGCCGCCCCGGTGGGCCACCGTCTCCGTCTCGTCCCCGGGCTCCGCGGACAACTCGGCCCACAGCGCGTCGAGTTGCCGCTCGGTCGCGGTGTCGAAGCAGTCGAGGTCGACGCTGCGGCAGGTGGTGCCGGGCAGCTCGCGGGGCAGGACCCGGGTCGGGCCGAGCAGGGTGGCCTTGAGCGGGGCGAGCGGCTCGGCGCCCGTCACGTCGTGCAGACCGTTGCTCAGCGTCCAGATGCGGCGCGGCGCGGGCTCCGCCCGGCTGACGAGGGCCTGGGCCAGCCTGACGAGGCTCTCGAAGCCGAGCGGCAGCCCGGCCTCCACCCCGCCGGGGGTGACGTTCCAGGCGTGCACGATCCGGGTGGGTACGCCGTGCGGGCTGTCCCGCAGCGCGGCGATCAGACGGTCGTGGTCGGCGGCGCCCGACGGGTCGACGGTGTACCGGCCTCCGGGGGCCTCGGCCCAGGCGTCCCCCGCCGCCACCAGGGAGACGGTGGCGCCCGCCGCGCGCAGCCGCCCGGCCAGCGCTTCGCCCACGCCCAGGCCGTCGACGAACACCAGCCAGTGCGCGGTGGCGTCCGGCTGCCCGTCGGCGGGCAGCGCACCGCGCTGCCAGGAGGGCGCGTAGAACCAGTCCGCGACGTCGTCGCGGCGCGCGGGCGCGCTGTTCGCCGCCGCCGGTGTGCGGGGTTCGAGCCAGTAGCGCTTGCGCTGGAAGGGGTACGCGGGCAGCGGGACGCGGCGGCGTCGCTGGCCCGCGTAGTAGGCGGACCAGTCGGGGACGGTGCCGGTCAGCCAGAGGCTGCCGAGGGTGCGCTGGACGGTCTCGGCCGCGGTGCGGCGGTCGCGCCGGTGGGGGAGCGAGGCGAAGGTCGCGGCCTTGACGCCCGCGTCGGTGAGGACGCGGCGGGCGAGGCTGGTGAGCGTCTGCCCCGGGCCGACCTCGAGCAGTACGCCGCCGGGCTCCGCGGCGGTCCGTATCCCCGTGACGTACTCGACCGTGGACAGGATGTGGTCGCCCCAGTAGCCCGCGTCGCGGGCCTGGTCGTCGCTGATCCACCGGCCGGTGAGGTTCGAGACGAACGGGAGCCGCGGCGACCGGCGTTCGGTGGCGGCGACGGCCTCGGTGAACTCCTCGACCATCGGGCGCATCAGGGCCGAGTGGAAGGCGCGGGTGGTGGCGACGCGCTGGGTGGCCCACCCGTTGGCCTTCGCCAGCGCGTCGAAGGCCGCGACGGCCTCGTCGGGACCGGCGACGACACAGTCGCGGGGGCCGTTGTGCGCGGCCAGCGAGAGACCGGGGGGCAGGGCGGCCTCGACCGCGGCGCGGTCGGCCATGACGTTCAGCATGGCGCCCGGGGCCTGGGCCTGCATGAGACGGCCGCGCAGGGCGACGAGCCGGAGCGCGTCGGGGAGCGTGAAGACCCCCGCCACGCAGGCGGCCACCCACTCGCCGAGGCTGTGTCCGAGCATGGCGGTGGGCGAGACGCCCCAGGAACGCCAGAGCCGGACGAGCGCGTACTCGACGACGAAGAGGGCGGGTTGGGCCCATGCGGTCAGGTCGAGTCGGGCGTCCTGTCCGAAGAGGACGTCGCGCAGGTCGGTGTCGAGCTCGGGCCCCAGCAGCTCGGCGCACTCGTCGACGGCGGCGCGGAAGCACGGTTCCTGCTCGTACAGGTCCTTGGCCATCCCCGCGTGCTGGGATCCCTGGCCGGTGAACAGGAAGACCAGGGGCGCGCCCTCGCGCGCGGCCGAAGCGGTGGTGACGTGGGCGGGGTCGCGTGTTTCCAGGGCCGCCGCCACGGCCGCGGCGTCGGCACCGGTGACCGTGCGGCGGTACGGGAAGGCGCGACGGCCGGTGGCCAGGGTGTAGGCCGCGTCGGCGAGGTGCGGCCTGTCGCGGCGCAGGGACTCGGCGAGCCGGTCCGTGGCCTCTTCGAGCGCCTCGGCGCTGCGGGCCGAGAGCAGCAGCGTCTCGGTCGGGCGCGGGCTCGCGGGGGAGGGCGGGGCGAGGGGTGCCTCTTCGAGCACGACGTGGGCGTTGGAGCCGCCGAAGCCGAAGGCGCTGATCCCGGCGCGGCGCACGCGGTCGGTGCGCGGCCAGGGGCCGGGCTCGGCCTGGACGTGGAAGGGGCTGCCGGCGAAGTCGATGTCCGGGTTGGCGCGCGCGTAGTTGAGCGACGGCGGCAGCGTCTCGTGGGCGAGCGCGGACGTGACCTTGAGCAGCCCGGCGATGCCGGAGGCCGCGTCGAGGTGTCCGATGTTGCCCTTGATCGAGCCGAGCGCGCACGAGTCGGCGCCGGCGAAGGCCCGTGACAGGGCCTGCACTTCGATCGGGTCGCCCAGCGAGGTGCCCGTGCCGTGCGCCTCGACGTAGTCGATGTCCGAGGGCGTGAGACCCGCGTCGGCGAGCGCCGCGGTGATGACCGCGGTCTGGCCCGCCACGCTGGGAGCCGTGAAGCCGACCTTGACCGCGCCGTCGTTGTTCACGGCGGATCCCCTGATCACCGCGTGGACGGTGTCGCCGTCGGCGAGCGCGTCCGCGAGCCGCTTGAGCACCACCACGCCCACACCGCTGCCGAAGACGGTGCCCCTGGCATCCGCGTCGAACGGGCGGACGTGCCCGTCCGGGGAGACGAAGGACCCCTCCTGGTACAGGTAGCCGGTGCCCGGGGCCGGGTCGACGTGGACGCCGCCGGACAGCGCCATGTCGCACTCCCGCTCGCGCAGGCTCCGGCAGGCCGTGTGGATGGCGACCAGCGCGGTCGCGCAGGCCGCCCGCAGGGAGATGGCCGGACCCGTCAGATCCAGCTTGTACGACACCCGGGAGGACAGGAAGGGGAGTTCGTTGCCGACCAGGACCTGGGTCAGGCCGACCGTGTCCACCAGCTGCGTGTGCGAGTAGACGTGCCGGACGTAGCGGTTGGTGCCGGCCCCGCCGAAGACGCCGATGCTGCCGGGGTACCGGGCGGCGTCGTGGCCGGAGATCTCCAGCGCCTCCCAGGCGGTCTCCAGGAACAGCCGGTGCTGAGGGTCCATCAACTCGGCCTCGCGGGCCGTGTATCCGAAGAACTCCGCGTCGAACAGGTCGCTCCCGGCGAACAGGGGCGCGGCCTTGACGTAGTTCGGCTGTCCGAAGAGCTCGGGGGAGACGCCGGCCGCCGTCAGTTCCTCGTCGCTCAGGGGCACGATCGACTCGACGCCGTCGCGCAGGTTCGACCAGAACTCGTCCAGGTTCCCGGCCCCGGGGAAGCGTCCGGCCATGCCGACGATCGCGATGCCGTCGCCGGGGGCCTTCACCGGGCGGCCCGCAGTCCGTCGATGAGCCCGCCCAGGGTGTGCACGGTGGGGCCCTCGTAGACGATGGTCAGCGGCACCGAAACGGCCAGCTCCTGCCGCAGCCGGTGGACGACCTGGAGGCCGAGCAGCGAACTGCCGCCCAGTTCGAAGAAGTTGTCGTGCACGCCCACGCTCTCCACTCCGAGTAGCTCCTGCCAGATCTCCGCGACCCGGCGCTCCGTCTCCCCGCTCGGCGCGACGAAGGGGTTGCGCAGATGGGGGCGTTCGTGCTTGCGGACCGGCGTCGGCGCGTCGGCCACCGGGTCGGCCCATGTCTCCTGACGGAGGGCCAGATCGCCGGTGGAGATGACGACCTGCGGCTGCGGCACGGCACGGAGCAGCGCGTCGACCACCTGACGGCCCTCGTCGGGCGTCAGCGCCAACTCCCGTACCGCCGCGCCCAGATCGGCGTCGCGCTGCTCCTCGGCCGCGAAGTACCAGGCCTCCCAGTTGACGCTGGTCCACGGCACGTCGGCGCTGTGGTGGCGTTGGGCGAAGGCGTCGAGGGCGGCGTTCGCCGCGGCGTACGCGCCGAAACCGAGGCCGCCCAGGAGAGCGGCGATCGAGGACGCGATGATCGCGAAGTCCAGCCGCTGGTCGGCCAGGACCTCGTGCAGCACCCGGGTGCCGTAGAGCTTGGGGTCGAAGTGCCAGGAGGCCTCCTCCCCGCTCAGCGCGGACACCTCGCGGTGGGCGGCGGGTCCGGTGGTCCCCGCGCAGTGCAGCACGCCGTCGATCGGGCCGAACTCGTCGAGGACGCGCGCCTTCAGGGAGCGCATGGCCGACAGGTCGGAGAGGTCGGCGGCGGCCACCATCACCCGGGAACCGCGCGCCTCGATCGCCCGGACGGCCCGGATCGCGGACCGGGTGCCCTCGGGGAGCCCGGCGTCGTCCCAGTCCTCGCGGGGCGGCAGCCCCGTCCGCCCGAACAGCACCAGGCGTACGCGCTCCTGCTCGGCCAGGGCCCCGGCCATCAGCAGGCCGATCTTGCCGAGGCCGCCGGTGATCAGGTACACCCCGTCCGCCTTCAGCGCGGAGGCCGCCCGCTCGGGCAGCGGGGCCTGCACGTACGTGGGCGCCCAGCGGTGCCGTCCGCGCAACGCGATCGTCCGCTCGCCGGGCGGGGCGGCGAGGTCGGCGAGCACCTGCTCGGCCGGATCGGACTTTGGCCGCCGGCCGTCGAGGCTCAGGTCGAGGTGCACACAGCTGAGGGAGGGGTACTCCTGCGCGAGCACCTTGCACAGCCCCTGGACGGTGGCCTTGGGCGGGCAGAGCGGTTCGTGGCCGAGCACGGAGTAGACCTCGGTGGACACCACGTCCCAGCGCTGGGGCTCGGTCATCAGCTCGGCCTCGCAGGCCTGGGCCCAGTGGACCAGGCTCTCGAACGAGCGCCGCACCAGGGCCCGTACGTCCTCGGGCGCGTCGGCGCGGTCGGCGTCGTCCCCCACGCTCCAGCAGTGCACCACCCGCCGGGGCAGGGCGCCCTCGGCACGCAGCGCCTCGGCCAGCTCGGTGAAGTGGGCGGCCCGGGCCGGATCGAGGACGTACTCACGCTCGCTCTTGCGGCTGAACCCGGACCCCGGTGCCACCGTGCGCACGGTGGCACCGGCCGCTTCGAGGCGGTCGGCGAGCCGACGCCCGACGCCCGTCTCGTCGGCGAACACCAGCCAGCGCTGAGCGGCGAGTTCGGCCGCGTCGGGTGCGGCCGCCGCGGGGAGCCGGCGCCAGGACGGCGAGTAGAACCACTGCGGCAGGGTGCCGCGCCGCTGCTGGACGGAGCCGCCGTCCTGCGGGCCCGCACCGGGCTCCAGCCAGTAGGCGCGCCGCTCGAAGGGGTACGTGGGAAGGGGAACCCGCCGGGCGGAGCCCGACCCGGGGAAGGGGCGCGCCCGGCCGGCGAGCCACAGCCGCCCCGCGGCCCTGAGCAGCGCGGCGCGGTCGCTCTGTCCGTGGAAGGCGCCGGGAAGGGAGGGGACGACGACCCGGTCGGTGGCGGCCGCCGCCGGGTGCTGGAGGGCCACCGAGGTCAGGGTCGGCGCGGGGCCGATCTCGACCATGGCGACGTCGGGCAGCGACCACAGGGTGCCCATGCCGTCCGCGAAGCGCACGGTGTGCCGGACGTGACGGCCCCAGTACTCGGGACTCGTGGCCTCCTCGTCGGTGATCCAGGTGCCGGTGAGGTTGGAGACGAACGGCGTGGACGGCGGGCTCAGCCGTACCGAGCGGACCAGCTCGGTGTAGCGCTCGACCACGGGGTCCATCATCGGGGAGTGGAAGGCGAAGCGGCTGGTCATCGTGCGGGAGACGACCTCGTCCGCCAGCAGCTCGCGGGCGACGCGCTCGATGCCCTCGACGGAGCCGGACAGCACACAGCTCTGGGCGCCGTTGACCGCGGCCAGGCACACCTCGTCGTCCGTGTAGCGGGCGACGGCCTCCTCGGACAGCGGCACCGCGAGCATCGCGCCCTCGCCCTGCTCCTCGATCAGACGGGCCCGCTCCGCCACCAGACGCAGCGCGTCCGGCAGCGAGAAGACCCCCGCGACGCAGGCCGCGACGTACTCGCCGAGGCTGTGCCCGATCATGGCCTCGGGCCGGACGCCCCAGGAGTCCCAGAGGGCGACCAGCGCGTACTCCAGGGCGAACACCGCCGGGTAGCCGAGCCGCGGCTGGTCCAGCGGGTGCTCGCTGCGCTCGGGCTGAAGGAGCAGCTGCCGGAAGTCGAAGGGCTGCTGGGCGGGGGATCCGGCCGACTCGTCGACGGTGAAGAGCAGTTCACGGATGTCCTCGCCGAGCAGCGGCCGCAGCAGTTCGGCGCACTCGTCCAGGGCCGCGGCGAACACAGGCTCCCGGGCGTGGAGTTGACGTGCCACGCCGGGGAACTGCGCGCCGAATCCGGTGAACAGGAACGCCACGGGGCGGTGCGGCGCCTCGGGGGCGCTCGCGGTCTGCAGCCGTCCGTCGTCCCGGGCGTCGAGTGCCTCCAGCGCCTCTTCGGTGCTCGCGCAGACCAGCGTCCGCCGGTAGGGGAAGGCCCGCCGGCCCTGCTGGAGGGTGAACGCGACGTCGGCGAGCGGGAGATCGGGGTGCGCGCGCAGATGGTCCTGGAGCTGGTCGGTGGCCGTCTCCAGCGCCTCGGGGGTCTTGGCGGAGAGCACGAGCAGCTGCTCGCCGCCGTCCGCAGGGGCCTTTTCGCGTACGAGCGGGGGCGCCTGCTCCAGGATGACGTGGGCGTTGGTGCCGCCGAGCCCGAAGGAGCTGACGCCGGCGCGGCGCGGGCCGTCGTCCTCGGGCCAGGGCAGCAGCTCGGTGTTGACGTAGAACGGGCTCCCGTCCAGCACGATGCGGGGGTTGGGCCGTTCGAAGTGGAGCGTGGGCGGCAGCAGGCCGTGCTCGACCGCGAGGACCGTCTTGATCAGCCCGGCCACGCCGGCGGCGGAGTCGAGGTGCCCGATGTTCGTCTTGACCGAGCCGACGGCGCAGTTGCCGGCGTCGACCCCGGCGTAGGCCGAGGTGAGGGCGGAGAACTCGATGGGGTCGCCGAGAATGGTGGCGGTGCCGTGCAGTTCGACGTACCGGACGCTCTGTGCCGCGACGTCCGCGTTGGCCAGCGCGGTGGAGATGGCGCCGGCCTGGGTGGCGGCGCTGGGCGCGCTGAACCCGGCGCGCTGGGAGCCGTCGTTGTTCAGCGCGCCGCCCTTGATGACGGCGTGGATGTGGTCGCGGTCGGTGATCGCGTCCTTGAGGCGCTTGAGCACGACCATGCCGACGCCGTCGCCGCCCACCGTGCCCTGGGCGCGGGCGTCGAAGGTGCGGCACAGGCCGTCGGGCGAGAAGATCCCGTCGGGCCGGTAGGTGTAGCCCTTGCCCCGCGTCGCGTCGACCGCGACACCGCCGGCCAGCGCCGTGTCGCACTGGTACGCGAGCAGCGCCTGGCAGGCCTCGACCACGGCGACCAGCGAAGTGGAGCAGGCGGACTGGATGTTGAGGGCAGGGCCCTCCAGGCCGAGCTTGTACGCGACGCGACTGCTGAGGAAGTCGGACCGGTTGCCGATCACCGTCTGCTTGTCGCCCAGGAGCTCCGCGGCCCCGGGCTGGGAGGCGACGTTGAAGAGCAGGTACGTGTTGTTGCCCGCCCCCGCGTACACGCCGACGAGCCCGTCGTAGCCCTCGGCGTCGTGTCCGGAGCTCTCCAGGGCGGCCCAGGCGCATTCGAGCAGCACGCGGTGCTGCGGGTCCATGAGTTCGGCCTCGCGCGGGGAGTAGCCGAAGAACGCCGCGTCGAACTTCTCGCTGTCCGCCAGCGGGTAGCCCGCGCGCACGAAGTCCGGGTCGGCGAGGGTGGCGGCGCTCACACCGCGTGCGCCGAGCTCCTCGTCGTCGAAGCGGGTGACGGAGCAGACGCCCGCCTTGAGGTTGTCCCAGTACTCCGCCACCGTGCGGGCGCCGGGGAAACGGCCGGCCATGCCGACGACCGCGATGTCCAGGCTGTCCTCGTACTCGGCGGCGTAGTCGCCCGGTCCGTCGAACTCCCTGTCCACGTCGGGCAGTTCGGGGTCCGTCTCGTGGGACTGCGCACTCATGGTGACCTCGCTTGGCTCGCGGCTGCTGTGGGTGCTTGAGGAGAGGGTCGTGTCGCACCACCCCGTGGTGGCCGGTGGTCGGCGCCGCTCCCCGTTTCCGGGGCTATCCGGCGTTGGCCTCGGCGAGGGCCGGTCCGGAGCCGGCCGAGGTGCCGGTCCGCTCGCGGCCCGTCAGGTTGACGAGGACGACCTCGTGCGGGGAGATCCGCCCGGCCGCCGCCTCGTTGCGCAGTGCCGCGACGGTCGCGGCCGAGGAGTGGCAGACGTCCAGGTCCTCCAGCTCACGGAGCATGCCGCGGGCCAGGACCAGCTCCTCCTGGGTGACCGACACGATGCCGCCCCCGGTGTCGAGGGCGATGCCGCGCATGTACGGGTAGGTGCCGCGGCCGTCACCGAGCAGGATCGCCCGTGCCAGGCCCTGGGGGCGGGCGACGACGTCCTGGTCGGTCAGCTCCGCGCGGCCCTCGCGCCAGGCCGCGGCCATGGGGGCGCAGGTGTCCTGCTGCACCATGAGGAAGCGGGGCATCTTGTCGAGGCGGCTGCACCGGAGGTACTCCTCGGCGCCCTTGCGCGCGGCCATCATGCCCATGCCGCTGCTGATGGCCTGGACGACCACGTCGGGCTTGGCGTCCATGGCGTCGAAGGCTTCCAGGTAGGTGAGCTTCAGGCCTTCGCGGCGGGCCCAGTTGAAGAAGCCGCCCTCCCAGGCGAGGCCGTGCCGGGCGGCGAACTCCTGGGCGGCCTGCGTCGCTTCCGCGTAGCTGCCGTCGACGACGGTCAGCGACACCCGGTCGCCGGTCTCGATGTCGTGGTCCGTGACGAAGTCCCGGCCGCAGAAGAAGTGGGCCCGCATCGACGGGTCGTGCTGGACGGCCCGGGCGAGGGCCGTCGAGCTGTTCCCGGTGCTGGACGCCACGAACTCCTTGATCCCGAACTGCCGGAACGCCGCGAGGACCACCGCCGCGAGCCGGTCCTTGGTGGTCCCCGTCGGCTGCTGGGACTCGTCCTTCACCCAGAGCCGCGGGAGACCGACGGCCTCGCCGAGGCGCGGGGCCGGACGGCAGGGCGTGCGCACGCTGATGTCCGCGTCGACGAAGTGCCGTGAGGCGACCGGAAGGAAGTCCAGGTACGTGAGTTCGGGCCGGTCGCCGTCCCGGGTCGTGGCGCCTTCCAGGTCGAGTACGGGGTCGAGTGCGCCGGAACACCGGGGACATCGCAGCCTGAATTCCGGCTCGCTCTGCCAGTCGCAATCGACGCAGCACAAGCGGTAGTCGGGTGCCGGGTCGGCAGGGGAACGAAGATTCATGTCCGGCAATTCTCACTCCTGTACGAGGCTCACGACGAGTGAGCAGACTGATCCGTCTACTGGGAACGCGCGCGGAAAACAGCTCTGGAATCGAGCCGGGTGGTGATTTCGTCCAGTACGGCCTGGCGCGCGGAATGCAGGAAGAAGTGGTCGCCGGGGAACATCTTCAGGTCGAATTCCCCGAGCGTCAGCTCGCCCCAGCGCTCCAGCGGCGCGCTGCCGACCGGCTCGTCCTCGGTGCCGCCGAAGGCCGTGACGGGACAGCGGAGCCGGGGCTGCTCGGTGAACCGGTAGGTCTCGACGACGGCCAGATCGGCGCGCATCACCGGCAGGACGAGCTCCAGGAGCTCCGGGTCGTCGAGGACGGCTTCGGGCGTGGCACGCCACGAGCGCAGCGTCCTGACGAGGTCCGCGGTCTCGCGGGAGTGCAGCGGAGGCTCGGCTGCCAGCCTGACCTGGGGCGGCACGCACCCCGACACGAACAGCTCGACCGGGGAGCCCACCTCCAGCTGCTGCAGCGCGCGGGCCAGTTCCCACGCCACCATGGCGCCCATCATGCTGTGCCCGAAGAACGCGAACGGACGGTCCAGCTGCGGGATGATCGCCGGCACCAGGGCGTTGATCACGTCGCCCATGCTGTCGAGGGGCGGCGTGCCGACCCGGTCCTCACGGCCCGGCAGCTGGACGGCCCACGGCTCGACGGTCCCGGGCAGTCCGGCACTCCAGTCGCGGAACGTGGAAATGCCGCCGCCCGCGTACGGGAAACAGAACAGTTTCGTCTCCGCGTCGGGCCGGTCGGCGAGCGGTCTGACGAACATGTTCATCGGGCGGTCTCGCAGTTCGTTCTGGAGCGAGCTCCGAAGTTCGGTGCCACCGGTTCCTCCTTCTCGCACTTCTCGGACAGGGAATGCCACGACGTGGGGGAACCGTGGGCAGCAGGAGATCCGCCCGGAATTTTCCGGGCGCGCGTGTGCGACGGCACGGCTGCGCGCCGGGAGACAGGGAAAAAGGGGGGCGGGCGGAGGCCGGGGCCGACCGGGAACACCGCGTCGGTCGATGCCCGGCGGTGAAGGGCCCGGTGTCGGGTTCGACGGCCCGGCGTCGACAGTGCCGACGGGCCGCCGGGTCGCGCCGGACAGACTCCTGCAACTTCGAAGTCATATTCTTAGGGCGTTCCGGGCTTGTCAAGGCTCTGATCTTCGGGCGCTCCGAGCGGACTCCGCACCGCCTCGTCCCGCCGGGCGGCCGGATCCCCAAGTTGCTTGACGTACCGGATGAGGCCGTTGAACACTGTGGCGACTTCTCTGCGCCGTAGGGCACTTGACCTTGACGGCAGCGGACATCGGACGGTCGGCGCCGCCCCTGTCGCGGCGGCGTTCCCGCACCTTGTGACAGTCCGGCCGCCCTATTCGGTCGTGCCGACGACCACGAACGGAACCCGCCTCCCATGACAGAACAAGTCATTCACCGAGCCGTGGCATCGCACGCCGTCGTGCGTCCCGAGGCAGTGGCCGTCATCCACCCCGGCGGCAGCATGACCTACGGCGAGCTGGACGCCCTGTCGGACGACCGGGCGGCACTTCTGTGGGAGCAGGGCGTGCGCCCCGGGAAGATCGTTCCCCTGCTCATGCCCCGTTCGTGCGAGCTCTTCGTGTCCCTCCTGGCCGTTCTGAAATGCGGAGCGGCCTATGCCGCCCTCGATCCCCGGTGGCCGTCGGACCGCGTGGCCTCGCTTCTCGGACGCCTGGACACGCCCGTACTGATCGGTGACCCCGCGGATGTTCCGCTGCCCGCCGGGGTCTCTCGCGTGCGGTTCCCCGCGAAGTCCTCCGGACGGCGGCCGCCCGCTGGGGTCGAGGTCGACGGCGCGTCCGCGGCCAGCATCTTCTTCACCTCGGGAACGACGGGCGTTCCCAAGGGAGTTGTCTCTCCGCACCGGGCGGTCATGCGCCTGTTCGCGCCGGACGGAGACTTCCCGTTCGGCCCGGGCACGGTGCTGCCGCAAACGGCGCCCTCGCCCTGGGACATGTTCTCCTTCGAGGTGTGGGGTGCCCTGGCCACGGGCGGTGTGCTGGTCCTCGCGGAAGAGGAGTACCTCCTTCCGGAGTCGCTCGCGGAGCTGATCGCGGACGCGGGCGTCAACACGATGTGGCTCACGGCTTCGCTGTTCAACCTCTTCGTGGAGGAGGACGTCGACTGCTTCACGGGCATCGAGCGGATCTACCTCGGCGGGGAGCGGATCTCCCCTCCCCACGTCGCCGATTTCCTCGCCCGCCACCACCCCGCGACGGCGCTCTTCAACTGCTACGGACCGGCGGAGAGTTGTGCGACGGCCACGGCCCGTCGCATCAGGCCCGAGGACTGCGCCGTGCCCACCGGCATCCCCATCGGAGTCGCCGTGGCCGCCACGAGCATGCACGTCCTGAACGGCGACGAACCGGCGGCGCCCGGGGAGATCGGGGAACTGTGCATCGGGGGCGACGGCCTCGCGCGGGGATACCTCGGAGACGAAGAGCTCACCGAGGAGAAGTTCCCGGCCCTCGTCATCGACGGCAGGAAGACGCGCGTCTATCGCACCGGCGACCTCGGGTTCGTCGACAGCACGGGGCTGCTGCACTTCACCGGGCGGGGCGACCGGCAGGTGAAGATCCGTGGCCACCGGATCGAACCGGAGGAGATCGAAGCCTTCGGCGCCCTCCTGCCCGAGGTGGCGCAGTGCGCCGCGGTCCCCGTCCCCGGAGAGCTCGGCTCCTACGAGTCGCTCGCCTTCTTCTACACCTCTCCCGCATCGCAGGGCCCGGCCGCGCCGGAGGGCCCGAGCACGCCGGCTCAGGAGGCGGCGGACATCCACGAGGCATTCCTGGAGAAGCTTCCCCGTTACGCCGTCCCGGATTCCGTACGGCACGTGGAGCGCCTGCCCTTCACCGTCAACGGCAAGGTCGACCGGGCCGCGCTCGTGGCCATGGCCCAGGACGGGCAGGAGCCGGGGCGCGGGTGAGGCGGAACGGCGGGCTCCGCGTCCCGTTGCGGCCCGCGGCCCTTCCGCGGGCGGCGTCCGCGCCCGGCATCAACAACGCGTAAAGACTGCCGGAAGTCGGCAATGCCCCACGGCCGCCCCCCGGGTCAGGATGGACGCGGCAGAAACGGGGGCCTGGCCCCGGTGCCGGGTTGCGGCAGCGCGATCCGGTGTCGGGGCCGGAGCTGCGGGCGCGTGAAGGGGGTTGGCGGGTGCGGGAGTTCATCGAGGCCGCCGCGAGTTTTCCGACCGTCGTCTTCACCTCGGCCCTGGTGGTCGTCCTCGGCTTCTGGCTGCTCGTCGTGGCCGGTGGGGCCGAAGCGGACGGCTTCGACGCGGACGTGGACCTGGACGCGGTGGGGCTCGGCGGCGTACCGGTCGCCGTGGCCGTGTCCATGGCGGTCGTGGCCGCCTGGCTGAGCACCCTCACCGGAGCCGTGCTCATCGGCAGGGCGGAGCTCGCCGGGTTCGCCCGGCTCGCCGCCGAACTCGTTCTGCTGCTCGTCTCCTTGCCCGCCGCCTGGTGGGCGGCGCGTACTCTCGTACGGCCCCTTGCCGGGCTCTTCCCCGACGAACCCGGGCCGTCCCGGCAGGACTTCGTCGGCTCGGTCTGCACCATCCGCACCGGGCGCGTGGACGCGCGCTTCGGCCAGGCGGAGGTCGCGGCCCAGGACGGTGCCGTCGCCGTCGTCCAGGTCCGGCAGGACCCACAGGCCCGCGAGAGCGCCCTGACCGCAGGCAGCAGTGCGCTGTTGTACGCGTACGACGACGCGGGCGAGTTCTTCTGGGTCGCGCCCTACGAGGCGTCGCTCGACCCCGGCCGCCCTCGCGCCGCGTAACTCCCGGCCGAACGGCCCACTTCGGGGCCGCCCGCCCCGCCCGCTCAACCCTGAGGACCTCACCATGGATGCCATCACCCTGGGCATCGGCGTGTCCGTCGCCGCTGTCCTGATCGTCGTCGTCGCCCTGCTGCTCGTCGTCAGCCGTCTCTTCCGCAAGGTCGAGCAGGGCAAGGCGCTGATCGTCTCGAAGATGCGGAAGGTCGACGTGACGTTCACCGGGCAGGTCGTGCTGCCGGTGCTCCACCAGGCCGAGGTCATGGACATCTCGGTGAAGACCATCGACATCACGAGGACCGGCCGCGACGGTCTGATCTGCCGCGACAACATCCGCGCGGACATCCGGATCTCGTTCTTCGTCCGCGTCAACAAGACCGTCGAGGACGTGATCCGGGTCGCGCAGGCCATAGGGACGGCGCGGGCCAGCGACCAGAACACGCTGCAGGAACTCTTCAACGCGAAGTTCTCCGAGGCCCTCAAGACCGTCGGCAAGCAGATGGACTTCGCCGACCTCTACACCAAGCGCGACGAGCTGCGGGACCGCATCATCCAGGTCATCGGCACCGATCTGAACGGCTACAGCCTGGAGGACGCGGCCATCGACCACCTGGAGCAGACGCCCCTGAACCAGCTGGACCCGTCCAACATCCTGGACGCCCAGGGCATCCGGAAGATCACCGAGCTGACGGCCGTCGAGCACGTACGGACGAACGAGTACACGCGCAGCGAGGAGAAGGAGATCACCCGGCAGAACGTCGACGCGCGCGAGGCCATCCTGGAGCTGGAGCGCCGTCAGGCCGACGCCGAGATCAAGCAGCGGCGCGAGGTCGACACCGTCCGCGCCCGTGAGGAGGCCGAGACGGCGCGGGTGGTGGAGGAGGAGCGGCTGCGTGCGCAGAGCGCCTTCCTCGTCACCGAGGAGAAGCTCGGCGTGCAGCGCGAGAACCAGGCCCGCGAGGTCGCCGTCGCGCAGAAGAACCGCGAGCGGGTCATCGCCGTCGAGAACGAGCGCATCGAGAAGGACCGCCTCCTCGAAGTCATCGCCCGCGACCGGGAGACCGAGCTGACGCGGATCGCCGCCGAGAAGGAGGTCGAGGCGGAGAAGCGGGAGATCGCCGAGGTCGTCCGCGAGCGCGTCGCCGTGGACCGCACGGTGGCCGAGCAGGAGGAGTCCATCAAGAAGCTGCGCGCCGTGGCGGAGGCGGAGCGCGAGCGCCAGGCCGTCGTCATCGCAGCGGAGGCCGAGGCCCAGGAGGGCCTGGTCAAGAGCATCAAGGCGGCGGAGGCCGCCGAGCAGGCCGCCACGCACCGCGCCGCCGAGGAACTCACCCTCGCCGAGGCCCGGTTGAAGGCCTCCGATCTGGAGGCGCGCGCCAAGCTGCGCCTGGCCGAGGGCGTACAGGCCGAGCGCGCCGCCGAAGGCCTGGCCGCCGTGCAGGTCCGCGAGAAGGAGGCCGACGCCGTCGAGAAGGCGGGCCGCGCCGAGGCCGGGGCCACCGAGGCCCGGATGCGCGCGGAGGCCGAGGGCGTCGAGGCCAGGCTGAAGGCCGAGGCCGCGGGCCTGACCGAGAAGGCCGCCGCGATGGCCGCCCTCGACGAGGCGTCCCGCGCCCACGAGGAGTACCGGCTGCGCCTGGAGGCGGAGAAGGACGTCCGCCTGGCCGGCATCGAGGTGCAGCGCCAGGTCGCCGAGGCGCAGGCCACCGTCCTCGCCACCGGTCTGGAGAACGCCGACATCAGCATCGTCGGCGGCGAGTCGGTCTTCTTCGACCGCCTCGTGTCGTCGATCTCGCTCGGCAAGGGCGTCGACGGGTTCGTGCGGAACTCCGAGACCGCACAGGCCCTGGCCGGACCGTGGCTGGACGGCACCGCGAGCTTCACCGACGACCTCACCCGGCTGCTCGGCTCCGTCTCCACCTCCGACGTACGGAACCTGACCGTCTCCGCCCTCCTGGCGAAGCTCATGAAGGGCGGCGGCGAGCAGTCCGCGCAGCTGCGGGAACTGCTGGACAAGGCAGGCCAGTTGGGCATCGCCGACATGCCCCTCGCCGAGCTCGACGGCTCCCTGGGGGACGGTTCACCCAAGAACGGCTCGCTCAAGAGCTGACACAGACCGGCCGGGACCGCTCCACGGGGGTGAGCGGCTCCGGCCCCTCCGCACGACACGTACGGCGTACGTGAGGCAGAAACGTACGGGATTCGGAAGAGGGAGAGCCGGACATGGACAGCGGGACCGGTCTGGACGCGGGGACGTACGACGTGCTGCGCGATCGTCTCACCGCCTTGGCAAGGGAGTTGGCCGACCGCGCCACCGCCCTCAACGACCGCCGCGTCGCCGCCTTCGGCTCCACCGGGCTCACGCTCACCGGCACCGACAGCATCCGCACCGAGCGGCCGTGCGTACCGCGCGACGTCATCGCCGTCGGCGACGCCCTGCTCCTCGGCTTCGACGACTCCCTCGGCGCCGGGACCGAGGCCGCGGTCGGCGACGTCCTCCGTCTCTGCGACCGCGACCTGAACCGGCTGCCCGACGACGCGGTGCCAGGACTCCTCGACGACCCGGCCTTCGTCCGCGAACTCGCCGCCCTCTTCCGCTACTTCCGCGACGCGCGCCTCCTTCGGCTCCGGCACGTCGACGGCAAGGTGCTCGCCGTCTTCCGCACCGGCGAGAAGGCCGACGACATCCGTGTCCTGCGCTGGTCGCTGTCGCCCGAAGGGCGGGCCGAGTTCCTCGACGCGCGCGGCGAGCGCGACCACGTCCTGCCGCCCGCGCACGACTTCGCGTGGACCGAGGCGACCCGCGAGGACCATGTCCTCGGCCGCCACCCGCACCTCTCCATCGACGGCGAGATCTTCGTGGCGACCGTCGGCGGCACCCTCACCGTCAAGACGGAGAACGACACCGGGACCGGCCGGGGCGTGTACGAGGAGCCGGTCGACGAGCCGCTGCAGTCCCTCGCCGACGCGGACGTGGCCCACGCGCGCGTGGGCGCGCTGATCCTCCTTCGCGTGCGCCCCTACAAGGAGGACGCCTGGCGCCACCTCGTCTTCAACACCCTCACCCGCACCGTCGTACGGCTCGACGGCATCGGGCAGGCCTGCCGACGGCTGCCCGAGGACCAGGGCATCGTCTTCCCCGGCGGCTACTGCCTGGCCACGGGCGCGTACAAGACCTTCGACGCCCTGGACACCGACGGCCTGGAGTTCGAGCGCGCGGTGCGCTCGCCCAACGGCGAGGACGTCCTCTTCGTCTTCCACGCGCGCGTGGCGGGCCACAGCCTGCTCCTGCCGTACAACATGATCCGCAAGGAGATCGCCACCCCGATCTCCTGCCAGGGGCACGCGCTCTTCGACGACGGACTCCTCGCCGTGCTGCGGGCGGGCTCCGACGAGCCCGCCCGCGTGCACCCGCTGCAGCTGTGGCGCTCCCCGTACGTGTCCGACACCTACGCCGCGAACCGCCCCACGGGGGAGGGGCCCCTGGCCCGCATCGGCAACGCGGACCTCGTCCGGGGCATCTCCGACTGCCTCTCCATAGCCCGCGCCGTCACCGGGACCACGCCCACCGCCGAGGTCTACGAGACGCTCGCCGCGTCCTGTGTGCGGGCCGCCGACTCCTACCACTGGCTGGGCGAGGCCGAGGCGGGGGACCTGCGCACACCGCTGGACGCCGTGCGCGCCACCGCCGAGCAGGTCCTCGGCGAGTTCGCGACGGTGCGGACGCTGACCCGGCAGGCCGGCGACGCGCTCGACGAAGCGGCCGCGCACAGCGCCGCGCTCGTACGCCGCGTCCGCGGCGAGGTCCCGCGCACCGCGCCCGAATGGGTCGAGCGGATCACCGAACTGCGGCGCGCCCAGGGCCATGTGCTGACCCTGAAGGACCTGCGGTACGCCGACGTCGAACGCGTCGACGCGCTCGCCGACGACCTGGCGGGCGACATCGCGTCGGCCGGACAGCGCGCCGTGGCCTTCCTGGGGCGGCCCGACGCCTTCGCCGCGCACCACGCCGACATCGAGCGGCTGACCGCGGAGGCCGACGCGCTCACCACGGCCGCCGAGGCAGGGCCCCTCGACGACCGGCTCCAGGAGCTGACCGAACAGCTGCGGACCGTCACCGAGGTCGTCGCGGGCCTCGACGTCGGCGACGCCACCGTCCGCACCGCCGTCCTGGAGCGCGTCGCGGAGGTCCTCGCGGGCGTCAACCGGGCCCGCGCCACGCTGGACGCCCGCCGCCGCGAGCTGACCGCGCACGAGGGGCGGGCCGAGTTCGCCGCCGAGTTCTCCCTGCTCGGCCAGGCCGTCACCGGCGCGCTCGCCGCCGCCACGACCCCCGAGGCCTGCGACGACCAGCTCGCCCGTCTCCTCCTCCAACTGGAGGAGCTGGAAGGGCGGTTCGCGCAGTCGGACGAGTTCCTCGCCGAGCTCGACACCAGACGTGCCGAGGTGTACGAGGCCTTCTCCTCCCGCAAGCAGACCCTCGCCGACACCCGCGCCCGGCACGCCGAACGCCTCGCCACGTCCGCCGGCCGCGTCCTGGACACCGTGGCACGCCGCCTCGCCGCGCTCTCCTCCGCCGACGAGATCAGCACGTACGTCGCCTCCGACCCGATGGTCGGCAAGATCCGCCGCACCATCGACGAACTGCGCGGACTCGACGACCAGGTGAGGGCGGAGGAGCTGGAGGGCCGCCTCGACGCCGCCCGGCAGGAGGCCGCACGCTCGCTGCGCGACCGCACCGAGCTGTACGCGGACGGCGGCGACACCATCCGCCTGGGCCGCCACCGCTTCGCGGTCAACACCCGGCCTCTGGACCTCACGCTCGTCCCGGCCGCGGACGGCGAGGGCATGGTCTTCGCGCTGACCGGCACCGACTACCGCGCGCCGGTCACCGACCCGGCCTTCGCCGAGCTGCGCCCCTACTGGAACCAGCTCCTGCCCTCCGAGACCGCGGACGTCTACCGCGCCGAACACCTCGCCGCCCGCCTGCTCGCCGAGCACGGGCCCCGAACGCTCCTGGACGCCGCCGACGTGCCCGCGCTCGTGCGCGCGGCGGCCGAGGCGGCGTACGACGAAGGGTACGAACGCGGCGTCCACGACCACGACGCGACGCTCGTCCTCGGCGCGCTCCTGCGCCTGCACACCGGCGCGGGCCTGCTGCGGCACACCCCCGAGGCGCGCGCGGCCGCCCAGCTGTTCTGGGCCCACGCCACCGACCCGCACGAGCGCGAGCTGTGGACGCGGCGCGCGGTGTCGCTGGCCCGCGCCCGCGACACCTTCGGCCCCGCGCCCGCCATCGACGACCTCTGCGCCGAACTCGCCGCGCGGACGGGCGAGTCGGCCGCCGCGTACCTCTTCGACGAACTCACCACCGGGCCCGCCGGATTCGTCACCTCGGAGTCCGCCCGTACGTTCCTCGCCGCGTTCCGCCGTGCCGCGGGCGCTTCGGCGTACGAGGAGGACCTCGCAGGGATCACGGACCTCGCCGCGCGGCGCCAGCTGGTCGAGGGGTGGCTTTCCTCGTACGCGGCCGCGACCGGCGAGGGCGCCGACGGCCTCCTGGCCGAGGCGGTCGCCGTCGAGCTCTGCCCCGGCCTGGAGCGCTACGACAGCGCGGCCGCGCTCACCGAGACCGTCGACGGGCTCCTCGGCACCCACCCGCGCGTCGAGGGCCGCCGCCTCACGGTCCGCCTGGACGAACTCCTCGCCCGCACACGCGACTTCAGGGCGACGGCCGTCCCGGGCTTCCGCGCCTACCAGGCCCGCCGCGCCGAACTCGTCGCCGCCGAGCGGTCCCGCCTGCGCCTGGACGAGTACCGGCCGAGAGTCATGTCCTCCTTCGTCCGCAACCGCCTCATCGACGAGGTCTACCTGCCCCTCATCGGCGACAGCCTCGACCGGCAACTCGGCACGGCGGG
Source organism: Streptomyces sp. NPDC025651 (assembly GCF_055558735.1). Lineage (NCBI taxonomy): Bacteria > Bacillati > Actinomycetota > Actinomycetes > Kitasatosporales > Streptomycetaceae > Streptomyces > Streptomyces sp. NPDC025651. The sequence continues at coordinate 56,755 of NZ_JBVHLZ010000008.1, forward strand.
CGGCCTCCTGCTGCTCGTCTCCCCGCCCGGCTACGGCAAGACGACCCTCATGGAGTACGTCGCGGACCGCCTCGGCCTGGTCCTCGTCAAGGTCAACGGCCCCGCCCTCGGCCACGGCGTCACCTCGCTCGACCCGGCCGAGGCCCCGAACGCCACGGCCCGCCAGGAGATCGACAAGGTCAACTTCGCGCTGGAGGCGGGCAACAACGTCCTCCTCCACCTGGACGACATCCAGCACACCTCGCCCGAGCTGCTGCAGAAGTTCATCTCCCTGTGCGACGCCCAGCGCCGCATGGAGGGGGTCTGGAACGGCACGTCCCGCACCTACGACCTGCGGGGCAAGCGCTTCGCGGTCTGCATGGCGGGCAACCCCTACACCGAGTCCGGCGCCCGCTTCCGCGTCCCCGACATGCTCGCCAACCGCGCCGACGTGTGGAACCTCGGCGACGTCCTGACCGGCAAGGAGGACGCCTTCGCCGTCAGCTTCGTCGAGAACGCGCTGACCGCGCACCCGGTCCTCGCCCCGCTCGCCGGGCGCGACCGCGCCGACCTGGACCTGCTGATCCGCCTCGCGCAGAACGACCCCACCGCGCGTCCCGACGGGCTCGTCCACCCCTACGCCCCGGCCGAACTGGAGCGCGTCGTCGCCGTGTTGGGCCATCTGCTCACCGCGCGCGCCACGGTCCTCGCGGTCAACTCCGCCTACATCGCCTCCGCGGGCCGGTCGCGGGAGACCCGCACCGAACCGGCCTTCCGGCTCCAGGGCTCGTACCGCGACATGAACAAGATCGTCGCGCGGATCGACCCCGTCATGAACGACGCCGAGCTCGCCGCCGTGATCGAGGACCACTACACCGGCGAGGCCCAGACCCTCACCGACGGAGCCGAGGCCAACCTCCTGAAACTCGCGGAGCTGCGCGGCACGCTCACCCCCGAACAGGCCGACCGCTGGGCCGGGATCAAGGCGGCCCACGTCAGGTCCCGCACGCTCGGCGGCCCCGAAGAGGACCTCTCCCCGAGCTCCCGACTCCGCTCGAACAGGGGAGACCCCATGGACCGCGCCGTCGCCGCCCTCGGCCTCCTCGCCGACCGCGTGGCCTCGGTCGAGACCGCCATCACCCGCGCCACCGACCCGCGCCACGCCTTCGCCAACCCGTCGGCGCGGCACGCCAGTCGACGCCCGTGACCGCGGGGCCCGGTCGGCACGGCGCGACCGACAGGGGAGACCACGGCGTCCCCGGGGACCACCTCGACGGGTACACCGACCTGCTGGCCGCCGCCTCCGCCACCGGGCGCCGGCTGACCCGCGACGAGCTGGACGCGCGGCGCGCGCTGGGCGAGCGCGCCGCGGAGGAGGGGTTCGGCCTGCGGCAGCTGGTCGCCGCACACCTGGCGGCGACCCGCGCCGCGTGGCCGTGCGGGAACGCCCCCGCGGACAGCGTCCTCGCCGTCGCGGAGCAGGCCGTGGACGCCTTCGCCGAGGGGTACGAGCGGGCGCAGCGTGTCGCCGTGCGCCAAGAGGTCGCCGCCCGGCGGGAGTTCATCGACGACCTGTTGTACGGCCGCAGCGACCTGGGCCTGCTCGCCCAGCGGGCGGAACGCTTCGGGCTGCGCCTCTCCCACGCGCACGCGGTCTCCGTGGCCGAGGGGCCCGACAGGTACGACGAGGGCGACGCCGTGCCGCGCGAGGTCGAGCGGGCCCTGGTCGGGCGGTTCGGCGACCGGAGCACTCTGCTGACCACCAAGGACGGCCGTCTGGTCTGTGTGGCCCCCGGCGACCAGGACGAGGTCCTGGCCTTCTTCGCGAAGTACGCGTACGCGGCGACCGACGGCGGCCGGGTCGCCATCGGCCGCCCGCAGCCGGGCCCCGGCGGCGTCGTGCAGTCCTACGAAGAGGCCCTGAACACCCTGGACCTCGCGGAGCGCCTGGAGCTCGACGACCCGGTGCTGCGCGCCGCGGACCTGCTCGTCTACCCCGTGCTGACCCGTGACCGGCAGGCCATGGCCGATCTGGTGCGGGGCACCCTCGGCCCTCTGGAGCGCGCACGCGGCGGCGCGCAGCCACTCATCGAGACACTCGCCGCCTTCTTCGACGCGGGCTGCGTCGCGGCGGAAGCCGCCCGCCGCCTGTCGCTGAGCGTGCGCGCCCTCACCTACCGCCTGGAGCGCATCCACAAGCTCACGGGCGCCAACCCGGCCGACCCCGTGCACCGTTACACGCTCCAGACCGCGGTGATCGGCGCCCGCCTGCTGGACTGGCCGGACCGGCAGTTCTGAGCCCTGGACCGCCGGGCGTCACAGGGGCCTGCCGGGCCAGTCGAGCAGCCGCGCCCCGATCACCGCGGTCTGCAGGGTGTAGCGGTGCGCCGGGTTGGTGGGATCGGTGCCGGTCAGCGTGTGGACGCGTGCCAGACGGTACGTCAGCGCCCGGACGCTCAGGGAGAGTCGGCGGGCCGCCTCCGAGGCCACGCAGCCGGAGTCGAAGTACGCGGCGAGGGTGTCGAGCAGCGGCCGCGCCCCGCCGCGCGCCTGCTCCAGAGGGCTGAGCGTGTCGCGCACGAGGTCGACCAGGGCCTGCCGGTCACGGGCGAGGACGGGGAAGACCAGCAGGTCGGCGGCGCGCAGCACGGGGTCGTCGAAGCCCATGCGCCGGCCGACGTCAAGAGCGTTGAGGGCCTCTTCGTAGCTGTGGCCGATGCCGACGGCGCCGGTGCGGGGGCGGCCGACGGCGACCTGCCCGCCGTCGGTCGCCGCGTAGGCCTGCTTGGCGAAGAAGGTCAGCACCTCGTCCTGGTCGCCCGGGGCGATGCACACCATCCGCCCGTCCTTGGTGGTGAACAGGATGCGGCGGTTCTCGAAGCGGCCGAACAGGGCGGCTTCCACCTGGCAGGGGACCGGGTCGGTCTCGTCGTACGTGGCCGGGCCCTCCGCCACGGCGACCGCGTGGGCGCGGGAGAGGCGCAGACCGAAGCGCTCGGCGCGGGCCGAGAGACGGCCCGGGTCGCCGCCCCCGTGCAGGAGGTCGTCGATGAACTCCCGCCGGGCGGCCTCCTCTTGGCGTACGACGAGTCGCTGAGCCCGTTCGTAGCCGTCCGCGAAGGCGTCCATGGCCTGCTCGAAGACGGTGAGGACGCTGTCGGGCTCGGCCGCGCGGGGCCAGCCCGCCCGGGTGGCGGTGATGTGTTCCCGGACCAGGACACGCCATCCGTGTCCCTTGGCGGCGGCCTGGGCGCCGAGGGTGCGGCGGGAGAGGAGCTCGTCGCGGCTGAGGCGGCGGCCGGTGGCGGTCGCCTCGGCCAGGATCTGCGGGTAGCCGTCGACGAACGTGGCGGGTGCGTCGTGCACGATCACGTACCCCTTTTCTGGGAGGGAGGCGCAGGCGCTCAGGCGTCCACGGTGACGGTCTCGGTCCGCTCGGCTCCGATCCGCTCGGCCGGTGCGGCGGCGGGTGCGGGAACCGGCGGCTCCGGGGCCTCGCGGCGGCGGGTGAGCAGCCGGGCCAGCGGCTCGGCGAAGCGGGCGGTCAGCGGTCCGGCGACGACCAGGATCAGGACGTACGCGGTGGCCAGCGGGCCGATGCGGGGTTCGACGCCGACGGCGAGCCCCGCGATGACGATGGAGAACTCGCCGCGGGCGACGAGGGTGCCCCCGGCCCGCCAGCGGCCGCCGCCGTGGATCCCCGCGCGGCGCGCGGCGTACCAGCCGGTGGCGACCTTGGTGAGCGCCGTGACGACGGCCAGGAGCAGGGCGGGGACGAGGACGGGCGGGATGGCGGCGGGGTCGGTGGACAGGCCGAAGAAGACGAAGAAGACGGCGGCGAAGAGGTCGCGGAGCGGGGAGAGCAGGGTGGTCGCGCCCTCGGCGGTCTCCCCCGACAGGGCGATGCCGACGAGGAACGCGCCGACGGCGGCGGAGACTTGAAGCTCCTGCGCGACGCCCGCGACGAGGAGGGCGAGGCCGAGGACGACGAGCAGCAGCATCTCGGCGCTGTCGCAGGAGACGGCCCGGCTGATCAGACGCCCGTGACGCAGCGCCACGAACAGGACGGCGCCCACGGTGCCGAGCGCGATCACCAGCGTGAGGGCGCCGCCCGCCAGGCTCACCCCGGCGAGCAGGGCGGTGAGGATGGGCAGGTAGACGGCCATGGCGAGGTCCTCGATGACCAGGACGCCGAGGACGACGGGCGTCTCGCGGTTGCCGAGGCGGCCGAGGTCGCCGAGGACCTTGGCGATGACACCGGACGACGAGATCCAGGTGACGCCGGCGAGGGCGACCGCGGCGACGGGGCCCCAGCCCAGGAGCAGCGCCGCGGCGGCGCCGGGGGCGGCGTTGAGGACGAAGTCGACGGCGCCGGAGGGGTATTGGGCCTTGAGGTTGGTGACGAGCTCGGAGGCGCTGTACTCCAGGCCGAGCAGCAGGAGCAGCAGGATGACGCCGATCTCGGCGCCGGTGGCGACGAACTCCTCGCTGGCCTGAAGGGGGAGGAGGCCGCCGTGGCCGAAGGCGAGTCCAGCGAGCAGATAGAGGGGTATGGGCGAGAAGCCGACGCGTCCGGCGACGCGCCCGAGCAGGCCCAGGGCGAGGATGATGGCTCCGAGTTCGATGAGCAGGGCGGTCGTGTCGTGCACGGGCGTCGGTCCTCCGGGTAGGTGACGGCGTCAGTGCCTTCTCGGGCGGCTGCGGCGGGGCGCGCGACGGCATGGCGGCGCGGCGGTACGGCCTGCGACGGCATGGTGGTGCCCCTGCCGGGCGTGAGGGCAGTGGGGAAGTCAGGACAGGCTGGCGGTGCCGCTGATATCGGGCACGCTGTCGCGAGCGGTGTTGTGGATCGCACCGCTGGAGGGCAGGCTCAGGACGTGGACCATCCGAACCATGTCACCCCCCGTTGTCGTGGCGGCCGGTCAGTCGGCCCACCACTCCCAAGAATTGAGCGCCTCGCCGCTGGGACGAACGTAAGCGCTTGGTAAAGAAGTTTACCGCACGGCATAGTTCGTAAATGGGGCAAAGCGCACGATATTGGTCGGTCGGCTCGCACGCGGGTTCGTCCCGGAGAGTGATCACAACGGCTGATCACAAGGGTCGACGCGGCAGGATCCGCGGGCCACACTTGATCTCCCCCGGTGCGGCCCGCCGCGCCCACGGCGTACGCGCAGGGCCGCAGGCGTACGCGAAGGACCGCGAGGAGGCTTCCGGTGAGTGAACTGTCCTATGCGCACGGGACCAGTGGTACGCCCCTGCTGGGCGACACCATCGGTCGGAACCTCGACCGCGCCGTGGCGGCCTGGCCCGACCGGGACGCGCTGGTGGACGTCGCCGCGGGAACCCGCTGGACGTACGCCGAATTCGGCGCCGCCGTCGCCCGGTTGGCGCGCGGCTTCCTGGGGTCGGGCGTCGCCAAGGGGGACCGCGTCGGCATCTGGGCGGTCAACTGCGCCGAGTGGGTGCTCGTGCAGTACGCCACCGCCCGCATCGGCGCGATCATGGTGAACATCAACCCGGCCTACCGCGCGCACGAGTTGGAGTTCGTCCTGAACCAGGCGGGCATCTCCGTGCTCGTCGCCTCGCAGTCCCACAAGAGCAGCGACTACCGCGCGCTCGTCGACGAGGTGCGGCCCCGCTGCCCCGAGCTGCGCGCCGTCCACTACATCGAGGACGGCTCCTGGGACGCGCTCCTGGACGCCGCGGCCTCCGTGACCGACGCCGAACTCGCCGCCCGCGAGGCGCGGTTGAGCTGCGACGACCCGGTGAACATCCAGTACACCTCGGGCACCACGGGATTCCCCAAGGGCGCCACGCTCTCCCACCACAACATCCTCAACAACGGCTACTGGGTGGGGCGCACGGTCGGCTACACCGAGCAGGACAGGATCTGCCTGCCCGTGCCCTTTTACCACTGCTTCGGCATGGTGATGGGCAACCTCGGGGCCACCTCGCACGGCGCGTGCATCGTCATCCCCGCGCCGTCCTTCGACCCCGCCGCCACGCTGTACGCCGTCGAGCACGAGCGCTGCACCTCGCTCTACGGCGTACCGACGATGTTCATCGCGGAGCTGAGCCTCGCCGACTTCGCGACGTACGACCTCAGTTCGCTGCGCACCGGCATCATGGCGGGCTCGCCCTGCCCGGTCGAGGTCATGAAGCGGGTCGTCGCCGAGATGAACATGGGGGAGGTCTCCATCTGCTACGGCATGACCGAGACCTCGCCCGTCTCCACGCAGACGCGCCGCGAGGACGACCTGGAGCGCCGCACCGGGACGGTCGGCCGGGTCCTGCCGCACGTCGAGGTGAAGGTCGTCGACCCGGTGAGCGGCGTGACGCTGCCGCGCGGCTCCTCCGGCGAGCTGTGCACCCGCGGCTACGGCGTGATGCTCGGCTACTGGGACGAGCCCGAGCGCACCTCCGAGGTCATCGACGCCGGGCGCTGGATGCACACGGGCGACCTGGCGGTCATGCGCGAGGACGGCTACGTCCAGATCGTCGGCCGCATCAAGGACATGATCATCCGCGGCGGCGAGAACATCTACCCCCGGGAGATCGAGGAGTTCCTCTACGGCCACCCCAGGATCGCGGACGTCCAGGTGGTGGGCGTCCCCCACGAGCGGTACGGAGAGGTGCCGCTCGCCTGCGTGATCCTGCGGGAGCCCGGTGACGCCCTGACGCTGGAGGAGCTCCAGGCCTACTGCAAAGGGCGGTTGGCCCACTACAAGGTGCCGGCCGCCCTGCGGATCCTGGAGTCCTTCCCCATGACGGTCTCGGGGAAGGTGCGCAAGATCGAGCTCAGGGAGCGGTTCAGCGTGTGACGCCCGCGGCGAGAGGGGTGGCGTCCGCCGTGAGGGGGCGGCGCATGCAGAGGCGGGGCCACCGGTCGAGGCCGAGCTCCGCCTCGTGCGCGCGGATCTTCGCGAGCTCCGGGGTGAGTTCGTCCTCGGCCAGCGGACGGAAGCCGATGCGGGCGTAGTAGGGCGCGTTCCAGGGAACCTCGGCGAACGTGGTCAGGGTGAGCGCGGTCCTGCCCTCGGCGCGGGCAAACGCGGCGAGGTGTTCGATCAGGGCGCGGCCGACGCCGCGGCGGGCGGCGCGGGGACCCACGGTGACCTGCTCGATGTGTTCGGCGTCGGCGTCCTCGACGGGCTCGCTGATGAGGTACGCGAGGGGCGCGTCGTCCGCGTCCACGGCGACCCATGCCCGGCCCGCCCGGCGGAACCGTTCCAGTTCGTCGACCGCGGGCGGCTCGTCGTCCGCGATCGCGGCCATGCCGAGGGCGCGGAAGGCCTCGCCCGCGGCGCGCTCGATGTCCTGGAGCGCGGGGAGTTCGGACGCGGTGGCGGGGCGGATGCGGGGTGGGGGCGCGGGCTGCGGGGTCGGCTGCATGGGGTGAGTATGCCTGGGCCGGAACCTGGTGTGCGGGGCCCTGGAACCGCGGTGTCCGCGAGGCGTCACGCCCCGGTGGCGACCAGTTCGTCGGCCGCGCTGTTGACCGGCTGGGGCGTGCCCGTGAGGTCCATGGTGAACAGCGGCATGTCCAGCGTGTCCGCGCAGGCGCGGGCCTCGGCGGTGTAGCCGGAGAGGGAGAAGAAGGCGCAGGTGACGGGGGTGTCGCCGGCCTCGGTCATGGCGGTCAGCCACAGGCACTCGACGTCGCGCAGCGTGGTGGGCCGCAGCGCGGGCTCGACCTGGGCGAGCAGGCCGCGCGCGGCGATGCGCGTCCCCGAAGGCGGCCGCCCCGCCGCACTCCGCGTATTCAGATAGCCGAGCCACCGCAGATAGAGCGCGGCGACGGTCACGGCGTCCCGGGCGTCCCGGATGGTCACCGGCCGGAAGGCGGGCCGGGGGCGCGGGGCGGTGCGGGGGAGGGATATGTGGGAGGGGCCCGCGGACGAGGCGTCGGGCGGGGTGTCGGGGCCGGGGCCTCGGGGCTCTTCGGGCGCTCCCGCCACCGGTATCCGCAGGACCGCCCCGCACGGGCAGTCCAGCTCGGGGCGGGGCCACTGCCCCTGGTGGCCGCAGGACCAGCAGCGGAGGGTGACCCACTGGTCCGTCCAGGTCTGGTCGGTGATCGGGACCGGGGGTGCGCCCCGGGCCACCGGCGGGGCCACCTGCGCGCCGCAGGAGCAGGGGGTGGGCGCGGGAGCGTACCGATGCTCGCGTCGGCAGTCCGGGCACCGAATCGGCACGTCCCTGTCCGCCACCGTCACCACCGCCTGCCGTACGCCGTACCGTCGTCGCGCCTCGCTCGCCGGGGTGCCGTCGCCCCCTCGCGCCGTCCGCTCCCATCCTCCACCCAAGGTGTGCCCGGTGGCGGCAAGTTGCCGTAAAGGGCCGACGAGCGCCCCCACCTCGCCCGGATCCCGGATGTCTCTTGACGGTCTCCGCGGGGCGCCTCTACATTGCTTCCATATAGCAGAACATGATTTCCACAATGCGGAAACTGAAGCTCACCGCGGGGCGCGACGGGAGCCGAAACCGCCAGCCGTACTCGTCGGCCGCAGGGCCGCCGAAGCTGTCGAAGCCGTTGTCGAAGCAGGAGAACCCCATGGCTCGTATGACCGCTGCCCGCGCGGCAGTTGAGATCCTCAAGCGCGAAGGCGTCGTCAACGCGTTCGGAGTTCCGGGCGCCGCGATCAACCCCTTCTACAAGGCGCTCAAGGAGGGCGGTGGCATCGACCACACCCTCGCCCGCCATGTCGAGGGCGCCTCGCACATGGCCGAGGGCTACACCCGGGCCAACCCGGGCAACATCGGTGTCTGCATCGGTACGTCGGGTCCGGCGGGCACCGACATGATCACGGGTCTGTACTCGGCGACCGGCGACTCGATCCCGATCCTCTGCATCACGGGCCAGGCGCCGACGCACCTGCTCCACAAGGAGGACTTCCAGGCCGTCGACATCGCGACGATCGCCAAGCCGGTCACGAAGATGGCGGTCACGGTCCTGGAGGCCGCGCAGGTCCCCGGCATCTTCCAGCAGGCCTTCCACCTGATGCGCTCGGGCCGCCCGGGCCCCGTCCTCATCGACCTGCCGATCGACGTCCAGCAGACGGAGATCGAGTTCGACCCGGAGACCTACGAGCCGCTGCCGGTCTACAAGCCGGCCGCGACCCGCGCCCAGATCGAGAAGGCGATCGGCTTCCTCCTGGAGTCCGAGCGGCCGCTGATCATCGCGGGCGGCGGCATCATCAACGCCGACGCCTGCGACCTCCTGGTCGAGTTCGCGGAGATCACCAACACCCCGGTCGTGCCGACCCTGATGGGCTGGGGCACCATCCCCGACGACCACGACCTGAACGCCGGCATGGTCGGCCAGCAGACCGGCCACCGCTACGGCAACGCCACGTTCCTGGAGTCGGACTTCGTCCTCGGCATCGGCAACCGCTGGGCCAACCGCCACACCGGCTACAACCTGGACGTGTACACCAAGGGCCGCACGTTCGTGCACGTCGACATCGAGCCGACGCAGATCGGCAAGATCTTCGCGCCGGACTACGGCATCGCCTCGGACGCCAAGGCCGCCCTCGAACTCTTCGTCGAGGTGGCGAAGGAGCTGAAGGCCGCGGGCAGGCTGCCCGACCGCTCCGAGTGGGTCGCGTCGCACCTGGTGCGCAAGGAGACCCTCCAGCGCCGCACGCACTTCGACAACGTCCCGATGAAGCCGCAGCGCGTGTACGAGGAGATGAACAAGGCCTTCGGCCCCGAGACGCGCTACGTCACCACGATCGGCCTCTCGCAGATCGCGGGCGCCCAGATGCTGCACGTCTACAAGCCGCGGCACTGGATCAACTGCGGCCAGGCGGGCCCGCTCGGCTGGACCATCCCGGCCGCGCTCGGCGTCTCCAAGGCCGACCCGGAGACCCCGGTCGTCGCCCTCTCCGGCGACTACGACTTCCAGTTCATGATCGAGGAGCTGGCGGTCGGCGCGCAGCACCGCATCCCGTACGTCCACGTCCTGGTGAACAACGCCTACCTGGGCCTGATCCGCCAGGCGCAGATCGGCCTGGACATCAACTTCCAGGTCAACCTGGAGTTCGAGAACCAGAACTCCCCGGAGCTGGGCGTCTACGGCGTCGACCACGTCAAGGTCGCCGAGGGCCTCGGCTGCAAGGCGATCCGCGTCACCGAGCCCGACGACCTCCTGCCCGCCTTCGAGCAGGCCAGGAAGCTCGCCGCCGAGCACCGCGTCCCGGTGGTCGTCGAGGCGATCCTGGAGCGCGTCACGAACATCTCGATGAGCCCCACGGCCGACATCAGCGCGGTCAAGGAGTTCGAGGAGATCGCCACGGAGCCGGGTCACGCGCCGACGGCGATCCGCCCGCTGAAGGTCTGACGCACGAGCGAACACCGAAGGGGCGGTCCACCCGAGGGGGGTGGACCGCCCCTTCGGCGTGCGTACGGACGCCGTCGCCCGCGCGCTAGAAGATCACCTGCACCAGCGTCGGCACGGTCGCGCCCATCAGGGCCAGGATCACCGCGGCCACCGTCTGGCCCGTGATCGTGGAGTTGGGGCTGCCCGCCACCATGGAGAGCAACTCGATGTTGCGGGCGGTCTGTTCGTCGACCGGCGCCTGGCGCGTCGGTACGTCGTCGGGGAGCAGCGCCGAGATCTTGCGCAGGCTCTCGGACTTGGCCTCGCTGATCGCCATGGACAGATGCAACTGGGGCTGCAGCGAGAACACGGCCGCCATGACGAGGGTCGAGGCGATGACGGACCACTTGACCACCGAGACGCTGGCGGCCTGCGGCCCCGAATAGGCCCAGCTGAGCACCGGGACGAGTCCGGCGGCCGTGCCCAGGGAGACCATCAGCGAGGCCAGGCGGTACGCCGCGGACATCTTCTCCATGCCGGGCGTCCTGGCGGGCGCGGACCACAGCAGCTTCACGTTGCCCCGGCGGGACACGACGGTGGCCAGGCGGCCCCCGGTGAGCAGCCAGTAGCCGCTGGAGCCGTACAGGACGCCGCTCCAGGCGACCGTGGCGTACGACGTGACCGCCACGAAGAAGGAGTCGGCGTCGCCGCCCCTGGCGCCGTCGGCGGCGAGCGTGTCGGCGGCGAGCAGGCCGCCCGCGATCAGCACCCCGCCGATCACCATGGCCCGCACCTGCCGCCCCCGGGACGTCTTGGCGTCGATCCAGGAGTGAACGGCCGTTCGCCCGGCGGGAGTCAGCATGGCGTCCAGGTCCTCGGCCACGCCGAGGAAGAGGCGGCACACCCACCAGTGCACGGCGACGGCGATGACGTCGAGGCCGACGAAGAACGCGGTCCAGCCGAAGTGCGAGAGGACGTCACGCTTGTGGGTGAGGCCCGTGGCGATCGCCACCGCGGCGAGCAGGGCCGGGCCGAGGCAGGCGAGGGCGAAGGCGAGGGTGCGGCGGCGGACCCAACGGCGGCCCCCGGAGGGGACATGCGCAGTCCGGCCAGCCGCAGTATGACGATGTTCGGGACGTCACGGGCGGGCCAGCGTCGGTACAGGTCGCCTGGGCGGTGCTGGTTCATGGACGACTTCCGTACACAAGCGGGCCGCCACGCACAAGAGAGCGGCGAGCACGGAGACCGTTCCGTACTCGCCGCTCTGGCTCAACCGGCCCTGGGGCCTGTGGAGTTGTTGCCGCCCGACTGCGCGCGACTGGCGGAACATGCATACGCGCGGCCGGACGGAGTCCGTGGGCCCTCCGTGGCGAGGGGAGGGGGTTCGGCTGGGACCGCGGCGGTCGCGATGGAACCGCCGGCCTTCCTCCCTCAGGTCGAGAGGAGAGCCGGATCGGACCTTGACCACCGCACTGGCTCGCGGAACCGCCGCGGACCCGTGCCTGTCCGCCTCGGCGGACTGCCCGCGTTTCCACGGGACCACCCCTCATCCGGGTCCGTGGCGGTGCGGGCTCAGCACCGGTGAGTCGACCTCCCGTCAACTCACCGGCGCAGCCTGGGAGTTACGACTCGCTCAGTCCTCGCGCAGGGCGCGGACGGCCTCCTCGACGCGCTTGCCGTAGTCGGCGTCGGCGGCGTGGAAGTGGGCGAGGTTCTTCTCGATGACGTCGTCGCGGGAGACCTGGGACAGGCCGCCGGCGATGTTCGCCACCAGACGCGACTTCTCGTCCTCCGACATCAGGCGGTACAGCTCGCCCGCCTGGAAGAAGTCGTCGTCCTTGGTGTGGGCGGGAGCCGCGTGCGTACCCGTGTGGCCGTTGATGGCGAGCGGGGCCGACAGCGGGTTGCCGGTCTCGGCGGGGCCGTCGTACGAGTTGGGCTCGTAGTTCTTGCGGTCCCGGCCGTACGCGTTGGACGCCATGAAGCCGTCGCGGCCGTAGTTGTCGGCCTTCGTCGCCTTCGGGGCGTTCACCGCGAGCTGGGTGTGGTTGACGCCCAGGCGGTAGCGGTGCGCGTCCGCGTAGGCGAACAGGCGGCCCTGGAGCATCTTGTCGGGGGACGGACCGATGCCGGGGACGAAGTTGTTCGGGGAGAAGGCGGCCTGCTCCACCTCCGCGAACACGTTGTCGGGGTTGCGGTCCAGGACCAGGCGGCCCACGCGCTGCAGCGGGTAGTCCTTGTGCGGCCACACCTTGGTGAGGTCGAAGGGGTTGAAGCGGTAGTCCGCCGCCTCGGCCGCAGGCATGATCTGCACGTGCAGCGTCCAGGACGGGTTCACGCCGCGCTCGATGGCCTGCAGCAGGTCCGTCTGGTGCGAGTTGGGGTCCTTGCCCGCGAGCTCGGCGCCCTGCTCGGCGGAGAGGGAGCGGATGCCCTGGTTCGTCTTGAAGTGGTACTTGACGAAGAAGGCCTCGCCCTGCGCGTTCGTCCACTGGTAGGTGTGCGAGCCGTAGCCGTTCATGTGGCGGTACGACGCGGGGATGCCGCGGTCGCCCATCAGCCAGGTGATCTGGTGCGTCGCCTCGGGGGCGTGCGCCCAGAAGTCCCAGACGTTGTCCGGCTCCTGCTTGCCCGTGAAGGGGTCGCGCTTCTGGGAGTGGATGAAGTCGGGGAACTTCAGCGGGTCCTTGATGAAGAAGACCGGGGTGTTGTTGCCGACGAGGTCGTAGTTGCCCTCTTCGGTGTAGAACTTCAGGGCGAAACCGCGCGGGTCGCGGACCGCGTCCGCGCCGCCGAGGTTGTCCGCCACGGTCGAGAAGCGCAGGAAGACCTCGGTGCGCTTGCCGATCTCGCTGAGGAAGTCGGCGTGGGTGAAGCCGGTGACGTCGTCGGTCACCTCGAAGTAGCCGTACGCACCGGAACCGCGGGCGTGCACCACACGCTCCGGGATGCGCTCACGGTTGAAGCGGGCGAGCTTCTCCAGGAGGTGCTGGTCCTGGAGCAGGAGCGGGCCACCGACGCCGGCGGTGGCGGAGTTCTGGTTGTCGGCGACGGGGGCGCCGGACTCGGTCGTAAGCACGCGCTTCGACATCGTGACCTTCCGTGCTGTGACTGCTGAGGTGTTCGGAGACTAAGGAGCCCCGAACAGCTACGTCAACAGTTTGTTGAAGTTGATGATGTGGTTCCGGGCCGCGGCGGCGCCTGGGCGCGACAGGACAGGTGTCAGCGCCGCCACGGCCCGGAAGTCTGGGTGCTCCGAGGGCTGAAGAGGCCTTAGAGCTGGGCGCCGGAGAGGCGCTCGACGGCACGGAGCAGCGCCGAGTGGTCGAGGCCGCCGTCGCCCTGGGCGCGCAGCGAGGCGACCAGCTGGGCGATCACGGCACCGACGGGCAGCGCGGCGCCGACGTTGCGGGCGGCGTCGGTGACGATGCCCATGTCCTTGTGGTGCAGGTCGATCCGGAAGCCGGGCTTGAAGTCCCGGTTCAGGAAGTTGTCCTTCTTGCGGGTCAGCACGGTCGAGCCCGCGAGTCCACCGTTCAGGACGTCGAGCGCGGCCTGCAGGTCCACACCGGACTTCTCCAGGAAGACCACGGCCTCGGCGCACGCCTGGATGTTGACGGCGACGATCAGCTGGTTGGCGGCCTTCACCGTCTGGCCCGAGCCGTGCGGACCGCACAGCACGATGGTCTTGCCCAGAGCGTCGAAGAGCGGCTTGGCCTCGTCGAAGTCGGCCTGCTCGCCGCCGACCATGATGGAGAGCACGGCCTCGATGGCACCGGCCTCGCCGCCGGACACCGGGGCGTCCAGGACGCGGATCCCCTTGTCCTTGGCGGCCTTGGCCAGGTCCACCGAGGTCTGCGGGGTGATCGACGACATGTCGATGAGCAGGGCGCCGGACTTCGCGTTCTCCAGGATGCCGTCGGCACCGTACGCGATGGCCTCGACCTGCGGCGAGGCGGGCACCATCGTGACGACGACGTCGGCGTCCGCGACGGCCTCGGCGATGGACTTCGCCGCGGTGCCGCCGGCGGCGGAGAGCCGGTCCAGCTTGTCCTGCTCCAGGGTGAAGCCGGTGACGGAGTAACCCGCCTTGATCAGGTTCTCGGACATGGGGGAGCCCATGATGCCGAGTCCGATCCACGCGATCTTGGGAAGGTTGCTCATGAGGGTGCCTCTCTTACGGCTCTGAAGCGTGTGGTACGTCGATGAGTTGGCGCTCAGCGCGCGGCGCGGGCCCCGGCGGGCAGCCAGTCGAAGGAGGCCGCGGCGTCGGCGGCCTTGTACTCCAGGCCGACCCACCCCTCGTAGCCGGCCTTCTTGAGCTGGTCGAGCAGGGCCTCCAGCGGGAGCGACCCCGTCCCGGGGGCGCCGCGGCCGGGGTTGTCCGCGATCTGCACGTGGCCGGTCCTGGCGGCGTACTGCTCGATGACCGACGGCAGGTCCTCACCGTTCATGGACAGGTGGTACAGGTCCATGAGGAACGTGGCGTTGCCGAGTCCGGTGGCCGCGTTCACCTTGTCCACGATCTCGATCGCCTTGGGCGCGCTCACGATCGGGCAGAGCGGCGACTCCGGCTTGTTCAGCGCCTCGATCAGCAGGATCGCGCCGACGCGGTCGGCCTCGCGGGCGGCCAGCACCAGGTTCTCCAGGGCGAGTTCGTCCTGGACCGCCGGGTCCACACCCTCGACCCGGTTGCCGTACAGGGCGTTCAGCGCCTTGCAGCCGAGCGACTGCGCGAAGTCCGCCGCCACCGAGAGGTTCGCGCGGAACTTCTCGCTCTCCTCGCCGGGGACCGACAGGGCGCCGCGGTCGGGGCCCGGCAGCTGTCCGGCGTAGAAGTTCAGGCCCACGAGCTGGACGCCCGCGTCCTCGATCGCCTTCTTCAGGGCGTCGAGCTCGGACTGCTCGGGGGTGGGGGCGTCGACCCAGGGCCACCACAGCTCGACCGCGGTGAAGCCGGCCTTCGCGGCGGCCGCGGGGCGCTCCAGGAGCGGGAGCTCGGTGAAGAGGATCGACAGGTTCACATTGAAGCGCTGGTCGGAGTATCCCATGGGGCTTCCGCGCTCCTTCCGTATTGCGGAAGTTCATTTCTGTCTGGTGGAAGACTGCCTCCGATCTGCGGAAGCTGTCAAGAGGGGACTGCCGAAATTTCGACCGGCGGCGCTAGGTTGGCCGCGTGCGATTGAGAGTGGAGTTCACGACCGAACCCTTCGACCTCGACGAGGCCCCGGCGCATGCGCTCGCGGCCCGTGAGGTCATCGAGGGGGCCCCGCTGGACGCGGTGGACGTAGGGCCGTTCGGCAATACGGCGGAGGGTGATGTCGACGCGGTGCTGACCGCGGTCGACGCGATGCTGCGCCGGTCCCTGGGCGCCGGGGCCACCCGCGTCTCGCTTCAGGTCAACGTGATCGGCGAACCGGGGGAAGCGCGCGAACCGGGGAAGTCGGGGGAGCCGGGGGAGGGGGATAGATGACCAGTTTCGGGGACGACCCGTTCGTCACCGCGGTCAAGCCGCTGGTGGACGCCATGGGCGGCGAGATGATGCCGCCGGACCAGGCGGGGGCCGACGACGTGGTCCTGGCCTGGGAGGGCCAGGACGTGGTGGCCGTGCGCCTGCCGCAGCTCGCCGACTCGCTGGACCACATCCTGCTCGCCCTGGAGCGCAAGCGGGGGTGCCCGCTCTCGGAGCTCGACCGCAGGGCGAAACAGGAGGTCGTGCGGATACTGGAGGCGCGCGGCGCCTTCTCCGTGCGGCACGGCGTCGAGACGGTGGCGACCGCCCTGGGCGTCAGCCGCTTCACCGTGTACAACTACCTGAACAGGGAGAATGCCGCGAAGGGGGACTAGGTCCGCGCCTCGAAGCCGGTCCCGAATCACTCTGTGCAGCCGAGCCGTCACCCGTATTGCCGGGTGGCGGCTTCTTTGTTCAAGTTATTTCAACAAACTGTTGACGCGGTGTTGTTGAAGGTCTTAGCTGTTCCGCAGCCCGTCCAGCACAAGGCCACGGAGGCTCCCGTGACTTCGAGTACGACACCGGGTCTGACCCGGTTCAACGCCTTGGAGGAGGCCGCGGCCACCGCCGCCCTCCACGAGGTCTGTGCCTCTTCGGTCTGGGGGAGCAAGCTGCTCTCCCAGCGCCCGTACGCCACCGCCGAAGCCCTCTTCGCCGCGAGCGACGCCGCCATGGCCGAGCTCACCGCACAGGACCTCGCCGAAGCGATGGCGGGGCACCCGCCGATCGGCCGCCCGAAGCCGGGAGACCCGACGTCCGCCCGCGAACAGCGCGGGATGGCCGGCGCCTCCGAGGAGCTCAAGGCCGAACTGCTCGAACTGAACCTGGCCTACCAGGAGAAGTTCGGACACGTCTTCCTGATCTGCGCGACCGGTGCCACCGCCGAGTTCATGCTCGGGCAGCTCAAGGTCCGGATCGAGAACGGGGCGGAGGAGGAGCGGGAGATCGTCCGTACCGAACTGGGCAAGATCAACCGCATCCGGCTGACCCGCCTCGTGGAAGAAGGAGACGACGCATGAGCACCGCCACCACGGCATCGGTGTCCACCCACATCCTGGACACCAGCGTCGGACGCCCCGCCGAGGGCGTCGCCATCTCCCTGTCCGCCCGCAGCGGCTCGGGCGAGGAGTGGAAGGCGCTCGGCGGCAGCGCGACCGACGCGGACGGGCGCTGCAAGGACCTCCCGGCCCTGCCGGAGGGGACCACGCACGTACGTCTCGACTTCGAGACCGAGGCGTACTTCCTGGCCAAGCAGAACCAGCAGAACAAGCAAGCCGAGGCGCAGCAGGACGCCCCCGCGAATCGGGACAGTGGTCCGGCCGGAGCGTTCTTCCCGGAGGTGGCGATCACGTTCGCCGTCACGCCGGGCGAGCACTACCACGTACCGCTGCTGCTCAACCCGTTCGGCTACTCCGTTTACCGAGGGAGCTAGCAGACATGCCCACCATTCTGGGACAGAACCAGTACGGCAAGGCTGAGAACCGGGTCGTAAAGATCACGCGGGACGGCGACACCCACCACATCAAGGACCTGAACGTCTCGGTCGCCCTCTCCGGCGACCTGGACGACGTCCACTACAACGGCTCGAACGCCAACTGCCTTCCGACGGACACGACGAAGAACACCTGCTTCGCGTTCGCCAAGGAGTACGGCATCGAGTCCGCCGAGCAGTACGGCATCCACCTCGCCCGGCACTTCGTGGACAGCCAGCCCTCGATCCACCGCGCGCGCATCCGCATCGAGGAGTACGCCTGGGAGCGCATCGGCGGCTCCGACAGCAACTCCAAGTTCATCGGCGCCGACGAGGTCAAGCACTCCTTCGTCCGCAAGGGCCAGGAGACGCGGCTCGCCCAGATCACCTACGACGGCGAGAACTTCGAAGTCCTGTCCGGGCTCAAGGACTTGACCGTGATGAACTCCACGAACTCCGAGTTCTGGGGCTACATCAAGGACAAGTACACGACCCTGCAGGAGGACTACGACCGCATCCTCGCCACCTCCCTGTCCACCTGGTGGCGGCACAACTGGACCAACGACGAGCAGCGCATGCCGAGTTGGGAGCGCTCGTACGAGCAGGCCAAGAAGCACATCCTGCACGCCTTCGTGGAGACCTACTCGCTGTCGCTCCAGCAGACGCTGTACCAGATGGGTTCGCGGGTCATCAACAACCGCAGCGAGATCGACGAGATCCGCTTCTCCGCGCCCAACAAGCACCACTTCCGTCAGGACCTCTCCGCCTTCGGTCTCGAGAACGAGGCCAAGGACGGAGCCGTCTACTACGCCGCCGACCGCCCCTACGGCCTCATCGAGGCCACCATCCTGCGGGACGGCGTCGAGCCGAAGATCCCGGTCGACATGACCAACCTCTGACGCGGGATGCGCGCCCCCGCCTCGCCGCAGTGGGCGGGGGCGCGCCACACCGGAGGGAACATCCGCAATGGCACAGCCTGCTAAGGACCCTGCAGAAGGTCCATGTTCCACCCCATCGGACACAGCCGACGGTGAGTCAACTCCCGTCTGCCACCCGGTGGATGAGAAGCTCCACCCCTCGCGGCTCGTCCCCGCCGCGCTCCAGCACATCGCCGCCATGTACGCGGGTGTGGTCACCCCTCCGCTCATCATCGGCCAGGCCTGCGGTCTCGACACCGTGGCCCAGACCCGGCTCATCGCCGCCGGGCTGCTCATCGCCGGTCTCGCCACCATCCTGCAGACCCTCGGCGTCAAGGGTTTCGTCGGCAACCGCCTGCCGTTCGTGAACGCCGCCTCCTCGGCGGGCATCGCGCCCATCCTCGCCATCGCCGAGACCAACGCCAAGGGTGAGCAACTCCCCGCCATCTACGGCGCGGTGATGGTCGCGGGTGTCTTCTGTCTCGTCATCGGCCCCTTCTTCGGCAAGCTGCTCCGCTTCTTCCCGCCGCTGGTCACCGGGGTCGTCATCACGCTCATCGGCGTCACGCTGATGCCCGTGCCCGTGAAGTGGGCGCAGGGCGGCGACGACACCGACCCCACGTTCGGCGACATGAAGTACCTCGCGCTCGCCGCCTTCACGCTCGTGGTGATCCTGCTCTTCCAGCGCTTCGGCCGCGGCTTCCTCAAGCAAGTCGCCCTGCTGGCAGGCATGTTCATCGGCACGCTCGCCGCGATCCCGTTCGGGATGGCCGACTTCACCTCGGTGCAGTCCGCGCCGCTCGCCGCGCTGCCCACCCCGTTCGCCTCCGGCGCGCCCACCTTCCAGCCCGCCGCGATCCTCTCGCTCTGCATCGTGATGCTGGTCCTGATGACCGAGTCGGCGGCCGGCATGCTCGCCCTCGGCGAGATCTGCGAGCGCAAGACGGACGGAAAGACCATCACCCGCGGTCTGCGTACGGACGGCATCGCCACCCTCGTCGGACCCGTCTTCGGCGGCTTCCCGACCTCGGCCTTCGCGCAGAACGTCGGCGTGGTCTCGCTGACCCGCGTACGCAGCCGCTACGTCGTCGCCGTCGCGGGCGGAGCGCTCCTCGTGCTCGGCGCCTTCCCGGTGCTCGGCGCGGTCGTCAACGTGGTCCCCATGCCGGTGCTCGGCGGCGCGGGCATCGTCCTCTTCGGCTCCATCGCCGTCAGCGGCATCCGCACGCTCTCCGAGGCGGGCCTGGACGACAGCTCCAACATCATCCTGGTGGCCGTGTCGCTCGGGGCGGGCATCATCCCGCTCGCCGCGCCCACCTTCTACGCGGAGTTTCCCGCGTGGGCACAGACCGTGCTCGGCTCCGGCATCAGCGCCGGCGCGCTCGTCGCGGTCCTGCTCAACCTCTTCTTCCACCATCTCGGCACCCGCAGCAGCGTCGACGCGGCTGCGGCACTCAAATCCTCCTAGGGTCCTGCCGTGCCCAATCGCCACTCACGAAATGAAGGAAGCACCATGGCACCTTCTTCGGCAGACCGCATCGTCATCGAGAACGTCGCCGTCGCGACGGTCGACGCCGACGACACCGAGTACGCATCGGGGTACATCGTCGTCGCGGGCAACAGGATCGAGTCCATCGGCGCGGGCAAGGCGCCCGAGGGTCTGGAGAACGTGGTGCGCCGCGTCGACGGCACCGGCCACCTCGCCACACCGGGCCTGGTCAACACGCACCACCACTTCTACCAGTGGATCACCAGGGGCCTCGCCACCGACCACAACCTGTTCAACTGGCTGGTGGCGCTGTACCCGACGTGGGCGCGCATCGACGAGCAGATGACGTACGCGGCGGCGCAGGGCTCCTTGGGGATGATGGCCCGCGGCGGTGTCACCACCGCCATGGACCACCACTACGTCTTCCCGAAGGGCTCGGGCGACCTCTCCGGGTCGATCATCCGCGCCGCCTCCGAGATGGGCGTCCGCTTCACCCTGGCCCGCGGCTCCATGGACCGCAGCGAGAAGGACGGCGGCCTGCCGCCGGACTTCGCCGTGGAGACCCTGGAGGGCGCGCTCGCCGCGACCGAGGAGACCGTCAAGAAGCACCACGACGCCTCCTTCGACGCGATGACGCAGGTCGCCGTGGCACCCTGCTCGCCGTTCTCCGTCTCCACCGAACTCATGCGGCAGGGCGCCGAGTTGGCCCGCCGCCTGGGAGTGCGTCTGCACACCCACGGCAGCGAGACGGTCGAGGAGGAGAAGTTCTGCCACGAGCTCTTCGGCAAGGGCCCGACCGAGTACTTCGAGTCGACCGGCTGGCTCGGCGAGGACGTGTGGATGGCGCACTGCGTCCACATGAACGACTCCGACATCGCCGCGTTCGCCCGTACCGGTACGGGAGTCGCCCACTGCCCGTCCTCCAACGCGCGTCTCGCGGCCGGCATCGCCCGCGTCCCCGACATGCTCAGGGCGGGCGTCCCCGTCGGCCTCGGCGTCGACGGCACCGCGTCGAACGAGTCCGGCGAGCTCCACACCGAGCTGCGCAACGCCCTGCTGATCAACCGCCTCGGTGCGCACCGCGAGGCCGCCCTGAACGCCCGTCAGGCGCTGCGCCTGGGGACGTACGGCGGAGCCCAGGTCCTGGGCCGCGCCACACAGATCGGCTCCCTGGAGGCGGGCAAGCTCGCCGACCTGGTCCTGTGGAAGATCGACGGCATCGGGCACGCCTCGATCGCCGACCCGGTGACCGCGATCGTCTTCGGCGCGGCGGCCCCGGTCACCCTCTCCCTCGTCAACGGCAGGCCGGTCGTCGAGAACGGCCGTCTGCTGCACGCCGACGAGGACGCCATCGCCCGCTCCACGCGGGATCAGGCGCAGCGTCTCGCGCGGATCGCCGCCGAGAGCTGACCCCAAGAACTCCGGTCGGGGGGGACGGCCCTCGACCGGACTTGAGCAGCCGAGCGGGCTGCTCAAGTGCCGCCCCGGAACGCGGCCCAAAGCCTCGCGTTCCCGGGGCGGTCAGTACTACCTGGGCGCAGTACCCACAACTTCACATCGAGCAAGCCCTTGCACCACGCACCACCTCCCAGAAGCGAAAAGTGCCCGCCGCGGGCCGGCACTGGAAAACAACCGGAGGAGCCACAGTGGCCACCAAGCCCAGGTTCACCAAGCAAGGCAACACCCCGGAACCCGACGCCGAAGAGGGCTCCATACGGGCCGTACACCCGGTCGACGAGAAACTCCCACCCCTGAAGATGGCGACCACCGGCCTGCAGCACGTGGCCGCCATGTACGCGGGTGTCGTCGCCCCGCCCCTGATCGTCGGCGCGGCCGTCGGCCTGTCCGCCAAGGAGCTCACGTTCCTGACCGGCGCCTGTCTGTTCACCGCGGGTCTCGCGACCTTCCTCCAGACCCTCGGCATCTGGAAGATCGGCGCCCGCCTGCCCTTCGTCAACGGCGTGACCTTCGCCGGTGTCGCGCCCATGCTCGCGGTCGTCGACTCGACCAAGGACAAGGACGACGCGCTGCCGATCATCTTCGGCGCGGTGATCGTCGCGGGCATCCTCGGCTTCGTCGCCGCCCCGTTCTTCTCGAAGATGGTGCGGTTCTTCCCGCCGGTGGTCACCGGCACCGTCATCACCCTCATCGGCATCTCGCTGATGCCGGTCGCCTTCGGCTGGGCCCAGGGTCCCGCCCCCGACGCCGACGACTACGGCTCGACGAAGAACCTCGCCCTTGCGGGCATCACCCTCGTCATCGTGCTGCTGCTCCGCCGGTTCACCACCGGCTTCGTGAAGCAGATCGCGGTCCTGCTCGGCCTGGTCATCGGCACGCTCGTCGCGATCCCGTTCGGCGTCACGGACTTCAGCCCGGTCGGCGAGGCGGACGTCGTCGGCTTCCCGACGCCGTTCCACTTCGGCGCCCCGCAGTTCGCGGCCGCCGCGATCGTCTCGCTCTGCGTCGTCATGGTCGTCTCGATGACGGAGTCGACGGCCGACATGCTCGCCCTCGGCGAGATCGTGGACCGTCCCGCCGACGAGAAGACCATCGCCGCGGGCCTGCGCGCCGACTGCCTCGGCTCGGCGGTCAGCCCGCTCTTCAACGGCTTCATGTGCAGCGCCTTCGCGCAGAACATCGGCCTGGTCGCGATGACGAAGATCCGCAGCCGGTACGTCGTCGCGGCGGGCGGCGGCTTCCTGGTCCTGATGGGCCTGTGCCCGATGGCCGCCTCGCTGATCGCCGTCGTGCCGCGTCCGGTGCTCGGCGGCGCGGGCGTGGTGCTCTTCGGTTCGGTCGCGGCCAGTGGCATCCAGACGCTGGTGAAGGCGAACCTGGAGCGCGACAACAACGTTCTGATCGTGGCCGTTTCGCTGGCCGTCGGCCTGATCCCGATCGCGGCGCCGGAGTTTTACCACGCCTTCCCGGAGACCGCGAAGATCATCCTCGACTCGGGCATCTCGACGGGCTGCGTGGCGGCCGTGCTCCTGAACCTGGTCTTCAACCACATCGGCAAGGGGCGCGAGGACGACGACGTCACGGCGCCGATGGAGGGCGGTACGGCCATCGCCGAACAGCGCACCAGCTCTCCCCATGCGGGGTCTTCCGCAGCCGGGGTGCACTGACGTAACGTCGTGGCGCCGCCAACCGTATGGCGGAAGTTACTTTCCAGTCGGTTCACTGTCGGCCTCCTCCCGTGTCTCGTGAACTCCCACCGGACGAGGCCGACTTCCGGCGTCACGCAACGGAAGAAGCGCCACCCATGAGTTCTGAAGTGAAGCCCTCCGGCGACGGAGCGGGCGCCCCCGAGGTCCACCCCGTCGACGAGGTCCTGCCGCCCGGCCGCATGCTCGTCGCGAGTCTCCAGCACGTCGCCTCCATGTACGCGGGAGCGGTCTCCGTCCCGCTCGTGGTGGCCGTCGCGGCGAAGATGTCGCCGGGCGACACCGCCGTACTCATGGGCGGCAGCCTCCTGATGGCGGGCATCGCGACCCTGCTCCAGACCCTGGGCATCGGCAACTTCATCGGTTCCCGCCTCCCCTTCGTCAACGGCGTCTCGTTCGCGGGCGTCGGCGTGATGCTGACGATCATCGCGACGCAGGGCGGCGTCGAGGCGGGCATGCCGATCGTCTTCGGCGCGATCATCGTCTCAAGTCTCTTCGGATTCCTGGTCAGTTCGTACTTCTCGCGTCTGGTCCGCTTCTTCCCGCCGGTCGTCACCGGATCGGTCATCACCCTGATCGGCGTCTCGCTCATCCCCGTCGCGTACGACTGGATCGTCGACGACTCCACGACCGGCACGCCCGAGCCGAGGAGCATCGGCCTCGCGGGCGCCACCGTCCTGGTCATGCTGCTGCTCCAGCGGTTCACCCGCGGCTTCCTCAAGCAGATCAGCATGCTCTTCGCGATGATCTTCGGCACGCTGCTGGCGATACCCATGGGCCTCGCCGACTTCTCGAAGCTGGACGGCGCGGACCCGGTCGGCATCCCCTCCCCGCTCCACTTCGGCGCACCGGAGTTCAACCTCCCGGCCATCATCTCGATGTGCGTCGTGATGCTGGTGATCCTCACCGAGTCGACCGCCGACATGATCGCCCTCGGGAAGATCGTCGAGAAGGACGTCGACGAGAGGACCATCGCCCGCGGACTGCGCGCCGACGCCCTCGGCTCCGCGCTCAGCCCCCTCTTCAACGCCTTCCACGCCAGCGCGTTCGCGCAGAACATCGGCCTGGTCGTGATCTCCAAGGTGCGCAGCCGCTTCGTCGTCGCGCTCAGCGGCGCGATCCTCGTCCTGATCGGCCTCAGCCCGGCAGCGGCGGCGCTGATCTCCGTGGTCCCCATGCCGGTGCTCGCCGCCGTCAGCCTCTTCCTCTTCGGCTCCATCGCGGTCAGCGGCATCCAGACCCTGCTCCAGGCCGACCTGCACCGCGGCGACAACGCCCTCATCGTGGTCGTCACCCTCGGCGCGGGCCTGGCCCCCGCCCTCTCGGACGGCTTCTACGACGCGTTTCCCGACTGGGCACAGATCGTCCTCGGCTCCGGCATCTCCACGGGCTGCATCCTCGCGGTGGCCCTGAACCTGGTCTTCAACCACCTGGGCGCCACGGCGGGTTCGGCCCCGGGGGAGCCCTCGGCGGAGCCGGAGCCGGCCACCACGCACTGACCCCCGGGGCCCGTCGCGCCTGCACCGGGACTTCTGGCCGACGGCGTACCAGGCGATCGACGACCGAGGCCCCGCCCCTTCGCGCCCGTCATGCGCGCTCTTCACTCCCCTCACGCGAGCACAAGACGTAATTACTCTGTCACGGAGAGTGTTCATCGGGTGGCGGGCGGACCAGATGCCGCCCTGACGACGGGAGGACCCACAGGTGACGTTCATCAGGGCACAACGGGCGGCGGGTGCTGCGGCGCTGGCCGTCTGTGCCGTACTGGGGACTTCGGGGGCCGCGAGCGGGGCGCCGCCCGCGAGGGACTCCATCCAGTGCAACCCGCCGACGGTGACCGAGGACGGGCACCGGTTCACGATCCGCTGCTACCGCGGTCCGGGCAGCGGCTTCTACGCGAGCGTGGTCGTCTGCGGGCCGGGGAGCTGCACCCGGCAGGGGACCAACATCGTGCCCTACGGCGAGTACTCGACGGCGTGGTCCACCGGTTACTTCGACATCCGCAACTTCCAGCTGTTCTCCGTGTAGTTCGCAGAAGTCCGAGCCCCCCACTCAAGCCCCCGCAGCAGAAGGCGAGACCGACATGACCCGCAAGAAGACGCTCACCCTGAGTGCCGCGGCGGCCGCGGCCCTGCTGGTGCTCACCAGCGGCACCGCGCACGCCGAGGGCGCCTTCATCGCGAAGGCGTACAACCAGCACATGGTGAACGTCCACTGGGGCGACAGCTGTGACAACGAAGAACTGGCCATCGACATCCCGAACGACGCGCTCCAGGCGACCTTCGAGGGGAACTGGGACGGGCCGCGGGCCCACGTCGACCGCGTCACGTTCATCAACAACACGGACTTCCTGCACGGGTTCACCCGCGGCGAGTTCTCCATCGAGGACAACGGCCAGACCCCGACCTGGCGCGTCGCGGACATGCCGTCGCACTCCACCCAGACCATCGAGCTCAACTACACGTCCGCGGGCGTGAAGACGCTGGGGTTCACCTACCCGTACCTCGGTGCCATGGGCGAGATCGGCAGCTGCAACCTCACGTACGTAGGGGTGGAGCAGTGAGTCAGCGCACCGGGAACCCGAAGGTGTAGCCCTGCTCCTTGAACCAGGGCAGGAGTTGGCGCAGGGCCTCGACCGTCTGGGTGCGGTCGCCGCCCGCGTCGTGGAAGAGGATGGTCGGGCCGTTGGACAGTTCCCGCTTGACGGTGGCGACCATCGCCTCCGTGCCGGGGCGCTCGAAGTCCTTGCTGTCCACGTTCCAGCCCAGCGGGCGCATGCCCCGGTCCGCGGCGAGCCCCCGGCTGTACGGGGTGAAGGCGCCGCCGGGCGCCCGGTAGTACATCGGCCGCACGCCCCCGGACGCCTTGGTGATCATGCGCTCGGCGTCGAGTATCTGCTTCGACTGGTAGGCCTGGGTGTCCTTGTCCATCGCGGTGTTGTGCGACACCGAGTGGTCGCACAGGCGGTGCCCGGCCGCGACGACCTTCCTCACGAGGTCCGGGTGGGCCTGCGCCTGCGTCCCCACCATGCAGAACGTGGCCTTCACCTCGTACTGCCGCAGCAGGTCCAGCACCTGAGGCGTCCACTTGGGGTCGGGGCCGTCGTCGATGGTGATGTTGATGCCGCGCTCTCCGGCGTCCGAGGCGTGCGCGATGGTCTTCGAGACCGGCTTGACGGCACTGGTCGGCGCCTTCGCCGCCGGTGCCGCCTCGTCCTCGGTACCGGCCTGCGCCGTCCACACCGAGGCACCGGTGGCGAACATCGTCACGCCGAGCGCCGCCCCGAGCATCTTGCCGTACCAGCCCCGCCCGCCACCGTGCCGTGCCATGTCCGCCCCATTCCCTCAGTGCCTCGCCGAACTCCGGCCGCCGTGCGGCCACCTGACAGGACGGGACAGGAGGGGCGGGGGATCCCTCTGTTACCGATCACGGACAATTCCGGGAGGAATCGCGGACATCTCGCCTGACCAGGGCAGGGACTGAACGTGGCTCAGGACGGGGCGACCCGCAGGGCGCGCACCGCGGCCGGACCCGTATAGGCCGTCTGACCCTCGGCGATCCGCCCCTCCAGCTCCGCCACCGACCGCTCGAAGAAATCGGCTCGCACGCCCGCGTCCCGTGCGGCGCCGAGCATGTTGCGTGACGCGGCCAGCACGACGTCCAGGCCCTGAGCCAGGGCCGGTTCGGCGCCCGAAACGCGCTCCGCGTCCACGTCGGCGGCGAACGCGGGCATCACCTGAGCCATGTTCGTCAGCCAGGGCACGAGCAGCTCGGTGAACCCGGTCGCGCTGCCCTCCTTGTGCGAGGTGGCCATGGCGACCGAGTGGAAGAAGCCGGCGAACATCATGTCCATCGCGCTCAGCAGCGCGAGGTCGTACAGCGAGGCGATCCCCGCGTCCCTGCCCAGATACGTGGCCGCACCCAGCGCCTCGAGCGCCTCCCGGTGTGCCGCGAAGTGCCGTTCCTCGCCGCTGTAGAGGACGAACGCCTGCGGGGTCGCGACGGTCGAGGGGATGGCCATGATCCCGCCGTCCAGATAGTCGGCGCCGAGGCCGACGGCCCAGGCCTCCGCCTCGCGGGCCTGGGCCGGCGTGCCGTTGGTGAGGTTGACCAGCGTGCGGCCCCGCACCGCGTCGGCGGCGGGCGCCATGAGGGTGCGCACGACGTCGTAGTCGAGCAGGCAGACCACGGTCAACGGGCTCGCGAGAACCGCCTCTTCGACGCTCACGGCCTGCACGGCACCTCGCTCCACCAGGTCGTCGGCCTTTCCCGCGCTGCGGTTCCAGACGGTCGTGGGGTGCCCGGCGTCGAGGAGCGCCGCGGCCAGCGCGTGGCCCATGTCGCCGAGGCCGATGACGGTGACGGGGGCAGGGGTGGTGGCAGGGACGGGGGCAGGGGTGCTCACGGATACTCCTGTTCAAGGGGGAGGGGGAGGCCTCCTCAGCCTTGATCAGTGAGTGACGGGCCACAAGTACGCACTAAAAAGTGCGTACCTCACCGGCGGTGCGGTCAGGGGTGGTCGTACCAGGAGAACGCCGCGATCCGCCAGCCCTCGGGGGTGCGGACGAACTGGAAGGTGTGGACGCCGCGGGCCTCGAAGGGCTCGCCGTTCGCGATGCCCGACTTGCCGTACTCGCCGAACCGCGTCGCGATGTCGCCCACGATCTCGGTCCGTTCGGAGATCTCCCACTCGTGGAACTCGACGACCTGCCCGCCGGAGAGCAGTTCTTCGCGGGGCCCGATGAACTCCTCCACCGTGTACGCCGTGTACTTCGGGCCCGTGACGACGAGAATGCCGCCCGGCACCATGAGGCGGCGGATGCGGCCCACGTCGGCGGCCCCGCCGCCCCGGTTGTCGAGGGAGCCGAGGAACTCGGCGGTCAGTGCGTCGATCTCGGCCTTGGACATGGCGAGACGGTAGCACCGGCATCGAAGTGCGCACCGGGGCGGCGGTCGGGCAACGGCGCTACTTCCCGCACACCGCCGCGGAGTTGACGGACCCGCCCGCGTTCTCGTCGTCCGTGCCGAGCAGGGCCGTGCGCGTGCCCGGCACGCACTCGACCGCCTCTATCTTGTGCCCCTTGAACTTCCGCAGGACCGCGGGGGACTTGGCGACCGAGAGCCGCACCTCGCCCGAGCGCGCCACCGACAGCCTGCCCGCGTCCACGACCGCCGAGTCGAAGGGCCCGTCGTCGCCCGCGTCCGATGCCGCGCCGATCAGCAGGCGGCCCGAGTCCGTGACCGATATGTCGGAGGCGTGCCGGACGGCGCCGGTCGGGTAGGGCGTACGGAAGCGGGCCGTCCGGACCGGGCCGAAGTCGGCCTCGCCGTACTTGTTGAAGGAGAACGGCGCCGCGCGCAGCGTCGCCGGGCGGTCCTCGCCCGCGCCCCGGTCCGCCCAGACCGCCGCCATCCGGCCGTGCCGCGAGGTCAGCGCGAGGCTCTCGTAGTCGTCGCCGTCCGCGATGCCGGGCAGCGGCGAGGTGTCGAGGACCTGGGCCTCGGAGCCCGTCACCTTGAGGCGGTAGACGAGGCCGCGGCTGGCGAGCGCCACGTACTCGTCGGAGGTGCCCGGCACCGCCTCGACGGCCTCCAGGTCGATCGGTTCGCCGCCGCCGGACCAGGCGAGCGGCTCGACGACCGCGGAACGGCCCGGCCGGTAGGTGAGGTCGGCGACGCGGTTCTGGCCCGGCTTCTTGTTGTCGCGTACGACGAGGGCGTGGGCGGCGCCACCCGCGCGGCCGGTGAGAGCGAGACCGCTGATGCCGGTGGTCATGTCCTCACCCGCCTGCTGCCAGCCGCCGCCCGCGGCGGGAGCCGTGGCCGCGCCCGCGGTGACGAGTGTGGCGGTGACGGCGGTCAGGACGGTCATGCGGAGGAACATCGGTCTCTCACCTCGGTGCCGGTTGACGCAGGTTGACGCGCGTAGAAGGGAGTTGGCCGGGACCGTATCCGTTTCAACCTGTGAGTGGCAAGAGGTCACGCGAGCGCGCGGGGCACCGAGGTGCCCCGCGCGCTGCCCGGTCTGTGGTCACCCGATGTGGTACGGGTCCCCGTACACCTTCCAGTCCAGCGGCGGGTCCAGGTTGAGGTTCCGCTTCTTCAGGAAGACCCGCTGCGCGGTGTCGACCCGGCTGGTGTCCTCGTGCGCCTCCTCCTGCTTCATCGCCCAGACGCGCGCGTCGAGGAAGGCGTTCAGGTACGTCACCTCGTCACCGCCCTGCGCCGGCGGCCTGGCCGAACGCAGCGCGCGCCCCCGGATGTTGCGGAAGCTGGTCGCGTCGCTCCCGTCGCCGTGCATGACGATCGCGTCGTAGTAACAGAACTGGCCGAGGACGCCGAGGCCGTCCGCCTTGCCCTGCTTGACCGAGGGGTTGAAGTAGACGCGGTCGCGCTCGTCGTTCTGCGCCTTCTGGAACTCCCGGTCCTCGGCGGCCCGTTCCCAGTCGGGCTTGAACGTCGGGTCGAGGCCGTCGTGCGAGTCGGTGCCGTCGACCTCGCGCAGCGCGGGGAGGTACTTGGCGAGAATGTTGTTCGGCTTGCGCCGGGTGTACAGCTCGACCAGGTCGAGCATGTCGCCGGTGCCGGAGCAGAAGCCGATGATGCCCGCGGTGTAGCCGCGGCCGTCGCCGATGTCCTCGCAGTATCGATACTGCTTCTTCCACTCCAGCGAGGAGTTCTCCGCGCTGCAGACGATCTGCATGGCGATCTCCTTCTTCGCGGGGTCGTCGAGTCCACCGGCCGTCACCCCGGGCGAGGTCGGGGACGCGGTGGCCGTCCGCGTGGCGAGCAGTGGGCCCGCAGCGGCCGCCGCGCCGATGAAGGCGAGGAGGGTGCGGCGGGAGGTGAGTGTGGTGCGCGGGCGTATGTGGGGGGTCTCCACGAGGGCCTCCAGAAGGGGGAGTTCATGGTTCCGCGTACTGTTAGGAAGGTTTCCTACCAGAGATTGGGTGTGACGTATACCCGTCAAGACGCGGTGATTCGGAGGCGTCCGGTCGCGCCGAATGGCCGGACATCGCTCTGGCCCGGGGGCCCATTGGTCCATACGATCCCCCTCGCTCACGCAATCCGCTCCAGGCACCCGCACTGTGCTCCACGCACCACAGGCACTTCTCCAACCCCCCTCCTCAGAAATGGAACGGAGAATCATGGCTGGTGCACTGCTGCTGAGCGGCGCCGTCGCGGCGCTGTTCGGATCGACCATCCCCGCTCAGAACACCACCGGGATCCTCGAACCTCCCCCGGACAAGATCGTGATCGAGGTCGCCACGGTGAACGGCTCGGGCTGCCCCCTCGGTACCGCGGCCGTCGCCGTCTCCGGGGACAACACCGCCTTCACGGTCACCTACAGCGACTACCTCGCCAGGACGGGCGGCGGCGCGGACCCCACCGCGTTCCGCAGGAACTGTCAGCTCAACCTCGTCGTGCACGTCCCGCAGGGCTTCACCTACGCCATCGCCAGCGCGGACTACCGCGGCTACGCCTCGCTCCAGCCGGGCGCCAAGGGCACGGAGAAGGCGTCGTACTACTTCCAGGGCTCGCCCCAGACCGCCGCGATCAGCCACGAGTTCAAGGGCGCCTACAACGACAACTGGCAGGCCACCGACACGACGGACTGGGCCCAGCTGGTGTGGGCGCCGTGTGGGGTGAAGCGGAACTTCAACATCAACACGGAGCTGCGGGTGGACGCGGGGACCTCGGACCCCGCGAAGTCCAGCTTCATGACGATGGACTCCACGGACGGCGACATCAGCACGGTCTACCACTTGGCGTGGAAGAAGTGCCCGCGGCGGTGAGCTGAGGGGCCGCGCCCCCTGGCCCGACCTTTCGGGTCGGGGGCGCAGCTCTGTTCCGGGGCTGCGGATTGGAGGTGGCTTGCCGCGCCCGCGCGGCGGAGCCGCAAATGTCACAGCCCCGAGCCCCTTGACGGGGCTTCCTGCTCACGGAGTTGAAAGACGGTCCCGCACTTGTGCGGCCAGCCTGTACACGTCCCCCGACGGGCGTACCGCAAGGCGGCCCGGGTCGCGGATCCACTCGTCCTCCAGCGCGAACCAGTCGATCTTCCCGGGGGTTCGGCCCTCCGCGAGTGCGGCGCGGAGCTCCTCGAAATACCGGGACCACCGCAACCGGTAGAGGCCTCCGACCAGCCCCGCCCACTCCCGGTTCGCGTAATCTCGCAGGCCCGCGTCCGCGCCGGACCGCGTGCCCCACACCGTCAGCAACGACAGCTGGTCGTACGCGAGCCGGTCCCGTTCCTCCGGGTCCGCGCCCCACGCCCGCGCGTCGGCGACCCAACGCCCCAGCAGATGGCGGGAGTCGGTGGCGACCAGGCGGTCGAGCAGGTCCGTCAGCTCCAGCCAGTCGCGGGTGAGCCGGTCGAAGCGGGCGGCGTCCTTGGCGTCGTACGCCTCCTTGATGCGCGGCAGCAGGACGCGGCTGCGGTTGGACAGGGCCTGGCGGGCGACGTCGAGCAGGTCGCGGCGGTACGCGGAGGAGTTCCGCATGTCCCGCCGCACCGCCAGGAGTTCGCCCAGCGCCGGCTCGAACTCGGCGGGCTCGTACCGCATCTTCTCCGGGGACCAGGCCGCCGCCGACTTCGCCGCGAGATCGGGCCGCGCGCCGAACAGGCCGTCGGCGCCCTCGGCCCACTCGTCGGCGCGGGTCGTGCCGTACGCGGTGCGGCGCAGGATGTCCCAGGCGGCCCCGGCGTGCGGGTCGGCGGCCCCGTACCGGGACGTGGACCACTCCCGGAACCATGATGCGAGGTCCACGTCACCTGTGCGCCACGCCAGTTCGGAGAACAGCTCGAAGGCGGCCGGGTTGTTGTCGGCGGCTTCGGGCATGAGGGATATCCCGCTGAGCGTGCTGCCTTCTCTGGTGCGCCACTTCTCGAACAGGGCTGCCCAGTCAGGAGTGTTGGCGCCGAGCGTGGTGTGGCCGCCGAAGTTCCAGATCGAGCCGAAGGTGTAGGGCGTCGAGCCCCAGTCGGCCTCGCGGTCGGTGACGTTCGGGAAGCGGTCGGAGAGGCCGTCGACGACGAGCATCCGCCGCTTGTCGACGGCGTCGGTGATGGCCTTCGGCGGATTGTGCTGCCAGCCGAGGATCACCCAGGTGGCGTCCGGGTGCGCGGTCCGCAGGGCCTTCTCGACGCCCTTGGCGGCGTCACCGACAGGCACGTCGCCGGGCTTTCCGCCCTCGTGCAGGAGGTCCATCTTGTACATCGTGGACGGGCCGTACAGCTCGTCCTGCGCGCGGTAGAACGCGGCGGCCACGCGCGCGAATCGGTCGGTGCGCGGATCCAGCCAGTCCGGTCGCGCGAAGCCGACCCAGTCGCCCTGCCGGACGGTTGCGGCGCCCGGGTTCCTCTTCTCGAACTCGGGTGGCACGGTCCCGAAGTAGCCCGGCAGGACCGGCGTCATGCCGAGCTCGCGCAGCCGGTCGCAGATGCGGCGGCCGAGGCGGGCGCGGGCGTCGAGCAGCTGCCGGGAGACGGGGTGCGGGAAGGCCGACATGTTCTGCAGGAGCCACCACGGCTGGTGGGCGGGGGCGGGGATCCAGGCCCGCAGCTCCTCGTCGGTGTACCCGAACTCCTGGAAGGCGCGGTGGTAGACGGCGTCCGCGCCCGCGTAGACGAGGACTTCGTTGTAGCCGTGCAGCGCGAGTACGTCGATCTCGCGCTCCCAGTGGTCCCAGTCGGCATAGGCCCCGGTGTAGCCGTCGTTCGTGTCGTTGAGGGCGAAGCGGTGCGGGGTGTTGGCCTCACCGGTGAGGGGCGCTGCGGGGGCGGGGAGGCGGTCGGGGAGGTGGTCGGTGCGGCTGCCCGCCCAGGTGATGTTGGCGTGCGTGACGTGCTTCAAGTAGTGGCGCAGGCCGGTGAGTTGGGTGGCGGGGTTCGTCGCGGCGACGGTGATGCGGCCGCGCCGGCCGGTGACGCGGAAGGAGTCCTCGGCGTGATGTCCCTTCGGGGTGGTGCGGAAGGTGATCTGGTCCCAGTGGCGGGGGAGGAGGCGGCGGGCCGCGTCCGCGGCGGCGGTGCGGCGAGGGGCGGGGGTGTGGGGAGAGGCGGGGGTGCCGTCGGCAGGGGTGCCGGAACAGGCCACGGCGGCGACGCCTGCCGTGGCGGCGAAGCCGGTGAGGAGGGTTCTGCGGGGGAGTGGCATGCGGGCTCCGTCGGTCGGGAGGGGGTGCGGGTGCCGAGGTGTGTCTTGCCCTGGGGGCGGGCCGTCTCTAACACGGGTGCGGGTTGGATGTGGCTTGTCGCGCAGTTCCCCGCGCCCCTGACGGGGCGAGTCACCTCAGTCATCGGGTCGATTGCTGCCACCGCTTGTAATTGGGCCCCAATGAACGGCAGTTGAGGGGAGGTCAGGTAACAACTCACCCCATTGACATCCGATGTATTCATCCCTACGTTCCCGAGCGACCCCCCAAACCAGGGAACCCCGGGAGCCGCCCCATGCGCCACAGAGCCACTGGAATCGCCCTGCTCCTCGCCGCGACCCTCGCGGGCACCGCCATGCCGAACGCCACGGCCGCCCCCGACGAGGCCGCGCAGTCCCCGCGGCGGCAGAAGGCGGGCCCCGGCACCGACCACGCCGCGGACGACCCCTTCACCGCCGACCGCACCAACTGGTTCCGCCAGGACCGCTTCGGGATGTTCATCCACTTCGGCGCGTACACGAACCTGGAGGGCGAGTACCAGCGCCCCGACGGCACCGTCTGCCGCGACGCCGAGTGGATCAAGCGGCAGTGCGACATCCCCATGGACGCGTACGAGAAGCAGGCCCAGTCCTTCGACCCCGCGGACTTCGACGCCGAGGCCGTCGTCAAGGCGGCCGAGGACGCCGGGATGCGCTACATCGTCATCACGTCCAAGCACCACGAGGGCTACGCGATGTGGCCGACGAAGGTCAACGACTGGAACCTGCGCGACCATTCGTCCTTCGACAAGAACCGCGACATCATGGCCGAGCTGAGGAAGGCGGCCGACGACGCGGGCATCAAGCTCGGCTTCTACTACTCGATCTGGGACTGGCACGACAAGGACTTCCCGGACCCGGCCACCTTCCCCCGGTACGAGAAGCGGATGTACGCCCAGCTCAAGGAGCTGGTCGACACCTACGACCCGGCGCTCCTCTGGTTCGACGGCGAGTGGGACACCGACAACCCGCACAACCCGTGGACGGCCGAGGACGGCGAGCGCCTGGAGTCCTACCTCCGCGGCCTGAACCCCGACCTGGTCATCAACAACCGCGTCGGCAAGCGCCGCGTCGTCGACGGCGACTACGGCACCCCCGAGCAGGAGATCCCAAACGCCCCCGTCGACGGCCAGCTCTGGGAATCCTGCATGACCCTCAACGACCACTGGGGGTACGCCCGTCACGACCATGACTGGAAGTCGGCCCAGACCCTGACCCGCAACCTCCTCGCCACCACGTCCCGCAGCGGCAACTACCTCCTGAACGTCGGCCCCGACGCCCGCGGCCGTATCCCGCAGCCCTCCCTCGACCGCCTCAAGCAGATGGGCGACTGGCTGCGCACGGCGGGCCAGGGCGAAGCCGTCTTCGGTGCCCGCTACGGCGGCCTCGTCGAGGAGCCGGCCTGGGGCCACGTGAGCCGCAAGGGCGACAAGCTGTACGCGGCCGTCACGCGGTGGCCCGCCGCGGGCGGCTCCCTGCACCTCAAGGCCCGCACCGACTTCGAGGTCACCGCGGCCCGCGTCCTCGGCAGCGACCAGAAGCTGACCGTCACCAAGGCGGGCGACGGCTACGACATCAAGCCGTCCGGCGCCGCCACGAACGACACGGCCACGGTCGTCGAGCTGCGGGTCGACCCGGGCCCCACCGCGCGCCCCGGCCGCGGCAAGGGCCTCAAGCAGGAGATCTTCGACAACGCGAAGCTCGAAGGCGCCCCGAAGGTCACCCGCACCGACCCCACCCTCAACCACGCCTGGAAGTTCACCGGCTCCCCGGCCGCCTCGATCCCGTCCGACGACTTCGGCGTCCGCTGGACCGGCTCCGTCGAGGCGCGCCGCTCGGAGACGTACACGCTGACGACCGTCTCCGACGACATGGCCCGCGTCTGGATCGACGGCAAGCTCGTGATCGACTCCTGGACCCCGCACGAGCCGAAGACCGACAAGGCGCAGGTCGCGCTCACCGCCGGCAAGCGGCACTCGATCAAGGTGGAGTACGCGGAGCAGACGGGCGAGGCCCACCTGAAGCTGCTGTGGTCGAGCCCGGGACAGGAACAGCAGATCGTGCCGAAGGGCCAGCTGTACGCCCGCTGACCATCGGTTTTTGTAGCGAATCGGGCCCCAAGTCCCCCGTCACAGGGGACTTGGGGCCACCGGCGTGAGGACCAATGGCGGGCACTTTCCCGTCCTCCGGGTTGGCAATGTTGATCGACGTCCGGCCAGGAGTACGACAGAGAGAGTGACTGCCCCGTGAGCGCGCCCGAAGCCCCCGAAACACCGGCACCGCCCGCGCCGGAGGCCGTGGCCAGGCACCGCGCGCTGTTCCGCGCGATCCACCGCCGCAAGAACCCGCGCCTGCGCCGCTCGGACATCACGGTCACCGAGGAGGCACAGGTCAAGCGGGCGGTGAAGGCGACCGCCCTGGGCAACGCCATGGAGTGGTACGACTTCGGTGTCTACGCCTACCTCGCCGTGATCATCGGCAAGGAGTTCTTCCCGTCGGGCAACGACACCGCGCAGACCCTCTCCTCGCTGGCCACCTTCGCCGCCGCCTTCCTGGTCCGCCCCATCGGCGGCATGTTCTTCGGCCCGCTCGGCGACAAGGTCGGCCGCAAGAAGATCCTCGCGCTCACCATGATCATGATGTCGACGGCGACGCTGGCGATCGGCCTCATCCCGAGCTACGCCTCGATCGGCTTCTGGGCGCCGGTCCTGCTCGTCCTCTGCCGCATGGTGCAGGGCTTCTCCACCGGCGGCGAGTACGGCGGCGCGGCGACCTTCATCGCCGAGTACGCGCCGGACAAGCGCCGCGGTTTCTGGGGCTCCTTCCTGGAGTTCGGCACCCTGATCGGCTACACGGTCGCCGCGGTCCTTGTCACCACCCTGACGGTCTGGCTCAGCGACGACGCGATGCGGTCCTGGGGCTGGCGCGTCCCGTTCCTGGTGGCGGCGCCCCTCGGCCTCATCGGCCTCTACCTCCGCATGAAGCTCGACGAGTCGCCCGCCTTCCAGAAGATGGAGGAAGCGGGTGGCGGCCCGGCCGCCGAGCGCGACAAGAAGTCCTTCCGGGAGTCCTTCTTCGGCCAGTGGCGCGCGATGCTGCTCTGCATCGCCCTGGTGGCGGCCTTCAACATCACCGACTACATGCTGCTTTCGTACATGCCGACGTACCTCACCCAGCTCGGCTTCGGCGAGACCGGCGGCCTGATGTCCATCGTGATCGTCATGCTGATCCTGATGGCGCTCATCAACTCCGTCGGCCGCCTCTCCGACCGCATCGGCCGCAAGCCGGTCCTGATGGCGGGCTCGGTCGCCTTCTTCGTCCTGGCCCTGCCCGCCTTCCTCCTGATCAAGCAGGGCGGCACGGTGGCGGTCTTCACGGGCCTGCTGATCCTCGGCCTCGCCCTGGTCTGCTACCTCGGCGTCATGTCCTCGTCCCTTCCCGCGCTCTTCCCCACGGACGTCCGCTACGGCTCGCTCTCCATCGGCTTCAACATCTCGGTCTCGCTCTTCGGCGGTACGACGCCGCTGGTCGTGGCCGCGCTGATCGGCGCCACCGGCAACGACCTGATGCCCGCCTTCTACACGATGCTCGCCGGTCTGGTCGGCATCATCGCCGTGGCCGCGATGAAGGAGACGGCGCGGCAGCCGCTGGAGGGTTCTCCGCCGTCCGTCGCGACGGACGAGGAGGCGGCGGAACTGGTGGAGCGGCAGCGCTGAGTGCCCTTCCCGTGCCGTGTGCGGGAATGGCTGAACTTCCGGCTCCGGGGCAGGAATCCTGCCGTCCCGGGGCTAGGCTTGGGTACGTACCGTGAGTCGTCCAGGCGGGGTGGAGCTGGCCACAGCGGCGACTTGGGCGGGCAGGCACGAATCGAGGCGACGACCGGAACGTTCCGTCAGCGGGCACCACACGGCTCTCTGCAGTCGGCCCTACTTCGGCGCGCCTTCCAGCGCGTTCTCCCGCGAGCCCGGTCCTCGCTCGCTGCCGCGCAGCCGGGAGGCGACGGAACGGACTTCCGATGTCTGCCATGCGACATGACGTCCTCGCCGCCGAGGCCGTGCTCGACCTGGCCTCGCGCACGAACGGTTTCGACGTCCTTGAACTGCTGCACGATCTGACGACATACGCGGTCAAGCTGCTGGGTGTGCGCTCGGCCGGGGTCACCGTCCTCGACGAGTCCGGACGGGTCGACTACGTCACCGCCTCCGACGAGGCGTGCCGGCGCCTCGAAGAAGACCAGCTCGAACTGGACGAAGGCCCTTGTGTGGACAGCGTCCGCACCGGCAACGTCCTGCTCCCTGTCCTGCTGTGCGCCGACCGCATCAGCTGCCGACGCTGGCCGCGCTTCACCCCACGCGCGCTGGCCGCCGGCATCACCAGCGTCGCCGCCGTGCCCATGTGCGCCTTCCAGTACCCGGTCGGTGCCCTGAACCTGTTCAGCGCCCACCGTGTGCCCACGCGTGAGGACTTGTGCCTGGCCCAGATCCTCGCGGATGCTGCCGGTGTCTGTCTGCAGCACCGGCAGACCCTGCTTGCCAAGGACGAGATCATCGGCCAGCTGGAGACCGCCTTGGAGTCCCGCATCGTGATCGAACAGGCCAAGGGTGTCCTCGCCTCCCGCCTGGGAGTCGACGTGGAAGAGGCGTTCGCCCGGCTGCGCGCCACCGCCCGCTCCCGGCGGCAGAAGCTCACCGAGCTGGCCGCCCAGATCGCACAAGGATCCGTCCCGGCCGAGTTCGACACGGTGGTGTGACATGCCACGCGAGGAACGGGACGCCGCTTCGGGCGACGCCCCGCCACCCACGGACGTCCTGGGCGCGTTCCTGGCCCGTGCGCTCCTGGCCACCCGCAACGGCGGTCCCGGCCCGGACACCGCTGTGCCGCCGGGCGTCGCCCGCCTGCTCGGTCTCGACGCCCTCACCCTGAACGTGCTCGCCTTCGGCGGTCAGCTCGAACTGCTGTGGTGCGACCCGGCCACGGGACTGGGCCCCGAACTGGACACCCTGCAGTACACCCTGGGCGACGGTCCCGCCCTCGAAGCCGTACGGCACGGCCACACCCTGACCGAACCGGACCTGCCCGCCGCCGCCCCGGCCCGCTGGCCCCTCTTCCTGCCCGCCGCCACGCGCACCCCGGTCCGCGCCCTCGTCGCCGCGCCCCTGAGCCTGGGCGCCGCCGTCATCGGCGTCCTCACCGGCTACCGCACCACCCCCGGCCCTCTCACCCCCGCTCAACTCCACGACCTGAACCGCCTGGGCCGTGCTCTCGTGTGCCTGCTGTACACCGAACTGACCAGCCCGGCCGACCACACCGGACCGGCCAGCGCCCTGCGGCTGCACCGCGCCGAGGTCCACCAGGCCACCGGGTTCCTCGCCAACGCACTCGGCATCCCCATGGGCCAGGCGCTCCTCCGCCTGCGCGCCCACGCCGCCACCCACGGCCACGCCCTGCCCGACCTCGCCCGCGACGTCCTCGCCCGACGCCTGCCGCCCGACACCTTCGATCCGGAGGGGTAGCCGGTGGGTTGCGCCTAGCCTCGCACGGCGTACGTGATGAACTCCGCCCAGGCGCGGGGCGCGAGGGCGAGCCGGGGGCCTTGGGGGTTCTTGGAGTCGCGGATGTGGATGGTGGTGGGGCAGGGGGCGACTTCTCCGCAGTCGTCGCCGGAGCCGCCGCTGTAGCTGCTCTTGAACCAGGACAGTTCGGGGGTGCTCAGCACGCTCCTCGCCTCCGCTCCAACAGACTCATGGAGTCTTCCATGGGTAGAGCCCGCGTGCGCATCCTGGCATGCCGCGTCCGGATGGTGCTGACGACTTTCGGATCGGCGATCAGCTGCCCGCTCTCTCGTCCCTCGGAGTAGGCGAACCACTTGTGTTCAGGCGTTTCCAGCAGCCGCATAGGGCCGTCCATCCCCGCATGATTCGCTCGCGCCACCGGCATGATCTGCAACTCGATGTTCCGGCGCTCGACGCGCGCCTCCAACTGTGCCTCGATCTTCCGCCTCCTGTTCAAGCTGAGCCCACCGTCGGAACCACGACGCCAACCCCCGCTGCCGCGACAGCTGATTGACCGCAAGCCGCAACGTCCCGAACGCGTCCAGCGCCGCCTCGCACTGGTCGACGAACCGCGTCGGCGGGAAGCGTCTGCCCTGCTCGATCGAGGCGAGGAAGTGGGTGGAGCAGCCGATCTTGGGGGCCAGGGACTCCTGCGTGTACCCGGCGCGTTTGCGGAAGCTCTTCAGAGCCGCGCCGAAAGCCTTGAGCCCATCGGTCGGTTCGGGCTCGTTATTGCCCTGCGTACTCGACGACATCACGGGTATCCCCTGACGCTCGCCTACCGTTCCCCGCCAACTCGCCCATGGTCACGTTGGGTTACCCGTACTGTCCACCGCTCGCACTCGTACGCTTACGGAGCGTACGAGTTTCGAGGCTGGTGAACCGCTCCGCGCACGGCCACGGTTGCCGTATGCCGACCCAAGCCCAACCCGCCACCCCCGTGCGGGAAATCACCGAACGACTCGGCGCCACACCCCGAGGCGCCCGCCTGGTGAGGAGGCTGGCCAGGTATCACCTGGACGGCTGGGGCATCGCGTACGACACCGAACTCTCGGACGCCGCGGAGACGATCGTCGCCGAACTCGCCATCAACGCCGTCACCCACGGCCGCGTGCCGGGGGCTCGTGATCGTGGCGGCCCTGGCGGCCGAGTGGGGGGGTGAGGGGAGGGAGGTCGGCAAGACGGTGTGGGCCCACGTGGACGTCGGGGGCGACCGCCGCTACGTGGAGCGTTTGGTGCAGAAGTAGATGCGGTCCGATGTGTGGGTGCTGGTGACGTCGACGGCGTCGACCGACTCCGACAGGGCGTCGAGGAGTGCCTCGAACGGGCCGGGGGCGTAGCGGTTGAGCCAGATGTAGCCGTTGGCCGTCTCGCGGCGCAGCAGCACCTCGGGCTCCCTCGGCGCCTGGAACAGGGAGATCGCCACGTGGCGGCGGGTGACGCGGAAGAGTTCGCGTACCGCCGTCTCGTAGTACGGCAGGTGCTCCAGGAGGTGGCGGCAGTTCACCACGTCGAACGAGCCGTCGGGGAAGGCGAGGTCGGTGACGTTCATCTGCTGCCACCGCGCCTCCGGGTGGAGTTCGCGGCAGTGGGTGACGGCGGCCTCGCCGATGTCGATTCCGGTGTAGTCGGCCCGGAGGCCGGCCTGCTTCAGGTTGGTGTAGGTGACCCCGGATATCACCCCGCAGTCGAGCAGCTCGAAGGGGGTGGAGCCGTACTGGGCGGCGAGGCGATCCGTCACCGTCGCGTGCGAAGGGTGCTGGGCGCGCCCTCTCTCGCTCATGTAGGTCACGTCGGAGGACTGTGCCCATAGAGATGTTGTGGTCACTTCTGACTCCCCATTGTGAAGCAGACGATCACGACGTCGATCAACCATCGTGCGCAACACCGGCCCCGACTTCAACCCCGTCCCCGGGCGTGCGCAAGTCGGGCGCTGGGCGCGCTGGTTGCGCTGAGGTGGAGATGGCGGGCCTGGCCCTGTCCGTCCGTTGCACCGGTCCTGCCCACGATCGTGTGGCCGACGACTACCGGGGCGGTGGTTCCCGCGCAGGACGGCGATGGGGTACTTCGGCAGGCGCAAGGGCGGCTGACCGGTGCCTGAGCTACCGTCGGCGTGGTTGCTGTGTGCCGGGCGAGTTGTTCGTTGACCCTCACACCGTGTCAGGCGCTGAACTCGGAGACATCATGTTCACCATCGGAGACTTCGCCCGGCACGGCCGCGTTTCGGTCCGGATGCTGCGTCACTACGACGCAACCGGCCTTCTGCGTCCCGCCCATGTCGACCCCGCCACCGGCTACCGCTCCTACACGGCCGCCCAGCTCACCCGTCTGAACCGGGTCATCGCGCTCAAGGATCTCGGTCTCACCCTCCAGCAGGTCCGGCAGATCCTGGACGAGGAGGTCAGCACCGAGGAACTGCGCGCCATGCTGCGGCTTCGGCGGGCCGAGCTGGAGGCCGACATGGTGGCGGCCGCCGCGCGCCTGGTCCAGGTCGAGGCGAGGCTCCGGTCGATCGAGAGCGAGGGGCACATGCCCACGAACGACGTCGTCATCAAGAGCCTTCCGGCGATCCGCGTGGCGGAGCTGACCGCGGTCGCCGCGAGCTTTGAACCCGAGGACATCGGCCCGGTCATCGGTTCGCTTTACGAGGAGCTGTTCCGGCGCTTGGAGGTGGCGGGCGTCACGCCTGTGGGCCCTGGGGTCGCCTACTACGAGGACGCCCCGGAGGGCGGCGGCCGGATCAGCGTCCACGCTGCGGTCGAGGTCGCGGCCTCCCTCCAGGACGGCGCCTTCCAGGTGCTCGACCTGCCGCCCGTCGACCAGGCGGCGACGATCGTGCACCACGGCTCGATGGACACGGTGCTGCCTCAGGCCCAGGCCCTGGCCCGCTGGATCGATGGCAACGGCTACCGGTCGACCGGATACCCGCGGGAGGTCAGCCTGGAGTGTCCGCCGAACCGGGACGAGTGGGTGACGGAACTGCAGGCGCCGGTGACCAAGCCCTGATACTTACGGACATCTGTCCCGAACGGCGCCCTCATGCTGGAGCGTCATGGTCGGGCAGTCGGT
The DNA here is from genome assembly GCF_055558735.1 of Streptomyces sp. NPDC025651. Classification (NCBI taxonomy): domain Bacteria; kingdom Bacillati; phylum Actinomycetota; class Actinomycetes; order Kitasatosporales; family Streptomycetaceae; genus Streptomyces; species Streptomyces sp. NPDC025651. Next base: position 98,425 of record NZ_JBVHLZ010000008.1, read on the forward strand.
GGCCGCAGTGGTCGGCGGCTGCCCTTGCGCTCGTACCGGAGGGGAGACATGGACGGACCGCGTTCTCCTGCAGGACGCCCACCGCCTCCTGTCGCTGCGTGAGCTCGGCACTCGCATGGCTGCGTCGCCGGAGATTCGGCAGGCCCCGGAGACGCCGGACCCTGCCGAATCGGGGTGCGTCAGGTCACGCCTTGCGGCCCACCGCCCCGTACGCGTCCACCGGCGTCGGGTCCGCCGTCTCCGCGCGCCACTGCGTGACCTGCGCGACGCCCGGTTCCACCAGGTCGAGGCCGTCGAAGAAGCCGCCGATCTCCTCGACACTGCGTACGTAGTAGGGGATCGCGCCGCTCTTGTTGTACTCGTTCGACGCCGCGATCATGCCCTCGCTCGTGGACGTCGAGTCGCTGATGACGAGGTAACTGCCGGACGGCAGACCGGCCATGAGGCGCGAGACGAGGTCCCTGGCCCGGGCGTAGTCGGCGACGTGGCCGAGCGTGTTCAGGATCATCAGGGCGACGGGGCGCGTCAGGTCCAGCGTCTTGCCGGCCTCGGCGAGGATCGCCTCCGGCTCGTAGAGGTCGGCGTCGATGTACGCCGTCTCGCCCTCGGCCGTGCTGGTCAGCAGGGCGCGGGCGTGGGCGAGGACCAGCGGGTCGTTGTCCACGTAGACGATGCGGGAGTCCGCGGCCGCGCGCTGGGCGACCTCGTGGGTGTTGTCCGCCGTCGGCAGGCCCGTGCCGATGTCGAGGAACTGCCGCACGCCCTGCTCGGTGACCAGGTGGCGCACCGCGCGGCCCAGGAAGTGGCGGCTGGTGCGCGCCACGTCGACCAGGCCCGGGAAGATCTCCTTGATGTGGTCCCCGAGTTCGCGGTCCTTCTCGTAGTTGTCCTTGCCGCCCACGAAGTAGTTCCAGAAGCGCGCCGAGTGCGGCGTACTGGTGTCGATCCGCGCCCGTATCGCCGCGGCCTCGGCCGCCTCCTCGGCGTCGATGGGGCCGAGCTGGGCTTCGAGTTGCGCGTCGGGCTGCGGGTGGAGATCTGACACGAGGGCCTCCTGAAACGTACTGAGCACGCGTGTGCGGCGCGGGTGGTTCGGTGGGCAACGCGGGTAGTTCGATGATCAATCAGATCGGGCATCAATCTAGACGGTCCCTCGCCGACGTCAGTTGCCTGCCCCACCCCAGCACCCGATATCCAACTCGCGCCCCCGCGGACCGGCTTGGAAACACCACGCCGCGCCGAGCGCCGCCCACGACCTCACGGCACCCGGCCGGGTCGCGGACCGCCACGAAGCCACGCCCGCGCAGATCGCACGGGCGTGGCTCCTGCACGCATCGCCGGACGTCAGTAGACCTCTTCCACCCACTCCGGGTGGTCGATGAACGGGTTCCTGTTGTGCTGGAACTTGTCGAATATGACCTGGTTGCGGTTTTTCTCGAAGGTGTCCGGCGGGTCCTCGTCGCTCCACTGCTTCAGGACCGAGAGGCGGCCGATGGCGGGGGCGCTGCCGTTGTCGACCTGGTCGTTGGGCTCCAGGTCGGGGAAGCCGCTCTCGCCGTCGTAGCGCACGCCCATGTAGAGGATCATGCGGGCCACATCGCCCTTGACCTCGTCGCGGGGCTCGAAGGAGTCGCCGTCGGTGAGGTTGCCGGGGGCTCCCTCGACCGCGCCGCCGCCGTTGTCGAAGTCCTTGTTGCCACGGATGCTGTTGACCGTGACGTCCTCGGGGCGCAGGTGGTGGATGTCGGTGCCGGGGCCCGTCGCCGTGCCGAAGTCGCCGTGGGACTTGGCCCAGACGTGCTCGCGGTTCCAGTCGCCCTGGTCGCCGCCGCTGCTGCTCTTGGCCCGCGAGGTGCCGGAGTACAGCAGGATCACGTTCGAGCTGTTGGCCGGGTCCTCGTCGGTGGTCTTGAGGGCGTCCCAGACCTGGTCGTACGAGAGCTTGGTCTGGTCGCTGATGATCGTGTGCAGCGCGGACTTCAGCTCGGGGCCTGTCTTGCCGAGCGCGTCCTTGTAGTACGTGTCGTCGTAGGCGCCGACGGCCGTGGGGGCCGGGGCGGGTGTGGGGGAGGTGGTGGCCGTGGCGGTGGCCGGCACGGTGATGCCGACGAGGACCGCGGCGGCGGTCAGGGCCAGGGGTTTCCAGCGGCGTACGCGCGGGACGGGCATGTGGGGTGTGTCCTTTCCCGGAGGCTTCACGCGCCGCGCGCCCGCCAAGGAGCGTGCGGTCTACGCGGGTTGAGCAATCAACCACCGGGAGAGTGGCACGGATGTACGGATGACCGTGTGAACGTCGTGGGTCGGTTGGGTAACGATGTCATGTACACGGCTGAATGGAGGGGGTGAGGAGACGGACTACAGGCCGAGCACCTCGGGGGCGGTCGCCAGCGCGCGGAAGTACTCGCGCGGATCCGCCACCAGGCGCCGCTCCTTGAGGTCGAGCAGCCCTCCCAGAGAAGTGATCGTCGCGGCCGCCGTGCCGTCCGCCTTCGTGACCGTCTGCTCGATGGTGAAGGTCTTGCGCTCGCCCCACACGAACGCGCAGCTCACCTCCGTCTCGTCGCCCGCGCGCAGCTCGCGGAGGTAGCGGATGGTGTTCTCCAGGACCACCGGGCCGACGCCCTTGTCCAGGAGGTCGGTCTGCGCGATGCCGGCCGCGCGGAGCATGGACCAGCGGGCGTGCTCGGCGTACTGCAGGTAGACGGCTTGGTTGAGGTGGCCTTGGGAGTCCGTCTCGTACCCACGGACGACGACGTTCACGGAGAACGGCTCGGTCACGGTGTTCCCTTCAGTTGTGGCTTGGTGGTCGGTTCAGGTTCGTCTCGGTGACGCCAGCACATAGCGGGCGCCGCCCCGCCGTTCGCCGTGCTCGCTGACCTGCCAGCCCGCCCGCTCCAGCGCCGCCGCGCAGGCGCGCAGGCCCTCCGGGGACGGCTCGCGCACGGCGACGGCCTCCGGCTGCGGGGTGCCGGTGACCTGGTAGCCGGGGTGGTCGGGGTGGGCGGGTCGGCAGCCCGCGGCCTCCAGGGCCAGCGCCGCCGCCTGCACCAGGTGCGTGCGCTCCCAGGCGCAGGGGCGGTCGCGGGCGCCGTCCGTGTTCGTCATGCGGCGCAGCTCGACCAGGCCCTCCCATGCGCTGCGGACCTCCCGCGCGCGGGAGGGGCCGTCGCTCGCGACGGCCTTCTCGGTGCCGGTGCGCGCGGCGAAGACGCCGGGTGCCGCGGGTTCTTCCTGTGCGGCACCCCCATCCCGTACAGCGTCTTCGTCTCGTGCGGCACCCTCGTCCCGTACAGCACCTTTCTCTCGTACGGCACCCTCGTCCCGTACGCGATGACCGGCCGGCGTCAAGAAATACGCGTGCGGAGGGCGCGGGTGGCGGAAGGCGAGGCGGGCCCGCACCAGGGCCGTGAGCTGGGCCTCGGTGCCGGTCAGGCGCCCGGTCTCCGGGTCCGCGGCCTCGATGATCCGTCGCTGGGCGGCAGTGGGAGGCTTCACCGCGCACACACCCCTTCCCCGGTCGGTCCCCTCAGCCGCGTCCGGCCGGACTCAGCTGCTGGTTCCGATGGTGCCCTGCGCCACTGACATCAGGAGTTCGAGCACACGCCGGTCGTCGTCCGCGCCCTCCCGCTCCTCGGGGCTGCCGGGGTAGGTGTCCAGGAGCACGTCCGTGGCGCCCAGTTCGGCGAGCGTCTCCAGGTCGCCGCGGATCTGGTCGACGCTGCCGTGCCCGAGCGGGCGCTCCGGTGCGTCCTGCTGCTGCCCGACGCGGATCTGCAGGCGCGGCACGAGGCCGGGCGCGGGGCGGCCCGCGGTCTCGGCCTCGGCGGCGATGCGGGGGAGCGCCTCGCCCAGCAGGGCCCGGCTCGGCATGAACGGGTGCCAGCCCTCGCCGAGACGGGCCGCGCGGCGCTGCGCGGCGGGGGAGTTGCCGCCGACCCAGACGGGCAGCGGGCTGCTCGCGGGGGCCGGTGCGGTGCGGACGCCTTCGTACGAGACGTACGCGCCCTGGAAGGAGGCCGGGTCCTCGCGCCACGCGGCGCGGATCGCGGTGAGGTACTCGTCGGTGATCGCCCCGCGCTCGCGGAAGGGCACGCCCAGCACCTCGTACTCGGCGGCGGACCAGCCGACGCCCGCGCCGAGGATGAAGCCCTCGGGGTTCAACTGGTCGATGTTGGCGGCAAGGCGCGCGGTCTGCAGGGGGTGCCGGTAGGGGATGACGGTGATCGTGGTGCCGAGCCGCAGTCCCGGCACGCGCCCCGCGAGGTGGGCGGCGAGCACAAACTGGTCGTAGAACGGCGCCGGATAGACCTCGTGGACGTCGGGGGTCACCGCGATGTGATCGGAGATCATCGCGAACTCGAAGCCGAGGTCACGCGCGTCGGTGGCCTGCCGCACGAGGGAGTCGGGGGTGGTGCCGGAACCGAAGTTGAGGAGATTGACGCCGTATCGCATGCGGCCAGTCTTGATGATCAAGAGCGCGGCTGTCGAACGGGGGTTCCCGCAAAGCCGGTTGAAGCCCTGGCCGAAGGCCTACGGCCGCAGGTTCCAGCTCGCCACCACCGGACGGCCGTGTTCCGTGCTCAGACGGCTCACCGTCCCCATGGCCAGCAGGAACAGGGATCCGCCCGACGTCGGCAGGCCCAGGCGGCGGGCCGTCAGGACGCGGAGGAAGTGGCTGTGGGCGAAGAGGACCACGCTGCCCTCGTTGTCCGCGAGGGCGGCGTCCACCTTGGCCAGCATCCGGTCCGCCCGCTCGCCCACCTGGTCCGGGGTCTCCCCGGGGTGCTCCGGCGGGCCGGGGGCCACGCCGTCCGTGAAGAGGTACCAGCCGGGGCGGGCGCGGTGGATCTCGACGGTCGTGACGCCCTCGTACGCGCCGTAGTCCCACTCGCTCAGATCCGGGTCGACCCGCGCGTGCCCGAACCCGGCGAGCTCCGCCGTCTCCCGAGCCCGCCGCCGCGGGCTGGTGAACGCCGCGCCGATCCTGAAGCCGCCGACGAGCGGCGCGAGCGCGCGTGCCTGCTCCCTGCCGTGGTCCGTGAGCGGGACGTCCGTCCAGCTGGTGTGCCGCCCGTTCAGGGCCCACTCGGTCTCGCCGTGCCGGACGAGAAGCAGATCGCCCATGGTCGCGCCCTTCTTGAAGCGGTTCGGGGGGAAGCGGTTCGGGGTGTTGCAGCTCGGGGTGATGCGGTTCGGGGGCGGCGGGCACCCTCGCCCGCCGCCCCCGAGACTGCCACGCCCCGAGCCGTGTGCCGCTACATGCCCTGCGGCACGCGCGCCGGACGGCCCGAGCCGCGCGTCAGGGCGTATCCGCCGACGCCCGCGAGCGCCGCGAGGACGCCGCCGGCCCCGGTCCACAGCCAGCGCGAGGACCACCAGCCGGACGTCCAGCCGTCCTCCGGCTCGGTGACGGTGGCGGGCCGCTGCTTGTCCGAGCCGATGCCCGGCACCAGCGGCTCCGCGAGCGCCCCGTCCACCGCCTGCGCGCCGCCCGCGTCGGTCGCGGTGACCTTCGCCTCGGCCCGCACCGGAAGGCCCAGGTCGTCCTTCTTGAGGTCGGTGACCGTGAGCCGCAGGTAGTACGTGCCCGGCAGCGGGTCGTTCGCCCACTGCTCCGACCAGCCCCGCACCGTGCGCAGCGAGCAGGACAGCGAGACCGACGCGTCGTCCTGAGCGGCCGTCTTCGTCGGCGTCCCGAGGCGGCAGGCCTGGCGGCGCCGCAGCCCGTCGTACACGTCGACCTGCCAGGTGGACGCGGCGTGCCGGGCCGCGGCCTCCGGCAGCTTCACCGTGGCGTGCACGGTGGCCCGCTGCCCGGCGTCCACCGGGAACGCCCAGTACAGGTAGTCACCCGTGGACGCCTCCGCCGTGGCCTCCTGGTCGATGCGGATCGGCGTGGCGGTACGGAACGACGTGCCCGCCTCCGTCGCCTCGGCGCTCTTGTCGTCATCGGCGGACGCGACACCGGAAGCGGCGCCGGAGAAGGCCAGCAGAGCCGTACCGGCCAGCACGGCTGCCCGCCTCAACATGCGTGTCATAGCCATCAGTTGGTCCTCCAGACCGCGAGGCGCCAGCGCGACAGCCAGCCCCAGACCAGACCGGCGAGGAAGCCGACGAGCACGAGCAGGCCAAGGAGCCACCAGCCGTGGCCGAGCCCGAAGGAGGCGACGTCGGACGCCTGGTCGGCGGAGTCCACCAGATCCACGGTCAGCTCGACCGGCAGACCGGGCGTCGTCTTCACCGAAGCGGGCGCGGAGAAGGAGTTGCTGACGCGCAGACAGACCGTCTCCGCGGTGTCCTCGTCCTCCTCGTCGTCCGCCTCCGGAGTCGGGTGGCGCAGGCCCGTCGAGATCACGTCGGTGCGCCCGTCGCCGGACTCCTGGCCGCGCACGATCTCCCGGCCGTTCGGCGTCTCGGCGCGCAGCAGCACGCCGTAGTCCTGGTTCACCGCCCGGTCCGCGGACACGCTCACCGAGGCGCGCAGCTCCTTGCCCGCGGGGACGTCCACGCGGTACCAGCGGTGCTCGCCGAACTTCTCGCGGTCGGTGTAGAGGCCGGACTCCAGCTTCGGCGCGGCGCTGCACTGCGCGGCGCCCTTCGCCTCGACGGGCGTGACGACCGGGTCGGCCGCGCGGTCCACCAACTGCTTGACACGGCCGGACAGTTCGTCGGTGTGCCGGATCGAGGTGTACGTGCCGCCGGTGGCCTCCGCGATGCAGCTGAGCTGGTCGCGGGTCTTGGCGTCGGGCACCAGGCCGAGCGTGTCGATGGTGAGGTGGATGCCCTTGGCGGAGATGTCGCGGGCGACCACGCACGGGTCGAGCGGCTGGCAGGTGTCCTCGCCGTCCGAGATCAGCACGATGCGGCGGCTGCGCTCGGCGGTGTCGTCGGTGAGGTCGTCGGCGGCCTTGAGCAGCGTCGGGCCGATCGGGGTCCAGCCGGTCGGCGCGAGGGTCGCCACGGCGGTCTTCGCGTCGGTGCGGGCCGCCTGGTCGAGCTTCTCCACGGGGTAGAGCAGCTCGGTGTCCTTGCAGCCCGTCCTGCGGTCGTCGCCGCGGTAGTTGGCGCCGAGGGTGCGTATGCCGAGCGCGACCTCGTCCGGGGTCGCGTCGAGGACCTCGTTGAAGGCCTGCTTCGCCGCGGCCATACGGGACTTGCCGTCGATGTCGCGGGCCCGCATGGAACCGCTGACGTCGAGGACCAGCTCGACCTTGGGGGAGGGCTGTGCCGGTTCGTCGTCGTCATCGGCGGCCGCGGCGGGGCCTGCCGTGACGAGCCCGGCGGTCAGGGCGGCGAGCAGGGCGATGACCCAGGCCGCCGGCCGTTGTCTTGTGATCATCGCCGGATCCTATTGATCTTCGCGTACATCCCCAAAACGAGGTCAGAACGGCACACAGGGACACCGTTTGACTACGCATCACGCCCCGCGCGTGGGCGTCGCGTCAGCCCCTCCTCAGCTCCCGCCCCCCGAACGCCCCGCTGCCGTCCGCCCTCTTCCACCACGCCTCCAGCGCCTCCTGGTCCATGGCCCCCCAGTCGGGCGTCGCCTGAACGAGCGCGCTGCCGAGCCGCCGCCCCAGATCCACCATCGAGCGGCCGGAGAGGGTGCGGTCGGTGTCGTACGTGTCCAGGGCGTCCGCCCAGGTGTCGGCCGTGGCGAGCGCGGACTCCAGGACCGTGGCGTCCTGCAGCGCCTTGACCGCGCCCGCGCCGGTGTGCGGCCGCGCCACCGCCGCCGCGTCGCCGACGAGCAGGACGCGCTCCGCGGTGCAGCGGGGCGCGGTGAAGTCGTACATGGGCTGCAGGAAGAGCTCGGCCGGCGCCGTCTCGCGGAGCAGGGCGCCCCAGTAGGGCGGCAGGAGGTCGTCGGCGACGTACGCGAGGTGGGCGGAGAGCGTCCGGGTGAGCCCGCCGGGCGGCAGGCTGGTGGGCCCGGTGAGCCGCAGGTCGAGACCGAGCCCGAGGTCGAGGTCGGCGGGCGGCGCGGTGTAGAGGACCCAGTTGACGCGGTGGCCGCCCGCGCCGTCGGGGATGCGGTAGACGATGACGTGGCCGCCGGGGAAGACGACGTACACGCAGTCCTCCTCGGCCCACAGCTGCGGATCGCTCAGCCGGGCCTCGGGGAACGCGCCGCGCCAGGCGAGGTATCCGGCGTAGGCGGGCCGGACGTCGCCGAACGCCGCCGACCGGGCCACCGACCGGTAGCCGTCCGCGCCGATGACGAGGTCGACGTGCTCGCTGCCGCCCGCCGTTTCGACCCGCACGCCGCCGGGGCCCGGTCGCAGCGCCTCCACGGGTGTACCGGAGCGGAAGGCGACGGTCCCGGGGACGCGGCTCCTCAACTCCCGCCACAGGGGACCCCAGTTGTACGTACGGAAGGGGAACGGCGTCGTGCCGATCTCCCGCCCGACGGGCGAGGCCGCGGCGTCGTCCCGCACGTACCACCGCCGGCGCACTATCTGCACCCACGGCATGCCCGCGTCCATGTACCCGGCCGACTCCAGCTCCGCGTAACGGGAGTTGTGCACGGCGAGCCCCACGCCGCGGTCCGCCAGGTCGCCCGCGGCGCGCTCGTACACGGTGATCTCGTCCGCACCCCCGCGGTGCGCGGCCAGTGCCGCGGCACACCCGGCGATGCTGCCGCCCACGACGGCGACCTTGCCTCCACGCATCATCGGGCCATCCTGGCACCAAGGGTGACCCTCTGTCAGCGCAGTGACACTCCGCGCCCGGCGAAGAACGGCTCGAACTCGTCGGTGGTCAGCGCCGCGGTCCTGGTCGCCGTGTCGATGCCCGACGGGTTGTGGAAGTGCAGACGCCCGTCCGCGGTGCGCGCGGTGAGCAGGACCAAGTGGCCGCCGCGGCCCGGGGAAGGGCGGTGCGGGCGGCGGATCTCGAAGTGCACGGAGGCGATGACCTGCCGTCCCTCGTCGAGGAGCGCGCCGATCTCCTCGACGGAGAGGTGCCGGTGGACGGTGGCGTCGACGCCGTGCTCCTCGCGGGCGTAGGCGGCGAAGGGGGCGTAAATCATTCCCCGGATGACCCCGCCCTCCTCCGTGTACGCGCCGTACTTCAGCGCGCCGTCGCGCAGGTGGAACAGGGAGGGCGAGGACGGGCCGAGCGCCATGCGGAAGCAGGTCAGGCCGCACAGGTGCCCGCACCAGCGCGCGTAGTCCTCGAGCGTCGCCGCGCCCGAGGTGCGCCAGGCGGGGTCGGCGGCCCGGTCGAAGTCCTCGTACACGATGGGCCCGACGAGTTCGGGTGAGGCGAACTGCGTGTGGACGGGCGCGGCGCAGGTGGTGCAGTGCGGCACGGTGCTCCTGGGGGTCGGTGTGACGGGGGTGGGCGTCACTGACGGTAGCCGCTCAGGAAGCGGCCGATGCGGCTGATGGCCGCGTCCAGGTCGTCGGCGTGGGGGAGTGTGAGGATGCGGAAGTGGTCGGGGCGGGCCCAGTTGAAGCCGGTTCCCTGGACGACCTGGATCTTCTCCTGGAGGAGGAGGTCGAGCACGAACTTCTCGTCGTCGTGGATCGGATGGACCTTCGGGTCGAGCCGCGGGAACGCGTACAGCGCGCCCTTCGGCTTCACGCAGCTGACGCCGGGGATCTCGTTGAGCTTCTCCCAGGCCTTGTCGCGCTGTTCGTGCAACCGCCCGCCGGGCGCGGTGAGTTCACGGATGGACTGGCGTCCGCCGAGCGCGGCCTGGATGGCGTACTGCGCGGGGGCGTTGGGGCACAGGCGCATGGAGGCGAGCATGGTGAGCCCCTCCAGGTAGTTCTTCGCGTGCTGCCGCGGGCCGGTGACGACCATCCAGCCGGACCGGAACCCGGCCACCCGATACGTCTTCGACAGACCGCAGAAGGTGAGGACGACGAGGTCGGGCGCGAGGGCGGCGACGCTGTGGTGCACGGCGTCGTCGTACAGGATCTGGTCGTAGATCTCGTCGGCGAAGACCATCAGGCCGTGCCGCCGGGCGAGGTCGAGGATGCCCTCCAGGATCTCCTTCGGATAGACCGCGCCCGTGGGGTTGTTGGGGTTGATGATCACGACGGCCTTGGTCCGGTCAGTGATCTTCGAGGCCATGTCGTCGAGGTCGGGGTACCAGTCCGCCGACTCGTCGCACACGTAGTGGACGGCCTTGCCTCCGGAGAGGGTCGTCACGGCGGTCCACAGCGGGAAGTCGGGCGCGGGGACGAGGACTTCGTCCCCGTCCTCCAGGAGGGCCTGCACCGCCATGGTGACCAGTTCGGAGACGCCGTTGCCGAGGAAGACGTCGTCCACGAAGACGTCGTCCAGGCCGAGCGCCTGATAGCGCTGGGCGACCGCGCGCCGGGCGGAGAGGACGCCGCGCGAGTCCGTGTAGCCGTGCGCGGTGGGGAGCATCCGGATCATGTCCTGGACGATCTCCTCGGGCGCCTCGAAGCCGAAGAGCGCGGGGTTGCCGGTGTTGAGGCGCAGGACGCTGTGGCCCGCCTCCTCCAGGGCGTTGGCGTGCTCGATGACGGGGCCCCGGATCTCGTAACAGACCTCGCTGAGCTTGCTCGACTGCCGGAACTCCATGCGGTGCGCCTCCCGTGACGTGTGTGACTTGGTTTTACCAAGCACCCGCTTGGAAAGTCCAACAACTTGCATAGACTATGCCGCATGCCACCTCAGCAGCCCCGGCCGAACGCCCGGTCCCGCCGAAGCTACGACCAGTACTGCGCCGCCGCCCGAGGCCTCGACGCCGTGGGTGACCGCTGGACCCTCCTGATCGTCCGGGAGCTGCTCGCGGGGCCCCGCCGCTACACCGACCTGCACGCGGACCTGCCGGGCGTCAGCACGGACGTCCTGGCCTCGCGTCTGAAGGACATGGAGCAGCAGGGCCTGTCCACGCGCCGCCGCCTGCCCCCGCCCTCGGCCGCGTACGTCTATGAACTCACCGACAGGGGACGGGACTTGCTGCCCGTCCTCAAGGCGCTCGCCGCCTGGGGTGCCCCCGCCCTCGACGAGCGCAGGCCCACGGACGCGGTCCGCGCGCACTGGTTCGCGCTGCCGCTGCTGCGTTCGCTGGCGGGGGCCGGAGCCGAGGGGGTGGTCCAGGTCCGCCTGGCCGAGGGGGAGTTCCACGTACGCGTGGGGGGAGAGGGGGAGTCCTACGGCGAGGGCCCGGCCCCGGAGGCCCCCGAGGTGCGTCTCGCGCTGGACGCGGAGACGTGTGTGGCGGTGAGCAAGGGGGAGTTGACGGTGGGCGAAGGGGTTCGCTCGGGCCGGATCGACCTTGCGGGCGAGGGGGTTCTGGCGAAGGCGCTGCTGGCGACGTGAGGGGGGGCCTGCAGCGCCACGGCGGGTAAAGGCGAGGTAATGTGCTGATCGTTGGAGCGAACTGAACTCCTGATGTGCAGCTGCCCGTCGTCGGCCCCGCCCGACTGCTGCGCGCCTCCGGCGCGACCGCGACACCACGAGGAGACGACCTTCCATGACTGAGCGCAAGCCGTCCGTGCGTCCCGCCACCCGTGACGACGTCCCCCGGGCCGTACGCACCCTCGCCGCCGCGTTCGCCGACTACCCCGCCACCCGCCACACGGTCGACCCGGACCGCCACATCGAGCGGGTCACCGAGCTCCAGGAGCTGTTCCTCACGCGGATCGGCCTCGGCACCGGCAAGGTCTGGGTCGCGGACGACGGCGCCGCGGTGGCCGTCTGGACCACGCCGGAGAGCGTCGACGCGGGCGCGGTCTTCGCTGAAATCGGCCCGCGCGTGGCCGAGTTGAGCGGTTCCCGGCTGGCCGCGCAGCAGCAGATGGAGGGCCTCCTCGCGCCGCACCGCCCCACGGAGCCCGCGTGGTTCCTCGCCACCGTCGGCGTCTCGCCCGACCACCAGGGCAAGGGCCTGGGCAGCGCCGTCGTGCGCCCCGGGGTCGAGGCGGCCGAGCGCGCCGGGGTGCAGGCTTTCCTGGAGACCTCCGACCCGCGCAACCTCCCCTTCTACGAGCGCCTCGGCTTCACCGTCACCGCCGACGTCGAGGTGCCTGACGGTCCGCGAACCTGGTGCATGACCCGCAAGCCCGGTGCCTGACCTGCGCGCCACGGCGCCCAGCGGGTATCCACGGGCGTTGATCTAGAGTGTTCACCTCATGAGAAAGCTGAGAGAGGTCACCGCGAGCCGCTACGTCGAACCTCTGCGGACCGGTGGCTCGGTCCCCGGGGTCGTCGAGGCCGACGACCTGGGTACGTACGTGGTCAAGTTCACCGGTTCCGCCCAGGGCCGCAAGGCGCTGGTGGCCGAGATCATCGTCGGCGAACTCGCCCGCCACCTCGGCCTGCGCTTCCCCGAACTGGTCCTGGTCCACTTCGACCCGGCGGTCGCCGTCGACGAGCCGCACCAGGAGGTCCAGGACCTGCTGCACGCGAGCGCGGGCCTCAACCTCGGCATGGACCTGCTGCCGGGCGCGAAGGACTTCACGCCGGACGCCATCGACGTGGACCCGCTGGAGGCAGGCAAGGTCGTCTGGCTCGACGCCCTCACGGCGAACGTCGACCGCACGGTGCACAGCTCGAACCTGATGATCTGGCCCACCTTCGGCACCCGCCCGCCGAAGCTGTGGCTGATCGACCACGGCGCGGCCCTGGTTTTCCACCACCGCTGGGGCACGTCGGAGCCCGACAAGGCGTACGACTTCCGCCACCACGCCCTGGGCGGCTACGGCCCGGACACGAGGGCGGCCGACGCCGAACTGGCCCCGCGCGTCACGGAGTCGGTCCTCCGCGAGATCGTCGACTTGGTCCCGGACCCCTGGCTGGCCGACGAGCCCGGCTTCACGTCCCCTGCGGAGGTCCGCGAGGCCTACGTCACCTACCTCCTGGCCCGCGCCCGCTGCTCGGCGACGTGGCTCCCGACGGACTTCCCGACGAGAGGCGAACTGGCGGCAGCGGACGCGAAGCGCGCGGCAGCCACGGAGAAGGGCCGCCCGTCCTGGCTGAAGCGGGTACCCGACCTGCACGGAAAGCCGTCGGCGGAACAGGACTGGTCGGCGCACCTCGGCTGAGCACCCTCCTGGTGCTGTCGGGATGGGATTGTCAAGGGCGTGATGAAGGGTCGGGCAAGCCTGGTTGTTCGTGGTGCCGGTCCGTCCGTCGATCGCCCCGGAGGAGTAGGACAGACCCACCTCCGGCTTCCACTCGCAACAAACGGACTTGTCACGACAGAGGGTCTGAAAGAGGTACCCCACTTGTGACGTGACGCACGGTTGTGCCTGTCGTCGCATCGTCTGGATATCGTTCGCGTATCGGGCGATTTCTCCAACAAGGCCGCTTATTGCGCAGTTTGGTCACTCCCGGACATGACCGAGCCCCCGGCGCTGTGCGGTGCCGGGGGCTCGGTCGGGGAGAGGGCGGGCGAGCGTCAGCGGAGCTGTTCGTACGCCGGGAGCGTCAGGAAGTCCGCGTAATCCGCGTCCAGGGAGACCTGGAGGAGGAGGTCGTGAGCCTGCTGCCACTTGCCCGCCGTGAACGCCTCGTCGCCGATCTCGGCGCGGATCGCGGCCAGTTCCTCGGCGGCGACCTTGCGGGCCAGGTCGGCCGTGGCCGTCACCGTATTTCCGGCGTGCTCGAATTCGACACCCGCGTTGATCCACTGCCAGATCTGGGAGCGGGAGATCTCCGCGGTGGCCGCGTCCTCCATGAGGTTGAAGATGGCGACGGCGCCCAGGCCCCGCAGCCACGCCTCGATGTAACGGATGCCGACCTGGACGGCGTTGACCAGGCCGTCGTACGTGGGCTTCGCGTCGAGGGAGTCGATGGCGATCAGGTCCGCCGCGGCGACGTTCACGTCCTCGCGCAGGCGGTCCTTCTGGTTGGGCTTGTCGCCGAGGACCGCGTCGAAGGACTTCATGGCGATCGGGACCAGGTCCGGGTGCGCCACCCACGACCCGTCGAAGCCGTCGCCGGCCTCGCGGTCCTTGTCGTTCTTGACCTTCTCGAACGCGACCTTGTTGACCTCCGCGTCCTTGCGGGACGGGATGAACGCCGCCATGCCGCCGATCGCGTGCGCGCCGCGCTTGTGGCAGGTGCGGACGAGGAGTTCGGTGTACGCCCGCATGAACGGGGCGGTCATCGTGACCAGGTTGCGGTCCGGCAGGACGAACTTCGAGCCGCCGTCACGGAAGTTCTTGACGATGGAGAAGAGGTAGTCCCAGCGGCCCGCGTTCAGGCCGGAGGCGTGGTCGCGCAGCTCGTAGAGGATCTCCTCCATCTGGTACGCGGCGGTGATCGTCTCGATCAGGACGGTCGCGCGGACCGTGCCCTGCGGGATGCCGAGGTAGTCCTGCGCGAAGACGAAGATGTCGTTCCACAGGCGCGCCTCCAGGTACGACTCCGTCTTCGGGAGGTAGAAGTACGGGCCCTTGCCGAGCTCGATCAGGCGCTTGGCGTTGTGGAAGAAGTACAGGCCGAAGTCGACGAGCGCGCCGGGGACCGGGCGCCCCTCGACCTGGAGGTGGCGCTCGTCCAGGTGCCAGCCGCGCGGCCGCATGACGACGGTCGCGAGCTCGTCGGCGCCCTTGAGGGCGTACGACTTGCCGGTGCGCTCGTCGGTGAAGTCGATGCGGCGCTCGTAGGCGTCGGTGAGGTTGAGCTGGCCCAGGATCACGTTCTCCCAGGTGGGAGCCGAGGCGTCCTCGAAGTCCGCGAGCCAGACCTTGGCGCCCGAGTTGAGGGCGTTGATGGTCATCTTGCGGTCGGTCGGGCCCGTGATCTCCACGCGGCGGTCGTTCAGCGCGGCCGGGGCCGGCGCGACCTTCCAGGAGTCGTCCTCGCGGACCGCGGCGGTCTCCGGCAGGAAGTCCAGCGTGGAGGTGCGGGCGATCTCGGCACGGCGCTCGGTGCGCCGGGCGAGGAGCTCGTCACGCCGCGGCGTGAACAGCCGGTGCAGCTCGGCCACGAAGGCCAGGGCCGCGTCGGTGAGCACCTCTTCCTGCCGGGGCAGGGGCTCTGCGTCGACGATGGCCAGCGGCGACGGCGCTAGTGCGGACATGAGCTGTCACTTCCTTCAGGACTGCGCGGACGGTGCCGGGCGAGCCGCCGGGCAGACGCGGTGGCACTCGGTGCCACTGGAGCCGAGGTACGGCCGCGAGGCCCCGTCCGAGGTAACGGGCCTTCTGGTCAGTGGATACTAGTTTCCTCATGGTGGAAGTTCAATGGTTTGTTGACGTCGAGATTCTCTTCGTCGACAGAACATGGCGCTGAGTGCCATCCCGGTCACTCCATGTGCGCCGGACCGCCGGGTGTTCCGGAGGCGGGGGTTCCGGGCGTCAGGCGGCCCAGGTCCTCCACCGTGTCGATGTCGTACGGCTCCGCGACGTCCCCGCACTCGACGAGCGTGATCGCGTCCGCGTGCTCCTTCAAGTAGGCGCGTGCCCCCCGGTCCCCGACCGCACTCGCCTCGATCCCCGCCCAGTGGTCGCGGCCGAACAGGACCGGGTGGCCCCGCAGCCCTTCGTACGCCGCCGCGGCGAGCGTGGAGGGCGTGCGGTAGGCCGCCCGCACCCGCGCCGTCGCCGCCGCCCCGATCCCCGGCTGGTCGACCAGCGAGACCAGCGCGGCGCCCGCCCCCGTGTCCCGCAGCGAGGCGAGGCCCACCCGCAGCGACGAACCCATGCCGTCCGCCCAGTCCGGGTTGTCGACCAGGACGCAGCCGGGCAGCGACGCCCGTGCGCGCACCGCCTCCGCGGACGCGCCGAGCACCACGTGCACCCGCGTGCACCCGGCCTCGCGCAGCACCCGTACCGCGTGCTCCACCAGCGGCCTGCCCCGGTGCTCCAGGAGCGCCTTCGGCCGCCCGCCGAGCCGCCGCCCGCCCCCCGCGGCGAGCAGCAGCCCCGCCGCCTCGCCCGCCCCGCCGGCCTGCGCGTTCATCGGTTCTGTCGTCATGACTCCTGGATACACCCAACTGGGGCACCGTGTTCCGGCCGCGATCACGGCCGGAAAGTGGCGCATCGCTCGGCAGAAACGGTTTACTTGCCCGCGACCCCGGTGCCTGACCAGCACCTCACGGGTCCCCGGAACGAACACGCACAAGAACAACGAACATGTACGAGAACGTGCGCACGACGGCGTGCGAGGGGGAGAACCATGTTGCGGAGTGTGGGGCAGAGGCCAGTGACCGGCGGCGACGAGGATCCACGGGTGGCGGAACTGCGCACCGCGGTGTCCCGGCTGCGCCGTGAACTCGCCGCGCATCCTGTCGAGTTCACGGACCGCGGCATCGCCGAGGACGAACTGGCCGCGCTGGCCGAGATGGCGTACGGAGGCGCTCCCGAGATCCCCAGGATGCGCAGGTCCCTGCTGCTCGTGGCGGGCGCGATCGGGTCGGTGAGTGCGCTGGCCCCCGGCCTGGCGGGGGTGAGGGGCGCGGTCGAGATGTTCGGGGAGGCGGGGCGCTGATCGGCTCGGGGCGGTCAAGCCCCCGTCGGGGGGCGCGGGGCTGTGACATGCGCGGCTCCGTCGCGTGGGCGCGACAAGCCGCTCCCGGCCCCCGGACTCCCGCGGACCCGAAAGCCCTCTACGCCACCCAGTGCCGCCGCCCCGCCTCGTCCCCGCCGCCCCGCAAATCCCCTGCCAGCGCCGCCGCGAGCCGCACCACCGCCTCCTCCAGGAGCGCCGCAGGCAGGACGTAGGGAATCCGTAGCCGGTGCTCATGCGTCCCGGGATCCGCCCCGAACCGCGAACCCCCTTCGATCCGCACCCCGTGCCCCAGCGCGGCCCCCGCCAGCGCAGACGCGATCGGGCGCCCCAGGTCCACCCAGAGCGAGAGCCCGCCCGGCGGCAACTGCCAGCGCCACTCGGGCAGATGGCGGGCGAGCGAGGCCGCGAGCGCGTCCCGCTGGGCCCGCAGCCGCGGCAGCCGCTCGCGCAGCACGTCGTCCGTGCCGCGCAGCAGATGGAGCGCCACCAACTGCTCGATGACCGGCGTCGCCATGTCGCTCGGCACCCGCTTCATCGCCAGCTCGGTGATCAGACGTGAGCCGGCCCGCACCCAGCCGATCCGCAGTCCGCCCCAGTGCGACTTGCTCAACGACCCGACGGTGACGACCTGTTCGCCCGCCCCGTGCGGCGCGAGCGAGGCGAACGGAGGGGGCGGCGGCACGTCGAGCGCGATGTCCGCGATGGTCTCGTCGATCAGCAGCCAGGTGCCCGTGGCGCGGGCCGTCTCCAGGACGCGCACCCGCTGCTCGCGCGGCATCAGGCCGCCCGTCGGATTCTGGAAGTCCGGCACGAGGTACGCGATGCGGGGCGCCGCCTGCCGCAGCGACGACTCGACGAGACCGCTGTCCCAGCCGTCCTCCGCGACCGGCACGGGAACCGCGCGCAGGCCCGCCCCGCGCATCGCGTCCAGGGCGTTCGGGTACGACGGGTTCTCGACCAGGACCCGGTCGCCCTGCCGACCGAGGAGGGACAGCGTCAGGGACAGCGCGTGCTGGGCGCCGGTGGTGATCAGGATCTGGTCGGGCAGCGTCGGAAGCCCGCGCCGCGTGAAGCGCTCGGCGACGGCGGCCCTCAACTCCGGGATTCCGTACGGGTGGTAGCCGGGCGTCGGGGCGTGCTCGACCAGCATCGAGCCCGCCGCGGCGAGCGCCGCCGTGAGCTCCGCCTGCGGCGCGCCGGGCGCCGCGGACGCCAGGTCGAGGACGTCGTCGCCCGCCGGGAACGCGGCGACGTTCGAAGGCCGCCGTCCCTCCGGCAGCTCGGTCCAGGTGCCCGCGCCCCGGCGGCTGCGCGCGTAGCCGCTCTCGCGCAGGACGTCGTACGCCGCCGTGACGGTGGCCCGGCTGACGGCCAGCGCCGTCGCGAGCTCGCGTTCGGCGGGCAGCCGGGTGTGCAGGGGGACGCGGCCGTCGAGCAGGAGGGTGCGTACGCCGTGGGCGAGCGCGCGGTAGCCGGGGTGCTCGCCCGCGGTCCCGGCCAGCAGGGCGGCCAGCTGACGGCTGCCCATTCTCCTGTCCACCGTGTGGACCACTCGTGCCTCTGCCATGCCAACTCCCGCGTATTGGCCCTGCTCTCCAGGCCAATGAGCGTACAGACTCCCCTCCAGAGAGCTTCAGTCGGCTTGTTTTGGCCTGGGGAAGGGGTACCGATGGCAGGGCGTGTCGTGGTGGGGGTCGGTGGTTCGCTCGCGAGCCTCGCGGCGCTGCGGGCCGGGGCGCAGGAGGCGCGGCGCAGCGGTCGCACGCTGATCGCGGTGATGGCCTGGGAGCCGCCGGAGGGGGAGGGGCTCTACGTACGCCACCCCGATCCGGAGTGGGCGCGGTACTGGTGGAGCGAGGCGCGGGCCCGCCTCGACCGCGCCTTCGACGAGGTCTTCGGAGGCCCACCACCAGGCGTCGAGGCCGAACGCCGGGTGATCAGGGCCCGGCCGGGCGACGCCCTGTGCGAGACGGCCGCCGACCCGGACGACCTCCTGGTCCTCGGTGTCCGGCACGGCAGGCGCCGGACGAGCCGCATCCACCGCCACGTCCGCTCGCACGCCTCCTGCGCCGTCCTCACGGTCCCGGCCCCGCCGGTGCCGAGGGGCATGCGCAGGGCCCTGCGAAAGGTGACGGCGGAGGACTTCGCGCTGGTGGGGGAGTGAAACGGGGGACCGAAGTGGGGGAGTGAAAGAAGGGGGCGCTAGGTGCGGATCAGGCCGCGGGCGGTCGCCGCGGCGACCGCCGCCGTGCGGGAGTCCACGCCCAACTTGGCGTAGATGTGCACCAGATGGGACTTCACCGTGGCCTGGCTGAGGAAGAGTTCCCTGCTGATCTGCTGGTTCGACAGACCGGCCTTCACCAGGCGCAGCACCTCCAGCTCACGGCGGCTCAGCGCCTCCGCGGGCGTCCGCATCCGGTCCATCAGGCGGTGCGCTATCGCGGGCGCGAGCGCCGAGCGCCCGGACGCCGCCGTGCGGACCGCCGCGGCCAGCTCCTCGGGCGGCGCGTCCTTGAGGAGGTAGCCGGCCGCGCCCGCCTCCACCGCCGCGAGGATGTCCGCGTCCGTGTCGTAGGTGGTGAGGACCAGGACCCGCGGCGCCCCCGCACGCGCGGTGATCGCCGCCGTCGCGGCGGCGCCGTGCATGCCCGCGCCGAACTGGAGGTCCATCAGGACCACGTCGACGCCCTCCGGTCCTGCCACGGCGGCCCGCTCGACGGCCGCCTCCGCCGTCGCCGCCTCCGCGACGATCTCGAAGTCCGGCTCCGCGTCGAGGACCGCGCGCAGACCCGCGCGTACGACGGGATGGTCGTCGGCGAGCAGCAGCCGCACCGTCGTCCCCGTACCGGCCGTCATGCCGCGACCTCCTTCGTGCGCGCGGGCAGCGGCAGCGAGATCGCCACCGCCGTGCCCTGCCCGGGGGCCGACTCGACGGTGAACGTCCCGCCCAGGGACGTGGCCCGCGAACGCATCGCCACGAGCCCGAAGCCGCCGTCGCCCGCGTCGTCGCCCGGCGCCCGCGCGGGCGGTTCGGCGGCCGGGTCGAAGCCGCGGCCGTCGTCCACCACGTCCAGCGTGACCGAGGCGTCCATGAACGACAGCGTGATCTCGGCGCGCCCCGCCTGCGCGTGCCGCACCGTGTTGGCGAGCGCCGACTGCGCGACGCGGAGCAGCGCCACCTCGTAGGGAGTGGGCAGCTCCGCCGGTGTGCCGCTGAGCGAGAAGCGGACGCGCGGCCCCGGGCTCGACGCGCTCAGCCGCTCCAGGGCGGCGGCCAGCGAGCCGCGCGCCAGGTCCGGCGGGGCGAGCGCGCGCACGAAGCGGCGCGCCTCGGCGAGGTTGCCCTGCGCGGCCGCCCGCGCCTGCTCGACGTGCGGGGCGGCGGGGGAGTCCGGCGGCAGCGCGCGCTGGGCCGCCCGCAGGAGCAGCTGGATCGAGGAGAGGCCCTGCGCCAGCGTGTCGTGGATCTCCCTGGCCAGGCGCTCGCGCTCGGCGAGGGTGCCCGCCGTGCGCTCGGCGGCGGCCAGTTCGGCACGGGTGGCCACGAGCTCGTCGATCAGCTCGCGGCGGCGCTCGCTCTCGCGGTACAGCGCCTCGTACCCGCGCACGGTGGCGACGGCCACGGCGGCCCCGAGCAGCGGCCCGATGAAGCTGCCCGGCGTGATCTGGGAGCTGTGCACCAGGTAGCTCGCGATGGCGGCGGCCGCCGTGGCGAGGACCGCGGGCAGCGCCCAGCGCGTCGGCAGCAGGTGCAGCTGGAGGAAGTACAGCGGGAAGGCCGCCCAGAGGCCGTCGGGGGAGAGGGCGAGAAGGACCAGCCAGCACGCGCCGAGCGCCGCGAGCCACCAGGCGGCCGCGCGCCGCGAGCGGGCGACGGACGGGCTGAGCGTGCCCGCCGCGTAGACGGCGGCCATCGCGAGCGCCGCCGCGACCACCGCGGCGGGGCGCGCCGCCCCTTCGCCGTCCGCGCCCGTCACTGCCTTGACCGCGGCGAGCGCGAGCAGGCCCACGAGGAGGGCGTGCAGGCAGAGGCGGAGGGCGAGGGTCACGGGGGTGCGGGTCATGGGGCGTGAGGTCCGGGTGTGGGAGAGGGGGGCTGGTGTGTGGTGCGTGGCTCGTGCGGCGTGACGGTGTGGGCGCGCGGCGTGTGCGGCGCGCCCCTTCCACCGTACGGGTGCCGCCGTCCTTGTTCGTCAACCGAAAGGTTGACCGTCGGCTCCCCCCTTCGATCCGGGTGAAGCGTGCTGTGGCGCGATGCCCGGCGGGCGGGGGTGGCCGCAGGGTGGGGGGCATGTTCGTCGCATGGAGAGACCTGCGGTTCGCCAAGGGGCGGTTCGCCCTGATGGGAGCCGTCGTCGTGCTGATCACCCTGCTCGTCGGCCTGTTGTCCGGGCTGACCGCCGGGCTCGCCAGGGAGAACACCTCGGCGATCACCGGGCTGCCCGCCGACCACCTGGCGTTCGCCGCGCCGCCCGACGGCCAGTCCGTCTCCTTCACCAACTCGCTGGTCGATCAGCGTGCCTGGGAGAAGTGGGCCGAGCGCCCCGGGGTCACGTCGGCGCGGCCCATCGGCATCAGCACCCTCAACGCCACCGCGGGCGAGGGCGCAGGCGGTGCCTCCGCGGCGGTCTCCGCCTTCGGCGTCGAGCCGGACTCCCGGATCGCGCCCGACGGGGTCGCGCCGGGGCGGGCCGTGCTCTCCGAGAAGGCCGCGGCGGACCTCGGCGTCCGGGCCGGGGACCGGGTGCGGCTCGGGGGCGTCGGGGTCGAGGAGCAGGTGGCGCGGGTCGCGTCGGACGCCTCGTACAGCCATACGCCCGTGGTGTGGATCTCCCTCGACGACTGGCAGAAGCTCGGGCACCGCGGCACGTCCGTGGACGAGCAGGCGACGGTGGTGGCGCTGCGGACCTCCGGCGACGGCGGGGTCGATCTCGCCGCGGGGGACGCGGCCGCGGGGACCGAGACGAAGACGCTGGACGGTGCGCTGTCCGCCATCGGTTCCTACCAGGCCGAGAACGGCTCCCTGCAGCTGATGCGGGGGTTCCTGTTCGTGATCTCCGCGCTGGTGATAGGCGCGTTCTTCACGGTGTGGACCATCCAGCGGGGCGCTGACGTGGCCGTGCTGAAGGCGCTCGGGGCCTCCACGCCGTATCTGCTGCGGGACGCGCTGGGGCAGGCCGTGGCGATGCTCGTCGTCGGTACGGCGGTGGGGACGGGGATCGCGGCGGCGGTCGGCGGTGCGATCAGCGGTGGTGACGTCCCGTTCGTCCTCGAACCGTCGACCGTGCTGTGGCCCGCGGGCGTGATGGTCGTCCTCGGCGCGGTCGGGGCCGGTCTTTCCGTACGGCGGATCACCGCCGTCGATCCGTTGGTGGCGCTGGGGAGTGCGCGATGAGTCAGACGAAGAACCAGATGAGGAACCAGATGAAGAACCGGACGGCCTCTTTGGTGCTGGACGACGTCCTGCTGACGTATCCCGATGGCGCGGGGCGGCTGACCGCGCTGGACGGGGTGGGGCTCGACGTGCCCGGCGGGACCATGACGGCGGTGGTCGGCCCTTCCGGGTCGGGGAAGTCCAGCCTGCTGGCCGTCGCGGCGACGCTCGTCACGCCCGATCGGGGGCGGGTCGTGGTGGACGGCGTCGACACGGGGGAGTTGAGCCGGGCGGAGAAGGCGGAGCTGCGGCGGCGGCGCCTGGGGATCGTCTTCCAGCAGCCGAATCTGCTGGCGTCGCTGACGGCGCTGGAGCAGCTGGAGCTGATGGCTCATGTGGACGGGCGGCTGCGGCGGCGGGCGGTGCGTCAGGTACGGGAGAGGGCGCGGGAGTTGCTGGCGGCGGTGGGGCTCTCGGCGGAGGCCGGGCGGCGGCCGCATCAGCTGTCGGGTGGGCAGCGGCAGCGGGTGGGGATCGCGCGGGCGTTGATGAACGGGCCCGCGGTGCTGCTGGTGGATGAGCCGACCAGCGCGTTGGACCATGAGCGGGGGGCGGTGGTGATGGACCTGCTGGCGGGGCTCACGCGGGAGAGGGGGACGGCGACGGTCCTGGTCACGCACGACCGCGCGAGCCTCACCGTCGCGGACCGGGTGGTGGAGATGACGGACGGCCGCCTGGGGTGACGTTGCCCGGCGGGGCAGGAGCTGCCGCCGGGCAGGCGGTCGACAGGGCCCGGCCCCGCTCACGCCGCTGGGCAGGCGGTCGACAGGGCCCGGTCCCGCTCACGCCGCCGGGCAGGCGGTCGACCGGGCCCCCGCCCCGCTCACGCCGCAGGGCCCGCCGAGGCCAACGCCGCCGAGAGGTCCACCGCCACTTCCTGGAGGATCGGGACGATCTTCTCCGTGGCCGATTCCGTCACCCGGCCCGCGGGGCCCGAGATGGAGATCGCCGCCGCCGTGGGCGAGTTGGGCACCGGCACGGCCAGGCAGCGGACCCCGATCTCCTGCTCGTTGTCGTCCACCGCGTACCCCGTACGACGTACTTCCTCGAGCGCGTCGAGGAAGCCTTCGGGCGTGGTGATCGTCTTCTCCGTGGCCGCCGGCATCCCGGTACGGGCGAGCAGCGCCCGTACCTCCTCCGGCGCCGTGTGCGCGAGCAGCGCCTTGCCCACGCCCGTGGAGTGCGGCAGCACCCGCCGCCCGACCTCGGTGAACATCCGCATGGAGTGCTTGGACGGCACCTGCGCGACGTACACGATCTCGTCGCCGTCGAGCAGTGCCATGTTCGCCGTCTCGCCGGTCTCCTCGACGAGGCGGGCGAGATACGGCCGCGCCCACGTGCCGAGCAGCCGCGACGCCGACTCGCCGAGGCGGATCAGCCGCGGCCCGAGGGAGTAGCGGCGGTTGGCCTGCTGGCGTACGTAGCCGCAGGCGACCAGCGTGCGCATGAGGCGGTGGATCGTGGGGAGCGGCAGGCCGCTGCTGGCGGAGAGCTCGCTGAGGCCGACCTCGCCCCCCGCGTCCGCCATCCGCTCGAGCAGGTCGAAGGCGCGCTCGAGGGACTGAACACCACCGCTCGCGGCGGAGGGCTTTGAGGCGGCGACTTCAGCAGGGGCGTCGCTGGCGCTTGACGTCGGCACGGCGCGTTCCTTTCGGTGCTGGCAGGCAAGGAAGCAGCCTACCGGGCGGTTCTTCACAGGGGTTCTTGCGCGGGCTGACGTCGTCGCCGGTCAGGGTGTGTTTGTCCGTGTCTCCGCGGGGTTGTCCCGTGATCTCTTGACGCTCAGGTTGTGCGTAAGTACGTTCTGGCAAGCGGAATTCTAATTCCACGTTGTGGAAACGTCCAGTGCGGCGTGGGGTGCGGAGCGGGTGCGCAAGCACACCCTTGACGCCGCGAGATCGAGCGTGAAAACTCCTTCAACAGAACGTTGAATTCCGTTAAGCGGAAGCAAAAGGTCTGTGTAGCGGAACAGAAGAAAGGGGACGCGGGGTGTCCGAAAAGGGCGTGGACGTGGTCGCGACTGTGGGTGCCGACGTGGAGCTGGTCCTTCGCTCCACCCGTGTCGTCACCCCGGAGGGGACGCGGCCCGCATCGGTCGCCGTCCGTGGCGGGAAGATCGTGGCCCTCGGCGCGTACGACGCCGTGGTCCCGGACGGCGCGCGCCTGGAGGACTTCGGGGACGACGCGCTGCTCCCCGGCCTCGTCGACACGCACGTCCACGTGAACGACCCGGGCCGCACGGAGTGGGAGGGCTTCTGGACCGCCACCCGCGCCGCGGCCGCCGGCGGCATCACCACCCTGGTCGACATGCCCCTCAACTCCCTTCCGCCCACCACGACGGTCGACAACCTGCGGACCAAGCAGGACGTCGCCCGCGCCAAGGCCCACATCGACGTGGGCTTCTGGGGCGGCGCCCTCCCCGACAACGTGCAGGATCTCAAGCCGCTGCACGAAGCCGGTGTCTATGGGTTCAAGTGCTTCCTGTCGCCGTCCGGCGTGGACGAGTTCCCCGAGCTGGACCAGGACCAGCTCGCCACCTCCATGGCCGAGATCGCCGGCTTCGGCGGGCTGCTCATCGTGCACGCCGAGGACCCGCACGAGCTCGACGCGGCCCCCAGGAACAAGGGCCCCAAGTACGCGGACTACCTTCAGACCCGGCCCCGTATCTCCGAGGACACGGCGATCGAAGGTCTCATCGCCGTCGCCAAGCGGATCGGC
This sequence comes from Streptomyces sp. NPDC025651, assembly GCF_055558735.1. Taxonomy (NCBI): domain Bacteria; kingdom Bacillati; phylum Actinomycetota; class Actinomycetes; order Kitasatosporales; family Streptomycetaceae; genus Streptomyces; species Streptomyces sp. NPDC025651. Next base: position 123,020 of record NZ_JBVHLZ010000008.1, read on the forward strand.
GCGCGGGTCCACGTACTGCACCTCTCCTCCTCCGACGCCCTGCCGCTCGTCGCCGCCGCCAAGCGCGAGGGCGTCGAGCTGACCGTCGAGACCTGCCCGCACTACCTGACCCTGACCGCCGAGGAAGTCCCGGACGGCGCGAGCGAGTTCAAGTGCTGCCCGCCCATCCGCGAGGCCGGCAACCAGGACCTGCTGTGGGAGGCGCTGGCCGACGGCACCATCGACTGCGTCGTGACGGACCACTCCCCCTCGACCGCCGACCTGAAGACCGACGACTTCGCGACCGCCTGGGGCGGCATCTCCGGACTGCAGCTGAGCCTGCCCGCCGTCTGGACCGAGGCGAAGAAGCGCGGTCACACCCTGGACGACGTGGTGCGCTGGATGTCCACGCGCACCGCACAGCTGGTCGGACTCGACCAGAAGGGCGCCATCGAGGTCGGCCGCGACGCCGACTTCGCGGTCCTCGCGCCCGACGAGACCTTCACCGTGGATCCCGCGGAACTGCAGCACCGGAACCGGGTCACGGCGTACGCGGGCAAGACGCTCAGCGGCGTCGTGAAGTCCACCTGGCTGCGCGGCGAACGCATCCTGCACGGCGGCGAGTTCAGCGAACCCGCAGGCCGACTTCTGGAAAGGAACAACTGAAACAGTGACGGCGCAGCACATATCTCCTCTGCCCTCCTTCACCGGTGACGCGAGCCCCTACGGCGGCGGCGAGCCCTTCGCCGACTACCGCACGGCCGACTTCCCCTTCACCCAGTACGCCAACCTCGCCGACCGGCAGCTCGGCGCCGGTGTGATCGCCGCCAACGACGAGTTCTTCGCGATGCGCGAGAATCTGCTGCTCCCGCACGACGCCGTCTTCGACCCGGAGCACTTCGGGCACAAGGGCAAGGTCATGGACGGCTGGGAGACCCGCCGCAGGCGCGGCGTCTCGGCCGAGCACCCGTGGCCCACCGCCGAGGACCACGACTGGGCCCTGGTGCGGCTCGGCGCCCCCGGTGTCATCCGCGGCATCGTCGTCGACACCGCCCACTTCCGCGGCAACTACCCGCAGGCCGTGTCCGTCGAGGGCACCAGCGTCGAGGGTTCGCCGACCCCCGAGGAGCTCCTCGGCGACGACGTGAAGTGGACGACCCTCGTACCGCGCACGCCCGTCGGCGGCCACGCCGCCAACGGCTTCGCCGTCGACGTCGAGCAGCGCTTCACGCACCTGCGCGTCAACCAGCACCCCGACGGCGGCATCGCCCGCCTGCGCGTGTACGGCGAGGTCGCGGCCGACCCCAAGTGGCTCGCCGCGCTCGGCACGTTCGACGTCGTCGCCCTGGAGAACGGCGGCCAGGTCGAGGACGCCTCCGACCGCTTCTACTCCCCGGCCACCAACACCATCCAGCCGGGCCGCTCCCGCAAGATGGACGACGGCTGGGAGACGCGTCGGCGCCGCGACACCGGCAACGACTGGATCCGCTACCAGCTGGTGCAGCAGTCCGAGATCCGCGCCGTCGAGATCGACACCGCGTACCTCAAGGGCAACTCGGCGGGCTGGGCGTCCCTTTCGGTGCGCGACGGCGCGGACGGCGAGTGGGTCGAGGCGCTGCCGCGCACCCGGCTGCAGCCCGACACCAACCACCGCTTCGTCCTGGACGCCCCGGTCGTCGGCACGCACGTGCGCATCGACATCTTCCCGGACGGCGGCATCTCCCGCCTGCGCCTGTTCGGTTCGCTGACCGAGGACGGCGCCGCCAAGCTGGCGGCCCGCCACCAGGAGCTGGGCGGCTGACCCGCCCCCACCGAACGTGGGGCGCACCGGGTGGACAGCCCCGGTGCGCCCCGCACCCAACCTCCCTCGCGGCCGAGAGGTCAGGCGGCGTGACCGCCGTCGACCGACAGCTCGGTGCCGGTGATGTACGCGGCGTCGTTCCCGGCCAGGTAGCCGACCAGGGACGCCACCTCGTCGGCGGAGCCGAAGCGGCCGAGCGCCGTCATGGCGCTCTGCCCGTCGGCGAAGGGGCCGCCCGCCGGGTTCATGTCCGTGTCGATGGGGCCCGGCTGGACCAGGTTCGCCGTGATCCGGCGCCCGCCCAACTCCCGTGCGAGCGCCTTGTTCAGGCCGATCAGGGCGGCCTTGCTCGTCGCGTAGAGCGTGCCGCCGGGGCCCGGCACCCGCTGTGCCATGCAGCTGCCGACGGTGATGATCCGGCCGCCGTCCCGGAGCCTGCCGGCCGCCGCCTGCGAGGCCAGGAAGACCCCGCGTACGTTGACGGCGATGACCCGGTCGATGTCCGCGAGCGTCAGGTCGCCGATCGGTCCCAGGACGCCGACCCCCGCGTTGTTCACCAGGATGTCGAGGCCGCCCAGGTCGTCGGCCGCGCGCTCCACGGCGCCCGCCGCGTCCCCGGCGTCGGCCGCGTCCGCCCGGACGGCGAAGCCGCGCCGCCCCATCGACTCGATCTTCGCGACGACCTCGTGGGCCGCGTCCTCGCTGTGCACGTAGGTGATCGCCACGTCCGCGCCCTGCTCGGCCAGGCGCAGCGCGATCGCCGCGCCGATGCCGCGGCTGCCGCCGGTGACCAGGGCCTTCTTGCCGGTGAGAGTCGACATGTCCGTACCTCTTCTGCATGTGTATGCGTCGGTATCCGCCGCTGTGGGCGAGAAGTTCTTGCGGGTTCAATGAAACGCGTCGGGGTGGGCGCGGGCTGGCGGTAATCGGACGCGGTGATCGGACATGGATGTCGGACGTGGTCGTCGGACGCGGCGATGACTTCCTGGCGGCCGCGGAGTCTGAGGGGGAAAGAGCCTCGACCGAGAAGGAAGGCGTTCGCCATGAAGCTCACCCTCACCCAGTTCCTCACCCTCGACGGGGTCTTCCAGGGCCCGGGCGCCCCGGACGAGGACCGCAGCGGCGGATTCGAGCACGGCGGCTGGTCGATGTCCTACAACGACGAGGACTTCGGCGCGTTCATCAACGAGGTGTACGACCGGGTCGACGCCTTCCTGCTCGGCCGGGGCACGTACGAGATCTTCGCCGCGTACTGGCCGAAGATGACGGACCCCGCCGACCCGGTGGCCTCGCGGCTCAACTCCCTGCCGAAGTACGTCGCGAGCACCACCCTGACCCGGGCCGACTGGCACGGCACGCGGATCATCGGCCGCGACGACCTCGTCAAGGACGTCACCGCCCTCAAGGAGCAGCCCGGACGCGAGATCCAGATGCACGGCAGCGGCAACCTCGCCCGGACCCTGCTGGCGCACGACCTGATCGACACCCTGCATCTGCTGACGTTCCCCATCGCCCTGGGCACCGGCAAGCGCTTCTTCGAGGAGGGGGGCGGGCCCACCGCCTTCCGTCTCGCGCAGTCGCGTACGACGTCCACGGGCGTCGTCATCAGTACGTACGAGCGCGCGGGCCGCCCGGAGCACGGCCGTTCCTGAGGGCGGTCACCGAGGTCTTCCCGGCGCGATCTTCGTCGGATACGGTGTGCGCTCCGCGTGCGAGCCGCCGAAGTCTCCACACCCTTCCGCCCGTTGGAGACCGCGCCCGTGTCGTCGCTCGCCGCCACCCCCGCCGCGCTCGCCCCGCGCCGTACCTGGCTCACCGACCTGCCCGTGCTGCTGGTCGCCGTGGTCTGGGGCGCCAGCTATCTCGCCGCCAAGGGCATCACCACGACGCACACGGTCATCGCCGTGCTCGTGCTGCGCTTCGGCGTGGTGCTGCCCGCGCTCGTGGCGGCGGGATGGCGTTCGCTGCGCTCCCTGACCGGGGCGCAGTGGCGCGGGGCCGCGGTCCTCGGGCTGATCCTCAGTGGGATCTTCCTCCTGGAGACGTACGGGGTCGTCCACACCTCGGCGACCAACGCGGGCCTCATCATCAGCCTCACCATGATCTTCACGCCGCTCGCGGAGTCCGTGGCGCGGCGCGCGCGGCCGCCGCGCGCCTTCCTCGCGGCGGCCGGGCTCTCCGTGCTCGGCGTGGCCCTGCTGACCCAGGGCGGCGGCTTCACCGCGCCCTCGCCCGGCGATCTGCTGATCCTCCTCGCGGCCCTCGCCCGCACCGCCCACGTCCTCGCCATGTCCCGGATGAAGGCCGTGCGGGGCGCCGACTCGCTCTCCCTCACCACGGTCCAACTGGGCGGCGCCGTCCTGGTGTTCGCGGTGCTCGCGGCGTCCGGGGTCGGCGAGGCGCCGTGGTCCGTCGCGACGGGCTTCGGGCCGCGCGCGTGGGCGGGGCTGCTCTTCCTCTCCGTCTGCTGCACGCTCTTCGCCTTCTTCGTGCAGATGTGGGCGGTGCGCAGGACCTCCCCGTCGCGGGTCGGTCTGCTGCTCGGCACGGAACCGCTGTGGGCGGCCGCCGTCGGCGTCACGCTCGGCGGCGAACACCTCGGCGTCGCGGGCCTGTTGGGCGCGGCGCTGGTGCTGGTGGGGACGGGGTGGGGGCGGCGGGTCGTCGGCTGAGGCGCGGGAGGACGTCCGGTGTCCGGTCGGCGGCACGTGGTTAACTCCTGGAAAATTCAGTGCACTTGACGTTGACACGCCAACCTCTACGCGCGTCACACTGGACCCATGCGTATCCCCCCACGAATTCTCAGCGTCACTGCCCTGGCCGCCGCCCTGCTCGTCGGCGGCCCCGTCACGGCCACCGCGAGCGCCGCGCCGGCCGCCCCCGTCGCGTACTCCGTCACCGCCGTCGGCGACATCTGCTACTCCGCGCTGCCCTCCCAGGCGCACGACACCCTCGACCTGATCGAGAAGGGCGGCCCCTACCCCTTCCCGCAGGACGGCACCGTCTTCCAGAACCGCGAGGGTGAGCTGCCGCAGCAGAGCTCCGGCTACTACCACGAGTACACGGTGATCACGCCGGGCTCCGACGACCGCGGCGCCCGCCGCATCGTCACCGGCGAGAAGAGCCAGGAGGACTACTACACCGCCGACCATTACGCGTCCTTCGACCTGGTCGACCACAGCTGCTGAGCAGTCGGCCCCCGCCGTGCGGGCCGGACCCGGTCACCCTTCCCTCCGGCTCGCCACGGCGGCGAACACCGCGCACGCGAGCACGATCAGCGCCACGCTCGCGTACGTCTCGTAGCCGTCGGAAAAGCCCAGGCGCTGCACCAGACCCCAGCCGCGCAGCTCACCGGTGAACCGGTGGATCAGGCCGACCGCGCCCTGGACCAGCAGGATCACTCCGAGAAATTCCAGAAGCTGCTTCATGAGGCGATCCTCGCCCCGTGCCTTCCCCGCGGACATCCGCCGCCGGGCGAGGATCCCTCATGGAGCCGGGTCCGAAAGTCGGGGACCCGCGCGACTTTGGTCGATGATCATGTGCGGGGCGCGGCCCTGCCCCTCAGCTGAGCGTAGATTTGTCGACCATGAGCGGTACTGAGTCCACGCCCCGCCCCGAGCCCGCGGCCGAGTCCGGCCCCGGGCCGCTGGCCAGGAGTCCGTGGACGCTGCCCTCCTCCATCGCCCGCGAGTTCGACCCGAGCCGCGCCGGGCGCAAGTCCCGGCGGACCGTACGGGACTGGATCGCCGACTTCACCTGTTTCCTCGCCGCCCTCTTCATCGGGATGATCGGCGCCGACGCCGTCGGCGACAACCCGCACGTCTCCCCGGGGCTCGCGGAGTTCGACCAGGTCGTCGGCGCGGTCGCCTGCGCCGCCGTCTGGCTGCGCAGACGCTGGCCGGTCGGCCTCGCCGTCGCGATGGTGCCGGTCGCGGTGGTCTCGGACACGGCGGGCGGCGCCGCGGCGGTGGCGCTCTTCACCCTCGCCGTGCACCGGCCGTTCCGGTACGTCGCGTGGATCGGCGGGGCCTCGATCGCGGTGGTCCCCTTCACCTACTGGCTGCGCCCCGACGCGGACATGCCCTACGGGGTCTCCATCGCCTTCGGGACCGTGCTGACCGGGGCGGTCGTCGGCTGGGGCATGTTCGTCCGCTCCCGCCGCGAGCTCCTGCTCAGCCTGCGCGACCGCGCCGTCCGCGCCGAGAACGAGGCCGCCCTGCGCGCCGAACAGGCCCAGCGCCTGGCCCGCGAGGACATCGCCCGCGAGATGCACGACGTCCTCGCCCACCGCCTCACCCTGCTCAGCGTCCACGCCGGCGCCCTGGAGTTCCGCCCGGACGCGCCCCGCGCGGAGATCGCCCGCGCGGCCGGCGTCATCAGGGAGAGCGCGCACGAAGCCCTGCAGGACCTGCGCCAGGTGATCGGCGTCCTGCGCGGCGGCGACGCGGACGCCCCGGACCGCCCGCAGCCCACGCTCGCCGCCCTGGACACGCTGGTCGCCGAGTCCCGCGAGGCGGGCATGAAGGTCGTCCTCGACAACCGCGTCACCGACCCCGACGCCGTGCCCGCCGCCCTCGGCCGCACCGCCTACCGCATCGCGCAGGAAGGCCTGACCAACGCCCGCAAGCACGCCCCCGGCGCCGAGGTGACCGTCGCCGTCGAGGGCGCGCCGGGCGAGGGCCTGACCCTGTCCGTGCGCAACCCCGCGCCGCCCGGCGACGTGCCGAAGGTCCCCGGCTCGGGGCAGGGCCTGATCGGGCTCGCCGAGCGGGCCTCGCTCGCGGGCGGCAAGCTCGGCCACCGGGCGGGACCCGACGGCGGATTCCACCTGGAGGCCTGGCTACCGTGGGCGTCATGAAACCGATCAGGCTGCTGCTCGTCGACGACGACCCGCTGGTGCGCGCCGGGCTCTCCTTCATGCTCGGCGGCGCGGACGACATCGAGATCGTGGGCGAGGCGGGCGACGGCATCGAGGTGGCGCCGCTGGTCGGCGAACTCCGCCCGGACGTCGTCCTGATGGACATCCGCATGCCCACGATGGACGGGCTCGCCGCCACGGAGGCGCTGCGCAAGCGCCCCGACGCCCCCGAAGTCATCGTGCTCACCACCTTCCACGCCGACGAGCAGGTGCTGCGGGCCCTGCGCGCGGGCGCGGCGGGGTTCGTCCTCAAGGACACCGCGCCCGCCGAGATCGTCGCGGCGGTGCGGGCGGTGGCCGCGGGGGAGCCGGTGCTCTCGCCGACGGTCACCCAGCAGCTGATCACCCAGGTCACCGGCACCGACCCCCAACTGGACAGGAAGCGCCGCGCCTTGGACCGGCTCGACGCGCTGGGGGAGCGGGAGCGCGAGGTCGCCGTCGCGGTGGGCAGGGGCGGCTCGAACGCGGACATCGCCGCGCAGCTGTTCCTGAGCGTGGCCACGGTGAAGGCGCACGTCTCGCGGGTCCTGACGAAGCTGGACCTCAACAACCGTGTGCAGATCGCGCTGTTGGCGCACGACGCGGGACTGCTGGACGAGGAGGGCCCGTCCGGTGGTAGAAGTCGTCCATGACCGATCCCTGGACGCCCGATCCCTGGACGAACGAGCCCTCGACGGCTGATCCTTCGTCGCCCGATCCCTGGACGGACAGCCCCACGACGGCTGATCCCTCGTCGACCGGTCCTGCGTCGGCCGAACCCCTGCCCGCGGGGCCCGGGTCGGGAGCCGCCGAGCCCGAAGCAGCCGAGCCGCCGGCCGACCCCGTCGACCTCACCATGGCCCAGAAGGTCCTGGACGCCCAGCCGTTCAGCCGCCTCGTCCGGGCCCGCATCACGCGCTTCGGCGAGGGCGCGGCCACGCTGGAGATCGGCATCCGCGAGGAACTCCACCAGCAGAACGGCTTCCTGCACGGCGGCGTGCTCGCCTACGCGGCCGACAACAGCATCACCTTCGCCGCCGGAACGACCCTCGGGCCCGCCGTGCTGACCTCGGGCTTCTCCATCCAGTACGTCCGTCCCGCGACCGGCGTCAAGCTCGTCGCCCGCGCCGTCGTGGCCCATACGGGCCGCCGCCAGGCCGTGGTCCGCTGCGAGGTGTCCACCGTCGGCGAGGACGGCACGGAGACGCTGTGCGCGGTGGCGCAGGGATCGGTGCTCGCGACGGGGTGACGGCGTGGCGGGGGCCGGGGCCCGGCCGCCTCAGCCCCCGGCGATCTCCGTCAGCGCCACCGGGCGCCGCTCCCTGCGCGAGCGCTCGCACGCCTCCGCGATCCGCAGCGCGCGCAGCGCCTCGCGGCCGTCGCAGGGGTTGGCCCGCTCGCCGCGCACGACCTCGACGAAGGCGGCGAGCTCCGCCTCGTACGCGGGGGCGAAGCGCTCCAGGAAGCCGGACCAGGGCTTGGCCGGTGCGGGCGGGCCCGCCGGTTCCACCGAGGTGAGAGGCGTGCGCTCGTCCATGCCGACCGCCAACTGGTCGCGCTCACCGGCCAGTTCCATGCGGACGTCGTACCCGGCGCCGTTGCGGCGCGTCGCGGTGGCGGTGGCGAGCGTGCCGTCGTCGAGGGTGAGGACGGCCGCCGCCGTGTCGACGTCGCCCGCCTCGCGGAACATCGCGGGCCCCGCGTCGGACCCGGTCGCGTACACCTCGGTGACCTCGCGCCCCGTCACCCAGCGCAGGATGTCGAAGTCGTGCACCAGGCAGTCGCGGTACAGGCCGCCCGAGAGCGGCAGATAGGCGGCCGGGGGCGGCGCCGGGTCCGAGGTGATCGCACGGACGGTGTGCAGCCGCCCGAGGCTGCCCGCGAGGACCGCCTCGCGCGCCGCCGCGTACCCCGCGTCGAAGCGCCGCTGGAAGCCGAGCTGTAGCACCGTGCCCGCGGCCTCGACCTCGGCGAGCGCGGACAGGGTGCCCGGCAGGTCGAGCGCGATGGGCTTCTCGCAGAACACCGGGAGCCCGGCCCGCGCGGCCCTGCCGATGAGCTCGGCGTGCGCCGAGGTCGCCGCCGTGACCACCACGGCGTCGACACCGGCGGTGAAGACGCCGTCCACCGACGGCGCGGGCGTCGCCCCGGTCCGCGCGGCGAGCTCGCCCGCCCGCGCCGCGTCCACGTCGGCGACGACCAGCGACGTCACCTCGGGATGACGGCTCAGGGCCGCCGCGTGAAAGGCGCCGATGCGACCCGTTCCGATCAGTCCGATACGCATGGCCCCCACCCTCGCGACGCCCCGGCCCTCCTGTCAATGCTTTGTCCTGACAACTGAACTGTCCGGACAACAGAACTTCAGAGATGGTGGCTTCTGCTTCCCGAACTCGGCATGCACACGCTGGTGGGCGCCATCCTCGAGCAGCGAGAACTCGACGTTCCGCCAGGGGGTTGGGCCGACGAGCGCGGTGAGCTTCTTGACGCGGTGGGTGAGGAGGCCGCAGCGCATGGACCAGCAGCCGCGAAGGGCGTCGTCGCGGGCCGTGTCGAGTCGCTCCAGAGGCTTTCGCGTTCTGGCGGATGGCTTCGCGCAGGGTTTCGAGCTCGCTCATCAGAAGACGCGACGCCGTGGGTCCAGCCAAACTCCCGGCGTCCGTCGCTCACTGAGAGCGGGCAGGTGGTACTGCGCGTGCTGGATACGTTCCGTCCCCGTCTGGAGGCAGCCCCGACGAGTGGCTGCGTTCACGCGAGGACGCGGGGCTGGGCGTGGAGCAGGCTGCGGCCCAGGGGTGTGGTGCGGTGGCGGACGCTCGTGCCGGTGCGGTGGGTAGTGATGAGACCCGCGTCGCGCAGGGCCGCAGTGTGATGGCTGATGGTGGAGAGCGCGAGAGCGGCGGTGTCTGCAAGTCGCGTGGTGGTGATGCCGTCGGTGGCGGCGATGGCGCGCAGCAGCATGGCGCGTTTGCCTCCGAGCAGCGCGGCGAGGGTGTCGGTCGCACGGGCCCGGCCTGGGCCGGGCCCCGGGCGCCACGGCTCTTGGGGGGTGATGGGGAAGATCACCGTCATGGGCGGTGTGTGGTTGACGCAGAAGGCGTTGGTCGGGGTGAAGAACGACGGCACCAAATGGAGCCCCCAGCCGTCGAGGTGCACGTCCTCGTCCAACACCTCGTGGCCCACATCCAGGACGGGCGGATCCCAGCGGATCGAGGGGTGCAGGCTCGAGAGAAGTGCGTCCAGGCCGTGCTGGGACAGCGTGTGTACCAGCCCCGTTGTGACTGTCTCCAAGTCGTCGGCAAGTTGGTGATGTACGGGCTGGATGACCCTCTGGTGGTAGTCGCGCAGGGCCTGTTCCAGGGAGCGCAGAGCTGGCAGTGCTCCCCGGCCCACTTCTCGTGCCCAGAGCGGGAGCCGGCGCCGCTCGGCGAGTTGTCCCATGTCGCGGTTCAGGAGGGAGCGCGGGGTGCTCAGCACCTGTTCCAAGCCGCACTCCAGGTCGGGCGCGGGTGCGAGCGGGGACAGGAAATCGGGGCAGGGGCCGCTGGGCGGCACCAGGGTCAGCAGGTGATGCGCGCTGTGGGGCAGGCGTGTCCGCGCCCAGGCCCGCCAAGGCGCGGTCGCCGCATCGCTGTTCGTCGCCTGCAGGGCACGCAGGCTGCGCTCGATCTCCCACAGCGGCGCGGGCCGCTGAGCGATCGTCACCCGCCGGACGTCATCACCGCTGAAGTGGATCCGTACCCCCATCGGACCCCCGCTTTCCGTCTCGATGTCAACCTATTCGAGGCAGTTCGAATAGGTTGGCCGCTCGGATCGTCACGGCAACAGTGGGCCTCGCGCAATGCGGTTCTGAGCCGACCAGGTCGCATCCCAAAGGCGCCGGCGCCCCTTCGACTCACATGCCCTGTTGCGGAAGCGCGTGAGAAGAACGTCATAGGAGACAAAGACGTAGGGGGACTTCGCATCATGCTGACGCCGATACCCAGGCGAGCTGCTGTGGCGGCCGTGGCAACGGCTGTCTGTGTCGGGCCCGCCGTCGCGGTCACGCCGGCCGCGGCCAACGAGGCTACGGGAGTGGTGCACGGCACGGGGGTCGGACGCGACGACTGGGCAGACGAAGGCGTCGTGTCGGCCTCTTCCCACTCATACAGCAACCTCGCCGGGATGTGGCAAGCGATCTTGTGGGCGGACAAATCACTGCGATCCGATGACAAGCCCTGGGAGATCTCGGATATCGACTGCCGTTTCGGGCCTGAGACCACGTACTCGACTAAGCGATGGCAGAGGCGGCACAGCCACCTTGAGGTCGATGGCGCGGTGGGACCCGACACCTTCTTCACCGCGAGCTGGAACATGACCTTCCAAGAGGACAGGGGGACAGCCGAGTACACGGGCCAGACCGCCGCAGGTGAGTACAGAAGATCTGGTACAACGCCGCAACCTTCAACCAGTGTTGAATCCGTCCCTGCAGCAAGATCTGTCCAGGGGCGTGCAGCCCACCGCCTGGTCGCGGACCAGACGCCCGTCAGCCGGTGGGTCAGGACGGCACCTGCCACGCCGGTTGAACGGGACCGCCGCGTCGACCTGTGCGGTACCTGGCGCTCGACCCACTGAGATCGATGGGATCGTGACCCGCCACTCTTGCCGTACGTCCAAGGGGCCACCTCACCTGCCGTTGTGAGTCACTCGGCCTTCGCACCTCATCTGCCACTGAGCTTCTTCAGAGCGGCCACCGTTCGGGCGGCAGTCCTTGCTGGAGCCGTAATGGCGCGAGCCAGTCGATCCCCATTGAGGGACCTCGTTGAAGAAGGTCACTGATAACGAACGCGTGCGACAAGTGCAACGCACCGTTCAGAGAGGACATGATGCACTTAAACAGAAGGCAGTTGCTGCGTGGTTCGCTCGCGGCCGGTGCTGCGGCGGTGCCGTTCAGCGCGTTCGCTGCCCCGGCGTACGGCTCCGACCAGGGCGGGCGGACCGGTCGGGCCGCGGAGAACTTCCATGTGGCTCTGGTGGACGCGGCGAACAACGTCATCGAGACCCACTACACCGGCGACATAGTTGAAGGCCCCCACGAGACGTACTTCTTCGAGAAGCCGAAATCGACGTTTCCGCCCAGTGGTCGGTTGGACTGGGCCCCTCTGGAGTGCAAGTACCGCAAACTCCGCAGCGGTGAGTCTGTCTTCCTGGTCTGCGGGGGAGACCCCGACAACGGACGGGTGACGATCCACCGCCTCTCGGATGCGGTACATCTCGGCTCGGACACCGGGCTCAAGATCTTCCCGCATTCCCTGGAGTACCTCCCGACGGTGGATGCCGTTGTCGTGGTCGGCACGCGAGGGCTGCCCGACAAGGATCCGCCGCCTCCGGGAGCAAGGAGCGGGGGGAGCTTTCAACTGTATGCGGCCCCGAACGGGCCCGGCACATTCAAGAGGATTCCTGAATCGCAAGGGGGCTTCCAGCCCTTCCGGCAGGCGCACGGCGCCGTCTGGGACGCGAACAGCAATCTTGTGTGGATCTTCGGCGGCGACAAGATCGTGGGTTACCGCCCTTCGGGGTGGCAAGGGACCGCGAAGCTCACCAAGGTGGACAGCGCCGTCCTGAAGGACAAGCGATTCGAGAACGGCCACGATCTCCAGCCCGATCCGGTGGAGTCCCAGTTCTTGTGGGCGACAGGCACGGACTACCAACTCAAGATCGACAAGTCCGCAGGGCGTCCGCGGATCGTGTGGACCTATCCACTGCGGCATGTGAAGTCCTTCGCCAGGCACCGCTCGGGCCGTGGCGTATGGACTGCTGCTCCTGACGACGATGCATACGGCAGCGACTTGGTCAACTTCCTGTGGCCGACCCAGAGGGTCGCGGCCCGCCCGCAACCGGGCCAGACGCAGAAGCGGATCTACAAGGCCCGGCTCACTGACATCTGAGCCACGACGAGGAAGGGAAGATTCGTGACCACTCGCTTGTCCAAGGCAGTCACCGGCGCCACCTTCGGCGTCGCACTCTCCCTGGCCCTGGCCGCCGCACCGGCCTCGGCGGTGGAGCGCCCCGACCACTGGGACAACGGATACGTCCCGTACCCCAACGGCCGCTACGCCGACACTGCCGCCAACTTCACGGCTGCCGTCGCTTCCGTCGGCGTGGAGTGGGACGGCTACAAGGTGAGCCTGTCGGGCACCGTGTGGGACCGCGCCGCTGACGGCTACGGAGTGCGGATGGAGGTGGGCTACAACTGGCAGAACGGATCTACCTGGGAGTGGACCACCCGCATCTTCGGCAAGGCCGAGGGCGGAAAGGGTGACTCCAAGTCCAGCAGCGCGCATTCCAAAGCCGGGGTGAACATCAAGGGCCTCCTGGTGCGGGCCTGCACCGTCAACAGCAACAACCAGGTGGAGGCGTGCAGCCCGTGGGCCTGACGGTGTGAAGGCGAGGCGACCGGTTCCCGGAGAACGGGCGGGGCCGTCGAAGTCGGCGAGCGTGAACAGGTTGTGCTTGCGGTTGAAGCCGGCCACGGCCTCTGGGCCTGGGGCCCGTAGCGGCCGGAGAGCGGCACGGACCGGTCGGGCCGGCCCGTGTCCGTCACCGCCGGCCTGCCAGCCCTGGGTATGACGGCGACGACCACCGCTGAACCTGTTGGTCTCCACATTGAGCCGGGGGCCGAGGACGCCAAGGTCTTCCCGGCATCCGGCGACTGCCCGATCAACGCGGACGGCAGCATCGGCGAGCCGTATGCCAAGGGCAAGGCGGACCAGGAGCCGCCGTGCGGGATGGCCTAACCCAGGTCCACGTCCGGAACTGGTCCCTTCCAGTTCACGGCTTCCGTCACGTGGAAGGTCTCGTGGCACGGCACGGCACGGCACGGCACGGGCGGAGCGAAGGGTGATCTGCCGGATGGCACCTTCGAGACCACCCAGGACATGGACGTACAGGAGATCCAGTCCATCAACCGCTGACCGAGGCCGTCGGCCAGTCGTCGCACCACACGCAGAACCATCTGAACCCACGGGGGCGGACAGGTATGTCGGGCCTGAAGAAGGACGCGAAGTCCCTGCACAAGGCGGCGTCCGCGCTGGGCAAGGTGGATGACCACACCCGCAAGCCGTTGCACGATTTCAAGGCCGCCTCGCACGACCTGTCCGCGTTCGGCGTGCTGGGCTCGCTGATGAGCGCCAAGGGCGACATCTAGGAGGGCATGGACACCATCGCCAGGCTCACCAAGAACCTCCACAAGGAGTGGGAGGCGGAGGCCAAGTTCATGAAGAACTGCAAGGAATTCGGCTTGCTGCCCTTGGCGGTGATGCGCTCCCCTACGCAGAAGTTGTTGTCGAAGAACGTCCGCCACCGGTAGATCTCACTGCCTTCGGGGTCGGTGAAGGTACCGGAGTTGATGCCGATGTTCGTATCCGCGGAACTGCTGCCGCTGACGTTGATGAACGCTTGATTCGTGCCGTCCACGGACGGCCAGTAGACGAACGGGTAAGGGTTGTCCCGTAACCGCTGGCCCTGAGTGAGACGATTCTGGTGTGACAGGGCGGACGCCGTCCTGATGGTGGACGGAACCTGGTGCCCGATCCGGAGCCCTTGGTGAGTGTCGTGGATCCTGGAAGGGACATGAGGATGGGTGTCGACGTAGTGCTGATGCAGGTGACGCAACGAGGGACGAGTTCCAAGAAGCGTCGGCTGACCACGGTGGAATTCGTACAGGACGAGGCGGACCTGTTCGCTGGTCTGTGCGTGAACAGCAGTCTGCCGATGCTCAACCGCGTGGACCCGTATCGCACCCAGATCCTTACGTCGATGGATATGCCACAGTTCATCTCCGAGGTCGACGCCACCTGTGGCCTGGTGAAGGGGCAGCGGGAGCGGGACATCCTGGAGAAGGTCCGCAAGCTGGCAGAGCGTTGCGCGGAAGCCGCGAGTCTGGAACTCCACCTCCAGGGCGATTAGGGGTTGCCCATCGGCGCTGGCTATGAGTGAGATGATCTCGGTGTGGCCGGTGTGATCACGGCGTCCGAGCCGTCCTGGATAGGTCCGTTCACCGGGCTGGGCCCGCGCTGCTTCGGCGGCCACCTCGGTCCGCTGCTCGCATTCCGGCCACGCAAGCGGTTCCGCAAGGGCACCGTCCTCATCGTCGACGGGGAGGAATCCGGCGCCAAGGCTGCCGTCCGCAACACGACGACGATCGCCGACGTCGGCTACCAGAGCACCGAGCTGGCCATCCCGCACCGCCGCCGCAGAGACGAAGAGCTTCCGGATTGGAAGGAGCAGCACAATCGCTCCCATAAGCAAGTTCGCGCCCGCGTCGAGCACACCTTCGCCCGGATGAAGGGCTGGAAGGTCCTGCGCGATTGCCGACTCAAGGGTGACGGAGTCCATCACGCCATGCTCGGCATTGCCCGTCTGTGCAACCTCACCCTTGCTGGATATGCGGGAGGGTCGCACTGCAGCCGACCCTACTCCCACCAACTCCAAGATCAGTCACGGGACACCTCTTAGGTGTTGTTGGGCTCTATGCCGATCGCGGACCCGGTCGTGCCGATCGCCCGCGGTCGCGCGTTGTTGAGCACCACGCGTGGCCCGTTTCTTCGACATCTTCGCCTGCACGTAACCGGGCGAATTCCGTCACCCTCTCCACATACGAACGCCCCGAAGCCCTGATCTGGACAGGGGAACGCATTGCCCGCTGGAGGGTTACCGGCGAAAGGCTCAGCTCTGTCATGGTCTGGACCCCAACCTGACCGGTGAGTTCCTCGATGCCGCAGTTCAACACCCCATGTCCATCATGTGGCACCTCATGGTGTTCCGCGCCCCACGTCGCGGAGAAGCAACAGGACTGCCCTGGACCGAAGTCGACGTGACCCGCGGCACCGCCAGGATCGTCGAGCAGCTATCTGTCGACAACGCCTACGAAGCATGGGCAGACACCCCCAAGAGCCGCGCAGGCAGGCGTAGCCCCCACTCGACCACGCCACCTGCGCCCTGCTCAAAGCCTGGCGCGACGTACAGAAAGCCCAACGAGACGAGTGGGAACAAAAGCACCGAGACGGCCCCGACAAGTACGGCCCCTACATCAACTCCGGCAAAGTCTTCACCCAGGCCCACCCGGACGCCGCCTGACGCGCTGTCCCTCGGTCGCCCCCCCGGGGATGCGGAATCGCCCCCTCGGAGCTCTCTCCGAGGGGGCGAACTGATGCGTCTGTGCTGGTCGGAAGCGGAAGAGTCCTTGCGTACGGTGCATCTTTTGTCCGGACAACAGAACTTCAGAACTTCCCGTCATCATTTCCCGGGACTACGCTCGCCCCGTGTCCAAACCAGTCGCCAAAGCAGCCCAGGACAAGCCGGTCAAGGACCCCGCCGTCGCGCTGCGGCTCGGCGTCGACCGCAGCAGCCCGGTCCCGCTCTACTTCCAGCTGGCCCAGCAGCTGGAGGCGGCGATCGAGCGCGGCGCCCTGACCCCGGGCAGCCTCCTCGGCAACGAGATCGAGCTCGCGGGGCGGCTCGGCCTGTCCCGGCCCACCGTCCGCCAAGCCATCCAGTCCCTCGTCGACAAGGGCCTGCTCGTGCGTCGCCGCGGCGTCGGCACCCAGGTCGTGCACAGCCAGGTCAAGCGCCCCCTGGAGCTCAGCAGCCTCTACGACGACCTGGAGGCGG
Organism: Streptomyces sp. NPDC025651; assembly: GCF_055558735.1. Classification (NCBI taxonomy): domain Bacteria; kingdom Bacillati; phylum Actinomycetota; class Actinomycetes; order Kitasatosporales; family Streptomycetaceae; genus Streptomyces; species Streptomyces sp. NPDC025651. The sequence goes on from NZ_JBVHLZ010000008.1 coordinate 139,345, forward strand.
CGGGGCAGCGCCCCGAGACCCGCGTCCTGCGCAACACCGTCGAGCCCGCGTCCGCCGAGGTCGCGGCAGCGCTCGGGGTCGCAGAGGGGGACGCGGTGCACCTCGTCGAGCGGCTGCGGCTCGCGCACGGCGAGCCCATGGCCCACCTCCGCAACCATCTGCCGACCGGCCTCCTCGACCTCGACACCGAGCGCCTCGAGGCCACCGGGCTCTACCGTCTGATGCGCGCCGCGGGCCTCACCCTGCACAGCGCGCGCCAGTCCGTCGGCGCCCGCGCCGCCACCGGGGAGGAGGGCGAGCTGCTCGCCGAGGAGGCCGGTGCCCCGCTGCTCACGATGCGGCGCACGACCTTCGACGACACGGGGCGTGCGGTCGAGTTCGGCTCGCACGTCTACCGGGCGGCGCGCTACTCCTTCGAGTTCCAGCTCCTCGTACGGCCGTAGATCTCGACGGACGGACGACCGCGGACGCCAACTCACCCATGGTCGTCAGAATGTTCTGACAAAGCCATTGACGCTCCCGTGCGCCCACCGCTAGAACTCCCCCAGCCGCACCGAGGCGGCCGGGAGAAGAGGTGGTCCCACCATGCGTACGCGCACATCCCGCACGGCAGCGGTCCTGATCGCCGTGATCGCGCTGGCCGCCGGCTGCAGCGGCTCCGGCGGCAAGGACGACGAGGACAAGGCGAACGACGACGGCGGCGGCAAGGGCGTCTCCACACCGCGCCTGAAGATCGCCATGGTCACGCACTCCGGCGAGGGCGACACCTTCTGGGACATCGTCCAGAGCGGGGCCAAGCAGGCCGCCCGCAAGGACAACGTCGAGTTCCTCTACGCCAACGACAAGGAGGCCAAGGGGCAGGCCGAGCTGGTCCAGTCGTTCGTCGACAAGAAGGTCGACGGCATCGTCGTGACGCTGGCCAAGCCCGAGGCGATGAAGGCCGTCCTCGCCAAGGCGACCAGGGCCGGGATACCGGTCGTCACGATCAACTCCGGCGCCGAGTTCTCCGCGAAGTTCGGCGCGCTCACCCACATCGGCCAGGACGAGTCCGTGGCGGGCGAGGCCGTCGGCGACGAGCTGAACGAGCGCGGCAGGAAGAAGGCGCTCTGCGTCATCCACGAGCAGGGCAACGTCTCCCTGGAGCAGCGCTGCGCGGGCGTCAGGAAGACCTTCGACGGCACCGTGGAGAACCTGAACGTCGAGGGCACCAACGCGCCCGGCGCCCAGTCGTCCGTCAGCGCGAAGCTGCAGGCCACCAAGGGCATCGACGCCGTCGTCACGCTGGGCGCGCCGATCGCCGCGGTCTCGGTGAAGGCCAAGGAGGACGCGGGCAGCGAGGCGGAGGTCGACACGTTCGACCTGAACGCCGAGGTCGTCAAGCGCCTCAAGGCCAAGGAGGTCGGCTTCGCCGTCGACCAGCAGCCCTACCTCCAGGGCTACCTCGCCGTCGACGAACTGTGGCTCTACAAGACCAACGCCAACGTCCTGGGAGGCGGCAAGCCCGTCCTCACCGGACCCGCGATCGTCACCGAGAAGGACGTACCGAAGCTGGAGAAGTACACCGCCAGGGGAACCAGGTGACCACACGCCGCGGTACCCGATGAACACACGCGCGATCCGCGTGGTCGATACTTGGGCGGCTGGGGCCGGGGATCCGGACCGGCCGCACAGAGCAGCAGAGCAAGAAGGGCACGGCGTCGTGGCAAGGGTGAAGACAGGGGTACGAGCGGTGGGCGCCGCGCTGGTCGCGGTGCTCGGTGTGACCGCGGGCCTCACCGGATGCAGCAGTACCGGAGGCAAGCGCGCCGAGGACGCCCGCAAGGCGGCCGCCGCACAGGGGAAGGCCGCGGTGAGCACGCCGCGCTGGACCTTCGGAATGGTCACCCACTCGGGCGATGGCGACACCTTCTGGGACATCGTCCAGAACGGCGCCGAAGAGGCGGCCCGCAAGGACAACATCAAGTTCCTGTACGCGCACGACGACGAGGCCCAGCAGCAGGCCCAGCTCGTGGACTCCTACATCGACAAGAAGGTCGACGGCATCATCGTGTCGCTGGCCAAGCCGGACGCGATGAAGGGCCCGCTGGCCCGCGCCAAGAAGGCCGGCATCCCGGTGATCACCGTGAACTCGGGCTCCGCGGAGTCCAAGGAGTTCGGGGCGCTCACCCACATCGGGCAGGACGAGACGATCGCGGGCGAGGCCGTCGGCGAGGAGCTCACCAAGCGGGGCAGGAAGAAGGCGCTCTGCATCCTGCACGAGCAGGGCAACGTCGGCCACGAGCAGCGCTGCGAGGGCGCCAAGAAGACCTTCGAAGGGAAGATGGAGAACCTCTACGTGACGGGCACCAACATGCCCGACGTGCAGTCCTCCATCGAGGCCAGGCTCCAGTCCGACAAGGACGTGGACGCGGTCGTCACGCTCGGCGCGCCCTTCGCGGACGCCGCCGTGAAGGCCAAGGACGGCGCGGGCAGCAAGGCGGAGATCGACACCTTCGACCTCAACGAGAAGGTCGCCGCCGGGCTCAAGTCCGGCGCCCTCGGCTTCGCCGTCGACCAGCAGCCCTACCTCCAGGGCTACGAGGCCGTGGACCTGCTGTGGCTGTACAAGTACAACGCCGACGTCCTCGGCGGCGGCAGGCCGGTGCTGACCGGGCCGCAGATCATCACCAAGGACCAGGCCGCCGAGCTGGAGGAATACGCGAAGCGAGGGACCCGATGACCGCGAAAGACCTCGCGCCCGCACCGGAAACCACGACGGACGAGCGCCTCCTGAAGACCTCGCCCCTGAAGAAGCTGATGGGCCGCCCCGAGCTCGGCTCGGTCGTCGGCGCCGTGGCCGTCTTCATCTTCTTCGCGGTCGTCGCGGACAGCTTCCTGCGCACGACGAGCCTGGCCACGGTCCTCTACGCCGCCTCCACGATCGGCATCATGGCGGTGCCGGTGGCGCTGCTGATGATCGGCGGCGAGTTCGACCTGTCGGCGGGCGTCATGGTGACGACGTCCGCGCTGATCTCGTCGATGTTCAGCTACCAGATGACGGCGAACGTCTGGGTGGGCGTCGGGGTGTCCCTCCTGGCCACCCTCGCGATCGGCGTCTTCAACGGCGTCATGCTGACCCGCACCGACCCACCGAGCTTCATCATCACGCTCGGCACGTTCCTGATGCTGACCGGCATGAACCTCGGCTTCACCAAGCTGATCAGCGGCACGGTCTCCACCAAGTCGATCTCCGACATGGAGGGCTTCTCCTCCGCCAAGGAGGTCTTCGCCTCGTCGATCACCGTCGGCGGCGTCGACTTCAAGATCACCATCGTCTGGTGGCTCGCCCTGATCGCGGTCGCCACCTGGATCCTGCTGCGCACCCGCGTCGGCAACTGGATCTTCGCGGTGGGCGGCGGCGAGGACGCGGCCCGCGCGGTCGGCGTCCCGGTCGCGGCGACCAAGATCGGCCTGTACATGGGCGTCGCCTTCGGCGCCTGGATCTCCGGCCAGCACCTGCTCTTCTCGTACGACGTCGTCCAGTCCGGCGAGGGCGTCGGCAACGAACTGATCTACATCATCGCGGCGGTCATCGGCGGCTGTCTGATCACCGGCGGCTACGGCTCCGCGGTCGGCGCGGCCGTGGGCGCGCTGATCTTCGGCATGGTCAGCAAGGGCATCGTCTTCGCCGAGTGGAACCCGGACTGGTTCAAGTTCTTCCTCGGAGTGATGCTGCTCCTGGCGACCCTGCTCAACCACTGGGTCCGCAAGCGCGCGGAGGCGACGAAGTGACCGAGACACCGACCGACGCCGTGCCGGAGACCGCCTCCCGCACCCCGCTCGTCGAGCTCGACGACGTCAGCAAGTACTACGGCAACATCCGCGCGCTCGAAGGCGTCTCCCTGGAGGTGCACGCGGGGGAGATCTCCTGCGTCCTCGGCGACAACGGCGCGGGCAAGTCCACCCTGATCAAGATCATCGCAGGGCTGCACCAGCACGACGCGGGCGCGTTCCGCATCGAGGGCGAGGAGACGAAGCTGTCCTCGCCCCGGGAGTCCCTGGACCGGGGCATCGCCACGGTCTACCAGGACCTCGCGGTCGTCCCCCTGATGCCGGTCTGGCGGAACTTCTTCCTCGGCTCCGAGCCGACGAAGGGGGTCGGCCCCTTCCGCCGCATGGACGTCGACTTCATGCGCGAGACGACCCGCGCGGAGCTGCTGCGCATGGGCATCGACCTGCGCGACGTGGACCAGCCCATCGGCACGCTCTCGGGCGGCGAGCGCCAGTGCGTGGCGATCGCACGGGCGGTCTACTTCGGCGCGAAGGTCCTCGTCCTCGACGAGCCGACCGCGGCGCTCGGCGTCAAGCAGTCGGGCGTCGTCCTGAAGTACGTGGCCGCGGCGCGGGACCAGGGCCTGGGCGTGGTCTTGATCACGCACAATCCGCACCACGCGTACCTGGTCGGCAACCGCTTCGTCCTCCTGAAGCGGGGCGCGATGTTCGGCAGCTACACCCGTGACGAGGTGACCCTCGACGAACTGACCCGCCAGATGGCGGGCGGCTCCGAGCTGGACGACCTCCGTCACGAACTGGAGGACCGCGCCCCGTAAGGGGTGCGGGGAACTGCGCGCTCAGCCCACGAAAAGCCGCAGTCGCGTCTGCCGGACGACCGAGCAGATGCGACTGCGGCTCTTTCGTGGTTGCTCGCGCAGTTCCCCGCGCCCCTGACGGGGGCGCAGCCCCCTGTGCCCGTTGTGCGGGCCCCGGCTGGAGTGAGGCAGAATCCAGGCAATGAGCACCTACCGCGACCTAGCCCACCGCGGCTCCGCACGAGCCACCGTCCTGCGGACCGTGGGCACGCGTGAGCGCCGGTCCCATCTGACGGCACCCCGCGTCCCCACCGTCGGCATCGACATCGGCGGCACGAAGGTGATGGCGGGGGTCGTCGACGCCGACGGCAACATCCTGGAGACCCTCCGCACGGAGACCCCGGACAAGTCCAAGAGCCCCCGCGTCGTCGAGGACACCATCGTCGAGCTGGTCCTCGACCTCTCCGACCGGCACGACGTGCACGCGGTCGGCATCGGCGCGGCCGGCTGGGTGGACGCGGACCGCAACCGCGTCCTGTTCGCCCCGCACCTTTCCTGGCGCAACGAACCCCTGCGCGACCGCATCTCGGGTCGTCTCGCCGTCCCGGTGATGGTCGACAACGACGCGAACACCGCCGCCTGGGCCGAGTGGCGGTTCGGCGCGGGCCGCGGCGAGGACCACCTCGTCATGATCACGCTCGGCACCGGCATCGGCGGCGCCATCCTGGAGGACGGCCAGGTCAAGCGCGGCAAGTTCGGCGTCGCGGGCGAGTTCGGGCACATGCAGGTCGTGCCCGGGGGCCACCGCTGCCCCTGCGGCAACCGCGGCTGCTGGGAGCAGTACAGCTCCGGCAACGCCCTGGTCCGCGAGGCCCGCGAGCTGGCCGCCGCCGACTCCCCGGTGGCGTACGGCATCATCGAGCGCGTCAAGGGCAACGTCCCCGACATCACGGGCCCCCTCATCACCGAGCTGGCCCGCGAGGGCGACGCCATGTGCGTCGAGCTCCTCCAGGACATCGGCCAGTGGCTGGGCGTCGGCATCGCGAACCTCGCGGCCGCCCTCGACCCCTCCTGCTTCGTGATCGGCGGCGGCGTCAGCGCCGCCGACGACCTCCTGATCGGCCCGGCCCGCGACGCCTTCCGCCGCCACCTCACGGGCCGCGGCTACCGCCCCGAGGCCCGTATCGCCCGCGCCCAGCTCGGCCCCGAGGCCGGCATGGTCGGCGCCGCGGACCTGGCCCGCCTGGTCGCCCGCCGCTTCCGCCGCGCCAACCGCCGCCGCGTGGAGCGCTACGAACGCTACGAGCGGTACGCAGAGGCCCGCCGCACCAACGACCGCACCTCCCAGGGAACGCAGTAAGCAGATGACCGTGCCCCGCCAACCCTCGTCCCCGGACTTCCCCGGAGCCCCCGAACCGTCGGGCCGCGACGGGGGCAAGACCGAGGACCGCCGCCACATGATCCGGCGCCGCTGGCTGACGGCGACGATCATCGTCCTCCTGATCGGCATCCCCGCCGGTTACCTGGTGATCTCCGCGAACCAGAGCCGCGACAGCGGCCGCGACAAGGAGAGCAAGTACTCCGCGACGGGCCTCACCGCGGGCTGGCCCTCCAAGGTGCAGCGCCGTCTGTACGACGTACCGATCCCGCCGTACTCCGAAGAGGTCGCCTACTACGAGACGAACAACTGGCGCACCAGCCGCCTGTACGTCCAGTTCCTCACCAGCAACGAGGGCCTGGACAAGTTCCTCCAGCAGATCGGCACGACCACGCCCCACCTCAAGCCGAACGACATCACCATCAGCGAGCGCGACCGGAAGGTCGTCGGCTGGGAGTTCACGGGCCCGGGACCGTGGTCGGGCCTCACCCACGAGCAGGACGACCCGGCACCGACGCAGGACGTCGTGGTGGACCGCTCGAACGCCGAGCACCCGATGGTGTACGTGGTGTCGACGACGACTCCCTGACCCCTGCCCCCCTGCCCCCGCCCACTCGCCGAACCCTGCTCCCCCTCCGCGCCGCGACGCCTGGACCCGCTACTCCTTCCCGCGGCGCCCGGTAGGGGGAGTTTATTCGGCGATTCTTTTTATCACGCCTGTGATAACTTCGCCGTCGTGGGATACATAGACGTCAATTCCGTCTCGTACGGATTACCGGACGGCCGGGTGCTCCTCGACGACATCTCGTTCCGCGTCGGCGAGGGGGCCAAGGCCGCGCTGATCGGCGCCAACGGCTCCGGCAAGACCACGTTGCTGCGGATCGTCGCCGGAGACCTCGCGCCGCACGGCGGCGCGGTGAACCGGGGCGGAAGCCTGGGCGTGATGCGGCAGTTCATCGCCCGCGAGGGCGACCGGGTGCGCGATCTGCTCCTTTCCGCGGCCGCCCCGCGCGTCCGTCGCGCCGCGGCCGCCCTGGACGCGGCCGAAGCGGCCATGGAGGCGAGCGGGGACACCGCGGCGCAGATGGCATACGCGGACGCGCTCGCCGAATGGGGCGACGCGGGGGGCTACGAGGCCGAGGTGCTCTGGGACGTGTGCGCCACCGCGGCCCTCGGCATGCCCTTCGACCGGTGCCGGCGGCGCGCGGTCGACACCCTCTCGGGCGGCGAGCAGAAGCGCCTCGTCCTCGAAGCCCTGCTGCGCGGCCCCGACGAGGTCCTGCTGCTCGACGAGCCGGACAACTTCCTCGACGTGCCCGGCAAGCGGTGGCTGGAGGACCGCCTGACCGAGACGCCGAAGACCGTCCTCTACGTCAGCCACGACCGCGAACTGCTCGCCCGCACCGCGAAGAGCACCGTCACCGTCGAGCTCGGCGCGGCGGGGAACACCGCCTGGGTCCACCCCGGGGGCTTCGACACCTACCACCGGGCGCGGGCCGAACGGTTCGAGCGCTTCGACGAGCGGCGCAACCGCTGGGACGAGGAGCGCGCCAAGCTGAAGGCCCTCCTGCACATGTACCAGCAGAAGGCCTCCTACAACTCCGACATGGCCTCGCGGTACCGCGCGGCGCGCACGCGTCTGGAGCGGTTCGAGAAGGCGGGACCGCCTCCCGCGCAGCCGCGGCGGCAGCACCTGGCGATGCGGCTGCGCGGCGGGCGTACCGGCAAGCGGGCCGTGGTCTGCGAAGGGCTCGAACTCACCGGCCTGATGAACCCGTTCGATCTGGAGGTCCGGTTCGGCGACCGGGTCGCCGTCCTCGGCTCCAACGGCTCGGGCAAGTCGCACTTCCTGCGCCTGCTCGCCGGCGGCGACAGCGCGCACACCGGGGTGGCGCGCCTCGGCGCGAGGGTCCGTCCGGCCTGGTTCGCCCAGGTCCACGGGCGCCCCGACCTCGCGGGCCGCACGCTGGTGTCGATCCTGCACCGCGGCGACGAGCACCGCGAAGGACTGCCGCGCGAGGAGGCGTCACGGGCCCTTGCCCGCTACGAACTGGCCGACGCGGCGGAGCGGGAGTTCGCGTCGCTGTCCGGCGGGCAGCAGGCCCGCTTCCAGATCCTCCTGCTCGAACTCGGCGGCACGACACTGCTGTTGCTGGACGAGCCCACCGACAACCTCGACCTGGTCTCCGCCGACGCCCTGCAGCACGCGCTCCGCGGCTTCGAGGGGGCCGTGCTCGCGGTGACGCACGACCGCTGGTTCGCCAGGGACTTCGACCGTTTCCTGGTCTTCGGCTCCGACGGAACCGTCTACGAGGCGCCCGAACCGGTGTGGGACGAAAAGCGCGTCGTACGGCACAGGGAATGAAGTCGTACGGCACGGGGGACGAAGAGGGTCACGGTTTATCACGGCCGTGATATTGTGCCGGAATGCCAGCTCGGATCGACCTCGAACAGCGCCGCAAAGATGTCATCGAGGCGGCCTTCCGTCTCGTGGTGGCCGAAGGAATCAGCGGTGTGTCGCTGCGGAAGGTGGCCGCCGAATCCGGCTGGAACATCGGCTCGGTCCGCCACTACTTCGACGACCACCGCACCCTCCTCGTCGCGGCCGTGACCGAGGTCGGCGACCGCATGGGGAAGCGGCTCACCCGGTACGCGACCGACACCCTGGCCGGACTCACGGGCGAACGCGCCGTCGACGCCCTCCAGGCCCTGCTGGAGGAGCTGCTCCCGGTCGACGAGGAGCGCCGCGTCGAGTCGATCGTCCTGATGGAGTTCATCGTCGCCGCACGGGTCAACCCGATCTTCCGCCCCGTGACCGAGCGGATGGCCGCCGACATGCGCCTGGTGATCACGGACGCCCTGGACGTGCTCGGCGTGCCCGAGGCGGCCGAGGAGGCCGAACGCGTCGTCGCCGTCCTGGGCGGCCTGGTCGTCGACGCGGTGACGCCGCACGGATCGCTCGGCGCCGACCGCCTCCGCAAGACCCTGCGGGCGCACCTGCGCTCGCTGTTGATGCCGAAGCCCGACTGATCCCGGTGCCCGACGCGGCACCGGCCACCGACCGATCCGGAGTCCCGTCGTGCCCGCCTGGCTGTTCGCACTGCTCGCCGCCGCCTTCGTCCTCTACACCGACGACTACGTGATCGCGGGGGTCCTGCCGGAGATGGCGGGGGACCTGGACGTCGGCGAGGCGCGGGCCGGTCAGCTGGTGACCGCCTTCTCCCTCACCGTCGCCCTGGTCGCGCCGATCGCCGGCGTCACCCTGGCCCGGGTGTCACGGCGGCGCCTGTTCACCGCCTCCTTCGCGCTGTTCGTCGCGGCGAACCTCATGGCGGCGTCGACGGACAGCTTCGGCGCGCTGGTGGCCCTGCGGATCACGGCGGCCTTCGGGGCGGCGGCCTCCACCCCCGCCGTGTTCGCCCACGCCGCCGAGCGCGCCCCGCGGAGCCACATCGGCCGGTACGTCGCCGTCGTCGCGCTCGGCGTCACGGGCTCGATCGCGGCCGGGGTCCCGATCGGCACCTGGATCGGCGGCCACTTCGGCTGGCGGGCCACCTTCGTCGCGATGGCGGCGGCCGGAGCCGCGGCGCTCGCCTTCCTGCTCGCGACGCTGCCGCGCGAGGGCGACAGGTCCGCCGAGGTGCCGGGCGTCGCCGAACAGCTCAGGGCCCTGGCCGCCGCCCCGGTGTCCCTCGGGATCCTCGCCAACTCCGTGCTCATGACCGGCTCCATGATGATGCTCACCTACACCGCCCCCTACCTGGACGCGGTGAGCGAGGCGGGCGTGGACCAGCGTGCGCTGGCGTTCGGCCTCTCCGGGGTCGCGGGCGTCGTCTGTATCTGGGCGGGCGGCAGGGCCACCGACCGGTGGGGCCCCGACCGCTGCCTGGTCGTCGGGATCGGCACGTTCGTCGCCGTCATGGCGCTGATGGGGACGTTCTGGTTCGTCCGGCCCGTGCCGTTCCCCGTCCTCGTCGTGGTGGGCACGGTCTGGGGCGGCATGGCCTTCTGGAACTCCCCGGCGATCCAGGCGCGCCTCCACCTGCTCGCCGGTCCTTCCGCGACGCAGGCGCTGGCGCTCAACACGTCGGGCACCTACCTCGGGGTCGCGCTGGGCGGCGCCGTCGGCGGCCTGACCGTGAGCGGCGTGGGGGCAGGGCAGCTGCCGGTCGTCGCCTGCGTCCTCGGGCTGACCGCATGGGCCCTGCTCGCCCTGGCGGTCCGCGCGTCGAAGACGACGCGGTACGAGCCGGCAGCCGCCGCGGAGCGCTGACGCCTCCGGCTCCCGGTTCAGGCCCGCCGGCTCCACCCCTCGTACACGGCCGCCGCCACCCCCAGGTCCTGCCAGGCCATGCCCGCCGACTTGAACAGCCGCGGCCGCCCGTCCGCGGCCTTCACCTCGCCGCGCACCAGGGCGTCCAGCGTCCACAGCCGCTCCAGGGCGAAGGCGCCCTCCTCGACGGCGAGCACCAGGTCGCCGCACTCCCTGGCGGCCACGTCGGCGGACTCCGCGACGACCGTGGCGCGGGCCACGAGGCGGGCGTCGACCTCGCGGGCGTCCGGCTCGTGGGAGCCGACCGCGGCGACCGTCGCGTGGTCGGGCAGCAGGGCGCCGTCGAAGAGCGGCTCGCGCGCGGTGGTGCAGCAGCAGACCACGTCCGCGCGGGCCACGTCCCGCGGCTCGGCCGCCGACGCCGAGAGACCGGCGGCACGGCAGCGCCCGACGAAGTCCGCCACGCGCTCCGCGTTCCGCGCCACCACGTCGACGTGCCGCAGCGCCGGACGCACCGCCCGCACCGCCTCGACGTGCCCCCACGCCTGCGGCCCCGTCCCGAACACCAGCAGCCGCTCGGCCTCGGGCACGGCCAGATGCCGGATCGCGAGACCGGACACGGCGGGCGTACGCAGCGACGTCAGCGCGATGCCGTCCAGCAGGGCCAGCGGCGCGTGCGTCACCCCGTCCAGGAGGAGATACAGGCCCTGGACGCGCGGGAGCCCCCGCTCCGCGTTGCCCGGCGTGACGGTGGCGATCTTCACGCCGGTGTACGAGGCGGTGGCCGACGGCATCAGGAGCAACTGGCCCCCGGGCACCTCCACGATCCCGCGGGCCGGCTCCGCCGCCGGATCGAGCCCCGCCACGAGCACGGCCTCCAGCGCGTCGATCGCGGCGGACATGGGGACGAGACGGGTCATGGAGTCGGCGTCGATGTGGGGCGTGGCGGGGGACGGGGCCGGTGCGCTCATGCGGTTCCTTGTCGTCGCAGGCCGTGCGGACGACGTCGCACCGCGTGCGGACGATGCGGCGCGGGCGATGTCGTGCAGGCCGTGTGGAGGGTCTGTGCAGCAGTCCCCTATCCATTCCCCTTTGTAGGAACCCTCTGACTCCCGCGTAAACTCCGCCGGTTAGCGTGGAGCGGTGAGTGAGACGAATACCCCTGCCCTCCAGTACCGCTTCGACGGGCCCGAAGACGCACCCGTGCTCATCCTCGGGGCGTCGCTCGGGACCACGTGGCACATGTGGGACCGGCAGATACCCGAGCTGAGCCGGCACTGGCGGGTGTTCCGCTTCGACATGCCCGGCCACGGCGGGGCACCCGCGCACCCCTGCGGTTCCGTGGGGGAGCTCGCCGAGCGGCTGCTCGCGACGCTCGACGAGCTGGGGGTGCAGCGCTTCGGGTACGCGGGATGCGCGTTCGGCGGTGCCATAGGCGTCGAGCTCGCCCTCCGGCACCCGCAGCGCGTCGCCTCGCTGGCGCTGATCGCCGCCTCGCCGCGGTTCGGCACCGCCGACGAGTTCCGCCAGCGCGGGGTGATCGTGCGCAGCAACGGGCTCGACCCCATCGCCCGCTCCGCCCCCGAGCGCTGGTTCACGCCCGGCTTCGTCGCGGCGCAGCCCGCGATCACCGACTGGGCCGTGCAGATGGTGCGCACCACCGACCCGGGCTGCTACATCGCCGCCTGCGAGGCGCTCGCCGCCTTCGACGTCCGCGCCGAGCTCGGCAGGGTCGGCGTGCCGACCCTGGTGCTGGTGGGGTCCGAGGACCAGGTCACCGGGCAGGGCGAGGCGCGCACCCTCGTCGCGGGCATCCCCGACGCGCGGCTCGCCGTCGTGCCCGGCGCCTCGCACCTCGCGCCCGTCGAGCAGCCCGCCGCGGTCACCGACCTCCTCGTACGCCACTTCTCGTCCGCCTGGCAGGCCACGGGCGACACGATGGCGGGCCAGTCCGCCATCACCGCGCCGCCCGTCAAGCCGGTCCTCGCCCCGCCGGTCGTCGCCCCCATGGCCGAGATCACCGCCCCCGCGGAGCAGCCCGAGGCCGCAGGGGTCAGGACCGATCCGTACGACGCCGGGATGAAGGTCCGCCGCGAGGTGCTCGGCGACGCGCACGTCGACCGGGCGCTCGCCTCCGCCGACGACTTCTCCGGGGACTTCCAGGAGCTCGTCACGCGCTACGCCTGGGGTGAGATCTGGAACCGTCCCGGCCTCGACCGCCGCTCCCGCAGCTGCGTCACGCTCACCGCGCTCGTCGCCGGCGGCCACCTCGACGAGCTGGCCTTCCACACCCGGGCCGCGCTGCGCAACGGCCTCACCCCGGCCGAGATCAAGGAGGTCCTGCTCCAGGCCGCCGTCTACTGCGGCGTCCCCGCGGCGAACTCCGCCTTCAAGGTCGCGCAGGCCGTGATCCGCGAGGAAACCACGCCGCAGGAGTAGCAGGATGGGTGCATGACGACTTCTCCCGAGACCGACACAGACACCCGTCCCGCACGCACCACGTTCACGAAGAAGTCCCACGCGTGCGTGCGTCTCGTCAAGGACGGTCGCACGCTCGTCATCGACCCCGGGGTCTTCAGCGAGGACGACGCCGCGCTCGGCGCCGACGCGATCCTCGTGACGCACGAGCACCCGGACCACTTCGACGAGAACCGGCTGCGGGCCGCCATGGCGGCCCGCCCCGGCGCCGAGATCTGGACCCTGAAGTCCGTCGCGGACCAGATCTCGGCGACCTTCCCCGGGCGCGTGCACACCGTCGGGCACGGCGACACCTTCACGGCCGCCGGGTTCGACGTCCAGGTGCACGGCGAGCTGCACGCCGTCATCCACCCGGACATCCCGCGCATCACCAACGTCGGCTACCTGGTCGACGGTTCGGTCTTCCACCCCGGCGACGCGCTGACGGTGCCCGACCACCCCGTCGAGACGCTGATGCTCCCCGTCATGGCCCCCTGGAACAAGATCTCCGAGGTCATCGACTACGTGCGCGAGGTCAAGCCGCGGCGCGCCTACGACATCCACGACGCGCTCCTCACCGACCTCGCCCGGCCGATCTACGACGGCCAGATCGGTGCCCTGGGCGGCGCCGAGCACCTGCGTCTGACGCCGGGGGAGTCGGCCGATCTGTGACTGTCAGTGCCGCCCGGTAGGTTGTGGGGCATGCGCATTGCGACCTGGAACGTGAACTCGATCACCGCACGTCTGCCGAGGCTCCTGGCCTGGCTGGAGAACACCAGCACGGACGTGCTGTGCATCCAGGAGACCAAGACGACGGCCGAGCAGTTCCCCGCCGCCGAGCTCCGCGAGCTGGGCTACGACTCCGCGGTGAACGCGACAGGTCGGTGGAACGGCGTGGCGCTGGTCTCCAAGGTCGGCCTCGACGACGTGGTCAAGGGCCTCCCGGGCGGCCCCGGGTACGACGGCGCGGACGAACCCCGCGCCATCTCCGCGACCTGTGGCCCCGTCCGCGTCTGGTCGGTGTACGTGCCCAACGGCCGCGAGGTCGACCACGCCCACTACGCCTACAAGCTCCAGTGGTTCGAGGCCCTGAAGGCCGCCGTCGTCGAGGACGCGGCGGGCCCGCGCCCCTTCGCCGTCCTCGGCGACTTCAACGTCGCGCCGACCGACGACGACGTCTGGGACCCCGCGCGCTTCGTCGGCGCCACGCACGTCACCGAGGCCGAGCGCGCCGCCCTCGCGGCCCTGCGCGAGACGGGCCTGACCGACGTCGTGCCGCGCCCCCTGAAGTACAACCACCCGTTCACCTTCTGGGACTACCGCGAGCTCGGCTTCCCCAAGAACAAGGGCATGCGCATCGACCTCGTCTATGGGAACGAGCCCTTCGCGAAGGCCGTCACCGACTCGTACGTGGACCGCGAGGAGCGCAAGGGCAAGGGCGCGTCGGACCACGCGCCGGTCGTGGTGGACCTGGACGTGTGATCCACGGCCTCGGGGAGCAGGGGCTCAGGGAGCCAGCTTCCTGAGGTCCACCGAGTCCGCCAGCGCCGCGAGCCCCGCGTCGCCCGGATGCAGATGGTCCCCGCTGTCATAGGCGGGCAACATCCGCGCCGGGTGCGCGGGATCCCGCAGCACGGCGTTGAAGTCGAGCACGGCGTCGTAGTCGTCGTTGTCGCGGATGTAGTCGTTGACCGCCCGGCGCTGGGCGTCGGCCGCCGGTGTGCACAGGCTTTCGCCCTCGCACGGCGCGATCGTCGCGCCGACCACCCGAAGCCCCCGCGCGTGGGCGCGGTCCGCGATCTCCCGCAGACCCGCGATCACTTGCTCCGCCGACGCGCCCCAGCGCACGTCGTTGACCCCTTCGAAGACCACGACCGTGCGCGCCGACGTCTGGGCGAGGACGTCGCGGTCCAGGCGGTGCAGGGCGCTCACGCCGCCGGTGTCGGTGGAGACGCCGTCGCCCGGATAACGGTCGGCGACCACGCGGTTCGCGGAGATGCCCTGGTTGAGCACGCCGTAGCGCGGCACGCCGGACTGGTTCAACAGGCGCGTCGCCAGCACGTTGGGCCAGCGGCGGTTGGCGTCCTGCGTCGACTTCACGCCGTCGGTGATCGAGTCGCCGAGCAGCACCACGGAGCCGGGCCCGCCGCCCACGTCGACGCCCGTGAGCAGCGGCCACGTCGTGATCGTCGAGGTGTACGAGGCCGGGGAGCCGTCCGCGGCATGGTCGCCGGGGCCGCTGACGTACGAGCGCTGGATGGCCTGGCTGTGCACGGGCGCCGTCGTCACGGGGCCCGGCAGATGGAAGCTGACCAGGAGGTTCGCGTCGGCGGGCACGTCGAAGTCGAGGGGATCGCTGAACGCCTGGGCGCCCGCGGGGATCTCGGTGCCGGGAGCGCCCCGGAAGGACAACCGCCGCGGCTCGCCCCGGGCCCCCGCCCCGGACTCCTGCACCGCCACCGTCGCACTGCCGATCCGTACCGGAGCCGCCGCGAAGGTGTTGTCGAGCCGGATCCGCACCCGCGGCCCGCCGGTGCTCGTGTGCACGACGAGGCGGAGGGTCCGGTCGGTCCACGGTCCCACCGCCGTGTACCCGGCGGTCGACGCCGACCAGGTGCCCGTCCAGCCCTTGGCGGCGGCCCGCACCGAGAGCGCGAACACATGCAGGTCGGCGGCGCCGGGATCGCGCGGCAGGCGCACCGAGGCGACCTCGCGTCCCCGGGCCAGCGGCACGGTCACCACGTACAGCCGTGCCTTCTCGGCGAGTTGGCCCCCCGGCGTGTTGACGTGCGGCAGGGCCACGGCCTTCGTGGCGAGCGGGCCCGAGCGCCAGTCGGGCGCCGTCAGACGGTAAGTGCCGCGCGAGCCGTCGCGGTAGCGGACCGTGCCGGTGCCGCTCGCCTCGCCGCCCGTGCCCGCGACCAGGAAGGCCAGGGCGTCGCCGCGGCCTCGCACCCGCACGGCCTGGCCGTCGGCGCGCACGTTGTCCGGTGTGCCCGGAGCCGTGCGCGGCCAGGTGAGCCGGGCACCGTCAACGGCCAGTGAGCGCCCGGGAGTCCAGCCCGCGGCGGACAGGTCCCGCGCGGACAGCGAGCCGCCCGACCCGTCGAAGTCCGCGTCGAGGGGGCGGGCGTCGTCGCTGACCGCGCTGTTGTCGAAGAGCCGCTCCAGGGGGAGCGGCCCGGGTCTGTGCGGGGCCGCGGCCTGCGCCGATGCCACCGGGACGAGGCCCGTGAACAGGGTGAGCGCGGCGGCCGTTCCCCAGATGTGTCGGCGCACGACAGTCCCCTCCCGCGTGTGGTGATCCGAGTGATGATGACGGTGGCGCCATCACGTCATGGATGCGCCATGAAGCTAAGGAGGCGTCAGAGGCGCGTCAATGAGTCGCGCGTGAACTGCGCGCGAACTCGGCTCGACGGTGCGGGGGTTCGGTCGGGGGCCCGTTCGGCGATCCGCCGACGTCGGCCCCTTCTCGTACGCGATGATCACCAGCCGCACCCGGTCGCGGGCGTCGAGCTCGGCGAGCAGCCGGGCCAGATACGCCTTCGCGGTGCCCACCGGGGTGAGGACCTCGCGCACGCGGTCCGTGAGGCCGGCGATCGGCGCCGCGCCGCGCGCGAGGACACGCACCGAAGCCAGGGCATCCTGGGCCGCTGACCCCTGTCAGCGGCGGCGATCGCCGCGGTCACGGCCACGGTGGGCCGCCGGGATGGGTGAGGGGTGAGCCTGTGGGATGGGTGAGGGGCGGCCCTCAGGGAGATGTGAGGGGCGGGCCGCCGGAGTGGGCGAGGGCACGCACCACCACCGCGTACGCCCCGATCCCGAGCAGGTCACCGCCCGGGATCCGCACACCGCGTGACGTGTGCAGCGCCTCGACGAGGCCCGACTCCGGGTCGAAGGCGACGTCGGCCAGCGTCCCCGCGGACTCGCCCACTTCCGTCAACAGGCGTTTGCCGAGCAGGTTCTGGGCCTTGGCCGAGCCGGCGGAGGCGTAGCGGACCGCCGTGGCCGCACCGACCACGACCGCGTCGGGGCCGACGGCGCTCACGTCCGCCCAGGCGACGACGTCGCCCCTGCCCTTGACGCCGTCCAGGCGGACGGCCGCGATCCGGGCGGTCTCCGGGTCGACGACGACACCCGCCACGGTGCCGACGCGGGTGGCGTCCGCCGCGCTGACGACAGGGCGTCCCACGGTCTCGCTGAGCAGCATCACGGCATCCGCTCCTCACCCGTACCCATGGTTCCGGGGCCGTTCTTGCCCGCCTCGTCCTCCTTCTCGGTGAGTCGCCCGCGGCGCACCGCGGCGGCCAGCCCGTCCAGGTCCTCGACGGCGCGCTCCATGTCGTGCGCGGGGACCATCAAGGTGTCGCCCGTCATGGCGGGCCGGCCCCCCAACGGCAGGAAGAGCGTGCGCTCATGACGCCCCGGCGACTCGGCCGCGGACATCTCGACGCCGACGATCCGGCCCGCTGTGCCCGCCTCGACCACCACGTCGACCACGGTGCCCACGCGCACCCCCTGGTCCGTGAGGACACCGGCCCCGCGGACCAGGCCGCCGGACGCCTCCTCCCAGGAGGCCACGGCGGACCTGTCCTCCAGCGCCTCCACCGAGGCGACCATCACGGCGTCCACGCCCAGCGCGTGCACCCCCGCCCACGGCAGGCTCCTGCGCAGCGGCCCCGAAAGCAGCCCGCGCCCGGCCAGCGTGAACCCGGCGATCCGGCCGCCGGCCGCGTCCAGGACCACGTCCTTGACCTGGGCGACCGCCTCACCGCCGAGCGTGACCACCGGGCGCTTGGTGAGCCGGGACGCCCGCATCAGCACGCTCATCGCACCCGCCTCCGGCCACTCATCGCAACCGCCTCCGGCCACTCATCGCACACCCCTCCCGACGCTCACCGCACACCCCTCCGACCGGGCCGCCCGCCGCGCCGCACCACGACCACACCCCCGCTGCGCCGCCGCGCCTGCACCCCCACCACCGTGGCCGCCACCAGCCCCGCCACGACGACCACCGCGATGAACCAGACCCACCACTCCATCGACCGTCCACCTCCCGGCTCGACCCTCCGGCACCCTCCGGCATCCACGGGTACCCCTCAGGGCCGAACCGTCACCCGGCGGCCGGGGCGCTCCCGACGAAGGGGCGCGGGTAGGGGCCGGGACGGTAGGCCGCGTAACGGCTCGGCGTGGTCGGATCCGCCTGGTGCGCACGGGAGTTGAGGGCGCCCGGTGACGTGTCGCCCCACCGTCCCGCGGCGATCCGCCGGTCGACCGTGTGCAGCGCGCCGAGCTGCTCGGCCGGGCTGAACGTGCAGTGCCCCGCGTGGTCCGTGTACGCCTGGCGCAGCAGCGAGCCACGGCCCGCGCCGGTCACCGCGTCGCGGTAGGCGGCCTCGACCCGCACCGGCACCAGCGCGTCCCCCGTGGTGTGGACGTCGAGTTGGGGGTTCCGCAGCCGCCCCGAGGGCGAGGCGTGGTCGTTCATGTAGCGCACCGCGCGCGGTTTCGCCGAGAGCCGCGGCGCCCGCGCGAGGGTGCGCAGATCGGCGCCGAGGGAGAGCCCCGCGGCCTTGTAGAGGGCCTTGACCTCCTTGTACGCGGCCGAACGTGCCAGCATGGCCGTGTAGTCGACGCCCGTGTTCCAGGACATGGAGCCGCCCGCGCGCCGCTCGGCGGCCTCGCGCCAGACGAAGCCGGGCCCCGCCACGAGCCCCCGTACCGCCGGATACTGGTTCGCCTGCTGTGCCTCGTGGTCGTCGGGGGCGGGGCGCGGCGTGGCCGGGTCGTTCCAGCCGGGGATGCCGTGCAGGGCCGCGGCGAGCGCGATGCGGGCCCGGCCGCGTTCGGTGCCCTGTGCCGAGCCGAGGACGTCGCCGAGCCGCTTCGCCGACGTGGCCGCGTCCGAGGCGTCCGTGAAGCCGGTCAGCCGGATCCCGGAGTGCGGCGCGAGGAGGGTGCGCAGCGCGAAGGCGGCGTCCAGGGTGGAGTTCCAGTTGGCGACGCCGCCGTGCACGAGGCCGCACAGCGAGAGCGAGCCGTCGATCCGCCCGGGGTGGCGCTCGGCGATCGTCGTGGTGACGAGGCCGCCGAGGGACTGGCCCCAGGCCAGCGTCCTGCGGGCCTCGCCGATCCGCGCGGTGAAGGTGTCGAGCGCGGCCAGCTGGTCGGGCACCGCCTGCTCCAGCGCCCACCCGGTGCTCGCGTACGAGGAGCCGACGAGCGCGTAACCCTCCTTCAGGAGCAGCTTCTTGGTGGCGTCGTCGGTGGCGTTCACGGCCGGATTCGGGGTGCCCGGCGGGCGGTGCCCGTGGCTGAAGAGCAGCACGGTGCCGTTCCAGCGGGCCGGGGTGTCGATCACGTACGTCGCGCCGGAGGGGAGGCTGCCCTCCAGGTGGCGGGCGGCAGCCGGCGGCGCGGAGGCCGCGGCGGGCCCGGGCGCCGCGAGCAGCAGCAGGGCGGCGAGACCGGCGACGGGGCGGCGTGTCATGCGCCTTCTCCTTGTCGTCATGCGCGTTCTCCTTCCACGGCGACCGGCTCTCGCGCGGCTTCCTGCCCGGCGAGGCTGTCGGTGCTGGTCTCCCTGACCCGCCACACGGCGAGCGCGGTGATCGCGCCCCCGGCGGTGAGCAGCAGCGCGACGGCGTCGCTGGAGCCGTAGGCGCTCAGCAGGCCGCCGGCGATCAGCGGGGAGAACCCCGCGCCGAGCAGCGTCGCCGTCTGGTAGCCGAGCGAGGCCCCGGTGTAGCGCACCCGGGTCGAGAACATCTCGCTGAACAGGGCGCCCAGCGGTCCGTACATCACGGACTGGGCGACCCCGTGCCCGAGCACGCAGGCCAGGATCAGCAGGCCGGGCCGATGGCTGTCCACGAGCGCGAACACCGGGAAGGCGGTGGCCGCCGAGAGCAGGGCCCCGGCGAGCACCACGGGGCGGCGCCCGAGGCGGTCGGAGAGGTGGTTGGCGCAGGGCAGCACGACGAGGGCCACGCAGGAGGCGACGGTCACCGCGGTGAGGACCTGCGGTCGCGTGTACCCCTCGTCGACGGCGTACGCGATCATGAAGCTGGTCATCAGGGCCTGCGCGGTGAACGGGCCGATGCCGACCGCCGAGGCGAGCAGGACGGGCCGCGGCGCGCGCAGGACGTCGAGCAGCGGCATCCGGGCCCGCTCACGCCGCCGCGAGAGCGAGGCGAACAGGGGGCTCTCCGCGACCTTGAGGCGTACGTACAGGCCCGCGCCGAGCAGCAGCAGCGAGAGCAGGAACGGCACCCGCCAGCCCCAGGCGCGGAAGTCGTCGTCGGGCAGCGTGCTCACCAGCGTGACGACCCCGGTGGAGAGCACCGTGCCCAGCGGGGCGCCGAGTTGGGTGAAGCTGGTCCACAGGCCGCGCGGCCGCTCGCCCGCGTGCTCGGCGACCATCAGCGTCGCGCCGCCCCACTCGCCGCCGATCGCGAGGCCCTGCACGACGCGGAGCAGGACGAGCAGCACCGGCGCCCAGACGCCGATCGTGTCGTAGGTGGGAAGGAGGCCGATGAGGAAGCTGCCGGTGCCCATCAGGACCATCGTCAGGAGCATCATCGACTTGCGGCCGAGCCGGTCGCCGAAGTGCCCGAAGACGATGCCGCCGAGGGGGCGGGCGAGATAGCCCGCGGCGAACGTGCCGAAGGCGGCCACGGTGCCCACCGCCGGGTCGGCCTCGGGAAAGAAGAGGTCGCCGAAGACGAGGGCCGCGACGGTGCCGTACACGAGGAAGTCGTAGAACTCCACGGCCGTGCCGAGCAGTCCGGAGAGCGCGACGCGGCGCAGCTGCCCGGGCGCGGCCCCGGATCTGGTCCCCGGGTTCGCGGCCGTGCCGGATGGGTGCGACATGGCGGGCTCCTTACGCGTAGAAGCGGGACAGGCTCCGCAGGACGCACGCCGGCTTGTCGCCGCCCTCGATCTCGACGGTGCCGTCGACGGCGATCTGCGCGCCGCCGGGCACCTCGTCGACGGAGGCGAGGACGGCGCGCAGCCGTATCCGCGCCCCTGCCTTCACGGGAGCGGGGAAACGCACCTTGTCCAGGCCGTAGTTGACCTTCGTGGTGACGCCCCGGACGTCGAGCAGGTCGGTGAAGAGCGGGATGAAGAGGGAGAGGGTGAGGTAGCCGTGCGCGATGGGCGCTCCGAAGGGGCCGCGCGCGGCCTTGTCGGGGTCGGTGTGGATCCACTGGTGGTCATCGGTCGCGTCGGCGAAGGTGTCGATGCGGTCCTGGCCGACCTCCAGCCAGCCGGTGACGCCGAGTTCGCTTCCTGCGAGGGCGTGCAGCTCGTCAAGTCCGTTGACGGTACGGCTCATCGGGGTACTCCCTTGTCGGTGGGCGCGCCGCCGTGGTCGCGGCGCAGGCTGGGCTTGTGGAGCTTCCCCGAGGCGGTGCGCGGCAGTTCGCGCACGCGCACCACCGACGCGGGGACCTTGTACTTGGCGAGCCGCCCGGCCAGGAAGGCGAGCAGGTCCTCCGGTGCCGGGTCCGCGCCCTCGCGGGGTACGACGACGGCGCGCGGCACCTCGCCCCACCGCGCGTCGGGCACGCCGATGACGGCGCACTCCAGCACGTCGGGGTGGGCGAGCAGGGCGCTCTCGACCTCGGCGGGGTAGATGTTCTCGCCGCCGGAAATGATCATGTCCTTGAGCCGGTCGGCGATGGTGACGAAGCCGTCGGCGTCCACCCGCGCGGCGTCCCCCGTGCGCAGCCACCCGTCGGCGAAGGCGGCGGCGGTCTCCTCGGGCAACTGCCAGTACCCGGCCATCACATGGGGCCCGCGCACCAGCACCTCCCCGCTCTCGCCGGCGCCGGCCGGGGTGAGGTCGGGGCGTACGACGCGTACGTCGGTGAAGAAGTGCGGCACCCCGGCGGAACCGGCCTTGCGCGTGGCGTGCTCGGCGCCGAGGTAGAGCGCGCCGGGGGAGGCCTCGGTCATGCCGTACCCCTGCTGGAAGGCGAGGCCGCGCTCGGCGTACGCCTCGATGAGGGGCGCGGGCACCGGCGCCCCGCCGCACATCAGGATCCGCAGCGAGGACAGGTCGGCGGTCGGCCAGCGCGGCTCGCGGGTGAGGCGCTCGTACATCGTGGGGACCCCGAACAGCGCGGTGACGCCGTGCCGTTCGACGAGGTCGAGGGTCCCCGCCGGGTCGAAGGACTCGGCGAGCACACAGCTGCCGCCCTTGAGGAGCACGGGCAGGGCGAGCATGCCGAGCGCCGCGGCGTGGAAGAGCGGCGCCGAGACCAGCGCGACCGCGCAGGAGGCGATGTCGGCGTCGACGAGGACGTTGAGGGCGTTCCAGGTGAGGTTGGCGTGGGTGAGCATGGCGCCCTTGGGGCGGCCCGTGGTCCCGGAGGTGTACATCAGGAGGCACACGTCGTCCCCGGCGACCGCCTCGTCCAGCGGCTCCTCGGCGGCGCCTTCGATCAACTCCTCGTACTCCGCGCCCACTTCGACGAGGAGGTGCACCGACGCGGCCTCTCCCGCCCGCCGCAGCTGGGTGACGAGGGCGGTGTGCGCGGGGGAGTGGACCAGGGCCCCGGCGCCCGCGTCGGCCAGTTGGTACGCGATCTCGGGCCCGGTCAGGCGGGTGTTGAGCGGGACGAACACCGCGCCGAGCGTGCCCGCGGCGAAGAAGGTCTCCAGGAAGGCCGGGTGGTTGGGGCCGAGGTGGGCGACCCGGTCGCCGCGCCGGATGCCGCGGGCGCGCAGGGCGTGCGCGAGGCGGAGCGTACGGGAGTGCAGGGCGGCGTAGCTGACGGCCCGCCCTTCGTGGACGAGGGCGGTGCGGTGCGGGGTCCTGCGGGCCCGGCGCGCGGGCCAGGACCCGAGTCCTTCGTTGCGCATGGCGACGCCCCTCTACTCGAGCCCGAGCAGACGGGCGGCGTTCTCCTTGAGGACCTTGGGGCGGACCTCGTCCCTGATCGGCAGCTTCGCGAAGTCGGCGAGCCAGCGGTCGGGGGTGAGGACGGGGAAGTCGGAGCCGAAGAGCACCTTGTCCTTGAGCAGGGTGTTGGCGTAGTGCACGAGTTGGGGCGGGAAGTACTTCGGCGACCAGCCGGACAGATCGATGTGGACGCCCGGCTTGTGGGTGGCGACCGCGAGGGCCTCGTCCTGCCAGGGGAAGGACGGATGCGCCAGCACGATCTTCAGCTGCGGGAAGTCGGCGGCGACGTCGTCGACGTGCATCGGGTTCGAGTACTTCAGCCGGATCCCGCCGCCACCGGGCACGCCCGCGCCGATGCCGGTCTGCCCGGTGTGGAAGAGCGCGACGGCCCCGGCCTCCTCGATGACCTCGTACAACTCATAGGCGAGCGCACGGTCGTTGGGGAAGAAGCCCTGGATGCTCGGGTGGAACTTGAAGCCCTTGACGCCGTACTCCTCGACGAGCCTGCGGGCCCGCTTGACCGCGGCCCTGCCCCGGAAGGGGTCGAGCGAGGCGAAGGGGATGAGGACGTCCGGGTTGGCGGCCGCGGCCTCGGCGACCTCCTCGTTGGGGACGGGCGGTGTGCCGGTGGCGGACTCGGCGTCCACGGTGAAGACGACGGCGGCCATCCTCCGCTCGCGGTAGTAGGCGGCCATCTCCTCCAGCGTGGGCTTGCGGGTGCGGCCCTCGACCTTGAAGTAGGCGCCGGACGCGGCGTGCAGCTCGTCGTCCAGCGAGGCGTGCCCCTCGCCGGACACTTCCGCGTGGGTGTGGACGTCGATGGCGGTGAGCGCGGAGAGCTCTGCGGGGTCCAACTCCCTCACTCCCCGGGGATCCTGGGCGCGGGGACGCCGACGCTCTCCGGGGCGCTGCCCACGGAGGTGTGCCACGCGGCGACGATGGCATCCGGGGTCCAGCCGCCGTCGGCGTACGCGACCGCGGTCTCCCGGGGGTGCGACCACAGGGCGAGCCGGTCGCCGCCGATGCCGATGCACTGGCCGGTGACGTCCCGGGCCGCGTCGGAGGCGAGGAAGGGCACGAGCGCCGCGCAGTCCTCCGCCGTCCCGAACCCCTCGCCCTTGCGGAGGAAGTCCGGCAGCGGCCGCCCCTGCCGCATCGCCTCGACGTAGGGGGCGAAGGCCGGGATGGTCTCGGTCATCGCGGTCGCGGCGACCGGCACGATCGCGTTGACGGTGATCCCGGCCCTGGCCAGCTCCATCGACCACGTACGCACCATCGCGGCGATCCCGGCCTTGGCGGCCGCGTAGTTGGTCTGCCCGAAGTTCCCGCGCTGCCCCGCGGGCGAGCCCACCAGGACCAGGCTGCCGCCCCCGCCCCGCTCCCGCATGTGGACGGCGGCGGCGCGGGCGCAGGTGAAGGTGCCCCGCAGATGCGTGGTGAGCACCGCGTCGAAGTCGTCGTCGGTCATCTTCCACAGCACCCGGTCGCGCAGGATGCCGGCGTTGGTGACCATCACGTCGAGCCGTCCGAACTCCTCGACGGCGCGGGCGACGAGGCGGTCGGCGGCCTCGCCCGTGCCGACCGCGACGGCCTCGGCGACCGCGCGTCCGCCGGCCTCGGCGATGGTCTTGGCGGCGCGCTCGGCCGCCTCCTCGTCGACGTCGTTGACGACGACGGCGGCCCCGGCGCGGGCGAGGGCGGTGGCGTAGGCGAGGCCGAGGCCGCGCCCCGACCCGGTGACGACGGCGGCCTTGCCGCGCAGGTCGACGGTGTTCGTGTCCAGCACTGAGAGACCCCTTCAACAGGAAGCGACATCAGGTGAGTTGGAGGTGAGCCGGAGGTGGGCCGACGAGAAGGAAGCTAAGACAAACCATTGTTGTCGTCAATGGTTGTCGTCGACATCGCGGATGGGACATGCTGAGCCGCATGACCATCAGCGAGACGACCGTCGAACGCGCCACGCAAGGGGCCGTGGACGCGCGCGAACCCTGGATGCGCGGCCTCCACGCCGACGCGGGCTACCTCCTGTACCGCCTCGGCCTGCGCTCGGGGCAGCTCTTCAACGCGGCCCTGCACCGATCGGGACTGCGCCTGCGCCACTACGCGCTGCTGCGCTACCTGGCCACCGTGGAGGGCGCCGCCCAGCGCGAGTTGAGCCGCGGGATCGGCTACGACCCCAGCGCGATCGTCGGCCTGGTCGACGACCTGGAGCGCCTCGGCTTCGTCGAGCGCCGCCCCGCGGCGGACGACCGCAGGCGCCGCATCGTCGCCCTCACCCCGGGCGGCCGGGCCTTCCTCGCCGACTCCGACGAGGCGGCCCGCGGCGTCACCGACGAACTCCTCGCGCCGCTCGGCCCCGAGGAGCGGGCGGCGCTGCACGGACTCCTCGCCCGTGTGGCCCGTGCGGACGGTGCGTGAGCGTACGGCGTGATTCGCCTGATTCCGTGATCAACTGATGCAAGATACATTCTTGGACACACGGAATCCGCGCCCGGCCGCGCATCCGGCGGCGCCCCCGACGGAGAGGCCGATCATGCACATCCCGTTCCTCGACAACTGGCGCAGGCGGCACTCGGCGGCGGAGCGGGCCGAGGCGGGGCTCGCGGCCGCGTTCGCGGAGGACCCCGACGGCGTGGCCGAGCTGCTCTCCGAGTGCGAGCTGCTGCGCTCCCAGGCCGCCGCCGCGGGCCTCGAACTCGACGACTCCCCGGCGTCGTTGGCCGCCCTCGACCAGCTCCTGCCGCGCTGGCGCGACGACCCCGAGATGCTGCCCTGGCTCGGCAACGACGCGGGGCTCTACCTGGGCACCGTCGTCGTGCGCACGGTGCCGGGCGCCACCTGGCACGTGTGGCCGGGCGGCAGTCCGGTCGTGCGGCTGAAGTCGGGCCGGGACATCCCGGTCGTCGAGGCGGGCCTCGACTGGGCTGTGCAGGGGGCGCCCGAGCTGTCCCAGGTCTATGCCGAGGCCTCCGAGGCGTAGCCGACGCGGCCGTAAGCGCAGCCGACGCGGCCGTAATTGCCTCAAATACGGTTAATGCCCATACGTGCGTGTCGTCCCGTAAGTCCCGTTTTCGCGTGGATAGTTTGCGCGGACGTACACAGCTGAGAGTGGGCAGGTCTTGCCATGGCCGTCGATCCGTTGATCGAGCTGCGTGATGTGAACAAGTACTACGGAGAGCTGCATGTCCTCCAGGACATCGACCTCACCGTCGGCAAGGGGGAGGTGGTCGTGGTCATCGGCCCGTCGGGGTCGGGCAAATCGACACTGTGCAGGACGATCAACCGGCTCGAGACCATCCAGTCGGGAGAGATCAGGCTCGACGGGCAGCCGCTGCCCGAGGAGGGGAAGGCCCTCGCGAAGCTCCGCGCCGAAGTCGGCATGGTCTTCCAGTCCTTCAACCTCTTCGCGCACAAGACCGTCCTCCAGAACGTCTCGCTGGCGCAGGTCAAGGTACGCGGCCGCAAGAAGGACGAGGCCGACAGGCGCTCCCGTGAACTCCTGGAGCGCGTGGGCCTGTCCGCGCACGCCGAGAAGTACCCGGCACAGCTCTCCGGCGGCCAGCAGCAGCGCGTGGCCATCGCCCGCGCGCTGGCCATGGACCCCAAGGCGCTGCTCTTCGACGAGCCGACGTCGGCCCTCGACCCCGAGATGATCAACGAGGTCCTGGAGGTCATGCAGCAGCTCGCCCGGGACGGCATGACGATGGTCGTCGTCACCCACGAGATGGGCTTCGCCCGCTCCGCGGCCAACCGCGTCGTGTTCATGGCCGACGGCCGCATCGTCGAGGACCGGGCCCCCGAGGACTTCTTCACCCACCCGGAGAGCGAGCGCGCCAGGGACTTCCTCTCCAAGATCCTCAAGCACTGACGGGGGGACGTGCTCATGAAGCGACACACCACGCGTACGAAACGACACACCACGCGTACGACACGTCTGCTCGCGGCGCTCGTCCTGGCCGCCTGCGCCTCCGCGGCCTGCGGCAAGGACGGCAGCCCGCCGACCAAGGGCCCCTCGGCCGAAGAGCTGCCCAAGTACGCGGTGGCCACCGGCTTCCAGCTGCCCGACTCCGGGACCTGGAAGAAGGCCAAGGGCCGCGGCCGGTTCATCGTGGGCGCCAAGGAGGACCAGCCCTACCTCGGCGAGAAGGACCCGGCGACCGGGACGTACTCGGGCTTCGACATCGAGATCGCCAAGATGATCTCGGCGTCGCTGGGCCTGGACCCCAAGCGGATCGAGTTCAAGACCATCGCGTCGGCGAACCGCGAAACCGCCCTGCAGAACGGGCAGATCGACTACTACGTCGGCACCTACACCATCAACGACAACCGCAAGAAGCTCGTCGGCTTCGGCGGTCCGTACTACATGGCGGGTCAGGGCCTGCTGGTCCGCAAGGACGAGGACGACATCGACGGCCCCCAGGACCTGGCCGGCAAGCGCGTCTGCTCCGCGGCCGGGTCGACCCCGTACCAGCGGATCCAGAAGGACTACCCGAAGGCCACCCTCGTCGCGTACGACACGTACTCCGTGTGTGTCGACAACCTGCTGACCTATCAGGTCGACGCCGTCACCACCGACGACGCCATCCTGATCGGCTACGCCGCCAAGGTGCCCGACGAACTCAAGCTGGTCGGCAAGCCGTTCTCCAAGGAGCCGTACGGCATCGGCGTCCCCCGCGGCGACAACGCCCTGCGGTTCGCGATCGACGACGCCCTCGCGGCCCGCGAGAAGGACGGCGACTGGAAGAAGGCCTACGACGCCACGCTCGGCCTCTCCGGGGTCCCGGCGCCGCGGCCGCCCGCCATCGACCGCTACCCGGCGAGCTGAGGAGGCGTCGTGGACGTACTGACAGACAATTTCTCCACGTTCGGCGACGGCTTCCTCGGCACCGTCGAACTCACCGTCTACGCCTCGATCCTGGCGCTCGTGCTCGGCTTCGTCATGGCGTCGTTCCGGGTCGCGCCCGTCGGCTCCTTCCGGGTCTTCGGCACGGTGTGGGTCACGGTCCTGCGCAACACCCCGCTCACGCTGCTCTTCTTCGCGGTGCTGCTCGGTCTGCCGCGCTTCGGCCTCGTGCTGCCCTTCAAGGTGTTCGCGGTGCTCGCGCTCGGCTGCTACACCTCCGCCTTCATCTGCGAGGCGCTCAGGTCGGGCATCAACACCGTGCCCAAGGGGCAGGGCGAGGCGGCGCGCAGCCTCGGGATGACCTTCGGCCAGACCCTGTCGATGGTCGTGCTGCCGCAGGCCTTCCGGTCCGTCATCGCGCCGGTCGGCTCCAACCTCATCGCGCTCGCCAAGAACTCCGCGATCGCCGGGGCGTTCAGCGTCACCGAGCTGCTCGGCACGTACAAGACGCTCAGCGAGCTGGGCTACAACATCATCTGGACGTTCGTCTGGATCGCCCTCGGCTACCTCATCATCACCCTCGCCATCAGCGCGATCTTCAATGTCCTCGAGAAGCGCTGGGGAGTCGCCCGATGAAAGCCCTCTCCCACGATTCCACCGCCCTGTACGACATCCCCGGGCCCAAGACCGTGCGGCGGCACAAGCTGTACGGGGTGCTGTCCACGCTGGTGGTGCTCGGGCTCCTCGCGTGGATCCTGTATCTGCTCTTCGACACCGACCAGTTCACCGCCACGAAGTGGACGCCCTTCGAGTACAAGGGCATCCAGGAGCTGCTCCTGCGCGGCCTCGGCAACACGCTCAAGGCCTTCGCGATCGCCGCGGTCCTCTCGCTCGCGCTCGGCGGTCTGCTCGCCATGGGGCGGCTCTCCGACCACCGGCCCGTGCGCTGGGTGGCCACGCTCGTCGTGGAGTTCTTCCGCGCGATGCCGGTCCTGGTGATGATCTTCTTCGTCTTCGTGGCACTGAAGGTCCAGCCGTTGCCCGCGCTCGTCGCGGGGCTCACGCTCTACAACGGCTCCGTGCTCGCCGAGGTCTTCCGATCCGGCGTCAATTCCGTGGAGAGGGGGCAGCGGGAGGCGGCGTACGCGCTCGGCATGCGCAAGACACAGGTCATGGGACACGTCCTCGTACCGCAGGCCGTGCGTGCCATGTTGCCCGCCATCATCAGCCAGTTGGTGGTGGCCCTGAAGGACACGTCGCTCGGTTATCTGATCACTTATGAGGAGTTCCTCCACGCGGGGAAGCTCATCGCGTCGAATCTCGACTACGATTTGCCCTTCATCCCCGTGGTCATGGTGATCTCACCGATCTACATCGGGATGTGCATGTTGCTGTCGTGGTTCGCCCAGTGGGTGTCCAAGCGTCAGCGGCGCAATCCCAAGACCGAGGCCGCGGAAGTCGCCCCGGCCGAACCAGGGACGCTGCTGCCGAGGGGGGTGCCCCCTGGTCACTAGGACCTCGGGGGAGCAGTAGCGACAGGGCCAGGCCCACCCGGCAGCAGCCGGAGATCACTGCTCGCGCAGGGGGACGGACACGTACGACGGGTCTGCCTCGGGCGAGGAGAAGGTCAGCTGCGCGCCGGACGGGTTGTGCTCGATGTAGAGCGGGTCGACCGTGTCGACCACCAGGGCGAGCTTGTGTCCTGCCGGTACGTCGTAGGCCGTGGAGAACAGCTCCAGGTCCACGCCGAACGGCTTGCCGGGCGTCTTGCCGTGGAAGGTGAACGGCGCGTTGCTGACCAGCTTGCCGAGGCCGAGCGGGCCCACGTCGTAGAGGTACGCGACGAGGGTGCCGCTCTCCTTGGTACTGGTGAGCGTCGTGTGGAGCTCGGCCGTCCCGCGCACCCGCTGGGGCGTCGTGTACGTCTGCGACTGCCACACGCCCGTGTAGCGGCGCGGGAGCAGCGGCACCGAGGCCATCGGCGGAATCCTGAGGAACTGGTCCAGGGCGTTCGAGAGGATGGCCATGCCGCCGTTGGCGCCCGAGTCGACGTTGGTGCGGATCGTGGTGGTCCCCGCCATCGCGATCTTCTTGCGCGTCGGACCCACCGACTTCCAGTCCGGGTAGCCCTCGTAGCCGCCCGTGGAGCGTGACGCGAGCTGGACCGGCTGTTCCTTGTCGATGCCGTTGTCCCGGCCCTTGAGGTAGTGGTCGAACCAGCGCTGTGTGTTCGTCCAGGTGTCGTTGGGCAGGCCGAGCAGGCCGGTCCCCTCCGCGGTCGCGTGGTCGCCGGGGCGGAACTCCAGGCGCTTGGGGCCGGTCAGACGCTCGTAGAACTCGGCGTACTGGTTGGGCGGGAAGAGTGTGTCGCCCCAGGCGTTGCCGAGCATGACGGCCGCGCCGTTCTCGTTGATCCGGTCGAGGTAGGTCGCGGGGGAGCGCTTCTTGCCCCACGCGATCATCTCGTCCTCCTTGTCCAGGTTGGACCCGAGGAAGTCCTTGAGGGTCTGCTGGAGTTCGGCGCTGGGGCGTCCGGTGAGGGAGCCCAAGCCGCCGAGGAGAGCCGCGGCCTGGGAGTGCTGGGTGCGGCCGCTGTAGATCGAGTCGATGAGGTCGGCCCAGCCGCTCATCGCGACGACGGCCTTGATCCGCTTGTCGTGTCCCGCGGCGAGCAGACTGATGCCCGCGCCGTACGAGACGCCCGCCATCCCGATCTTCTCCGGGTCGGCAGGGGTGTTCCTCAGGGTCCAGTCGATGACCTTGGAGGCGTCCGCGATGTCCTCGGGGCCCGCGGTCTCGATCTCGCCGCCCGACTGCCAGAAGCCGCGGGAGTTGTAACTGACCACGACATAGCCGGAGTCCGCGAGCTTCTGGGCCTGCGCCACGTACTCGATCTGGGGCATGGCCCAGCTGGTGGGCAGGACGATCGCCGGGTGGGCGGCGCCGGACTTCGCGTTCTTCGGGGTGAAGACGTTCGCCTTGAGGATCGTGCCGCCGTCGCCGGGGATGTCGACGAAGCGTACGTCGGTGGAGCTCGCGGCCCGCGGCGCGGCGGCCGGTGCCGCCTGCGCCGCCGGGGCCGGGCCGAGGGCGGCGCCGGCGACGAGGCTCGCCGAGACGGCGCCCACGGCGGTGGTGCGCAGGGCGCGGTGCGGATGGCTCACGGGTCACTTCCTCACTCGTTGAAAGTGCAAAGTGACCTGACGGTAACCGTGATCCTTTACCGGGGGTAACCCGTCGGTAAGTTACGCCCCGGTAACGATAGTTGAACCTCCGGCCTTCCCCTCGGGCCTACCTCAGGGCGCTCTTGGCCTGCCAGTCCGACCAGGAGATGTTCCACTCGCCGTAGCCGTTGCCCGGGTCGGGGACGCCCTTCGAGCCGCTCCCCGTGACCTCGAAGGGGTCGCCTATCTGGACCTGGCCGTAGAGCCAGCCCGCGTCGCCGTTGCTCATGCCGACGCAGCCGGAGCTGTGGTTGGTGTTGCCGAAGTACGAGGCGTTCCACGGGGCCGCGTGCGCGTACATGCCCGACCAGGTCAGGCGCATCGAGTAGTCGACCATCTTGTCGTAGGCGTCGCCGAGGCCGACGGTCTCGGAGCGCATGTTGATCGTGCCCTCCTTCGACATCAGGACGGACGTGCCGCCCCAGGAGGCCTTCTCGCCGCCCGGCGTGCCGGCCGACATCGGCAGCGACTTGAGGGTCTTGCCGTCGCGCACCAGCGTCGCCGTCTTGCTGTCCAGGTTCACCTTGACGACCTGGTTCTTGCCGACGGTGAAGTTGGTGGAGTAGTCGCGCACGAACCAGTCGTCGCCGCCCGAGTCGATGCCGTTGAGCCGGGCGTCGAGCTGCACCTTCGTGCCGGACTTCCAGTACTCCTTGGGGCGCCAGTCGACGCGGTCCTTGCCGTCGTAGTTCTTGATCCAGCCCCAGGACCCGGTCGTGTTGTTCGAGGTCGTCACCTTGAGGTGCTTCTCGACCTCGGCCTTGTTGCGCACCGGGTTGTCGAAGGTGATCGACAGGGGCTGGGCGACGCCGACGGTGGTGTTCTTGCCCGGGGCGAGCGTCACCTTGTTGACCTTGGCGGGGGCCGCCGTCTTGAAGGAGTGCTTCGCGCTGCCGCCCTTGTCGGTGGTCGCCTCGACCTGGTACGCCGTGCCGGGGGCGGCCTTGCGCTCCGAGGTCCAGGTGGTGCCGTTCGCCGAGACCTTGCCGGGCAGCTTCGCGCCCTTGTCGTCGGCGACCGTGACCTGCTTCAGTTTGCCGTCGGCCAGGCTGACCTTCACGGGCTCGCCGGCCTTGGCCTGCTGTCCCGTGAGGTTCACGGAGATCTTCGGCTTCTCGGCGGCCTTGTCGTCGCCCGATCCGTCACTGCCGCCCGAGCAGGCGCTCAGAGTGGCGGCAAGGACCGCGACTCCCGCGGTCACCGCGTGACGGGTGCGAAGGGGGCGTCGGCGGCTCGAAGAGCGCTGCGGCGTCAAGGAAACGTACCTCCGTGCGAATGTGGACTGCACGGAGAGAGTCCTGAAGGCGGCTACAGGTTGCCTGATGTCCGGAAATTGACCGCTAGGTCACAGAAGGGCCCGGGCGGTGTCGGCGCACGGTGAGGTTCCCGTCACTTGGCGCGATGGGAGCCCCGGGCCGACGGCGTGGGGACGGGTGTCCGGGCCGCGCGCGTCACGTCCGCGACGAGCTCGACGACGTCGGGTCCGTACGCCTGCGAATTGACGATCTTCAGGAGCAGCACGAACGAGCTGCTGCCGTGCTTGCGGGCGAGCTTCTCGTGGTGGCGGGCCAGATAGCGGGTCGCCGCCTGGCTGGTCACCGCGCGCTGGCCGCAGAAGAGGAAGACCGGTCTCGCCTCCTGGTCCTGGTCGGCGGTGAGCCGCGCGAGGATCACGTACTCCGTGAGCCCCGCCTCCAGGCGGTAGCGCTCGCTGCCGATCTGGAACGCGCCGCGGTCGGGGATCGGCTCGGGCTCGGTGTTCACGCGTACGCCGGGCAGCAGCGAGTGCATGTGCGCGGCCATCCTGCGGTTGGCCACCGGGCTGCCGACGCAGAACTCGGTGCGCTCGCCGAAGCCCTGCTGGGCCGCGTCGTGCGCGACGATCTGGGCGTGCGCCCCGCACTCCTTGATCACCGCGGCGAGCTCCATGAGCGCGAACACGTCGTGGCGCACCACGGTCAGCTCGGGCCCGCCCGCGTCGCGGTTGACCACGAGCAGCGACTCGGAGTTGTCGGGCAGCCCGAAGAAGGCCTGCTTGCGGCGGAGCCTGCGCCTGGCGAGGTGGCCGCGGGCGAGCCAGCCAAGGACGGCTGCGACGCCGACCGCGATCAGGCCGAGGACGATGGTGCGCACGTCTTCAGTCATGGGGGCGCATGCTAGCGGCCCGTCGGATCCGTGTTCGAGGGGGTCCTGACGCGGACAGGGCCCCGAAGTTACGCTGCGCAGACGGCTGTTGACTGGAGGTACGAATGCGGCGCGCTGTCGTACGTAATCTGACGCTATGGGCGGTCGGAGGGGTATTGGTGTCGGTCGGTGCGGCCGCGCCCCCTTCGCCTACGCGCTCAGCGGAACCGGCCACACCGGAGAAGACGCCGGTCGCCGTCGGCCACGGTGGCGCGGTCGCCAGCGTCGACCCGGACGCGTCGGCCGCCGGCATCGAGGTCCTGAGGAAGGGCGGCAACGCCGTGGACGCGGCCGTGGCCACCGCCGCCGCGCTCGGTGTCACCGAGCCGTACTCGGCGGGTGTGGGCGGCGGCGGGTACTTCGTCCACTACGACGCGAAGACCCGCAGGGTCTCCACGATCGACGGCCGCGAGACGGCCCCGCGCACCGCCGACTCCGGGCTCTTCCTGGAGAACGGCAAGCCGATCCCCTTCGCCGACGCGGTCACCAGCGGCCTCGGCGTCGGCACCCCCGGCACGCCCGCCACCTGGCAGTCGGCGCTCGACAAGTGGGGCTCCAAGAGACTCGGCACGGTGCTGAAGCCCGCCGAGCGCCTCGCCCGCGACGGCTTCACGGTCGACGCGACCTTCCGCTCGCAGACCGAGTCCAACCAGCGGCGGTTCAAGGACTTCCCCGCCACGGCGAAGCTGTTCCTGCCGGGCGGCAAGCTGCCCGTCGTCGGCTCGACGCTCAAGAACCCCGATCTCGCGCGTACGTACGCGGAGTTGGGCCGCAAGGGCGTCGACGCGCTCTATCACGGCAAGCTCGCCGAGGACATCGTGCGCACCGTGAACAAGCCGCCCGTCGACCCCCGTTCCGGCCGCGTGGCCCGGCCCGGCGACCTCTCCCTCAAGGACCTCGCGACGTACGAGGCGAAGCGCCAGAAGCCCACGAAGACCTCCTACCGCGGCCTGGACGTCTACTCCATGGCGCCCTCGTCCTCCGGCGGCACGACCGTCGGCGAGGCGCTCAACATCCTGGAGCGGACCGACCTGTCGAAGGCGTCCGAGAAGAAGTACCTGCACCGCTACATCGAGGCCAGCCGCGTCGCGTTCGCCGACCGGGGGCGCTGGGTGGGCGACCCGGCCTTCGAGGACGTACCGACCAAGGAGCTCCTCACGCAGAGGTTCGCCGACTCGCGGGAGTGCCTGATCAAGGACGACGCGGTCCTCAAGAGCCCGCTCGCGCCCGGCGATCCGCGCAAGCCGAGGGCCTGCGCGGCGGGTGACAGGGCGGCCCCGACGACGTACGAGGGCGAGAACACCACGCACCTCACGGCGGCCGACAAGTGGGGCAACGTCGTCGCGTACACCCTCACGATCGAGCAGACCGGCGGCAGCGGCATCACCGTCCCCGGCCGCGGCTTCCTGCTCAACAACGAACTGACGGACTTCTCCTTCGCGCCCGCCGATCCGGCGGTGCACGACCCGAACCTGCCGGGTCCCGGCAAGCGCCCGCGCTCCTCGCTCGCGCCGACGATCGTGCTGGAGGACGGCAAGCCGGTGGTGGCCCTCGGCTCACCCGGTGGGTCGACCATCATCACCACCGTCCTGCAGACCCTGACGGGCTTCGTCGACCGGGGCCTGCCGCTGGTCGACGCCATCGCGGCGCCGCGCGCCAGCCAGCGCAACGCCGCGCAGACCGAGCTCGAACCCGGCCTGTGGAACAGCCCGTTGAGGAAGTCGCTCGAATCCATCGGGCACTCCTTCAAGGAGAACCCGGAGATCGGGGCGGCCACGGGCGTCCAGCGGCTGCCGGATGGCAGGTGGCTCGCGGCAGCGGAGAAGGTCCGCAGGGGCGGCGGTTCGGCGATGGTGGTGCACCCCGCCACGTGACGCGGCGGGTCCGGGCCGTACGGCCCGGACCCGTACGTCGGCTACGGGGCGGGCGACGCCGCGCAGTTCTGCTCCAGCTCGTTGGCCGCCCAGCGGATCGACGACTCGGGGTCGTCGTGCAGGTACCGCAGCGTGGGCAGCGCCTCGCGGACGGCGGCGAGCTGGGCGTCGCCGCGGCCGCCACGGGCCTGTCGCACGTCCGCGAGGTCGGCGATGAGCAGCAGCAGCGTGCTCCGCGACATGTTGTCCGGGTCCGTCATCAGCTCGACCAGGAACGGGATCGCGGGGACCGCGGCGGTCGAGGAGGCCTCCTTGGAGACCAGGAGCCGGTACAGGTCGTGGACGGCGTCCATGGCGGTCTTCTTGTCGTCGGACGCGACCTTGCCGATCAGCTCCGGGATCATGTGGCCGGGGCCGCGCGCCGTCCACAGGGAGCCCCAGTCGACGCCGTCCAGGCGCAGTTGGAGATCGCGGTGCGGCCAGAGCTTCGCCGTGTCCAGGGCGAGCGAGGCGGTGCCGTGCGCGTCGGTGACGTGCAGCGTGGCGTCCTCGTCGAGGCCGAGGAACGTGATGCCGGTGCCGAGGCGCAGCCCGGCCACCGCGTCCGAGCCGATGTCCCAGACGCGGACCAGGCCGTCGTCCCAGGCGGCGGCGAGCGCGGGCCCGGTCTCCAACTGGGCGGTGGCCAGAGCCCGTACGGGGGTGCGGCGGCGGGCGAAGGGAGCGCGCATCGGCTTGCGGCGGGTGCTCCAGTAGCGGATCACGCCGTTCTCGTCGCCGCTCAGCACGAGGCGCCTGCCGCTGTCCAGCTTCAGACAGGCGAGCGCGCTCACCGGGGCGCGGTGCAGGGCCAGGCTGATGGTCTCGGGGGACTCGTCGTCGGTTTCCCGTACGTGGACGAAGCCTTCCGTGTCGCCCGCGGCCAGTGTGGTCCCGTCCTGATCGGCGGCCACCGACCGCAGGGCGCCGGGGACTTGGACGAGCGCGGCGGCGGCGCCGGGCACCGAGGGCGGGTTGCCGTACCCGCGTGACAGGACGGTCCAGCGGCCGCGCGCGTCGGCCTCGCCCTGCGCGAGCGAGACCGGGCCGAGGTCCTCCAGGGGGGACGGGACCTCGGCGGGCGGGCGGATCGCCTTGTCGCCGGACCAGTCCACGCCGAGCGTCTCGGCGACCGCGATCAGCGCCTCGCGGGTGCGGGCGTTGACGACGACGCGGAAGTCGGCGCCGGGGCCGCGGCCGTGGCGTATGACGGCGTCGGGCGCGCCGTACGACAGGGCGTCCGTGCCCATCTCCTGCCAGGGCAGCAGGCCCAGTTCGCGGTACGAGGACTCCAGACGCCGGACGATCTCCGGGTCGGCGTCGACGGCCGCGCGGCGGACCCGCAGCGTCCAGCCGTAGTGCGCGGGCAGCCGCTCGAAGGCCAGTTGCGTCAGGAACTCCGACAGCGACCGGCTCTGCACGACCCACTCGCCGCCGACGCTCACGACGACCCGGGGGTCGGGCAGTTCGGCCTCGGCGGCGAGATAGCCCCACTCGTGGCTGTAGTGGTACTCGGACATGAACACGCACACGCGCGCGTCGCCGCCGTCCGCCACGAGGCCGCTGTCCGGGGCGACGTCGAGGTCCGAGATCCTCGGCGGCCACTGCGTGTGCACCCAGTACAGACGGGGCTTGAAGGCAAAGGAGTTGAAGGACGCCGAGTCCCACCACTCGTTGAGGGCCTCGGGGACGGGCAGCGTCCAGTCGATGCCGTCGGTGCGGTTCTCGCCGCCCCACCGGGAGTGGCCGGGCTCGCCGCCCGGGTCCTCGTAGCCCCACTCGCGCTGCACCGCGTCGAGCAACTCCCAGCGGGGGCGCCCCTCTTGCTGCTCCTTCAGCCGTTCCGCGAACTGTCCGTAATCAATGATCTCTGCCGTCACCGGGGAATCGTACGGATGATCTACGTCGGGAAATGTCCCCGAGGGGTCACAGTGCCGTGAGGATCCTGGGACCGTCCTCCGTGATCGCGACGGTGTGCTCCGCGTGGGCGGCGCGGCTGCCGTCGTTCGTGCGCAGGGTCCAGCCGTCCGGGGCGGCGTGGTAGTCGTCGCGGCCGCCCGCGGTCACCATCGGCTCGATGGCCAGGACCATGCCGGCGCGCAGGGGCATGCCGCGGCCCGGGCGGCCCTCGTTCGGGACGCCGGGGTCCTCGTGCATCTTGCGACCGATTCCGTGGCCGCCGAAGTCCTCCGGAATGCCGTACTTCTCCGCGCGGCAGACCGTGCCGATGGCGTGCGCGATGTCGCCGATGCGGTTGCCGACGATGGCCGCGGCGATGCCGGCCGCGAGGGCGCGCTCCGCCGTCTCGATGAGGTGGGCGTCCTCGGGGCGCGGGGTGCCCACGATGAAGCTGATGGCCGAGTCGCCGACCCAGCCATCGAGGGTGGCGCCGCAGTCGAGGGAGACGAGGTCGCCGTCGCGCAGGCGGTAGGTGTCGGGGACGCCGTGCACGATCGCGTCGTTGACCGAGGCGCAGAGGACGGCGGGGAAGGGGGTGGGGGCGAAGTGCGGCTTGTAGCCGAGGAAGGGCGATGAGGCGCCGGCCCCGCGGATCACGGCGTGGGCCGCGGCGTCCAGATCGAGCAGGGAGACGCCCACGGCCGCGGCCTCGCGGGCGGCGGTGAGGGCCTGTGCCACGACGCGGCCCGCTTCGCGCATCGCTTCGATCGATTGTTCCGTCTTGAGTTCCACCATGCCAATTACTATACCGGTATTTGAATGGGGGTCGGCTAGGATGGCGGCATGGTACGGACTCCTTTGACTGCCGAAGAGCGTGAGCGCGGTGAGCGGCTCGGGATGCTGCTGCGGGATGCGCGCGGGCCGCGGAGCATGGTGTCGGTGGCGGCGGAGGCGGGGGTCTCCGCGGAGACGCTCCGCAAGATCGAGACGGGGCGGGCGCCTACGCCCGCGTTGTTCACGGTGGCGGCGCTGGCGTCGGTGCTCGGGCTCTCGCTGGACGAGATCGTGGTGCGGTGCGAGTTGGCGGTGGCCTGAGCGGGGATCCGTCGGTGCTCGGGGTGTCTCCTCGGCCGCGGCTTGGCGGCGGATGTCTCCCGCCCGCCCCCGTGCTGTCACGGAAAACTGCGTGTAGTCGTCCCGTAACACGTCTGGTGTTATCTTCCGGACCGGAAGACTCCTGTCTCCACGGGGCGGTGCTGGGTAGATGGCAGTGGGACAACTCCCGGATCACGTAACGGAGTTCGCGAAATACTTGAGGGGGCTCCTGGAAAGGCTCGACCAGGACGCCGGGTGGTGCGGCGTGTTCTGGCAGCGTGACCCGGACGGCATGCGCGCCTGCCTGGACGGCGCCGAGGTCCCTCCCTGGGACGTGGTGCAGGCGCTGCTCCACGACCTCGCGGCGGACCGCGGCGTCCCCGAGGCCGAGCGCGAGGCGGGCCCGGCGCGCGCCCTGCACCGCGCCTCCCTCGACGCCTACGACGCCCGGCCCGGCGGCCGCGAGCTCCTGAGCGACCGGCTCGACATGATGCTCACGGAGCAGCGCATCGCCCTGGAGCGCGAGGCGGACCTCACGCGCCGCCTCACCGAGGCGACCGGCGCCGACGAGGTCGACCGCATCAATCTCGACCTGGCGTGGGTACGGGACGACCACGAGCGCGCGACCGCCCGCTGCGCCGAACTCCAGGAGCGGATGGACCGCCTCGACGAGGCCGGGCGCCCGTCGTGGGTGGACCTCGGCCACCGGGGGCCCGAAGGTCATCAGGTGCCCGCAGGCCACCGGGTGCCCGCGCAGGCGTCCGCGCCCGGGAGTTCCCGCCGCCCCCGTGGCGCCCGGTACGCCGGCGTCGAGGGCACGGGTGCGGGTGCGGACGAGTACGGGGCGGGAAGGTCGGTGGGAGACCCGCTGGGCGCCCCTGCCGACGGGAGTCGCACCGCACCCCGCGGCGCCCGCTTCGCCCCCGCCGAGCACACCCCCGCCGAGCACACCCCCGCCCCGTCCTGGGCCCTCCCCGGCGAGGAAGCCGACGCGGACGGCGAAGCCCCCCGCACCACCGCCGACGCCGTCCAGGACCTCCTCCGGCTCCGTGCCGAAGGCCGCAGCGGCGAAGCGCACGGCGTGCTCGTCGAGGCCACGGGATGGCCCGCCGCCCGGCTGCCGGACTTCGCGGTGGAGCTGCACCGCGCGGGACTCGCCGCCGACTGGGCGACGCTGCTCTGGGAGGCCGCCTCGCTGCCGCCCGACCGGCTCGTCGCGCTCGCGGACGCGCTCGCCGGGGCCGGGCGCGCCGACGACTGCAGGAAACTGCTGCGCCAGGGCGTCGCGCGCCCCGCCCCGGAGATCGCCGAGGCGATCCTGGCGCTGATCGACGCGGGCCGCGAGCGCGAGGCCCGCGCCCTCCTCGACTCCTACCTCCGCTGCCGCACCCCCGAGGACGCGGCCCGCTGCGCGCACGCGGACCCCTACCGCCTCATACCCCTGCTCCTGGAGACGGCGAAGGACGTGTCGGAGGAGCATCACTGGGATCTGGTGCACGCCCTGCGCGTGGCGGGATTCAGCGCCTGACGAGGGCGGCCCGCCGGAGGGCCACGTGCCCCTTTCCGTCCGTTTCTCGCCCGCTCGGGTGCGAAACATGATCGACTCCAGCGGTTGACGGAGATGGTCTTGCTCAGCCCGCGGGAGGAGGCATACGTTTTCCTGTCTACGCACCAAGTCTACGGGCGTAGAGGCTCTCTGACGTCCTCTCAAGGACATGCGAAGGAGCAGCTCATGGTCAACGTCGTACGCGCCGCACTGGTCCAGGCGACCTGGACAGGCGACACCGAATCCATGATCGCCAAGCACGAGGAGCACGCCCGCGAGGCGGCCCGCCAAGGGGCGAGGATCATCGGGTTCCAGGAGGTCTTCAACGCCCCCTATTTCTGCCAGGTCCAGGAGCCCGAGCACTACCGCTGGGCCGAGCCCGTGCCGGACGGGCCGACCGTCACGCGCATGAAGGAACTCGCCCGCGAGACCGGCATGGTGATCGTCGTCCCCGTCTTCGAGGTCGAGCAGTCCGGCTTCTACTACAACACCGCGGCCGTCATCGACGCCGACGGCAGCTACCTCGGCAAGTACCGCAAGCACCACATCCCCCAGGTGAAGGGCTTCTGGGAGAAGTACTACTTCAGGCCGGGGAACGCGGGCTGGCCCGTCTTCGACACCGCGGTCGGCAAGGTCGGTGTCTACATCTGCTACGACCGCCATTTCCCCGAGGGGTGGCGGCAGTTGGGGCTGGGCGGCGCCCAGATCGTGTACAACCCCTCCGCCACCTCCCGTGGTCTCTCCGCGTACCTCTGGCAGCTCGAACAGCCCGCGGCCGCCGTCGCCAACGAGTACTTCGTGGCCGCGATCAACCGCGTCGGCCAGGAGGAGTACGGCGACAACGACTTCTACGGCACGAGCTACTTCGTCGACCCGCGCGGCCAGTTCGTCGGCGAACCCGCCAGCGACAAGTCCGAGGAACTCCTCGT
The DNA here is from genome assembly GCF_055558735.1 of Streptomyces sp. NPDC025651. NCBI lineage: Bacteria > Bacillati > Actinomycetota > Actinomycetes > Kitasatosporales > Streptomycetaceae > Streptomyces > Streptomyces sp. NPDC025651. Next base: position 179,561 of record NZ_JBVHLZ010000008.1, read on the forward strand.
CAGGGACCTCGACTTCGGCCTCATCGAGGAAGTACGCCAGCAGTGGGCGTTCTACCGCGACCGCCGACCCGACGCCTACGAAGGACTGGTGCAGCCGTGACCGACCTGTACGACCGCCACCGGGCCGTGCTGCCCGACTGGCTCGCGCTCTACTACCAGCGGCCCATCGAGCTCACCCACGGCGAGGGCCGCCATGTCTGGGACGCCGAGGGCAACAAGTACCTCGACTTCTTCGGCGGCATCCTCACCACGATGACCGCGCACGCCCTGCCCGAGGTCACCAAGGCGGTGAGCGAGCAGGCGGGCCGGATCATCCACTCCTCGACGCTCTACCTCGACCGCCCGATGGTCGAACTCGCCGAGCGCGTCGCGTCGTTGTCCGGCATCCCCGACGCCCGCGTCTTCTTCACCACCTCGGGCACCGAGGCCAACGACGCCGCGCTGCTGCTCGCGACCTCGCACCGCCGCTCGAACCAGATCCTGGCGATGCGCAACAGCTACCACGGCCGTTCCTTCACGGCCGTCGGCATCACCGGCAACCAGGCGTGGTCGCCGACCAGCCTCTCGCCGCTCCAGACGCTGTACGTCCACGGGGGCGTCCGCAGCCGCGGTCCGTACGCGGCGCTGAGCGACGCCGAGTTCACCGAGGCCTGCGTCGGCGACCTGCGCGACATGCTCGGGCAGGCGCGCGGGGGAGTGGCGGCGCTGATCGCCGAGCCGATCCAGGGCGTGGGCGGCTTCACCTCGCCGCCCGACGGCCTGTACGCCGCCTTCCGCGAAGTCCTGGACGAGCACGGCATCCTGTGGATCGCCGACGAGGTGCAGACCGGCTGGGGCCGCACCGGCGAGCACTTCTGGGGCTGGCAGGCGCACGCGGAGAACGGGCCGCCGGACATCCTCACCTTCGCCAAGGGCATCGGCAACGGCATGTCGATCGGCGGCGTGGTGGCCCGCGCCGAGGTGATGAACTCCCTGGACGCCAACTCCATCTCGACGTTCGGCGGCTCCCCGGTCACCATGGCGGCCGGCCTCGCCAACCTCGCGTACCTCCTGGAGCACGACCTCCAGGGCAACGCGCGGCGCGTCGGCGGGCTGCTCATCGAGCGGCTGCGGGCGATCTGCGCCCAGCTGCCCGTCGTACGCGAGGTGCGCGGCCGCGGCCTGATGATCGGCATCGAACTGGTCGAGCCCGGCACGGACCGGCCGAACCCGCGGGCGGCGGCCGCCGTGCTCGAAGCGGCCCGCGAGGGCGGCCTGCTCATCGGCAAGGGAGGCGGGCACGACACCAGCGTGCTGCGCGTCGCCCCACCGCTCTCGCTGACCGTCGCGGAGGCCGAGGAGGGCGCCGCGATCCTCGAACGGGCCCTGCGGAGCGCCTAGTTCACCCCGTACGACCGAGAAAGGGGAGCGCACCCCATGAGTACCCGCACCCTGATCCGCGGCGGACTCGTCGTCACCGCCGCCGAGGAGACCCACGCCGACGTACTGATCGAGGACGGCAGGATCGCCGCCCTCGCCGCGAGCGGCAGTGATGCCGCGCGGGCGTGGACCGCCGAGCGCGTCATCGACGCCACCGACAAGTACGTGATCCCGGGCGGTGTCGACGCGCACACGCACATGGAGTTCCCGTTCGGCGGGACCGCCTCGTCGGACACCTTCGAGACCGGCACCCGGGCCGCGGCCTGGGGCGGCACCACCACGATCGTCGACTTCGCGGTGCAGTCGGTGGGGCACAGCCTGCGCGGGGGGCTCGACGCCTACTACGCGAAGGCGGACGGGAAGTGCGCGATCGACTACGCCTTCCACATGATCGTCTCCGATGTGAACGAGCGGACGCTGAAGGAGATGGACCAGCTCGTGGAGGAGGGGGTGACCTCCTTCAAGCTCTTCATGGCGTACCCCGGCGTCTTCTACAGCGACGACGGGCAGATCCTGCGCGCCATGCAGCGCTCGTCGGCCAACGGCGGGCTGATCATGATGCACGCCGAGAACGGCATCGCGATCGACGTCCTGGTCGAGCAGGCCCTGCAGGCGGGGCGCACCGACCCCCGCTACCACGGCGAGGTCCGCAGGGCGCTCCTGGAGGCCGAGGCGACGCACCGCGCGATCCGGCTCGCGCAGGTCGCGGGCGCGCCGCTGTACGTCGTCCACGTGTCGGCGCAGGAGGCGGTGGCCGAGCTGGCCCGCGCCAGGGACGACGGCCTGCCGGTCTTCGGCGAGACCTGCCCGCAGTACCTCTTCCTGTCCACCGACAACCTCGCCGAGCCGGACTTCGAGGGCGCCAAGTACGTGTGCTCGACGCCGCTTAGGCCCAAGGAGCACCAGGCGGCGCTCTGGCGCGGACTGCGCACGGACGATCTGCAGGTGGTCTCCACCGACCACTGCCCGTTCTGCTTCTCGGGGCAGAAGGAGCTGGGCCGCGGCGACTTCTCGAAGATCCCCAACGGAATGCCGGGCGTGGAGAACCGCATGGACCTGCTGCACCAGGGGGTCGTCGACGGGCACATCAGCCGGCGCCGCTGGATCGAGATCGCCTGCGCCAACCCGGCCAGGATGTTCGGTCTGTACGGCAAGAAGGGCACCATCGCGCCGGGCGCGGACGCGGACGTGGTCGTCTACGACCCGACCGCCGAGCAGACGATCTCCGCCGCGACGCACCACATGAACGTCGACTACTCCGCGTACGAGGGAAAGCGGCTCACCGGCCAGGTGGAGACCGTCCTCTCGCGCGGTGAACCCGTGATCACGGAGCGGGAGTTCACCGGGCGCGCGGGCCACGGCGCGTTCGTCGCGCGCGGCACCTGTCAGTACCTGCGGTAGACCCCGGGCCACGGCTCGAACAGGAAGGGGTTTCACATGGACTTCGGACTCGTCCTGCAGACCGACCCGCCCGCCGCCGGGGTCGTCGACCTGATGAAGCGTGCGGAGGGGGTGGGGTTCACATACGGGTGGACGTTCGACTCGTGCGTGCTGTGGCAGGAGCCGTTCGTCATCTACAGCCGCATTCTGGCGGAGACGAGCACGCTGAAGATCGGCCCCATGGTCACCAACCCGGGCACCCGCACCTGGGAGGTCACCGCGTCGACCTTCGCCACGCTGAACGACATGTACGGCAACCGCACCGTGTGCGGCATCGGCCGGGGCGACTCGGCGATGCGCGTGGCGGGGCGCAAGCCGAACACGCTGGCGCGGATCAGCGAGGCGATGAAGGTGATCCGGGCCCTGGGGCGGGGCGACGAGGTGGATCTGGGCGGCACGCTCCTCAGGTTCCCCTGGGTGCGCGAGGGCGCGGAGGTCCCGGTGTGGATGGCGGCGTACGGCCCCAAGGCCCTGAAGATGGCGGGGGAGGAGGCCGACGGCTTCATCCTGCAGCTCGCCGACCCGTATCTGACCCAGTGGATGGTCAAGGCGGTCCGTGACGCGGCCGTCGCGGCGGGCCGGGATCCGGCGGACGTGACGATCTGCGTCGCCGCCCCGGCCTATGTCACCGAGGACGACTCGCCCGCCGCGCTCGCCCACGCCCGCGACGAGTGCCGCTGGTTCGGCGGCATGGTCGGCAACCACGTCGCCGACCTGGTGGCGAAGTACGGCGAGACCTCGGACGCCGTCCCCGCGGAGCTCACGGACTACATCAAGGCCCGCGAGGGCTACGACTACGCCCACCACGGCCGCGCGGGCAATCCCGACACGGCCTTCGTCCCTGACGACATCGTGGACCGCTTCTGCCTCATCGGCACGGCCGAGCAACACGTCGCCAAACTGCGCGAGTTGAGCGAGCTCGGCGTCGACCAGTTCGCTCTCTACGCCATGCACGACGCCCGCGAGGGCGTCATCGACGCCTACGGCGCGGACGTCATTCCCGCCGTGCGCGGCTGACCGGAACGCCGCTGTCCGCCGGGCGGCGACGCTCCCTCAAGGCCCCCTGTGACCAGGCGCGCAGGGGGCCTTTCGGGTGTTCCGGGCGGCCGCATTCAAGACACTTGCGGGGCGCGGCACCCGTCCCGGGCGGGGAGGTGAGCCTCTTCCGTCTCTTCCGTCCGGTAGGGGGGAACGGCGAAAGGTTGCGCGTGCTAAGGGAGTTGAGCGTCGAACGACGTGTGCGCGGCCAGGCATATGACAGGCGGGGCGGGGCCGTGCGCCCGGCGCGGGGCCGTGGCGCGATCCCGTCAGCGAACGTGCGGACCGGTGGTCGGAGGGCATCCGGAAGGGCCGAATTCTGGTCCTGTTGACCCCGCTCAAAAGTGAAGGCATTCACATGGCGGGGTTGCGGTGGGCGTCAGGGCTCACTCACAATCACACAACTGCCATGTCGCCACACCGCTTTCGGTGTGCACACGGAGAAAGGTGCTGGGGCCTTGCTTTCCATCACGAAAGAGTTTCGCTTCTCGGCCAGTCACCAGCTGGCCCATCTGCCCGCGGAACACCCTTGCGGCAGGCTGCACGGTCACAACTACGTCGTGGTGCTCGAACTCTCCGCCACTCCCGACCAGTTGACGGAGGCCGGGTTCGTCCGCGACTACGGCGAGCTCGGCCGATTCCAGAAGTGGGTGGACGAGACGGTGGACCACCGCCACCTGAATGACGTGCTCGAAGGGCGGAATCCGTCGGCGGAGAACTTATGCATGTGGATCCACGAGATGTGGTCGAAGGAATACCCCGAGCTGACTGCCGTGCGGGTTTCCGAGACGCCGAAGACCTGGGCGACGTACCGGCCGGAATCGGCGGATGCGGCCCGGTCGGATCTGCGGGACCACTGACCGTTCATCCCTGTTCCGTCCGACGTTCCGTCTCTCTTTGATGCTGGATCCGACGCGGGCCCGAAAGGGCGCGAAGGGGGTGGTGTGCATGGCGGTTCCGAAGCTCGTGGTCAACGAGATCTTCGGGCCCACCTAGGGCCGTACAGGGCGAAGGGCCTTCCACGGGAAGGTCGTGCGCGTTCCTGCGGCTGGGTGGCTGCAACCTGACGTGTCGGTGGTGCGACACCCCGTACACCTGGGACTGGAAGGGCGAGTCGGACGCCGGCGTCGCCTATCGGGCGGCCGACGAGCTGCACGCGCTCACTCCGGACCAGGTGACGGATCAACTGCTCGGCTTCGGAGTCGAGTTGATCGTGATCTCCGGCGGTGAGCCGCTCAGCCAGCAGGACCGTGTGCTGCCCGTGGTCCGCGCGCTGCGCGCCAGGGGCATCGCGGTGGAGTTCGAGACGAACGGCACCGTCGCCCCCGGCGACGCGCTGGTGGAGGCGGGCGCGGGCTTCAACGTGTCGCCGAAGCTGGCGCACTCCGGAGTGGCGAAGGACCGCCGGCTCGTACCGGAGGTGCTGAAGCGTTTCGCCCAACTGCCGGGCGTCGCCTTCAAGTTCGTCTGCGGCGACGCGTCCGACCTCGAGGAGGTCGACGCACTCGTCGAGGAGTTCGCTCTGCGCAACGTCTGGATCATGCCGAGGGGTCAGTCTCCCGAGGAGATCGACTCCGGGATGCGGAACCTGGCGGACGCGGTGATCGCACGCAAGTGGAATCTCTCGGGAAGGCTGCACGTGAACATCTGGGGAAGCAAGCGGGGGGTTTGATGAGCAACGGCTTCGAAGTTCTGACCGACAGTGAAGTGCTGGCCGACAGTGAGGCGCTGGCCGAGGAGGAGGGGCTGACCGAGGAGTCGTTACTGCACGGCGGGACGGCCGGCGCGGGCGCGGCCCCGGACCCCCTGGAGGAGATCGCCCGGCGCCTGCTCGTCGAGATCGGCGAGGACCCGCAGCGCGAGGGCCTGCGCGAGACGCCGGCGCGCTACGCCCGCTGGTGGCGGGAGTTCACCCAGTACGACCCCGGCTCCGTCGACACCGTCTTCGAGACCACGGCGAGCGGCAACCTGGTCGCGGTCTCCGGGATCAGCGTCTGGTCGCTGTGCGAGCACCACCTGCTGCCCTTCTCCTGCCGGGTGACCATCGGCTATCTCCCGCAGGGCAGCATGCTCGGCCTCAGCAAGTTCGCCCGCATCGCGCACCTGCACGCCCACAAGCTCCAGTCCCAGGAGCAGCTCTCGCAGGACATCGCCGACGACGTCGAGAAGCTGACGGGCTCGCCCGACGTGGCCGTCATAGCCCGCGGCGAGCACCTGTGCATGGCCATGCGCGGCATCCGCACGCCCGCCACGATGACCACCGCCGTGTGGCGCGGCGCGCTCCAGGAGCCGGTGCTGCGCCAGGAGCTGACCGCACTGACCGCCGACACCCGCGGCTGAACGGAGGAGAGAGCCGACGATGCGGATCACTGAACCGCTGCGGACCGGGCTGAGCTTCGACGACGTCCTGTTCGTGCCGCAGCGCACCTCGCTGACCAGCAGGCGCCAGGCCGACACGGCCTCGGAGCTGCTGCCGGGCGTGCGGCTGCGCGTACCGATCATCTCCGCCAACACGCAGTGGTGCACGGGCGACCGCATGGCCGCCGCCATGGCCCTGCAGGGCGGGCTCGGCATCCTGCACCGGATGCAGACCCTGGACCAGCAGGTCACCCAGCTCGACGCGGTCAAGTCCCTGCGCCCGGAAGGGGACGCGGCCGAGCGGGCGACGCTGGCCGCCGACGGACGGCTCCTGACCGGCGCGGCGGTCGGCGTCACCGGCGACTGGCGCGAGCGGGCCGCCGCCCTGGTCGAGCACGGCGTGGACATCCTTCTCGTCGACGTCGCGCACGGCCACAGCGACCAAGTCATCGACAGCGTCCGTGAGTTGCGCAAGGAGTACCCGCACGTCCCGCTGATCGCGGGCAACGTGGCGACCGCCGAGGGCGTGCGCGACCTCGCGGAGGCCGGGGCGCAGGTGGTGAAGGTCGGCATCGGGCCCGGCGGCGTCTGCACCACGCGTCTGGTCGCGGGCACCGGCGTGCCGCAGCTCACCGCGGTCCTGGACTGCGCCGCCGCGGCGGTCGGGTCCGGCGTGCGGATCATTGCCGACGGCGGCATCCGGCAGGCCGGTGACATCGCCAAGGCGCTGGCCGCGGGCGCCGACGCCGTCATGCTCGGCTCCGCGCTCGCGGGCGCCGACGAGAGCGAGGCCACGCCGGTGGAGCGGGACGGCCGCAAGTACCGCATCAGCAACGGCTTCGTCTCCCTCGGCATGGAGCTGACGCTGCGCAAGGCCGCGGGCGGCAAGGTCACGCGGGAGGAGGTCGACGACTACGTCCCCGAGGGCGTCGAGGCGACCTTCCCCGCGTCCGGCCCGCTGTCCACCACGCTGCGCGCGCTCACCGGCGGCGTGCAGTCGGCGATGAGCTACTCGGGCGCGCGCGACCTGGCGGCGTTCCGGGAGAAGGCCGAGTTCATCAGGGTCACCGGCGCGGGCCGCGCGGAGAACCGCCCGCACGCCCGCGAGCGCTCGGTGCAGATCGATGTCGACCACGTCGCGGAGGCCGTACGAGGATGACCGAATCACCCCTCACACAGAAGTCGCGGGAGGCAGGGGGGTCGCAGGAGCCGGACGGACACCCCGGCATGTGGTCGCGGCAGGGCCCCTACCTGCTCGACTGGAACTCCTTCGGCACCCTCCTGGACGACCTCGCCGACGCCGTCCGCGCCGAGGGCTTCGTGCCGGACACCGTGCTGGCCGTCGCCCGCGGCGGCCTCACCCCGGCAGGCCATCTGACCTGCGCCCTCGACGTCCCCGCGATGCACACGATCCGTGTCCGCAGGACCAAGGACGACAGCCGGTACGCGGACAAGCAGCGGCCCGTCGTGGAGGGCGCGGGCCCGCTTCCCGGCGGCCGGGTCCTGGTCGTCGACGACATCGTCGGCACCGGCGCGACCGCCGACGCCGTGCTGGAGTACCTCGCGGCGGCGGGTGTCGACCCGGGCGACGTCCGGTTCGCGGCGGTCGTCCGCAACCACCGGAGCGGCTACGTGCCCGACTACTGCCCGGCCGTCATCGACGACTGGATCGTCTTCCCCTGGGAGACGTCCAGGGAGTCCACGGCGGACTGCCGCCCCTTCCCGGCCGAACTGAGGGTGAGGAAGTGACCACGAGCACCACGGGACCGCGTACGGCGCCGCCCACGGGCGGCGCCTTCCCGGGCAGCGGCCTCACCCCCGCGGCCACCGCCGCCGGCCTGGGCCTGCCCGCCTGCTACGACGCGGTCGACCTGTACACGTACGACGCTCCGATCAGCACCCGCGTCGAGGCGGCCCGCACGCTCGCCGAGATCGAGAAGGCGCACGGGCGCCGGCCCACGGTGGTCTTCACCCACCTCACCGAGCGCCCCGGCGCCCGCGTGCTGTGCCACCCCTACCCGCGCGACGTCCTGCTCGCCGCCCTGAGCACCACCGAGGAACGGCACCTGGAGCAGATGTCGGACCGCCTGGCGGGCCCGGTCCCCACCGCCCCCGCACCCGGTAACGGAGCGCCGAAGCGGATCGAACTCCCGGGACTGATGGACGAGTTGCCGATCCTCCAGCACCGTCCCGGCGACGCGGGACCGTACGTCACCGCGGGCGTCGGGGTGACGACGCGGCCGGACGGCAGCGGCGTCAACCTGGGGTTCTACCGCATCCAGGTGGTCGGACCAGACCGGGCGCGGATCTTCCTGGACCCGCGCACCGACGGGCACCGCAACCTCCTCGCCTGGCTGGAGACCGGCCGCCCCATGCCGATCTCGATCTTCCTCGGCGCGGATCCCGCGGTCACCGTGGTGGCGGCGTCCCGGCTGCCCGCCGAGGGCGACGACTACGACATCGCGTCCCGCCTCGTCGGCCACCGCATCGGCATCGGCGGCACCCCTCCGGTGCCCGACGACGCGACGCACGTCGTCACCGGCACCGTCCTGGAGGAGACCGAAGTCGAGGGCCCCTTCGGCGAGTTCAAGGGCTACTACGCCGAGGCCAGGCGCAGCAACGTCCTCGCGGTGTCGTCCGTGTCCGCGACGCCCGGGGCGCCGTTCCCGACGATCGTGGCGGGCGCCGAGTCCGGCCTGACGCTGATGAGCTTCCAGAACGAGTACCTGATGTACGCCCACCTGCGGGGTGCCGGGTACCCGATCCGGTCGGTCCGCTACTCCCTGCGCGCCCGGGGCGAGTTCGTCGCGTACATCGAGACGGACGAGCCGAGCCAGACGCTGGTGCGGGACGCGATGGCCTTCGACGTACGCTCGAAAGTGATCATCTGCGGCCCCGACCTCGCCAACCCGGGCCAGGCACTGGCAACTTATGGTTTCACCACCCGCACCGAGCCCTACTACCGCAAGGGACGGGTGGAGGGAGAACGCATCGGCCTCGCCCTGGTCATCCCGCCCGACGGATGGCCGACCGAGTACTGACGGATGGCCGACCGAGCACCGAACGAGGATGACACGCAACGATGAACCGATTCTCACGCGCCCTGCCCGCTGCCCTCCTCGCGATCCCCGGCCCCGGCGGGACCGTGACCTTCGTCCACCAGCTGAAGGGGCCGTACGCGGGCAGCTGGCTGCTGCCCGGCGGAGGCATCGAGCCGGGGGAGGCCGCCGAGGCGACGGCCCTGCGGGAGGCCCGTGAGGAGACCGGCATCGCCGCCGAGTCCTGCTCCCTCTTCGCCGTCTACGAGTTCACGGGCAAGTGGGAGCAGGGCCACTACCACCTGCTGATGTTCGCCTTCCGCGCCGACCGGGCGTACGAGCTGCCGGCGGGGTTCGACGGCCACAACGTCGGCGAGATCCGCCAGGCCCGCATCGACGACATCGCCATGCACTCCACCGATCTGCAGATCCTCACCGACGCGGGCCTCGCCTCGTACGACGACAAGACCATCGCGCGGGCGCTCGCCGAGGACGGCATCACCATGCACGCGCACCGGGTGGGCTCTACCGCGCGCTTCCTGGCACCTTGAGCGCGGTGCCCCGCGACAGCGTGCGGCAGGTGCTCTGCCGGCACCCGAGGGTCACCCGGGCCGCCCGCAGCCCCTGGGCGAGGGCGTCCCTGGGGCTCGCGCCGCGCACCAGGCCGAGGACGAACGCGGAGGCCAGCGCGTCACCGGCGCCCGTGTCGTCCGCGCACGCGCCGTCCTCGGCCGGAAGCAGCGTCGCCTCGGGCTCGTCGGCGGTGGCCACGGCCGCGCCGTCCGCTCCCGAGGTGACGACGACGGTCCGGGGGCCCCGGTGACGGAGCAGGACCGCCTGCTCGGCGGGCTCCGCGGCCCGGCCCGTCAGGGTCTGCGCCTCGCGCGCGTTGAGGATCAGGACGTCGTACAGCGGCAGGAGGTGGGTCCGCGGGCCGAAGTCGGCCTGCCGGGTGGGCATGCAGCACATCGGCACCGCGTGCTTCCTCGCCTGACGCGAGGCGCGGAGCTGCAGCTTCTCGTCGAGCCCGCCCTCGGTGACGACCGCCTTCGCGCGGGCGACGAGGCCGTCGAGCGCGGGTCCGGCCAGCGGAGCGGCCGCCGCGGGGTCCGGCAGCGCGATGCGGGAGGAGATCTGGCGCCGCAGGGCGTCCAGCGCGACGTCGAAGCGTCCGACGCCGTCGGCCGTGCGGTGCGTCCGGATGCCGATGCCGAGCCCGGCCATCTCCCTTTCCAGGTCCATGGCGTCGGGGCCGAATCCGGAGAGGCCGACGAAGGTGGGCCGAGCCCCTAATCGGGCCATGTTGACGGCGACGTTGCGCCCCACTCCGCCGTGGTGCCGCTCCACGCTCCAGACCGTTCCCTCCGGGCTCTGTGCGCCGAGGCGGTAAGTGCCCGCGGTGAAGAACTTGCGGTCCATGACGAGCGATCCCAGCACCACGACTTCCGCGGCTTCGCCGATTTCGTCGACCGCGCCGACCTCGCCGTTCGCACCGTGTATTTTCCGCACCGGATCGAGCCCCCAGAACAAGAGGAAATGACGTTTCGTGGAAGACAAGAAGGCAAACGCCGTGCGCAGCGTGGAAGTTGACGCGACGTCGGACGGAACGGGCCGAGAAACCGGGGAGGATTCTGGGGCGCAGGCGTTCTGGTGGAAGTTCTGGCTAATCTATCTCGCGGGCGTGACCGCCGCCACCAGCATGGGAAAGATGACGCCGGTATCCGTGGAATTACGCGCGGACTTGTCGCTCTCCCTCAGCCAAGTCGCCCTTGTCACTTCCCTGGTGACCGCGGTGGCCGCCGTACTCGGCCTGGCCGTCAGTTATGTGCTCCGGCCCTATGACGCGCGCCGGATGCTCATCGCGGGGCTGCTCGTGATGGGCGCGGCCGGGCTCTTCTGCGCCCATACCGGAAGTTTCGCGGGCATGCTGGCGGGGCGCCTCGTGGAGAGCGTCGGCTATGTGGTCGTGGTGATCGTCGCGCCGGTCCTGCTCTTCGCCCTCGGCAGCGGGAGCCGCCTGACCACCGCGCTCGCCATCTGGGGGACGTTCATGCCGGTGGGCCTCGCGGTGGGGTCGTTCGCCGGGGGTGTGCTCTCCGCGTGGTTCGACTGGCGGGCCTGGCTGACCATCGCCGCGGTGACGACCCTCGTGGTCGCGCTCGCGGTGACCAGGCTGCCCGCGGACAGCGCCGCGGGCCGCCCGGTCGCCGGGCGGGGGAGCGGTGCCGGGGAGGGCCGCGGCGCCCTCGGCGCGCGGGTGCGCCGCCTGGCGCGGCCCATCGCGCTCGGCGCGGGCTTCGCCACGATCAGCGGCGCGATCGTCACCTGCGTCACCCTCTATCCCACCTATCTGCACGAGGAGTTCGACGTCCCCACGGAGACGGCGGGCACGCTCACCGGCGTCGTGTCGTTCGTCGGCGTGACCGGCGGCTTCCTGGCGAGCGCGCTGCTGCGCAGGGGCAAGAGCGTGACGTACCTCTTCCTGGTCGCCCTGCTGATGCCGGCCGGGGCGTTCGCCGCCTTCGGCGGGGTGGGCGGCACCTGGGGTTCGGTGGGCAGCGCGCTCGTGGTGGCGTTCAGCAACGAACTGGTGGTGGCGACGGTCTTCGCGGCCATCCCCCTTGCCGTGCAGGCGAGTTCGGACATGGACTCGGCGAACGGCCTGGTCGCGCAGCTCGGCAGCATCGGCGCGCTCGCGGCGCCGCCGCTGGTGGGGCTCGCGGTCACGGTCGCGGGCGGATGGTGGGCCGTGGGCCTGTGTCTGCTCGTGGGGTGCGGGGCAGGGACGGTGCTGCTGTGTCTGGCTACGCGCGGCGGGCGGGCCCGGGCTGCGTGAGGTCCGCCGACCACCGCTCCCGCGCCGGGCCGAGCTCACCCGGCGTGCACCCCGCGAAGGCCCGCACGTCGCGATGCAGATGGGACTGGTCGGCGTACCCGCACACGGCCGCGGCCTCGGCGGCGCGCAGGCCCGCCGACAGGGCGCGGGCGGCATGGTCGAAGCGGACGAGCATCGCGGCGCGCTTGGGGGTGAGGCCGACCTGGGCGGTGAACCTGGACCACAGCCGCCTGCGGCTCCAACCGCACGCTTCGGCCAGGGTGTTGACGCCCACGAGGCCGCCCCGGGAGACGATCCGCTGCCAGGCGGTGGCCACCTCCGGGTCCACCGGCGCCCCTGATCCGCAGCGCTCGGCCAGGAAGCGGTCGAGCAGTGCGAAGCGTGCCTCCCAGCCCTCGGCGGCGGCCAACTCCTCGCGGAGCAGGGCATGGTGGCGTCCCCACAGGTCCGCCAGGTCGATCACGGCGCGCTCCCGGTCGGTGGGCGAGACGCCGAGCGCGGCGTAGGCCGTCAGGGGCGACAGGTGCACCTCGACGCAGTCGACCTGCCGTCCTCGCACCCGAGTCGGCCTCGGCGCCATCCCGGCGAGCAGGCCGCTCAACTGCCGTGTCCCGTCCGTGCCTTCGAGGGCGACGGGATGGTCGCCGAGGTCGATCACGACCGTCACGGTCGGCTGGGGCAGCACCCGTGCGTCCAGGCCGACGGCGCGTCGGTCGCGGAACCCCGCGACGTCCACGCCGTCCAAGGGCGTGCCGCCGAGCGGGTGGACGACCTCCCAGCCGCTCGCCCGCTCGGCCTCGAACGGATCCGCCTCCATGTGCTCCAGGTTACGTGCGGCGCGTGCCGTGCGTGCCGTGTGCCTGCCAGGTCTGGGCGATCTCCCGCATCAGCGGCGGATAGACGAGCAGGTGCCGGAACGGCGAGATCGCGGCCATGTAGGCCTTTCCGAACAGGCCGTTGGGCTTGACCAGGACGGCCATCTGGCCGCGGTGGCCGCCCTTGCCGTCCGGGACCCAGCTCATGTGCATCACGCCGTGCACGGTCCGATTGGCCATCTCCGAGGCCCACTCGTCGTCCGTCTGGTAGATCGAGGTGAAGGGCAGCTTCGCGAACTCGGGCCCCGAGGGCCCCTCGCGCAGATCGGCCGGCAGCCGGTCGCGCAGCGTGGGCACCCGGCGGCCGACGGCGGAGTCCTCGCCGTCCCAGCCGAGGAGCTCGCCCAGCTTCCAGCGGATCGCGAAGAGCGCGCGGGCGATCCAGGACGGGGAGTCGGAGGTGTCGCCCCCGACGGTGTCCTGGATCAGCAGCGGGAAGTCGTCGGGCCCGCCGGGCGTGGGCAGTGCCCACACGTCGTAGAGGCGGAAGTCGGGCGTGATCTCGTGGATCCTCCAGGGCCGCGACGTGTGCGCGGCGTCGGGCAGCTTCATGCGTGGACCTCCGTCAGTCCGGTGAGGAAGTACGGGGAAGGCCGGTCGGGCCCGCGGAGTACGCGGGGTACGCGGAGGGCGCGAGCCCGAGGACGCCCGCGACGGCGCGGACGGTGAGGTGCTCGTCGTGCGGTTCCTGTCCCGCCAGGGCGATCACGGTGCCGTCGAGCGCGCCGACGAAGGCGAGAGCGAGGGTTCTGACCGGCGGGCCCGGTGGCACGGTGCCCGCCTCGCGTCCCGCGCCGATGAGCTCTTCGCAGCGCGTGACGAGACTCTCGTACGCCCGCTCGATCTCATGCCCGACGGGATGGTCCTGCCCGCTGAACTCGAGGCGCAGGGCGGTCGCCACGCGGGCGCCGTTGCGCCGGCAGTAGACGGCGTGCCCGCGCGCCAGGGTCAGCAGGGCGGCCACGGGGTCCGGTTCCCGCTCGATGAGCGGGCCCACCTCCCGCATCCAGGTCTCGCCGATCCACTCGATGACCGCGAGCGTCAGGTCCTGCTTGTCCTTGAACTGGTGGTACAGCGCGCCCCGTGTGAACCCGGCCTCGCGCGCCACCTGTTCGAGGACGAGGTTCCCGTAGCCGTAGCGGGAGAGGCCTCGCGTGGCCGATTCCAGGAGAGCGTCCCGCGTGCGTGCGCGGCGCTCGGCCTGAGTGATTCGCTCAGCACCTACATGCATGTATGTATGTTACTGCGGCGGCCCGACGGTCGGGTCTCGGGGGGGGGGTGCGGGACGCCGAGCCCGGCGGTAATTGCCCGAAATGGGCCTGAACGGTGGCCATGACATGATCGCTGCGTGACCGTCGCGCCGAGATCGCTCAGACACGCCACCGCCCTCTCGGCCTGCGCGCTGCTCCTGGCCGGCTGCGGGCTCTCCGAGGAGCTCGACCGCGAGGCGAACCCGGAGCGCAGGCCGACTCCCGCGGCGACGCTGCCGGACCCGGGCCCGAGCGGCTCCGCGGCGGCCGCGCGGCCCGCCGATCCGCCGCGGAGCCGGGACGCCCCGCCCGGACCCGCCTCCGGCTGCCCGAAGTCGGGCTTGACGATGTCCCCCGGCATGGTGACCGCCGCCATGGGGCTGCGCGCGATGTCGGTGACGCTGACCAACTGCGGCAAGGGCGTGCGCGAGGTCCACGGCTACCCCGACATCCGCGTCCGCGGCGTCGACCGCGAGCTGTTCGACGTGACGGTCCTCAAAGGCACGGAGCCGGTCACCACCATGGACGACCCGGGCCCGCGCCGCGTCACCCTGAAGCCGGGGGAGTCCGCCTACACCTCCCTGGTCTGGCGGTACTCGGCGGTCGACGCCGCCACCGAGCGGGGCAGCGGCGTCCATGTGGAGATCGGCCCCGCCGAGGGCGCCCCTCGCCAGACCATCGAGCCGGACGGCGGCCTCGACATCGGCGAGACGGGCATGCTCGGCACGACGGCCTGGCAGAGGAGCCCGTCGGACGACGCCGCCCGCTGAGACGCCCGGCGCCCCCGGGTCACGGCACCCGGGCCGTCCACTCGGACGTCCCGAACTTCGTGCGCACGAGCTCCTGGGCGCGGGCCGTCTCCTCGTCGGTGACCTTGCCCGGGGCGAGGCCGTAGCGGCCGCGGAAGGAGTCGATCATGCGGTCGATCACCGCCTCGCGGGGCAGGCCCGTCTGGCGGCGCAGCGGATCGACCCGCTTCTTGGCGCTCTTCGTGCCCTTGTCGGACAGTTTCTCCTTGCCGATGCGCAGCACTTCCAGCATCTTGTCCGCGTCGATGTCGTACGACATCGTCACGTGGTGCAGCACCGCGCCCGGCCCGCCCCCGGGCGCCACCATCCGCTTCTGCGCGGCGCCCGCGATCTTCCCCGCGTCCGTCGCGATGTCGTTCAGCGGCTGGTACCACGCCTTGATCCCCATGTCGGCGAGGGCGCTGAGCACCCAGTCGTCGAGGTAGGCGTAGCTGTCCTGGAAGGAGAGCCCCTGCACGAGGGCGTCAGGAACGGACAGGGAGTACGTGATGGTGTTGCCCGGCTCCACGAACATCGCCCCGCCGCCGGAGATCCGGCGCACGACGTCGATGCCGTGCCGGGCCGCACCCTGCGGGTCGACCTCGTTGGCGAGCGACTGGAAGCTGCCGATGATCACCGAGGGCGAGGCCCACTCCCACACGCGCAGCGTTGGCGGACGCCGGCCCGCCGCGACCTCCTGGGTGAGCACCTCGTCCAGGGCCATGTGCAGCGCGGGCGGCTGCGGGCCCTCGTGGACCAACTGCCAGTCGTAGTCCGTCCAGTCCGTCGCGTGCGCGAGGGCGCGGCGCACGGCGACGCCGACGCCGTCGGACGTCAGGCCGTACATGACGGTGCCTTCGGGGAGCGCGGCGTCGATGCGGGCGGCCAGGCCCGCGGCGTCCGTGTCGGCGGGAGCGCCGTCCAGGGCGCCGTTGATCGCGTCGAGCGCCTCGTCCGGTTCGAGGAAGAAATCGCCCGCCACGCGCGTGTGCCGCAGCTCGCCGTCCTCGACGTCCAGGTCCACCACGACGAGCTTGCCGCCGGGGACCTTGTACTCACCGTGCACCGTGCTTCCTCCATGCCCGCGGGACGCAGCGCCCTCGGCTCGATGTTTCCGAATCGTCCCCCAACGCTAGCCGAGCCCCGGATTGTCCCGCGGTGCGCGGGATCGCACACCGTAGGGCGCATCCTTGGAGGGCCGACCGGCCGAAGCACAGAGAGAAGAGAGAAGGCGCCAGGAGCACCGGCGGCACGCGCCGGCAGGCAGCTCCGGCGGCACGCGGCGGCAGGGAGAACTGCCGGCGCCGGCACCGCACCACTGGAGTCCCACCATGAACGTCTCGGTCGTCCTGTTCACCTCCGACCTCCGCGTCCACGACCACCCGCCCCTGCACGCCGCCGTCACGAGCGCGGACGCCGTGGTGCCGCTCTTCGTCCGCGACCGGGCCATCTGCGGCACCGGGTTCGCGGCACCGAACAAGGAGGCGTTCCTCGCCGACTGCCTGGCCGACCTCGACCGGCAGCTGCGGGACCGCGGTGGCCGGCTCGTGGTGCGCACCGGCGACCTCGTCGAGCAGGTGCGGGCCGTCGTGGCGGCGACGGACGCCGACGAGGTCCACATGGCCGCCGGAGTCAGCCGGTACGCGCACGCGAGGGAGCGGCGCCTGCGCGAGGCGCTGGAGTGCGACGGGCGGCGTCTGTACGTCCACGAGGCCGTGGTCACCGCGGTCCCGCCCGGCGCCGTGACCCCCGCGAACTCCGACCACTTCGCGGTCTTCACCCCGTACTTCCGCCGCTGGTCCGCGCAAGGGGTACGGGCCGTGCTCGCCGCGCCCCGCACCGTGCGCGTCCCCGACCAGGTGCGCTCGGACGCCCTGCCCGAACGCGGCGACGTCACCGGCACGTCGCCGGGGCTCGCGCGCGGCGGCGAGAGCGTCGCACGCGCGCGGTGGAAGGCGTGGCTGCGCGACGGCATCGACGGCTACCGGGACCGCCACGACGACCTGGCGGGCGACGCCACGTCGAAGCTCTCGCCCCACCTGCACTTCGGCACGGTCTCCAGCGCCGAACTCGTCCACGCCGCACACCGCAGGGCGGGCGAGGGCGCCGAGGACTTCGTCAGGCAGCTGTGCTGGCGCGACTTCCACCACCAGGTGCTCGCCGCACGCCCCGAGGCGGCCACCGAGGACTACCGCACGCGCGACGACCGCTGGCGCACCGAGGAGTCCGCGGCGGAGGACGTGCTGGCGTGGCAGGAGGGGCGCACGGGCTACCCCGTCGTCGACGCCGCCATGCGCCAGCTGCTGCACGAGGGGTGGATGCACAATCGCGGCCGCCTCCTGACCGCGAGCTTCCTGACGAAGACGCTCTACGTCGACTGGCGCGTGGGAGCCCGCCACTTCCAGCGGCTCCTGGTCGACGGCGACGTCGCCAACAACCAGCTCAACTGGCAGTGGATGGCCGGGACCGGCACGGACAGCCGCCCCAACCGCGTCCTCAACCCCCTGCTCCAGGCCAAGCGCTACGACCCGGACGGTGCCTACGTACGCCGTTGGGTCCCCGAACTCGAAGGACTGAAGGGCGCCGCGGTCCACGAGCCGTGGAAGCTGTCGGGCCTTGAGCGGGCGCGGCACGACTACCCCGACCCGCTGGTCGAACTCGCCGACGGGCTCGCCCGGTTCAAGCAGGCACGGGGCATCGACTGACCGGAGCACCGGGCGGGCGGCGCGGGCACCCGGCGGAGGGGCCGCCTCAGGACGAGGCGATCCTGTCCACCAGGGACCGCACCGCCTCCAGGGCGTCCGCCCCCGGCGGGAGCGGGGGCGGGCTGCCGGTCACCGGCCGGTCGGTGAAGCCCGTGTCCAGGCGCGGCGAGCGGATGTCGAGCACCGCGACGGACCGCGGCGCGAGCTCGTCGGCAAGGACCCCCAGCCAGCCGCTCAGTGCGGCCTTCGACGCGGTGTAGTCGGCGCTGCCCTCGCCGGGGCCCTCCTCCGCCGGGCCGGTGACCGCCAGCAGGAACCCCTTGTCCGCCACCACCGGAGCGGCTCCCCGCAGGACGGCCATGGGGCACAGCGCGTTCACCGTCAGGAGGTGGCCCGCCGCCGCGTTCGACACGTCCTGGACGGCGCCGAAGCCCGCGGCCCCGACCGTCACGAGCACCCCGTCGAGCCCCGAGAGCGCACGGTCGGCCCAGGGCGCGAGCGCGGAGCACTGGTCGAGGTCGTACGCCTCGAAGGACCGGGCGGGGCAGTCCCGCAGTTCGCGTGCGAGCGCGGCGAGCCGGACCGGGTTGCGCCCGGCCAGCGCCAGCTGCGCCCCGTGCTCCTCCAGGGCGTAGGCGGAGAGACCGCCGAGGGTGCCGGTGGCGCCGACCACCAGGACGCGGGCGCCGAAGAGTTCCACAGTGTTCTCCCAGGGTGGGGCGAGGGTCAGTTGGGGCAGGCGGAGGGGGCGGTTCCCAGGCCCTCCCTGAGCGCCCGCAGCCCCCGTCGCGTATGGCTCTTGACGGTGCCGAGCGGCAGACCGGTTCGCTCCGAGATCTGGGTCTGCGTCAGGTCCGCGTAGAACGCCAGGCGCAGCACCAGCTGCTGGGCCGACGGCAGGTTGGCGAGTTCGTCCTGGACCAGGACCCGGTCGAGGACCTGCTCCGGGCACGGGCAGGGCGCGGGCGCCGCCTCCTGCCGGGTGCCCACGGCGGCCACGAGCACGGCCCGCCTGGCCCGCGCGGCGAGCGCGTCGGCGACCTTGTGGCGGGTGATGCCCACCAGCCAGGCGCCCGGGCCGCCCGCGCCGGGCCGGTACCCGTGCCTGCCCCGCCAGGCGGCGAGGAAGACCTGCTGCGTCACGTCCTCGGCGTCGGGCCCGTCGCCGAGGGCGCGTCCCGCGAGCCGGTGCACGAGCGGTCCCCAGCGGTGGTAGGCCGCGGCGAGGCAGCGTTCGTCACCGGCGGCGAGGCCCGCCGCCAACTGTTCGTCCGCGAGCGGGGCATCGGGGCCCCGCGGCCCCGGAGGGCCTGGAGGGACAGGGGAGTTGAGCGCCACCATGATGCGTACTCCTCGTGCTGGGGCCGGAGGTCCCCTCAGATTGGTGACAGCGGGAAAGAGACGCCAACCCGCAGCGTTTGTGCGTCGTATGGTCGCCCCATGAGTGCTTCAAGGGCGCGGGGAACTTCCTGGCCGAGCGATGCCGAGGCCGCTCTGACCACGGGATCCGTCGCACGCAGACTGGGCGTCGCGCCGACCACGCTGCGTTCGTGGGAGCGGCGCTACGGCATCGGCCCCGTCCACCGCGAGCAGGGCCGCCACCGGCGCTGGACGCCCGTGGACGTGGGGCGCGTCGAGGAGATGTGCCGGCTGACCGCGCTCGGCGTGCCGCCGGCCGAGGCCGCGCGCGTGGCCCTGCAGGAGGCCGAGGCCGAGAGCCCGCGCTCGCGCCACGGGGGCGAGCCCGGCGCGCTCTCCCTCGGCAACGTCCGCCGCGAGTGCCGCGGTCTCGCCCGCGCGGCGGTGCGGCTCGACGCGCCCGCGGTGGAGGCGCAGTTGAGGACCACGCTGGGCGAGCACGGCTTCACCACGGCGTGGGAGGAGGTGATGGCACCGGCCCTGCACGCCATCGGCCGCAAGTGGGCGTCGTCCGGCGAACGGTACGTGGAGGTCGAGCACCTGCTCTCCTGGCACGTCTCCTCGGTCCTGCGCCGCCCCGCGGGCACGGGTGCCGCGGCCCCGATGGCCGTCGCTCCCGTCCTGCTGACCTGCGTGCCGGGCGAACAGCACACCCTCCCGCTGGAGGCCCTCACCGCGGTCCTCGGCGAACGGGGCCTGCCCACAAGGATGTTCGGCGCCGCGCTCCCCGCGGAGGCGCTGTACGAGGCGGTACGGCGCATCGGCCCCTCGGCGGTGGTCCTGTGGGCCCACTCCCGCGGTACCGCGGACCGCGCGCTGGTGCACCTGATCACGGGTGTGGAGTGGGGCGTACGAGGCGCGAGGACGCACCCTGTGGTGCTGGTCGCGGGGCCCGGGTGGTCGACGGCGGCGGGGGCGTACGCGCCGGGCGTGGAGCGGCTGACGGGGCTGCGGACGGCGGCGGACCGGATCGAGGCGCTGTTCATGTCGTGACGAGGCGCCGTTCATGTCGTGAGAGGGCCGCGGGGTGCGCCCGGACCCCTGACGAGCGCCGACCCCCGCGGCTAGCCTGCGGATCATGTTCACGACGCGTCCCACACTGCAGGGCACCTTCGGCATGGTGTCGTCCACCCACTGGCTCGCCTCCCAGTCCGCGATGGCCGTACTGGAGGACGGGGGCAACGCCTTCGACGCCGCGGTCGCCGCGGGGTTCGTCCTGCACGTGGTCGAACCGCACCTCAACGGCCCCGCGGGCGAGGTCCCGATCATCCTCGCCCCCGCCGACGGCGCCGTACGGGTGCTCTGCGGGCAGGGCGGCGCGCCCGCCGGTGCCACCGTGGCCCACTACCGCTCCCTCGGCCTCGACCTGGTGCCCGGCACAGGGCCGCTCGCCGCCGCCGTGCCCGGGGCCTTCGACGCGTGGATGCTGCTCCTGCGGGACCACGGCACGAAGTCGCTCGCCGACGTCCTCACGTACGCGATCGGGTACGCGCAGGACGGACACGCGCCCGTGGAGCGCGTCACCGGGACCGTGGAGACCGTACGGGAGCTCTTCGAGCGGGAGTGGCCGTCCTCCGCCGAGGTCTACCTGCCCGGCGGGCGCGCGCCGCGGCCCGGCGAACTGTTCCGCAACCCCGCGCTCGCCGGGACGTGGCGGCGGCTGATACGGGAGGCGGAGGCGGACGCCTGTGCCGGGAACCTGTCGGGGGAGGCGTTGCGCGTCGCGCAGATCGAGGCGGCGCGCGAGGTGTGGCGCGCCGGGTTCATCGCCGAGGCGCTCGTACGGCAGGCCGGGCGGCCCACGCTGGACACGAGCGGTGAGCGGCACGTCGGGACGCTCCGCGCGGCGGACCTGCGCGGCTGGTCCGCCTCCTACGAGGACCCCGTCACGTACGACTGGAACGGCTGGACCCTGTGCAAGGCCGGGGCCTGGAGTCAGGGGCCCGCCTTCCTCCAGCAACTCGCGCTGCTGCCCCCGGACGTCGCGGACCTCCCCGCGTACGGCTCCGCCGCGTACGTCCATCTCCTGGCCGAGGGCTGCAAGTTGGCCATGGCCGACCGCGAGGCCTGGTACGGGGACGCGGGTCCCGGCGGCGCGGAGGGCGTGCCGGTACGGGAGTTGCTCTCGCCCGAGTACAACGCCCTGCGGCGGCGCCTCGTCGAGGACAAGGCCTCGCGCGAGCTGCGGCCCGGGGCGCCGGGCGGGCGCGAGCCGCGGCTCTCCGCACACGCGCTCGCGGTGGCTTCGGGAGAGGGCGGGACGGTCGGCTTCGACGCGGCGGCCGGTGCGGGGGAGCCCACGGTGGCGGGAGACGGGGGAACCCGGGGCGACACCTGCCATCTGGACGTCGTCGACCGCTGGGGGAACATGGTCGCCGCCACGCCGAGCGGAGGATGGCTGCAGTCCAACCCCGTCGTGCCCGAGCTGGGATTCCCGCTGGGCACGCGGCTGCAGATGGCGTGGCTCGAGGAGGGCCTGCCCAACTCGCTCACGCCGGGCAGGCGGCCCCGGACGACGCTGACGCCGTCGCTGGCGCTGAAGGACGGCGTGCCGGTCATGGCCTTCGGGACGCCCGGGGGCGACCAGCAGGACCAGTGGCAGGTGCACTTCTTCCTGGGGGTGGTCATGCGGGACGCGGTGCGGGGCGGCCTGGACCTGCAGGGCGCGATCGACGCCCCCAACTGGCACACGGAGGCGTTCCCGGGCTCGTTCCACCCGCGGGGGATGCGGGCCGGCAGCCTCGCGGTGGAGTCGCGCATGGACGCGGCGGTGGTGGACGAGCTGCGCCGGCGGGGCCACGAGGTGACGGTGGGAGGCCCGTGGTCGGAGGGCCGCCTGTGCGCGGTGGCACGGGACCCGAGGAGCGGGCTGCTGTCGGCGGCGGCGAATCCCCGGGGGATGCAGGGGTACGCGGTGGGCCGCTAGCCGGTGCCCGCCGCTCCAGGGGTTCACCCAGGGTTCAGGTGCCGTTCGGCCTGGTCGTACGGGATGTCAGTGCGGCGTGCTCTCATGGAGGCATGATCGAAGACTTTCTGACGCACGGTGTGCGCGACGTGGAAGAGGCCCTCCGCAAGGCCGCCGCGGCGGAGGTCACCCCCCGCTTCCGGCAGCTCGCCGAGGGCGACGTCGTGGAGAAGAGCGGCCCCCATGACGTGGTGACCGTCGCCGACCGCCGCGCCGAGGAGCAGCTCACCGTCGACCTCGCGGCCCTCCTGCCGGGCTCGGTCGTGGTCGGCGAGGAAGCGGTGCACGCGGACCCGTCGACGTACGAGGCGATACGCGGGGACGAGCCGGTCTGGATCGTCGACCCCGTCGACGGCACGCGCCAGTTCGTCCGCGGCGACCCGGGCTTCTGCATGCTCGTCGCCCTCGCCGTCGGCGGCGAGGTGAAGGCCTCCTGGACGTACGCCCCCGTCCTGGACGAGTGCGCCGTGGCGGTGCGCGGCAAGGGCGCATGGCTGGACGGGCGACGCCTGCTCGCCGGTTCCCCGGAGGCCGGCGCGGACCTCGAAGTGGCCACCTCCCACCCGGACTTCACGACCGAGGAGCAGAAGCGGTCCCTGCTGGGGCTGCGGGTGGACGGCGTGCGGCCCCGGCCGTGCGGTTCGGCGGGCCTTGAGTATCTGGCCATCGCCAAGGGGGAGTTGGACGCCGTCGCCTTCTCGTGGGAGCTGGCCTGGGACCACGCCGCGGGGCTGCTGCTCGTCGCCGAGGCCGGCGGCGCCGAGCTGACGCTCACGGGCGAGCCGTTCCGGATCGGCGGGGGCAACACCCTGCCGTTCACCGCGGCGCGCGACGCCGCCACCGCCCGGCGCGTTGTCGACCTGCTCGCGAAGGGCGCCTGAGGGAGGGGCTGCGGGGAGGGTGTCGGTGCCCCGTCCTATCCTGGGCGGCAGTGGCCATCGGCTGACAAAGGAGTCCGAAGGTGCCGTCGATGCTTGATGCCGTCGTCGTGGGGGCGGGACCGAACGGGCTGACCGCTGCCGTCGAGCTGGCCCGCAGGGGCTTCTCCGTGGCCGTGTTCGAGGCCAGGAGCACGGTGGGAGGCGGGG
This sequence comes from Streptomyces sp. NPDC025651, assembly GCF_055558735.1. Taxonomy (NCBI): domain Bacteria; kingdom Bacillati; phylum Actinomycetota; class Actinomycetes; order Kitasatosporales; family Streptomycetaceae; genus Streptomyces; species Streptomyces sp. NPDC025651. The sequence goes on from NZ_JBVHLZ010000008.1 coordinate 202,780, forward strand.
CGCGCACGGAGGAGCTGACGCTGCCCGGCTTCCGGCACGACCCCTGCTCCGCCGCCCATCCGCTGGGCGTCAACTCCCCGGCGTTCAGCGCCATGCCGCTGGAGAGGTACGGCTTGGAGTGGCTCCAGCCCGAGCTGCCCATGGCGCACCCCTTCCCGGACGGCAGCGCCGCCGTCCTGTCCCGTTCCGTCGCCGAGACCGCCGCCTCCTTCGGACCGCGCGACGCGGGGGCGTACCGACGCCTCGTGGAGCCCTTCCTGCCCAAGTGGGACACCCTGCTGCGGGACTTCATGGCGCTGCCGATGAGCTCGCTGCCCCGGGACCCCGTGACGCTGGCCCGCTTCGGACTCGCGGGCCTTCCGCCGTCGACCTGGCTGATGCGCCGCTTCCGCGACGACCGGGCCCGCGCGCTGTTCGCAGGCCTCGTCGCCCACGTCATCGCGCCCCTCGACGGCATCATCACCGGCGGCGTCGGCATGGTCTTCGCCCTGGCCGCGCACGCCCGCGGCTGGCCCGTGGCGCGCGGCGGCTCGCAGTCGATCTCCGACGCGCTCACCGCGTACCTCAAGGACCTCGGCGGCTCCGTCCACACGGACTACGAGGTCAAGCGCCTCGACGACCTGCCCCCCGCCCATGCCTACGTCTTCGACACCGCACCGACCGCGCTCGCCCGGATCGCGGGCCTCGGGCGCGCCTATGAGGGGTATCGGTACGGCGCCAGCGCCTTCAAGATCGACTACGCACTGGACGGCCCGGTCCCCTGGACCGCACAGGCGCCGCGCGTCGCGGGGACCGTGCAGGTCGGCGCGAGCAGCAAGGAGATCGGCGCCGCCCTGCACGCCGCGTCGCGCGAGGGCAGGGCGCCCGACGCGCCGTTCCTGATCACCGTGCAGCCCAGCGTCGTCGACCCCTCCCGCGCCCCCGAGGGCAAGCACGTCTTCTGGGCGTACGGCCATGTCCCGAACGGCTGGGAGGGCGACCTGACCGACGTCATCGAGCGGCAGCTGGAGCGCTTCGCGCCCGGCTTCCGCGACCGCGTCCTCGCCCGCGCCACCGCGGGCCCGCCCGAACTCGCCGCGCGCAACGCCAACTACGTGGGCGGCGACATCGCCTGCGGCGCCGCGAGCGGACTGCAGCTGCTCCTGCGCCCCAAGCTCTCCCTCTTCCCGTACGCCACCAAGCACCCGGCCGTCTTCCTCTGCTCGTCCGCCACCCCGCCGGGCCCCGGCGTACACGGCATGTCCGGGCACAACGCCGCGAAGGCCGTCTGGAAGCGGCTCAGGAGCCAGTCATGACCGTTGCCATCACCGTCGTCCAGGGCGACATCACCGAACAGCGTGCCGACGCCGTCGTGAACGCCGCGAACTCCTCGCTCCTCGGCGGCGGGGGCGTCGACGGCGCCATCCACCGCAAGGGCGGGCCCGACATCCTCGCCGACTGCCGCCGCCTGCGCGCCGGGCACTACGGCAAGGGCCTCGCCACCGGACAGGCCGTCGCCACCACCGCCGGGCGCCTCGCCGCCGAGCACGTCATCCACACCGTGGGCCCCGTCTGGTCGGCCACCGAGGACCGCTCCGAGCTGCTGATCTCCTGCCACCGCGAGGCGCTGCGCGTCGCCGCCGAGCTCGGGGCGCGCACCGTCGCCTTCCCCGCCATCTCCACCGGCGTCTACCGCTGGCCGCTCGACGACGCCGCCCGCATCGCCGTGCACACCGTGCGGGAGGCCGCCGACCCCGCGCTCTTCGACGAGGTGCGGTTCGTGCTCTTCGGCAAGGACGCCCATGACGCGTTCGCCGCCGAGGTCGCCGCACAGGGGTAGCGGGAGGGGGGGCGCGGGGCCCTCCAGGTCGCGCGAGGTTGATGTCGGATTCTCGCCAGCCCCGCCGGGCGGGATCCACGATGCTTGAGGGCATGCACACCGACACAGAGCGCTGTGTACGCGCCGTTCAGTCGAAGGACGCCCGCTTCGACGGCTGGTTCTTCACCGCGGTCGTCACCACGCGGATCTACTGCCGCCCCAGCTGCCCGGTCGTGCCGCCCAAGGCCGAGAACATGACGTTCTACCCGAGCGCCGCCGCCTGCCAGCAGGCCGGATTCCGGGCCTGCAAGCGGTGCCGCCCCGACAGCAGCCCCGGCTCCCCGGAGTGGAACCAGCGGGCCGACCTCGTGGCCCGCGCCATGCGTCTGATCGCCGACGGCGTCGTCGACCGCGACGGTGTGCCCGGCCTCGCGACCCGCCTCGGCTACAGCACCCGGCAGGTCGAGCGCCAGCTGCTCGCCGAGCTGGGCGCCGGGCCGCTCGCGCTCGCCCGCGCCCAGCGCGCGCAGACCGCGCGGCTGCTCGTCGAGACGACCGCGCTGCCCATGGCGGAGATCGCCTTCGCCGCGGGGTTCTCCTCGATCCGCACCTTCAACGACACGGTGCGCGAGGTCTTCGCGCTCGCCCCCAAAGAGCTGCGGGCCCGCGCGCCCCGGCAGGCGGGAGCAGCGCCCTCCGCAGCCGCGCCCTCCGCAGCCGCGGGCGGCGTCCTGTCGCTGCGGCTGCCGTTCCGCGCCCCGCTCAACCCCGACAACCTCTTCGGGCATCTGATCGCGACCGCCGTGCCGGGTGTCGAGGAGTGGCGGGACGGCGCCTACCGGCGGACGCTGAACCTGCCGTACGGGCACGGCGTCGTCGCCCTCACCCCGCACCCCGACCACATCGGCTGCCGGCTGAGCCTGACCGACCTGCGCGATCTCACCATCGCCATCAGCCGCTGCCGCCGCATGCTCGACCTGGACGCCGATCCGGCCGCCGTCGACGGCCAGTTGAGGGACGATCCGCTGCTCGCGCCGCTCGTCGACAAGGCACCGGGACGGCGCGTGCCGCGCACGGTCGACGAGGCCGAGTTCGCCGTGCGCGCCGTCCTCGGCCAGCAGGTCTCCACGGCCGCGGCCCGCACCCACGCCGCACGCCTCGTGACCGCGCACGGCCGCCCGGTCGAGGACCCCGAGGGCGGCCTCACCCACCTCTTCCCGACCCCGAGGGAGCTGGCCGCGCTCGACCCGGAGTCCCTCGCCCTGCCCCGCAGCCGCCGCGCCACCCTGACGACGCTCGTACGTCATCTCGCCGACGGCAGCCTCCGGCTCGGCGTGGAGAGCGGCTGGGACGAGACCCGCGCCCGCCTCGCCGCACTGCCCGGCTTCGGCCCCTGGACGGTCGAGGTCATCGCGATGCGGGCGCTCGGCGACCCGGACGCGTTCCTCCCCTCGGACCTCGGCATCCGGCGCGCGGCCCAGGAGTCGGGCCTGCCGCACACCCCCGCGGCGCTCACCGCCCGCGCCGCGGCCTGGCGGCCCTGGCGCGCGTACGCGGTCCAGTACCTGTGGGCCATCGACGACCACCCGATCAACTTCATCCCCGCGTGAGAGGCATCGCGCGAGAGGCGCCGCGCACGGAACTCCGGGAAACGTCAAGGAACGTCAAAGAACATCAAGGGACAGCACTGATGGAACGTCTGCACACCCTCATCGACAGCCCCTACGGGCCGCTCACGCTCGTCGCCACCGACGGCGTCCTCAGCGGCCTCTACATGACCGAGCAGCGCCACCGCCCGCCGCAGGAGAGCTTCGGCGCCCCCGACCCGGCGCCGTTCGGCGAGGCGATCCGTCAGCTGGAGGCCTATTTCGCCGGGGAGTTGACGGAGTTCGACCTGCCGCTGCGGCTGGACGGCACGCCGTTCCAGCGCACGGTCTGGCACGAGCTCCAGCAGATCCCCTACGGCGAGATCCGTACGTACGGAGAGCTCGCCGAGGCCCTCGGCAAGCCCAGCGCCTCACGCGCGGTGGGCCTCGCCAACGGCAAGAACCCGATCGGCGTCATCGTCCCCTGCCACCGCGTCATCGGCGCGGGCGGCAGCCTGACGGGCTACGGCGGCGGCCTCGACCGCAAGCGGCGGCTGCTGGCGTTCGAGGGCGCGAGGGCGAGCGGCGGCGAGGACGTGCTGTTCTAGCGGCCGGTCCACAGCGGCAGGGGGCGGGTGTCAGCCGACCCGGTACCCGTCCTCCAGCTCCGCCGGCCCGCCGCCCCGCGTCAGCACGTCGAGCCCGGCGGCCACCCGGCGGCCCAGCTCGTCGGGCAGGTACTCCGTGAGGTCCGCGGGGGCCACCAGGCGCCAGGAGATCAGCTCCTCCTCCTGGAGTCTGATCGACTTCAGCCGTTCGGTGTCCAGGACCCCGCCGTCGTACAGGTAGGCCACCAGCGGCGGCCGCGGCCGCACGGGCCCCGGCGGCACCCAGTCGACCGCGAGCAGCGGACCGAGCGCGACGTCGAGCCCGATCTCCTCGAGCGTCTCCCTGCGCGCCCCCTGCCGCGGCGTCTCGCCGTCGTCCGACTCGACGGTCCCGCCGGGCAGCGCCCAGCCCTCGCGGTAGTTGGGCTCGACGAGCAGGACCCGGCCCTCCGCGTCGCGGAAGAGCGCGGCGGCCCCGACGAGGACGCGGGGGAGGCCCGCGATGTACGTGGCGAAATCCTGAGTGGTCACCCTGGAAGCGTAGCCCCGGTCATGGGGCATCGATCAACTCCAGGGTGCGCTCCGCCAGTTCGCTGATCCGCACCCCGTCGAAGCCGAACACCGCACTGCTGATCCGGTCCTCCAGGGGGTCGGTCCACTGGGGCCCGATCGCCGGCGCGCCGCACAGGACGCCCGCCACCGAGCCCGCCGTCGCGCCGTTGGAGTCGGTGTCCAGGCCGCCGCGGACCGTCAGGGCGATGGTGCGGGTGAAGTCGCCCTCGCCGTACAGGAGCCCGGCGGTCAGGACGGCGGCGTTCGGCACGACGTGGATCCAGCCGAGGCCCGCCGTCTCCTCGGCCAGGGCGGTGAGCGTGTCCTCCCAGCCGAGCCCCGCCTCGTGCAGCGAGGTCACGCGCCGGACCGTGCGGGCGAGGCGGGAGCTCGCGGGGATCACCGTGAGCGCCGCGTCCACCGCATCGCGCGCGGATCCCGCGGTGAACGCCGCCGCGATCAGGGCCGCCGCCCACATCGCGCCGTAGACGCCGTTGCCCGTGTGGGAGAGCACGGCGTCGCGGCGGGCGAGCGCGGCGGCGCGGCGCGGTTCGCCGGGCGAGGTCCAGCCGAAGATGTCCGCCCGGATCAGCGCCCCGATGTACTCCTGGTACGCGTTCTCGTACGTCGCCGTGAGCGGCGGCCGCAGCCCGTTCGCGAGGTTGCGGTACGCGACCCGCTCCGCCGTGAACGTCTGCAGATACGGCAGCCGCAGCAGCCACAGGCCGCCGACCTGCTCGGTCGTGAACGCGAAGCCGTGGGTCTCCAGGAGGTGCAGACCGAGGACCGCGTAGTCGACGTCGTCGTCGCGGCAGCTGCCGTGGATCCGGCCGCGTACGCACCGGGGCCACTCGGGGCGCAGCTCGAACTCGCCGCAGTCTTCGGGGGGTTCGGGCAGGTAGTCGGTGAGGGGCAGTGCGTCCGTGCGCCTGAGATAGCGGTCGATGCGGTCGCGGGTCCAGTGGTCGCCGCGCTCCACCGGCTTGCCGAGCATGTTGCCCGCGATCCTGCCGAGCCAGCCGCCGAGCACGCGGTCGGCGAGAGCGGCGTCGCTGGGTCCCGTGCCCGCGGGGGTCGTGGAGGTCATGCGTCCGGTCTACCGAATTCGGGGCGATTCCGCGCGGCCCCGGCGTCGACGTGGCGCGACGCATGAGACGTTTGTCGTGTTTTCGGCAGAGTTCGGTCGGACTGGGAGTGCGGATGAGGCGACGTACGACGACGGTGATGGCGGCCGCGGTCCTCGGTGTGCTGTCGGCGACGGGCCCCGCCCACGCGGCGGGGCCCGATCCGCTGGTGCGCACCGGGGACATCGACCTCCTGGAGGACGTCCTGGAGCACATCAGCGTGCCGGTGGGGGACGGCAGCAAGACCATCCACCAGCTGTACGACTCCCGTACCGGCGGCCGCCCGGGGAAGTGAGCGGCGCGGTCGCCGCCGGAAAGCGAGCGGCTCGGCCGTCTTCCGGAAACGAGCGTCTTCCGGAAACGATCCGCTCAGTCGCCGTCCTGGCTGCGGGATCTGACGATCCGTCGCAGCCGGCGGTGCCGGTCGGGGGTCTGCTCGGTGATCGCGTCGCCGACCATCGTGCGCACCGCGTCCCGCAGCCCGTGCAGCGCGTGGCCGCGCGCGGGGCCCGCGCCCGGGTCCTCGCGCAGCTCCTTGAACAGCGCCCAGCACAGCGTCAGCATCACCACCACGAACGGCAGTGCCACCAGGATCGTCGCGCTCTGCAGGGAGTTCAGGCCGCCCGCGACCAGGAGCACCGCGGCCACCGCCGCCATCAGGACGCCCCAGGTGACGACCAGCCAGGTGGGCGGGTGGAGCGAGCCGCGGCTGCTGAGGGAGCCCATCACCAGCGAGGCGGAGTCGGCGCTCGTGACGAAGTACGTCATGACGAGGATCATCGCGACCCAGGACGTGACCGTGCCCAGCGGCAGCGCGTCCAGCATCGCGAAGAGCGAGGCCTCGGCGCCCTCCTTGACCTTCTCCGCCATGTCGACCTTGCCGGTGGCGTCGAGGCGGATGCCGGTGCCGCCCATCACGCAGAACCAGACGACGGTGGCGCCGCTCGGCACGAGCAGGACGCCGATCAGGAACTCGCGGATCGTGCGGCCGTGGGAGATGCGGGCGATGAACGTGCCGACGAACGGCGCCCACGAAAGCCACCACGCCCAGTAGAAGATCGTCCAGGCGCCGAGCCAGGAGCTGTCGGTGAAGGCGCCGGTGCGCGAGGCCATCGGGAGCAGCTGGTGGAGATAGCCGCCGACGCTCGCGGGGATCGCGTCCAGGACGTAGACGGTCGGACCGAGGACGAAGACGAACAGCATCAGGCAGGCGGCCAGCATGATGTTGAGGGTGCTGAGCCACTTCACGCCCTTGTGCACCCCGGAGAACGCGGAGACCACGAAGGCGGCGCCGAGCGACACGATGATGATCAGCTGGAGGGTGGTGGAACTCTCCACGCCCGTCGTGAGGTTGAGGCCCGTGGCGACCTGCAGCGCGCCGACGCCGAGGCTGGTCGCGGTGCCGAAGACGGTGGCGAAGACCGCGAGCAGGTCGATGACCCGGCCCGGCCAGGCCGCCGCGCGGCGGGCGCCGATGAGCGGTACGAACACCGAGCTGAGGCGGTTGCCGCGGCCCTTGCGAAAGCCCGCGTAGGCGAGGGCGAGGCCGGCGATGCCGTAGATCGCCCAGGGGGTCAGCGTCCAGTGGAAGAAGGAGTACTCGAGGGCGGTGCGGGCGGCGGCGCCGGTGCGGGGATCGGCGGGCGAGGACGGGGGAGGGTCGAGGTAGTGGGTGAGCGGCTCCCCGACGCCGTAGAACATCAGGCCGATGCCCATGCCCGCGCTGAACATCATCGCGATCCACGCGAGGTTGGTGAACTCCGGCTCGGAGTCGTCCTTGCCGAGCCTGATCCGGCCGAAGCGGCTGAGCGCGAGGAACACGCACAGGACGAGGAAGACGTCCGCGGCGATCACGAAGAGCCAGGCGAAGTTGTCCAGGACCCAGGCGAGCGCGGTGTCGGAGGCCTTCTCGAAGGACTTCTTGCCGAGCGCCGCCCAGGCGACCACGCCGAGGACGGCGGCCACGCCGATGCCGACGACCGCGAAGTCGGGGGTGCCGTCCGGGGGCGAGCCGTGCTCGCGGTCGTGACCGGTCGACGGAGGGCCCGGTGGGCCCTCGCCGGGCTGGGGCTGATCGATCATTTCCGTGCTCATGGCGCACCACTATGGAGCGATATGGGGGGACTTTTGGGAGGGGCGCGCCGTCTCATGCTCCAGCTGACCATGGGCAGGGGGCCCCGTCTGCGGTTATGGTCGCAGCGGCGCGACTGCCTTGACGCGAGCAAGGCCCGGAAAGCAAGGGGAATGCAAGGTGGCGGACGCTGCAGGGACGGCGGGAAGCGAGCGGCAGACGCAGGTTCGGGGCGCGGGGGCGCCGCGCGGACAGGCGCAGCACGTGCTCATCGCCGCGGACAAGTTCAAGGGGTCGCTCACGGCCGTGCAGGTCGCCGAGCGGGTGACGGCCGGGCTGCGCAGGGGCGCCCCCGACGTGTCGGTCGAGGCGCTGCCGGTCGCCGACGGCGGTGACGGCACGGTCGCCGCGGCCGTCGCGGGCGGCTTCGAGCGCCGGGAGGTCCGCGTCACGGGGCCGACCGGTGACGAGGTGACGGCGGCGTACGCGCTCAAGGACGGCACCGCCGTGGTGGAGATGGCCGAGGCCTCGGGCCTCCAGCTGCTCCCCGATGGCGTCTTCGCGCCGCTCACCGCGACGACGTACGGCTCCGGGGAGCTGATCCTCGCCGCGCTCGACGCGGGGGCCCGCACGATCGTCTTCGGCGTCGGCGGCAGCGCCACGACCGACGGTGGCGCGGGCATGCTGGCCGCGCTCGGCGCGCGCTTCCTGGACGCGGACGGCGAGTCCGTCGCGCCCGGCGGCGGCCCGCTGAAGGACCTGGCGAGCGCCGACCTCTCGGGCCTGGACCCCCGCCTGAAGGACATCGAGCTGGTCCTCGCCAGCGACGTCGACAACCCGCTGACCGGACCGAAGGGCGCCCCCGCCGTCTACGGCCCGCAGAAGGGCGCGTCCCCCGAGGACGTCGCGGCCCTGGACGCGGCCCTCGCGCACTTCGCCGCGGTCCTGGAGAAGTCCGTCGGCCCCAAGGCCGCCGAGTACGCGCAGTCGCCGGGCGCGGGCGCCGCGGGCGGCATCGGGTACGGCGCGCTGGTCGGGCTCGGGGCGAGCTTCCGCCCCGGCATCGAGGTCATGCTGGACGTCCTCGGTTTCGCACCGGCCCTGGAGAAGGCCACGCTGGTCATCACGGGCGAGGGCTCATTGGACGAGCAGACCCTGCACGGCAAGGCCCCGGCAGGCGTGGCCGCCGCGGCCAGGGCCGCCGGCGTCGAGGTGGTCGCGGTCTGCGGCCGCCTGGCCCTGCCCCCGGAGACCCTCGGCAAGGCGGGAATCCGCCGCGCGTACGCCCTCACGGACGTGGAGCCGGACGTGACCCGCTGCATCGCGGAGGCGGGCCCGATCCTGGAAACGGTGGCGGAACGCATCGCCAGGGACTTCCTGAACTGACCTCGGCTGGGCGGGGCGGCGTCTCGGCTTGGCGGCGCCTCGGCTCGGTGGTGCTTCCGCTCGGTGATGCCTCGGCCTGGTGGTGCTTCCGCTCGGTGGTGCCTCGGCCCGGCCGCGCCGCCTGTCCGGCCGCGGGGCCGGGGGCGGCCGTGGGTGCTGAGGGGCTGGGCTCGGTGGCGGCCGAGCTGCGTCTGACCGCCCGCCCCACCCTCGGGGCCTCGTGGCCGACCGCCCCCCCCGGGGGGGGCTTCGTCCGATCAGCCCGGACTTCGCTCATCCTCCCGGGACTTCGCCCGTCCCCCCCCCCGGGACTTCGTCCGATCCCCCCGGACTTCGCCCGCCCCCCGGACTTCGTCCGGTCACCCGTATCGAACCGGGAACTTGATCGTTTCTTCAGTACGTGATGAGGAGTCGATCTTGACGGGGTGGGCGCAGCTCGGGGGGCTCGGAGTGGTGGCGACGCTGTGCCCCGTGGGAGCCGTGTCCGTCGGTGCGCATGTCGAGGCGCTCGGTGTGGTGCTGTCGGGGCAGGTGGAGATCTGCCGGGAGGAGTCGGCGCCTGCCGAGGCGGAGCCGGCGCCGCGGCCGGCGTCCGGTCCCGAGGCGCGTACCGCCTCGCCGCCGCGCCCTGAGCCGGTGCCACCCGGCCCTGCGGCACCCCGTGCCGCGCCGACCACCCGCCCCGCGCCGGAACCACCGCCCCCACCCCCGGCCCCGCCCCGCGTGCGCGAGCTGCTCATCCCCGTACGCCTGACGAGCACGCCGCGACCCCGGCCGCCCGGGCCCCGTGCTTCGCCACCGCCCCCGCCCTCCTTCACCGCGCCGCCGTACCACGCGGCCGCCGAGCGGGAGCGCGAGGGCGGGCGGTCCGTGGTCACCACCACGATGGTCGTCACCACCCCCGCCGTGCTCGCCGCGGCCCTGCTGCGGCCGCGGTCGCGCTCCGCCGCGGCCGGCTCCTCAGGCACCCGATCCCGCCCCAACTCCTCTTCCGGAGGCCCTTCGTGACGGAATGGCTCGTCCTCGGCGTCGCCATGGCGCTGGCCTGCGCGGTCGTTCTGACCGTGACCGTGATCAGGCACCGCCGCGTGCCCGCGGACGACGACCCCAGCCAGACGCCCGACGTCATCGAGTACATGGTGATGATGGTCGGCGTCGTGTACGCGATCGTCCTCGGCCTCGCCATCGCCGGCGTCTGGGAGGCCCGCGGCGCCGCCGAGGACGGCGCCCGCCAGGAGGCCCAGGCGCTGCACGAGATCACCAGGCGCGCGCAGATCTACCCGGCCGACGCGGAGCGGCGCATTCAGGAAGACGTGCGGCGGTACACCCGGCACGTGACCGCCGTCGAGTGGCCGCTCATGATCGAGCAGCACCAACTCACCGACCGGGGAACCGAGTTGCTCGACACGCTGCGCCGCGACATCGCCGGGCGCACACCCGCCAGTGAACTGGAGGCCCAGACCTACCAGCCGCTGCTCGACCAGGTGGCCGCCGCCGACGAGGCGCGCAGGGCCAGGGCCGACAACGCGGAGGAGACGCTCCCCGGCGTGGTCTGGTTCGGCCTGGTCGTCGGGGCGCTCGTCACGGTGGGCCTCATCTTCACCCTGCAGATCAGGCGCTCCGCCAGGGAGTTGCTGCTCGCCGGGACCTTCAGCGCGCTGATCGCCTTCCTGCTCTTCCTCGTCTGGAACTTCGACGCGCCCTTCGGCAGGTCCGCGACGGAGTCGGCCGGTGTCTTCCAGGATCTGCTCTCCACCTGAAAACCCCTGCCCACAGGGCGCGTTCGGTCATCACGGGCGCGCCCCCCGGCACAGCCGGTGCGCCTCCACCGCCAGCGCCACCTCCACCAGGTCCCGCGGCCGCGCGAGCGAACGCGCCGTCAACTGCTCAAGGCGGCGCAGGCGGTTGAACACCGTGTTGCGGTGGCAGTACAGCCGCCCGGCCGCCCGCCCCGCGGACCCCTCGCAGGCCAGCCACGCGTCCAACGTCTCCAACAGCACGGCCCTGTCCGCCGGTTCGAGGGCGAGGACCTCGCCGAGCACCCCCGCCACCAAGTGCTCCGCAAGCTCCGGCTGGCTCACCACCAGGGCCGTCGGCATCCGCTGGTCCAGGCGTACGATGCCGGTCGCGCCCGGCGGGCAGGTGCGCAGCGCAAGCTCCGCGAGCCGCCGCGCACGGCCCAGTTCCGCCAGGCCGCCGACCACGGGGCTGATGCCGCCGGGCCCCGGGCAGCGCCCGTCGAGCAGCCGGGCGAGGTCGTCCAGGCCGACCGGGCCGCTCCCCGGCTCACCGCCCGCCGTGCCGAGCGCGACCACGCCGACCTCGCAGTCCGTCCGCATCCGCCAGATGAAACGGAACCCGCCCCGCTGGATCTGCCGGTGGAACGCCTCGCGCCCGTCGCGCCGGTCCGCGCGCAGGACCACCACCGCGTACGGGCCGTGCTCGGGCAGGTCGAGCCCGGCCGCCGCGCGCGCCGCGAGGCCCGGCGCCGACCGGCCCTCCAGAAGGGCGTCGAGCAGCGCCTGCAGCTGCTCGTCGGTGCGCCGGCGCAGCTCAAGCTCCGTCGCGCGGTACGCGTCGGACGCCACCGCCACCTGCGCGTCCACCGCCGACCACACCATCGTCGCCGAGCGCATCAGGACCCGCAGCTTCTCGGGGTCCTTGCCCGCCACGCCCTCCAGGAGCGAATCCCACACCAGATAGCCCGCGTTGCGGTACGAGTGCACCAACAGGTCCAGCGGAAGCCCCTGTTGGGCCCGGCGTCGCCCCGCCTCCTCCGCGTACTCCAGGTCGCGGCGCGGCGAGGCCCGCGGAGCCGAGATCGTCTCGATGCCGATGCGCATGGCCTCCTCGGCCTCCCGCCACTGCAGGTCGTACGGCAGGACGCGGCCGTACACCGGCGAGTGCTCCGTGAGCTGCCGCAGATGCTCGTCGACCAGCTCGGGCAGGCGCGGGAGCAGCGCCGTGCACGCCTCCTTGAGGAGCTTCCAGTCGTGCCCGGTCCGAGGCCTGCGCCCGTTCTTGGGCCCGGTCATGGATCCCCCCGCAGCTGCGCTCCAGGACGCCTCCGGGGCGTCGTCGGCCGGTCGTCCGGACGTCGTTGGTGCGGAGGATGCCACTGCCCGGCCCCCTCCGACAGGCCCCTGACACGCGGTGTTGTGCGCGTGCACAACGGCGGAGCGCCCCCGCTGGTCTCCCGCAGCGTTTCGTCCACTGCCCGTGGACGGGCCCCTCCCGCGGTGCTGGGGTGAGCGCCACGCGACGGCGGACGGCCGTGCGGGACAAGGGGGTTGGTACGTGGACGGATCCGGACTCGTCGTACGGGACGTGTCGGTCGGCTACGGTCCCGTGCGCGCCCTGCGCCGGGTCTCGCTCGACCTGCCGGACGGCGCGGTCGTCGCCGTGCTCGGCGGCAACGGCGCGGGCAAGTCGACGCTCCTGCGCGCCGTCTCGCGCACCCTCTCCTTCCAGGGCGGCAGGCTCACCTCGGGCACCGTCCACTTCGCGGGCCGGCGCATCGACGCCCTCGCGCCGGACCGGGTAGTGGCCGCCGGGATCTCCCACGTACCCGAGGGGAGACGGGTGTTCGCCCGCATGACGGTCGCCGACAACCTGCGGGCGGGCGCCCTCGGCTCCACCGGTTCGCGCGCCGCCAAGGCACAGGCCCTGCGGCGCGTCCACGGCCTCTTCCCGGTCCTCGCCGAGCGGGGCGCCCAGCGGGCCGGGCTGCTCTCCGGCGGCGAGCAGCAGATGCTCGCGGTGGGCAGGGCGCTGATGGCCTCCCCGCGCCTGCTCCTGCTCGACGAACCCTCCCTGGGGCTCGCGCCGTTGATGGCGGCGCGGATCGCCGACACCGTCCGGGAGATCAACGCCCAGGGCACCTCGGTGCTCCTCGTCGAGCAGAACGCCGCCCTCGCGCTGCGGCTCGCCTCCACCGCGTACGTCCTCGACGTCGGTGAAGTCGCCCTGTCGGGGCCCGCGGACGAGCTCGCCGCCTCCGACGAGGTGCGCCGGCGCTACCTCGGGGTGGTCGACGAGGACGCGGCGGCCGACGCCTCGCGGGGCCTGGGCGAGCTGCCGGTACTGCCGCGCTGGGAGGGCGGGGCATGAGCGACCGAGCGCCCTACCCGTCGCCGAAGGTGCGGACGGCCGTACCGCCCCTGGAAGTGCGTGAGTTGACCGTCCGCTTCGCCGGGCTCACCGCACTCGACGCCGTCAGCTTCACCGTCCGCCCCGGCACCGTGCACGCCGTCATCGGGCCCAACGGCGCGGGCAAGTCCACCTGCTTCAACGTCCTGTCCGGCGTCTACCGCGCCACCGGCGGCAGCGTCCGCTTCGGCGCCCACGAGCTCACCGGCATGCGTCCGCACCGCATCGCGGAGCTCGGCGTCGCCCGGATCTTCCAGAACCTCGCCCTGCCGCCGCGCGCCACCGTCGCCGACAGCCTGCTCCTGGGCCGCCACCGCCTCACCCGCACCGGGTTCGTGGCCGCGGGCCTCCGGCTGCCCTCGGCGGCCCGCGAGGAGCGCCGCCACCGCGAACGCGTCCGCGAGATCGCCGCGTTCGTCGGCCTGGAGCGCCAACTCGACCTGCCCGCGGGCGCCTTGCCCTACGGCCAGCAGAAACTCGCCGAGCTCGCCCGCGCCCTGTGCATGGAGCCGCGCCTGCTGCTCCTCGACGAGCCGGTCGCGGGCATGACCGCCGACGAACGGCGCCGCACCGCGGCCGTGATCGCGGGCGTCCGCGACAGCCTCGGCATCTCGATCGTCCTGGTGGAACACGACATGGGGGTGGTGATGCGGCTCGCGGACGCGGTGACCGTACTCGACTTCGGACGCCGCATCGCCGACGGCGCCCCGGCGGACGTCCAGAACGACCCGGCGGTGGTGCGGGCGTACCTGGGGGAGGGCGATCGGTCCGGCGGCCCGGGCCCCGAGGAAGGCGAGGGCGGCCGGTCCGGCGGCACACGGCCCGGCGAAGGGGAGGCCCGTCCATGACCACCTTCACCGAACTCCTCCTCAACGGACTCTCGTTGGGGTCCGTCTACGCCCTCATCGCCCTCGGCTTCGTCGTCATCTTCCGCGCCACCGAGGTGGTGAACTTCGCCCACGCCTCGCTGCTCCTGGCCGGTGGCTACATCACCGCGTCCCTCCACGACGACCTCGGCTTCTGGGCGGCGCTGCTCGTCGGCATCGCGGGCGCCGCCGTGGTCGGCGCCGCCGTCGAGTTCCTGGTCATGCGGCGCTACCGGGGCGCGGACCACAGCGTGCTCGCCATCGTCACCATCGGCGTCGACATCCTGCTGACCACCGAACTCACCCGCCGCCTCGGCACGGACGTCCTGCCGCTCGGCGACCCGTGGGGCGACGACGTGCTCACCGTCGGACCCCTCTCCCTCGCCCACACCCGCATCGCCGCGTTCGTCGCGGCGGCGCTGCTCATCACCGCCTTCCTGCTCGCCTTCCGCTACACCTCCTGGGGCGTGGCCATGCGGGCCGCCGCCGAGAGCCCCGAGACCGCCGCGCTGATGGGCGTGCGCCTGGGCAGGGTCTCGCTCGGCGCGTGGGCGGTGGCGGGCGCGCTCGCCGCCGTGGCCGCGCTGTTCCTCACCGTCTTCCCGACACCCGGCCTCGAACGCGCCACCTCCCTGGCCGCGTTGAAGGCGTTCCCCGCCGCCATCCTCGGCGGCCTCGACTCCACCACGGGCGCCCTCGTCGGCGGACTCGTGGTGGGCGTGACGGAGTCCCTCGCCACCGGCTACCAGAGCGAACTCACCTTCCTGGGGCGCGGCTTGGGCGACCTCGCGCCGTACCTCGTCATGACCGCCATCCTGCTCGTGCGGCCCGCCGGGCTCTTCGGCACCAAGGAGCTCGCCCGTGTCTGACGTCGTCGCCCGCTCCGCCCGCTCCCTGGGCCGTACGCTCCTCAAGCGCCGCCGCGGCTACGCGTGGGCCGCAGCGGCGACCGTGCTGCTCGCCGTGCCCTTCTACCTCGACCGCTTCTGGCTCCAGGCGGGCCTGTTCGCCATGGCCGCCGCCATCGGCGCCATCGGCATCAACCTCCTGACCGGCGCGACCGGCCAACTCTCCATGGGGCACGCCTTCTTCCTCGCGATCGGGGCGTACGGATACTGCGTCCTGGCCGCGGACGGCGGTGACGGGCTGACCGGGCTCGGCCTGCCGACCTGGCTCGCCGCCACCCTCGCCGTGGCCGCCGCCGGACTCGCGGGCGGCCTCTTCAGCCCCATCGCCGGACGCCTGCGCGGCGCCTACCTCGGCATCGCGACGCTCGCGCTGATCTTCATCGGGCAGCACGTGCTCTTCAACGCGCACGACCTGACGGGCGGCTCCAACGGGCGCGACGTACCGCCCCTGAACCTCTTCGGCGTCGCCTTCGACGACAGCGAGGTCCTCGTCGCCGCCGTGCCCTTCGGCTCCGCGGAGAAGCTCTGGTACGCCGGTCTGGTGTCGCTCCTGGCCTGCGGCCTCTTCGCCCGGGGCGTGCTGCGCGGCCGCCCCGGACGCGCCATGAACGCGATCCGCGACCACCGCGTCGCCGCCGGCGTCATGGGTGTGCCGGTGGCCCGCTACCGGGCGGGCGTCTTCGTCCTGTCGTCGATGTACGCGGGCCTGGCCGGGGTGCTGCTCGCCCTGGTCTTCCAGCGCACCGTGCCCGACTACTTCGGCATGACGCTCTCCCTCGAATACCTCGCCATGATCGTGATCGGCGGCCTCGGCTCGGTCGCGGGCGCCGTCGCGGGCGCCGCCCTCGTCTCCCTGCTGCCTCAGCTCCTCACCCGGTACAGCGACGCGCTGCCCCTCGTCTCGGCGCCCGGCACCGGCGGCATCTCACCGGGCGAGGCATCGCGGTATCTGTACGGCGCCGCCGTCGTGGCGGTGGTGCTCTTCCTGCCCGGCGGCCTGGCGAGGATCGCCGCCCGGCAGGGCAGGCCACGTCCAGGCACTCCAGGGGAGGAAGCATGAACACCAAGCGCATGAACACGAAGCGCATGAACACGAAGCGCATGAACACAACGGTCAGGGCCACGGCGGCCGTCACCGCCCTCGCCGCGCTCCTCGCGCTCACCGCGTGCAGCTCCAAGGCGAAGAACGACGACGGCGACAAGGGCGCGGGAGGGGTGAAGACCGGTGACGGCGTGACGAGCGAGACCATCGAACTCGGCGTGCTCACCGACATGACCGGCGTCTACGCCACCCTCGGCAAGAGCGTCACCCAGGCCCAGCAGCTCTACGTCGACCAGGTCAACGCGGACGGCGGCATCTGCGGCCGCAAGCTGAAGCTCACCGTCCGCGACCACGGCTACGACCCGCAGAAGGCCGTCGCCGCGTACACCGAACTGGAGCCGAAGGTTCTCGGCTTCGCCCAGTTCATCGGCTCCCCGTTCGTCGCCGCCGTCGAGAAGCGCGTCGACGCCAACAAGGGCCTCGTCCTGCCGCAGGCCTGGTCGGCGAACCTCCTGGGCAGCCCGTACGTGCGCGTCATCGGATCCACGTACGACCTGGAGACGATCAACGCGATCGACTTCCTGATGAAGGAGAAGGGCCTCAAGAAGGGCGACAAGCTCGGCCACGTCTACTTCGAGGGCGACTACGGCGAGAGCGCCCTCAAGGGCTCGAGGCACATGGCCGACGACGCGGGCCTCACCGTCGTCGAGCAGAAGATCAAACCGACCGACAACGACATGACCGCGCAGGTCTCCGCCCTGAAGAAGGCCGGCGTCAAGGCCGTCGTGATCAGCGCGGGCCCCCGCCAGGCCGCCTCCCTCGTCGGCGTCGCCGCGGCCGGCCGCTTCGACGTCCCGGTCATCGGCAACAACTCGGCGTTCGCCCCGCAGCTCCTGGCCACCCAGTCGGGCCCCGCCCTGCAGAAGAACTACTACGTCGCCTCGCCCACCCTGCCCATCGGCGCGGACACGGCGGCGGCCAAGAAGCTCGTCGCCGACTACAAGAAGGCCCACCCGGACGACTCCCTCGACAACGGCGTCGTCGCGGGCTGGACGGCGGCCTCGGTCTTCGGCGAGGCCCTGAAGAAGGCCTGCGAGGACAAGGACCTCACGCGTGAGGGCGTGGACAAGGCCCTGCTGACGATCGACGACTTCGACTCGGGCTTCGGCGTCACCCAGGACTTCACCGACCCCAAGGCGCCGTCATCCAAGGAGAGCGTGATCCTCAAGCCGGACAGGAAGGCGACGGGCGGCATGAAGGTCGTCCGCGCACCGGGCGCCGCCGACGCCGCGCGGGGGTACACGGCGGGGGAGTGAGTCAGCGGCGACGCTCGTCGCGCGGGGCGCCAGGGCGCTTCGCAGCGCGCGGGGTGGTGAATCCGGCCACGTGCGACCTCCTGGCGACGCACAGAGGGCCCGGACCGTGTGGTCCGGGCCCTCAGGGGCGAGGTGCGCAAGCTAGGGAAGCTGTGCCGCCCGCGCCTCGCGACGGTTGTCGCGGAAGTTGTTCACCCGTCGGGCCGTGGCGAAGAGGGGGATCACCGCGCCGAGGACGACCTGGAGCGCGCAGCCGGTCTGCAGGAGCAGCAGGCCGCCCGGGGCGTCGAACGCCCAGGCCGCGAGCAGCCCCATGGCCGCGACGATCCACGAGAGCATGGCCACCGCGAGGGGACCCCGCGGCTTGGGGTACTCGACCCGGCTGACCATGAGCCACGCCGTGCCGACGATCGCGAGGAGCGTCGCCCAGAAGGGCAGCTCCAGGAGCACGATCGAGACGACCGTGAGGGCACCGAAGGGCGATGGCATGCCCTGGAAGGTGCCGTCCTTCACGGTCACGCACGAGAACCGCGCAAGCCGCAGCACCACCGCCAGGAGCACCACGATCGCGCCGACCGCCGCCACCCGCTGATGCGCGTCGTTCGCGACCATGCCGTAGACGAGGACGAAGTACGCGGGGGCGAGACCGAAGCTGATCAGGTCCGAGAGGTTGTCCAGCTCCGCGCCCATCGGCGAGGACCGCAGCTTGCGGGCCACGAGGCCGTCGAAGAGGTCGAAGACGGCCGCGCAGAGCATCAGGATCACGGTGGTCGCGGCGGAGTGCCGCGCCATGCCGGTTTCCTCGCTGCCCTGCAGATGCGGGATGAGGATGCCCGTGGTGGTGAAGTACACCGCCATGAACCCGCACGTGGCGTTACCGAGCGTGAGGGTGTCCGCTATTGAGAGGCGCAGTGACAGAGGCATCTCCTCCTCGGCCTCGTCCTCCGCCGCCTCCGGCACCCAGCCGGCCTGCGTCTCCGGATCAACCACGGTCAATTCGAGTCACCCCAGCCACGGTCTTCTGACCCACCTCGACGTCCACTTCGACACCCTCGGGGAGGTAGATGTCGACGCGGGAGCCGAAGCGGATCAGGCCGATCCGTTCGCCTTGCTCCACCTTCGAACCCTGCGGCACGTACGGCACGATGCGCCGCGCCACCGCGCCCGCGATCTGGATCATCTCGATGTCGCCGAGCTCGGTGTCGAAGTGCCAGACAACGCGCTCGTTGTTCTCGCTCTCCTTGTTGAACGCCGGCACGAACCCGCCGGGCACGTGCTCCACGGACGTCACCGTGCCCGCGAGGGGCGCGCGGTTGACGTGGACGTTCAACGGGCTCATGAAGATGGCGACGCGGGTACGCCCGTCCTTCCACGGCATGATGCTCTGCACCACGCCGTCGGCGGGGGAGATGACCCGGCCCTGAGCGATCTCGCGCTCGGGGTCGCGGAAGAACCACAGCATGCCCGCCGCCAGAGCGGTGGCGGGTACGGCAACGGCCGCGGCGCCCTTGGAGCGGCGCGCGCGGGCGAGGCTGAGTGCCGCGGTGGCGACGGTCGGCAGGAGCCACGGCGATGCTCCGCGAGCAAGGCGTCCCTTAAGAATGCCGTCGCGTGGTGCAGAGGTTTGGCTGTGGGGCATGGATGACCTTCGTAGCGGATGATGCCGCGCATGAACGGGGGACGGCGGCTTTCTCCGGATGCTATCGGTTGCGAGCCACAACTGGGCAAGCCAGGAAGCCGAGTCGGCGGCCGAAGAGTGTTGACAGGGTGTGATCTTCTTCGCGAAGAAAACACCCCAAACCGGGCATTCAGCCCTGGAATCGATACTCTTCGAGCAGTCGACGACCAATGATCATTTTCTGGATCTCGGCGGTACCTTCACCGATCAGCAGCATCGGAGCCTCCCTGTAGAGGCGCTCGATCTCGTACTCCTTCGAGAAGCCGTAACCGCCGTGAATCCGGAACGCGTCCTCCACGACTTCTTTGCAGTACTCGGAGGCGAGGTACTTCGCCATCCCTGCTTCGAGGTCGTTTCGTTCCCCGGAGTCCTTTTTGCGAGCTGCATTCACCATCATCGCATGGGCGGCCTCGACCTTGGTAGCCATCTCGGCCAGCTTGAACTGGATGGCCTGGTGCTGGGCGATCGGCTTCCCAAAAGTGTGACGTTGCTGGGCATATGAGACACCGAGCTCAAATGCACGCTGAGCGACGCCGCAGCCACGCGCCGCGACATTGACGCGGCCGACTTCGACACCGTCCATCATTTGGTAAAACCCACGGCCCGTGACGCCGCCGAGTACGCGATTGGCCGGAATTCGCAGCCCGTCCATGATGAGTTCGGTCGTGTCGACGCCCTTGTAACCCATCTTGTCGATCTTGCCGGGGATGGTGAGGCCGGGGCGGACCTCTCCGAAGCCGGGCTCCTTCTCGACGAGGAAGGTGGTCATCGACTTGTGCGGCGCCGTACCCTCGGGGTGTCCTTCGTCACTTCGGCACAGGACGGCCACCAAAGTGGAGGTGCCGCCGTTCGTCAACCACATCTTCTGGCCGTTGAGGACGTACTCGTCCCCGTCCTTGACGCCCTTCGATGTGATGGCCGACACATCGGAGCCGAGCCCCGGCTCCGACATCGAGAACGCGCCGCGCACCTCGCCGGCCGCCATGCGCGGCAGGAAGGTCTCCTTCTGCTCCTGCGTGCCGTGCTGCTTGAGCATGTAGGCGACGATGAAGTGGGTGTTGATGATGCCGGAGACCGACATCCAGCCACGCGCTATCTCCTCGACGCACAGCGCGTAGGTGAGCAGCGACTCGCCCAGGCCGCCGTACTCCTCCGGGATCATCAGGCCGAAGAGGCCCAGTTCCTTGAGGCCGTCGACGATCTGCTGCGGGTACTCGTCACGGTGCTCCAGCTCCGTCGCGACAGGAATGATCTCCTTGTCGACGAAGTCCCGGACGGTGGAGAGGATCTCCTGCTGAATGTCGGTGAGACCGGCGGTCTGCGCGAGTCGGCTCATGGGGTCACTTCTCCTGGGACTTGGCTGCGACGTTCAAGGGCGTGGGGCGGCCGGGCTGTTCGCCGCCGCGCTCCTTGACGTACGTCTCGGTGGGCACCATCACCTTGCGGCGGAACACGCAGACGAGCGTGCCGTCCTGCTTGTAGCCCTTGGTCTCCACGTGGACGATCCCGCGGTCCGACTTGGACTTCGAGGGGGTCTTGTCGAGGACCGTCGTCTCGCCGTAGATCGTGTCGCCGTGGAAGGTCGGCGCCACGTGCTTGAGCGACTCGATCTCCAGGTTGGCGATGGCCTTGCCGGAGACGTCGGGGACGGACATGCCGAGGAGCAGCGAGTAGATGTAGTTGCCCACGACGACGTTCTTCCCGAAGTCCGTCGTCTTCTCCGCATAGTTGGTGTCCATGTGGAGGGGGTGGTGGTTCATGGTGAGCAGACAGAAGAGGTGGTCGTCGTACTCGGTGACCGTCTTGCCGGGCCAGTGCTTGTACACGGCGCCGATCTCGAACTCTTCGTAAGTGCGGCCGAACTGCATGGTGTCCTACGCCTCCGGAGCCTCGAACTTGGACGTGCGCTGCATGCCCGCCGCACGGCCCTTTCCGGAGATGACGAGCGCCATCTTCCGGCTCGCCTCGTCGATCATCTCGTCGCCGAGCATCGCCGAGCCCTTCTTGCCGCCCGCCTCGGACGTGTAGTACTCGTACGCGTCCAGGATCAGCTCGGCGTGGTCGAAGTCCTCCTGGGAGGGCGAGAAGACCTCGTTGGCCGCCTCGACCTGGCCGGGGTGCAGGACCCACTTGCCGTCGAAGCCGAGCGCGGCGGCGCGGTTCGCGACCTCGCGGTAGCCGTCGACGTTCTTGATCTGGAGGTAGGGACCGTCGATCGCCTGGAGGTTGTTGGCGCGGGCGGCCATCAGGATCTTCATCAGGATGAAGTGGTAGGCGTCGGCCGGGTAGCCGGGCGGCTGCTCGCCGACGACCAGGGACTTCATGTTGATCGACGCCATGAAGTCGGCCGGGCCGAAGATGATCGTCTCGACGCGCTGGGAGGCCTCGGCGATCGCGTTGACGTTGTTGAGGCCCCGCGCGTTCTCGATCTGCGCCTCGATGCCGATCTTGCCGACCTCGAAGCCCATCGTCTTCTCGATCTGGGTGAGCAGCAGGTCGAGCGCCACGACCTGGTCGGCGCTCTGGACCTTCGGCAGCATGATGCAGTCGAGGTTCTGGCCCGCGCCCTCGACCACCGTGACGACGTCGCGGTACGTCCACTCCGTCGTCCAGTCGTTCACGCGCACGACCCGCGTCTTGCCCGTCCAGTCGCCCTCGTTGAGGAACTTGACGATGGTGTGCCTGGCCTCCGGCTTGGCCAGCGGCGCGCAGGCGTCCTCCAGGTCGAGGAAGACCTGGTCGGCGGGGAGGCCCTGGGCCTTCTCCAGGAAGCGGGGGTTGCTTCCCGGGACCGCCAGGCACGAGCGGCGCGGGCGAAGGCGGTTGATGGGCGCTGTCATGCGGGGACCTCCAGAGGGTCGAGGTTGTTCGCTTTCCGGATCTCGTCGACGATACGGCCGATGATCTCCGTGATGCCGAAGTCCTTGGGCGTGAAGACGGCGGCGACACCCGCGCGCTTCAGTTCCTCGGCATCGGCGTTGGGGATGATGCCACCGACGATCACGGGGATGTCGGTGGCGCCCGCCTCGCGCAGCCGGTCCAGGACGTCGGGCACGAGTTCGGCGTGCGACCCGGACAGGATCGACAGGCCGACGCAGTGCACGTCCTCGGCGAGCGTGGCGGACACGATCTGCTCCGGGGTGAGCCGGATGCCCTGGTAGACCACCTCGAACCCGGCGTCGCGGGCCCGCACGGCGATCTGTTCGGCGCCGTTGGAGTGGCCGTCCAGGCCCGGCTTGCCGACGAGGAGGCGGAGCCTGCCGCCGAGCTCGTCGGCCGTGCGGTCGACCTTGCGCCGGACCTCGGCCAGCGGCGTGCCCTCCTCGGCGGTCACCGCGACCGGCGCAGAGGAGACCCCGGTGGGCGCGCGGAACTCGCCGAAGACCTCGCGCAGCGCCCCCGCCCACTCGCCGGTGGTGACCCCGGCGCGGGCGCACTCCAGGGTGGCCGCCATGAGGTTCTCCGTCCCCTCGGCCGCCTCCTTGAGCCGGTCGAGGGCCTGCCGGGTGGTCGGGAAGTGGTACGGGTCGCCGTTGCCCTGCCGGTCCGACGACTCCTGGCGCGTGGTGCGCCAGTCGCCGATGGCCCGCACGACCTTCGCCTCGACGGCGTGGTCCACCGTCATGATCGCGGCGTCCAGGTCGGCGGTGAGCGGGTTCGGCTCGGTCGACTCGTACACGTTCACGCCGACGATCTTCTCGTCGCCGGCCTCGATCCTGGCCCGGCGCTCGGCGTGCGAGGAGACGAGCTGGGACTTGAGGTAGCCCGACTCGACGGCGGCCATCGCGCCGCCCATCTCCTGGATCCGGTCGATCTCGGTGAGCGACTCGGAGACCAGCTCGTCGACCTTCTTCTCGATGACGTGCGACCCGGCGAAGATGTCCTCGTACTCCAACAGGTCGCTCTCGTGCGCGAGGACCTGCTGGATGCGCAGGGACCACTGCTGGTCCCAGGGGCGGGGAAGGCCCAACGCCTCGTTCCAGGCCGGGAGTTGCACGGCACGCGCGCGTGCGTCCTTGGAGAGCGTGACGGCCAGCATCTCCAGGACGATCCGCTGGACGTTGTTCTCCGGCTGGGCCTCGGTCAGGCCGAGGGAGTTGACCTGCACGCCGTAGCGGAAGCGGCGCTGTTTCGGGTTCTCGATGCCGTACCGCTCGCGCGTGATCTGCTCCCAGATCCGCCCGAACGCCCGCATCTTGCACATCTCCTCGATGAAGCGGACGCCCGCGTTCACGAAGAAGGAGATGCGGGCCACGACGTCCCCGAACTTCTCCTCGGGGACCTGCCCGGAGTCGCGTACGGCATCGAGAACCGCGATGGCGGTGGACATCGCGTACGCGATCTCCTGGACCGGAGTGGCCCCCGCCTCCTGGAGGTGGTAGCTGCAGATGTTGATGGGGTTCCACTTGGGGATGTTCGCCACCGTGTACGTGATCATGTCGGTGGTGAGGCGCAGGGAGGGGCCCGGCGGGAAGACGTGCGTCCCGCGCGAGAGGTACTCCTTGACGATGTCGTTCTGCGTCGTCCCCTGGAGCTGGGTGATGTCCGCGCCCTGCTCCTCCGCGACCACCTGATAGAGCGCCAGGAGCCACATGGCGGTGGCGTTGATCGTCATCGAGGTGTTCATCTGCTCCAGGGGGATGTCCTGGAACAGGCGTCGCATGTCACCGAGGTGCGAGACCGGCACGCCGACCCGGCCGACCTCGCCGCGGGCGAGGATGTGGTCGGGGTCGTAGCCGGTCTGCGTGGGCAGGTCGAACGCGACCGAGAGGCCCGTCTGCCCCTTGGCGAGGTTGCGCCGGTACAGCTCGTTGGACGCCTCCGCCGTGGAGTGACCGGCGTACGTCCGCATGAGCCACGGCCGGTCCTTCTGACGCTCTGTCATGCTCCGCTGCTCCTAGCTGGGTTCAGACGTTGCGGAAACGGTTGATGGCGTCGATGTGCTTGGCCCGCATCTCCGGGTCGCGCACGCCCAGGCCCTCCTTCGGGGCGAGCGCGAGGACGCCGACCTTGCCCTGGTGGAGGTTGCGGTGGACGTCGTAGGCCGCCTGGCCGGTCTCTTCCAGCGAGTACACCTTGGAGAGGGTGGGGTGGATCTTGCCCTTGGCGATGAGGCGGTTGGCCTCCCACGCCTCGCGGTAGTTGGCGAAGTGCGAGCCGATGATGCGCTTCAGGGACATCCACAGGTAGCGGTTGTCGTACTCGTGCATGTAGCCCGATGTGGAGGCGCAGGTGGTGATGGTGCCGCCCTTGCGGGTGACGTAGACGCTGGCGCCGAAGGTCTCGCGGCCGGGGTGCTCGAAGACGATGTCGATGTCCTCGCCGCCGGTGAACTCGCGGATGCGCTTGCCGAAGCGCTTCCACTCCTTCGGGTCCTGGGTGCGCTCGTCCTTCCAGAACCTGTAGCCCTCGGCGCTGCGGTCGATGATCGCCTCGGCGCCCATCGAGCGGCAGATGTCCGCCTTCTGCTCGCTGGAGACGACGCAGATGGGGGTGGCGCCGCCGGCGAGCGCGAACTGTGTGGCGTAACTGCCGAGTCCGCCGCTCGCGCCCCAGATCAGGACGTTGTCGCCCTGCTTCATGCCGGCGCCGTTGCGCGAGACCAGCTGGCGGTAGGCGGTCGAGTTGACCAGTCCGGGCGCCGCGGCCTCCTCCCAGCTCAAGTGGTCGGGCTTGGGCATGAGTTGGTTGGACTTGACGAGCGCGATCTCGGCGAGGCCGCCGAAGTTGGTCTCGAAGCCCCAGATGCGCTGCTCGGGGTCGAGCATCGTGTCGTTGTGGCCGTCGGAGGACTCCAGCTCGACGCTCAGGCAGTGCGCGACGACCTCGTCGCCGGGGTTCCAGGCGTTCACGCCGGGTCCGGTGCGCAGCACGACGCCCGCGAGGTCGGAGCCGATGATGTGGTACGGCAGGTCGTGGCGCTTGGTGAGCTCGCTGAGCCTGCCGTAGCGCTCCAGGAAGCCGAAGGTCGACAGCGGCTCGAAGATCGAGGTCCACACGGAGTTGTAGTTCACCGAGGAGGCCATGACGGCCACCAGCGCCTCGCCGGGGCCGAGTTCGGGGATCGGCACCTCGTCCAGGTGGAGGGACTTGCGGGGGTCCTTGTCGCGGCTGTCCAGGCCCGCGAACATCTCCGTCTCGTCCTTGTGCACGGTGATCGCGCGGTACGAGTCGGGCAGGGGGAGAGCGGCGAAGTCGGCGGACTCGGCGTCCTGCGACTGAATCGCGTCCAGGATTTCCTTCACGGTTTTGCCTCCGGCGAAGAAGCGCCTACGGGAGCGCTGCTTGAGGGTTGCGTCGGGGTGCTGGTGGAGCTGTGTGGAGGTGTGCCGTCGGTTCGGCGAAGGGTGGTGCTCGGCAACCCCTTGGTGGGGCGTGGGAGGTGCCTGTGACGCAGGCGTCCGGGCGCACAAGCCGTGGCTTGAGGGGACAGCCGACGTACGGATGATCTCTGCACGCCGGCCGCCCGGACAACATCAACGTATGGCACCGCGTGCCAACGGGCAAGACACTGGGTGCCAGTATTTTTTGACCGATGATCGATCAGTGCAGGTCAGAGGGGGTGGCGGCATGTCAGAGGGGGCGCTACCGGTCGGTAGCGCCCCCTCGAAAGCCAAGGACGAATCGGGTGAAAACCTACCTAGAAGTGCCCGCGCGGCACCGTCACGAGCGCTCCCTGAGCGCCTTCTCGATGGTCCGCATGACCTCGTCCAGCGGCGCGTCCGTGCGGGCGACGGTGACGAGGACCTCACCCTGCGCGGAGACCGCCGCGGGGGCCGTCGCCGGCGAGGCGTCCCGGCCCGCGCCGATCCCCGTGCCGAAGGTGCGGCGGACGATGGCGAAGGCGTGGTCCAGATGGGTCTCCACGTCGCCCTGGCCGCCGGCCCGCAGCCAGCGCCGCAGGACGTGGTTGTGGGCCGTGACGACCGCGGAGGCGGCCACCTCGGCGAGCAGCGGGTCGTCGTTGCCGTCGTGGTGGGCCTGCTCGTCGAAGTGGCCCAGGAGATAGCGGGTGAACAGTCGCTCGTACCGGGCCACGGAGGCGATCTCGCGCTCGCGGAGCGTGGGGACCTCGCGGGTCAGGCGGTAGCGCTCCACGGAGACGGAGGGCTGCGCCGCGTACATCTTCATGACTTCCTTGATGCCGCGGCACACCGTGTCCAGGGGGTGCTCGTGGGGCGGCGCCGCGTTCAGCACCGCCTCGGCGCGGATCAGGGTGTCGTCGTGGTCCGGGAAGATCGCCTCTTCCTTGGAGCGGAAGTGCCGGAAGAAGGTCCGGCGCGCGACGCCCGCGGCGGCGGCGATCTCGTCGACCGTCGTCGCCTCGTACCCCTTGGACGCGAAGAGCTCCATGGCCGCCGCCGCCAGCTCCCGGCGCATCTTGAGCCGTTGGGCGGCGGCACGACTGCCCGCGGCGCTCTCCGGAGCGTCGGCGGTGGCGTTACGTGAGGACTTGGCGGCCTTGGACATGCCATGAACGTACTGCATATGCGCGCCGCGTTGCTCCTGCGGGACGGGGCCACCCGTGGGTCCGAGCAGCCCGCCCCAGTCCGTCCGTTCGCCCAGGAGCCCCTCGGAGGGCTCAGCGGCGGGCATATTCGCGGAAGCCGCGGCCCGTCTTGCGGCCGAGGCAGCCCGCGGCCACCAGGTGCTCCAGCAGCGGCGCGGGCGCCAGGCCCGGGTCGCGGAACTCGCGGTGCAGGACCTTCTCGATGGCCAGCGAGACGTCCAGGCCGACGACGTCCAGGAGCTCGAAGGGGCCCATGGGGTAGCCGCCGCCGAGCTTCATCGCGGCGTCGATGTCGTCGAGCGAGGCGTAGTGCTCCTCGACCATCTTGATCGCGTTGTTCAGGTACGGGAAGAGCAGCGCGTTCACGATGAAGCCCGCGCGGTCGCCGCAGTCCACCGGGTGCTTGCGGATCCTCGCGCAGACCTCGCGGACCGTGGCGTGCACGTCCTCTCCCGTGAGCACGGTGCGGACCACCTCGACGAGCTTCATCGCCGGGGCCGGGTTGAAGAAGTGCATGCCGATCACGTCGCGCGGGCGCGAGGTGGCGCGGGCGCAGGCGACGACCGGCAGCGAGGAGGTGGTGGTGGCCAGGATCGCGCCCGGCTTGCAGACCTTGTCCAGCGTCGCGAACAGCTGCTGCTTGACCTCCAGGTCCTCGGCGATGGCCTCAAGAGCCAGGTCGACGTCGGCGAGCGCCTCGTACGAACCGGTCGGCGTGATCCGCTCCAGCGTCTGCGCGGCGGCCTCCGCCGTCATCCTGCCCTTGTCGACGGAGCGCGAAAGGGACTTTCCGATACGGGACTTGGCGGTCTGCGCCTTCTCGTCGGTGCGCGCGGCGAGCACCACGTCGTAGCCGGCCTTGGCGAAGACCTCCGCGATGCCGGACGCCATCGTCCCCGAGCCCGCGACGCCGACCGAGCGGACCGTGCGGCCCTCGGCCCTCGGCCCGCCCTCCAGCGGGGTCAGCGCGTCGCGCACCACCTCCGCGCTGCCCGGCTCGGCGTACGTGTAGAAGCCGCGGCCCGACTTGCGTCCGGTCAGGCCCGCCTCGCTGAGCTGCTTGAGGATCGGCGCGGGGGCGTGCAGACGGTCGTGGGACTCCGCGTACATGGCGTCCAGGACCGTGCGGGCGGTGTCCACGCCGATCAGGTCGAGCAGGGCGAGCGGGCCCATCGGCAGGCCGCAGCCCAGCTTCATCGCGGCGTCGATGTCCTCGCGGGACGCGTACTTCGCCTCGTACATCGCGGCGGCCTGGTTGAGGTAGCCGAAGAGCAGTCCGTCGGCGACGAAGCCGGGCCGGTCGCCGACCGCCACGGGCTCCTTGCCCAGCGCGTACGCCAGGTCGGTGACCGCGGCGACGGCGGCGGGCGCGGTGAGCACGGACGAGACGACCTCGACGAGCTTCATCGCGGGCGCGGGGTTGAAGAAGTGCAGGCCCAACACGCGCTCGGGGCGGGCCGATTCGGCGGCCAGGCGGGTCACGGACAGGGCGTTGGTGCCGGTCGCGATGATCGTGTCGGGGCGCACGACCGCGTCGAGCTCGCGGACGATCTGCTGCTTGATCTCGTACGACTCCGGGGCGACCTCGATCACCAGGTCGGCGTCGGCGGCGGCCTGCAGATCGGTGAAGGTGCGGAAGCGGGCGAGGGCGTCGCGCCTCTCCTGGTCGGTGAGGCGCTCGCGGCGCACGGCGCGGGCGGTCGAGGCCTCCAGGGCGGCGACCGCCTGGGTGGCCGCGGCCTGGCTGATGTCGATGCCGATGACCTCGCGGCCCGCCCGGGCCAGGACCTCGGCGATGCCGGTGCCCATCGTGCCCAGGCCGATGACGGCGACGGTGTTCAAGGGAGCGTCCATGCGAGGACTCCAGGAAGGAAGAGGGTGACGACTGAGGGGCGCACGCGGGAGGGCCAACGGCCGTGCGGCGTGCGGAGAGTGGTGGTCTCGTGCCCGGGCGGCGCGAGGGCAGCGCCCGGTGAAGGAACCGACCGGCCCTGTCCCGGAGCCAAGTCGTACTGAGGTACCTGAGGTACCGAACCGACCTGCACTCACGACGGCTGCGTCACCAGGCCGTCGCGAGGAAGTGCTTGAGGGGAGTGTGCCCCGCTCACCTGAGATTAACCCGCGAGTAATGAGCGCGCCAGCCCTCGATGTTGACCGATGTCTGTGATCTACGTCGCGACCGCTGGGTAAGGCTTAGGCTCGCGGCCATGGATCAGGAGTTGCGGACGGTGACGGAACGTTTACGCGGTGAGTCGGGAGGGGGCAAGGAGTACGAGAGGCTGATCGGGACCGACGACCTCGACGAGCTCGCCGAGGTGCTCGTCTCGCCCGGGCAGCCCTTGTGGGCGCGGGAGTTGGCGGCCGTCAGGCTCGGCGTCGCGGGCGACCGCAGGGCCTTCGAGTCGCTCGTCCTGCTCCTCAACCACCGGGACCCGCCGCGGTGTGCCGCCGCGGCCCACGCCCTGGCACGGCTCGGCGACCCGCGCACGGCGCGCGCGGCGGCCGCCCTCGCGACCAACGAACTCCGCGTCGCCTACGCCCTGCACCCGGTGCGCCTGCTCACGGAGTTGCGCGCCCCGGAGTCCGTGCCCGCGCTGATCACCACGCTGGAGCGCAGGCTCGCGCCGCACGATCCTTTCGGCAAGATCGCGCTCGCGTGCGTGGAGGGCCTCGGCGCGCTCGGGGACGGCAGGGCCCGCCCGGTCCTGACGGCGGCACGCGCCCACCCCCGCCTCGCGGCCGCGGCATCGGCCGCGCTGGCGCGGCTGCCGGAGTGAGGCGGCCGCGGCTCGGTGGTGTGCGAGGCCCGGCGGCCGCGGCTCAGCGGAGGTCGCGGCCGTAGCGGAGCTCGGGTACGGACATGTCCCCCACCGTCCGGGGGTCGAGGGCGCCGTCCGGGGCGAAGCCCGCGCGCTCGTAGAAGCGTCGGGCGCGGGCGTTGCCCTCGACGACCCAGAGGCGCAGCCGCGGATGGCCGGACGCCGCGCAGCGGGTCACGCACTCCTCGGTGAGGGCTCGGCCCACGCCCGTGGAGTAGTGCTCCGGGTGGGCGTACAGCGCGTACAACTCGGCCTCGCCCGGTGGGAGGTCGGCGTCGCGTGCCGGGCCGAAGGCGGCCCAGCCGACGGTGCGGCCCGCGCGCTCGGCGACCAGGTCCACCGTGGCGGCGCCGCCACGGGCGAGACGCTCGCGCAGGTCCGCCGCGCCGTCCTCGACGCTGAGCGCGGCCAGGAACGAACGGGGCATCAGATCCGCGTACGCCGACTGCCAGCCGAGGACGCGGAGTTCGGCCACGGCCTCGCAGTCGGCTTCGGCCATCGTCCGGATGCGCAGGTCGGCCATCTATTCGGCCACCACCGCGAACGCCTCGATCTCCATCAGGAATTCGGGCGCGACCAACGAGGCGACCTGGACCGCCGAGGACGCGGGCAGGCGCTCGGGGTCCAGGAAGGCCTCCCGGGCGGCGCGCACCGCCGGCATGTGGGCCATGTCCGTCACGAAGTACGTCAGCTTGACGACGTCGTCGAACGTCGCGCCCGCCGCCGCGAGGCAGCGCCGCAGGTTCTCGAAGACCTGGTGGGCCTGCGCCTTTGCGTCGCCCACGCCGACCGGCCTGCCGTGCTCGTCGAGGGCCAACTGGCCGGATATCGCTACGAATCGGCCCGTCCCCGTCACGACGTGCGTGTACGCGGCGGCGGGGGCGACGCCCTCGGGGGCGCTGATGTGGGTCAGTCGGCTCATGCCCCCATGGTGGACCATGGCACTGACAGCGCCCCGCGCCCGGTCCCGGACGCGGCCTTGCCGCTCGGCGGCCCGGGGTCGGGCAGGGCCGGGCACACCGCGTCGATCCCGCCGCCGCCGACCGGGACTTCGCCGGTGGCCAGGTAGTCCGCCAAGTGCTCGTCCAGGCAGGCGTTCCCGCTGAGCGTGACGCCGTGGTTGCCGCCTCCCTGCTCGACGACCAGGCGGGATCCGCGCAGCTTGCGGTGCAGGGAGATCGCGCCGTCGTAGGGGGTGGCCGGGTCGTCGGTGGCCTGGAACAGCAGGACCGGCGGCAGCGCGGAGTTGGCGACGTCCGGCGGGGTGAGGGCGTGCGTGGGCCAGAACGCGCACGGGGCGTTGTACCAGGCGTTGTTCCAGGTCGAGAACGGCGCCTTCGCGTGCACCCTCGCGTTGTCCTCGCGCCATGTGCGCCAGTCGCGCGGCCACGCGGCGTCCCTGCACTGCACGGCCGTGTAGACGCTGTAGTTGTTCTCGCCGGATGCGTCGACCGCGCCGAGGCTCTCGTACGCCTCGACGAGCGGGGCGCTCCTGCCGCCGTTCACGTATGCCGCGAACGCCTCGGCCAGGCGGGGCCAGTAGCCGTTGGAGTAGCCGCCGGGGAGGAAGGTGTCCTCCAGTTCGGCGGGGCCCACCTTCTCGCCCGCGGGCTTCTTGGCGAGCGCCTTGCGCATCGCGTACCACTTGGCCTCGACCTTCGCGGGGTCCTTGCCCAGGCGGTACGTCGCGTCGTGCCGGGCGATCCAGGCCATGAGCGCCTTGTGGCGGGCGTCGAAGGCGTGGTCCTGGCGGAGGTTGTTCGCGTACCAGGTGCCCGTCGGGTCGACCAGGGAGTCGAGCGCCATGCGGCGCACCCGGTGCGGGTGGAGCTTGGCGTAGACGGCGCCCAGGTAGGTGCCGTACGAGTAGCCGAAGTAGTTGATGCGGCGTGCGCCGAGCGCCGCGCGGATGGCGTCCAGGTCCTTCGCCGCGCTGACCGTGTCGATGAACGGCAGGACGTCCGCGTACGTCGAGGCGCACGCCCGCGCGAACGCCCGTGCCCTGTCGACGTTGGCCTTCTCCAGGGCGGGCGTGGCCGGGACGGCGGCGGGGCGGACGGGGGAGAAGTGCCCGGGGCGGCAGTTCAGCGCGGGCTCGCTCCTTCCGACGCCGCGCGGGTCGAAGCCGATGACGTCGTACTGCGCGGCGACCTTCTCCGGCAGCGCGTCGGCGAAGGGACCCGCCATGCCGAGGCCGCTGCCGCCGGGCCCGCCGGGGTTCACCAGGAGCGGCCCCTGGAAGGTCTTCGCGGTGTGCGGGACGCGGGACAGGGCGAGGGTGATCCGCTGGCCATGGGGGCGGTCGTGGTCCAGCGGGACCTCCAACGACGCGCACTGGAGCGTCGGTCGGTCCTTGGTGGCGCACTTCTTCCACGCGAGCGGGGTGCTCGTGGCGGACGCGGCGTGCGGTACCGCCGTGAGGACGGCGGCCACCACGGCGGCGACCGAGCCGAGTGCGACGGCGCGCTTCTTCATCCGGCCTCCCGGGGCTGGGGCTGGGGCTGCGGGGCGGGGCCGGTGCCTGCCACGACCCCGGACGCATCGTCCCGGAAGCCGGGACGGGGAGGGCGGGTTCGGCCGAGGGATGACCCGAAAGGGGAAGCGTTCCTACCGGGGGTCCGCAAGGAGGCCCGCAGGGAGGCCCGCAGGGAGGTCTTCAGGGAGCTCTACAGAAGCGTGAGCTGCGTCGGGCCCGCCGCGGGCTCCGGCTCCTCGGGGACGCGGATCCGCCGCGCGGCACCCGCGCGCGTGGGGCCGATGCCGAACTCCTCGGCCAGCTCGTGCACATGGCGGGTGATGCGGCGCTGGTACCACTTGGGGGCGTAGGCGCCCTCCGCGTACAACCGCTCGTACCGCCGCACCAGATGGGGGTGGTGGCGCGCGACCCACGCCATGAACCACTCGCGCGCGCCCGGCCGCAGGTGCAGCACGAGGGGCGTCACCGAGCTCGCGCCGGACGCGGCGATGGCCCGCACCGTGGCGCGCAACTGGTCGGGGTGGTCGCCGAGGAAGGGGATGACGGGCGCCATCAGGACCCCGCAGCCGATGCCGTGCCCGGTCAGGGTGCGTACGACGTCCAGGCGGCGCTCGGGGGCGGGCGTGCCCGGCTCGACGGTGCGCCACAGCTCGTGGTCGGTGAAGCCCACGGAGACGGAGATCCCGACGTCGGTCACGGCGGCCGCCTGGCGCAGCAGGTCGAGATCGCGCAGGATCAGCGTGCCCTTGGTCAGGATCGAGAAGGGGTTTCCCCGGTCGCGCAGTGCCGCGATGATCCCGGGCATCAGGCGGTAGCGGCCTTCCGCCCGCTGGTAGCAGTCCACGTTCGTGCCCATGGCGATGTGGTCGCCGTGCCAGCGCGGCGAGGCGAGGTGGCGGCGCAGCAGTTCGGCGGCGTTGACCTTGACGACGATCTGGCTGTCGAAGCCGAGGCCGGTGTCCAGGTCGAGGTAGCTGTGCGTCTTGCGGGCGAAGCAGTAGACGCACGCGTGCGTGCACCCCCGATAGGGGTTGACCGTCCACTCGAACGGCATGCGGGACGCGCCCGGCACCCGGTTCACGATCGACTTGGCCCGGATCTCGTGGAACGTGATCCCCCGGAACTCAGGGGTGTCGAAGGTCCGCGTGGTGACCGCGTCCGCGCCGAAGAGCGCGGCGTCCGCGGTGCCCTGACGCGGCCCGTCGGAGAGATTCTCCCAGCGCATGACGCCTCCTCTGTAGCTCTGACCACAGAATAGAACACGTGTTCCCTTGATCGTGCGGCTAGATACAATACAGAGCTGTACCGTATTGTTTTTCGCGTGACGTTCGACAACGACGCAAGTGACGACAGCGACGACAGGGGAAACGGCGACGCCGGTGGAGGCAGCCGTGACGCCGCGCGGCCTCCCGGCCGACCCCGCAGCCGAGAGGCGGACGAGGCGATCCTCGCCGCCGCGCTCGACCTGCTCGTCGAGCGCGGCGCGGCGCTCCTCAGCATCGAGCAGGTCGCCCGCCGCGCCGGGGTCACCCGCGCGACCGTGTACCGGCGCTTCCCGACCGCGACCGACCTGCTGGTGCGGGCGATCGAGTGGGAGTACCGGGACGTGGCCGTCGGCTCGCCGGACCGGGCGGACCTCGACGGCATGGTCGAGGACTGGGCGGAGTACCTCGGCAACCCCCGGGCGCGCCGCCTGATCCGCCGTCTCTACGGCACGGTGGACGACCTCCCCGAACTGCTGCGCGCGTACCACGAGGCATACGGCCGCCACCGCGACGCGGCGGTGCTCACCGCCCTCGAACGCGCCCGCGCGGCCGGGCAGTTGCCCCCGGGCAGCGACCCCGAGGTCCTGCGGCAACTGCTCAGCGGCGCGGCGCTGCAGCACCTCGCCTCCCGCCCCGACACCACGGGGGCGGACGAGATCAAGGCCTACTTCCACGCGGTCCTCAGGCAGGTCGGCCTGTCCGCGAGGCCCGCCACCCGAAGGAGTGCACAGCGATGACCGACACCATGCCGTGGCTCGGCAGGGACATCCGCCTGGCCCGCAAGGGAGGCATGCCCGCGGTCGCCCGGCGGCAGCGCGAGCGCCTCGCCCACCTGGTCGCCCACGCGCGCGCCGCGTCGCCCTACTACCGCGCGCTGTACCGCGGCCTGCCCGAGCGGGTGACCGACCCGGCGCTGTTACCCGTCACCGACAAGAAGCGGCTGATGGAGCACTTCGACGACTGGGCGACCGACCGCGATGTCACCCTGGAGAGGATGCTCGCCTTCACCGGCGACCCCGACCTGATCGGGCAGCGGTTCCTCGGCAAGTACCTGGTGGCCACCACCTCGGGCACCAGCGGACGGCGCGGCCTGTTCGTGCTCGACGACCGGTACATGAACGTGGGCGCCGCGCTCGGCACCCGCGCCCTCACCTCCTGCCTGGGCACGGCGGGCACCCTGAGGGCCGCCGTCCGCGGCGGGCGCTTCGCCCAACTCGTGGCCACCGGCGGGCACTACGTCGGCTACGCCGGATACTCCCGCACGGTCCGCGAGTCCGGCCTGCGCGGCAAGCTGGTCCGTGCCTTCTCGGTGCACGTGCCGATGCCCGAGCTCGTCGCCCGCCTCAACGCCTACCGACCCGCCGTCCTCATCGGCTACGCGGGCATGATCACGCTGCTCGCCGCCGAGCGGGAGGCGGGCCGCCTGCGCATCGACCCGCTGCTGATCCAGCCCGCGGGCGAGACGATGACCGCGCGGGACACCGACCGCGTCGCGGACGCCTTCGGCACCACGGTCCGCACGATCTACGGCGCGACCGAGTGCACCTACCTCAGCAACAGCTGTGCCGAGGGCTGGTACCACGTCAACAGCGACTGGGCCGTCCTCGAACCGGTCGAGGCCGACCACAGCCCCACCCCGCCGGGGCAGTTCTCGCACACCGTCCTGCTCAGCAACCTCGCCAACCGCGTACAGCCCTTCCTGCGCTACGACCTCGGCGACAGCGTCCTGCTCAGGCCCGACCCCTGCCCGTGCGGCGATCCCCTGCCCGCGCTCCGCGTCCAGGGCCGCGCCGGCGACGTGCTCACCTTCCCCACCGGGCGGGGCGAGGACGTCGACATCGCCCCGCTGTCCTTCGGCACGCTCATCGACCGCACGCCCGGCGTCGAGGTGTTCCAGGTCGAGCAGACCGCACCGGCGACGCTGCGGGTGCGCCTGCACCTGGCCGAGGGCGCCGACCCCGAGCGGGTGTGGCGTGCCGTCCGGCAGGAGCTCACCCGTCTGCTCGCCGACCAGGGGCTCGGCAACGTCACCGTCGAGCGCGCCGGGGAACCGCCCCGCCAGACGCCCGGCGGCAAGTACCGCACGGTGATCCCGCTCGTGCGCTCCTGATCCCGCCGTGGGGCGGCACGGACAGGCGATGCATGATCGGACCCATGCTCGTCGAGTTCCTGTCCGTCGTCGCCCTGGCCGTGGTCCTGGTCTGCGCCGTCGTCCGTCCCTTCGGCCGGCCCGAGGCCGTCTTCGCCGTGCCCGCCGCCTGCGTGGTGATCGCGGCCGGGGCCATCCCGCTCGCCGAGGTGGGCGAGGAGGCCGCGCGGCTCGGCCCCGTGATCGGCTTCCTCGCCGCCGTCCTGGTGCTCGCGGGGCTCTGCGCCGACGAAGGGCTCTTCCACGCCTGCGGCACCTGGATGGCACGCCGTGCCGCGGGGAGCCCGCGGCGGCTGCTCACCGCCGTGTTCGGGCTCGCCTCGGTGATCACCGCCGCCCTGAGCCTGGACGCCACGGTGGTCCTGCTGACCCCGGTCGTCTTCGCCACGGCCGCACGCATGGGCGCCAGGGCCAAGCCGCATGTCCACGCCGCCGCCCATCTGTCCAACACCGCGTCCCTCCTGCTGCCCGTGTCGAACCTGACGAACCTCCTAGCGTTCACCGCCACCGGGCTGAGCTTCACGCGTTTCGCGCTGCTCATGACGCTGCCCTGGCTGGTCGCCGTCGCCGTCGAGTACGCCGTCTTCCGGCGCTTCTTCGCCGCGGACCTCGACGCCCCCGCCGAGGGCGCCGACGCCGAGGAGCCGCCGCGGATGCCGCTGTTCGCCCTGGTGACCGTCGCCGCCACGCTCGCCGGTTTCGCGGTGGCCTCCACCGTCGGCGTCGACCCGGCCTGGGCGGCGGCCGCCGGGGCGGCCGTCCTCGGCGTACGGGCTCTCGTACGCCGTCGCACGACACCGGCGGCGATCCTGCGCGCGGCCTCGCTGCCGTTCCTCGCCTTCGTCCTCGCCCTCGGCATCGTCGTCAGGGCCGTCGTCGACAACGGCCTGGGCGACGCGCTCGGGAAGGCCGTGCCGGACGGCACCGCGCTGCCCGCGCTGCTCGGCACGGCCGCCGTCGCCGCACTGCTCGCTAACCTGATCAACAACCTGCCCGCCGTCCTCGCGCTGGTCCCGCTGGCCGCGCCGTCCGGACCCGGCGCCGTCCTCGCCGTGCTGATCGGCGTGAACATCGGCCCCAACCTCACCTACGCCGGATCGCTTGCCACCCTTCTGTGGCGCCGCATCGCCCATCAGCACGAACACGAGGTCGACCTCAAGGAGTTCACCCGCCTCGGGCTCCTCACCACCCCCGCCGCGCTCGCCCTGTCGACCCTCGCGCTGTGGATCTCGCTGCGGCTGCTGCCCGCCTGAGCGAAGCCTCGAACGCCCACACGGCGAGGCCTTGACCGCCACCCGATTTGGGGGGCCGGTGCACCGGGTGGTTGGCTTTCCGCGAACCCCCCGAGTAACCAAGCTGGAGGAAGTGCAATGGCGCAGGTCGAGGCGACCACGGAGCGGATCATCGCGGCGAAGCCGGACGACGTCTTCGACGCGCTGGCCGACTACGACGGCACGCGCGAGAAGCTGCTTTCGGAGCACTTCAGCGAGTACGAGGTGCGCGAGGGCGGCGACGGCGAGGGCACCCTCGTCCACTGGAAGCTGCAGGCCACCAGCAAGCGGATCCGCGACTGCCTCCTCGAGGTCAGCGAGCCCACCGACGGCGAGCTGGTCGAGAAGGACCGCAACTCCTCCATGGTCACGACCTGGCGCGTGACCCCGGCCGGCGAGGGGCAGTCCCGCGTGGTCGTCTCCACCGTGTGGAACGGCGCGGGCGGCATCGGCGGCTTCTTCGAGAGGACCTTCGCGCCCAAGGGTCTCGGGCGGATCTACGACACCGTGCTCGGCAAGCTCGCCGCCGAGCTGGAGAAGTAGCCGCGCGTGGGTACGAGCCGCCGGGATCACCCGGCGGCCCAACTCCCGTGTAACCCATCAGGGTTGTTGTCACGCTCACCGTTTCGAGTGGTTTTCCGCTCGACGCCGTTGTACGCCGTAGGGCTCCGACCGGCGCTTACGTCCGTGAGCCCCCACGTAAGGGCGACTCGTCGCGCTTGCTCGCAGTTGTCGCGTAATGCGAGAAATGGGCGGCGCAGGCGCGACGAGGGGAGCAGGACGTGGGCGGGACGACGCTGGTGAAGGCCGCCGAGCGGGACGGCGAGGCGGCCGACGTGCCCTTGGCGGAGACGGGTCCGGGCGCGGGCCAGGCACCGCCACCGGCCCCCGGTCCGACGGCGGCGGACGGGCTCAGCCCCGGCCGGGTGCGGATGGTCTTCGTCGGGCTGATGCTGGCCCTGCTGCTCGCCGCCCTGGAGCAGATGATCGTCGCCACCGCGCTCCCGAAGATCGTCGGTGAGCTGCACGGCCTGGACAAGATGTCCTGGGCGATCACCGCCTACCTGCTGACCTCCACCATCGGCCTGCCCATCTACGGCAAGCTCGGCGACCTCTTCGGCCGCAAGGGCGTCTTCCAGTTCGCGATCGTCGTCTTCATCGTCGGCTCGGCGCTCGCCGGCTGGTCGCGGACGATGGACCAGCTCATCGCCTTCCGCGCGATCCAGGGCGTCGGCGCGGGCGGCCTCATGATCGGCGTCCAGGCGATCATCGCGGACATCGTGCCGCCCCGGCAGCGCGGCCGCTACATGGGCCTGATCGGCGCCGCGTTCGGTCTCGCCTCGGTCGCGGGCCCGCTGCTCGGCGGCTTCTTCACCGACCACGCGTCCTGGCGCTGGTGCTTCTACTTCAACGTGCCCTTCGGCCTCGTCACGCTGCTCGTCGTCACGCTCGTCCTGAAGCTGCCCAAGCCCACCGCACGGGCCCGGCTCGACGTGCTCGGCGCGATCCTGCTCGCCGCCGCCTCCACCTGCCTGGTGCTGCTGACCAGTTGGGGCGGCACCGAGTACGAGTGGGGCGACCGCGTCATCCTCGGGCTCGGCGCCGGTGCCGTCGTCACGAGCGTGCTCTTCCTGATCGTCGAGAAGTTCGCGGCAGAACCGATCATTCCGCTGCACCTCTTCCGCGACACGGTCTTCAACCTCACCTCGCTCGTCGGCATGGTCGTCGGCGTCGCCCTCTTCGGAGCGGCCAGCTATCTGCCGACCTTCCTGCAGATGGTCGACGGCGCGAGCGCCACCGAGTCCGGCCTCCTGATGCTGCCGATGATGGGCGGCGTCGTGGGCGCCTCGATCATCTCCGGACAGCTCATCAGTCACACCGGCCGCTACCGCGTCTACCCGATCCTCGGCGGGGCCCTGTCCGTCATCGGGATGTGGCTGCTCTCGCGCCTCGAAGTCGACACGGCCCGCTGGCAGTACAGCATCTGGATGGGCGTACTCGGCGCGGGCGTCGGCCTGGTCATGCCGGTCCTGATCCTCGCCGTGCAGAACGCGGTGCCGGCCGGTGACCTGGGCACCGCCACCAGCGCGCACAACTACTTCCGGCAGATCGGCGGCAGCGTGGGCGCCGCGATCTTCGGCACCCTCCTGGCCGACCGGCTCGCCGACGCGCTCGCCGACCACCTCCCCGCGGGGTCCGGCGAAGGGCGGCTGCCCGACCCCGAGTCCATCACCCCGCAGCTCGTCCACGCGCTGCCCGCGCCGCTGCGCGACGGCTACATCCAGGCCTACGCCGAAGCGATGCCGCGGATCTTCCTCTACCTGGTGCCGGTGCTCGTCCTCGGCATGCTGCTCGCCTTCTTCCTCAAGGAGACCCCCCTGTTGTCCAGCGCAACCTCCCCCAACGCGCCCGCCGCCGAGCCCGTGACCGTGCCCCAGGCCCGTACGACCGCGTACGCCGCCGGGGTCCCGGTCTGCGGCACCGTGCAGCACCCCGACGGCACCGTGGTGCCCCGCGCCGCGCTCACCCTCATCGACGTGGCAGGACAGCAGATCGGGCGCGGCGCGAGCGGCGACGACGGGCGGTACGCCCTGTCCACCCCGGGCACCGGTTCGTTCGTCCTGATCGCGGCCGCGGGCGGGCACCAGCCGCAGGCCGTCACCGTCACCGTCGGCGAGCGGCCCGTCGAGCTCGACGTGGTCCTCGGCGGCGCCGGACGCCTCGCGGGGACCGTCGTGACCGCCGACGGCACCCCGGTCAGGGACGCCGCCGTCACCCTCACCGACGTACGCGGAGAGGTCGTCGCCACCACCCGCAGCGGGCGCGAAGGCGGCTACGTCATCACGGAGCTGGTCGCGGGGGAGTACACCCTGGCGGCGAGCGCCCCCGCATTCCGCCCCGCCGCGCTGCCCGTCAGCGTCCAGGCGTCCCGCGAGACCCGCCAGGACGTCGAGCTCGCGGGCGGCGCGGTGCTGCGGGGCACCGTGCGGGCCGGCGGCGGACGGCCCGTCGAGGACGCGCGCGTGACGCTGCTCGACGCCGCGGGCAACGTCGTCGACACGCTGACCACCGGAGCGGACGGCACCTTCCGCTTCGTCGACCTGTCGTCCGGCGAGTACACCGTGATCGCCGCCGGTTACCCGCCGGTCGCCACGGTCCTCCAGGTCGCGGGCGGCGGGCGTACGGAGCGGGATCTCCAGCTGGGCCACGAGGACTGACCCGGGCGGGGCGAGGGGGCGTGCGCCGGTGTCCTGCCTCCCGGTCAATTTCCCGCATTGTCCCGCACGGCAACCGGCCCCGGCCGTACCGTGGTTGGTGGCGGCTCAGATCTTGCGCTGCCGCGGGAAGGAGCATGGGCCATGGACCGAGGCACTCCGGGCGCGCCGGCGACGCAGAGTGCCGCGGCCGGCCGCATCCCCCTGGCCGTCGTGGTCGTCGACGGCGCCGGCCTCGTCTCGCACTGGAGCGTCGGAGCCCGCCGCCTCTTCGGGTACGCGAAGGAGGAGGCCGTCGGCCGTCCCGTGGGCGACCTGCTCCCGGTGCACGGCGCGATCCCGGAGGACCGCGAGCCCTATGGGGCGTACGACGGACTCGGGCCCGACCTGGAGACCTCCCTGGACGGGCGCATCGCGTACCCGGCCGCGGGGCGTGCGCGGCTGACCGGTCCCGGGCGGGGCCCTGCCGCCCGCGTCGACGTGCTCTGGTGGGCGTATCCGCTGGTCGGCCCCGGCCCCGAGCGGCTCCTCGTGCTCGCCGCCGACGCCACGCGGCTGACCGAGGCCGATGAGCCGGGCGGCGGCGGGGACGAGCGCGGCGAGCAGGTCGAGCGGATCGCGCCCGGCTTCGCCCTGCACACGGACTTCCCCGGCGCGGACGAACTCGCGGCCAGACTCCCCGAGATCCTGCCGAGCATGAGCGTCGGCGAGAGCACCCGCATCGTCGCGCAGGTCCTCGAACTGGGCTATCCCGTC
The DNA here is from genome assembly GCF_055558735.1 of Streptomyces sp. NPDC025651. NCBI lineage: Bacteria > Bacillati > Actinomycetota > Actinomycetes > Kitasatosporales > Streptomycetaceae > Streptomyces > Streptomyces sp. NPDC025651. The sequence goes on from NZ_JBVHLZ010000008.1 coordinate 243,325, forward strand.
CTGGAGTTCAGCCACCACGACCGGGTGCCCGTCACGCCCGACTGGGGCGTGGCCCGCCGCGTCGAGCGCAGGGAGCGCAGGCGGCGCGCCGCGCAGGCCGCCGCGGGAGGTCTTCCGACGGCACCGGGCGGCGCGGACGACGACGGCGAGGACCTGGAGTACGCGGCGGTGCGCGAGCACCTGGAGTTCCTCAACGAGGTCAGCGGGCGCATCGGTTCCTCGCTCGACCTGTCGCGGACGGTCCTGGAGGTCAGCCGGGCGGTCGTGCCGCGCTTCACCGACGTCGCGGGCACCTACCTGCGCGAACAGGTCGTCGCGGGCGAGGGGTTCCCCGAGGGGCCGCCCGACGAGACCACCCTGTGGCACCGCGTCGCCGTGGAGCACACCGACGAGCCGGGCCGCTGGGACGACGTGGTGCCGGTCGGCGAGTCCATGCCGTTCCCCGCGCACACGCCGTTCTTCCAGTGCATGACCTCGGGCGACCCGGTGCTCGTGCCGCGCATCACCGAGGAGATGGGCAATGCCATCGCCTCCCAGTTCGAGAAGCGCGACATCCGCCCGCTGATCAACCACCGCTCGATGCTCGTCGTACCGCTCAAGGCGCGCAATGTGGTGCTCGGCTTCATGATCCTGCTCCGGCACCAGGAGCGGCCCGTCTTCAACGACATGGACCGCGTCACCGGCGCCGAACTGGCCGCCCGCGCGGGCCTCGTGCTCGACAACGCCCGCATGTACACCTACCAGGAGAGCGTCGCCGACACCCTCCAGGACAGCATGCTGCCGCACATCCAGCCCCGCATGTCCGGCTGCGACATCGCCACCCGCTATCTGCCCGGCACACTCCTCGGCCGGGTCGGCGGCGACTGGTTCGACTCCGTCAAGCTGCCCGGGTCCAGGACCGCGCTCGTCGTCGGCGACGTGATGGGACACGGCCTCAACTCCGCGGCCATGATGGGCCAGTTGCGGACCGCCGTGCAGACCATGGCCGCCCTCGACCTGCCGCCCGAACAGCTCCTGCGCAACCTCGACGACCTCGCGCAGCGCCTCGGCGAGCACTATCTCGCCACGTGTCTGTACGCGGTCTACGACCCGATCGCGAGCGAGCTCCACCTCGCCAACGCCGGGCACATCCCGCCCGTCCTGGTGCGCGCCGCGGACGGCCGCAGCGAACTCCTCGACCTGCCCACCGGCGCGCCCATCGGCGTCGGCGGTGTGCCCTTCGAGTCGGTCCTGGTGCGCGTGGCGCCCGGCGACCGGCTGCTGATGTGCACCGACGGACTCGTCGAGGTCCGCGGCGAGGACATCGGCGTCGGCCTCGCCACGCTCACCGAGTCCGCCGCGCACCCGGCCGCCTCGATGGACGACGCCTGCGACACGATCATCCGGGCGCTCAACACCCGCGGCGGCCGCAAGGACGACGTGGCGCTCCTGATGGCCAGGCTCAACGGCATCGCGCCCGAGGACGTCGCGCACCGGCGTCTCGCCCCCGACCCGAGCGAGGTCAGCAGGGCCCGCGAGCTGGTCCGCGCCCAGCTGCGCGCCTGGTCGCTGGAGGCCCTGAGCGACGCCGCCGAGCTGCTCGTCGGCGAGCTCGTCACCAATGTCGTGCGCCATGCCCGCAGCGGCAGGATCGACCTGCGCCTGGTCCGCTCCGGGGTGCTGCTGTGCGAGGTCGAGGACGACGACCAGACGCTGCCGACGCTGCTCAGCGCGGGCCCCGGCGACGAGTTCGGGCGCGGCCTGCGGGTGGTGAGCGCGCTCGCCAAGGAGTGGGGCACGAGCCGGACCAGCGCGGGCAAGACCGTGTGGTTCGAACTGGCCCTGCCGCGCCGCTGAGGGCGGCCTTCGCGGGCGTGCCCGCGGGCGTGTGCCGGGCGCGAACGCATCGAACGGCGCAGAAGGTGTGCGCGGGTGCCTTGTCCGCGCGCCCCGGGCGCGATACACCGATCTCGTCGTCGGCTTCGGCGGCTCCGTCGCACCCCGGGGAGCACTGGCATGGGCGTCACGAGTCGGTACAAGGAGGCGTGGGAGGGGTTCTGGCGGGAGGCCGCCGACGAACAGGGGGCGGTCTTCTGGGACGCCGAGCCCGCCCTCACCGCGGGCCTGCATCTCGCGCTCTTCGAGCCGCACCTGGCGGCCGCGGGGCTGCCCGTCGTCGACCTGGGCTGCGGCAACGGCACCCAGACGCGCTTCCTCGCCGACCGCTACCCCCGCGTCCTCGGCGTCGACCTGTCGGCGGCCGCCATCGACCACGCCCGGCGCTCGGACCCGGCGGGGCAGGCGGACTTCCGGCAGCTCGACGCCGTGGAGAAGAGCGCGCCGGAGCAGCTGCACGCGGAACTCGGCGACGCCAACGTCTATATGCGGGGCGTCCTCCACCAGTGCGAGCCCGCCGACCGGCAGCCGCTGCTCGACGGCATCGCCACGCTGCTCGGCGAGCGCGGCCGCGCCTTCGTCGTCGAACTCTCGGAGGCGGCGCGCCCCGTCCTGCTGGGCTTGGCCCAGAGCCCGGCGGGACCGCCCCCGAAGCTGGCGCCGGTCTTCGCCCACGGCATCGCCCCCGCGGAGGTGGTCGACGCGGTGGTGGACACGTACGTCGCCTCCGCCGGGCTCACGGTCATCGCCGAGGGCGAACTGCCGCTGACGACCACGGAGTTCACGCAGGACGGCACGCGGATCGAACTGCCCTCCAGATGGCTGGTGTTGGGCCGCCGGGAGTGACATGCGGGGGATAACCCCCCTGCCGATCGACCGGCACGCCGGATGTCCCCCGGGCGGGCCGATGAGTGATCGTTGACTCCCTGTGCGCAGGTCGCGTACCGGGAAAGGACGAAGAGACACCGTGCGACACACGAGTTCCAAGGCCGCAACGGCCATCGTGGCACTGGCTCTCGCGGGCGGAGCGATCGCGCCCGCCACGGCGGCCGGGCGGCCGACCCTCGACGGCGTCTGGCGCGTGGACGGCTACGGCACCGTCCTGTCGATCGCGGACGGACGGCTGCAGGAGTACCAGACGACGGCGGTCAGCTGCCTGAAGGGCGACTCCGCGAAGGAGACGGCGCGGGGCGTGTACAGAACCGCCGACGGGTCGGTCCTCACCGTCCGGCGGCGAGGCCAGGAGGGGTCGCTGCACGCGGCCGGCTCGGCGGGCGACCGGAAGCTGCGGCGCGTGGCGCGGCTTCCGGAGTCCTGCGGGCGGCGGATGCCCGAGGACCCGGTGACGGCGTTCGACGTCTTCTGGCAGTCCTTCGAGGAGAATTACCCCTTCTTCGCCGCCAAGGGCATCGACTGGCACGCCGTGCGGGACACGTACCGGCCCCAGGTGCACGCCGGCACGACCAGGGACGAACTCTTCGCCGTCTTCAGCGAGATGGTGAAGCCGCTGTACGACGCGCACGTCCTCGTCCTGGACGGGGAGCGCCGCTTCTACCAGGTCCGTCCGGGGACCGTCGCGCCCGGCGCGGAGCTGGACGCGAAGGTCAAGAAGTACGTCGTGCGGCGCGACCTGAAGGGCGAGCAGCCGCAGGAGTTCGCGAACGGCCGGATCAGCTACGCGGATCTGCCCGAAGGGCGGGGCTATCTGCGCATCTCCGGATTCGCCGCCTACGACAAGGAGGATCCCTCGTACGCCGCCCAGCTCGCCGAGCTCGACAAGGCGCTGGACACCGTCCTCAGCCCCGGGCGCACGGCCTCCCTCAAGGGCCTGGTCATCGACCTGCGGATCAACGGAGGCGGCTCCGACGCCCTCGGTCTGCACATCGCCGAGCGCCTGACCGACACTCCGTACGTCGCCTACCGCAAGCGCACCCGGTACACCCGCCCGCAGCCCGTCGCCGTACGGCCCGCGCCGGGCGTTCCCCGCTACACCGGGCCGGTCGCCGTGCTGACCGGCGGCTCCACGGTCAGCGCGGGCGAGACCTTCACCCAGGCCCTCATGGACCGCCCCGGCAGGACGGTCCGCATCGGGGAGCCCACGCAGGGCGTCTTCTCGGACGTCATGCAGCGTGGGCTCCCCAACGGCATGCAGGCCTGGCTCCCGAACGAGGAGTTCCTGACCCGCTCGGGGCGGACCTTCGACGGCACCGGCATCCCGCCGCACCTGCGCACGCCGGTCTTCACCGAGGAGGAGTTCGCGAAGAACCGCGACTCGGCCTTCGACGCGGCTCTCGCCACGCTCCGGTGAGCGCCCGGCGCGGGCCGTGCCCGTTCAGTCCAGCCGCATCAGCCGCCGCACGGTGCCGTGGTAGATCCGTTCCCGCTCGGCCTCGGTGACGTCGAGGCCGTCGACGACGCGGATCGTCTCGCGGATGTACAGGGGGCCGCCCTCGGGGTCGAAGGGGCAGTCGGTGCCGAACAGGACGCGGTCGGCGCCGAAGAAGTCCAGGCCGCAGCGGGTGCCGATGGCGGAGCCCGAGAGGGCGGTGTCGGCGTAGAAGCGGCGGAAGTACTCCAGCGGGCGCCTCGGCAGCCGTGCGCGGCACAGGAGTTCGTACTCCTCGCCCGCGGTGCGGCTGCCGAGCTGGTCGCTCCAGCCGAGCCCGATCCTGCCCTCCAGGTACGGGATCATCGCCCCCAGGTGGTGGGTGATGATCTTGATGTCCGGGTGCCGTTCCAGGAGCCCGGAGAAGACGAGGCGCGCCATGGCCACGCTCGTCTCGTACGGCCAGCCGAGCGCCCACCAGATCTCGTACGCGGAGGAGCTCTCCGCGGCGTAGTCCGCGAAGGCGGCGCCGCGGGTCGGATGGAGCCACACGGGCAGGTCGCGGCGGGCCATCTCGTCGAAGACCGGAGCGAACTCGGGGTCGTCAAGCGGCCGTCCGCAGACGTTCGTGAAGACCTGCACGCCCCGTGCGCCCAAGTCGTCGACCGCGTGGGCCAGTTCGGTCGCCGTCGCGTCCGGGTCGTTCATCGGGAGCGCGGCGACGAACGCGGGGAAGCGGTCGGGGTGGCGGTCGCACAGCTCCCGCATCGACGTGTTGGCCAGCCGCGCGAGGGCCGCCGAATCGCCGGGCCCGGCGAGGAGTTCGACGGGCGGCGAGGAGAGCGTGAGCACCTGTTGGTAGCCGTCGCCGAACTCGTCCATCATCCGCAGCCGCGCGTCCACGTCGTGCAGCGCGGGCAGTTCCAGCCAGCGCTTGAACGCCAGCCGGTCCACGGCGAGTTCGCGCATTCGGGCGAAGTAGGGCGCGGGCAGGATGTGGCTGTACGCGTCGATCTTCATCGTGTCCCCTCGATCTCCCGTGCTCCGCGTGGTCTTCACCGTGCTCCCCTCGACGTGTCGGGCACCCAGCGGTTGAGCCTGCGGTCGACGGCCTGGACGAGGCCGATCGCCCCGAGCGCCACGGCGATCACGACCACGAGAACGGCGAGCACGCTCGCGCTGTCGAAGCGCCCGCCCGCCTCGGTGACGACATGGCCGAGGCCCACGACGGCGATGAACATCTCGCCGTTGACCATGCCGGTGACCGCGCGCCCGACACCGAGCCGCACGCCCGCCATGATCAGGGGAGCGGCCGCCGGGAGCATGACGCGCACGAGGATCTGCCACTCGCCCGCCCCGTAGGAGCGCGCCATCTCGACCAGGTGCGCGGGCACGGCCCTGACGGCCGCCGCCGTGTTCACGATGATCACGAACATCGCGTACGTGACGACCACCGCGACGACCGATCCACGGCCCGCGCCCAGCAGCGAGAAGAACACCGGCGCGAAGACCAGCGTCGGGGCGGTGAGCAGCGCGTTCACATACACGTCGAGGGCGGCTTCGACCCTGCGGGAGCGGCCCATGGCCAGGCCGGTGAGCAGACCGCCGAGCAGGGAGAGGGCGAAACCGACGGCGAGGTTGACCAGGCTGTCGCCCAGGCTGCCCAGGAGTTCCCCGTCGGCCACGAGGCCGGCGAGCCTGGCCGCCACCGTGCTCGGCGGAGGGAGGAACGACGCGTCCGCCAGGCGCGCGGTCAGCTCCCAGGCCCCGGCACCGCAGGCCAGCGCGAGCGGCGCGGCGGGGAGGGTCATGACGCCGCCCCGGACCGGAGGGCGGACGGTCGGTGCTCCGCGTGCATGGAGCGCAACCGGTCCCACAGATACGCCGTGATCTCCGCGTACCGGCCCGAGCGTCCGAGGGCGCCGACGTCGCCCGAGCGCGGCCGGGGCAGGTCCACCGACACGATCTCGGCGATCCGTCCGGGGCGGGCGCTCATCAGGACGACGCGGTCGCCCAGGAGGACGGCCTCCTCCATGCTGTGGGTGACGAAGACGACGGTCGGCCGGTGCTCCTCCCAGATCGAGAGCAGCTCCTCCTGGAGCAGCCGGCGGGTCTGCTCGTCGACCGCCCCGAACGGCTCGTCCATGAGCAGCACCTGGGGGCGTACGGCGAGCGCGCGGGCGATGCCGACCCGCTGCTGCATGCCGCCGGACAGTTCACCGGGCAGCTTGGTCTCGAAGCCGGCCAGGCCCACGGCGGCGATCAGCGCGCGGGCACGCTCCTCGCGCTCGGCCCGGCCGACGCCGCGCATCCGCAGCCCGAACGCCACGTTGTCGAGGACGGTCGCCCACGGCAGCAGCGCGAAGTTCTGGAAGACCACGCTGCGGTCGGGTCCCGGACCGCGCACCGGGGCACCGTCGACGAGGATGTCGCCGCCGTCCCAGGGCACGAGCCCGGCGACGGCCTTGAGCAGCGTGGTCTTGCCGCAGCCGCTGGGCCCGAGCACGGTCAGGAACTCGTGCGCGGCCACGTCGAGATCGACGTCCCGCAGCGCCTCGACGGTGCTGCCGTCCTGCCCGGTGAAGCTCTTGGCCAGTCCTTGGATCCTGATCACCGTGCGCCCCCTGTCGTCCGTGTCCGTGTCCATCGGGTCGGCCTGTGTTCGCCCCACCGCGCGACGGAGATCAGCACGAGCGCCTCCACCAGAACGATCACGATGGTGCCGTAGAGAAGCGGCGCCTTGAGCAGGCCCCGGTACGTGAGGATCAGTCCGCCCAACCCGTCCGAGACCATGAGGAGTTCGACCACGACCATGCCGGTCACCGCGCGCCCGAGGCCGAGCCGTACGCCCGTCATGACCGCGGGCAGCGCGCCGGGCAGCAGGATCCGCGCCCAGATCTGCCGCTCGCCCGCGCCGAAGGAGCGGGCCATCTCGATCAGCGACGGGTCCACCTGCCGTACGCCCGCACGGCTGTTGACGATCACCATCACGACCGAGAAGACCGTGACGAGGGCGACGCGCGAGGCGGTCCCCACGCCCATCGCCATCACCAGGAGCGGGATGAGCGCCGCCATCGGCGTGACGAGGAGGATGTTCACGTAGACGTCCGCGAACCGCTCGACGCGCCGGAACCTGCCGAGCGCGATGCCCGCGGGGACGCCCAGGGCCAGGGCGAGGGCGAAGCCGAGCACCAGCGCCTGGTTGCTCACGTACAGGGCACGCCACAGCTCCGCCTCGCCGAGGAGGGTGACCGTGGCCCGTGCCGTCTGGGTGAAGGTCGGCAGGAGCAGCCCGCCCCGCGCGCGGGCGTACAGCTCCCAGGCCGTGGCGAAGAGCGCGAACGTCAGGAGCTGGTAGGGGAGAGGGGAGTGCGCGACGCGCCGCTGGAACGTCATGGCGACGCCTCCTTCGCGGAGCCGGGATCCGCCGCGCCTTCGACGAAGCCGAGGTCCGCAGCGTCCTTCGCCGTCATCCCCCGTCCGATCACACCGGCGCGGGCGAAGAAGTCGATGGTGCCCTGGACGTTGCGCGGGGTCAGGGCCGCCGCGTCGAACAGCTTCGCGTCGCTGTACCGCCGGGCGACCCGGGCCACGTCCTCCCGCTCCTCCCGCGGCAGGTGATCCCGCGCCAGGTCCACGAGGTGATCCGGGTCGGCGGTGATCCTCGCGTGTTCGCGCACCAGGGCGGTGACGAACTCCTGCGCCACCTCGCGGTGTTCGCCGAGGAAGCCGGAGTTCGCGTACACGGTCTGCGGACGCAGGTCCGGCAGGCTCTCGGCGAAGTCGACGACCTCGGTGAACCCGGAGACGCCGGACGCCTCCAGGGCCACCGCGTCGGAGAGCTCCAGCGGCGTCGCGTCGATCTCCCCCGACGCGAGGGCCTGGGCGCGCACGTCCGAGCCGCCGATCGTCAGATAGCGGGGGCGCTTCCCGGCGCCGCACTCGGCGTCCACCCAGTCCTTGGCGATGGCCGTCGCCACCGCGCCCTCGCTGAAGATGCCGAACGGGCGGCCGCCCAGGTCGTCGCAGGACGTGATGTCCGACCTGCCGTAGAGGGCCCACTGGTTGCCGACGGCATCGGCGATGATCTTGATGGGGGCGCCCTGCTCGATGGCGCTGAGCGCCGGTCCCGTCGCCTCGGCGGAGATCGCGTACTCCCCCTTGGCGAGGCCCTCGACGGCCAGTTCGGGCTCGGCGAGCTCGACGACCTCGACCTCGTGGCCCCGCTCGCGGAGGGTGTCGAGGGCCGCGAGGATCGGCACGGTCGTCAGGTCCGGTTCGACGAGGGCCACGGTGAACGAGAGGGTTCCGTCGGCGCGGGTGTGGGTGCCGGGGCCGCCGCAGGCGGTCGCGGCCACGAGGGACGCGAGGGCGAGGGCGGCGCGCTGTTTCGTACGTGTGCGGAGGTGCTGTGTGCGCGTGCGGACGTGCATGGCCTCCTCCAAGGTCATCGGTGGTTTCCGCAGAGGACTGTGGAGAGGAAAACGTCTTCCTTCCGAGGATGCTAGCGAGCTGTTTCGCGGAATCGTCAAGCCTCAAGTCGGGCCAATCGCCCAGAAGTTGTGCTCATGGCTTGTGAATCCCCGCCGCCCTGTGGGACGTTGGGGAAAACCTTTTCCCATGGGGGTGGGCCGTGAGTTCACTGGTGGACGTCGCGCGGGAGGCGGGCGTGGCCGTGGCCACCGCGTCGCGCGTGCTCAGCGGCTCCGACCATCCCGTGTCGGCCGCGACGCGCGCCAAGGTCCTCGCGGCCGCCGAGCGTCTCGAGTACTCGCCGAGCGCCCTGGCGCGCGCGATGGTCTCGCCCCACAGCCGCCTCGTCGGCGTCCTGGTGAGCGACATCGTCAACCCGTACTTCTCCGTCATCGCCCGCGGCGTGGACGACGTGGCGACCAGGGCCGGTTACGTCACCCTGCTCTCCAACGTCGACCGGCGCACCGACACGGAGATCGCCAGGCTGCGCGTCATGCGGGACTACCGCGCCGCGGGCGTGGTCTTCGCGGGCAGCGGCCTCGTCGACGACCCGCGCCTGCCCGACCTGGTCAAGGCCGTCCGGCAGGCGCGGGAGCAGGGCGTGCGCGCCGTGGCCCTCGCCGACCGGTCCCTCGGCTGCCCGACGATCACCGTCGACAACCACGCGGCCGCCCATGACGTCACCGACCACCTCGTCTCGCTGGGGCACCGCAGGATCGCGTTCATCGAGGGCCCGCCCGGCATGACGGTCACCCGGCAGCGCGGGGACGGATTCCTCGCCTGCATGGCCGCCGCCGGTCTCGCCGACGAGGCGCGCCGCGTCCCGGGCGGCTTCGACCACGAGGCGGGGCACGCCGCGGCCCTGCGGCTGATCGCCCGGCCGCCGCTGCCGGACGCGGTCGTCGCCGCGAACGACGAGGTCGCGGTCGGCGCGCTCAGCGCCCTGCGGCAGGCGGGCATCGACGTGCCGGGCGAGATCTCCGTCGCGGGCATCAACGACCTCAGGGTGGCGCGGCACGTCGGTCTGACGACGGTGAGCCTGCCGCTGTACGAGATGGGCGCCATGGCGGCCCGCCACGTCATCGACGCCGCGCCCGGCCCCGACGTCGCCCCCGAGGCGACCACCACGCTCAGCCATCGGCTCGTTCCCCGCGAGACCACGGCCCGCCGGGCGAGTTAGGCTTACCTAACTTGTGCGGCCCGCCGGGTGATCCTCCGACGGGTTCGGCACCGCGGGTCGCGCACCGTCCGGAACGGAAGGGGAACGACTGTGACGCACGGCCAAGCCCGAGAGGTGGGGGCGGCGGAGACCGAGGAGCGCCTGGCGATGGTCGGGCTCGTCTTCGGGAGCATGGCGGCGCAGACCCTGCGCGCGGCCCTGCGGCTGCGGGTGGTCGAACTGATCGGCTCGGGGGAGCGCCCGGCCGCGGAGGTGGCCGCGGGGGCCGGGGCCGGGGTCCAGCCGATGACACGGCTGTTGCGCGCCCTCACGGCTCTCGGCCTGCTGCGGGAGCACACGCCGGGCACCTTCTCGGTGACGGCCCGCGGTGCCCTGCTCGACCCGGCACACCCCGACTCGATGGCGGCCATGGTGGACATGTTCACCGAGCCGGCCATGCTGCGGGCCTGGGACGACCTGGACAAGGCCGTACGCACCGGCGACACCACCTTCGATGCCGTCTTCGGCACCGACTTCTTCTCGCACCTCAAGGCGCACCCCGAGCAGTCCGCGCGGTTCAACGCGGCGATGAGCCAGAGCTCACGGGCCACCGCCGACATGCTGCCCAAGGTCTACGACTTCGGCCGGTTCCGCACGGTCGCCGACGTCGGCGGCGGCGCCGGAACCCTGCTGGCCTCCGTGCTCCGCGCGAACCCGGAGCTCAGGGGCATCGTCCACGACACACAGGAAGGCCTGGCCCAGGCCCCAGAGACACTGGCGCGGCACGGGCTCACGGACCGGTGCTCGCTGGTGGCCGGGGACTTCTTCCGGTCGGTGCCCGAGGGGGCCGACCTCTACCTCCTGAAGAGCATCGTCCACGACTGGCCGGACGACCGGTGCGCGGCCGTCCTCGGCCACTGTCGCGCGGTCCTGCCGCCCGAGGGCCGCGTGCTGATCGTGGAGCCCGTCCTGCCCGAGGTCGTCGACCCGGAGACGGCCGGCATGACCTACCTCAGCGACCTCAACATGCTGGTGAACGTCGGCGGCAGGGAGCGCACCAGGGCCGAGTTCGAGCAACTCTGCGGCCGGGCGGGGCTCTCCGTCCTGTCCGTGACCCCCGTGGGGGCGCCCAGCCCGTTCTGCGTCATCGAGGCCGCGGCCGCCTGACCGGCCGGCGACCTGCCGGCGGACACGGGCACCGCCGTGGTGCCCGTGTCCGCCGGCAGGAGGGGAGCCGACGGCGGACCAGGTGGGGTGGACTACCGGCCGGCCTTGCGCTTGTTCCACACGTCGAAGCCGACCGCGGCAAGCAGCACGAGCCCTTTGATGACCTGCTGATAGTCCGTGCCGATGCCGACCAGCGACATGCCGTTGTTGAGGACGCCGAGGACGAGCCCGCCGATGACGGCGCCCATCACCGTGCCGACGCCACCGCTCATCGACGCGCCGCCGATGAACGAGGCGGCGATGGCCTCCAGTTCGAAGTTGAGACCGGCCTGCGGGGTGCCCGCGTTGAGCCGCGCCGCGTACACGCAGCCCGCGAGCGCCGCGAGGACGCCCATGTTCACGAAGACGAGGAACGTGACGCGCTTGTCCTTGACGCCCGACAGCTTCGCCGCCGCCTTGTTGCCGCCCAGGGCGTACACATGGCGGCCGATGACGGCGTTGCGCATCACATAGCCGAGCGCGATGAGCAGCCCGCACATGATGAGCATGACCACCGGTACGCCGTGGAAGCTGGCGAGGGTGAGCGTGAAGGCCACCACGGCCGCCGTCATCGCCACGCACTTCGCCGCCCACAGGCCTGTCGGCAGCACGTCGAGCTCGTACGCCAACTGCCGCTTGCGGTCCCGCCATTCGCGGAAGAGGAGGAAGGCGACGGCGAGCAGGCCGAGCACGAGCGTCGGGTTGTGGTACTGGGTGTAGGGGCCCATCTCGGGGATGAAGCCCTTGGCGATGTTCTGGAACCCGTCGGGGAACGGCGCGAGCGACTGGCCTTCCAGGACGATCTGCGTCAGACCGCGGAAGAGCAGCATCCCGGCCAGCGTCACGATGAACGACGGGATGCCGACGTAGGCGATGAAGAAGCCCTGCCAGGCCCCCGCGACCGCGCCGATCAGCAGGGACAGGACCAGGGCGAGCACCCACGGCATGTCGTGCTTGACCATCATCACCGCCGACATGGCGCCCACGAAGGCGACCAGTGAGCCGACGGACAGGTCGATGTGCCCGGCGATGATGACGATCATCATGCCGATCGCCAGGATGAGGATGTAGCCGTTCTGCTGGATGAGGTTGGAGACGTTGTTCGGCAGGAGCAGCGTGCCGTCGGTCCAGATCTGGAACAGCACGACGATGAACGCCAGGGCGATCAGCATGCCGTACTGGCGCATGTTGGAGCGCACGCTCTGGACGAGCAGCGCGCCGGCCGAGGGCCGTGCGGGTGGCGGCGTGGCGGACGCGTCCCGGGAGGCGCCCGCAGGAGTGGTCGTCGTGGTCATGGCGGGCCTCAGCTCTTGGTGCTTCTGGACTTGGTCATATGGCGCATCAGGACTTCCTGGGTGGCCTCCGCGCGCGTGACCTCACCGGTCAGGCGGCCCTCGGTCATCGTGTAGATCCGGTCGCACATCCCGAGCAGCTCCGGCAGCTCGGAGGAGATGAAGAGGACCGCCTTGCCCTGCGCCGCGAGCTTGTCGATCACCGTGTAGATCTCGTACTTGGCGCCCACGTCGATGCCGCGCGTCGGCTCGTCGAGGATCAGCACCTCGGGATCGGCGTGGATCCACTTGCTCAGGACGACCTTCTGCTGGTTGCCGCCGGAGAGCCGGCCCACCTCCTCGAAGACGGTGGGCGCCTTGATGTTCATCGAGGTGCGGTAGCGCTCGGCCACCGAGCGTTCGTGGTGCTCGTCCACGACCCCGCGGCGCCGCATGCCGGGCAGCGAGGCCAGGGAGATGTTCCGGTTGATGTTGTCGATGAGGTTGAGGCCGTACTGCTTGCGGTCCTCGGTGACGTACGCGATCCCGGCGTCGACCGCCGCGGGGACGGTCCTGGTCGCCACCGTGCGGCCGTTCACCGCCACTTCTCCGGCGACGTAACTCCCGTACGAGCGACCGAAGACGGACATCGCGAGCTCGGTGCGGCCCGCGCCCATCAGGCCCGCGATGCCGACGATCTCGCCGCGCCGCACGGTGAGCGACACGTCGTCGACGACCGTGCGCTGGTGGTCGACGGGGTGCCGCACCGTCCAGCCGCGGACGTCCAGGGCGAGCTCGCCCGCGTCCGCGCCCTCGTACGGGGTGCGGTCGGGGAAGCGGTGGTCGAGGTCACGGCCGACCATCCCGCGGATGATGCGGTCCTGCGACAACCGCGCCTCGGCGGCCGGGGTTTCACGGACCGTCAGGGTCTCGATGGTCCGTCCGTCGCGCAGGATCGTCACCGCGTCCGTGATCTGCCGGATCTCGCCCAGCTTGTGGGAGATGATGATGCAGGCGATGCCCTGCTCGCGCAGTTCCAGGATGAGGTCGAGGAGCTTCGCGCTGTCCTCGTCGTTGAGCGCGGCCGTCGGCTCGTCCAGGATGAGCAGCTTCACCTCCTTGGACAGGGCCTTGGCGATCTCCACGAGCTGCTGCTTGCCCACGCCGATGTCGGCGACCGGCGTCTGCGGCTTCTCGCGCAGGCCGACCCGCTTCAGGAGCGCGCTCGCCCTGCGCAGGGTGTCGTTCCAGTCGATGAAGCCGCCGGTGGTCCGCTCGTTGCCGAGGAAGATGTTCTCCGCGATCGACAGATAGGGGACAAGCGCCAGTTCCTGATGGATGATCACGATGCCGTGGCGCTCGCTGGCGCGGATGTCCTTGAAGGCCATCGGCTCGCCCTCGAAGAGGATCTCCCCGTCGTAACTGCCGTGCGGATGAACGCCGCTGAGGACCTTCATCAGCGTCGACTTGCCCGCGCCGTTCTCCCCGCAGATCGCGTGGATCTCCCCGGGCCGCACCGTCAGGTTCACGCCGGAGAGCGCCTTGACGCCGGGGAACGTCTTGGTGATCCCGCGCATTTCCAGGACGGGCGCGCTCATGTGAGCTGCCCTGCGGTGAAGTAGCCCTCTTCCACCAGGAGTCGGGTGTTCTTCTTGTCGACGCTGACCGGGTCGAGCAGATAGGACGGCACGACCTTCTCGCCGTTGTCGTAGTCCTTGGTGTTGTTGACCTGGACCTTCTTGCCCGTCAGGACCGCGTCGCCCATCTTCACCGTCTGCGCGGCCAGCTTGCGCGTGTCCTTGAAGACGGTCTGCGTCTGCTCGCCCCGGATGATCGACTTCACCGACGCCAGCTCGGCGTCCTGCCCGGTGATGACCGGCAGCGGCTCGCTCCTGGTGCCGTAACCGGCGCTCTTGAGCGCCGAGATGATGCCGATTGAGATCCCGTCGTACGGCGAGAGGACCGCGTCGACGCGCTGCTCGCCGTAGCTCTTGCTGATCAGGTCGTCCATGCGCTTCTGCGCGGTGCCGCCGTCCCAGCGCAGCGTGGTGGCCTGGTTCATCCTCGTCTGCTTGCTGCGCACGACGAGCTGCCCGCTGTCCAGGTACGGCCGGAGCACCTTCATGGCGCCGGTCCAGAAGTACTTGGTGTTGTTGTCGTCCGGGGAGCCCGCGAACAGTTCGACGGTGTGCGTGTCCTCGGAGTCCTTGTCGGGCTTGCCGAGCTTCAGCTTGTCGACGATGTACTGGCCCTGCATGCGGCCGACGCGCTCGTTGTCGAAGGAGGCGTAATAGGCGACGTTCTTCGTGCCCAGGATGAGTCGGTCGTACGAGATCACGGGGATGCCCGCGTCATGCGCCCGCTCGAGCACGTCGGTGAGCGCGGAGCCGTCGATCGCGGCGACCACCAGGAGCCGGTGCCCCTTGGTGATCATGTTCTCGATCTGGGCGACCTGGTTCTCCACCTTGTCGTCGCCGTACTGCAGGTCGGTCTCGTATCCGGCCTTCTTGAACTGCGAGGCCATGTTCTTGCCGTCGGCTATCCACCGCTCGGACGCCTTGGTCGGCATCGCGAGGCCGATGGTGCCGCCCTTGCCGTCGTCCGGCCTGTAGCGGCTGCCGCCCTTGGCCTCCTGGCCGCAGGCGGTGAGCGAGCCGAGCAGGGCCGCGGTGGCCACCGCGGCGGCGAGGCGCGCGCGGGTGCGCATGGGTCAGCTCCTTTCCGGGAAGCGGTTGAGGGCGCCGGGCAGGCGCGAGCCCAGCGGCGACATCCCGGCGTCGGCGCCGTGCCGGGCCAGCAGGTCCAGGGCGAGCCGGCCGCGGCGCACGCGCTCACGGGCGGTGTCCAGGGCGGTGTCGCGCAGGTGGGCGCCGTAGGGGTAGATGCCGGGCGCCTTGGCGAGGCCGAACTTCAGGTACAGGGGCGCGCCGCGCCGGATCAGCTCGGCGATCTCGTACATGCGGATGTAGCCGCCGAGGTCGTCCGGCGCCTCGACGTACATGTCCATCGGGGCGGCCGATACCCGCCGAATCTCCGTGAGATGAGCGGGCGTCAGATCGCTGGGCACGTTCAGCGAGTCCGCGCCGAGCCGCTCGTAGACCGCGTAGGAGGCCGGATTGACCGGACCGATCAGCGCGGACACCTTCAGGGTGGTGTCGGCGGGGATGATCCCTGCACTCCGCGCGCGATGCAGCGTCCACAGCACGCCCTCGTCGGCGACGAGCAGGCAGGTGACGCCCAACTCGGTGGCCCGCAGGGCGTCTTCGACGCACCCGGCGACGGCGTCGTGCCCTCGGGCGCGCAGCCCCGCGCCGCGCGAGTCGGTGCGCACGGAGGCGCCGGTGTCCCAGGTGCCGCGCGGCCCGGTGAACAGGCAGAGCTCGATGTCGCGCTCGGCGGCGGCCTCCACCATCTCGGTGATCTCGGCGTCGGACAGCATCCAGACGCCGCTGCCCTGACTGACGCGGTGGATCGGCACGTCGTGCCGCGCGGCCTCCTTGAGCACGACGGTGAGCGCCTCGGGCCCTTCGACGGAGGGAATCTCCACCCGCCAGGTCCCGCCGTCGGGGAAGGCGTGGGGGGAGGAGTCGGCGGGATCGGTGGGCGGTGCGGCGAGACCGAGGGCGGTCAGGGCGGGTTCGCCGGGCTTCCGGGGACGAGGGAAGGAGGGGTCGGTCACGAAGTGTCCTTTGCGTTCGATGCGCGCTCGTCCGATATCTCGAACGAGGTTCGGTTCATTGGGTGTGCGTCGGCCGCGGGCCGTATGTGGCTGGTCGCGCAGGTCCCCGCGCCCCTGGCGGGGCGCAACTCAGGGAAGCAACAGCACCTTCCCCACCTTCGGATCACCACCACCGACCAACGCGACTGCCTCGTCGAAGCGCTCCAGCGGAAACTCATGCGTCACGAGCGACGAGGGATCGAGCAACCCGAGGCCGAAGGCCCTGACCGCGTCCACCCACGCGGAGGAAGGCGCCCCGAACACGGACCGCACCTCCAACTGGCTCAGCGACAGATGTACGGGGTCGATCCCGACCGCCCCCGCCGTGAACATCCCGGTGAGCACGACCCGTCCACCCCTGCGCGCGAGCAGACAGGACGAAGCGGCGGTGGCGGGCGCCCCCGCCGTCTCCACGACGAGATCGAAACCCCCGTTCAAGGACTCCGCCCCGGCAGGAGAAACCGCCGAGGCCGCCCCGAAGTCCAGTGCCAACGCCCCGCGGGCCTCGCGCGGATCGACGACGACCAATTCGGCGGGTCCGCAGGCCGCGAGCAACTGCACCGCGAGCAGCCCCAGCGTCCCCGCACCCACCACCGCGACGCGCTCGCCGGCTCGCGGCCGCCCCGCCCGCACGGCGGCCGCGATCACCGCGGCCGGTTCGAGCAGGGCGGCGGCGCGCAGGTCGGCGTCGTCGCTCAGCGGGTGCAGGAGCCGTGCGGGGACGACCAGATGGTCGGCGAAGGCGCCCGGCTCGGTGAACCCGGTCTCCGCGTAGCCGCCGGTGCACAGGCTGGTCTCCCCGTACCGGCAGCGCTCGCAGACGCCGCACGCCCGGAACCCCTCGGCGACGGTCCTGCGTCCGACGAGGCCCGGGTCGACCCCCGCGCCCGCCGCCACCACGGTCCCGGACCACTCGTGCCCCGGAGTCACGGGGTAGCGGACGTACCCGGCGTCGCGGCGGCCGTCGTACACCTCGCGGTCGCTCATGCAGATCCCGGCGGCCGCGACCTCGACGAGGACCTCGCCGGGGCCGGGCTCCGGGCGCGGCCCGGTGGTGAGGCGGTGCGCGCCGGGTCTGTCGATCACGATCGCGCGCGATGTCCCGCTCATGGCCGTTCCTCTCGCGCGTGGGCGGGTGCCATCGCCCTCACGCCCCGGACCCGCCGGGAGCCCGCTTCTCCCAGCCCTCGGCCCACAGGTCGAACCGCGCCCGCTGCTGCGGGAATTCGGCCGCCGCGTCGACGTCGAGCTCGACGCCCAGGCCCGGTTCGTGCGACAGCTCGAAGCAGCCCGTCTCCGGATCGACCCGCGGCGCGCCCTTCACGACCTTCTTGATGTCCGCGTCCGCGAAGTCGTTGAAGTGCTCCAGGATCTTGAAGTTCGGCGCGGTGAAGCCGACGTGGAGGGAGGCCGCGGTCAGCACCGGGCCGCCCACGTTGTGCGGGGCGACCAGCATGTAGTGGGTCTCGGCCGTGGCCGCGAGCTTCCGGGTCTCCCAGATGCCGCCGATGTGCCCGACGTCGGGCTGGAGGATGTCGGCCGCCTGGCTCTCGAAGAGCTCGCGGAACTCGATCCTGTCGTGGATGCGTTCACCGGTCGCCACCGGCATGTCGACCCTGGCCGCGACCTTCTCCAGGGCCTTGAGGTTCTCCGGCGGCACCGGCTCCTCCAGCCACGCGGGGCGGAACGGCGCGAGCTCGCGGGCGAGCCGGATCGCCGTGGCGGGCGAGAACCGGCCGTGCATCTCCAGCATCAGCTCGGCGTCGGGCCCGATCGCGTCGCGCACGGCCTCGATCAACGACACGGCGTACAGGCTCTGTTCGTGGTCCAGTTCGTAGTGGCCCGTCCCGAAGGGGTCGATCTTCAGGGCCCGGTAGCCGCGCTCCATCACCCCCTGGGCGGCCTTGTGGTACGCCTCAGGGGTGCGCTCGGTGGTGTACCAGCCGTTCGCGTACGCCTTGACGCGGTCGGTCACCCTGCCGCCGAGCAGCTGCCAGACCGGGACGCCCAGGGCCTTGCCCTTGATGTCCCAGCAGGCCGTCTCGACGACCGCGATGCCCGACATGACGATCTCGCCGGCGCGGCCGTAGTCGCCGTACTTCATCCTGCGGACGAGGTCCTCGATCGCGAACGGGTCGGACCCCTTGATGTGGTTGGCCTCCGCCTCGCGGAGATAGCCGATGAGCGCGTCGGTGCGGCCGAGCATCCGGGTCTCGCCGACACCGGTCAGGCCCTCGTCGGTGTGGACCTGGACGTAGGTGAGGTTCCGCCAGGGTGTCCCGACCACGTGCGTGCTGATTCCCGTGATGCGCAAGGCAGTTGCCCCTCGACTTGTTCGGTATTTCGTCACACGTTCGAAATGTTGGCGAGACGGTATTCACGGCGGCCGGAACGTGTCAATGGGTCGCGCGCCGAACTGCCCCGTGTCTAACCTGTGTTCGTCATACCGATCAGCGACCGAAGTATCGGACGCGCAGGGAGGGAAGGCCGAACTCATGGGACGACTGGTGCCCGCGGTGACCAGGTCGCTGGACATACTCGAACTGTTCCTGGAGGGCGACGGGACCTTCTCCGCGCCCGAGGTCACCCGCAGACTCCAGCTGCCGCGCACCACCGTGCACGAACTGCTCACCACCCTGGCCGCCCGCTCGTATCTCGTCCAGATCCCCGGCCAGCCGGGCTGCTACCGCCTCGGGGTGCGCACCTACCAGCTCGGCAGCCGGTACGCCGAGCAGCTCGACCTCGCCGCCGAGGGGCAGCAGGTGGCCCGCGAGGTCGCCGAGACGTGCGACGAGACCGTCCACGTCGCCGTCCTGGAGGACACCGACGTCATCTACATCGCCAAGGTGGACTCCACGCACGCCGTGCGCATGGTCTCCGCGGCGGGCCGCAGACTGCCCGCGCACTGCACGTCGGTCGGCAAGATGCTGCTCGCCTCGCTGCCGCCGGACGAGCTCGAATCCCGGCTGCGGGGACGGGAGTTGACCGCGATGACCCCGAACAGCGTCACCGGCCACGACGAGCTCCTCGCCGCCCTCGCGGGCATCCGCGAGCGGGGCGTCGCGGTCGAGCACCAGGAGTCCAACCCGGACGTGAGCTGCGTGGCGGCGCCGGTGCGGGACGGCACGGGACAGGTCGTCGCGGCGCTCTCCGTCTCCGTGCCGATGATCCGCTGGAGCGAGGAGCGCGAGCGCGAACTGGCCGAGCTCGCCGTCAAGGGCGCGGGCGACCTGTCGGTCCGCCTCGGCCACCGGGGCGCGTGATGAGCCGCGCGTACGAAGTGGCGGTGCGCGCCGAGGCGTCCCTCGGCGAGGGCCCCACCTGGGACCCGGCGGCCGAACGCCTCATCTGGGTCGACATCCTCGGCTCGCGCGTCCACACGTACGCCCCCGGGGACGGGCGCCGCACGGTCATGGCCACCGAGCAGCACGTCGGCGCCGCCAAGCCGCGCGCGGGCGGCGGCCTGGTGGTCAACCTCCGTGACGGCATCGGCCTGTACGGCCCCGGCGGCGCGCCCTTCTCCTGGCTGGTGCGCGACCCGGTGCCGGGCCGCCGCGGCAACGACGCCGCCGTCGCGCCCGACGGCGCGCTCTGGGCGGGCACCATGCGCTACGACGAGGCGCCCGGCGGCGGCAGCCTCGCCCGCGTCGCCCCCGACGGCACCGTCACCGAACAGCTCGGCGAGGTGGCCGTCAGCAACGGCACGGCGTGGAGCCCCGACGGGCGCCTCGTCTACTACGTGGACAGTCCCACGCGACGTATCGACGTACTCGACCACGCATACGAGGCCGAGGGCGGGGGCGGGGGCGGGGGTCAACGTGTCCTGAACAGAAGGCCGTTCGCCCACATCGAGAACGGTGCGGGCTACCCCGACGGGCTCACGGTCGACGCCGACGGCTGTGTCTGGGTGGCGCTCTGGGACGGCGCGGCGCTCCGCCGCTACACCCCCGAAGGACGGCTCGACCGGACCGTGGAGCTGCCCGTGCGCCGCCCCACGGCCTGCGTCTTCGGCGGCCCCGACCTGCGCGACCTGTACGTCACCACGGCCCGCACCGGCCTCGGCCGGCCGCATCCGCTCGCGGGTTCGGTGCTGGTCGTGCCGGACGCGGGCCGGGGGCTGCCGGGCGTCGCCTTCCAGGGCTGAACTCAGCCCTCGTGGTCCAGTTCGCGCAGGTACTTCCCGAACTTCTCCAGACCGTCCACGTTGCGCGGACCGCTGATGCCTTCGTTGTAGTCGAGGACGAAGAAGTTGTTCTTCCTGACCGCGGGCAGCTCCTTCGTGTGCGGGGACTTCTTCAGGAACTCGATCTTCTTCTTCGCGGGCTGGTCGCCGTAGTCGAAGATGATGACGACCTCCGGCTCGGCCTTCGTCACGGCCTCCCAGTTGACCTGGGTCCAGCGCTCGTCGAGGCCGTCGAAGATGTTCCTGCCGCCCGCGCTCTTGATGATGTCGGTGGGCGGGACCTGGCTGCCGGCCGTGAAGGGCTGGTCGGTGCCGGAGTCGTAGAGGAAGACCGGCACCCGCTCGCCCCCCGGCGCCTTGGCCTCGACCGCCGCCACCCGCTTCTTCAGCCCTGCGACGACCTGATCGGCCTTCTTCTCCACCTGGAAGATCTTCCCGAGCCGCTCCAGGTCGCTGTAGAGCGCCTTGAACGGGGTCACCTTCTGCGGGTGCTTCGGGTAGTTGAAGCAGCTCTCCGTGTGCATGAAGCTCTGGATGCCGAGCTTGTCGAGGATCTTCGGGGTGATGCCGCGCTGGTCGCTGAAGCCGGAGTTCCAGCCCGCGACGACGAGGTCCGACCTGGCCTCGACGACGAGTTCCTTGTTGAGCAGGTCGTCGCTGAGCATCTTGACCTTGGCGTACTCCTTCGCCCAGGGCGACTCGCTCACGGGCGGGTTGGCGGGCGGCATCACGTACCCGTGGACGTGCTCGGTCAGGCCGAGGCTGAACAGCTTGTCGGCGCTGCCGCCTTCGTACGCGACCGCCCGCCGGGGGACCTTGTAGGAGACGGGCTCGCCGCAGCGCTCGACGGTGGTCTTCTCGGACGCCTTCGCGCCGCCGTCCGATGCGACCTCGGCGCCGCAGCCGACGAGCAGCGTCAGCGCGAGCGCGGATCCGGCCGCGATGGATCGGGTGTGGGACATGGGGACTTGTCGCCTTTCAGAGGGAGGGGTGGAGCGAGTACAGAAGCTGCGGGTCGCCCGTCAGCGGATGCGGCACGACGCTCGCCTTCACGCCGAACACGTCGGCGACCAGCTCCTCGGTGAGCACCTCCGCGGGCGTCCCGGACGTGACCAACCGCCCCTGGGACAGCACTCCGATCCGGTCGCAGGCGGCCGCCGCGAGGTTGAGGTCGTGCAGTACGACGAGGACGGTGAGCCCGGCGCCGCGCAGCTGCGAGAGGACCGCGATCTGGTGGCGTACGTCGAGGTGGTTGGTCGGCTCGTCCAGGACGAGGACCCGCGGCTCCTGGACGAGGGCGCGGGCCAGCAGCACGCGCTGGCGCTCGCCGCCGGAGAGCGCGAGGACACCGCGCCCGGCCAGGTGCCGGATGTCGAGCCGCTCCATCGCCCGTGCGCACAGCTCCCGTTCGCGCGCCGTGAGCGCCTGGTTGCCGCGCCGGTGCGGGGCCCGGCCCAGCGCCACGACCTCCTCGACCGTGAAGTCCAGGTCGACCGTGCCGTCCTGCGTCAGGGCGGCGACGAGCTGCGCGCCGCGCCGCATCGTCAGGCGGGTGATGTCGTCCCCGCCGACGAGCACGGCGCCGGACGTCGGACGCAGCGCCCGGTACACGCAGCGCAGCGCGGTCGACTTGCCGCTGCCGTTCGGGCCGACCAGGCCCACGACCTCGCCGCGCCCCACGTCCAGGGAGAGGTCACGCACCAGGCTCTTGCCGTCGATCGCCACGGAGAGCGCTTCGATACGGAGATCCATCTCAACGGCCCCCGAACGTATAGCCCTTGCGGCGCATCAGGCCGATGAAGACCGGCACCCCGACGAGCGCCGTGATGACGCCGAGCGGCAGCTCGCGCGGGGCCACCACCGTCCGGGACAGCAGATCCACCCAGACCATGAACACCGCGCCGACCAGCGGCGCGACGGCGAGCACGCGCGCGTGCGTGGCGCCGACCACCATCCGCACCAGGTGCGGCATGACGAGCCCGACGAAGCTGATGGCGCCGCTCACGGCGACCATCACGCCGGTGACCAGCGAGACGACCACGAGCAGCGACCTGCGGTGCCGGTCGGGGCCGACGCCCAGGCTCGCGGCGGTCTCGTCGCCGAGCGCGAGGACGTCCAGGGCGCGGCCGTGCCGGTGGAGGACGACGAGGCCGAGCAGGACGACGGCCGACACCACGGGCAGGGAGCCCCAGGAGGCCGCGCCGAAGCTGCCCATGGTCCAGTACAGGATCATGCTGGTCGCCTCGCTGTCCGGCGCGAAGTAGATGATCACGCTCATCACGGCCTGGAACCCCAGCGACATGGCCACGCCCGTCAGGACGAGACGCAGCGGCGAGAGAGAGCCCCGGTCGCTGGAGGCCGCGTACACGAGGAAGGACGCGAGGAGCGCGCCGATGAAAGCGCCCGCCGAGACCGCGTGGACACCGAGCGCGGCCAGGCCCCCGGTCACCGTCACGCCGACCGCGCCCACCGACGCCCCCGAGGAGACGCCGAGGACGAACGGGTCGGCGAGGGCGTTGCGCACCATCGCCTGGATGGCCACGCCGACCGCGCTCAGACCGGCGCCCACCAGCGCGGCGAGCAGCACCCGCGGCGTACGGATCTGCCAGATGATCTGGTACGTGGTCGTCTCGTCGGCGCCGACGCGGCCCCCGCTGAGCGCCGCCCACAGAAGGCGGGCGGTCTCGGCGGGCGACACGGCGGCGGCGCCCAGGCCGATCGCCACGACGACCGAGGCGACCAGGGCGAGGAAGAGCGCGAGGCAGGTCAGCACCAGGGCCCTGGGGGAGGCGAGCCGCTCCCGCACGGCGGCCCGGGGCCGGGAGGTGTCCGCGGGAGCCGCCTCCGTGACGGTGCTCACGCGGCCTCCGCCCCGTCGTCGATCCGGTCCGCCCGCAGCACCGGCACGGCCGCGCCGAGCGCCGCGAGGACCAGGGCGCCGAAGACCGCCGCGACACCGGGGTAACCGGCCAGACCGAGCCCTGCGCCGCCGAGCGCCGCGCCGACGAACACGCCGAGGCTCTGGCCCGCCGCGTTGAGGCTCAGCGCCGAGCCGCGCAGCCCCGTCCCGCAGCGCCGCACGATGAGGCTGACCACGCAGGCGGCGACGACCGCGTGGCTCGCCGCGTGCAGCGCGGTCATGGCGAGGGCCAGCGGCAGCCAGTGCGTGAAGTAGAAGCCCACGACGGAGACGAGGGCGGCGACCAGACCGAGGGCGAGCAGGCGTTCCGTCCCGAGGCGCGGCGCGGCCGCGTTGGTGATCCGCCCGGTGAGGAGGTTGCTGACGAAGAACGCCGCGCCGCTCAGCGTCCACACGAACGCGAAGAGCCCGGCGTCGAGGTCGAACCGCTCCTCGTAGAAGGCCGCGAGGTACGAGAGGTAGCCCATGAACACGGCGGTGCGCAGGAACCCGATGAGCAGCAGGGGCACCGCGCCGCGCACGGCCGCGAGCGCCCTGAACGAGGCGAGGTAGCCGAGGCGTTGCCCCTGCGCGGTGGCCTTGTCCGCGCCCGGTTGGGCCCGCCTGCCGCGCCGGGCCACGAAGACCACGGCGAGCAGCAGCGCCACCACCGTCACGCCGAACAGGTCGCCCTGCCAGCCCCAGAACAGCGCGGGCAGCGCGATGACCGGCGCGGCGAGCATGGCCGTCATGGACTGTGTCGCGGTGACCAGGGTCGCCGCGCGCCCCGCGGCCTTGCCGGTGCCGAAGCGGTCGGCGGCCGCGGCGGTCAGCGCTGGGTTCAGGACGGCCGTACTGGCGCCGATGAGCAGGCAGAACACGGCGAGTTGGACGAAGCCCCCGGTGGCGCCGAGCGCGGCGGACGCCCCGAGCGCGGCGAGCGCGCCCGCCGCCGCCCACTCCCTGGGGACCCGGTCGATGAGCGGGGCGAGCGCGGTGCCGACGAGCAGGGCGGCCAGGCCGCCGAGCCCGCGCAGACCGCCCATCGCGGCGACACCGCTGCCGGCCTCGTCGGCGATGGGCACGAGGTAGGTGCTGAAGACGGTGAACGGCAGCAGGCCGACCGCCGAGGCGAGAAGGACCGGCCACAGGGCGCGGGCCATGCGCAGATCGCCCGGCAGCGCCTCCTCCGCGCCAGCCCCGGCCACGTCGTTCTTGGTGGCGTCGACGCTCACGCTGCCGCTCCGTTCGGGGCGAGGGGCGCGCGGTAGCGGTACATCGGCGTGGCGTCGGCGCTGAACTGGGAGAAGGTGAAGGGCTCCGCGTTCAGCCCGGTGACGCCCGCGCCGAGGAAGGCGCGGGCGACGGCGCTGCCGCTCTGGGCGTAGACGACCAGCGGCACGTCGTGCTCGACGCAGTGGCGCAGGATCAGGTCGAAGGTGCCGTTGCTGAGCGTCATGCCGGTGGCGACCACGGCGTCGGCCCGCGCGAGGACCTCGGTCATGTCGTCGGTGACCGGCTCGCCCCACGCGGTCGTCCGCAGGTTGAGGTCGCAGGGCAGACAGTCGCCGCCCCGCTCCCGTATCGCCGCGACGAGCGGGTTGACCACGCCGATCAGGGCGACCTTCGCGCCGGGCGCGATGTCGAGCAGCCCGGCGATGGCAGCGTCGCGGGCCTCGGCACGGACCTCGGGCGTGCCGGTGGGCAGCATGACGCGCTCGGCGTCCTCGGCGTCGCGGTGCGGGCGCACCCGGGCGAGATAGGCGTCGAGCGCCGCGGTCCGCACGGGCGCGGACTCGTCGCGCAGCAGCTTGTCCAGGGACTGCCCCGAGGCGTTCTCGCAGAAGTCCGGGGCGAGTTCACCCGCCTCGAAGGAGCACGCGCCGAAGGAGTCGCCGACGCGCAGCAGCAGGTAGTGGTTGTGGTACGTGACCTCGCCGCCGGCGAGCCGGGTGGTGTTGTAGAGCCAGAACGCGCTGGTGACGACGAGTTCGGCGGGGTCGGGTCCATGGGCGCCCGAAAGGACCGCGTCGGTGAGGTCGGCGACGGTGTGGGGCGTGGGGTGTGACATGCGTGTTCTCTCTGGGGTTGCCGGGGTGTTCACGGAGTGGCGGGCGGCCAGGCCGTGGTGGACCAGGGGTGCCGCAGCTCGTCGAGCGAGGTGATCTCGTGCGGCTTCAACTCGTCGATGTCCAGGGCCTGTTCGTGCCGCGCGTAGGCGCTCTCGACGTAGCGGTGTCCGGTGTCGGCCGCGATGAAGACGTACGTACGGGAGTCGCCCCCGCGCCGCTCCCACAGGGCGGCGAGATGGGCGGCGCCCGCCGAGAGCCCGGCGAAGATGCCGGTGGTGCGCAGCAGGGCGACCGCTCCGGAGACGGCGCTGTCGAAGTTGACCCAGTGCACGCGGTCGTAGAGCTCGTGCCGGACGTTCTGGAAGGCGATGGCGCTGCCGATCCCGGCGATGATCATGTCCGGGTCGGCGACGTGCTCCGAGCCGAAGGTGACGCTGCCGAAGGGCTGCACGCCGACGAGCGACACGTCACGGCCCGCCTCGCGCAGATACGTGGCGATGGCCCCGGTCGACGCGCCCGAGCCGACCCCGCCGACCAGGGCGAGAGGGCCCGCGGGGAGCTCCGCGTCCATGGTCTCGGCGACCTCGCGGTAGCCGTAGTAGTGGATCTCGTCGTGGTACTGCCGCATCCAGTGGTACGAGGGGTTGTCGGCCAGGATCTCGGCGATGCGCCGCACCCTCAACTCCTGGTCCAGGCGCAGGTTCCTGGAGGGTGCGACCTGTTCCAGGGTGGCGCCGAGTATCTCCAGCTGCACCCGGGTCGAGCGGTCCACGGTGGTGGAGCCCACGATGTGGCACTTCATTCCGTGGCGGTGGCAGGCGAGGGCCAGGGCCTGCGCGTAGATGCCGCTGGAGCTGTCGACGAGCGTGTCGCCCGGCCGGACGGCACCGGATTCGAGCAGGTGCCGGACGGCGCCGAGGGCCGAGTAGATCTTCATGGTCTCGAACCGGAGACAGGCCAGATCCGGTGCGAGGGATATGAGATCGGGTTTCTTCACCGCTTCCGCGATGTGTGCGTGCATGGCTGGGATCCCCCGTAGGGAGTGAGGGCAGGAAGGGGCCCGGGGAGTGCGGGCGCCGCTCGGCGGCCCCCGGGAACGCCGAGAGCATCACACCAGATGAAAATGATTGTCAAGACCGGGTAAGCTCGGCACACTGGTGCACGCGGGGTGCCGCGCCGTGTGCACCGCGCCGTCGAGAGGAGTCGCGTGAAGCTGTTCCAGGAGGCCGGACCCAGGTCCCGCCCGCCGCGCCGAGGGGCGCCGACGACGGGGGTCGGCACCGCCTTCGGCACCTTCGGCGAACTGCTCCAGGGAGTGCTGCCGGAGGAGGACGGCGACTTCCTCGTGACGCTGCCGGTGGCCCGCTGGACGATGGCCACGTTCCGGCGGGGATCCGTCTCGGGGGAGATCGAGGTCCGGCCCGCGCACAAGACCAAGGCGCTCCGACTGGCGCGCATGATCGCCGACCTGGCCCCCAGGAGGCTCGGCTCCCCGCCCGGCGGAGTGCTCACCGTCAGCAGCGTGATCCCCGAGGGCAAGGGGCTCGCCAGCTCCTCCGCCGACCTCGTCGCCACCGCAAGGGCGGTCGGCCGCGCCCTCGACGTCCCCATGCCGCCCGCCGGGATCGAACGGCTCCTGTCCCGCATCGAACCCACCGACGGCGTGCTCTACCCCGCGATCGTCGCCTTCCACCACCGCAGCGTGCGGCTCCGCGCGGTCCTCGGCTCGCTGCCCGCCATGGCCGTCGTCGGCGTCGACGAGGGCGGCTCGGTCGACACCGTGGACTTCAACCGCATCCCCAAGCCGTTCACGACGGCCGACCGGCACGCCTACGCGGGCCTCCTCGACGGACTCACCGCCGCCGTGCGCCGCCAGGACCTCGCGGAGGTCGGCCGCATCGCGACCCGCAGCGCCCTGATGAACCAAACCCTGCGCCACAAACGCCTGTTGGACCCGATGCGGGCGATCTGCCGCGAGGTCGGCGGCCTCGGCGTCGCGGTCGGCCACAGCGGTACGACGCTCGGGGTGCTGCTCGACGCCACGGACCCCGCGTACACGCGCCGCGTCACCGCCGCGGCGCAGGCGTGCGCGGAACTGGCGGGCGGCGTGACGGTCTACCGCACGCTGAGCTTCGGCAACGCCTCGTGCGGGGCGGGCACGATCGACGGGCGTGTGCCGTGACGGGCACCGCGGGGCGCACGCGCGAAGGGGAGCCCCGGGCGGGCATGCGCAGAACCCGCCAGCGCACCGCCGTCCTCGAAACCCTCGGCCGCTGCAGCGAGTTCGTCTCCGCGCAGGAGCTGCACGCCCTGCTCGCCGGCGCCGGCAGCGCGGTCGGCCTCACCACCGTCTACCGCGCGCTGCGGGACCTCGAGCGCGCGGGGCTCGTCGACGTCGTACGCGACGACACCGGCGAACGCCTCTACCTGCGGCGGCCCAGCGAAGAACACCGGCACTACCTCATCTGCCGCCGCTGCGGCCGGAGTCAGGCGGTGGACGCGCGGGACGTCGAGGCGTGGGCCGAGCGCCTGGGGGAGACCACGGGCTTCGCGGACCTGGAGCACACCCTCGAACTCAGCGGTGTGTGCGGACCGTGCGGGCCCACCGGGGCCACCGGGCGCGGTGATCTCACGCGCGCCCGGAATGTGACGCGCGCCACTGAACCCCGCGGGAACTGGGCGCCGCACCCGCCCGACTCCTGAGGCGGCGCGGATCCGGTCGGTCCGCGTCTTCACGCGATCCGGGAGCGGTGATGGCTGACCAGAAGCGATGGCACGGACTCCTGCCGCCGCCCGCGCTCTGCGGATTCCTGCTGCTGCTCGTCCTGGTCTTCGTGGTCTCGTACGCGGTCGGAAAGGCCGTCGGCCCGGTCGCGCCCGGCATGCGCGGCAGCGTGACGGACTCCGACGGCGGCGGTGGCCGCGGCGGCGGTGACGACATGGGTGACATGGGCGGCATGCACGGGGGAGGTCACTGATGGGCGCCACGGCCCTGGTCAGCACCGACCTCGCCGTCGGCGGCATGACCTGCGCGGCCTGCGTGAACCGGGTCGAGAAGAGGCTCGGCAGGCTGGACGGCGTGAGCGCCACGGTCAACCTGGCGACGGGCCTCGCCCGCGTCAGCCACCCGCAGGACGTACCGCCGAGCGCGCTGATCGCCGCGGTGGAGCGGGCCGGCTACCCGGCCCACCTGCCGGAGCCGGTGAACGAGCCGGTCCGCGAACACCCGGCAGGGGAGGCGGAGTCGGAGGAATCCGGCGCGGACCCGGCGGCGGAGAAGGCGGTCGGCGGCCCGGCGGCCGGGAAGGGCGGCGCCGCCCCCGAGTGGCGGCGGCTGGTCGTCACCGCCCTGCTCGCCGTGCCCGTGCTCGTTCTCTCCATGGTGCCCGCCCTGCAGTTCCGCAACTGGCAGTGGCTCTGCTTCGTGCTCGCCGCACCCGTCGCCACCTGGGGCTCGTGGCCGTTCCACGCGCGGGCGCTGCGCGGCCTGCGGCACTCCGCCGCGACCATGGACACCCTGGTCTCGCTCGGAGTCGCCGCGTCCTTCGGGTGGTCGGCGTACGCGCTGTTCCTCGGCGGCGCGGGCGTGCCCGGCATGACGATGCCGTTCAGCCTGCTGCCCTCCGCCGACGACGGCACCGCGCACGTCTATCTGGAGGCGGCCGTCGGCGTGCCGCTGGCCGTGCTCGCCGGGCGGTTCCTTGAGGCGCGGGCCCGGCGCGGCACCGGCGCCGCGCTGCGCGCGCTCGCCGGGATCGCCGTCAAGGACGTCGCCGTGCGGGAGGGTGGCGGCGAACGGCGCATCCCGGTGGGCGAGTTGGGGCTCGGTCAGGTCTTCGTCGTACGGCCCGGCGAGCGCGTCGCCACCGACGGCGTCGTGGTGGAGGGCAGCTCCGCCGTGGACCTGTCGCTGGTCACCGGGGAGAGCGAACCGGTCGAGGTCGGGCCGGGCGCGGACGTGACCGGCGGGGCCGTCAACGCGGGCGGGCTGCTCCTCGTCCGCGCCACGGCCGTCGGCGCCGACACCCGACTCGCCCGCATCACACGGATGGTGACCGACGCTCAGGCGGGCAAGGCGCGGGCGCAGCGGCTCGCCGACACGGTGGCGGGCCTGTTCGTGCCGGTGGTGCTCGCGCTCGCCGCCACGGTCCTCGGCTTCTGGCTCGGCGCCGGAGCCGACCCCCAGGCCGCCGTCACCGCCTGCGTGGCCGTCCTGGTCGTCGCCTGCCCCTGTGCTCTGGGCCTCGCCACACCCACCGCCCTGATGGCCGCCACCGGCCGCGGCGCCCAACTCGGCGTCCTGGTCGGCGGGGCGCAGGCCCTGGAAACCCTGCGGCACATCGACACCGTCGTCCTCGACAAGACCGGCACCCTCACCACCGGGCACATGAGCGTCACCGCCGTCACGGCCGCCCCCGACGGCATCGGCGAAGAGCGGGCGCTGCGCCTGGCCGGGGCCGTGGAGCAGGGCTCGGAACACCCGCTGGGCCGGGCCGTCGCCGCGTACGCGCAGACGCGCCACGCGGGCCCGCTGCCGCGGGCACGGGAGTTCCACGCGGTGGCGGGGTGGGGCGTACGCGGCCTGGTCGGTGAGCGGCGCGTCGAAGTCCACGCGCCGGGAGACGAGTTGACGGGCCCGCTGGCCCGCGCCGTCGCGGACGCCGAGGCCGCCGCCCACACCCCGGTCCTGGTCCGCGTCGACGGCGTCCCCGAGGCGGTCGTCGCGGTCGGCGACCTGGTGCGGCCCGGCAGCTACCGCGCCGTGGACCGGCTGCGCCGCCTCGGAGTGCGCCCCGTCCTCGCCACCGGCGACCGCGAGGCCACCGCCCGCGCCGTCGCCGAAGGCCTGGGCATCGACGAGGTCCACGCCCGCCGCACACCGGACGACAAGGCGGCCCTCGTAAGGGAGTTGAGAGAGCGCGGACACCGGGTCGCGGTCATCGGCGACGGGGTGAACGACGCCGCCGCGCTCGCCCGCGCCGACCTCGGCATCGCCATGGGCGGCGGCACCGACGTGGCCATCGGGGCCGCCGACGTGACGCTCGTGCGCGGCGACATCGAGGCCGTCGCCGTCGCGGTCCGCCTCGCCCGGCGCACCCTCGCCACGATCCGCGTCAACCTCCTGTGGGCCTTCGGCTACAACGCCGTCACGGTGCCGCTCGCCGCGGTCGGCCTGCTCGGCCCCATGGTCGCGGCGGTGGCGATGTCGGCGAGCTCCGTGCTGGTGGTCGGCAACAGCCTGCGGCTGCGCACCTGGAACCCGGCGCCCGGCAGACCCTCGCCTCCGGCACGGAAAGGCGCGCGATGACGAGCGCCGAACAGAACCCCTGGCGGCCGTCCCGCCGCAGGCTCCGCGAAGCCGGTCGCGCCGCGCTCGCGCCCCTGACGGCCTGCGCCATGGCCCTGGGCGCTCTCACCGCGTGGACCGGGTCCGGCGCGGCGGGGAGCCCGGCCCGCGTCGCGGTCGGGCCCGGCACGGTCTACCTGCCGTACGGCGACCGGCAGGAGACCGCCGCGTTCTTCCGCATCACCAACTCGGGAGGCTCCGACGACCGCTTGACGTCGGTGACGTCCCCGGTCCTCGACGAGGTGATGCTGGGCCGGTACACGGCCGCGGGCGACGGGGCCGCCACCATGCGCATGCTGGACTCGGCCGCCGTCCCGGCCCGCGAGGGCCTCACCATGACCCCTCAGGGCGTGGACGTGATGGCTCGCACGCGCGCACCGCTGAGCGTGGGCGACAGGATCCCGTTCGTGCTGACCTTCCGCCACGGCGGCCGCGTCAACGCCGAGGCGGTGGTGGTCCGCCCGACCTCCTGACCCCGGCCTCCCGACCTCCTGCCCCCGGCCTCCCGGCCACGCGCCGCACCACGGGAACCGGGCACAAGTCTTCCTGGTCCGCTCCTGCATTGGCGCGTAACGTGGCGCCCCATGAAGATCCTCATCAGCGCCGACATGGAGGGCGCCACCGGCGTGACCTGGCCGGCGGACGTGCTGCCCGGCACCCCTCAGTGGGAGCGGTGCCGGGCGATGTTCACCTCGGACGTGAACGCCGCCGTGCTCGGTTTCTTCGACGGCGGCGCCGACGAGGTGCTCATCAACGAAGCGCACTGGACCATGCGCAATCTGCTGCTGGAGCAGCTGGACGAGCGGGCCCAGATGCTGACGGGACGGCACAAGTCGCTCTCCATGGTCGAAGGTGTGCAGCACGACGACGTGGACGGCATCGCGTTCATCGGGTACCACGCGGGCGCCGGCATGGAGGGCGTCCTCGCGCACACCTACCTCGCCAACCAGATCACCGGCGTCTGGGTCAACGGCGTCCGGGCCAGCGAGGGGCTGCTCAACTCCCATGTCGTCGCCGAGTACGGCGTCCCCGTGGTGCTCGTCACCGGCGACGACCTGGCCTGCGAGGACGCCCTCGGCTACGCGCCGGGCGCGCTGAAGGTCGCCGTCAAGGACCACGTCTCGCGGTACGCGGCGGTCTGCCGCACCCCGGCCCGCACCGCCGCCGACATCCGCGCCGCGGCGAAGCAGGCCGCGCCGCTCGCCGTGCGCCACGAGCCGGTCGTCGGCGGGCCGTTCACCGTCGAGGTCGAGTTCGACGCCGAGCACCTTTCGATGGCCTCGACCGTCGTACCGGGCGTGCGCCGTACGGGGGAGCGCCGCGTCGCCTATGACAGCGAGACCATGTACGAGGGGATCCGTACCTTCAAGGCGGTTACGACGATCGCCTCTGCCGCCGTGGAGGAGCAGTATGGGTGACCAGGGTCAGGGCCGGGAGACGACCGGTCGGGAGCAGGGCCGGGGGAGAGACGACCAGGTGGACGCACGGGCACTCGACGAGGTCGTGACGTTCACCAGCGAGCTCATCCGCATCGACACCACCAACCGCGGCAGCGGCGACTGCCGCGAGCGGCCCGCCGCCGAGTACGCCGCGGAGCGCCTCGCGGACGCGGGCCTGGAACCCACGCTCCTGGAGCGCACCCCGGGCCGCACGAACGTCGTCGCCCGCATCGAGGGCACCGACCCCGGTGCCGACGCGCTGCTCGTCCACGGCCACTTGGACGTCGTGCCCGCCGAGGCCGCCGACTGGAGCGTCGACCCGTTCTCCGGGGAGGTCCGCGACGGCATCGTCTGGGGCCGTGGCGCGATCGACATGAAGAACATGGACGCGATGATCCTGTCCGTCGTGCGGAGTTGGGCGCGCTCCGGCGTCCGGCCCCGGCGCGACCTGGTGATCGCCTTCACCGCCGACGAGGAGGCCAGCGCGGTCGACGGCTCCGGCTTCCTCGCCGACCACCACGCCTCCCTCTTCGAGGGCTGCACGGAGGGCATCAGCGAGTCGGGGGCCTTCACCTTCCACGACGGGCGCGGCAACCAGATCTACCCCATCGCGGCGGGCGAGCGCGGCACAGGATGGCTCAAGCTCACCGCACGCGGCAAGGCGGGCCACGGCTCCAAGGTGAACCGCGCCAACGCGGTGAGCAGGCTGGCCGCCGCCATCGCCCGCATCGGCGAGCACCGATGGCCGGTGCGGCTCACCCCGACCGTGCGGGCCGGACTCGTCGAACTCGCCACGCTGTACGGCCTGGAGAGCGACCCCGAGGCGCCCGGTTTCGACGTCGACGCGTTCCTGGAGAAGCTCGGTCAGACCGCCGACCTGGTCGCGCCGACGGTGCGCAACAGCGCCAACCCGACGATGCTGCAGTCGGGTTACAAGGTGAATGTGATCCCAGGGGAGGCGGTGGCGTACGTCGACGGCCGCTTTCTACCCGGCGGCGAGGAAGAGTTCCGTCGCACGCTTGACCGACTCACGGGCCCTGACGTCGACTGGGAGTTCCACCACCGCGAGGTGGCGCTGCAGGCTCCGGTCGACTCGCCGACGTACGCGCGCATGCGGGCGGCCGTCGAGGAGTTCGCACCGGAGGGCCACGTCGTGCCGTACTGCATGTCGGGCGGCACGGACGCCAAGCAGTTCTCGCGGCTCGGCATCACCGGCTACGGCTTCTCGCCGCTGAGGACACCGGAGGGCTTCGACTACCAGGCGCTCTTCCACGGCGTCGACGAGTGCGTCCCGGTCGACGCACTGCACTTCGGCGTCCGCGTCCTCGACCGCTTTCTGCGTACGGCCTAGGAAAAATGGGGGAAGTAAAGGACATGATGCAGACCCGGGCGTACGGATCATGGCCGTCACCGATCGATGCCGGACTCGCCGCCGCCCACGACGGCGCCCCGGGGCACGTGGGGTTCGTCGGGGGCGAGGCCTGGTGGACGGAGCCACGGCCCACCGAAGGAGGGCGGCGCGCCCTGGTGCGGCGCCTGCCCGACGGCGAGGAGCGCTCGGTGCTCCCCGCGCCGTGGAACGTGCGCACCCGCGTCGTCGAGTACGGCGGCCGCGCCTGGACCGGGGCCGACCGCCCCGAAGGGCCGCTGCTGGTCTTCGCCGACTTCGCCGACCAGCGTCTGTACGCGTACGAGCCGGACGCCCCGGAAACACCGCCGCGCCCCCTGACTCCGCTCTCCTGCGTGGGCGGCGGGCTGCGCTGGGCCGACCCCCTCCTGTGCCCGGAGCGGGGCGAAGTCTGGTGCGTCCTGGAGGAGTTCACGGGCGATCAGCCCACCGACGTGCGGCGCGTCATCGCCGCGGTGCCGCTGGACGGCTCGGCGGCCGACGACCGGGGCGCGGTCCGTGAACTCTCCGACGGCAGGCACCGGTTCGTCACGGGGCCCCGCCTGTCGCCCGACGGCACCCGGGTCGCCTGGATCGCCTGGGACCACCCGCGCATGCCGTGGGACGGCACCGAGCTCCTCGCCGCAGAGGTGCGCGAGGACGGCACCTTCGGCGCGCCCCGGACCCTCGCGGGCGGCCCCGAGGAGTCGATCGCCCAGGTCGAATGGGCCCACGACGGACGGCTGTTGTACTCCAGCGACCGCACCGGCTGGTGGAACCTGTACCGCACGGCGCCGGACGGCGGCACCGCGGAGCCGCTCTGCCCGCGCCAGGAGGAGTTCGCGGGGCCGCTCTGGCAGATCGGCCTGAGCTGGTTCGCGCCGCTGGACAGCGGCCTCGTCGCCGTCGTGCACGGCAAGGGCGCCACCGCGCTCGGCATACTCGACCCCGAGACCGGCGAGGTCGTCGACGCGGCGGGCCCCTGGACGGAGTGGTCCGCGACCGTCGCGGCGGACGGCCCCCGCGTGGTCGGCGTCGCCGCGAGCCCTCGCAGCGCGTACGAGGTCGTGGAGCTGGACACGGGCACGGGGCGCGCCCGCGTCGTCGGCGCCGCCCACGACGACCCGGTGCACCCCACGTACTACCCGGAACCGCAGATCCGTACGTTCTACGGGCCGGCGGGGCGGGAGATCCACGCGCACATCTACCCCCCGCACAACCCCACCCACATCGCGCCAGACGACCAGCTCCCGCCCTACGTGGTGTGGGCGCACGGCGGCCCCACCGGCCGCTCGCCACTCGTCCTCGACCTGGCCATCGCCTACTTCACCTCGCGCGGCATCGGCGTCGCCGAGGTCAACTACGGCGGTTCCACCGGGTACGGGCGCGCCTACCGCAACCGGCTGCGCGAGCAGTGGGGCATCGGCGACGTCGACGACTGCGCGGCGGTCGCCCTCGCTCTTGCCGACGAGGGCACCGCCGACCGGAGCCGACTCGCGATCCGCGGCGGCAGCGCGGGCGGCTGGACCACGGCCGTCTCGCTGACCAGCACCGACGTCTACGCCTGCGGGACGATCATTTACCCGGTGCTCGACCTCACCGCGTTCGCGTCGGAGACCCACGACCTCGAATCGCGGTATCTGGAGTCCCTGGTGGGACCCCTCGCCGAGGTCCCCGGGCGGTACGCGGAGCGCTCGCCGGTCGACCAGGCCGAGCGGATCACCACGCCGTTCCTGCTGCTCCAGGGGCTCGACGACGTGGTCTGCCCGCCCGCCCAGTCCGAGCGGTTCCTCGCCAAGATGGAGGGGCGCGGCGTCCCGCACGCCTACATCGCCTTTGAGGGCGAGGGGCACGGATTCCGCCGCTCCGACACCATGGTCCGCGCCCTGGAGGCCGAACTCTCCCTGTACGCCCAGGTGTTCAGACTCGACCTGGCGGGCCGCGTCCCGACCCTGGAGCTCGCCAAGTGAGACCCCTCGCCCGGCCCGCGCGCCTCGTTCCCGGCGCGCGGGTCGCCGTCGTCGCCCCGAGCGGCCCCGTCCCCGAGGACGCGCTCCAGGCGGGCCTCGACATCCTGCGCGGCTGGGACCTGGAGCCGCTCGTCATGCCCCACGTCCTGGCACGGCACGACACGTTGGACTACCTCGCGGGGGCGGACGCCGACCGCGCCAGGGACCTGGAGCGGGCCTGGTGCGACCCGTCCGTGTCCGCCGTGTTCTGCGCCCGCGGCGGGTACGGCGCCCAGCGGATGGTGGACCTCGTCGACTGGTCGGCGCTGCGTGCGGCGACGCGGACCGCGGGGCCCAAGGTGTTCCTCGGCTACAGCGACATCACCGCGCTGCACGAGGCCTTCGCCACGCGCCTGGGCGTCGCCACGCTGCACGGCCCGATGACCGCCGTGACCGGCTTCCTCAAGAACGCGCGGGCGCAGGAACACCTGCGGACGACGCTCTTCACGCCGGAGGCGGCGCAGGTGGTGCGGGCCGACCCGGCACGGGCCGGGGCGCTGGCCGGCGGCCGGGCCAGGGGTGTCACCCTCGGCGGCTGCGTGTCACTGCTCGCCGCCGACCTCGCCACCCCGGGGGCGCGGGCGTCCGCGCGCGGCGGCCTGCTGTTCCTGGAGGACATCGGCGAGGAGGACTACCGCCTGGACCGGATCCTCACCCAACTCCTGCGCGCGGGCTGGCTGGACGGCGTCGCCGGCATCGCCCTCGGCTCGTGGGAGGAGTGCGGGCCGTACGACGACGTGCGGGCGGTCTTCGCGGACCGTCTCGGCGGGCTCGGCGTGCCGGTGGTCGAGGACTTCGGCTTCGGGCACTGCGAGGGGGCGCTGACGGTGCCGTTCGGCGTGCCGGGCGAACTGGACGCGGACGCGGGCACGCTGACACTCGACGTACCGGCGCTCGTTTAGGAGACGTACCGGCCCTCGCGCGGCGGACGTAGGAGACGTACCGCCCCCACGGCGGACGTAGGAGACGTACCGCCCCCACGGCAGACGTACCTGACGCCGACGTCACCCGCATGGCCCACCGCCCCACCCCGGAGACACGCCCACCGCGCGCGATCCCGGCCCAGCTGCCCATGCTGGTGCCGGGGGAGGCCGGCGTACCTCCGACGGAAGGGTCACACCATGAGCCCCAACACCTCCACGGGCGGCTCCAAGAGCGGCGGCTCGGGCAGCGGCCTGTTCACGCCCGGCAGGGTGGCCGTGATCGCGGTCGCCGTC
Organism: Streptomyces sp. NPDC025651; assembly: GCF_055558735.1. Taxonomy (NCBI): domain Bacteria; kingdom Bacillati; phylum Actinomycetota; class Actinomycetes; order Kitasatosporales; family Streptomycetaceae; genus Streptomyces; species Streptomyces sp. NPDC025651. The sequence continues at coordinate 279,906 of NZ_JBVHLZ010000008.1, forward strand.
CTCACCCTGGTCTTCATCTTCGAGAACACCCGCAACACCAAGATCCGACTGCTGATCCCCGAGGTGACCCTGCCCCTGTGGATGGCTCTGCTCGGCACGGCGTTGATCGGTGCACTGTGCGGGGCCTATTTCGTCAGGAGGCGCAAGTGAAGGTGCAGCTCGAACGCGCGGGAGTGGTCGTCGGCGGCGCGGCCGCGGCGACCCTCATGGCGGTCACCACGGCGGCCGCCGCGGGTCCGCCGATGCCGGACTTCCGGGGCCGGGGCCTGATGCACGTCTTCTCCACGGTCGACTACCGCACCCGGGTCGACGTGCACGACGCCAGCGGCTTCCACCGGCACGTCCTGTGGCCGCCGAGCTGGAAGGTCTGCACGCAGTCGCCGGCCGCGGGCAAGCAGCTGAACGGCGGGACGGTCACCATCGGCGTCGTGAAGAACGGCGAGAAGTGCCCGAAGAAGTAGCCGGCCGGACGGTCGGCGATAGCGTGGCCCGATGTCCGACAGAGCCCCCTGTCTCGCCGAAGGCCCCCGCGTGGGCATACGCCCCTTCACCCCCGCGGACGGCGCCGAGTTCACCGCACGCGCCAGGGAGAGCCGGGAGCTGCACCGCCCCTGGCTCTTCCCGCCGACCACGGACGACGCCTATCGCGCGTACGCGGGCGTACTGATCGAGGATCCCACCAAGGCGGGATTCCTCGTCTGCGCCCGCGACAGCGGTGCCATCGGCGGGTTCATCAACGTCAACAACATCGTGCGCGGCGCCTTCCGGTGCGGCGCCCTGGGATACGGCGCCTTCGCGCACGCGGCGGGGCGCGGCCTGATGTCCGAGGGGCTCGGGCTCGTCACGACGTACGCGTTCACGGCGCTCGGGCTGCACCGCCTGGAGGCCAACATCCAGCCCGGCAACGCCGGTTCGATCGCGCTGGTGCGCCGCGCGGGATTCCGCCTCGAAGGGTTCTCGCCGGACTTCCTCTTCGTCGACGGCGCCTGGCGCGACCACGAACGCTGGGCGGTCACCGCCGACATGCCCCGGGCGCGGATCAGCGGCGCGACGGCTTCCGGTTGATCTTCATGGTGTCCATGTCCGTCACCGTGGACCGCAGGTCGCGGAAGCCGTGACCGAGGCCCGCGAGGAGCCCCTCCGCCTTCTCCTCGGCCAGCGCCCCCGCCATCTCCTCGCCGTCCTCGGCGTCCGAGAGCACCACGAAGCGGTACGAGAAGTGCTTGAGCGCGCGGTCGTACGTCAGCGAGCCCTCCGGCGTGAACTTCATCTGCGCCAGGCCGTGTTCCTCGACCTCGGCGAGGAGCGTGGCGCGCGAGGCGTCCGTCAGGCCGTCGAAGGTTCCCCGGACGATCACCCGGTAGGTGTGCTGCGTGCCCATGATCTGTACTGCTCTCCCGATCGGAATCGTATGAGAGCGTCAGCCTACGTCGCCGGGGACGGGCCGCACACGGAATATCGCCGGGGGGGGGGGTGACGCCCCGCCCGACCTGAGCCCGCGCGCTTTTGCGCAATCCTGACCTGGGCACCCTCTGTTCGGCGCCGCGGCGAACGTGTTCCATGGTGATCGTGAAGACCACCGTGCGACGCGACGTACTGACCCTGCCCGCCGCCGAGTCGGGGCCCGAGAACCCGCTGCCGCCGCTCCTTCCGCTGCGCGCCGTCCACACCCTGGACGAGCGCGACAAGGAGGGACTGCCGCGCGACATGGCCCGGCAGCTCGGGTACGCACCGCTGCGCTCCCCGCTGCCCACCCGGGTCCTCGACGGATACGGGCGCGAGCGCACCGAGACCCGGCTCGACGTGATCGTCGTCGAGAACGACCGGCTGCGCGCCACGGTCCTTCCCGGGTACGGCGGCCGCGTCCACTCCCTCTTCCACAAGCCGTCCGGGCGTGAACTGCTCTACCGCAACCCGGTGTTGCAGCCCGCCGCGTTCGCGCTCAACGGCGCGTGGTTCTCCGGCGGCATCGAGTGGAACATCGGCGCCACCGGCCATACCACGCTGTCCTGCGCGCCCGTCCACGCCGCCCGCGTGCCCGGGCCCGACGGCGGCGAGATGCTGCGCCTGTGGGAGTGGGAGCGGCTGCGCGACCTGCCCTTCCAGGTGGACCTGTGGCTGCCGGAGGGCTCCGACTTCCTGCACGTCGGCGTCCGGATCCGTAACCCGCACGAGAGGCCCGCCCCCGTCTACTGGTGGTCGAACATCGCGGTGCCCGAGGAGCGCAGGGTCCTCGCCCCGGCCGACGAGGCCTGGCGCTTCGCCTACCCCGGCGGCCTGAGCAAGGTGCCCGTGCCGGAGTACGACGGCGCCGACCGCACCTACCCGCGGCGCAGCGAGTACCCCGCCGACTACTTCTACGACGTGCCGGACGGCGAGCGGCGGTGGATCGCCGCGCTCGACGACGAAGGGCACGGCCTCGTCCAGACCTCCACCGACCTGCCGCGCGGCCGCAAGCTCTTCCTGTGGGGCACGGGCACCGGCGGACGCCGCTGGCAGGAGTGGCTCACCGAGCCGGGCACCGGCGGCTACGCGGAGATCCAGTCGGGCCTCGCGCGCACCCAGCTCGAACACGTACGCCTGGACGCCGAGGCCGAGTTCAGCTGGCTGGAGTCGTACGGACCGCTGTCGGCACCCGCCGACCGCGTGCACGGCGAGTGGGCGGGCGCCCGGGGCGAGGTGGCGGCGCGGCTCGCCGACGCGCTGCCGAGGGGCGAGGTCGACGCCGCGTACGAGGCGTGGCTGGCCTGCGCCGACACCGAGCCCGGCGAGGTGCTCGCCACGGGATCCGGCTGGGGCGCGCTCGAAGTCCTGCGCGCCGAGTACAAGTTGCCGGGCACGCCTTTCGACGAGTCGACGCTCGGGCCCGAACAGCAGCCGTGGGTGGAGCTGTTGCGGACCGGCGCGGTGCCCGAGCCGCGCAAGGTCGTGCCGCCCGGACCGACGCTGGTCGCGCCGCACTGGCGGGACATGCTGGAGACCGCGCCCGCGCGGCCGCTCGCCGAGTACCACCTGGGCGTCGCGCAGTGGCACGCGGGCGACCGGGCGCAGGCGGTGCGCAGCTGGGAGCGGGGCCTGGAACTCGCGCCCTCGCGCTGGCCGTTGCTGCGCTGCCTCGCCGTCGCCGACCGCGCCGAGGGCCATGCGGAGCGGGCCGCCGACCGGTACGCGGAAGCCTTCGACGACCTGTGCCAGGAGCGGCGCGACGACGGCGTCGTCTGGCGGGCGGCGACCGCCGCGCTCGGCGCCGAGGCCATCGCCGCGCTGCTCGCCGCGGGTCGCCCCGCAGCGGCCCGTACGGTCTGGGAGCGGCTGCACGAGGCAACCCGCCAAGAGGGCCGCTTCCGGCTCGTCGAGGCCCAACTCCACTACGCGGAGGGCGACATGGCGGCGGTGCGGGCCGTCTTCGAGTCCGGCTTCGAGGCGGCGGACCTCCGTGAGGGCGCGGAGGAGCTGGGCGACCTGTGGGCGGCGGCGACGGGCGAGGAGATACCGGAGCGGTACGACTTCAGGATGCGGCCGCCGCAGGGGTGAGGCGCGGTGGCGCGAGCCTGCGCGGGCCGCGCCACCGCGTGCGTCAGACCAGCTCGCCGTCGCGCGCGACCACCCGGCCGCCGTGCACCACGAGGTCCCGCCGCGGCATGTCCACCACGACCTGCGGCAGGCACTCGGCGCGTACGAGCACGAAGTCGGCGGGCGCGCCGGGCGTGAGGTCCGCGCGGCGCAGCCCCATCACGTCCGAGCCGCCGTGGGCGCCCACGTGGAAGCAGTCCGTCAGCTCCTCGTCGAGGCGTACGTCGGTGACCCAGCCGAGGATGTGCGTGCGGTGGAACATGTCCGCGTTGCCGAACGGGCTCCACGCGTCGCGCACCCCGTCCGAGCCGAGCCCGACCCGCACCCCGTGCTCCTGGAGCTTCGCGATGGGCAGGACCAGTGACTCGTTCGGCGCGACGGTCGTCAGGGAGATGTCCAGGTCGCCCAAGTCGGCCGCCATCCGGCCCAGTTCGGTGTCGGACAGGTTCGGCAGGCAGAAGACGTGGCTGACCGTGACCTTGCCGCGCAGCGAGAGCGCGCGGGTGCGGTCGATGACGGCGCGCAGGACCTCGGTGCCCTTCTCGTCGCGGTCGTGCAGATGGATGTCCACGCCGATGCCGTGCCGGTCCGCGAGGCCGAAGACCAGGTCGAGCTGCTCGTCCATGGCGTGGTCGAAGCTGATCGGGTCGATGCCGCCGACGAAGTCGACGAGGCCGGAGCGCGCCGCCTCCTCCAGGAGCTCGGCCGTGCCGGGCGTGCGGACCACGCCGTGCTGCGGGAACGCCACGATCTGGACGTCGAGCGCGTGCTTCAGGCGCCCCCGGGCGTGGGCGACGCCTTCGAGGCCCGCGAGGTCGTAGGCGGGCGCCACGTCCGCGTGGGCCCGCATCGCGCGGGTGCCGCGGGTCACGGCGTGCGCCATCAGGCCGTACGCGCGCTCGCCGACCGTGCGGGACTGGCTCTTGAACAGCTCCACGTCCTGGGCGACGTAGTCGGCGATGCCGCTCGCGGGCTTCCGCGTGATCCAGTCGCCGCCCCACGTCGTCTTGTCGGGGTGGATGTGGGCGTCCACGAGCGAGGGCAGCGCGATCCGGCCGCCGCCCTCGACGACGTCGGCGCCCTGGGGCGCGGGCCGGTCCGAGATCCGCCCGTCGACCACCGTGAGGTCCACGGGCTTCTTCGCGCCGAGCGGGCGTACGTTCCTGAAGACCACGGTCTTGGCGCGGTGCCGGTCGCCGTGCTCGTCGCGGTCGTCGCGGTCGCGGGTGTCGGCGTACGCGGTCGTGGCGCCGGTTCCGGCGAGGGCCGCGGCACCTGCGAGCACACCGCGGCGGGACAACGGGGTCATGGGGACTCCTTCAGTGAGGGGCGGGCAGTGAACGCACCACGCGTACGGGCTTCTCCGCGCCGGGTGAGCCGGGAGTGGGGAGGAAGAGCGGAGGGGAGGCGTCCGCCAGTTTGTATACCAAGAGTCAGAGGGCCGCAAGAGTGACCGGAGGAGGTGGGGGTATTGCGCGAGAAAGTCCGGGAAACGGTCAGGTGCCGGAGGTGTTGGTATACAGAGTCGACGCCTCGAAGAGCGAGCGCAGGGCCACGGTCCGGCTGTCCCTGACGTGGAGCAGGGTGACGGCCGCCGCCGTCTCCTCGTCGCCCGAGGCGATGCGGTCGTGGATGAGGCGGTGCTGCGAGCGCATGTGGGCCGGTTCCGCGCGGATCCCGAACAGGAGCTGCAGCTGCCAGCTCAGCTGGTCCATCGTGCGGGCGAGGAGCGGGTTGCCGGAGAGGGCGACGATGCCCTCGTGGAACGCGGTGTGCGCGGCGACCTCGCGCGGCCCGTCGTCCGCGTCGGACGCCTGCTCGGCTTGGCCCAGGGTGGCCCGGAGCGCGGCCAGGCCCGGCGGCTCCTCCGGTGCGCACCGTGCCACCCGGCGCGCCGCGAGCCGCGACGCCTGGACGGCCAGGGGCTCCCACACCTCGTACAGATGACGTACGTCGTCGCGGTCCAGGCGGCGCACCCGGACGCCGCTGTGCGGAAGGAGTTCGAGCAGGCCCTCGGCGACCAGCGCGCGCAGGGCCTCGCGGACGGGGACGCGGGACATCCGCAGCTCCTCGGCGACCTCGCGTTCCACGAGGCGCGCGCCGAGTGCGTAGCGCCGGTCGACGATCCGCTGCCGGACGGCCTCGCGCGCCTGGGCGCTCAGCGACGTCCGTTCCGCGCCGCCCGCCGTGTTGCCTGCCACGTGCACCGTCCTCCGTTCCGGCCGGGGCCTACCGCCCCGCCGTGGAGGATACGGGTCAGCTCGCGGCGCGGCGGTCCACGTACTCGAAGACGGAGCCGTCGGGGTGCAGCGCCATGAGGCTGCGGCCCGCGGGCGTGGGCAGCGGTCCCGCGATGATCTGGGCTCCGGAGGACTTCAGGACCTCGTTCGCCTCGTCCACGTCCCGCACCGCGATGGTCGCGGAGATCTTGCGGAGCACGTCGAGTTCCTTCGCCGGACCGCTCATCAACAGGAAGCAGCCGACCGCGGCGACGGACACGCCCCCGCGCTCGAAGCGCATCGCCTTGCCGCCCGCAAGCCGTTCGTAGAAGGCGACCGAGGACTCCAGGTCCTCGACGCAGATGCGCAGTGTGGTTCCGAGGATCTCCATAGCCGGAAAGCTTTCATGATTGACCGCCCCGTCGCCACCGCCCTCGGGAAATCACCGCGTGGCATGGCCGCACTCTGCGGAGCGCGCCGGCACCGCACCACGGAATACGCCGGCCGCGCTCCGCGGAGCGTCAGCGCATCGCCTCGCGGATCGCGTCACGGGTGCGGTCGACCACCGACGCGAGCGGGCCCACCGCGACGTTCTTCAGGGCGGTGTCCGTGCCGGGGTGCGGACGGGTCGGTGCGATCGCCTCGGCCGCCTTCACCGCGGTGGCCAGGCGTTCCAGTTTCGCGCGGTCGGCGATCCGGTGGAAGTGGGCGAACTCGTACCGCTCCTCGGCGTCCGCGTGGGCCAGGACGTCCTGCCGCAGCGCGGCGAACTGGTCGAGGAACTCAGGGGATTCGGTGTCCATGTCGTCCAGGCGGGACAGCGCCTTCTTGGCCTGTTCCTCCTCCTTGACACGGTCCTTGACCACCAGTTCCCCACCGTCGATGTTCTGGCGGGCGAACGGGTGGACGACTTCCTCCTCCGCGGTCTCGTGCACCGCGAGGAGCCGGACGAGCTCATGGAAGGTCTGCTTCCGTTCGTCGCCCTTGGTGGCCGCGACCTCGTCGAGCAGACCGCGGATCCTCGTGTGCTGCGCCTTCAGCAGCTCCACGACGTCGTTGCGCTCGGGCATGGTGTCCCTCCCGGGTCGGGGTGCGGACGCGCCGGGTACCCGGGCGGCACGCCGTTAGGCGTCCCGGGCCGCGGGTACCCGGGCGCCATGACTGGTCCCGAGAACCTTCCGACCGGACTCGACAAGTCCGTGACCGACGAACTGGTCCGGGCGATCCGCGCCGAGCTGCGCGAGGAACTCCGCGAGCAGACCAGGAGGCAGCGCCGCAAGGCCACGCTCTACGCGGCCTCCGGCACCGCGGCCCTCTACGCGGGCGCCGCGGTCGCGTTGGCGATCGGCCTCGCCCTGGCGCTCGGCATGCCGGACTGGGCGGCGGCCCTCGTCGTCGCCGTGCTGTTCGGTGTCACGGCGCTGGTGCTGCGCAACGCGGCACGGCCGCGGAAGGCGCGTGACTCCGCGGTGCGGACGGACGCCGCGCTGCGGGCCGACCCCACGGGCACCGGACTCGGCGTCCCGATGGTCCCGCCGGGCGGGCTCGGCGCCCCCGCGCCCCCGCCGATGCCGCCCGCCGCGCCCGCCGCCGGCCCTGGCGGCCAGGGTCTGGCCGACCCGGAGGCCCCGCGGCGCAAGGAGGCCTGACCGACGCCCCGTCACCGCCAGCCCGTGACCCCCACCACCTCCTTCGCGATGTCCGTCAGCGCGCGGCCGTCCGTGGGGACGCGGTGGGCGTCGGGTGCCGCGTGTGCGTCCAGGTGGCGGGACATGAACGTGCCGCGGCGCAGCTGCTGTTCGAGTTCCGAGCCCAGCTCGCGCCCGCGCAGACGCGCCTCGGCCGTGGCGTCCGTCGCGGTCAGCAGGACGCGGATGATGCGCGGCCCGTCCAGCGCCTCGGTGAACAGCCACTCCTCGCTGCCGAGCACGCTCGCCGTGTTCGTGTAGACGAGCCGACGGCAGCCGAGCTCCCTGTAGTTGGCCCAGATCGCCGCGAGGTTGCGCACGGTGATCCGGGAGCGGTCCGGGTCGCCCGGCGGCGTCGGGTGGACCGCGTCCAGGAAGTCGCCCTCGACCATCGCGTGGCCGATGCCGGCCGCCCGCAGCTGTGCCGAGACCTCCCAGCCGACCGACGACTTGCCGACCCCCGAGCGGCCTCCGATGAGCAGTACTTCGGCGTGATCCGGGCTGTTCCCCGTGACGGTCCCCATGCGGGGAGCCTGGCAGCCGTTCGGTCCCGTACGCGACCGGGTTTCACGCGACCCGGAACTCCGCCACCTCGTCCGTCCGCAGCCGCAGGCCGTGTCCGACGCCCGCGTCGGGGCGGACCACGCCCCCGGTCGGGTCCAGCGCCCCGTCGAAGAACATCGACTCGATCCGGACGTGGTCGTGGAACCACTCGATGTGCCGCAGGTTCGGCACGCACGCGGCGACCGCGGCATGCGCGTGCGGCGCGCAGTGCGCCGAGACCTCCAGGCCGTGCGCCTGCGCGAGGGCCGCCGCGCGCAGCCACTCCGTGATGCCGCCGCAGCGCGTCGCGTCCACCTGCAGACAGTCCACCGAGGGAATCATGCGGGCGAAGTACGGCAGGTCGTAGCCGTACTCGCCCGCCGTCACGTCGCACACCAACGCGTCCCTGATCAGGGCGAGTCCGCGCAGGTCCTCGGAGGACACCGGCTCCTCGAACCAGCCCACGCCGTGCTCCGCGAGCACCCGGCCCACGCGCACCGCCTGCTTGCGGGTGTAGCCGCCGTTCGCGTCGACGTACAGCTCGGCCTGCGGGCCGATCACGTCGCGCGCGGTGCGGACCCGGGACACGTCGCGGGCGGCCGCCCGGCCCCAGGCCTCACCGACCTTGATCTTGACGCGGGGGATGCCCTGCCCGTGCACCCAGCCGTTCAACTGCGCCGCCAGGTGCGTGTCGTGGTACGTGGTGAAGCCGCCGCTGCCGTAGACGGGGACCTCGTCGCGGGCCGCCCCGAGGAGGCGTACGAGGGGGAGCTCGAGCAGGCGGGCCTTGAGGTCCCACAGGGCGATGTCGACCGCCGAGATCGCGCACGAGGCGGCCCCGGGGCGGCCGGTGTTGCGGACCGCCTTCGTCATCGCGTCGTGCGCGGCGGGGATGTCGAGGGCGTCGCGGTCGGTGACGACGGGGGTGAGCTGCTCGTCGACCAGGGCGGAGACGGAGGCGGGGGCGTAGGTCCAGCCGGTGCCCGTCGCGTCGCCCGCCGTGATCTCGGCGACGACGATCGTCGTGGCGTCCCAGGCGAAGGTGCCGTCTGCCTCGGGTCCGTCCGCGGGCACCGTGTACGCGGAGACGGCGGGCCTTTCGAGGGGAACTTCGTGCTTCATCGGATGTCTTTTCCCGGTCTTCGTTCCTCGGTCACCGGCCCTGGACCTGCGGCAGCACCTTCGTGCGGTAGAAGTCGAAGAAGCTCCGCTGGTCCGGGCCGATCTGGCTGACGTACACCCGGTCGAACCCGGCGTCGGCGAACGCGGAAAGCGCCGCCACGTGCTCGTCCACGTCGTCCCCGCAGGTGAAGGACGAGGCGGCCATCTCCTCGGTGATCAGCGGGTCCAACTGCTCGAAGTGGCGCGGCGTGGGCAGGAGTTGGCCCATCTCGCCGGGCAGCAGCTGATTGCCCCACAGCTCGCGGGCCTGGCGCGCCGCGGCGTCGCGGTCCGGGCCGTAGCAGACCTTGAGGCCGCCGCTGACGGGCTTGCCGCCCCCGCCGCCCTTGCGGTAGCGGGTCACCAGCGTCTCGTCGGGCGCCATCGTGACGAAGCCGTCGCCGACGCGTGCCGCGAGCGCCGTCGCCTTGGGGCCGAAGCCGGAGACGTCGATGGGCACGGGCTCGTCCGGCACCGTGTACAGGCGGGCCTTCTCCACGGTGTAGTGCGTGCCCTGGTGGCTGACCTCCTGGCCGGTGAAGAGGTTCCGCATGATCTGCACCGCCTCCTCCAGCATCTCCAGGCGGACGTGGACCGGCGGCCAGGGGCCGCCCAGGATGTGCTCGTTGAGCGCCTCGCCCGTGCCCACGCCGAGGCGGAAGCGGCCGCCGGTGAGCACCGCGCTGGTCGCCGCGGCCTGCGCCACGACCGCCGGGTGCATCCGCACGGTCGGACAGGTCACCGCCGTCTGGAGGGGCAGCGACACCGCCTCGGCGAGCGCGCCGATCACCGACCAGACGAAGGGGCTCTGGCCCTGCGCCGCGTTCCACGGGTGGTAGTGGTCGGAGATCCACAGCGCCTCGAACCCGGCCTGTTCGGCCATGCGTGCCTGCTCGACCAGTTCCGCGGGGCCGAACTCCTCGGTCGCCAGGAAGTATCCGTACTCGGGCATGGGGCGCACCTCCGGGGTGGAGTCGGTCGGCAAGGCCTCGGCCGGGACGGCGTTCGGACCAGGACGGATACGACTGCGGGTAACCCCGAGGAGCGGGCACAAACGGTGCCCGGCCCGCGCGTGACCGGCACCGCGCGCCGGAGTTTGGCGCCCGCCGCGCAGGGGCACGCGGGAGGTTCCGACCCGCCGGAGGGACACCGTGAGCCGACCTCGCATCGTCATCGTCGGAGCCGGATTCGCCGGCTACCGCACCGCACGCACCCTGTCCCGGCTGACCCGGAACAAGGCCGACATCACCCTGCTCAACCCGACCGACTACTTCCTCTACCTGCCCCTGCTGCCCCATGTCGCCGCGGGCGTCCTGGAGCCGCGCCGCGTCACCGTCTCGCTCTCCGGCACGCTGCCGCACGTACGCCTCGCGCTCGGCGAGGCCGACGGCGTCGACCTGGAGGGGCACACGGTGACGTACACCGACCCCGAGGGGCGGCGCGGCGAGCTGGCGTACGACCGCCTCGTGCTCAGCGTGGGCAGCGTCAACAAACTGCTGCCGGTGCCCGGCGTCGCCGAGCACGCGCACGGCTTCCGCGGGATGCCCGAGGCGCTGTACCTGCGCGACCACATCACCCGCCAGATAGAACTGGCCGCCGCCGAGCCGGACGCGGAGACCTGCCGGGCCCGCTGCACGTTCGTGGTCGTCGGCGCCGGTTACACCGGGGTCGAACTGGCCGCGCACGGGCGGTTGTTCACCGACGCGCTGGTGCGGGGGCAGCCGCTGCGGCAGGGCGTACGCCCGCGCTGGCTGCTGCTCGACATCGCCGACCGCGTGCTGCCCGAGCTCGACGAGAGGCTCTCCGTCACCGCCGACCGCGTGCTGCGGCGGCGCGGAGTCGACGTACGCACCGGAACCTCCGTCAAGGAGGCCACGTCGGACGGCGTGCTCCTCGACGACGGGGAGTCCGTCGACACGCGCACGCTGGTCTGGTGCGTCGGCGTACGGCCCGACCCGCTCGTCGCGGGCCTCGACCGGCCGCTGGAGCGGGGCCGGCTGCTCGTCGACCCCTACCTCCAGGTGCCGGGCCACCCCGAGGTGTTCGCCTGCGGGGACGCCGCCGCCGTGCCCGACCTGCACAAGCCCGGCCAGTACACGTCCATGACCGCGCAGCACGCCTGGCGGCAGGGCGCCACGGCGGGCCGCAACGTCGCCGCCTCCCTCGGCATCGGCACCCGGAGCTCCTACCGCCACCGCGACCTGGGCTTCACCGTGGACCTCGGCGGCGTCCAGGCCGCCGCCAACCCGCTGGGCCTGCCGCTCTCGGGACCGCTCGCCGGTGCCGTCACGCGCGGATACCACCTGGCGGCCATGCCAGGCAACCGCGTGCGGGTCGCGGCGGACTGGCTCCTGGACGCCGTACTGCCGCGCCAGGCCGTGCAGTTGGGCCTGGTCCGCTCGTGGTCCGTGCCGCTGGACACCGCGTCGCCGGAGGTGGCCCGGGTGCCGGGCGCGCCACGGCAGGAGCCGCACGCGCCACGGCAGGAGCCGCACGCGAAGGAGGACCCCCGTGAGCGACAGGAGAAGGAGGACCCCCATGAGTGAGAGTGAACTCGACGCCCTGGCCCGGCAGTTGCGCGTCGACTCCGTCCGGGCCGCGGCCGCCGCGGGCTCCGGGCACCCCACCTCGTCGATGTCCGCCGCCGAACTGATGGCGGTGCTCGTCGGCCGCCACCTGCACTACGACTTCGACCGCCCCGACCACCCCGGCAACGACCGCTTCATCCTCTCCAAGGGCCATGCGTCCCCGCTCCTGTACGCCGCCTACAAGGCGGCGGGCGCGCTCACCGACGAGGAGCTGCTGACCTTCCGCGACCGGGGCAGCCGCCTGGAGGGACACCCGACGCCGCGCGCCCTGCCCTGGGTCGAGGTCGCCACCGGGTCGCTCGGCCAGGGGCTGCCCGTCGGCGTCGGCATGGCCCTGTCCGGCAAGCGGCTCGACCGCATCCCGTACCGCGTCTGGGTGTTGTGCGGCGACAGCGAGCTGGCCGAGGGCTCCGTCTGGGAGGCCGCCGAGCACGCCGGGCACGAACACCTCGACAACCTCACCGCGGTCGTCGACGTCAACCGCCTCGGCCAGCGCGGCCCGACCCGCCACGAGTGGCACCTGAACGCCTACGCCGACCGCTTCAAGGCCTTCGGCTGGCATGTCGTCGAGACCGACGGGCACGACGTCGACGCCGTCGACCGCGCCTACCAGGAAGCGGAATCCACGGCCGGGCAGCCCACCGTGGTCCTCGCCCGCACCGTCAAGGGCAAGGGCGTCGCCGCCGTCGAGAACCGCGAGGGGCTGCACGGCAAACCGCTGCCGGACGCCGACGCGGCCATCGCGGAGCTGGGCGGCGTACGCGACGTACGCGTGGAGGTGCGGCGGCCCGCCGCCGCGCGGGCGATGCACGCGGTGCGCAGCGGACACCTCGAACTGCCGCGCCACGACGTCGGCGACGCCGTCGCGACGCGCACCGCCTTCGGCCAGGCGCTCGCCGCGCTCGGCACCGCGCGCGGCGACGTCGTGGCCCTCGACGGCGAGGTCGGCGACTCCACGCGGTCGGAGTACTTCGCCAAGGAGCACCCCGACCGCTTCTTCGAGTGCTACATCGCCGAGCAGCAACTCGTCGCCGCCGCAGTGGGGTTGGCGGCGCGGGGCTGGGTGCCGTACGCGTCGACGTTCGCGGCGTTCCTCACGCGCGCGTACGACTTCGTGCGGATGGCGGCGGTCAGCGGCGCCGGCATCAACCTCGTCGGCTCGCACGCGGGTGTCGCGATCGGCCAGGACGGGCCCTCCCAGATGGGCCTGGAGGACCTGGCGATGTTCCGCGCCGTGCACGACTCCACGGTCCTGTACCCGTGCGACGCCCATCAGACCGGGCGCCTCGTCGCGCGGATGGCGGAGCTCGACGGTGTCCGCTACCTGCGTACGTCGCGCGGGGACACGCCCGTCGTCTACGGCCCCGGCGAGGAGTTCCCGATCGGCGGTTCCAAGGTGCTGCGCGCCAGTGACGCGGACCGGCTGACCGTGGTCGCCGCGGGGGTGACCGTCCACGAGGCCCTGGCCGCGGCGGAGTCGCTCGGCCGCGAGGGCATTGCCGTGCGGGTCGTCGACCTGTACAGCGTCAAGCCCGTCGACCGCGCCACGCTGCGCGAGGCGGCCGCGCGCACGGGCTGTCTCCTCACCGTGGAGGACCACAGGGAGGAGGGCGGCCTCGGTGACGCGGTCATGGAAGCCTTCGGCGACGGCAGGCCGACACCGCGCGTGGTGCGGCTCGCGGTACGCACGATGCCGGGATCGGCGTCCCCCGCCGAGCAGTTGAGGTCCGCGGGGATCGACGCGGCCTCGATCGCGGCGGCGGTGCGGTTGCTGGTGGAGCGGGCGGTGGTGCGGTGAGGGGGGTCAGGGGTGTCGCGCCGCCCTGAACCAGGCGTTCGCGGCGGGACGGAACATCAGGGCCGTGGCCGTGAGCACGGCGGCCAGATGCAGCACGCGGCTCCCGCCGAACAGGACGTCCAGCACGCCCGCGTCCCTGACCGCCGCGCCGAGCCCATGGCCGTCGGCGAGCCGGCGCACGGGCACGGCCACCAGGGACAGCGTGCCGAGGACACCGAGCCCGCCTGCCAGCGTCAGCCGCGCCCAGTTCGCGCCGCGCCGCATCCGCACCGCTACCAGTACGGCCGCCGAGAACACGGCCATGCGCAGCAGCAGGCCGCTCATGAGTCCGCCGGTCGACGCGTCGCCGTCGGCCACGGTTCCGGCGACGGCGAGCACCGTCTCGAAGACGCCGGCCGCGACCGCGGTGAGCCAGAGGGCGAAGGCGGTTCCGACGGTGGGGGGAGCGGGTGGTTCGTCGGCCCCCGGGAGCGTGCGGGGCAGCAGCCGCGGCTCGTGCGGGCGCGGCCGGGGGTGCGGGGCGCGGGGCGGAGCGGTGCTGCGGGTGCTGTGCGTCATGGCGGGCCTCACTGGTCGGTCGCTGCCGCGCGGGAGCCGGGGGCCCGTCGCGGGACGGCTGGTCGGTACCTCCGATCCTTCCGGGCCCGCGGGCCCGCGGCACGCCCGCAGGGCCCCCACTTCGGGGTGGTGCCAGCCACCCCGTCGACCACCGGCACGTACCAGCGGAGATCATGAAGGGAACCCCATGAACGACGTACGGACGGTTCGCGCCGGCCGTCGCACCGTGCGGCTGCACCGGCCGGAGAAGGTCCTCTTCCCGGCCCACGACGGCGACGGCGGCAAGGACCGCACCAAAGAGGACCTGTTCGACTACTACCGGGCCGTCGCCCCCTTCATGCTGCCCCACCTGCGCGGCCGCCCCCTGATGCTGGAGCGCCACCCCGACGGCCTCGAAGGCCCCCGCTTCATGCAGAAGGACACCCCCGACCACTACCCGGACTGGATCACCCGGGCCGAGGTCGCCAAGCAGGGCGGCACCGTCACCCACACCGTGTGCGACGACACCGCGACGCTGCTCTTCCTCGCCGACCAGGCCTGCCTCACCCTGCACCGCTGGCTCTCCAGGACGAGCCGGATCGACCGGCCCGACCGGCTGGTCTTCGACCTCGACCCGGCGAAGGACGACTTCGAGACCGTGCGGGACGCGGCCCGGCTCCTCGGCGAACTCCTCGACCACCTCGGCCTGGTGTCCGCCCTGATGACGACGGGCTCGCGCGGCCTCCACGTCGTCGTGCCGCTGGGCGGCCACCACGACTTCGACGACGCCCGCGCCTTCGCCAAGGACGTCGCCGAGACCCTCGCGGCCGCCCACCCCGAGCGCCTCACCACGGCCGTCCGCAAGGAGGCCCGCGGCGGGCGCCTCTATCTCGACGTGCAGCGCAACGGGTACGCGCAGACCGCCGTCGCCCCCTTCTCCGTGCGGTCGGCGCCGGGCGCCCCCGTCGCCGTGCCGCTCGCGTGGGAGCAGCTGGAGGACCCCGCGGTGCACGCCCGCCGCTGGACCATCGACGACGCCGTCGACCAGGCCCGCACCGAACCGTGGGACGGCGTCCTGCGCTCGGGGCGCGCGCTCGGCCCGGCCCGCCGCAAGCTGCGGGCGCTGCGCGGCTGACGGCACGTCACCCGACCGTCGAGGTTTGGCCAACGCCCACCAGGACACCCGGACCCGGAGGTGGCCATGGCGAATACGTCACGCAAGACCACAGACGCGAAGACAGACACAAAGACAGACGCAAAGACAGACGCAAAGACAGAAACGAAGTCGGACGCAGAGACCGACACAGCTACAGACGCACGGCGGAACCACGGCGCGGACGAAGAACTGCCCGGCCCCATGGTCGTGCTCCGGCACGCCCGCACCCAGCTCGCCGAGCTCACCGGCATGACGTCCGAATCGGTGTCGTCCTTCGAACGCACCGACGACGGCTGGCTGTTGGAGATCGAGGTGCTCGAACTCGCCCGGGTCCCCGACACGATGAGCCTGCTCGCGAGCTACGAGGTGCGCCTCGACCCGCACGGCGAACTGACCGGCTACCGCCGGATCCGCCGCTACGAGCGGGGGCGTTCGGACGCACACAGTCCTGGCGGTCAGTAGACCGCCCCGTTCCGCGTACGCACAGCACACGCACCCAAGCCATCACAGACAAGGAGGGGCGGTCGGCATGACCGTTGTCCCTGCACAACAGTCCGGCGGCGGAGGCGGCACCAGTGGCCTGTACGACGTCGTGGAGCTCATCCTCGACCGAGGCCTGGTCATCGACGCCTTCGTGCGGGTCTCCCTCGTCGGCATCGAGATCCTCAAGGTCGACGTCCGTGTCGTCGTCGCGAGCGTCGACACGTACCTGCGGTTCGCCGAGGCGTGCAACCGACTGGACCTGGAGGCCGGGCCCCACAAGAGCCCCGGTCTGCCCGACATGATGGGCGAGCTGACCGAGTCCGGCGCCCGGGGCAAGTCGAAGGGCGCGCTCTCCGGCGCCGCCGAGACCATCTCGGACGCCTTCAAGCAGGCCCGTGAGGAAGGGCAGCCGGAGGAACGGCCGAGGGCCCGCCGCTCCAGCACCTCCCGCAGGAAGGAGGAGAAGGAGTAGTGAGCACCTACATCTACGGCATCGCGAGCAGCTCGCACCCGGCGCTGCCCGACGGCATGGAGGGCATCGGCAGCCCGGCGTGCACCGTGCGCGTCCTCAAGCAGGGGGAACTCGCGGCGATCGTCAGTGACGCCCCCGAGGACCTCAAGCCCAAGCGGCGCGACCTGCTCGCCCACCAGAACGTCCTGTCCGAGGCGGGCGCGGCGGGCGCCGTGCTCCCGATGCGCTTCGGCAGCCTCGCCCCCGACGACGAGGCGGTCACCACCGTCCTCGGCGAGCGGTCCGAGCACTACGAGGAGCGCCTGCGCACCCTCGACGGCAAGGTCGAGTACAACGTGAAGGCCACCCACAACGAACAGGCCGTGCTCCACCAGGTCCTCGCCGAGAACCCGGAGCTGCGCGCCATGGTCGAGGCCAACCAGCGCGAGGGCGGCGGCAGTTACGAACAGAAGCTGCAGCTCGGCGAGATGGTCACCGCCACGGTGCGGGCCCGCGAGGCGAGCGACGCCATCGAGGTGCGCCGCGCCCTGGAACCGGCCGCCGAAGCGGTCGGCGTCGGGCCCGAGGGCACCGGATGGCTGGCCAACATCTCGTTCCTGGTGAGCCGCAAGTCGGCGGACGGCTTCCTCGCCGCCGTCGAGGAACTCCGCTCCACCCAGCCCCACTTGGAGCTGCGGGTGCACGGCCCGCTGCCCCCGTACAGCTTCGTCGATCCGGGGCCCGCGGAGCCCGCGGGGTGACGGCGTGGGACTCATCGGCGAAATTCTCCTGCTGCCGCTCGCCCCGGCCCGCGGCTCCCTCTGGGTGCTCAGACAAGTGGTCACCGAGGCGGAACGGCAGTACTACGACCCCTCGGCCATCCGTCGTGAACTCTCCCTCCTCGAGGAACGCCTCGAGGCGGGAGAGATCGACGAAGCCGAATTCGAGCGCTGCGAGGACGAGCTCCTCGACCGGCTGCAGCACAGCACAGGACAGGACTTCTGAGTGATGAACCGACTGGCAGTGGGCCTCGCCGTGGGCGCGGGGTACGTCCTCGGACGGACGAAGAAGGCGAAGTTCGCGTTCGCCGTGGGGACGATGGTGGCAGGCAAGCGGCTGCAGCTCAGCCCCAAGGCGCTGGTCACCATGGTGACCCAACAGCTGGAGAACAACCCGCAGTTCAAGGAGATCGGCGACCAGCTGCGCCAGGACCTGCGGGGCGTGGGCAAGGCCGCGACGGGCTCCCTCGTCAATCGTCAGATGGAAGGCCTCGCCGACCGCCTGCACGAGCGCACCCTCGGCGTCCAGGACCGCCTCTCCGGTGTGGTGCCGGGCGAGGTGAAGGACACGGCCGGGCTCAAGGACGAGGACGGCCACGAGGACGAGGACGAGCCCGCGGAGGACAGGGAGCCGAGGGGCCGCCGGTCCCAGGGGCGCCGTTCAGAGGGCCGAGGCTCCGAGGACCGGGACTCCGAGGACGCCGGGGCGGAGGAGTCGGCGCCCCGCAAGAAGGCGTCGGCGAAGCGGGCCCCCGCCCCCAAGTCGGCCGCCAAGAAGCCGTCGGCGAAGAAGACCGCGGCGAAGAAGGCCCCGGCGAAGAAGACCGCCCAGAAGAAGTCCACCGCGGCGGCTCGCGGCACCGCCCGCAGGGCGACCTCCACGGCCGGCGCGGGACGGTCGGGCGCGGGACGGTCGAAGGGAGGCCGCGACCATGGCTGAGTCACCGCTGAAGGACATCACGCGCGGCCCCGCCGCCGACCGACTGAAGGAGGAGGCGCAGGCCTACCTCATGGCCCAGGTCGAGCGCATGCTCGTCGGCGTGGGCCACCGGCTGGGCGACGCCACCGTCAAGCTGAACGACATCGCGGAGGGCAAGAGCCCCGGCTTCGGCAAGCTCGCCCTGGAGGCGGGCCGCAAGGTCGCGGAGGGCAAGGGCCCCGTGCGCAGCGCGCTGGAACTGGGCGGCGGCCACCTGAAGGATTCGGTGAAGGGGGCCTTCAAGGGCCTCGGCGGCAAGCGCAAGAAGGGCGGCGCGGGCCAGAAGCCCACGGTCATCCTGGAGTACGTCGACGTCGGCGTGCCCCTGCGCGAGGCGTACGACCAGTGGACGCAGTACCAGGAGTTCTCCACCTTCGCCAAGGGCGTCAAGGGCGCCACCGTGGCGAGCGACACGGACTCCGACTGGAAGCTCAAGGTCTTCTGGTCCAACCGCAGTTGGAAGGCGCACACCACCGAACAGGTGCCGGACCAGCGCATCACGTGGACGTCCGAGGGCGGCAAGGGCACGACGAAGGGTGTCGTCACCTTCCATGCGCTCGGCGACAACCTCACCCGGGTGCTGCTGGTCATCGAGTACTACCCGAAGGGCCTGTTCGAGAAGACCGGCAACATCTGGCGCGCGCAGGGCCGCAGGGCCCGCCTGGACCTCAAGCACTTCGCCCGGCACATCTCGCTGCGCGGCGAGGCGAGCGACGGCTGGCGCGGCGAGATCCGCGACGGCGAGGTCGTGCGCAGCCACGAGGACGCGGTGGCGGACGAGGACGAGGAGCGCGAAGAGCGCGAGGGCCGGGACGAGGGCGAGCGGGACGTCCCCGAGGCTGAGGCGCACGAAGCCGAGGCGCACGAAGAGGACGAGCCGGAGGACGAGCCGGAGGACGAGTACGACGAGGACGAGGAGCGGGAAGAGGACCCCGAGGAGGATCCGGAAGGCGCGTACGAGGACGAAGACGAGGCCGAAGACGAGACCGACCGCGACGCCGACGCCGACGCCGCCGAGTACGAGGACGAGTACGAGGACGAAGGCGAAGGCGAAGAGGCCGACGCGGAAGAGGCCGAACGCCGCGAGTACGCCGAGACCGGCGGCGGGCGGGGCCGCCGATGACGGCGGCCCCCGGCGGCCGGCTCCCCGACCCCTATGGACGCGACGGCGGCGGGGCCAACCTCGCCGACATCCTCGAACGCGTCCTGGACAAGGGCGTCGTCATCGCCGGCGACATCAAGATCAACCTGCTCGACATCGAACTGCTCACCATCAAGCTCCGCCTCATCGTCGCCTCCGTCGACAAGGCCAAGGAGATGGGCATCGACTGGTGGGAGGACGACCCGGCGCTCTCCTCGGGGGCGCGCCGCACCGAACTCTCGCGTGAGAACGCCGAGTTGAAGAAGCGCGTGGAGGAACTGGAGGAGATGCAGGCCATCGAGCCCGCTAAGAAGGAGTCACGTGAGCGTCGCACACGATGAACTGCGTTACGTCTACGCGGTGTGCCGCCCGCCCACCGCACCACTCGCCGCCGACCTGACCGGGGTCGGCGGCGTTCCGCCCAAACAGCTCACCCACAGGGGCCTGGTCGCCCTGGTCGGCCCGGTGCCGGAGCGGGACTTCGCCGAGGATGCGCTGCGCGCGCACCTGGAGGACCTGGACTGGCTCGCCGAGACGGCCCGCGCCCACCAGCGCGTGATCGCCGCGCTCGCCACCGTCACCTGCCCGCTGCCGCTGCGGCTCGCGACCGTCTTCCGGGACGACAGCGGCGTACGCGCCATGCTGGAGGAGCAGGCGGAGCGTTTCGGGCGCGCCCTGGACCGGATCGAGGGGCGCGTCGAGTGGGGCGTGAAGGTCCACATGGAGGGCGAGGCGTCGTCCGCGGCGGTCCGCGCGGAGGAGCCGGCGCGGCGCGGGCCCCGCACGGGGCGCGACTACCTGCGCCAGCGGCGCCGCCAGCGCACGGCGCACGAGGAGAGCTGGGAGCGGGCCGAGGCCTTCGCGCGGCGCCTGCACGAGGAGCTCTCCTCGCGCGCCGACGACGCGCGGCTGCACGCGCCGCAGAACGCGGCGCTGTCCCGCGCGCCGGGCCGCAACGTCCTCAACGCCGCCTATCTGGTGCCGCGTTCGCGCTCCGAGGAGTTCGTCGAGCTCGTCGACCGCACGAAGGACGAGGGGCGGGAGACGGACGGCCTGCGGGTGGAGCTGACGGGCCCGTGGGCCGCCTACTCCTTCACCGGTGACGACAGCGGTGACGACACCGGTGGCGACAGCGTTGAAGGCGGCGGTGACGGCATCGGAGGCGACGGCACGGGAGGCGGGACATGACCGTCGTCGAGCGCCGCGAGATCGCCCTGGTCGACCTGCTCGACCGCCTGCTCGCCGGCGGTGTCGTCATCACGGGCGACATCACCCTGCGGATCGCGGACGTGGACCTCGTGCGCATCGACCTCAACGCCCTGATCAGCTCGGTGAACGAGCAAGTTCCCTCGCCGTGGCGGGAGATGGAGTGACCCGTGGACCGCAACCGCCCCGTGGACCGTAAGCGCATGGACCTGGACCCCGACACCGTGGAGCGGGACCTGGTGAAGCTGGTCCTGACCGTCGTCGAGCTGCTGCGTCAGCTGATGGAGCGGCAGGCCGTGCGCCGCTTCGACACCGGTGAGCTGACGGAGGATCAGGAAGAGCGGATCGGGCTCACGTTGATGCTCCTGGAGGACCGGATGGCCGAGCTCCGGGAGCGGTACGGACTGCGGCCCGAGGACCTGAATCTGGACCTCGGGCCGCTGGGCCCCCTGCTCCCCAGGGATTGAACCGGGGGCGGGGGTCGGCTGCTGCGGGGGCTACGGGAGTGCCACTACCACCTGTACCAGCGGGACCTCGTGCCCGTGGCGGTCGTGCTCCGCATCAGGAATCCGAGCAGCCAGATGACGAGCACGGCAATGGCGATCCACCAGAGAACCTTCACGGCGAAGCCCGCTCCGAAGAGGAGAAGGGCCAGCAGAAGGACCAGCAGAATAGGAACCATAGTTGTCTACCTCCTGCTGGCCGGGTTTCCCCAAACGGCCGTTCTACGCCCCTTCGTGCCCCTTCGGCCTGTGCGGAGCGTCACTTCCGGCAGAGGACCTCGCCGTGCAGCACCGCGAACCAGGCGTCCTCGCGGCCGCCCCACTCGCGCCAGGCCGCCGAGACGGCCCGCAGCCGCTCGTCGTCGGCGTGGCCCCCCTCCCTGGCCCGCTCGGCGTACGTGGAGGCGAGCGTGCGGTCCGCCCACAGCCCGCTCCACCAGGCGCGCTCGTCCGCGGAGCTGTAGCACCAGGTGGCGGCGGAGGCGGTGATGTCCGTGAAACCGGCCTCCAGGGCCCAGGACTTGAGGCGGCGCCCCGCGTCGGGCTCGCCGCCGTTGGCCCGCGCGACCCGCCGGTACAGGTCCAGCCAGTCGTCCATGGCGGGCGTCCGGGGATACCAGGTCATCGCCGCGTAGTCCGCGTCCCTGACCGCCACGATGCCGCCCGGCCTGCAGACCCGCCGCATCTCGCGCAGCGCCCGCACCGGATCGCCCACGTGCTGGAGCACCTGATGGGCGTGGACGACGCAGAAGCTGTCGTCGGGGTAGTCGAGGTCGTGGACGTCGGCGACCGCGAACTCAACGTTCTCCAGGCCGCGTTCGGCCGCGGTGGCGCGCGCCGTGTGGAGGATGCCCGGCGCGTGGTCCACGCCGGTGACCCGGCCTTCGGGGACCAGCTCGGCCAGGTCGGCGGTGATGGTGCCGGGGCCGCAGCCGATGTCGAGGACCGACATGGTCGGCTTGAGCGAACCGACGAGGTAGGCGGCCGAGTTGGCGGCGGTGCGCCAGGTGTGGGAGCGCAGCACGGACTCGTGGTGTCCGTGCGTGTAGACGGCGGTCTCCTTCGGCATGACGGTGACTCCTTCGTGTGCGTGTACACGGCACCGTACGCCGTCATGCCGAATGATGAGACCCGCGTATCAGTATGTGGTCATCGGCGGGTTCGCCGAGCGGTCATCGGACGGGCGTCAGCGGCCGGTACACGGTCAGCGCCTCCGGCAGCTTGTCGATGAGCAACGAGCCCTGGACACGGGTGACTTCACCGTCGTACGCCACCGCCGTGTCCGGGCCGAGCCCGTCCACCCGCAGCCGGGGCAGCCGGACCGCCGCCTGGGCGGGGGAGCGCACCTCGGGACCCGTCAGCGCGGCGGCCATCAGACGCGCACCCGGCCTGCGCCCGCCGTGCACGATGCGTACGTCGAGCAGCCCGTCCGCGAGGTCGAGCCTGCGGCCCGGGGTGAGGCCCGGCCGGTGGTAGGTGCAGTTGCCCGCGAAGAGCAGCCACAACGCCCGCTTGCTGCCGCGGAACTGAGCGGTCATCGGATGCTCGTCGGAGCGCAGGATCTGCAGCGCGGCGAGCACGGACGCGGCCTTGCCGCCGATGCGGGGCGACCAGTGCTCGCGACGGCGTACCAGCTCCGGGTACACGCCGAGGCTGAACGTGTTGAGGAAGTACCGCTCCACGTCGGCGGCCCCTTCCTCCTCCCGCGTCGAGAAGCGGCCCACGTCGACGGCGACCGCGTCGCCCCCCTCCACCGCGCGGGACAGGTCACGCGCGTCCTCGACCCCGAGGTCGTACGCGAAGTGGTTGAGCGTGCCGCCGGGCAGCACCGCGAGCGGCAGGCCGTGCTGCAGGGCCACCGTGGCCGCGGCGTTGACCGTGCCGTCGCCGCCGCACACCCCGAGGACCGTCGCGCGCGCCGCCGCCTTCTCCAACTCGGCGCCCAGGTCGGCCGGTTCGGCGAGGACGACCTCGGCGGCCGGCAGGGCGTTGCGCAGCGCCTTGACCCGGTCCGCCGTGCCCGCCTGCGCATTGGCCACCAGGACCAGGCCCGCGCCGCCGGGCAGCGCGGGAGCCTCCACCCGGGGCCGTCCCGGCGGGGCGAGCTGGGCCCGCGTCGGCACCAGGCCGCGCACCGCGAACGCCGCGCCCGCGCCGAGCGCCCCGCCCACCAGGACGTCGCTCGGGAAGTGCGCCCCGGTGTAGACGCGGGAGACCGCGACGGCGGCCGCGAGCGGCGCGACCGCGGCGCCCCAGGCCCGCGACTCCAGCGCCACCCCCGTGGCGAAGGCCACGGCGGAGGCCGAGTGGCCCGAAGGGAACGACGTGGTGATCGGCTGGCGCTTGAGCTGCCGTATCAGCGGCACCGCGTCGAGCAGCGGCCGGGCCCGGCGCACCGAGCGCTTGCCGAGCGTGTTGATCGTCGCCGAGGCCAGGGCCAGCGAGGCCACGCCCCGCACGGCGGCGCGGCGGGCCCGCGGGGTGCGGGTCGCGGCGATCCCCGCGGCCGCCGCGAACCACAGCACGCCGTGGTTGGCGCTGTGGCTCAGCCGGGGCAGCACCCGGTCGCCGCCGGGCCAGTGCCGCTTGGCGACGGCCTCGAAGAGCCGGCAGTCGAGCGAGACCAGGCGGGCCTTGAACGGCCGGTGCCCGCCCTCGGGCAGGGGCAGGTCGATGTCGGAGGAGGCATCCACGAAGTCAGGCATGGCGACGCGTGTACCCCGTGCCCCGCGAATCAGGCCACCGCCCGGTGAAGCCGCAGGTGGGGCCCGTGACCGGGGCCGCTCGCGCCCCGTGCGCGGAAACGGTTTGCCCGGGCACCCTCCGGCCACGGACAATCCGCCTCATGGGACATCTGGAAGCCGCACACCTCGAGTACTACTTGCCGGACGGGCGGGCGCTGCTCGGTGATGTCTCCTTCCGGGTCGGCGAGGGCGCCGTCGTCGCCCTGGTCGGGGCGAACGGCGCGGGCAAGACCACGCTGCTCCGGCTGATCTCCGGCGAGCTCCAGCCGCACGGCGGCTCCGTCACCGTGAGCGGCGGGCTCGGCGTGATGCCGCAGTTCGTCGGCTCCGTACGCGACGAGACGACCGTGCGCGACCTGCTCGTCTCCGTCTCCCACCCGAGGATCCGCGAGGCGGCGAAGGCCGTCGACGCCGCCGAGCACGCGATCATGACGGTCGACGACGAGGCCGCCCAGCTCCAGTACGCCCAGGCGCTCTCCGACTGGGCGGAGGTGCAGGGGTACGAGGCCGAGACGCTGTGGGACATCTGCACCACGGCCGCGCTCGGCGTCCCCTACGACAAGGCCCAGTTCCGCGAGGTCCGCACGCTCTCCGGCGGCGAGCAGAAGCGCCTCGTCCTGGAGTCCCTGCTGCGCGGCACCGACGAGGTCCTGCTCCTGGACGAGCCGGACAACTACCTCGACGTGCCCGGCAAGCGCTGGCTGGAGGAGCGGCTGAGGGAGACCCGCAAGACCGTCCTGTTCGTCTCCCACGACCGGGAGCTGCTCGCCCGCTCCGCCGAGAAGATCGTCAGCGTCGAGCAGAGCCCCGGGGGCGCCGAGGCCTGGGTGCACGGCGGCGGCTTCGCCACCTACCACGAGGCCCGCAAGGCGCGCTTCGCGCGGTTCGAGGAGCTGCGCCGCCGCTGGGACGAGAAGCACGAGCAGCTGAAGAAGCTGGTGCGCAATCTGCGCCAGGCCGCCGAGAACAGCCCCGACATGGCCTCGCGCTACCACGCGGCCCAGACCAGGCTGCGCAAGTTCGAGGAGGCGGGGCCGCCGCCCGAGCCGCCGCGCGAGCAGGACATCACCATGCGCCTGCACGGCGGCCGCACCGGCGTGCGCGCCGTGACCTGCCAGGGCCTTGAGCTCACCGGCCTGATGAAACCCTTCGACCTGGAGGTCTTCTACGGCGAGCGCGTCGCCGTCCTCGGCTCGAACGGCTCGGGCAAGTCCCACTTCCTGCGCCTGCTCGCCGGTGACACCGACAACCCCGTGGCGCACACCGGCGCCTGGAAGCTCGGCGCGCGCGTCGTGCCGGGACACTTCGCGCAGACCCACGCGCACCCCGAGCTGATGGGCCGCTCCCTGCTCGACATCCTGTGGCGCGAGCACGCGCAGGACCGCGGCGCGGCGATGTCCCGCCTGCGGAGGTACGAACTGACGGGGCAGGCCGAGCAGAACTTCGAGCGGCTCTCCGGCGGCCAGCAGGCCCGCTTCCAGATCCTCCTCCTGGAGCTGCAGGGCTGCACCGCCCTGCTCCTGGACGAGCCCACCGACAACCTCGACCTGGAGTCGGCCGAGGCTCTCCAGGAAGGCCTGGAGGCGTTCCAGGGCACCGTCCTCGCCGTCACCCACGACCGCTGGTTCGCCCGCTCCTTCGACCGGTACCTGGTCTTCGGCAGCGACGGCCGGGTCCGTGAGACGCAGGAGCCCGTGTGGGACGAGCGGCGCGTCGAGCGCGTGCGGTAGCCGGGGGCCCGCATGCCACTTCCGCCATGCGGGGCGCGCGGGGGCCGTGCGCGGTGCATCCTGGGTAGTACGCGCCTGGCGGGTACCCGGGGGGCAGGGAGCGACGCGCCACAGTGATCGGAGCGATCCATGACCGGAGTCGACCCGGGACGGCTGGACGACCAGCAGCTCATCAAGGAGCTGGAGACGATCCACCGCACCCGCCACACGACCCTGCTGCACGGTTCGAACGACGCCCTGCGGGCCCACAACGAACGCATGGCGCAACTGGAGGGCGAGTACCTGCGCCGCCACCCGCGCAGGTCGATCGCCGCCGGACGGACCCGTGCGGGAGCGCGGGAGAGGGGAGCCACGAGCCCGTGACGGACAAGGCCGTACCGCCGCTGCTCGACCGGCACGCCGAAGCGCTCGACCTCTTCACCGACCGGGTGCACGCCGTGCGCGCCGACCAGTGGGACGCCCCCACGCCCTGCACCGAGTGGACCGTGCGCGACCTGGTCAACCACCTCGTGTCCGAACAGCTGTGGGTGCCGCCGCTGGTCCGTGACGGAGCGTCCGTCGAGGCGGTCGGCGACGCCTTCGACGGCGACATGCTGGGACCCGTCCCTCCTCCGGGCTCCGCAGAGCAGGGGGGGACCCTCCTCCTCCTGGGACACCGCGGCCGCCGCCTCGCGCGCCGCCTTCCGCGAACCGGGCGCCCTGGACCGCACCGTCCACCTCTCCTTCGGGGACACCTCCGCGGCGTTCTACTGCGGGCAGATGACGACCGACCTGGTGGTGCACGCCTGGGACCTGTCCCGGGCGATCGGAGCCGACGAGACGCTTCCGGACGACCTCGTGAACTTCTCCGTACGGGAGATCTCGCCGTACGCCGCCGAGTTGGAGAAGAGCGGGCTCTTCGCCGCCGCGGTGGAGCCACCCGCGGGTGCCGACGTCCAGACGAAGCTGCTGAGCCTCCTCGGACGCCGGGTCTGACCGCTCAGGCCTGGCCGATGCCCGGCCAGTTGTCCGGATCGGCGCCGCTGATGTCGGCCAGCGCGGACGACGGGTCCTGCGCGAGCGCCAGATCGCCGAGGCTGACCATGCCCACCGGGTGCCCGTCCTCGACGACGGGCAGCCGGCGCACCGCGTGGTCGCGCATCAGGTCGACCGCCGCCGACACCGCGTCGTCGGGGGTCACCACCACCGGGTTGGGCGTGCAGATCGCCTGGGCGCTGACCGTCAGCGGGTCCGCGCCGTCGGCCACGGCGCGCAGCGTGATGTCCCGGTCGGTGAGCACGCCGAGGACCTGACCGTCCGTGGCGACCAGGACGTCGCCGATGTCCTGCGCGCGCATCAACTGTGCCGCCTCGACGAGGGAAGCGTCGGGGCGCACCGCCACGACGCCCGTGGTCATGACGTCCCTTACGAAATCAGCCATGGCTGGGCCTTCCTGCCTGCGTCTGCGTGACTCCGCTCGCAGTACCCCTGTGTCACAGCGGTATGCCTCGGACCGCGCGGGAGGTTTGCGCTGTTGGGCCAGGGAGACCCGGCCCCTGCACCCCCCACGACGAATCTGGGAGGGATGGGGTCATGGCGGTTCTCGCTGTGTTCATCCCGGTGGTGATGCTGGGCGTGATCCTGGCACTCGGCCGGTACGAGGAGTTGCTGCTGCCGCCCGCGAAGGATCCGAACGAGGTGGACGGCGTACGGAGCGGTGTCGCGTGACGCGGCATGAAGGTGCCGCCCCGGCTCTGCGTATGGCTGGGGCGGCACAGTGCTGAGTGCACGTCTCCAACAGTGCTGAGGACGCGCCTCCAAGGGCCTACGAGGCGCCCTTGCCCGGCAGGAACTCCTGCACCTTCGCCTTCAGGCCCTGCTTCACCACCGACGAGCGGTCCGCGTCGCCCTTGAGGATCGAGGCGGCCGTCGCCTCCATCTGCTCCCACGTCGCGTGCGGCGGGATCGGCGGCACCGCCGGATCGGTGCGGAAGTCCAGGACCACGGGACCTTCCGCGTCGAGCCCGGCCCGCCACGCCGCCTCGACGTCCTCGGGCCGCTCCACGCGGATCCCGGTCAGACCGATCGAGCGGGCGAACTCCGCGTACGGCACGTCCGGGATCTCCTGCGACGGCAGGAAGGACGGCGCGCCCTCCATCGCCCGCATCTCCCACGTCACCTGGTTCAGGTCCCGGTTGTTC
Organism: Streptomyces sp. NPDC025651; assembly: GCF_055558735.1. Lineage (NCBI taxonomy): Bacteria > Bacillati > Actinomycetota > Actinomycetes > Kitasatosporales > Streptomycetaceae > Streptomyces > Streptomyces sp. NPDC025651. The sequence goes on from NZ_JBVHLZ010000008.1 coordinate 307,365, forward strand.
CACACGCCGACCACGAGCCGCGGATCGTCCCAGCGGTGGCGGTACTTGGCGGCCGTGATCAGCTCCGCCATGCCGTTCATCTGCATCGCGCCGTCGCCGACCAGCGCGAGGACGGGCCGGTTGGGATGCGCGAACTTCGCCCCGATCGCGTACGGCACACCGCAGCCCATCGTGGCGAGCGTCCCCGACAGCGAGGCGCGCATGTCGCCCCGCATCGTCAGATGGCGCGCGTACCAGTTCGCCACCGAGCCCGAGTCGGACGTGACGATCGCGTTGTCCGGGAGGAGGGGGTCGAGGGCGCGGGCCACGTACTCGGGGTTGACCGGGTCCGCGGACAGCGCCGCCCTGCGCTCCATCACGCCGTTCCAGCGCACGACGTTGGCGCGGATCTCCTCGTGCCACTCGCGGCTCACCGCGCGGCGGTCCTTGTCGATCAGCGGGATCAGCTCGCGCAGCGTCGCCCGCGCGTCGCCGACGAGATTCACCTCGTACGGATAGCGCATCCCGACCATGTGCGGATCGATGTCGATCTGGACGCCGCGGGCCCTGCCGAACTCCGGCATGAACTGCGTGTACGGGAAGCTGGAGCCGATCGTCAGGAGCGTGTCGCAGTCGCGCATCAGCTCGTAGCTGGGGCGGGTGCCGAGCAGGCCGATCGCGCCGGTGACGTACGGGAGTTCGTCGCTCAGCGCGTCCTTGCCGAGCAGCGCCTTGGCCACGCCCGCGCCGAGCAGTTCGGCGATCTCCTCGACCTCGGCGCGGGCGCCCGCCGCGCCCTGGCCGACCAGGATCGCCGCCTTGTCGCCGGCGTTGAGGACCTCGGCGGCTCGCTCCAGGGCGCTCGGTGACGGCATCGCCGTCCAGGCGCTGCGGTCCAGGCTGGAGGGGACCATCTTGAACGCGTGCGGGGGAGGGGAGTACGCGAGCTCCTGGACGTCGCCGGGGACGATCACGGCGGTCGGGCAGCGGCGCGCGTACGCGGTGCGGATCGCCCGGTCGAGCACGTTCGGCAGCTGCTCGGGAACCGTCACCGTCTCCACGAAGTCGGACGCCACGTCCTTGAACAGCGTGTGCAGATCGACCTCCTGCTGGTACGAGCCGCCCATGGCGCTGCGGTGCGTCTGCCCGACCAGGGCGAGCACCGGCACGTGGTCGAGCTTCGCGTCGTACAGGCCGTTGAGGAGGTGGACCGCGCCGGGGCCCGACGTCGCCGCGCACACGCCGAGGCGCCTGCCGAACTTGGCGTATCCGACGGCTTCGAACGCGGACATCTCCTCGTGCCGCGACTGCACGAAGCGCGGCCGGTCCTCGGCCCTGCCCCACGCGGCGAGCAGGCCGTTGATGCCGTCGCCCGGATAGCCGAAGACGTGCTCGACGCCCCAGGCACGCAGCCTCTCCAGGATGTGGTCGGCGACCTTGACGCTCATGACGTAACCCTCCGGCGGATCGGGAAGCGGATCGGGCGAGCGGCCCGGGAAACAGCCGTCCCGTCCGGGTGTCCGGCCGGTGGGGGAGGAAACCTCCCGGTGTTTGGCCCCGAAGGCGCGGGGCAGGCGAAGAGACAGTGCTTCGGACCGGAGGCACGTCCGTGGGAGCGACCGCGCAGTCGGCCCCGGGTGTGCTCCCGTCGTGGCCCGACCCGCACGCACTCCCACGGTGACCGTCCACCCCAAGGCACCCACAAGGGAGTTGCGACCCCCATGCGATCCCACACCACCACCGCGCTACCGGCCAGGACGAAGCGACATCCCCACGACGACGCCCCCGACACCGCGTCGGCCTTCGCCCGGCTCGTCGAACTGCCCGACGGACCCGAGCGCGACGCCCTGCGCGACGAGATCGTCGAGGCGTGGCTTCCCATGGCCGAACGCCTGGCAGGACGCTTCCGCAACCGCGGAGAGTCCCTCGACGACCTGCGTCAGGTCGCGGCCCTCGGTCTGGTCAAGGCCGTCGACCGCTACGACCCGCGGCGCGGCAGCGCGTTCGAGAGCTACGCCGTCCCGACCGTCACCGGCGAGATCAAGCGCCACTTCCGTGACCACATGTGGACCCTGCATGTGCCGCGCCGCGTCCAGGACCTGCGCAACCGCGTGCGGTTCGCCCGCCAGGACCTCTCCCAGACGGTCTCGGGGCGTGCCCCCACCACCGCCGAGATCGCCGAGCACGCGCACATGAGCGTGGAGGACGCGGCGACCGGCCTGGAGGCCCTCGACAGCTTCACCGCGCTCTCCCTCGACGCCGAACTCCCGGGCAGCGAGGACGGATACGCCCTGCGCGACGCGCTCGGCGGCCCCGACCCCGCGCTCGACGTCGTCGTCGACCGCGAGGCCGTCAAGCCGCGCATCGCCCAACTGCCCGAACGGGAAAGGACCATCCTGTACATGCGGTTCTTCGGAGACATGACGCAGAGCCGTATCGCCGAGCAGATGGGCATCTCCCAGATGCACGTCTCCCGGCTGATCAGCCGCTGCTGCGACCGGCTGCGGGACCAGGTGATGCGGGACGCCGCCTAGCGCCGCGCCGCATGGCGAGCGCGATGTGCCGCGACATCATGTCCACCACCCGGGCCTCGGCCATCGAGAAGGCGAGCCGGGGCCCGCTCCGGAAGAGCGTGAGGACGCCGTCCACCGGGCCCTGTGGCCCGGTGGCGAGCGGCACGCAGAGCAGCGATGTGACCTCGGCGCGGACCAGGACGTGCGCGCCGGACGCGTCCCTGCCTAAGGCGTCCGGGTCCTCCGGGCGCACCTGCAGCGACGCGGCCCCGCCGCGGGCCACCTCCACGACGAGGGGGCACGCGGCGGGGTCCTGCGCGAGCACGTCGTCGACCGGGGCGCCCGGCGGCCCGAGGACCGTCACGCGCCGCGGGCGCGCGGCACCCCGGTCGGCGATCACCCAGTCCGCGAACCGCTCGTGCAGGACCGCGGACGCCGTCTCCAGGACGGCCGCCTTGTCCCCGGCGGGCGCGGTCAGGAGCGCCGACGTCATGGCGTCCACCAGTTCGAGCTGGGCCGCGTGCCGGGTCGCCTCGCCGAGGTCGGGCGCGGGGCCCGCCGCGCGGGGCTCCTGCGGCGCGCGGCTCCCCGAAGGCTGCAGCACGACGAGGACCGATGTGCGCGTCTCGGCACCGGGGCGCAGCGCCGTGAGCGTCGCGCGGACCGGGGTGTCCGGGCTGTGCTGGAGGTGGACGGTCAGGCTCCGGTCGCCCTCGCCGCGCGCGACGGCGGCGGTCTGCGAGCGGAAAGCGACCCGGTCGGCGTGGACCAGGAAGCCGGTCAGCGGTCGCCCCGTCGCATAGCCGGCGCGGACCCTGGTGATGCTCGTCGCGGCGAAGTTCATCCGCCGGACCACGGCCTCCCTGTCGATCAACGCGACGGGCAGCGGCAGCCGTTGGAACAGGGACCGCAGCAGCCGCTGCTCGTCCCCGCGCTCCGAAGGGGCCACGCTCGACTGCCCGTCCGCCGTGAAGCGTTCGTACGCGGGCCACAACTGGTCGGCCACGTGGTCGAGTTCGAAGATCGCCGCGTCGAGCACGGTGCTGAGGTCGTCCGCGGGGACGGAACGTGCGGACTTCAACTCAGAGACCCGGCGCAGAAAGTCCGCGAGCTCTTCACCGAACTCCTCCATTTGAGACATGTGTCGAACCTAACCGCTGCGACCGTTTTCCGGAGGGCTCGTAGGGAAGCCGAAGGAGAGAGGAGGAACACGCCATGGCGCCCTTGCCGGACTCCGACCTGCTCCGACCGGAATCATCCCTACCCGGCCGCAGGCTCTCCGAACTCGCCGAACAGGCCGTGCGCTGCACTCCTGGCTGCTGCGGGGCGAGCACGACGGTCTCCGACGGCGGCGACGAACACCCCGCCGCGGTCACCCACCCCGATCTGGCGGGGCTCGTCTCGGTTCAGCTGCGCTCGGGCGACGGGCCCATTCCCGCCGCCGAGGAGCGGGGCGAGCCGGTCGACTCCGAGGACCTGCTCCGCGACGAGCGCTGGCCCGAGTACCGTGCGCTGGCCCTCGACTCCGGCGTGCGCTCCAGCGTCACGCTGCCCTTCCAGCGCGCAGGGCTCACGGTCACCCTGAGTCTGTTCAGCTTCCGCCCCGGCGCGCTCGACGACGCCGAGCACGGCCCCGCGCAGGCCCTCGGCGACCTCGCCACGACGAGCTTCGTGCGCGACCGGCACTACCGCGCCGCGCTGACCGAGCTGGACCAGCTGGGCGCGGCCATGCGGACCCGGCCCGTCGTCGACCAGGCGTGCGGCATCGTCATGCACGTCCTGGCGTGCGAGGCGGACGCCGCCTTCGGCGTACTGCGGCGGATCTCCCAGACGACGAACAGGAAACTGGCCGACGTCGCCGCGGCGCTGGTCGAGACGAAGGGCAGGGGCCTGGAGAGGGAGCTGGTGTCACTGGCCCGCTGAACGGATCCCGTGTCGTCGGCCCGCTGAACGCGGCGACCAGGGCCCGGACCGGTCGGAACCGACCGGTCCGGGCCTTCCGCGTCCCCGCCGCGCCCACCCGCGGGGGCGGCGCGCACCGCTCACCCGGGCGGGGGCCAGAGCGGGCGGGAGGGGTGGGGGCACGCTGTGATGGGCACGTACGGCCATGTCCTGTCGTGCCGGATACGCACGGGTGCGACGGGGCAGGACACAGTCACGTGAGCGCACGGAGGTACGGATGCGGCGGACGGACACGGAGGGGCGCGGCCCCGTCCGGTACGGGCCGCCCCCGCCGGAGCCGGGCCTCCCGGTCCTGCCCGAGCTCGCGGCCGCCGCGGCCGCCGCGTCGGGCCGCTCCCCGTGCGAACCGGCGGGCGGCGCCCCCGCCCTCCTCGACGCGGCGAGAGGCTACTGGGCCAGACGCGGCCTGGCCGTGGAGCGCGGCCAGGTCGTCGCCGCCCCCGGCGCCCCGCCCCTCCTGCTCGCCCTCACCGCGGCCCTCGGCGGCGACGTCCTGCTGCCCCGCCCCTGCCCTGCCTGGTGGGCGCCCCAGGTACGGCTGCTCGGCCGCGGGGTCTACCACGTGCCGACGCCTGCCGAGTGCGGCGGCGTCCCCGACCCGTACGCCCTTCTGGAGACCGTCCGCCGCGTCCGCGCCGAGGGCGGCAGACCCCGCCTCCTCGTGCTCTGCGTCGCCGACGACCCCACCGCCACCGTGCCGCCCCCCGACGTCCTGCACGAGGCCGTCGAGGCGGCCGCCGACGAGGGCCTGTACGTCGTCGGCGACGAGACCTGGCGCGACACGCTGCACCACCCCCGCCACACCCTCCTGATCGGCCCCGCCGAGATGGACCGCGAGCGGGTGATCGTCGTCAGCGACCTCGTCGGGGCCTTCCTGCCGCCGTCCCTGCCCGCCGCCGTCGCCCGCTTCCCCGCCACCGCCGAGGGCGCCGCCCTGCGCGCCCGCACCCTCGACGTCCTGACCGCGCTCGGCGCGAGCCTCGCGGCACCTGCCGCCGCCGCTGCCTCGTACGCACTGGGCGAACCGGACCCGGTGACCGAGCGCCTGGCCGCCGCCGTCCGGCTGCACGCGCGCGTGGCCGCCGCCGCGCACCGCGCCGTGCTCGCGGCGGGCGCCTTCGCCAGGCCTCCGCAGGCGGGCCGCCACTTCTACGCCGACCTCGGCCCCCTGCGGTCCGCCCTCGCCGCGCGCGGCGTCGGCGACGCCCAGGAGCTGGAGGACTTCCTCGGCGAACGGCTCGGCATGCCCGCGCCGGGCGGCCACCGCTTCGGCGACGACATCGACGCCCTGCGCGTCCGCCTTTCCACAGGACCGCTCCTCGGCACGACCCGGCAGGAACGCCTGGCGGCGCTCACCGCGGCGGACCCCCTGGAATTGCCGCACGTGGAACGGGCGTTGAGCATGTTCGGATCCGCCTTCGACGATCTCCGCGCGGACACACAGCGAATGGAGCCTCCTCGGTGACCCAGCAGGCGCAGCAGCAGACGCAGGAGCAGACGCACGGCCGAGCACGGGGGCAGGGGGTGCGGCCGGGTCCCGGCCAGGGGCCCGACGCCCTCGCCCCACCCCGCCCGCCGGGCGGCGTCCGTATGTGGCCCACGTCGTTCGCCGACCGGCTGACCGCGCCGCTGCCCGGCCTGCGCGCCTTCGCGAGATTCGCCCGAGAGGGCGCCCTGCGGCCGCGCCCCGACGGGCTCAGCGACATCCAGCGGCTGCCCTTCGCCCCGGGCCCCCTGCCCCGCGTCGACGCCCGCACCGTCGCCGTCACCTGGGCGGGACACGCCAGTTGGGTCGTCCGCATCGGCGGCCTCACCGTCCTGACCGACCCCGTCTGGTCCCGCAGGATCCTCGGCACCCCCGCCCGCGTCACCCCCGTCGGTGTCGCCTGGAGCGCCCTGCCGCGTGTCGACGCCGTCGTCATCAGCCACAACCACTACGACCACCTGGACGCGCCGACGCTGAAACGGCTCCCCAGGGACACCCCGGTCCTGGTCCCCGCCGGGCTCGGCCGCTGGTTCACCCGCCGCCGCTTCCGCAGGGTCACCGAGCTCGACTGGTGGGAGGCGGCCGAACTGGGCGGGGTCCGCTTCGACTTCGTGCCCGCCCACCACTGGTCCAAGCGGAGCCTCCTGGACACCTGCCGCACGCTGTGGGGCGGCTGGGTGCTCACGGACGGCGAGGGACAGCGGGTCTACTTCGCGGGCGACACCGGGTACGGCCACTGGTTCGAGCGGATCGGCGCCCGCTACCCCGGCATCGACCTGGCGCTCCTGCCGATCGGCGCGTACGACCCGCGCTGGTGGCTCAGCGACGTGCACTGCGATCCCGAGGAGGCGGTGCGCGCGGCGGGCGACCTCGGCGCACGCCGGATGGCGCCCATGCACTGGGGTACGTTCCTGCTCTCCGCCGAGCCGGTCCTCGAACCCCTCACCCGGGTCCGCGCGGCCTGGGAGAAGGCGGGCCTGCCCCGCGAGGACCTCTGGGACCTGCCGGTGGGGGCCTCGCGCGTCCTGGCCTAGGCGGTGGCGCGGCGCACCCTGCGCCACACCGTCGGCGCCACGCTGATCAGCACCGTCAGCGCGACCGCCACCGCGACGCCCTCCCACGGCTCCTTGAAGAGGGAGCCGCCGAGGATGCCGATCAACTGGTACGTCACCGCCCACGCGAGGCACGCGGGCACGTCCCCGCGGGCGAACCGGCGCAGCGGCATCTTCGCCATCAGGCACGCCAGCATCACCGGGATCCGCCCGGCCGGGACGAGCCGGGAGAGGACGAGGACCAGCACGCCGTGGTCCTTCAGCTTGGCCTGCGCCTGGGCGAGCCGCTCCTCGGGCGCCCGGTCCCGGATCGCCTCCAGCCACCGCGAGCCGTTCTTGGACCGCATGCCGCGCTGCCCGAGCCAGTACAGCGCGACGTCGCCGACGAAGGCCGCGAGCGCCGCCACGCCGAAGACGACGAGCAGCGAGAACGGTGCCGTCTGATGGAGGGCGACCACCGCCGCCGAGCTGACGAGGGCGCCCGTCGGCACCACGGGGACCAGCGCGCCGATCACCACGAGCAGGAACAGCGAGGGATAGCCGACCGCCTGCTGCGTGCTCTCCGGCGGCACCTGGGTCACGGCGAGCATCACTTGGCCACCTCCGGCAGCACGCTCTCCCCGTGGGCGAGCCGGTGCACGCTCACCTCGGGCGCCAGGCGCGCGGCCTGGCGCACGAACTCCTGGCCCGGCGCGTGGAACTCATGGGGGCGCACGGCGTCCATGCCGATCGGCCAGTACGTGCCGTAGTGCACCGGGACGGCGCTGCGCGGCGCGATCCTCGCGAGCGCCTCGGCGGCGCGCCCCGCGTCCAGATGCCCGTGGCCGAGATAGGGGCCCCAGCCGCCGACCGGAAGGAGCGCCACGTCCACCTCGCCGACCTCGGCGGCCATCTCGTCGAACAGGCCGGTGTCCCCGGCGAAGTACGTGCGGGCCTCGCCGCTCACCACGTAGCCGAGGGCCGGCGAGCGGTGCGGTCCGACGGGCAGCCGCCGCCCGTCGTGCAGCGCGCGCACCACGCGTACGACGACGCCGCTGCCGTCGCCGACCGGCACCTCGTCGCCCGGCACGACCTCGGTGAAGCGCAGATGGGGCAGCCTGCGGGTCAGTCCGGGCAGGGCGCGCGCCGCCCCGCGCGGGACCAGCGCACGGGTGCCGGGCGCGAGCCGGGCGAGCGAGGGGATGTGCAGATGGTCGGCGTGCAGATGCGAGAGCAGCACGACGTCGGCGACCGCGGCGTGCGGCGGCGGCAGTGCGCCCCTGCGGCGCCGCAGATGCGCCAGGCGCCCTGCGAACAGCGGGTCGGTCAGTACGCGGACGCCCGAATCCTCGACCGTGCAGGTGGCGTGTCCCCACCACGTGACCTCGACGGGCACCCGGTTCCTCCTTCGTGCGACTGTCTGAGAGCCTACGGCCAGGAGTAGGGTCGACGCTCTTACGCCGAGGGTGAGGGGGACGCCATGGGAGATGCCGCTGGTGCCGGCACCGTCGTGGTGCGTGTGGCGGCGATCGCCAGCCTGACACCTCTGGAGGAGCTCGACGCCGACCCCTTCCTGGTCGACTCGCGCAGCCAGCACGCGATGTGCGCGCGCTGGGCCGCCGAGCACGGGTACGTGATCACGCGCGAGCTCGTCGTACGGGGCCTGCGCGCCGACCACGCCGTCCTGTGGGGCGACGTCGAGGCGGGCCTCGTGGACCTCTTCGTCGTGCCGAGCCGCAGGGTCCTGGAGCGCGCGCTGCGCTCCGCGGACGAGTTCACCGCGGAGTGCGCGCGGCGGGGGGTGCGGATCGAGACGGCGGGGCTCGCCGAGCCCGCGTACGACTCGCAGATGAAGGCGTGCGTGCACCGGCGGCTCTCGATGCCGACCGCGGGGTACAACGGCTGCTGAGACCGCCTCCCGTGCCGCTTCTCGCACCCCTCCGTACGCCCCTGCGGGGGTATGACACGCTGGTGTCCGGTTCGGGCTGAAAAAACATGAAAGGGCTGGGCGTGACGCACGGGCGATGGCGGAGAGTCGGCAGCGCTCTGTGGCGTGTGGTCGCCGTATGGGCCGTCAGCACCCTGACGATGCTCGTGCTCGCCGGGATCCTGCCGGACTTCAAGCTCCAGTCCGCCGACGGCGACAGCGCCACCCGCATCGCCGTCACCGCCGCCCTCGGCGCGGGCGCCTTCGGCCTGCTCTCGGCGCTGGTGTGGCCGCTGCTCGTGCGGGCCCTGCTCCTCGTGCCCGCGCTCGTCCTCGGGCTGCTCGCCTTCTTCCTCAACGGGTCGCTGCTCCTGCTCGCCCTGAACCTCATCCCCGAGGGCCGCGGCGAGGCCGGCGCCGAGACCGCCGTCGTGGTCGCCGCCGTGATGTCCGCCGTCGCGTCGGCCACCGGGGGTGCCCTCGCCGTGCGGGACGACGACGCCTACCGCCGCAGGCTCTACCGCCTCGCCGACCGCCGCAGGAGGCGTGGCGCGGACGGGGCGCCGGGACCCACCACCCCCGGCACCGTCTTCATCCAGCTCGACGGCGTGGGGCACGACGTGCTCGAAGCCGCCGTCCGCAAGGGCCTCATGCCCACCGTCGCCCGCTGGCTCGGCGAGGAGGGCGCCCCCACCCACCGGCTCACCCCCTGGCGCACCGACTGGTCCAGCCAGACCGGCGCCAGCCAGCTCGGCATCCTGCACGGCTCCAACCACGACGTGCCCGCCTTCCGGTGGTACGAGAAGGACACCGGCGAGGTCATGGTCAGCAACCGGCCCGCCTCCGCCGTCGAGCTGCAGCGCCGCGCGATCCGGCGCACCGGCGACGGCGGCCTCCTCACCGTCGACGGCGCGAGCCGCGGCAACCTCTTCAGCGGCGGCGCCGAGCAGCTCGCCCTGGTCCTGTCCATGGCCGCGCGCCGCGGCAAGGAGAACCGCTCGCGCGCCGGGTACTTCGCCTACTTCTCCGACCCCGCCAACGCGGTGCGCACCGCCCTCTCCTTCGTCGCCGAGGTGTTCCGCGAGATCGGCGAGTCCATGCGCGCCAGGATCGCCCGGCGCCGCCCCCGCGTCGGCCGCGGCGGGCTCTACCCCTTCATCCGCGCCTTCGCGACCGTCGTCGAGCGCGACGTCGTGGTCGCCGCCGTCATAGGGGACATGCTCGCCGGGCGCAGCGCGGTCTACGCGGACCTCGTCGCGTACGACGAAGTGGCGCACCACTCCGGCCCCACCGGCGGCGACGTCGAGAAGGTCCTGCGGCGCCTGGACCGCTCGCTCGCGCTGCTCGACCAGGTCGCCGACCACGCGCCGCGCGCCTACCGCATCGTGGTCCTCTCCGACCACGGACAGAGCCCGGGGGAGACCTTCCGCGCCCGCTACGGCCTCACCCTCGGCGACCTCGTCAGGGCGGGCTGCGGACTTCCCGTGCCGCGCAGGGCCCAGCGCACGCACAGCGGTGCCGAGGCCAGGTCGGCCGTGCGCGCCGCCCTGCGCAGGCCCGTCGAGGAGGGCGCCGACGAGCGCCGCCCGGCCCGCCGTGCCGAGCCGATCGTGCTGGCCTCGGGCAACCTCGGGCTCGTCTCGTTCCCCGACGTGCCTCACCGCATGACCCGCGAGGAGATCGACCGCCGCCATCCGGCGCTGCTCCCCACCCTCGCCAACCACCCGGGGATCGGCTTCCTCCTCGTCCGCAGCGAGGGGCGCGGCCCCGTCGTCCTCGGGGCGCGCGGCGCCGAGGTGTACCTGGACGAGGCCCCCGCCGACCTCGGGCCGCTCGCCGACTTCGGTCCCGGCGCCGCGGACGCCGTGCGCCGCACCGACGGCTTCCCGCACACCGCCGACATCATGGTCAACTCCTGGTACGACCCCGAGGAGGGCGAGGTCCTCGCCTTCGAGGAGCAGATCGGCTCGCACGGCGGGCTCGGCGGCGCGCAGTCCCGCCCCTTCCTCCTGTCGCCGCTCGTGCTCGGCGACCCGGTCGCGCACGGGGCGGAGCTGGTGGGTGCCGAGCGGATCCACCGCGTGCTGCGCCGCTGGCTGGGGGAGGGCCTCGGCCCCGAGGTCCCGGTGGATGATTCCCCGTCGGAAGTCCCCGGCAGCACAGCATTTGCGGCCGCCGACGGCGTCGCGCAGGACAAAACACACTGATTTTGAGCAGCGTCCGCCGTGCCCGACCATGGCTTCCGCCCGGCGATCCCGGGCACGTGGCACGACGAGAGGCACCACCCCATGCACCACACCGGAACCGCGGCACAGCAGCCGGCTCCGGCCCCTGAGCAGGGGGAACCGACCGAGGCGCAGAGCAGGCACTCCCGGCGCTTCGGGCTTCCGATCGCCACGTGCCTCGTCATGGGCAACATCATCGGCGGCGGCATCTTCCTGCTCCCGGCCTCCGTCGCGCCGTTCGGCACGATCAGCCTCGTCGCGTTCGCCGTCCTGACCGTGGGAGCCATCGCCCTCGCGCTCGTCTTCGGACGGCTCGCCGAACGCGACCCGCGCACCGGCGGCCCGTACGTCTACGCCCGCGAGGCCTTCGGCGACTTCGCCGGATTCCTCGCCGCCTGGTCGTACTGGATCACCACCTGGGTGTCCAACGCCGCGCTCGCCGTCGCCGCCGTCGGCTATCTGGACGTCCTGATCCCGGTCAACGACCACAAGTGGACCGCCTGCCTGGCCGCGCTGGTCCTCCAACTCCTTCCCGCGCTCGCCAACTTCGCGGGTACGCGGTACGTCGGCGCCGTCCAGCTGGTCGCCACCGTCCTGAAGTTCCTGCCGCTGCTGCTCGTCGCGATCGGCGGGCTCTTCTTCTTCGACAGCGCCAACCTCGGGCCGTTCCAGGCGAGCGACGACAGTCCGCTGGGGGCCGTCTCCGCGGCCGCCGCGATCCTGCTCTTCTCCTACCTCGGGGTCGAGTCCGCCGCCGTCAGCGCCGGCGAGGTGCGCGACCCGCGGCGTAACGTGGGGCGCGCCACCATCCTCGGCACCCTCGGCGCCGCCCTGGTCTATCTGCTCGGCACCCTCGCCGTCTTCGGGACCGTCGCCCACGACAAGCTGGTGACCTCCACCGCCCCGTTCTCGGACGCCGTCGACGTCATGTTCGGCGGGTCCTGGGGCGGCACCGCGGTCGCCCTCGCCGCGCTGATCTCGATGGTCGGCGCCCTGAACGGCTGGACGCTGCTGAGCGCCCAGACGCCGTACGCGGCCGCCAGGGACGGCCTCTTCCCGAGCGCGTTCGGGAAGAAGAAGCGCGGCGTGCCGACCGTCGGCGTCCTCGTCACCGTCGTCCTCGCCTCGCTCCTGACCGTCTACAACTACACGGCGGGCTCCGGCGGCGTCTTCGAGTCGCTCGTCCTGATCACCACGTTCACGGCGACCGTGCCCTACCTCCTCGCCACCGCGGCGCAGATCTACTTCCTGGTCTCCGGGCAGCGCGAGCGCGTCAACCGCGGCCGTCTCGTACGGGATTCCGTCCTCGCGGGCGTCGCGTTCGCGTTCTCCATGTGGCTCGTCGCCGGATCCGGCTACGCGGCCGTCTACCAGGGCGTGCTGTTCCTGTTCGTCGGTGTCCTCGTCTACGCGTGGATGGCGGCCCGCAAGCAGCGGGCCGCCACCTCGCACAGCTGATCCGTTCCGTGGTGGCGGGTCGCCCCCTCCGCCCCCAACGGCGGGGGCGACCCGCGGTCGCGCCTACCTCGCCAGCGGCGCGACGACCCAGCGGCGTGTCTTGAACATGCCGTCCTGCGGACCGATCTCGATCAGCTTGCGGGCCGCGGGGTAGGCCTCGTTGCCCTCCATCTCGTAGCCGACCTCGAAGGTGCCGGGGACGTCCCGGACCTCGGGCACGGCCTGTGCCGCGGCGCCCTGCTCCGGCTCGTCCGCGGTGACCGCCGCGAGCTCGGCGAGGAGCCTGCGCTGCGCCGCGTCGAGCGCCCTGCGCGGGTCGCGCTCCAGCGGGGCCGCCGTCGCCTTGCCGCCCTTGGGCGGAGGCGGCGAGATCTCCGTGCTGGGCTCGCGCGTGACGCCGGTGGCCTCGCGGGTCGCGATCTGGGACTGGACGACCGTGCCGTCGTTGTCGAGACCGACGCGGATCAGGCCGCGGCCCGGGGTGATGACGGGCACGCCGTCGAAGACCTGGCGGAACGTCACGTGCGTCTCCAGGGAGACCGGGCGGCCGACCTCGGAGCCGTCCTTCGTCCCGGAGTTCTGCATCAGGTCGTGCACGCTGTCGACGACCAGTTCGGCACCGTCCGCGTACCTCTCGGCGAACGCGCGCGCCGCCTCGACGGCGCGGTCGGTGGGCAGCTGCTGGGTGTTGCGGTGGTTGCCCTCGGCGAGCCTGACCCAGCGCACGCCCTGCGGGCCCGTGGAGACGATCCGGTCGCCGGAGGAGGCGTTGAGCACGCCCTGCCGCTCGATCTGCACGTCCTGCAGCGCCGCCGAGGGGAACTCCGCCAACTGCCCGATCCTGGTGAGCTCCGCGCTCGGGTCGCGGGGCGCGAGCTGCACGATCTTGTGCTGCCCGGGGAGCTGGGCGAGCGGCTCCCTGACGCCTTCGCGCGCGTTGTACCAGCGCCACGCGTACCAGTTGTCCGGCACGTGCTCGCGGAAGAAGTTCCGCTCGGTGTTGAGGCGGTTGGTGGCCTCGGCCTGGGTGGCGCCGACCGCGCACACGGAGGGCGCCTGGCCGTGGTAGATGTCCCAGCTGGCGTTGAGCCACGCGTCGCAGAACGTCTGTCCGGCCCGCCACTTCTCCCAGAACTTCTTGCCGTAGTCGGGACTGTCGATGCTGACCGTCTCGAAGCCGAAGATCATCCGGAAGCCGATGTTGGGACCGGCCCAGGTGCGGATCGGGGAGTGGCCGCCGAGGACGCGCAGCGAGGTGCACGTCGACCAGAAGACGTAGTTGGCCTTTTCGTTGCCGAGCGCCATCCGGTTGGAGATGGCGTCACTGCGGCCGTCCCACACGCCGCCGAGCGGCGCGAAGAAGACGCCGTTGCCGTCCATGCCGCCGTGGCCCGAGTGGTACACCGCGCAGACCGCGTCCATGCCGTAGCGGTCCTGCCAGTTGTCGTACGTCTCCTCGTACGCCCACACCTGCGCGCCGCCGTCGGCGAACCAGAAGTTGCGGTCGTAGAACTGCTGGAGGTACGCCAGCCAGCCCGTGGCGTCGGCGTGCGTGTGGAAGAGCGGTGACTGGTTGACGAACTTCTGGATGCTGAAGGCACCCCACCAGCCGAAGGTCGAGTCGCGTGTGCCCGCAGCTCCCGGCTTCTCCGGTTCGAGCGGGGACGGACCGTGGTCCGAGTAGTTGATGCGCATGGCCATACCCCCTGGACGGTTCTCCTCGCGCCGTGCGCGAGGGGCCAAAAAAGTGTCACCGTCGACGGGTGTTGCCCAGTTGTCATTCCGGCCATAGAGCCCCCGTCACAGGCCTGTTCCCGCACATCAGCGGCCTCTGTGGCGCGGCGTCGCACACAATGTGTTCGTATCGGCGGAGCCGTACCTGCGCACCCCGATCGAACACGTCGCGGGCCGGACGGGGGCCCGCGCGGCCCGTTTTCATCCGGAGTGTGATCGGATGGGGGGCCACGGAACTTCCGATCACGGAACCGCACTGAAGGGAACTGCATCGTGGCAACCACGCGCTCCGCGCACACGGTCTGGGAAGGCTCTCTGACGGAGGGCTCGGGCACCGTCACCTTCGACTCCTCCGGCATCGGGGAGCAGGCGGTGTCCTGGCCGTCGCGCGCCGAGCAGGCCAATGGCAAGACCAGCCCGGAGGAGCTGATCGCTGCCGCGCACTCCAGCTGCTTCTCCATGGCGCTGTCGCACGGCCTCACCGGAGCGGGCACCCCGCCCACCCGGCTCACCACGTCCGCCGACGTGACCTTCCAGCCCGGCACCGGCATCACCGGCATCCACCTCACCGTCGAGGGCACCGTGCCGGGTCTCGACGAGGCCGCTTTCGTGTCGGCCGCCGAGGACGCGAAGGCCAACTGCCCGGTGAGCCAGGCCCTGTCGGGCACCACCATCACGCTTTCGGCCAAGCTGGCCTGACCCGACGCCTGTTGACGATGCCGTCGCCCCCTCCGGGGCGGCGGCATTGTCGCATCCGGGGGTTGACAGGATCTCACTCAAGTTTTGTGATGGGGAGTGGAGTAGACCTGGAAACGGGGGACTTGGGCTCGCTGCGGAAGGGACTGGACCATGGCACGTGCGGTCGGGATCGACCTCGGGACGACGAACTCAGTGGTGGCCGTGCTGGAGGGCGGTGAGCCCACCGTCGTCGCCAACGCCGAGGGCGCGCGCACCACCCCCTCGGTCGTCGCCTTCGCCAAGAGCGGCGACGTCCTGGTGGGCGAGGTCGCCAAGCGGCAGGCGGTCACCAACGTGGAGCGCACCGCCCGCTCCGTCAAACGCCACATGGGCGACGGGAGTTGGCGCTTCCCGGAGAGCGGCTCCGTGGACGGCACCCGCTACACCGCGCAGGAGCTGTCCGCGCGCGTCCTGCAGAAGCTCAAGCGCGACGCCGAGTCCTACCTGGGTGAGGACGTCACCGACGCGGTCGTCACCGTGCCCGCCTACTTCGACGACACCCAGCGCCAGGCCACCAAGGAGGCCGGCGAGATCGCGGGCCTGAACGTCCTGCGCATCATCAACGAACCGACCGCGGCGGCCCTCGCCTACGGCCTGGACAAGGGCGACGACCAGACCGTGCTCGTCTTCGACCTCGGCGGCGGCACCTTCGACGTGTCGCTCCTGGAGATGGGCGAGGGCGTCATCGAGGTCAAGGCCACCAACGGCGACACCCAGCTGGGCGGCGACGACTGGGACCAGCGGATCGTCGAGTACCTGGTGCGGCAGTTCAAGAACGCGCACGGCGTGGACCTCGGCAAGGACAAGATGGCCCTGCAGCGCCTGCGCGAGGGCGCCGAGAAGGCGAAGATCGAGCTGTCCTCGTCGAGCGAGACCGACATCAACCTGCCCTACATCACGGCCTCCGCCGAAGGACCGCTGCACCTGGCCGAGAAACTGACGCGCGCCCAGTTCCAGGAGCTCACCTCGGACCTGCTCGACCGCTGCAAGCAGCCCTTCCACCAGGCGGTCAAGGACGCCGGCGTCAAGCTCTCCGCCGTCGACCACGTGATCCTGGTCGGCGGCTCCACACGGATGCCCGCCGTCACGGAACTCGTCAGGGAGCTCACCGGCAAGGACCCGCACAAGGGCGTCAACCCGGACGAGGTGGTGGCGCTCGGCGCGACCCTGCAGGCCGGAGTGATCCGCGGGGACGTCAAGGACGTCCTGCTCCTCGACGTGACGCCGCTGTCGCTCGGCATCGAGACCAAGGGCGGCATCATGACCAAGCTCATCGAGCGCAACACCACGATCCCCACGAAGCGTTCGGAGACCTTCTCGACCGCGGAGGACAACCAGCCCTCGGTCGGCATCCAGGTCTTCCAGGGCGAGCGGGAGATCGCCGCCTACAACAAGAAGCTCGGCGTCTTCGACCTCACCGGGCTGCCGCCCGCGCCGCGCGGCGTCCCCAAGATCGAGGTCACCTTCGACATCGACGCCAACGGAATCATGCACGTCTCGGCCAAGGACCAGGCCACGGGCCGCGAGCAGCGCATGACGGTGACCGGCGGCTCCGCGCTGCCCAAGGACGACATCAACCGCATGGTCAGGGAGGCCGAGGAGCACGCGGAGGAGGACCGCAGGCGCCGCGAGGCCGCGGAGACCCGCAACCAGGCCGAGCAGCTCGTCTACCAGACGGAGCGGTTCCTGCGCGACAACGCCGAGAACATGGCGCGCGTCCCCGCGGCCACGAGGACCGAAGTGGAGTCCGCGGCAGCCGAGTTGAAGGACCTGCTCAAGAACCGCGCCGACGACACGGCGGCCCTGCGGGCGGGCGCCGAGAAGCTCGCCGCCGTGAGCCAGCAGATGGGCCAGGCCATGTACGCGAACACGGGCGCCGGAGCCTCGGCGGAGCAGCCGCCCCAGGACTCGGCCGCCGAGGAGGGCGTGGTGGACGCGGAGATCGTGGACGACGAGAAGGAGGGTAGGGGCGACGGAGGCGCCCCGTAAGGGGCGCGGGGAACTGCGCGACAAGCCACGACGTACCCGCAGACGGCGTCATGAATCTGCGCGCTCCCACCCTCTCCGCTCAGGCCGCGCAGCGACACGCTTCGGATCCTTGCTGCGGTACACCACATACGGCCGAAACAGATACTGCACCGGCGCGCTGAACATGTGGACGAGGCGGGTGAAGGGCAGCAGCGCGAAGAGCAGCATCCCGATGACGGCGTGGATCTGGAAGGTGAGCGGGACGCCCACCATCAGGTCCACGTCGGGCTGCAGCGTGAACAGGCTTCGGGCCCAAGGGGCGAGGGACTCGCGGTAGTTGTAGCCCTCGTCGAGACCGGAGTTGGTCAGCTTGGCCCACATGCCCATCACGATCGCCGCGAGCAGCACGAGGTACATCACCTTGTCGTTGGTGGTGGTCGCGCGGAACACCGGAGCCTTGGTGCGGCGGCGGTGGAGCAGCATCAGGATGCCGAGCACCGCGAGCGCGCCCGCCGCCGTGCCGCCCCACAGCGACAGCTTGTGGTACGCGCTCTCGGTCAGGCCGACCTTGTCCGTCCACGACTCCGGCACGAACAGGCCCATGAGATGGCCGACGAACACGAACAGGATGCCGTAGTGGAACATCGGCGAGGCGATGTTCAGGAGCTTGGACTCGTAGACCTGCGAGGAGCGCGTCGTCCAGCCGAACTTGTCGTACCGATAGCGCCAGGCGGTGCCCACGACGAGCGGGACAAAGGCGATGTAGGGAAGGGCGCCCCACAGCAGCGTGTTCATGAAGGTCGCTCCCCGATAAGTGCGAAGGGTTCCAGGCCGACGTCCTCGCGCGGCGGCCCCGAGCGGGCCAGCTCAAGGGCCTGCGCACGGTCCTTGGGCGAGGGCCCCGGCAGCGTCGCGCACACCGCCTCGACGACCGCGGCGTAGGGCGTGCCGAAGTCGCTCAGCGCGAGCCGCAGCAGTTCGAGGCCGCCGCGGTGCTCGGTGAGCAGGACGGGACCCGCGTGCGCGGAGAACTCCAGGACCGCCGGCAGGAAGTCCGGCAGCTCCTCGTCGCTGAACTCCAGGCCGTGCGCGCGGTAGACCTCCTTGAAGCGGACCAGGGCCATGCCGCGCCGCCGGGTGTCGCCATCGCTCCACCAGCTCAGATACAGGCTGTGCCGGTTCTTGAAGTCGAAGACCTGGACGTAGTGCGCGGCCAGTTCACGCGGGTCGGCGTCGGCCGCGTA
This sequence comes from Streptomyces sp. NPDC025651, assembly GCF_055558735.1. Taxonomy (NCBI): domain Bacteria; kingdom Bacillati; phylum Actinomycetota; class Actinomycetes; order Kitasatosporales; family Streptomycetaceae; genus Streptomyces; species Streptomyces sp. NPDC025651. The sequence goes on from NZ_JBVHLZ010000008.1 coordinate 325,630, forward strand.
CGCGAGGAAGGCGTCGAACCGGGGCGGTGCCGCGGCCTTGAGCAGGGGCAGCCGCTCGTGGAACTCCTCGTCCGGGTAGGCGAGGCACAGCGCGGCGGCCTGGTAGAGAACGGCGTGTTCGTTCATCGCTCTTCCTCCTCCGGAGTGTCGGCGGTCTGCCGCTTGCGCAGCGCGTGGAAGTTCTCGATGGTGACCAGCGGCAGCTGCCTGCGTCCCGAGTCCTGGCCGAACGGCCCGTCGCCGCCCATCCCGGGGCCGTCCTCGTAGTCGAGGCTGCACGAGTCCGGCAGCGCCGACTCCTCCAGGCGCTGCGCGTCGGCGACCGCCGCGGTCGGGATCACGTACCGGTCCTCGTACTTGGCGATGGCCAGCAGGTGGTACATCTCCTCGATCTCGGGTCCCGACATGCCCACCGACCCGGCGACCGAACTGTCGGGCCGTTCCCCGAGGTTGATGGCCCGCATGTGCGCCCGCATCGCCGCCAGCTTCTCCAGCGAGGAGCGGACCGGCTCCACGTCGCCCGCGGTGAAGATCTCCGCCAGGTACTCCAGGGGGATGCGCAGGGTGTCGATCGCGCCGAAGAGGTTCGCCGCGTCCTCGCCGTCGTGGCCCGTCTCGTTCAGCGCGTCCACCACCGGCGACAGCGGCGGGATGTACCAGACCATTGGCATCGTGCGGTACTCCGGGTGCAGCGGGAGCGCCACCTTGTACCTGCTGATCAGGGCGTGCACGGGGGAGCGGCGCGCGGCCTCGATCCAGTCGTGCGCGATCCCGGCCCGCTCGGCCTCACGCCGCACCTCGGGGTCCTCGGGGTCGAGGAAGACACCCAACTGCGCCTCGTACAGCTTGTGTTCGTCGGGTTCCGAGGCGGCCGCCGTCACCTTGTCGGCGTCGTACAGGATCACGCCGAGATAGCGAAGCCGGCCCACGCACGTCTCCGAGCAGACCGTGGGCAGCCCCACCTCGACGCGCGGGTAGCACAGCGTGCACTTCTCGGCCTTGCCGGTGCGGTGGTTGAAGTAGACCTTCTTGTACGGGCAGCCGGTCACGCACTTGCGCCAGCCCCGGCAGTGGTCCTGGTCGACCAGGACGATGCCGTCCTCCGACCGCTTGTACATCGCGCCGGACGGACACGACGCCACGCACGCCGGGTTCAGGCAGTGCTCGCAGATCCGCGGCAGATAGAACATGAACGTCTGCTCGAAGGCGAACTTCACCTTCTCCGCGGCCTGTTGGCGGGTCCTGGCCACCATCGGGTCCAGGTCGCCGTACCGGGTGGCGCCACCGAGGTTGTCGTCCCAGTTCGACGACCACTCGATCTTCATCGGCTTGCCCGAGATCAGCGAACGCGGCTCGGCCACCGGGTAGTCGTCGCCGAGCGGGGCGTCGGTGAGGTTCTTGTACTCGTACGTCCAGGGCTCGTAGTAGTCCTTGATCTCCGGCAGCTTGGGGTTGGAGAAGATCTCCAGGAGCGACTTGACGCGGCCGCCGTTCTTCAGCTTCAGGGCGCCCCGCCTGTTCAGCTCCCAGCCACCGCGCCACTTCTCCTGGTCCTCGTAGCGGCGCGGATAGCCCTGCCCCGGGCGGGTCTCGACGTTGTTGAACCAGACGTACTCCATGCCGTCGCGGTTGGTCCACGCCTGCTTGCAGGTGACCGAACAGGTGTGGCACCCGATGCACTTGTCGAGGTTCATCACCATCGCGATCTGGGCCATGACCCTCATGTCAGTACTCCACATCTTGCGAGCGGCGGCGGATGACGGTGACCTCGTCGCGCTGGTTGCCCGTCGGGCCCAGGTAGTTGAACGCCCACGACAACTGGGCGTAGCCGCCGATGAGATGGGACGGCTTGAGGATGAGACGGGTCAGGGAGTTGTGGATGCCGCCCCGCTTGCCGGTGGTCTCCGCCTTGGGGACGTTCACCGTGCGCTCCTGCGCGTGGTGCATGTAGACCGTGCCCGCGGGCATCCGGTGCGAGACGATCGCCCGCGCCACGACCACGCCGTTGCGGTTGACCGCCTCGATCCAGTCGTTGTCCTGCACGCCGATCGCCTCCGCGTCCTGCGGCGCCATCCAGATGGACTGGCCGCCGCGCGAGAGCGAGAGCATGAAGAGGTTGTCCTGGTACTCGGAGTGGATCGACCACTTGTTGTGCGGGGTGAGGTAACGGACCGTCACCTCCTTCTCGCCGTCCGGGCCGAGCCGTGGCTCCCCGAAGAGCCGGTTCATGTCCAGGGGCGGCCGGTAGACGGGCATCGCCTCGCCCAGCTCGTGCATCCAGTCGTGGTCGATGAAGAAGTGCTGACGCCCGGTCAGGGTGTGCCAGGGCTTGAGGTGCTCGGTGTTGAGCGTGAACGCCGTGTACCTGCGCCCGCCGGACTCGCTGCCGCTCCACTCCGGCGACGTGATCACCGGCACGGGCGCGGCCTGGGTGTCGGCGTACGTGATGCGCTTGCCCTCGTGCTCGGCCGCCAGGTGCGCCATCTGCTGGCCGGTGCGCGCCTCCAGGGTGTGGAAGCCCTGGGTGGCGAGGCGGCCGTTGGTCGTGCCGGACAGGGCGAGGATCGTGTTGGCCGCCTTGACCGCGGTGTCCAGGGCGGGCCGGCCGTCGGCGGGGCCGCCGCGCACCACGCCGTTGCGCTCGCGCAGGTCCTCCACCTCCTGGTCGGGGTGGAAGGCGATGCCCTTCACCGGCAGGCCGAGCCGCTCCACGAGCGGGCCGAGCGAGGCGAACTTCGCGCCGATCGCGGTGTAGTCGCGCTCGACCACCGCCAGGTTCGGCATGGTCCTGCCCGGGATCGCCTCGCACTCGCCCTTGCGCCAGTCCAGGACGACGCCGCCGGGCTGCGCCGTCTCTCCCGGGGTGTCGTGCTGCAGGGCGGTGGCGACGACGTCCTTGCGTACGCCGAGGTGCTCGACGGACAGCTCGCTGAGCCGGTCCGCGAGGGCGCGGAAGGTGTCGAAGTCGGTGCGGGCCTGCCAGGGCGGGTCGACGGCCGGGGTGAAGGAGTGCACGTAGGGGTGCATGTCCGTGGTCGACAGGTCGTGCTTCTCGTACCAGGTGGCGGCGGGCAGGACCACGTCCGACAGGAGCGTCGATGACGTCTGCCGGAAGTCGAGCGAGACGAGCAGGTCGAGCTTGCCCTCCGGTGCCTGCTCGCGCCAAGTGACCGTCGAGGGACGCTCGTTCGGCGCGGCCTCCTCGGCCCGCAGCGAGGAGTGCGTGCCAAGGAGGTGCTTGGTGAAGTACTCGGCGCCCTTCGCGGACGAGCCGAGCAGGTTGGCGCGCCACAGCGTCAGGACGCGCGGCCAGTTCTCGGGGGCGTCGGGGTCCTCGCAGGCGAACTTCAGGGTGCCCGCCTTGAGTTCGTCGACGACGTTGGCCACCGGGTCGCCCGTCGTCGCGCCCAGGTCGAGGGAGTTGCGGTCGAACGTCGGGTACGACGGCATCCACCCGGAACGGGCCGACAGGGCCAGGCAGTCGGCGCCCGTCATCCCCGCGAAGCGGCCCTCGCCGAGCGGTGAGGACAGGACGTCCGCCGCGAACCTGTCGTAACGCCACTGGTCGGTGTTGAGGAACCAGTAGGCGGCGCCGATCATCTGCCGCGGCGGCCTGCTCCAGTCGTTGGCGCTCGCCAGCGTCGCCCAACCGGTGGAGGGGCGGCACTTCTCCTGCCCGACGTAGTGCGCCCAGCCGCCGCCGTTGCGGCCCTGGCAGCCGGTGAGCTGGAGCAGCGCGAGAAACGCGCGGTAGATCGTCTCGGAGTGGAACCAGTGGTTGGTCCCCGCGCCCATCAGGATCATGCAGCGCCCGCGCGACTTCTCGGCCGTCGTCGCGAACTCCCGTGCGATCTTGACGCACTTGGCGGCTGGGACGGAGGTGTGCGCCTCCTGCCAGGCGGGGGTGCCCGGCGTGTCCGCGTCGTCGTACGAGGCGGGCCACGTGCCCGGCAGCCCCGCGCGCCCGACGCCGTACTGCGCGAGCAGCAGATCGAAGACCGTGGTGACCAGCGGCCCTTCCTGTCCACCGAGCCGGGTCGCGGGCACCCCGCGCCGCACGACCTCGCCCCGGCCCTGGCCGTGCGTGCCGCCCTCGGTGTCGAAGCGGGGCAGCAGGACCTCGACGCCCGCCGCGACGTCCGCGCCGTGCAGGGTCAACAGCGGCTTGATGGAGCCCAGTTCGAGGTTCCACTTGCCCTTGCCCGACTCGGTCCAGCGAAAGCCCAGCGAGCCGTTGGGCACGGCGGGCTGCATCGTCGTCTCGTCGAGCACCGCCGTCTTCCACTCACCGCCCTCGCCCTCCTCGCCCAGGTCACTGGCGCGCAGGAACTTCGCGGGCACGTACGCGCCGTCGCGCTCGGTCAGCGTCACCAGGAAGGGCAGATCGGTGAACTTGCGTACGTAGTCGGTGAAGAAGTCCGTCGGGCGGTCGACGAAGAACTCCTTGAGGATCACGTGCCCCATCGCGAGGGCGAGGGCCCCGTCCGTGCCCGGGTGCGGATGCAGCCACTCGTCGGCGAACTTGGCGTTGTCGGCGTAGTCGGGCGCCACGACCACGACCTTCTGGCCGCGGTAGCGGGCCTCGGCCATCCAGTGCGCGTCGGGCGTCCTGGTCACGGGGACGTTCGAGCCCCACATCATCAGATACGCGGCGTCCCACCAGTCGCCCGACTCCGGTACGTCGGTCTGGTCGCCGAACACCTGCGGCGAGGCGACCGGCAGGTCCGCGTACCAGTCGTAGAAGGAGAGCATCGGCGCGCCGATCAGGCCCATGAAGCGGGCCCCCGCCGCGTGCGACACCATCGACATCGCGGGGATGGGGGAGAACCCGGCGACGCGGTCCGGGCCGTACGTCTTGATCGTGTGGACGTGCGCCGCGGCGACGATCTCGACGGCCTCGTCCCAGCTCGCCCGCACCAACCCGCCCTTGCCGCGCGCCTGTTGGTACGTCCTGCGGCGCTCCGGGTCGCTCTGGATGTCGGCCCAGGCGAGCACCGGATCCTTCAGGCGCGCCTTCGCCTCCCGGTACATCTCCAGGAGGACGCCGCGCAGATACGGGTAGCGCACACGGGTGGGGGAGTACGTGTACCAGGAGAACGCGGCGCCGCGCGGGCAGCCGCGCGGCTCGTACTCGGGGCGGTCGGGACCCACGCTCGGATAGTCCGTCGCCTGCGTCTCCCAGGTGATGATGCCGTCCTTGACATACACCTTCCACCGGCAGGAACCGGTGCAGTTCACGCCGTGCGTGGAGTTCACGACCTTGTCGTGGCTCCAGCGGTCCCGGTAGAAGGTGTCCGCGTCCCTTCCCCCGGTCAGCGACACGCTGTGCAGGTCGGGGGCGGCGGTGCCGCGCCGGAAGAACTTCCCCGCCCGCAGGAGGGCGGCGGCGGGCTCGGTCGTCTCTGTCACCGTGGAGCTCCCTAGGTCTGCCTCCCATCGAACCTAGGTGCGGCGATCCCGGGGCACCTGCTGGCAGCCGCCGTACGGGTTGCGGACGGGAGGGACGGGCATTACCTCGCACGTAATCGACCGGGTGGCGCGGGCTCGGCACAGTGGTGGCAACGGATCAGGGCCGGCCCGCAGAGACCGGATCCGTCACCAGTATCCGCTCCGTACCGCCGCTTGGAGGCAGCCCGCCATGACCACGTCGACCTACCCCCTCGCCACGCTGGCCCGCACCACCGACCCGACGACGATGCTGCGCCGCTTCCTCGGCCTGGACGCGGTGGTGACCGGGGCCAACGGCATCGCGTACGCCGCCGCGTCCGGCCCGCTCGGGCGCTTCCTCGGGGTCGACCCGGGGCTGCTGCTCGGCCTCGGCGCCGGGCTCGTCCTGTACGCCGCGGGCGTCGGTCTCCTCGGGGCGCGCAAGAGCCCGCCGACGCCCGCCGTGCAGGCGGTCGTCGAGATCAACGCCGCCTGGGCGGTGCTCAGCGTCGTCGCGCTGGTCGCCTGGTTCTCGCCCACCACGGCCGGGACGGTGTGGATCCCGCTGCAGGCCGTGACCGTGGGCGGCTTCGCCGCGCTGCAGTACGCGGCGCTGCGGGCGGTGCGGGCCTGAGCGTTGCCCCTCAGGACATGCGTGACTGCAGGAACTTGACCGTCGCCGGGTCGGCCGGGAGCAGCGTCTCGATGGCCAGCTCGGCGACCGTCACGTCCATCGGGGTGTTGAACGTCGAGATGGACGAGACGAAGGACAGGACGTGGCCGTCGTGCTCGATGCGCAGGGGCAGCGCGAAGTACGGCACCTCCGTGCCCGCCGCGAAGGCGTCCACCCCCGGGTCCCCCACCGGGTACGCCGCGACCTCGTCGTACACCGCGCGCAGCGCGTCCGAGCGCTGCAGCGCGATCTGCCGCTCCATCTGGTGCAGCAGGTGCCCGCGCCACTCGCGCAGATTGCGGATCCTGGGGGCGAGGCCCTCGGGGTGGAGGGTCAGCCGCATCGCGTTCAGCGGTTCCCGGAGCAGGTGCTCCGGGACACCCTCCATGATCATCGCGATGCCGCGGTTGGCCGCGACGACGTCGTACGCCGCGTCGACGACCAGGGCCGGGTAGGGCTCGTAGCCGGCCAGGAGCTGCTCCAGGCCCTCGCGCAGCGTGCCCATCGAGGGGTCGTCCAGCGGGGTCTCGCGGAAGCGGGGTGCGTAACCGGCCGCGAGCAGCAGGGAGTTGCGCTCGCGCACCGGCACGTCGAGGTGGTCCGCGAGGCGCAGCACGAGCTCCTCGCTCGGGCGCGACCTGCCCGTCTCGACGAAGCTGATGTGCCGTGCCGAGGAGTCGGCGCGCAGGGCGAGCTCCAGCTGGCTGACGCGGCGCCGCTCGCGCCAGCCGCGCAGCAGCGGCCCCACCCCGGAGGCGTTGTCCCGGGCGTTCCCCTTGGCCTTGCCTTTGGTGCTCCCCTTGCCGGGCGCGGCGGTTGTCATACGTAGACGGTAGTCGAAACAGTTTGTGGCAAGGTGAGCCGGAGATGGACTTGGTGATGGACTTCCTGGAAGGAGCGTGACCATGACCACCCCCGAACCGCTCTCGCTGAAGGAGATCGAGGACCGCCTCGCCGAACTGCCCGGCTGGTCCCTCGACGGCGACCGGATCACCCGCACCTACCGCCTCGGCTCGCACTTCGCGGCGACCGCCCTGGTGGTCCACGTCGCCCAGACGCAGGAGGAACTCGGCCACCACAGTGACCTGACGCTCGGCTACAACACCGTGACGCTGGCGGTGAACACGCACAGCGCGGGCGGCGCGCTCACCGACCTCGACTTCGAACTCGCCCGCAGGGTCGAGGAGTTCGCCCCCGCGCACGGCGCCGAGTGAGTCCGGCGATGCTGGACTACAGCAAGGAAGCCGACCGCTACGACGCCTCGCGCGGGGGTGAGCCCCGCGCCGCCGCGGCCGCGGCCGCCGTGCTCGGCCTGGTGCCCGCCGACGCCCGCACGCTCCTCGACGTGGCCTGCGGGACCGGCCTGGTCACACGGTGCCTGGCCGCCCGCGACGGGCTGCGGGTGACGGGGGTCGACGCGGCGCACCGCATGACGCGGATGGCCGCCGACCGGGTGCCGGGCGCCATCGTCCTCGGCGACAGCCGTCAACTGCCCTTCCCCGACGGGGTGTTCGACGCGGTGAGCACCGTCTGGCTGCTGCACCTGCTGTCCGGCGCCGAGGAGACCAGGGCGGTCGTCGCCGAGTGCGCGCGGGTGCTCCGGCCCGGCGGGGTCTACGTCACCACCGTCGACAAGGCGGCCTCGCACGACGTGGGCAGCGACATCGACGCCGTCCTCGCCCCGCGCCCGGTGCGGCCCGCGGTCGACCGCGCCGCCGACGTCGACGTGTACGCGGCCGAGCGGGGCCTCGCGCCGGTGGGGCGGGCCGGCTTCCGCGGCCACGGGCAGGGCCGTACCCCGCTCTCCACGGTCGACGACCTGCGCCGCGGCTGGTTCACGCGGATCCCGCCCGACGGGCCGCTGGCCGAACGCCTCGCGGCGGGCCTCGCGAAGCTGCCGGACCAGGAGGTCGCGCGGCCCGATCCGCAGTTCAGCCTGCGGGCGTACCGGAAGCTGAGCTGAGGGTCCGGCTGCCGGTTTTTGCCGCCCCGGCAACATCATTCGCCGAGAACGGGAAGTCGGGAGCACGCTGGTCCTGTCCCCGCATGCCCCGCATGAGGGGCGCGAGGCCACGAAGGTCACGAGGGCAGAGACGGAAGGCGGCACCACACGATGGGTCACGACCACGACCACGACCACGGACACGGGCAGGGACAGGGCCACGGGCGGCAGGGCGCGAGCCACGGTCACGGCACCGGCCACGGGCACAGCCACAGCCACAGCCACGACGACCTGGACTGGTCCGCCATGGGCGAGATGCTGGAGCGCTTCGCCCGCATCGCCGCCCCCATGTACGGCGAGGTGGCCGCCTGGCTGAACCGCTGGGTCCCCGACCCCGGCGTCGTCGTCGACGTCGGCAGCGGCCCCGGCGCCGTCTCCCTCGTGCTCGCCGACGCCTTCCCCAAGGCGCGCGTCGTCGCGGCCGACCCCGAGGAGCGGCTCCTGGAGCGCGCCCGCGAGCGCGCGGCGGACGAAGGGCTCACGGACCGCTTCGGCACGGTGCGCGCCGCGCTCCCCGACGACATCGAGGACGTACCGCGGGCGGACCTGCTGTGGCTGTGCAGGTCCCTGCACCACGTCGGGGACCAGGCCGGCGCCCTCGCCGCGCTCGCCGACCGCCTGGCACCCGGCGGCGCCGTCGCCCTCCTGGAGGGCGGCCTGACCGCCCGCTACCTCCCCCGTGACATCGGCTTCGGCCGTCCCGCGCTCCTCTCCCGTCTGGAGGCCGCCGACGAGGAGTGGTTCACCGGGATGCGCGAGGGCCTGGACGGCTCCAAGGGCGCGACGGAGGACTGGCCGGCGCTCCTGACCGCCGCCGGCCTGCGGTACGAGGCCACCCGCAGCTTCCTCCTCGACCTGCCCGCCCCGCTCCCGGACGACGCCCGCGCCCATGTGGTGGCGGAGTTCACGCGCCGCCGCGAGATGCAGGCGGACCGGCTCTCCCCGGACGACGCCGCCACCTTCGACCGCCTCCTGGACGCGGACGACCCGCAGAGCCTGTACCGCCGCCCGGACCTGTTCGTCCTCTCGGCGCAGACGGTGCATGTGGCGGTGAAGGACGCGTAAGCCGGTGAAGGGCGCCTGAGGGGCACCGGGCGTCAACCGGCCTGTGCCACAAGGTCGGTTGACGTACGGATAGACGTACGGAGAGCGGACCAACCGAGGGCCGGCGCGGTGAAAACACGGTCGGCCCGCCCCGCCGACCCCGAAGGGTCGGCGGGGCGGGCCGATGCCGGTCAGGCCACGTCGAACTCGGCCGGATCCGGACCGAGCCTGCGGTCCTCGTTCAGCGCCGAGATCGCCGCCATGTCTTCGGCGTCGAGCTCGAAGCCGAAGACGTCGATGTTCTCCTTGATCCGCGACGGCGTCACGGACTTGGGGATCACGACGTTGCCCAGCTGGATGTGCCAGCGCAGCACGATCTGCGCGGGCGTGCGGCCGTGCTTCTGCGCGATGGCGACGATCGCCGGGACCTCGAGGAGGCCCTTGCCCTGGCCGAGCGGCGACCACGCCTCGGTGGCGATGCCCTGCTCGGCGTGGACCTCGCGGGACGCGCGCTGCTGGAGGTGCGGGTGCAGCTCGATCTGGTTGACGGCGGGGATGACCGACGTCTCGGCGATGAGCCGCTCCAGGTGCCCGGGCAGGAAGTTCGAGACGCCGATGGACTTGGCGCGGCCGTCGGCCTGGATCTTCTCGAAGGCCTTGTACGTGTCCACGTACAGGTCCTTGGAGGGCAGCGGCCAGTGGATCAGGTACAGGTCCACGTGGTCCAGACCCAGCTTGTCCAGGGAGGTGTCGAAGGCGCGCAGCGTCGCGTCGTAGCCCTGGTCGCTGTTCCAGAGCTTCGTCGTGACGAACAGCTCCTCGCGGGGCACGCCCGAGGCGGCGATCGCCTTGCCGGTGCCCTCTTCGTTGCCGTAGATGGCCGCGGTGTCGATGCTGCGGTACCCGGCCTCCAGGGCCGTCGCGACAGCCTTCTCGGCCTCGTCGTCCGGCACCTGCCAGACGCCGAATCCGAGCTGGGGCATCTCGACGCCGTTGTTCAGGATGATCGGGGGGACCTTGCTCACGAGCTCTCGATCCTTAAGTCGTCGGGTGGTACTCCCATGGTCAACGATCAGCGGCGGTGCTGCATTCCTGCCAGATCGGTCCGGACCATTGACGGTGTCCCGACACCCCGGGACCCTATGGCACAACGGCACACCGCTGAACGCAGGACACCCATGTGAACAGAGTCCCTGCCCGCGTCGCCCGTGTTCCTCGGCCCGCTCCTGAAACCCCCACCTCTTCGGCCTGAAACCCCCACCTCTTCAGGAAGGCAGCGACATGCACAGCACCGACCAGGAAAAGACCGCCCCCGAGCCCGCGCGCCGGCCCGCCGCCGACGCCACCGGCTGGCAGACCCCCGAGTACGCGATCGTCGACACCGCCCTCGAGGTCACCGCCTACCGGCTCGCCGACCGGTAGGGACCCGCCGCCATGCTGCTGCAGGTGCTCGGCACCGCGGCGGGCGGCGGGCTGCCCCAGTGGAACTGCGCGTGCCCCGTGTGCACCGGCGCGCGCGCCCACCCGGAACGCCGCCGCCGGCATGCCGCGCTCGCCGTCCATGTGGGCGAGGACCGCTGGTACCTCGTCAACGCCACCCCCGACATCGGCGACCAGATCGAGTCCACCCCGGCCCTGCGCCCCGGCGCGGGACCCGACGCACGCCGCACCCCGCTCGCCGGGGTCGTCCTCACCGACGCCGAACTCGACCACACCCTCGGCCTCGCCCGGCTGCGCGAGGCCCGCGACGGCGTCGAGGTCCTCGCGACCGCGCCCGTGCGCGACGCCGTCCGGGAAGGGCTGCGCCTCGACACCCTCCTTGAGCCCTACACGCGGGTGCGGTGGCGGGAAATGGTCCCCGGGCAGGGCCTGCCGCTCAGCGGCGGCTCGGGGATCCGCGCCGCCGCCGTACCGATCTCGGCCAAGCGCCCGCGGTACGCCGCGGGGACCGGGCCCGACGCGGACACCTGGTCCGTCGGGCTGCGCCTGACCGAGTCCGCCACCGGCCGCACCGTGCTCTACGCCCCGTCCCTCGCCGTCTGGAGCGAGGCGTTCGACGAGGCCGCCCGCGACGCCGACTGCGTCATCGTCGACGGCACCTTCTGGGACGACGACGAACCGGTGCGTGCCGGGTTCGCCGCCCGCACCGCCACCGCCATGGGGCACCGCCCGATCGCGGGACCCACCGGCACGGCCCACCGCCTGGCGCGGCTGCCGGGCCGCATCCTCTACACGCACCTCAACAACACCAATCCCCTGGGTGACCCGCACGCCGAGGAGTACAAGCTCCTCGCGGAGTGGGGCATCGACGTCGCCGCGGACGGGATGGTGATCGAGCTGTGACGGCCACGGCCGCGAGGCTCCACGCCGACGACCCCTGGACCCCGGACGAGCTCACGGACCGGCTGCGCGCCGTCTCCGCGGAGCGCTACCACGACCGGCACCCCTTCAACGTACGCATGCACGAGGGCGCCCTCACCCGCGACGAGGTGCGCCGCTGGATCGCCAACCGGTTCCACTACCAGCGGCACATCCCCGTCAAGGACGCCCTGGTCCTCGCCAAGTTCGACGACCCGGCGCTGCGCCGCGGCTGGCTGCGCAGGATCCGCGACCACGACGGGGAGCGGGACGGCGAGGGCGGCATCGAGCGCTGGCTGCGGCTCGGCGAGGCCGCAGGTCTCGGCAGGGAGCAACTCCTCGACGCCTCCAGGGTGTTGCCCGGGGTGCGGCTCGCCGTCGACGGGTACGTCAACTTCTGCAGGCTCAGGCCCGCGCTCGACGCCGTCGCCGCGTCCCTCACCGAACTCTCCGCGCCCGATCTGATGCGGACCAGGATCGCCGCCTTCGAACGGCACTACCCGTGGATCGACGCGGACGGACTCGCCTACTTCCGCGGCCGCGTCGGACAGGGCACCCGCGACGGGCAGGAGGCGCTCGGCCTCGTCCTGAAGTGGGCCCGCACCCGCGAGGAACAGGAACGGGCCGTCGCCGCCCTCGCGTTCAAGTGCGACGTGCTGTGGTCGCTCCTCGACGCCGTGGACCGCGGACCCGGAGGCGCGCCATGACCACCCACGATGTCGTACGAGGTGTCTGGCGCCCCGAACTGGCCCGCTCCGTCGTCCTGCGCCACGACCGGGTGCGCGGCGTCGACCTCCTGCTCCTGCCCGAGCGCGTCGTCGTCCTGCGGGGCGCGGCCGGGAGCATCGTCGCCCTGTGCGACGGCGAGCGCGACGTCGACGGCATCGTCGCGGAGCTGGCGCGCCGTCACCCCGACGCGCCGGTCGCCTCCGAAGTCCCGCCGTTCCTCGCGCGGTTGCGCTGCGAAGGGTGGCTCAGATGACCGGGCCGGAGCCGCCCTGGGCGCTGCTCGCCGAGCTCACCCACGGCTGCCCCCTGCGCTGCGCCTACTGCTCCAACCCCCTCGAACTGACCGCACGCTCGGCCGAGTTGACGGCGGGGGAGTGGGGTGACGTGCTGCGTCAGGCAGCGGACCTCGGTGTGGTGCAGACCCATCTGTCCGGTGGAGAGCCCCTGTTGCGCCGCGACCTCGCCGAGATCGTCGCGGCGGCCGACGCCGCCGGTATCCACACGCAGCTCGTCACCAGCGGCGTCGGCCTGCACGCGGAGCGCCTCGCGCGGCTCGTCGACGCCGGGCTGCGCAGTGTCCAGCTCTCCGTGCAGCACACCGACCCCGAAGCGGCCGGGCGCATCGCGGGAGCACGGGCGTTCGCCGCCAAGGAGCGCGCGGCGCGGCTCGTCGCGGAGGCCGGCCTGCCGCTCGGTCTCAACGCCGTGCTGCACCGCGGCAGCCTCGACGCGCTCGACGGTCTCGTGGAGCTGGGCCTCGCCTGGGGCGCCGACCGCGTCGAGCTGGCCAACGCGCAGTTCTACGGCTGGGCCCTGCGCAACCGCGCGGCCCTGCTCCCGGACCGGGCCCAGGTCGCGCGGGCCCGCGGGCAGGTCGAGCGGTGGCGCGAGCGGCTCGCGGGGCGCATGGAACTGGTGTGGGTGGCGCCCGACTACGTGGACGGCGTCGCGAAACCCTGCATGGGTGGGTGGGGCGCCCTCTCCCTGACCGTCGCCCCCGACGGCACCGTGCTGCCCTGTCCGGCCGCCGCCGACCTGCTCGGCCCGGCGGCGCCCAGCGTCAGGGGCAGCCGACTGGCCTGGATCTGGCGGGAGTCCGAGGCCTTCACCCGCTTTCGCGGCGAGTCCTGGATGAGTGAGACCTGCCGCGGCTGCGAGCTGCGCGCCGTCGACTTCGGGGGCTGCCGCTGCCAGGCGTACGCCCTGACCGGCGACGCCGCCCGGACGGACCCGGCCTGCCGCCGCTCGCCCGACCACGGCCTGGTCCGTGCGCTGGTGGACGAGGCGCGGGCCCCTGCCGGGACGGCGCCTCGATACGTGTACCGCACGTACACGGCGGACGCCGTGAACCAGTAACACCCCAACCCCCTCCCCTGGTTGAGATGAGGACCCCCATGAACGGTGTCACGAAGAGAGCTGCCCTGTTCGCGGCGGCGGCCGCGCTGACGGCCGCTTCCGCCCCGGCCGCGGTCGCCGGCGCCGCACCCGCCACCGCCGTCGGTGAACCCGCCACCGCCGTCGGTGAACCCGGCGGCGTCACCACCGTCTCCACCGGCTGGACCATCCCCTGGGGCACCGCCTGGCTGCCCGACGGATCGGCCGCCCTGGTCACCGAGCGCGACGACTTCCGCGTGTGGCGCGTCTCCGGGGACGGCAAGGAGAAGAAGCGGCTCGGCACCGTCCCCGAGTCCCAGACCACCGGCGGCGAGGGTGGGCTCATGGGCATCGCCGTCGACCCCGACTGGGCCACCAACCACCACGTGTACGTGATGCACACCTCGACCGAGGGCAACCGCATCGCCCGCATGACGTACGACGGCACGACCCTGTCCGGCTACAAGCCGCTGCTCAAGGGGATCAAGAAGAACAAGTACCACAACGGCGGACGCCTGGCCTTCGGCCCCGACGGCCATCTCTACGCCACCACGGGCGACGCCCAGCAGCCGGCGCTCTCGCAGGACAGGAACTCCCTCAACGGCAAGATCCTGCGCCTGACGAAGGACGGCGCGCCCGCCCCCGGCAACCCGTTCGGCAACTACGCCTACAGCATCGGCCACCGCAACCCGCAGGGCATCGCCTTCGACGCCCAAGGAAGGCTCTGGGAGGCGGAGTTGGGGCAGAACACCAGGGACGAACTGAACCTGATCAAGCCCGGAAGGAACTACGGCTGGCCCACCTGCGAAGGCACCTGCTCCGTCACCGGCATGACCAACCCCAAGAAGACCTGGGGCGTCGCCGAGGCCTCGCCGAGCGGCGTCGCGATCGTCGACGGCGCCGTCTACATGGCGGCGCTGCGGGGCCAACGCCTGTGGCGCATACCGATCAACGCGGGCAACGAGGACGTCGGTACCGCGAAGTCCTACTACGTCGGCGCGTACGGACGTCTGCGCGCCGTCACCACCGTGCCCGGCGCGAACGCGCTCTGGCTGTCCACCACCAACGCCGACAACATGGGCGGACAGCCCGACGGCGCCGACAAGATCCTGCGCGTGACGATCGGCTAGCCGTCCGTGCCGTCGGAGCCGTCCGTGCCCGCGGTCCCGAGGTAGGCGTCCCGCACCCTCGGGTCCGCGCGCACCTCGGCCGTGGTGCCCTGCGCGAGGACCCGGCCCAGGTCGAGGACGACGACGCGGGCGCAGAGCTCCATCACGAAGGCGACGTTGTGCTCGACGAGCAGTACGGCGCAGCCCTCCTCGTCCGCGAGATGCCGGACGACGACGGCCAGATGACGTCTCTCGTCGGCCGTCATCCCGGACGCGGGCTCGTCCAGGAGCAGCACCCCGGGCGGGTCCGCGACCGCGCGCGCCAGCTCCACCATGCGGGCCTGCCCCGTCGGCAGCGCTCCGGCGTAGTGCCCGGCGAGCGCGTCGAGGCCGCACTCGCGCAGCACGGCCGCGGCCCGCTCGCGCCGCTTCCGCTCGTGCCTGCGCCGGGTCGGGGCCGCAAGGAGATCGGCGGCGAACCCGCCGCCACCGCCCCGCCACTCCTGCGCGACGACGAGATTGTCGGTGACGGTCAGCTGCCCGAAGAGCTGCTGCCGCTGGAAGGTGCGGCGCATCCCGTGGCGGGCGCGCCACACGGGGGAGCGCCGTGTGACGTCGCCGCCGTCGAGCAGGACGCGCCCCCGGTCGGGCCTGCGGATACCGGACAGGACGTCGAACAGGGTGGTCTTTCCGGCCCCGTTGGGCCCGATCAGCCCGCAGACCTCGCCGGGGCGGACGGCGAGGCCCACCCCGTCGAGGGCGCGGATCCCGCCGAAGCGGACACCGACGTCCTCGGCTTCGAGTACGCACTCCCGCCTCCCCTTCTTCCCGTGCTCCCTCATGGCTGCGCCACGCCCTTCGTCGTCCGCCGTCCGCCGTCGGCGGCCATGCCGAGGTACGCCTCCGCGACGCGGTCCGCACTCACCTCGGAGCGTGGTCCGCACCAGGAGACGCGTCCCTGCGCGAGGTAGGCGACCGTGTCGGCGACGCCGAGGATCTCCGCGGCCTTCTCCTCGACGAGCAGCAACCCGGCGCCCGCGTCCCGGAGTTCGACCAGGAGGCGGAACACGTCGTCGACCACGCGCGGCGCGAGGCCGAGCGAGGGCTCGTCCGCGATGAGCACCTTCGGCGGGCGTTGCAGCAGGGGCGCGAGGGCGAGCAGCTGCTGCTCACCGCCGGACAGCGAGCCCGCGGTGACCTTGCGGCGCGCGGCGAGCCCCGCGAACCGCTCGTACACGGCGTCGCGTTCGTCCCGTTCCCTCAGGCGCAGGGCGAGGTTCTCGTCGATGGTGAGGGAGGGGAAGACGCCGCGGCCCTCGGGGGCGAGGACGACGCCGGCGCGGGAGCGGTGGACGGCGCCGGTGCGGGTGACGTCGCGTCCGGCGATGTACACGTGGCCCTGCGCCGGCGCGAGCAGGCCCGCCGCCGCGAGGCAAGTGGCGGACTTCCCGGCCCCGTTGGGGCCGAGGAGCGCGACGGTCTCGCCCGCGTGGACGGTGAGGGTCACTCCGTGGAGGACGGGGGTGCCGTCGTATCCGGCGTGGAGGTGGCGGAGGGCGAGGGCGGGTTCTCTTTCCCCGGCCCCGCCCCTTCCCGAAGTCCGCGGCTCCGCCGCCCGTGGCCCCTCCGGCACTGAACCTTTCAGCCCCTCCGGCGTTTGAGGAGCGGGGTCTGGGGCGGAGCCCCGGTTCCGGGAAGGGGCGGGCTCGGGGAAGGAGCCGCCGGAGGCGACCTCACCCCCCACCCTCCGCACCCTTCTCCGATGCCTTCGCACCGACACCGCCGCGCAGTACCCGTCCGGATCGTTGGCCAGCGCCAACCCCGCGAGCCCGAACAGGATTACCGGAAGGTGCACGGACTCCGTCACGTAGTCCGCCATCAGATGCGGCACGATCGCGAACACCAGCCCCGCCACCACCGCGAACTGCGCCCTGCGCACCCCCGCCGCGACCGCCACCGCCAACCAGATCAGCCCGGTCATCGCGGTGAAGTCGGTGGCGGTGATGCGGGTGTTGAAGGACGCGTACATCACGCCCCCGAACCCCGCGAGCCCCGCCGACAGGGTGAACAGGAGCAGCTTCGTGCGCACCACGGAGACCCCGGACGCCATCGCCGCCGCGGGCGCCGACCGCACCGCCAGCATCGCCCGCCCCGAAGCCGAGTTCCGCAACGCGCCGAGCGCCGCGACGGCCGCCGTGACGAGGACGACCATCGCGACCCCCATGGCCCGGTCGTCGGCGAGGTCGACGGGGCCGAAGACGGGCCGGGGGATCTCCCAGCCGGTGTCGCCGTTCCGCAACCACCCCAGCTGGAAGAGGACGTGATCGGCGAGGAAGGCCAGCGCCAGGGTCGCGAGGGCGAGCGAGCGCCCGCCGAGCCGCAGCGCGGGCAGCGCCACGAGCGCGCCGAGCGCCGCCGCCGCGCACGTCCCCACCAGGGCCGCCCCGGCGAACGGCCACCCGTGGCTCATCAGGAGGCCGGCCACCAGCGCCGCGCCCGTCACGAACGTGGCCTGGGCGAGGGACACCATCGCGCCGAGCCCCGTCACCACCGTGAAGGAGATGAACACCAGGGAGATCGCGAGGCCTTGGGCGAGGATGCCGCTCCAGAACGGGGTCGTCACCGTGTAGAAGCCCACGGCCATGAGCGCCGCCGCCACCGCCCAAGGCCCCCACCTGCGCCCCCACGACCGACCGGCGAGGTAGTCGACCGGCGGCGCGTCCACCGTCGCCGTGCCCGCCGTCCGCTGCCGCCGCGTCAGCAGGAGCAGCCCCGCGAACAGGATCAGGAAGGGCACGGCCGTGCGGAAGCCGGTGACGCGCTCCGCGAAGTCGGCGTACCCCGCCACGAGGTTCTGCAGCACCCCGAGCCCGAGGCCGCCGGCGAAGGCGAGCGGGACGGAGAGGAAGCGGCCGAGGACTGCGGCGGTGGCGGACACGAACAGGAACAGGGTGAAGTCGTGCGAGGACAGGCCGAGCAGCGGCGTCGCGAGCACGCCCGCCAGGCCCGCGAGGCCCGACGACAGCATCCACGCCACCGAGGAGAGCCGGTCCGCGCTCATGCCGCGCAGCTCCACCAGCGAGCGGTTGTCGACGGCGGCCCGCAGCCTGAGGCCGAGCGGGGTGTGCCGCATCAGGATCCAGAGGCCGAAGGCCACCGCCGCCGTGGTCACCCAGGTGATCAGCTGGTCGGAGTCGATGCCGACGCCGTCCATCAGCTGCCAGGACTTCGCGGGGCTCGGGCCGACGCCCGGCAGACCGAACTGGTTCTCCGCCGGTACGACCGGGGCCCCCGCGTCCTCAAGGAGCTCCACCACCCACAGGCCGAGCGCGGGCAGCGCGACGAGCAGGCCGATCGTCGCGACGATCTGCGCGGTCTCGCCGACCCGCGCCAGCTTGCGGAACATCAGGCGGTCCAGGCCCCGGCCGAGCGCCGGGGCGGCCACGAGGACGAGCAGCAGTGCCGTCGGCACGGCGGGCCAGCCGAAGCCGGAGTGCAGTTCGTGGAAGGCGAGCGCGCAGAGGTACGCGGTCGCTCCGTGTGCGAAGTTGAAGAGGCCGGAGGCCGAGTAGGACAGGACGAGGCCCGTCGCGAGGAGGGCGTACAGGGCGCCCGACACGAGACCGCTCAGCACGAATCCCAGGAGGTCCGACATGGCGGTCCGCCCCTATGTGAAGGGGATGGGTTCGTAGCACGTGAAGGGGGACGACACCGCGTACTTCCCGCCTTTGAGCTGGACGAGGGCGCCGCAGCCGAACGACTCCTTCTGCCCCTTGGGCAGGCTGCGGTCGCCGACCATCGTGTCGGTGTCGGAGTAGCCGTCCGCCGCGTCCTGGAAGGAGTCGACGGTGAGGTCCTTGCCCGCCTTCTCGGCGACGGCGAGGAAGAGGTCGGCCGACATGTAGCCGGTCATCATGTGCATGCTCAGCGGTACGTCCTTGCCCGCCGCCTTCCTGATGTCCTTCTTGAACTGCCGCATGTCCGCGCTGTCCTGCTCGAACGGCTGGAAGGTCAGGAGGACGTGCACGCCGTCCAGGGCCTTCTTCGCCGCGCTCTTGGCGAGCAGACCTGGGTCGTAGTCGGTGGGGTCGGTGAGGAGGCCCTTGAATCCGGCGCGCTTGACCGCCGTGAACAGGCCGATGTTGTACGGGGTCTGCATCACGGAGACGACCGCGTCCGGCGCCTCGCCGCCGTCGGAGCGCAGGATCTCCTTGGTGTACGCCGACCAGTCGCTCGGCACGGAGGTGGCGGGCACGGTCGCCTTGGCGTACGTCACCTTGTACCCGGCGGACGCGAAGGACTGCTTGTAGGTGCGGATGGCGAAGGTGCCCGCGTCGTTGTCGTTGGCGAGGATGGCCACGGACCTGCCCTTGGCGCCGCCCATGACCTTCTTCAGGCCCTCGGGCCAGCTCTGCGTGATGGTGCCGCCGGGCATCGGCACCATGCAGCCGCCGAATCCGTACATGTAACTGGGTCCGCAGAAGGGCGGGATGGTGCCCCAGCCGAACGTGGGCACCTTCTGCTTCTGCAGGAAGTCCGCGCCGGAGAAGGTGACCGAGCTCATCGGGGAGATCGCGAACACCTTCTCCTGCTGGACGAGTCTGCGGGCCGCGGCGAGGTTCTTGCCGGGGTCCTGGCCGTCGTCCTCCGCCCCCAGGTAGTCGATCGTCCGCCCGTGCACGCCGCCCTCGGCGTTGGCGCGGTCGAAGCGGGCCTTCGCGCCGAGGTCGGTGTCCTTCTTGCTGTAGCCGCTCGCGGTCGTCATGGAGACGATGCCGCCGACCTTGATGGAGTCGTCGGTCACCCCGCGTACGGAGCCGCCGTCCTTCCCCTCTGCACTGGAACCGCCGCCGCTGGACGCCGAGTTGCAGGCGGTGGCGAGCAGCAGGGCCGTCACGGCGGCCGTGATGGTGCGGATCGATCGCGACACGGTCGAGCCCCCTCCGTCGTCGAAGTGAGGGTGATTCTGTGTGCGACCTGATGAACCGTCAATAACTGGCGTGTCGAAATTTGATGGGCCGTCAGAAATGCTGCGGCCCCGGAGGGGCGCGGGGAACCGCGCGACCGGCCACGGCGCACCCGCGGATGCGAACCGCGCTCCCGCGGAGCGCCTCAGCTGCGGTACAGCGCCTCGACCTCCGCGGCGTACGCCGTCTCGATCGCCTTCCGCTTCAGCTTCAGGGAGGGCGTGAGCAAGCCGTGCTCCTCGCTGAACTGGTGCGCCAGTATGCGGAACGTGCGAATCGATTCGGCCTGCGAGACAAGGGTGTTGGCGGCCACGACCGCCCGCCGCACCTCGGTCTCCAGATCCGGGTCGCGCACCAGGTCGCCCGGCTCCATCAGCGGCTTGCGGCGCATGGTCAGCCAGTGCTCCACGGCCTCGGAGTCCAGCGTGACGAGGGCCGCGATGTAGGGGCGGTCGTTGCCGACGACGATGCACTGCGCGACCAGTGGATGGTCGCGCACCCGCTCCTCCAGCTGGGCGGGCGAGACGCTCTTGCCGCCGGACGTCACCAGGATCTCCTTCTTGCGCCCGGTGATCGTCAGATAGCCGTCCTCGTCGAGCGAGCCCAGGTCGCCGGTGGCCAGCCAGCCGTCGTGCAGCGTGGCGTCGGTGGACTTGGGGTCGTTGAGGTAGCCCTGGAAGACGTTGTCGCCGTGCAGCCACACCTCGCCGTCCTCCGCGATGTGCACGGTCGTGCCGGGGATGGCCTGGCCGACCGTGCCGTAGCGGGTGCGCTCGGGCGGGTTGGCGGCCGCGGCCGCCGTCGACTCGGTCAGGCCGTACCCCTCGTAGATCGTCACGCCCGCGCCCGCGAAGAACAGGCCGAGCCGGCGGTCCATCCCCGAGCCGCCGGACATCGCGTGCCGCACCCGGCCGCCCATCGCCTCGCGGACCTTGGAGTAGACGAGCTTCTCGAAGAGCTGGTGCTGCATGCGAAGGCCCGCGCTGGGCCCCGGACCCGCGCCGAAGGCCCTGGCCTCCATCGCGTCCGCGTACCGCACGGCGCACTCCACGGCCTTGTCGAACGGGCCCGCCTTGCCGTCCTTCTCCGCCTTGCGCCGCGCCGCGTTGAAGACCTTCTCGAAGATGTACGGCACGGCCAGGATGAACGAGGGCCTGAACGCCGCCAGATCGGGCAGCAGCGCCGCCGCGTTGAGGTTCGGCTGGTGGCCCATCTTGACCCGGCCGCGCACCGCGGCGATCTGCACCATGCGGCCGAAGACGTGCGCGAGCGGCAGGAAGAGCAGCGTCGTCGCCTCGTCGCCGCGCTTGGAGTGGAAGACCGGCTCCCAGCGGCCCACCATCACGTCCGCCTCGAACATGAAGTTCGCGTGGGAGATCAGACAGCCCTTGGGGCGGCCCGTGGTGCCGGAGGTGTAGATGATCGTGGCGATCGAGTCGGGCGTGACCGCGCGGCGGTGGCGGTGCACCACCTCGTCGTCGATGTCGTGGCCCGCGCCGTTCAGTTCGCCCACCGCGTCGGCGTCCAGCTGCCACAGCCTGCGCAGCTGCGGAAGGCGGTCTATCACCGAGCCGATCGTCATCGCGTGGTCCTCGTGCTCGACCATCGCCGCGGAGACCTGCGCGTCGTGCAGCATCCAGAAGACCTGCTCGGCCGACGAGGTCGGATAGATCGGCACCACCTGGGCGCCGATGCTCCACAGCGCGAAGTCGAAGAGCGTCCACTCGTAGCGGGTGCGGGACATGATGGCGACGCGGTCGCCGAACCGTACGCCCTGGGCTATCAGGCCCTTGGCCAGGGCGAGCACCTCGTCGCGGAACTCGGCCGAGGTCACATCGTGCCAGCGCCCGTCGGTCTTGCGGCCGAACGCGATGCGCAGGGGGTCTTCAAGGGCATGGTCGAACACGACGTCGGCAAGGCCGCCCACCGGCGGCGCCGACGCCATCGGAGGGTTCGTGAACTCGCGCAATGATGCTCCTTGTGGCGCTCCGCACAGCGCCGTGACCGTACCCCACGCCGCGCGGCTTCGGGAGAGGGTTCCGGTGCGCTGGTCACGGACCATCGGCACAGGTCAGCCGGTGAAATGCGGCCACAAGGGTAAGGGCCGGACAACTTACTTACGCTGGAGTAAGTTTCGGTGGCGCAATCTCCACCGAATCTGTACGCGGCACACAGAGGGTGGGTGAGGGATCCCCACGGGTGAGCGCCCCCCCAGGGGCGCGCGTCACTTCGGGCGACCGTCACCCGGTGCCGGTCGTCACCCGGTGCCGGTCGTCACCCGGTGCCGGTCGTCACCCGGTGCCGGTCGTCACCCGGCGGTGGGCGTCCGCCGGCGGCGGTCCTCACGTGATGGACGTGTCGCCGAGCGCCTCGAGCACCTGGCGCAGGCCGTCGCCGGCCTTGTCGACCAGCTCGGGGTCCACGTCGGCGAGCAGTCGCGCGTAGTTCGCCAGGTGGTCGGAGAAGACGGCCCGGGTGACCTCGTGCCCGCGCTCGGTGAGGCGGATCTTGACGGTGCGCCGGTCGCCTCCGTCGCGCACCCGCTCCACCAGGCCCTTGGCCTCCATCTTGTCGACGCGGTTGGTGATCGTGCCCGACGACACCATGGACGCCTTGAGGAAGGTCCCCGCGGTGAGGGCGTAGGGCGGCCCGGAGCGCTGGAGCGTGGTGAGGACGTCGAACTCGCCGACGTCGAGGCCGTGTTGGGCCGCGATCTCCTTCACCGACTTGTCGACCACCAGGGCGAGCCGCTGGATGCGCCCGAAGAGCTGCACCGGCCAGAGGTCCCCTGCCGCGTCGGGGCGTTCCTTGACCCACTGGCCGATGATCGCGTCCACGGCGTCGCTCATCGCCGCACTCCTCTCGATTCGGACTCTCTCGACGCGGACTCTACCAGTCATAAATCTCTTAGATTCGAGATACTTGACTCTGAGAAAGCCGGATGCTTTTATCTCGCCATTGAGATTGCCGAGTCTGAACGACAGGAGCGCCCGATGTCCGAGCTGTCCCTCCACCCCGCCGCCCAGGACCTCCTCTTCCGCGAGGCCCGCACCGCCAACACGTTCACCGAGGAGCCGGTCACCGAGGAGCGGATCCAGGCGGTCTACGACCTGGTCAAGTACGCGCCCACCGCCTACAACCAGTCGCCGCTGCGGGTGGTCCTCGTGCGGTCCGCCGAGGCCCGGGGGCGGCTCGTGGACCTCATGGCCGAGGGCAACCGGCCGAAGACCGCGACCGCCCCGCTGGTTGCGATACTCGCCGCCGACAACGAGTTCCACGAGGAACTCCCGTCGCTGCTCCCGCACTTCCCGCAGGCCAAGGACCTCCTCTTCGCCGATCGCGGGGTCCGTGAGGAGTCCGCGCTGCTCAACGCGACGCTCCAGGCGGCGTACTTCATCCTCGGCGTGCGCGCGGCGGGGCTCGCCGCGGGACCGATGACCGGGTTCGACTTCCCGGGCGTGCAGAAGGAGTTCCTCGACGACGACCACACCCCGCTGATGGTCGTGAACATCGGCCGTCCGGGCCCGGACGCCTGGTACCCGCGCTCGCCGCGGCTCTCCTACGACGAGGTCGTCACCACGGTCTGATCCACGCGCACCGCCGTCCTCGCGTCCGCACCGCCCCTCACCGCCGACCGCCCCATCTGCCGGAGTCACCTGCCATGTCTCTGCTCACGCGAACCAAAGCCCGAACCGAAGCCCGAACCGAAGCCCGCACCGAAGCCGGGACCCTGCCCCGGGCTCAAGCCCGGACCCGAGCCCACGCCCGAGCCCACGCCCGAGCCCACGCCCGAACCGGCGCCGACCCGCGCCAAGTCCCCGCCGTATGGCTGGCGTTGCTGGCCACTCCGGTCGCCGCGAGCGCCAACGGGCCCGTCCTGATCCTGCCCGACATGGCCCAGTCCCTCGGCGTCCGCACGGCCACCGCGACCTGGCTCGTCACCGTCTTCGCCTGGGCGATGGCCGTCGGCACCCCGCTGATGGCGGGCCTGCTGCGCCGCAAGGGCCTCGGCACCGCGCTCAAGCTGAGCGCCGCCCTCGTCGTGGCGGGCACCGCGGTCCTCGCCGTCGCGCCCTGGCTGCCCCTGGCCATGGCGGGCCGGGCGGCCCAGGCCGCGGGCGGCGCGGGCCTGGTCACCGCGGCGATGAGCCTGGCGGGCTCGGTCCGCCGGATGGGCGTGATCACCGCGGGCTTCGGAACGCTGGGCGCGGTCGGCCCGCTGCTCGGCTCGGCGATCGCGGGCACCGCGTCCTGGCGGGTGTCCCTGGCCGTCGGCGCGGTCTCCCTCCTCGCCGTGCCCGCGGTCATGCGCCGCGCCGACCTGTCCGCACCGCGGCCCGGCAGCCCCTTCGACGGCCGGGGCGCCGCCCTGCTCGTCCTGACCGCGACGGCCCTGGTGCTCATCCCGCGCCACCCGCTCCCCGCGGTGGCCGCGTCCCTGGTGGCGGCCGCGCTGCTGGCCCTGCACATCCGCTCCCACCCCACCGGATTCGTGCCGGTGTCGCTGCTGCGGACCCGCGCGTTCGTGCTCTCCGCGCTGCTCGCCTGCGCCTTCGCCACCTCGTACTTCACCCTGCTCTTCACCGTTCCGCAGCTGCTGCGCGAGCGCACGGGATGGTCGGCGTCCACGATCGGCACCGGCCAGCTGGTCGCCCTCCTCGTGGGCTCGGCGCTCGCCATGGCACTGGCCGCGGCCTCGGCCCGCATGGCCCGGCCCCGGGTCCTCGCGATCCTGCTCACCGTCGGCGTGCTCGCCCCGTTCACCGCCGCGCTCGCCCCCTGGGCGCCGCTGCTCCTGCTGGCCGCGACGCTGGCCGTGCTGACCGCCAGCGGGGGCCAGGCGACGCTCGCGGTGTACGCGACCACGGCCACGCCGCCCGCGCAACGCCCCACCGCGATCGGCCTGTTCAGCCTCTGCTACCAGCTCGGCGGCGCCTTCGGCCCGGCCATCGCGGCCGCGATCACGCTGGGCGGCTGACACGTTTCGCCCCTGGCCCGGCATCGGGACAGGGGCGTTTCGGCGACCGGCGCGTGCCGCCCCGAATCACCGCGCACACTCCTCAAGCCGCCCCGCGCACGGGGTAGTTCCCGCCGCCGGGGCCGTGGCCGCGGGTGTGTCGGGGTTTCTTCCGTGGGTGGTGGCGCGTGCGAGGGGCAGGGCCCGGGTGGTGGCGCGTGCGACGGGCAGGGGCCGGGTGGCCGTGGTGTGTGGTGGGTTCGGTCACCGTACCCGTTCCTCGACACGCTCCGGCCGGGCGGGAGTTGCCGCCGGCCGGACCGGCGTCGCAGTCGTTTCCGGTTCCTTGCGGGGCGTGCGGACCAGTACGAGGACCAGGATCCCGGCGACCAGGCCCGTGACGCCCGCCGTCAGGGACGCGCCGTTCAGGCCCGAGGCGAAGGCCGAGCGCACCGCGTCCACGGAGACCGTGCCGTGCAGGGCCGAGGCGTCGCCGCCCGCCGCGGTGTGCGCGGCGTCGTGGCCGAGGGAGTCCTGCATGCGGGAGGTGAGGACCGTGCCGAACAGGGCGACCCCGACCGCGTATCCGAGTTGGCGGAACGTGTTGACCGCGCCGCCCGCCATCCCGGCGTTCGCGGGCGGCACCGCGGCCAGCGCGGCCCCCGCGAGGGCGGGCGCCACGAGTCCCGCGCCGATCCCCGCGAGCGTGAGCCCCGGCGTGAGCGCCACCCAGGACGAGCCGGCGTCGAGCACCGCCATGCACAGCCCGCCCGCGCCGATCAGGAGCAGCCCCACGCCGATGACCAGGCGCGGCGCGACCCCGTGCAGCAGCCGACCGCCGACCGCCGCCACCACGAAGGACGTCGCGGCGAGCGGCAGCAGCACCAGGCTGCCGCGCACCGGGCTCATGCCGAGCACGGTCTGCAGCCAGATGGAGAGGTACGGGATGACGCCGAAGGCCGCGGCGTTGTAGCCGATCGCGCCGAGCAGCACCCCGGTGAAGGCCGGCTTGCGCAGCAGCCGCAGGTCCAGGAGCGGGTGCGCGACGCGCCGTTCGACCAGGACGAAGCAGAGCAGCGCGAGCGCCGAGACCGCGAAGGCCGTGCCGGTGACCGCCGACGCCCAGCCGTCCGCGCCGCCGCGCAGTACGCCGTACGTACCCGCCCCCGCGAAGCAGGCGAACGCCGCCGTGCCCGCCCAGTCGATCCGCCGCCCGGAGGGACCCTTCGACTCCGGCACCACGCGCAGCGTCAGCCAGATCGACGCCACGCTCACCGGCAGGTTCACGAAGAAGATCCAGCGCCAGCCGGGCCCCTCGGTGAGCAGCCCGCCCACGATCGGGCCGAGCGCGGCGGACGCCCCGCTCACCGCGCCCCACACGCCGAGCGCGACCGACCGGTCGCGGCCCTGGTAGGCGGCGCCGAGCAGCGGCAGCGTCGTGGCGAACATCGCGGCGGCGCCCAGCCCCTGCACGGCGCGGGCCGCGACGAGGACGTCCGCGTCCGAGGCGAGCCCGCAGCCCAGTGAGGCCGCGGCGAACAGCGCGGTGCCGATGACGTTGAGCCGCCGCCTGCCGAGCACGTCGGCGGCGGCGCCGACGCCCAGGAGCAGCGCGGCGAGCGCGAGCGCGTAGCCGTCGATGACCCACTGCAGATCACTCAGCGAGGCGTCCAGCGCCCGCGCCATGTCGGGCAGCGCCACGACCACGATCGTCACGTCCAGCAGCAGCATGAACGTCCCCAGAGACACCGCGGTGAGCGGCCCCCATGTACGCATCCTCTTTCTCCTCGTCCCACGTCGTCGGCGGATGTACGCCGCCGAGAGCTCGAACTGCGCCTGTCGAGCCGGGGAGAAAAGTACCTCGGCGAGCTGCGGGCCCGTCGCGAGGCCGCGCTGCTCGAAGCCATGTCGACGATGCGCCCCGCCGAACGCGCCGCCCTGCTCAAGGGGTTGAGCGGCTTCCGTCGCGCGGTGGAGGGGGCCGAGCCCGACCGGGGCCCTGCGAACGCCAGTGCGGTGGAGTCAGCCTGATCGCGTGGGTTTACTCCCGGCGCATCCAGGTACATGCAGACGGTCGAAAAAGCAGCGACGACGGAGCCGTCGGCAACAACTCTGCCGTACCGCGTAATTGACGCTCCGTGAGTTCAGGACGGCCGGAGATCCTTTCCCTCGGATAACATTTGCCGTGCGACAACAATTGCTAAGGTGGATGGAATGAACACCAGTGAGTCCGAGGCCCGGTCGCGCGTCAGCTCCGCTCTGCGCGAGCAAGGGGAGAAGGTGGCCGACCGGTGGGTCGAGCTCCAGTCGGAGCAGGCGGTCCTGGAGACCGGCATCACCGAGGCCGAACTGAACGAGGAGGCCGACGCGTTGGTCGAGGCCCTGCTGGCCGGCCTCGAGACCGACCACCCGGTGCGGGACGTCGTGGCCGCGCACCCCGGCCTGCGCCAGGCCGTCACCGACCTGTCGCTGCGCCGCGCCCGGGCCGGCGCGACACCCACGGCCACCTCGCTGGCCGTACTGGCCCTGAAGGAAGCCCTGTTGGAGGCGGTGCAGCAGGACACGCGCGACGTCACCGCGCTCTACCACGCCGCGCGGTTCATCAACCGCCTCCTCGACACCGCGGGCGCCCTGTCCTTCGAGGTCTACGTCGAGGGCCGTGAGGAGATCATCCGGCGGCAGAGCCGTCAACTCCTGGAAGTCTCCACGCCGGTGGTGCGCCTGTGGGACCGGGTGCTCGCCGTCCCGCTGATCGGCACGCTCGACACCACCCGGACGCAGGTGGTGATGGAGAACCTCCTTGAGGCCATCGAGCGGGACGAGGCGCAGGTCGCCATCATCGACATCACCGGCGTGCCCACGGTGGACACCGCCGTGGCGCACCACCTGATGCAGACGGTCAACGCCGTACGGCTGATGGGCGCCGACTGCGTGATCAGCGGCATCCGCCCGCCGATCGCCCAGATCATCGCGCAGCTCGGCATCGACCTGTCGGCCATCCTGACGCGCGCGACGTTGGCGGACGCCCTCGCCGCCGCCATCCCGCTGCTCACGGACCACCCGGTCCAGGCCTCCCTCGCGGACGCGCGGTGAGCGGCGGCTTGAGCGGCGTACCGATCCTGCGACTCGGTGACGTGCTGGTCACCGGTCTGCTGAACGAGCTCGACGACAAAGCGGCGATCGCGTTCACCGAGGAGCTGACGGAGCGCATCGTCGCCGACCGTGCGCGCGCGATCCTCATCGACATCTCACGGCTGGAGATCATCGACTCGTTCGTGGCCCGTACGCTGATGGAACTGACGACCACGGCCCGGCTGTTGGGCGCGCGGGTCATAGTGGCCGGCATGCGCCCGGCGGTCGCGATCACCCTGGTGGAACTGGGGCTGCAGCTGTCCGGTGTGGAGACCACGCTCAACGCGGAGCAGGGAATGATCGCGCTGGGCTGGCAGCCCGCTCCCCGACCCCCAAAGGGGGGCCCCGTTGTCCCTCTACGGTGACCTCGAAGAAGCGTCCTACGGCGGGATCGGCCAAGCGTCCGCCCGCCGCGGCCCCGTCGCGGGCTCCCCGGGGAGCGACGGCGCCCGTGCCGAGCACGCCATCCGTGCCGAGCACGCCATCCGTGCGGAGGAGGACCTGCTCACGGTGCGGCACGCGGTACGGGAAGCGACCCTGAAAGTCGGCTTCGGGCTGGTGGACCAGACGCGCATCGTCACGGCCGCCAGCGAACTGGCCCGCAACGCCTATGTGCACGGCGGCGGGGGCGCCCTCACCCTGGAGATCGTCCGGCGGGGCGGCCGCCGGGGGCTGAAGCTGGTGGTGAGCGACCAGGGTCCCGGCATCGCCGACATCGACCAGGCCCTCACGGACGGATACACCACGGGCGCGGGGCTCGGGCACGGCCTCGGCGGCGCGCGTCGCCTCATGGACGAGTTCCAGGTGCGGTCCACCCCGGGGCGGGGCACGACCATCACCGCCGTGCGCTGGATCGGGCCGCGGTGAACACCGCCGCGGCGGCCCGCACGACGCACATCGCCATCGACCACCCCAGCGCCGTGCAGAGCGCCGCCGACCAGGCCAGGGCGTTCGCCCGCGAGATGCCCGGCGCGCTGCCCCACCAAGCTGCCGTCCTCGCGAGCGAGTTGGCCAGCAACATCGTCAAGCACGCCCGCAACGGCGCCCTGTTCGTCCAGCGGTCACCGCTCGGCGAAGGCCTGGACATCGTCGCCGTCGACAGCGGCCCCGGCATGCCCGACATCGACCTGAGCCTGACGGACGGGTACAGCACCACCCGGACGATGGGCGCGGGCCTGGGCGCCGCACGCCGTATCGCCACGGAGTTCACCATCCGCTCGGACGCGGCGCTCGGCACGCTGGTCCACGCCCGCCTCGCCGCCCCGGACGCCCCGCGCACCGCCGCGGCCCCGGGAGCACTGTGCCTGCCCGCCGACGGCCAGGACGCGACCGGCGACGGATACGCGATCGCCGAACACGGCGGCGCCAGGACCGCGTTGGTGATCGACGGCCTCGGCCACGGCCCCGACGCCGCCACGGCCGCGCAGCGCGCCGAACGCACCTTCCTCGCACACCCCGCGGCCCCGCTGGCGGACGTGCTCACCGTCCTGCACAAGGCGCTGCGGCACACCCGCGGGGCAGCCGTCGCGGCCCTGCGCATCACCGCGGGACGGGCCGAGTACTGCGGGGTCGGCAACGTCCGTGCCGCGGTGCTGTCCCCCGAGGGCATCCACCACCAGTTCACCGGGCAGGCCGGCATCGTCGGATACACCCTGCCCGCGCCCAGGAGCCGGTTCGTCGACCTCTGCGCGCACACCACCGTGGCCCTGTACACCGACGGGATCGACCACCGGTGGACGCACGCCCCCACCGCCGCTCGCCTCACGCTGCCCCCGGTGCTGCTCGCGGCCTCGCTGGCCCACAGCCACCGCCGCAGACGCGACGACGCCACCGTCCTGACCCTCGGCCCCCACCTGGGAATGAGATGACCCGCGAAACCTTCCGTACGCTCAAGGCCCTGCGGCACACCGTACGAAGCATCGCCCTCGGACACCGGCTGCCCGCCGACGACCGCGCCCGCCTCGTCCTTTCGCTGAGCGAAGTGGCCGAGGCGGCCCTCGGCGGCGGCCGCCCCGTCACCCTGCTCAGCCGCCGCGAGACCGACGAGGACGGTGCCCACCGGCTGACGCTCGCGCTGCGGCTGCCGCACCAGAGCGCGGGGCACGCGGTGGCGACCGACAGCCTGCCGCTGCGCGCGCGGACCCAGCCGGACGGCACCGTGGTGTGGAACCTGCCGCTGCCGCCCGGCGGTTCACCCGGCCACACCGCCCGCCCCGTGGCCATCCCAGCGG
Source organism: Streptomyces sp. NPDC025651 (assembly GCF_055558735.1). Classification (NCBI taxonomy): domain Bacteria; kingdom Bacillati; phylum Actinomycetota; class Actinomycetes; order Kitasatosporales; family Streptomycetaceae; genus Streptomyces; species Streptomyces sp. NPDC025651. The sequence continues at coordinate 355,633 of NZ_JBVHLZ010000008.1, forward strand.
CGGCACGGCACGGCGAGGCCGACACCGCCCTGCTGGAGGAGGAGCTCCGCGCGTCGCTGGCCCGCGCGGACGCCCTGGCCGACGAGCACCGCAGGCTCAAGCACGAACTGGCCGAGACGAACAGGGGTGTCCTCGCCCTCTACGTACAACTCGAAGAGCGCGACGAGCAGTTGCGCACCGCGCACGGCCGCACCCTGCGTGCCCTGGAGGACGCGCTGCGCCCCAGGCCCCTGCATGTGGACGGCCTGGAGCTCGCCGTGCACTACGCCCCGGCCAGCGACGAGGCGCCCACCGGCGGCGATCTGTACGACTGGTTCACGCTCCCGGACGGCACCGTCCACATCACGGTCGTCGACGCCCTCGGGCACGGCATAACCAGCACCCGCACCGCGCTCACCGTCACCCACGCGGTCCGCACCCTCGCCCTCGAAGGCCATCCGCTGGAGAGCATCGTGGCGCGGACCGACGGCGTCCTCGCGCCCTTCGACCAGAGCGTCATGGCCACCCTGCTCCTTGCCCGCCTCGACCCCGCCGACGGGAAGCTGACCCTGGCCAACGGCAGCCACCCGCCGGCGCTGGTGGCCCGTGCCGACGGCGGCGCGAGCTATCTGGAGGTGCGCGGGCGAGGCATCGGCTTCCCCCTGCCGGGCAGCGAACGCCTGCTGACCGCGCACCTGGGCGTCGACGACGTGCTGTTCCTCTACACCGACGGTCTCACCGAGAGCCGCAGGGACCCCTTGGAGGGCGAGCGGCGGCTCAAGGACGCCGTGTGCCGTCACCGGGCGCGGACGACGGAGCAGATCCCCGGCCTGGTGGCCGAGGACCTGCTCCGTGACGTGCTCCACCAGGACGACACCCTGGCGATCGCGGTGCGGCGCACCGGGGCGTGACGGGCCGGACCCGCCGCCGCGCGCAGGGCGCTAGTCGGTCACGTCGATCCGGCCGTTGACGGCTGCCGGGGTCGCCTCGGCTGCCGGGGCCGACGCCTTGCCCCCGGTGATGCCCTTGAGGAGCTCGGCGAGGTCGACTCCCGTGGTGGAGCCGATGAGTTCGAGGCCCTGGGCGACGTTGTCGGCGACGGTGCGGGAGAGCTGGCTCGCGCCGTCCGTCGAGATCACCGTCATCTTGTCCACCGCGCCGAGCGGTTCCGACGCCTTGGCGACCACGCTCGGCAGGACCTCGACGAGCATCTGCAGGACGGCCGCGTCGCCGTACCGCGCGAACGCGTCGGCCTTCTTCTGCATCGCCTCCGCCTCGGCGGCGCCCTTCGCGCCGATCGCGGCGGCCTCGGCCTCACCCTCCAGGCGCACGGCGTCGGCGAGCGCGGCACGCTGCGCCTTCTCGCCCTCACCGGTCAGGCGCGCCCGCTCCGCGTCGGCCTCGGCCTGCTTGACCATGCCGATCCTGCGGGCCTCCGCCTCCTGCTCGGCCTGGTAGCGCGCGGCGTCGGCGGGCTTGCGGACCTGGGTGTCCAACTCGCTGTCGGTGAGCGCCGCCTGGCGCTTGGCGACCTTCTCCTGCTCGGTGAGGACCTCCTGCTGGCGGGCGGCCTCGGCGAGCGGTCCCGCGGCCCCGGCGCGCGCCGACGCCTCGTCCGTCTCGGCCTTGATCTCGGCCTGCTTGAGCGCGAACGTCCGCTGGGCGATCGCGATCTCCTCCTCGGCCTTCAGGCGCGCCTGCTCGGCGGCGCGGCGCGCCACGGCCTCGGCGATGTCCGCCTCCTGCTTGGCGCGGGCGGCCTCGGGGCGCCCGAGGTCCTCCAGGTAGGAGCCCTCGGTGGTGATGTCCTGGATCTGGAAGGCGTCGAGGACGAGGCCCTGCCCGGACAGGCTGGCCTCGGCCTCCTCGGCGACCTGCCCGGCGAACGCGGCACGGTCACGGATGATGTCCTCCACCGACATCCGCCCCACGATGGAGCGCAGCGCGCCGGAGAGCACCTCCTGGGTGAAGCCGACGATGCCGTCCTGCTGCACCAGGAACCGCTGGGCCGCGGCCCGTATCGAGTCCTCGGTGCCGCCGACCTTCACGATGGCGACGCCTTCGAGGTTCGACTTCACGCCGCGCAGCGTGACGGCGCCGCGCACCGCGATGGGGATGTGCCGCGAGGACAGGTCGAGCGTGAACTTCTGCTGGACGAACGGCACGACGAAGACGCCCCCGCCGACCACGACCTTCTGGCCGCTGTTGTCGGTCATGACCCGGCCCGTGTTCGGGTCGGTGGACTTCTTGCCGCGCCGCCCGGTCACGATGAAGGCCTCGCTGGGCCCGGCGACCTTGTAGCGGGTGATGACGACGAGCGCCAACAGGACGAGGAGTACGACGACTCCGACGACGGCGGTCAGGACTGGACTCATGGTGCATTCCCCCCTGCCACCCGGGGACGGCAGATCGGTGAGTTACGTTGCGTGGTGTGTGAGGGCGGTCGGTCAGCGCTCGACGGGCCGCACGGCCACCGAGGTCGGCGACAGCGCCGCGTCGACCCAGATCTCGGTGCCCCGCGCCACGGCGACGGAGCTGCGGGCCGCGAACTTCACGGGCTGCCCGGCGAGTTGAAGCAGTACCTCGCCGTAGCCGTCGGCCGGGATCGCGGTGACCACGGAACCTGCGGTGCCGACGAGGTCGTCGGCGCGCGCGGTGGCCGCGGTCTGGTCGCGCATGAGGGCGCGGGTGAGCCGCCAGGTGACCCACCCCGCTCCGGTGCCGGCACAGGCTCCCGCGACGGTGGCGGGGCCCGCGCCGAGCCCGGTCGTGCCGAGCACGAGCGCTCCGCCGAAGCCGAGCATGGACACGAACCCGGCGATGACCGGCAGCGAGAGGAGGCCGTCGAAGAGCCCGTCCAGCGCGCTCACGCCTCCGAAGAGTCCCTCAAGGACCCCGTCGAGAAGGAGCGAGAGCGCCAGCAGCACGATCCCCGCGATGCCGAGACCCAGAAACACCGTCATCGGACCACTTCCCCCGTCATGCCGTTCACTCTGCTGTCCACCCCCGGTACGGGCCGATCGTGACAGGTCGGGGCGATGTGGCACATTGCCTGCTTCCGGCAATCTTTACGCGTCTTTAATGCCGGTCGGCGCGGCGGGGCCGCTCGCGCGCGAGGGCTGCTCGCGGCGCGGCGTGTGGAGTTCGCGGACGTCCGGGTCCGTGGTGGAGCGCCCCGGCCGGAACGACGCTTGTGCCGGCCCGGCCTCGTGTCCCGTCGGGCAGTGCCTAGGCTGGCCCGCACCATGATCAGCTACTCACTGCCCTCCGACTGGCCCACCGACGAGCGGGCGGCGCGCGCCGTCCAGGACGACCTGCGCACCCGCGTCGTCCTCGACGACACGGGCCCCGCCCCCGGTACGGGCCACGTGACCGGCGTGGACGTCGCCTACGACGACGAGCGGGACGTCGTCGCCGCGGCCGTCGTCGTCCTCGACGCCGCGACGCTCGACGTGGTCGAGCAGGCGACGGCGGTCGGCACGGTCACCTTCCCCTACGTCCCCGGCCTGCTGGCGTTCCGCGAGATCCCGACGGTCCTCGCCGCGCTCTCCCGCCTCGGCGCCGACCCCGGTCTGGTCGTCTGCGACGGCTACGGCATCGCCCACCCGCGCCGCTTCGGCCTCGCGAGCCACCTCGGCGTCCTGACGGGGCTCGCGACGATCGGCGTCGCCAAGAACCCCTTCACCTTCTCGTACGAGGCTCCGGGCGCGCCGCGGGGGAGCTCCTCGCCCCTGCTGGACGGCGCGGAGGAGGTGGGCCGGGCGCTGCGCACCCGGGAGGGCGTGAAGCCGGTCTTCGTCTCGGCGGGTCACCGCGTCGGTCTGCCCCGCGCCTGCGAGCACACCCTGCGCCTGACGCCCCGCTACCGCCTCCCGGAGTCCACGCGCCGCGCGGACGCCCTGTGCCGAGCGGCCCTGCGCGAGGCGACGGAGTCCGGGCGGGACGGCCGGCCGGTGACGGCACCGGGTTGAACGTTCAAAAGGGGGCCGGGTTAGCATATGAGCGCCGCCTAGCTCGAAAGAGACGCACGTGACTGTCAATGACGACTCGTTCACCAATTGGAAGCACCGCGAGGAGACCGCGGAGTCGATGATCCCGATCATCGGGAAGCTGCACCGCGAGCGGGACGTCACGGTCCTGCTGCACAGCCGCTCCTTGGTGAACAAGTCGGTGGTCAGCATTCTGAAGACCCACCGATTCGCCCGGCAGATAGCCGGTGAGGAGCTCTCGGTCGGCGAGACGCTGCCGTTCCTGCAGGCCCTCACCACGCTCGACCTCGGCCCCTCGCAGATCGACATCGGCATGCTCGCCGCGACGTACAAGACCGACGACCGCGGTCTGAGCGTCGAGGCCTTCACGGCCGAGGCGGTCGCCGGTGCCACGGGCGCCAACAAGATCGAGTGCCGCGACGGCCGTGACGTCGTCCTCTACGGCTTCGGCCGCATCGGCCGCCTCGTCGCCCGCCTCCTCATCGAGAAGGCCGGCTCCGGCAACGGCCTGCGGCTGCGCGCCATCGTCGTGCGCGGCGGCGGCGAGGCCGACCTCGTCAAGCGCGCCTCGCTGCTGCGGCGCGACTCGATCCACGGCCAGTTCCAGGGCACCATCACCGTGGACGAGGCGACGAGCACGATCGTCGCCAACGGCAATGCGATCAGGGTGATCTACGCCAACGACCCCTCCGAGGTCGACTACACGGCGTACGGCATCAAGGACGCCATCCTCATCGACAACACCGGCAAGTGGCGCGACCGCGAGGGCCTCTCGCAGCACCTGCGCCCCGGCATCGACAAGGTCGTCCTGACCGCCCCGGGCAAGGGGGACGTCCCGAACATCGTGCACGGCGTCAACCACGACACGATCAAGCCGGACGAGCAGATCCTGTCCTGCGCCTCGTGCACCACCAACGCGATCGTGCCGCCGCTGAAGGCGATGGCGGACGAGTACGGCGTGCTGCGCGGTCACGTGGAGACCATCCACTCGTTCACCAACGACCAGAACCTTCTGGACAATTACCACAAGGCGGACCGTCGTGGCCGCTCCGCGCCGCTGAACATGGTCATCACCGAGACCGGCGCCGCCTCGGCCGTCGCCAAGGCGCTGCCCGACCTGAAGGCGCCGATCACCGGCAGCTCCATCCGGGTACCGGTGCCGGACGTCTCGATCGCGATCCTCAGCCTGACGCTGGGCCGCGAGGCCACCCGCGAGGAGGTCCTCGACTACCTGCGCAACGTCTCGCTGACCTCGCCGCTCAAGCGCCAGATCGACTTCACCACCGCCCCCGACGCCGTCTCGATGGACTTCGTGGGCTCGCGCCACGCGTCGATCGTCGACGCCGGCGCCACCAAGGTGGACGGCGACAACGCGATCCTCTACCTCTGGTACGACAACGAGTTCGGCTACTCGTGCCAGGTCATCCGGGTCGTCCAGCACGTCTCCGGGGTGGAGTACCCGACGTACCCCGTGCCGGTGGCCTGATTCGCCCGCCCGGCGGGTGTCCTGCCGTGCTCGACGGGTGTCCTGCCCTGCCCGGGGCGGGACACCCGTCGCGGTGTCTCAGCGCACCGCGGCGACCCGGAACGAGAGCCCCGCGGCCCGCAGCCGTGTGATCAGCGCGTCGCCCATCGCCACGGCAGTGGTCAACTGCCCCGCGACCGGCGGCAGCGGGTCGAGCGCGAGGCACATGGCCGCCTCGGCCAGCATCTTCGCCGTCTCGTCGTAGCCGGGATCGCCGCCCGAGACCTCGGTGAACACCCGCTTCCCGCCGCCCTCGCCGACGAAGCGCACCGAGAACGTGGACTTGGCGCGCCGTTCCCGGCCCGGTCCGTCACCGGGCCTGACCCGTGAGGACAACCAGCGCCGCGCGGCGGGCAGTTGCGCCGCCGCGACCAGGCCGCCGACGGCGAGCGCGCCCCCCAGCGCGACCGGCAGCGAACGCACGGCCGCGTAGTGGCGGTAGCGGAAGTCGGGGCCGTACCGCTCCAGGGCCCGCGCCGAACGCTGCACCACCTGCGGGTCGATCGTCGGCAGCGGCAGCGCCCACGCGCCGACTTCGCCCGCGTACCGGGGCGCGCTCGGCGGCGCGTACGCCTTGCGGCCGACCACGCGGGGCTCGTGGCGCCGCCGGTCCCTCGCCGCGGCCAGCATCTGCGGCCCCCGCCCGAACTGGTTGAGCGCGGAGGCGAAGGTGCCGCCGGAGAACTGCGCGGACGCCCGCACATAGCCGTCGACCCGCAGCGGCACGCCCTCCGGCAGCTGCTGCACCGTGAAGTACGCCCCCAGGTCGTGCGGGACCGAGTCGAAGCCGCAGGCGTGCACGATGCGGGCCCCGGTCTCCCGCGCGCGGGCGTCGTGCTTCACGTACATGAGGTCGACGAACTCCGGCTCACCCGTGAGGTCCAGATAGTCCGTGCCCGCCTCGGCGCAGGCCGCGACCAGATCCTGTCCGTACGTCAGGTAGGGCCCGACGGTCGTGGCGACCACGCCCGCGCGCGCGGCCATGTCCCGCAGCGACGCGGGATCCGCCACGTCGGCCCGCACCAGCGGGAGTTCGGCACAGGCCGGGTCGATGGCGGCCAGGCGCTCGCGCAGCCCCTCCAGCTTCGCGGTGTCGCGCCCCGCCACGGCCCAGCGCAGCCCCGCGGGCGCGTGCGCGGCGAGGTACTCCGCGGTGAGCACGCCGACGAACCCCGTCGCTCCGAAGAGCACGATGTCGTACGCGCGGTCCCTGTTCCTGTTGTCACCCGTCATGGCACCTCTCAGCCGTACGCCCCCGCGCAGTTGTCGGTGGCCGAGGCTAGCGTGAGGGGAGTGGACCGCGACCAGGAGGTACCCATGGCTGTCCCGAAAAGCGCCCTCACGAAGTGGGAGGGCGTGCGCGCCTTCGCGCTCGGCATGCCGGGCGCCGTGGAGGACTTCCCTTGGGGCGAGTCGGTCGCGAAGGTCAACAAGAAGGTGTTCGTCTTCCTCGGCGTGGACGACGGCAGCCACCCCTTGGGCATCACCCTCAAGCTCAAGGACGAGGAGGCGCACGCGCACGCCCTGACGGCGCCGGGCGCCGAACCCGCCGGGTACGGCCTGGGCAGGTCGGGCTGGGTGCGCATCCCCCTGGAGGAGAAGGGCGCCCCCGCCGCCGAGCTGCTCTGCGACTGGGTCGAGGAGAGCTACCGCACCGTCGCCACGAAGAAGCTGGTCGCGGAACTGGACGCCCGCCAGGGCTGATCCGCGCGGCGCGCGCGAACCGTCTGGATCACACCCCCGGCGCCGTCCGCACCGCGATCCCGTTCCGCTCCAGGAGCGCCGCGGTCACCCCGTCGCCGGCCACCAGCTCCCCGGCGAACGACCCGTCGTACACCGCCCCGCGCCCGCAGGAGGGGCTGCGGGGCATCAGCAGCGCCTCGGCGCAGCCGCCGTGCCGCGCGGCGGCCAGCGCGCGTCGTGCGCCGTCCACGAACGCGGCCGTCACGTCGCGCCCCGTGTCCTCGACGACCCGCGCGGTGCCGTCCAGGACGTCGTGCCCGTCGCCGCCGACGAGCTCGGCGGGGCGGCGCGGCGTCGGCAGGCCGCCCGCCGCCTCGGGGCAGAACGACACGACATCCCGGCCCGCCACCGCCGCATCGAGCTCGGGCGAGGCCTTGTCGCGGCCGTCGTAGCGGCACGGAACTCCCCGCAGACACGCGCTGACCAGTACGGAATCCATGCCGTCCAGGCTAGGCGCGGCACGCTCGCGCCGGACGGCGGGCCACAATTGTCTAAGCGCTTGCTCGCCAAGGGCTTGTGCACGGTGGAACACGTTCTTAGCATCACTGGTGTTACATCAGTTGTGTCATAGCGCTGGGGGCTCAATGGCAGTGCCGGGCAAGGGCGTTCACGGACCGCTGGCCGGAGTGCGGGTGGTGGAGCTCGCGGGCATCGGCCCCGGCCCCTTCGCAGCCATGCTCCTGGCCGATCTCGGCGCCGACGTCGTACGCGTCGACCGGCCGGGCGGCAGCGGCCTCGCGATCAATCCCGAGTACGACGTGACCAACCGCAACAAGCGCTCCGTGGTCGTCGACCTGAAGGCCGCCGACGGCGCGGCCCGCGTCCTCGACCTCGTCGAGCGCGCCGACGTGCTCATCGAGGGCTACCGCCCCGGCGTGGCCGAGCGCCTCGGCGTCGGCCCCGAGGACTGCCACGCCCGCAACCCGCGGCTCGTCTACGGCCGGATGACCGGCTGGGGCCAGGAGGGGCCGCTCGCCCAGCGCGCCGGGCACGACATCGCGTACATCGCCATCACCGGCACCCTCGGCATGATCGGCAACCCCGACGAGCCGCCCGCGATCCCCGCGAACCTCGTGGGCGACTACGCGGGAGGCTCGCTCTACCTCGTCGTCGGCATCCTCGCGGCGCTGCACCACGCGCGCGTGCACGGCGCCGGACAGGTCGTGGACGCCGCGATCGTCGACGGCGCGGCCCACCTGTCCGCGATGATCCACGGCATGCTCGCGGCCGGCGGCTGGCAGGACCGCCGCGGCGCCAACCTCCTCGACGGCGGCTGCCCCTTCTACGGCAACTACGAGACCGCGGACGGCGGTTACATGGCCGTCGGCTCCCTGGAGCAGCAGTTCTTCGACGAGTTCATCGCGCTGCTCGGCCTGGCCGACGTGGCCCCAGCCCGCAAGGACCTGGCCCGCTGGGGCGAGCTGCGCGAGGCCGTCGCCGCCCGCTTCAAGGAGCGCACGCGCGACGAGTGGACGGCCGTCTTCGAGGGCTCCGACGCGTGCGTGGCGCCCGTCCTCTCGCTGCGCGAGGCACCGGCCCACCCGCACCTCGCCGCGCGCGGCACCTTCACCGACCACGGCGGCATCACCCAGCCCGCCCCCGCGCCCCGCTTCTCCGCCACCCCGACGCGGGTGCGATCGGGGCCCGCGCAGCCCGGCGCCGACACCGCCGACGTGGCCCGCGACTGGGACGTACCGGCGCTGAACGGTGTGCCGGGGCCGAACGACGCACAGGTGCCGAACGAGGAGGAACACCACTGATGGAGATCTCCGCCACGCTCGCCTACGCGGGCGACCCGCGCGAGGCCGCCGACGGCGTCGCCGCCCTGGAGTCCGCGGGCCTGGACGCCGTGTGGGTCGCGGAGGCGTACGGATTCGACTCGCCCACGATCATGGGCTACCTGGCCGCGCGCACGGAGCGCATGAAGATCGGCTCCGCGATCCTCAACGTCTACTCCCGCACCCCGGCCCTGATCGCCCAGACCGCCGCGGGCCTGGACGCGATCTCCGGAGGGCGCGCGGTCATCGGGCTCGGTGCCTCGGGCCCGCAGGTCGTCGAGGGCTGGCACGGCAAGGCGTACGACAAGCCGCTCGGCCGCACCCGCGAGACCATCGAGCTGACCCGCCGCATCCTGCGCCGCGAGGTCATCGACCACCACGGCATCACGGACATGCCGCTGCCTCCGGAGAAGGGCGGCAGGCTCGGCAAGCCCCTGAAGATCCTCACCAGGCCGGTGCGCCCCCAAGTCCCGCTGTACGTCGCCTCCCTGGGCCCCGCCAACGTGGCGATGACCGCCGAGGTCGCCGACGGCTGGCTGCCCACCCTCTTCGTCCCGGAGAAGGCCCACCAGGTGTGGGGAGCCCCGCTCGCCGAGGGCATGGAGAAGCGCGATCCGGCCCTCGGACCGCTCCAGACGGTCGCCGGAGGGCTGCTCGCCATCGGTGACGACGCGGCGGCCGCACGGGACTTCGCGCGCCCGCAGATCGCCCTCTACGTAGGCGGCATGGGCGCCAAGGGGAAGAACTTCTACAACGACCTCGCGGTGGCCTACGGCTACGAGAAGGAGGCCGCGCGCATCCAGGAGCTCTATCTCTCCGGGAAGAAGAAGGAGGCGGAGGCCGCCGTCCCGGACGAGCTCTGCGAACTCACGTCGCTGTGCGGACCCGAGGGCTACGTGCGCGAGCGCGTCGAGGCCTTCCGGGCCGCGGGCGTCACCATGCTCAACGTCGTCCCTGTCGGCCCCGAGCCGGCCAGGTTGATCGAAACCGTCAAGGGCTGGCTCTGACAGGGCTCGATGGTTCCAGAAGGGCTCCAGGAGGCCACGTACAGATGAAACGGCAGATCTTCTCCGCCGAGCACGACGCGTTCCGCGAGACCGTCCGCACCTTCCTCGCCAAGGAGGTCCTTCCGCACTACGAGCAGTGGGAGAGGGACGGCATCGTCTCGCGCGACGCGTGGCTCGCGGCCGGCAGGCAGGGGCTGCTCGGGCTCGCCGTCCCCGAGGAGTACGGGGGCGGCGGGAACGCCGACTTCCGCTACTCCGCGGTGCTCGCCGAGGAGTTCACGCGCGCGGGCGCGCCCGGACTCGCGCTCGGTCTTCACAACGACATCATCGGCCCGTATCTGACCTCGCTCGCCACCGAGGAGCAGAAGCGGCGCTGGCTGCCCGGGTTCTGCAGCGGCGAGATCATCACGGCCATCGCGATGACCGAGCCGGGCGCGGGCTCCGACCTCCAGGCCATCCGCACCAGCGCCGAGGACCACGGCGACCACTGGGTGCTCAACGGCTCCAAGACGTTCATCTCGAACGGCATCCTCGCCGACCTCGTGATCGTCGTCGCCAAGACGTCGCCCGAGGGCGGCGCGCACGGCCTGTCGCTGCTCGTCGTCGAGCGCGGCATGGAGGGCTTCGAGCGGGGCCGCAACCTCGACAAGATCGGCCAGAAGTCGCAGGACACCGCCGAGTTGTTCTTCGACGGCGTACGCGTTCCCAAGGAGAACCTGCTCGGCGAGCTCGACGGAGCCTTCGTCCACCTGATGACGAACCTCGCGCAGGAGCGCATGGGCATCGCCGTCGCCGGGATCGCCGCCGCCGAGCACCTCCTGGACATCACCACGACGTACGTCAAGGAGCGCGAGGCCTTCGGGCGGCCGCTCGCCAAGCTCCAGCACATCCGCTTCGAGATCGCGGAGATGGCCACGGAGTGCGCCGTCACCCGCACGTTCCTCGACCGGTGCATCGTCGATCACTCGAACGGGGAACTCGACGCCGTGCACGCGTCGATGGCGAAGTGGTGGGCCACCGAGCTGCAGAAGCGCGTCGCGGACCGCTGTCTGCAACTGCACGGGGGCTACGGCTACATGACCGAGTACCGCGTCGCCAAGGCCTTCACCGACGGACGCATCCAGACCATCTACGGCGGCACGACCGAGATCATGAAGGAGATCATCGGGCGTTCCCTCCTCGGCTGAGCCCCAGCGGCCGACCCCTCACCCTCAAGAACCCCTGAAAGGCACTCGCGTGACCACCGAAGCGTACGTATACGACGCGATCCGCACCCCGCGCGGACGCGGCAAGGCCAACGGCGCCCTGCACGGCACCAAGCCGATCGACCTCGTGGTCGGCCTGATCCACGAGATCCAGGCCCGCTTCCCCGGCCTCGACCCGGCCGCCATCGACGACATCGTGCTCGGCGTGGTGGGTCCGGTCGGCGACCAGGGTTCCGACATCGCGCGGATCGCCGCCATCGCCGCGGGGCTGCCCGACACGGTCGCGGGGGTCCAGGAGAACCGCTTCTGCGCCTCGGGCCTGGAGGCGGTCAACCTCGCCGCTATGAAGGTCCGTTCGGGCTGGGAGGACCTGGTCCTCGCGGGCGGCGTCGAGTCGATGTCGCGGGTGCCGATGGCCTCGGACGGCGGTGCCTGGTTCGCCGACCCGATGACCAACTTCGAGACCAACTTCGCGCCGCAGGGCATCGGCGCCGACCTGATCGCCACCATCGAGGGCTTCTCGCGGCGCGACGTCGACGAGTACGCGGCCCTCTCCCAGGAGCGCGCCGCCGCGGCCTGGAAGGACAGCCGCTTCGACCGGTCCGTCGTGCCCGTCAAGGACCGCAACGGCCTGGTCGTCCTCGACCACGACGAGCACATGCGGCCCGGCACCACCGCGGACTCCCTCGCCAAGCTGAAGCCGTCCTTCAAGGACATCGGCGACATGGGCGGCTTCGACGCGGTCGCGCTGCAGAAGTACCACTGGATCGAGGAGATCGACCATGTCCACCACGCGGGCAACTCCTCCGGCATCGTCGACGGCGCCTCGCTGGTCGCCATCGGCACCAAGGAGGTCGGCGAGCGCTACGGCCTCACCCCGCGCGCGCGGATCGTCTCCGCGGCCGTCTCCGGGTCCGAGCCGCTGATCATGCTCACCGGGCCCGCGCCCGCCACCCGCAAGGCGCTCGCCAAGGCCGGCCTGACCATCGACGACATCGACCTCGTCGAGATCAACGAAGCGTTCGCCGCGGTCGTGCTGCGCTTCGTGAAGGACATGGGGCTGTCCCTGGACAAGGTGAACGTCAACGGCGGGGCCATCGCGATGGGTCACCCGCTGGGCGCGACCGGCGCGATGATCCTCGGCACGCTGGTGGACGAGCTGGAGCTGCGGGACCTCCGGTACGGGTTGGCCACGCTGTGCGTAGGTGGCGGGATGGGCATCGCCACGATCGTCGAGCGGCTGTAGGGCTCCTCGCCGTAGGGGCTGGGGCGCGCTGCCGACCGCGGGTGCGTCGTGGTTGCTCGCGCAGTTCCCCGTGCCCCTGAAAGGCGCACTCCGTGCGCCTCCTGAGGCGCGGCGCAGCCGCATGCCTCAGGGGCGCGGGGAACTGCGCGACCAGCCCCCACCGGCGGCCGGTCGGGCACGACACCCCGCCGCCCTCCCCAGATTCCGCTCGCCACAGACTTCACGGAGACATCGACATGACCGCAAGCACCACCATCCGCTGGGAACAGGACGACACCGGCGTCGTCACCCTCGTCCTCGACGACCCCAACCAGTCCGCGAACACCATGAACCAGGCGTTCAAGGACTCCATCGCGGCGATCGCCGACCGCGCCGAGGCCGCCGTCCAGGCCGACAAGGACGCCATCCGCGGCTTCATCTACACCTCCGCGAAGAAGACGTTCTTCGCGGGCGGCGACCTGAAGGAAATGATCAAGGTCGGCCCACAGGACGCGCAGCAGGCGTTCGAGACGGGCACCGCCATCAAGAACTCGCTCCGCCGCATCGAGACCCTCGGCAAGCCCGTCGTCGCCGCCATCAACGGCGCGGCGCTCGGCGGCGGTTACGAGATCGCCCTCGCCTCGCACCACCGCGTCGCCCTCGACGTGTCCGGCTCCAAGATCGGCCTGCCCGAGGTCACCCTCGGACTGCTCCCTGCGGGCGGCGGCGTCACCCGCACCGTACGCCTCATGGGCATCACGGACGCGCTCCTGAAGGTGCTCCTCCAGGGCACCCAGTACAACCCCAGGCGCGCCCTGGAGAACGGCCTCGTCCACGAACTGGCCGCCACGCCCGAGGAGATGATCGAGAAGGCCCGCGCTTTCATCGACGCCAACCCCGAGTCGCAGCAGCCCTGGGACAAGCCGGGCTACCGCATCCCGGGCGGCACCCCCGCCAACCCGAAGTTCGCGGCGAACCTCCCGGCCTTCCCCGCCAACCTCAAGAAGCAGACGGCGGGCGCCCCTTACCCCGCTCCGCGCAACATCCTCGCGGCGGCCGTCGAGGGCTCGCAGGTCGACTTCGAGACCGCGCTGACCATCGAGGCCAGGTACTTCACCGAGCTGGTCACCGGCCAGGTCGCCAAGAACATGATCCAGGCGTTCTTCTTCGACCTGCAGGCCGTCAACTCCGGCGCCAACCGCCCCAAGGGCGTCGAGCCGCGCCAGGTCCGCAAGATCGCGGTGCTCGGCGCCGGGATGATGGGCGCGGGCATCGCGTACTCCTGCGCACGCGCGGGCATCGAGGTCGTCCTCAAGGACGTCTCGGCCGAGGCCGCCGCCAAGGGCAAGGGCTACTCCGAGAAGCTCTGCGCGAAGGCCGTCCAGCGGGGCCGTACGAGCCAGGAGAAGGCGGACGCGCTGCTCGCCCTCATCACGCCCACCGCCGACCCGCAGGCGCTCGCGGGATGCGACGCGGTGATCGAGGCGGTCTTCGAGGACACCTCGCTCAAGCACAAGGTGTTCCAGGAGATCCAGGACGTCGTCGAGCCGGACGCGCTGCTGTGCTCCAACACCTCGACGCTGCCCATCACCACGCTCGCCGAGGGCGTCTCGCGCCCCGTCGACTTCATCGGCCTGCACTTCTTCTCGCCCGTCGACAAGATGCCGCTCGTCGAGATCATCAAGGGCGAGCGGACCGGCGACGAGGCCCTGGCGCGCGCCTTCGACCTCGTGCGCCAGATCAACAAGACGCCGATCGTGGTCAACGACTCCCGCGGCTTCTTCACCTCGCGCGTCATCGGGCACTTCATCAACGAAGGCGTCGCGATGGTCGGCGAGGGCATCGAGCCCGCCTCCGTCGAGCAGGCGGCGGCCCAGGCGGGCTACCCCGCCAAGGTCCTCTCGCTGATGGACGAGTTGACGCTCACCCTGCCCCGCAAGATCCGCAACGAGACGAAGAAGGCCGTCGAGGAGGCGGGCGGCACCTGGGCTGGCCACCCCTCGGACGTCGTCATCGACCGCATGGTCGACGAGTTCGAGCGCCCCGGCAGGAGCGGGGGAGCGGGCTTCTACGACTACGTGGACGGCAAGCGCGCGGGGCTCTGGCCGGGCCTGCGCGAGCACTTCACCAAGCCGGGGCACGAGATCCCGTTCGAGGACATGCAGGAGCGCATGCTCTTCTCCGAGGCGCTCGACACCGTGCGCCTGATCGAGGAGGGCGTCCTGACGTCGGTCGCCGACGCCAACATCGGCTCCATCTTCGGCATCGGCTTCCCCGGCTGGACGGGCGGCGTGCTGCAGTACATCAACGGCTACGACGGCGGCCTGCCCGGATTCGTGGCACGCGCGCGTGAGCTCGCCGAGCGCTACGGAGAGCGGTTCACGCCGCCCGCGCTGCTGGTCGAAAAGGCGGAGAAGGGCGAGAGGTTCAGCGACGCCTGACCCTGTCGGCGCCTCCGGTTCCGCCTGGTCGGGGCGGAACCGGAGGCGCCTGCTCCAGCGTCGTATCCTGCCGTAGAGCATGATCACGACAAGTGGAGGGTGGCCGCTGTGCGGTTCACGACCGGGGGAACGACGCGAGCGGCCGGCGTCGGAGTGCTGATCCTCTCGCTGGCCCTGACGGGCTGCGGGGGCAAGAAGGACAAGAAGAAGCACAAGCGGGGCTCGTCGTCCTCGCACAGCCGCACCGTCGGCGGCGCGACGGGCGGATCAGGCGGATCGGGCGGCGCCAGGACGGGCGGCGGTTCGCTGAGCGGCGCCCGGGACGCCGAGGCGATCCTGCCGCCGCGCGAGACGATGCCCGCCGCCCTGCGCACCGTCTCCGTCAAGCCGTACAGCCGTGCCAAGGCGCCGTCCGTGTGCAAGGACCCGGGCCGCACGTGCAAGGGCGCGGTCGCGGGCGGCCAGGCCGGCTACCGCAGTACAGACAACGCCGAGAGCGCCGGTTACGACCTCATCGTGTACCGGAACGAGAGGTCCGCCGAGCGCGCCTTCACGGCCTGGAAGAGCCATGTGGAGAACAGCCACCACGAGCTCAAGGCCCTCGACGGGCCGCCGCGGGGCGACGCGAGCATCACGTACGGATACACGACGCCCGCGAAGAAGACCTCGCAGTCGATCGTGATCCGCCAGGGCAGGTACGTCGCCACGCTGGACCTCAGGGACAACTCCGGTCAGGCGTACGCGCGCAAGGACCTCCAGGCCCTCGCCGAGGTCTACGCCACGCGGATGCTGCAGGCCGCGCGGGACGAGACGCCGACCGCCACCGCGGCCGACGTCAGGGTGCAGCGAGCGGGTCGGGAGCGGCTCAGCTCTCCTTGAGCCACTCCCGCAGCTCCTCCTTGAGGGAGCGCTGGAACGCGGTCACCAGCGCCTGCACCACCATCGGCTGCATGTGGGCCGAGAGCGACCGCATCGCGGCCACGTGCTCCGGGTCCGACTCCCGCTCGCGGTAGGGCCCCCACACCTCGTCGCGGAACAGCCGCGACAGCTCGTGCGCGGCCTCGCGGGTGTGCTCCATCAACACCGTGCGCGCCGCCAGGATCGTCTCGTGCTCGATGGGCACGTCCAGGAGCTGCACCCCGAGCCGCAGCAGCCCCAGGTCCACGCGGTACGTCTGTGGGGTCTGCGTCCGCGCGATCACGCCCATCGCCGCGAGCCGGTCCAGGTCCTGCCCGGCCAGCGCCCGGCCCGCCCTGCGCTCCAGCTCGGCGAGCGTGACGTCCTCCGCCGAGTCGGGCGCCCAAGAGGCCACCACGGCACGGTGGATGGCGAGGTCGTGCGCGCTCAGGTCCGCGGGCAGCTGCTCCAGGTACCGCTCGATCGCGGCGAGCGTCATGCCCTGGTGCTGCAGCTCCTCGATGAGGGCGAGCCGGGACAGATGCGCCTGGCCGTAGTGACCGACGCGGCGCGGGCCGATCGCCGGCGGTGGCAGCAGGCCCTTGGTGCTGTAGAAGCGGACGGTGCGGACGGTGACGCCCGCGCGCGCGGCCAGTTCGTCGACGGTGAGTGTCGGCTCCTCGGTGTCCGTCGTCATGGCAGCGCCCTCCTGTGCATCAATGCGGTGCAACAGTATTGCTGGCACACCAGTGTTGTGAAACCCTCCGGGCCAGTCACATGCTCCGTCGTACGTCTCTCGCACGTCTCTCGCACGTCCAGCCAGGCACCCAGTCACGCGTCCGCTCACGCACAGCCGATGGCGCCAGGAGGCGGTCATGACCACGACCCTGCGACTCCCCGGGGACCTTGCCGACATCACGCTCCCCGCCCTGATGCTCCGCAACGCCGAGGACCACGGAGACCTTCCCGCGCTCTCCTGGCGCACGGGCGACGAGTGGTCGACGCTCACCTGGCGCGAGGCCCGGCGCAAGGTCGCCGTCCTCGCCGCCGGTTTCGGCGCGCTCGGCGTGCGGCGTGGCGAGCACGTCCTGATGATGATGGGCAACCGCCCCGAGCACTGGCTGAGCGACCTCGCCCTGACGCACCTCGGCGCCGTCCCCGTCAGTGTGTACGGCACCTCCGCACCCGAACAGGTCGCGCACATCGTCCGGCACAGCGGGGCCCGGTTCGCGATCGTCGAGAGCGCCCGTGAACTGCCGCGCTGGGAGCCCCTGCTGGACGACGAGACGGCCCCGCTGGAGCGCCTCGTCGTCGTGGAGGCGGCCGAGGCGGGACCGCACCGCACGTACGGCTCCCTGCACGCCTCCGGCGGCCGTCTGTTCAACCCCGACGCCTTCGAGAAGGCCTGGCGCGAGAGCCGCTCGACCGACGCGCTCACCGTCGTCTACACCTCGGGCACCACGGGCGACCCCAAGGGCGTGCGCCTCACGCACCGCAACGTCGTCCTCAACGGCATCGCACTGGACGCCGTCATCGAGTTCCCCGCCCACGTCGGCCATATCTGCTACCTGCCCTTTGCGCACATCGCGGAGCGCATGCTCGGCATCTACCTGCCGGTGCTGCGCGCCGCGCACGTCTATCTGTGCGCGGACCCCGCACAGGTGGCCGCCACCGCGCGCGAGCTGCATCCCTTCCAGTTCTTCGGTGTCCCGCGCGTGTGGGAGAAGCTCGCCGCGTCCGTCAAGGCCGCGCTCACCGGGCTGCCCGAGGAGCGGCGCCGCGCCATCGAGGCGGCGAACGAGACGGCACGCGCGCGCGTGGCCTGCCTGGAGCGCGGTGAGGAGCCCTCGGCCGAGCTCCGGGCCGCGTACCAGGAGGCCAAGGAGCAGGTGCTCGATCCGCTGCTCGCGCTCGCCGGGTTCGACCGCCTGGTGTGGACCGCGACCGCCGCGGCGCCGATGCCGCCGGACGTCGCCCGCTTCTGGGCGGGCTTCGGCCTGGTGATCATGGATGCGTGGGGCCTCACCGAGACGACGGGTGTCGTCACGACGAACGGTCCCGACGCGTTCCGTCTCGGCTCGGTGGGCCGCCCCCTCGAAGGCCTGGAGATCAGGACCGCCGACGACGGCGAGATCCTCGTACGAGGCGCGACGGTCTTCGACGGCTATCTGCGGCCCGACGGCGGGGTCGACAGCGCCTGCGACGCGGACGGCTGGTTCGCCACCGGCGACATCGGGCGGATCGACGAGGACGGGTTCCTCTGGCTCACCGACCGCAAGAAGGAAATGATCGTGACGTCGACGGGCAAGAACGTCTCGCCCGCCCTCGTCGAGAACACGCTCAAGGAGCACCCGCTGATCGGCCAGGCCCTCGTGCACGGGGACGGCCGCTCCTATCTGGTGGCGCTCCTCGTCCTCGACCCGGAGATGGCGTCCGCGTGGGCCGCGGCGCGCGGGATCGAGGGGGACCCGGTCGCGAGCGAGGCCGTCCGGGAGGAGGTGGCGCGCGCCGTCGAGGCCGCCAACGCGCGTCTGAACCGCACCGAGCAGATCAAGCGCTACCGCGTCCTCGCCGAGGAGTGGGGCCCGGAGACGGGCGAGCTGACGCCGTCCCTGAAGCTGCGCCGCCGCGTGATCCGCGACAGGTACAAGCAGGTCATCGAGGACCTGTACACCCCCTGATCACCATGTGAGAAGTTCCGCTATGTGACGTGCGCCACCGCGTGGGGGGTGGTGTGTGGGGGAAGGTGTCCCGTCGGTCCGCGCGCGTCAGGGGTGTCGCGGGCCGAAGCACATCCGGACCCCGGAGCTCTTCCGGGCACCAGAGAGTAGATCGACCACGTGAGCAAGGAAGCCGTAGACACGGCCGCCGTGGATGCGTCCCGCAACGACGCAGCCCAGGCCCCCGCGGACGCCGGCGACGCCGGTTACAGCAAGGACCTCAAGGCCCGCCACGTCAACATGATCGCGATCGGTGGCGCGATCGGCACCGGCCTCTTCCTGGGGGCGGGCGGCCGCCTCAACTCGGCGGGTCCCGCGCTCGCCCTCGCGTACCTCGTGTGCGGCATCTTCGCGTTCTTCGTCGTCAGGGCGCTCGGCGAGATGGTCCTGTACCGGCCCTCGTCGGGTTCGTTCGTCTCGTACGCGCGTGAGTTCCTCGGCGAGAAGGGCGCGTTCTTCGCCGGTTGGATGTACTTCCTCAACTGGTCGACCACGTGCATCGCCGACATCACGGCGATCGCCCTGTACACCCATTACTGGAGCTTCTTCACCGACATACCCCAGTGGGTGCTCGCGCTGATCGCTCTCGCGGTGGTGCTCTCCGTGAACCTCATCTCGGTGAAGTACTTCGGTGAGATGGAGTTCTGGTTCGCGATCATCAAGGTCGCCGCGCTGACCGCCTTCATGATCATCGGCATCTACCTGCTGGCCAGCCAGCACAAGGTGGGTGGCGAGACGCCGGGTCTGAACATGATCACCGACCACGGCGGGTTCCTGCCGAACGGCATGATGCCGGTCGTGATCGTCATGCAGGGTGTCGTCTTCGCCTACGCCTCCCTGGAGCTGGTCGGCGTCGCGGCGGGCGAGACCAAGGACCCGCAGAAGGTCGTCCCGCGCGCGGTGAACTCCATCATGTGGCGCGTGGGTCTCTTCTACGTCGGTTCCGTGGTGCTGCTCGCGCTGCTGCTGCCCGGCTCGCTGTACTCGGCCGACCAAAGCCCGTTCGTGACGGTCCTTTCCAAGATCGGCGTCCCGGCCGCCGGCGACGTGATGAACTTCGTGGTCCTCACCGCGGCCATGTCCTCGCTGAACTCCGGCCTGTACTCCACCGGCCGCATCCTGCGCTCCATGGCGATGTCGGGCTCGGCCCCGAAGTTCACCGCGAAGATGAACCGCAGCCAGGTGCCCTACGGCGGCATCCTGCTCACCGCCTCGATCGGCGTCCTCGGCGTCGGCCTGAACCGCATCGTCCCGGACAAGGCCTTCGAGATCGTCCTGAACGTGGCCTCGCTCGGCATCATCGGCACCTGGATCACGATCATGGTCTGTCACCTGGCCTTCGTGCGCAGCGCGAAGCGTGGCGAGATCACCCGGCCGAAGTTCCGCCTCCCCGGCAGCGGCGTCACGGAGTACGTGACCATCGCGTTCCTGCTGGCCGTCCTCTGCCTGATGTGGAAGGACGCCGAGGTCGGCCGCAAGACCCTGTTCCTGATCCCGATCGTGGGCGCGGCCCTGGTCATCGGCTGGTTCGGCGTCCGCCGCCGGGTGGAGCGCGAGGCCCAGGGCCTCACGGTGCCGCAGGAGTCGAAGGAGCAGTAACAGGTCCAAGGACCAGCAACAGGTCCGAGGATCACAACAGGTCGAAGGACCACAACAGGTCGAAGGACCGGCAACAGCAAGGGCGGCGGCCGCTCGACGGCCGTTGTCAGTGGCAGTCCTCACGGTGGCGTCATGTCGGAGATCGCGTATGTCCGAGGTGGCGCCACCGCGCCGTTCGGCAAGGGCGTCGAACTCGGCGCCTTGGTCCGGGCGAGCGTCGCGGCCCGGTCGGTCCCATTGGTCCGGGTGGGACGTCAGGGGTGGTGGCGTGGTCCGTATCACTCAACTCCCTTGCAGATGTGCGTTGTTGCGCACGGATGAGCGGGTAGGGCTCTGGCATGCGGCTCATCCCCACGGACCTCGGCCCGCTGAACCCGGAAGTCGAACATCTGGCGTTCGGCCTCGTCCTGTTCGGCGTCGTGCACCTCTTCGTCGTCCGCTGCCTGTCTCGCGTCAACCGCGTGATCCTGGACCGGGAGGCGATCTTCGACGACGTCGCGGGAGGCACCGCGTACCTGCTCAGGGCTGAGGCCGAGCGCATGCGCGAGATGACGGGGGCGCTGCTCTCGGAGGCCCGGCGCGACGCCGCCCGCATCCGTCAGGAGGCCCGCGAGGAGGGGGCCGCCCTGATCGCCTCGGCCCGCGCGGAGGGCCTGCGGGAGCGTGCCGAGGTCGTGGTCACCGGCCAGGCCAGGGTCGAGGCGGAGCGCGCCGCGGCCGAGGCCGAACTGCGCTGCCGCGTCTCCGAGCTGGCCTCCGCGCTGGCGAGCCGCATCGTGGGCGAGCCGATCCCCGCGGCACCGGACGGCGAGCCGGTCCCCGCGCAGGGCGGAGGGGCGATCAAGCCCTCGGTCGGCGGGGCGATCACCGAGCCCGGCGCCGGGCCGACGGGTTCCGGTCGCTAGGCCTACGCTTTCGCGCCCTGGTCCGCTGCCCTCACTGGCGGCCGGGCCCCCCGCCCCCGACACTCGGGGCATGGACGTCATGGTCTCGGTCAAGGACGGCGAACTGTGGGCGCAGGACTCGGGTGAACCGAGCGGCGGGGACGGCCAGGGTCTTCCGCTGATCCTGCTGCACCCGGGAGTCGCCGACTCCCGCGTCTGGGACGGCATCCTGCCGCGCCTCACGGAGCGGTACCGGGTGATCCGCTACGACGCGCGGGCGTACGGCAGGTCGCCCGCCCCGACCGCCCCCTTCTCGCTGGTCGAGGATCTGATCGCGGTCCTCGACCACTTCGGTGTGGCCCGCGCGGTGTTCATCGGATACAGCATGGGCGGCGGCACGGCCCTCAGCCTCGCGCTCCGCGACCCGGCCCGGGTGGCGAGCCTCGCCCTGATCACCCCGACCGTCACCGGCGCCGAGGACCCGCTGCCGCCAAAGGTCATGGCCGAGGTCGGCCGGCTCGCCGAGGCGGGTGACGTGGACGGCATCGTCGCGGTGATAAGGCACACCTCCGCCGCCCTGGGTACCGGCGACGACCCCGAGGTGACGGCGTACCTCACGGCGGTGGTCCCCGCGTGGCTCGCCGTCGTTCCGCACCACGTGCCCGACCCGCCCGTCTACGACCGGCTCGGCGAGCTCGACGTGCCCTGCGTCCTCGCCCTGGCCGAGCACGACCAGCCCGGTGTGATCCGCGTGAACGAGACGGTCGCGGAGCGCATCCCGGGCTGTCGCGTGGTGCGGCTCGCCCACAGCGACCACTTCCCGACGGTGCGCGAACCGGACGCGATCGTGGACCTTGTCCTGGACGCGTACGCCATGGCGCGCTGACCGGTCGGGGAGCGTCGCGGGGCGCCCCTCCTGCCCCGCGACGCTCCCGCCCCCCGGCCGGCCGGGGGCTGCTGCCAGGAATGCGGATCACGGTCTCCTTCCTGCTCCACCCGGTCGACTGCTTCGCGCTCGACAAGGGCGACCACGTACGGGACTTCGCGCGGCGCCACCTGCTCCCGCTGCTCGACCGATGGCCCCGCAGGTCCTCAGAAGCGGGCGTGGAGCCTGCGTCCCAGTTCCACCGCCCGCGCCGCCTTGTCCGGTGCGGTCGCGAACGACGTCAGATCCGCGTACGGCGCGAAGCGCTTGACCGTCACCGAGCGCGGCACGGCGAACGCCCGCAGCCCCTCCGCGCCGTGGATCCGCCCGAACCCCGACTCGCCCGTGCCGCCGAACGGCAGCGAGGGCACCGCGGCGAAGCCGAGCACCGAACCGACTGCCACGGCACCGGAGTTGAGTCGCTGTGCCACCGCGAGACCCGCGGCGCGCGACCCGGTGAAGACCGCCGCGCCCAGCGCGTACGGCGAGGCGTTGGCCCGCTCCACGGCCTCGTCCAGGTCCCGCACCCGGTTGACCGCGACGACGGGCCCGAACGTCTCCTCCGTCATCGCGGGGGAGTTCTCGGGGACGTCCACGAGGACCACGGGGTGCACGAAGGGTGCCGCGACGGACTCGGGGCCGCCGAGCGGCGCCCGCGCGCCGGTCGACAGCGCCTCCTTCATGTGCCGTTCCACGACGCCGAGTTGGGTCGGCAGCGTCATGGGGCCGTAGTGCTCCCCGGCGGCCAGGGACCGGGCCCGCTCGACGACGAGCTCGCACAGCCGCCTGTGCACGGACTCCACCGCGTAGACGCGCTCCACGCCCGCGCAGGTCTGCCCCGCGTTCGCCATCGCGCCCCACACGATCGCCTCGGCCGCCGCCACCAGATCGGCGTCCGCGCCCACGAGGACGGCGTCCTTGCCGCCGCACTCCGCGAGCAGCGGCGTGAGCGAGCGCGCGCACACCTCGGCGACCTGACGCGCCGTCCCGGGCGACCCGGTGAACGCCAGCTTGTCGACCCCGCCCTCGGCGAGCGCCCGCCCCGTCGAGCCGGGCCCCGTCACCGTACGCAGCAGCCCCGCGCAGTCCGGCACGGCCTCGTCGAAGCTCGACGCAAGGAACACCCCCGTACCCGCGGCGAGTTCGGACGGCTTGAAGACGACGGCGTTCCCGGCGGCGAGCGCGTAGCCGATCGACCCCATGGGTGTGTACACGGGGTAGTTCCACGGCCCGATGACGCCCACGACGCCCAGGGGACGGTAGCCGAGGAAGGACCGCTGGTGGACGGAGAGCGGCCCGGACGGCACCCGGCGCACCCGCAGCACGCCGCGCGCGTTGCGGGCGGCCCAGTCCAAGTGGACCAGGGCGAGCAGGACTTCGGCCCGCGCGTCGTGCGCGGGCTTGCCCGTCTCGGCCGACACGACGTCCGCGAGTTCGTCCATGCGCCGGGCCAGGGACCGCTTCCACGCGAGCAGCCGGGACCGCCGGCCCGCCCAGCCGAGCGCCGCCCAGTCGGCGGCCGCGCCCCGGCCGCGCGCGACGGCGTCCGCGACCTCCTCGGGGCCGCCCACCGGGTGCTCGCCGAGGACGTCTCCGGTGGCAGGGGAACGTACGGAGAAAGTGGCCATAAGTCAGCGCTCCAGGGGTACTTCGTCGGGCAGCGGCCGCACCGGACGGCTGTGTGCCCAGTGCGGACCCAGGTCGTCGAGGGTGTAGCCGAAGGGATACGACCGGGGCTTGGGCAGCGCGGGCCACCGGTGGGGTCGCGCGGGCAGCAGCCTCACGAACGCCGAACGGCCCCGGACCGCCCGCTCGGCAGCAGCCTGCACCCATCGGGGCTGCGGCCGGAACCCCAGTGCGCGAAGCAGCGGTTCGTCGAGCAGGGCGAGGGAGAGGCGGGACACCACGGGGCGCACGAGCCGCGGATACCAGGCGGCCGTCACGCGGAACGTCGCCGACGCCACGCGGCGGTTGGCCGGGTCGTAGGCGAACATCCGCGCCTCGTAGTCGTCGAGGAGCTCCTCGAAGCCCGCATACGTCGAGGGGGCACCGTCGATCTCCATCATCCGCGCCATCTTGTGGCCCACCAGCGCAAGCGCCTCCCGCTCGTTGGCGCACAGCCGCCGCCAGCCGAACCGGTCTATCCAGCGCACGGGGCCCACGACGGTGGTCGCGAGGACGTACAGGTAGTCCTCGTTGGGGATCCGGTACTTGCCGTGGATGCGGTTGAGATGGCGGGCGGCGGCCCGGCCCCGCTCGGAGTCGAAGCCGTCCTGCGCCATCTCGAAGCCGAACAGGACGGTGTCGTCGTACCGCTTCTGCCCCGCACGCTCGAACTCCTGCGTGTGGTCGAGGAGTCGGGAGATGCGGGGCACTCCGTAGTCACGGAGGAAGGCGACGCTGATGCCCTGCGTGTAGTCCCACGGGAACTCGTACTGCGAGATCAGCTTGTGGATGTGTGCGTAGTCGCGGGCGGGATCCATCCGGCGGATCTCGCGCAGCCGGCTGTAGCGGCCCATGGGCGTCTCCTCACGGCGTGGCGCGCTGCTGAGAACGGTGTAGCGCACATCGGCGGCGTCGACGAGGACCTGACCGGCCGTCACCGGCTCCGTGGTGAGCTCGGGAACGGGATCTCGACGGCCTCAAGCACCACCATCTGCCGCCGGACCGGGCGTCCTTCTGCGCGTCCTGGCGTCCTACGACGAGATGGTCCGCGAGCGCCTCGAACTCAACCAGTCGGTGCGTGAGGCGCTCGGCGAACTGGCGTGACGCGCTGCTGGTCACCGTCGGCACGCTGCCGCAGGTCCTGCGGGAGCGACTCGGCCTCACCCGGCCCCCGGGCCAGGAGCGCGCCCCGCGCCGCTTCACGCGCCTGCTCCGCGTCCTGATGGCGCTGGTGCCACCGCCCCTGAGGATCGCGGTCACGCTCGCGGTCGCACACTGGAACACGCACACACCGGGGGCGGACCCGCAGACCAGGCGCCCCCTCGGCGCCCCGGGCCGTGCCGCCGCGCACCGCCGAGGAGCACGTCGCATGACCTAAGGACGACGGACGCGATCCCGCCCCCCGCCCGGCGGCATCCTCTGGAGCATCGCGGGCGACATCCGCATGCTCCTGATGCTGCCGCCCGCGCTCACCCTCCAGGTGGCGCGCCCCGCGGTCGGCGCGGGCGTCGACGACCACTCGGTGTTCCGCACCGACCCGTGGGGCCGCGGCGAGCGCTCGGTCCGCTCCGTCCTGCTGTGGGTGTACGGCGGCGAGGAGGCCGCCGCGGAGGGCCGCAGACTGCGCGCGCCGCACCGCACCATCCAGGGCACGGACACCCGCGGCCGCCGCTACCACGCGCTGACGCCCGCCCACTACGGCTGGGTCCACGCCACCGGGTTCCCCGTCTACCGGCACGCTCAGAAGTACCTGGGCCGTCCCTTCACCGAGGCGCAGGAACGGCGGTTGTACGCGGAGTGGCTCCAGGTCGGGCGGATCCTCGGCATCCACGACCGCGACATGCCGCAGACGCCGGAGGAGTTCTGGCCGTACTGCCGCAAGGTGCTCGCCGACGAGGTCGAGCTCACCGCCGTCGCCGAGGAACTGACCGCCACCGACCGCCCGGTGCCGCCGCCGGACCGCGGCCCGCGAGCCCTGCGCCTGCTCCTTCGCGCCCTGTGGCCGTGGCTGCCGCCCCCGCTGGCCCGCTTCCGCCGCTTCGTCACGATCGGCCTGATGCCGCCCGAGGCCCGCGAGGCGATCGGCCTCCCGTGGACGGCCGCGCAGGAGCGCGGACTGCGCCGCTTCGGCAGGTCGGTCCGCACGGTGGTGCCGCTGCTGCCGGAGCGGCTGCGCTGTCTGCCGATCGCCCGGCGGGCCGGGAATCGGCACCGCGACGCCGGGAATCGGCACGGCGCCGCTGGGAATCGGAACCGCGCCGCCGGGCGGTAGGCCCGGACGGCGCGGCGCACCCGTTCGTCAGTGACCGTGCTTGTCCGCGGCCTCGGGGCCGTGCCCGTGCCCGTGCACGCCGTTCGTCGCGGCGATCTGCTTCCACGACTTCGGCTTGGCCACAGCGGCGGCCGACCGCGCGATGCCGGCGTCCCGCACCGCCGGGGCCTCGGGACGCGACGGCTGGTAGAGCCAGGTGTCGAACAGCTCCGCCAGCGGCTTGCCCGAGACCTTCTCGGCGTACTTCACGAAGTCGCTGACCTTCGCGTTGCCGTACTGGTACTTCTGCGGCCAGCCCTTGAGGATCGCGAAGAACGCGTCGTCGCCGACCTCGTTGCGCAGCGCCTGCAGGGCGAGCGCGCCCCGGTCGTAGACCGCGCCGTGGAACTGGTTGTCCGGACCCGGGTCGCCCGGCTTGACCTGCCACCACGGGTCGTCGGCGGGGTGCTGCGCGTACACGTAGTCCGCGAGCTCCTGGGCCGTGCCCTCGCCCTCCTTCTCCGACCACAGCCACTGGCTGTAGCGGGCGAAGCCCTCGTTGACCCAGATGTCCTTCCAGCCGTGCACGGACACGCTGTCGCCGTACCACTGGTGGGCGATCTCGTGGACGACGAGCGACGGGTTGGAGCCGTTGGAGAACGCGGCCGGGCTGTAGAAGGGCCGGGTCTGGGTCTCCAGGGCGTAGCTGCTCTTCACGTTCGGGACGTAGCCGCCGAGCGCGTTGAACGGGTACTTCCCGTAGACCGTCTCCAGCCACTCGGTGACCTCGGTGGTCCGCTCGATGCTGGCCCGCGCGGCGCCCGCGTTGTCGCCGAGGTCCTTGCTGTAGGCGTTGAGGACGGGCAGACCGCTCTCGGTCTTGTCCGTCGTGATGTCGAACTTGCCGACCGCGAGCGTGGCGAGATAGCTGGCCTGCGGCTTGTTCGACCGCCAGCTGTAGCGGGTCCAGCCCAGCTTCGAACTCTGCGACTGCAGCACGCCGTTGGAGATCGCCTGGGTGCCGTCCGGCACCGAAACCGACACGTCGTACGTCGCCTTGTCCAGCGGGTGGTCGTTGGACGGGAACCACCAGGCCGCCGACTCCGGCTCCTGCGCCGCGACGCCGCCGTCCGGCGTGCGGTGCCAGGCCGTGTAGCCGTTGATCTTCACCTCGGACGGCTTGCCCGAGTAGCGCACGACCACGGTGATCGGCGTGCCCTTGGGCAGCCCCGCGACCGGGGTGATCTCCAGCTCCTGCTCGCCGGTCTTCTGGAACTTCGCCTTCTTGCCGTTGACCCGCACCTCGGAGACCTTCAGGCCGAGGTCGAGGTTGAAGCGCGAGAGGTTCTGCGTGGTCTTGGCGTTGAGCGTCGCCGTGCCCTCGATGAGGTCGGTGGCGGGCTGGTACTTCAGACGCAGGTCGTAGTGCGAGACGTCGTATCCGCCGTTGCCGCTCGCCGGGTAGTAGGGGTCGCCGATGCCCGGGGCCCCGGGGGAGAAGTCCGCCGCCGATGCCGGGATCGCCAGCAGGAGGGAGGCCGCGAGCGCGCCCGGGGCGATGAGTCTGCGGTGCACGAAAACTCCAAGTCGTAGGGGCACATCATCTGTTCGTCCTGATCGTCGACCCTATTCAGCCCTCCCTCACGCGTCATGTCCATGGCCCCGGACGTCACACGATCGCCATTCGGCCGACATGTGCCTTGATGTCCCACACGCATGACACGACAGCGTGCGGCCCTCTGTCGCACGGGAGTTCACCGATGTACCTTTCGCGCCATGCCGATACGTGCGCGACGCACCCGCCTCCTGTGGAGAACGCTGCTAGCGGCGGCCCTGACCGCCTTGCTCGCCACCCTCTTGTCCCCGGGCGCCGCGGGAGCCGCACAGGCCCCGCGCACGCCGGACCAGGCCTCAAGGACGCCGGACGAGAGCAGACCCGTGTACTCGTACGAGGACGCGATACGCGAATCCGTATGGGTCGACACCGGAATCGACGGCGACGCGGACGGCAGGACCGACCGCGTCGCCGTCGACATCGTCAGGCCCCGCGAACTCGACCGCGCGGGCCGCCGAATACCCGTGATCATGGACGCGAGCCCGTACTACTCCTGCTGCGGCCGGGGCAACGAGAGCCAGAAGAAGACCTACGACGCGGACGGCAACCCCGTCCTCTTCCCGCTCTACTACGACAACTACTTCGTGCCGCGCGGCTACGGCTACGTCGCGGTGGACCTCACGGGCACGAACCGCTCCGACGGCTGCGTCGACATCGGCGGCCGCTCCGACGTCCGGTCCGCCAAGGCCGTCGTGGACTGGCTGAACGGCGGCGCCCGCGCCTACACCACCCGCACGGGGAACGAGCGTACGAAGGCGTCGTGGACCAACGGCGACACCGGAATGATCGGCAAGAGCTACGACGGGACCATAGCCAACGGCGTGGCCGCCACCGGAGCGCGAGGTCTCAAGACCATCGTGCCGATCGGCGCCATCTCCTCCTGGTACGACTACTACTTCGCCAAGGGCGCCCCGCTCTTCAACAGCGGCCCCGACGGCCTGGCCCGCGGCGTGCAGAGCCCCGAGGCCCGCGACCGCTGCGGCGCCGTGCAGCAGCGCCTGATCGACGGGGCGCCCCGCACCGGCGACTGGACCCCGCTGTGGAGCGAGCGCGACCACGTGCCGGACGCCGGCAAGGTGCGGGCCAGCGTCTTCGCCGTGCACGGCATGCAGGACCTCAACGTCCGCACCAAGCACTTCGGTCAGTGGTGGGACGCCCTCGCCGCGAACGGCGTCGAGCGCAAGCTCTGGCTCAGCCAGGCAGGCCACGTCGACCCCTTCGACTTCCGCCGCGAGGCATGGGTGCGCACCCTGCACCGCTGGTTCGACCACGAACTCCTCGGCTACGACAACGGCATCGACCGCGAGCCGATGGCCGACATCGAGCGCGCGCCCGACCGCTGGACCACCGACCGCGTCTGGCCGCCGCGCGGCACGGACACCGTCACGCTGCGCCCGTCCAAGGGCGGTTCACCCGGCGTCGGCGCCCTCGGCCCGCGCCGCGGCAAGGGCACCGAGACCTTCACCGACGACCGGCGGCTGAGCGAGACGGACTGGGCCGAGCGCATCGACACCCCGACGCCCGACAAGGCCGGTTTCCTCAGCAAGCCCCTCGCCCGTGACCTGCGCCTGTCGGGCTCCTCGACCGTGACGGTCACCGCGACCCCGACGACGCGCACCGCCCACCTCTCCGCGGTCCTCGTCGACCTCGGCCCCGCCACCATCCGGGACTACGCGGACGACGACGAGGGCATCGTCACCCTCCCCGAGCGCACCTGCTGGGGCGCGAGCACCGAGGGCGACAGCTCCTGTTTCAAGGAGACGCGCGCGAAGACCGCCGACGTGGAGTACACGATCTTCAGCCGCGGCTGGGCCGACCTCGGCAACTGGGCCGACCCCCACAAGGGCCGCCCGCTCACCCCGGGCAAGCCCCACACCATCACGCTCGACCTCGCCGCGAGCGACCACGTCGTGCCCAAGGGCCACCGCCTCGCGCTGATCATCGCGGGCACCGACAAGAACCTCATCGTGCCGCCCGCGGACACCCCGACGCTCGCCATCGACCTGGGCCGCACCTTCGCGAAGCTGCCGCTGGTCGGCGGCAAGGGCGCGTTCACCACCTCAGAGGCCGTCACCCCCCGCGAACCCCGTCTCGACGGCGTGGCCCCGCCGCGTCCGCTCAACCCCCGCCCGGGAGGCAGCACTTCATGACACCGCGCATCCGCACCCTGGCGCTCTCTTGCGCCGCCGTAGCGCTCGCCGCGCCACTCCTGTCGGCGCCCGCGCAGGCGACGCCGACACCGCCCCGTACCGGCTTCGAGGAGACCAACGGCGCCCGCTGGACCTCGCAGCCCGAGGAGCAGGACCTCCTGGCCGCCGTCGACAAGGCGAGCGACCGGGTGTCCGTGTCCCGCATCGGCGAGACCAAGCAGGACCGTCCGCTCCAGCTGGTCCGCATCGGGGAACGCCGCACGAAGAACACGGTGTTGCTGATCTGCAGCCAGCACGGCGACGAGCCGTCGGGCCGCGAGGCCTGCCTGTCGACGATCCGCGACCTGGCGTACGCGAAGGACAAGAAGACCCAGCGCTTCCTGAACCGCACCACGCTCCTCTTCGTCCCCACCGCCAACCCGGACGGGCGCGCCGCCGACACCCGCGGCAACTCCGACGGCGTCGACATCAACCGCGACCACATCGCCCTGCGGACCGCGGAGGGCCGCGCCATGGCCGCCGTGATCCGCGACCGCGAGCCCGACGTCATCTACGACCTGCACGAGTACGGCGCGACCCCCAAGTACTACGACAAGGACCTCTTCGACCTCTGGCCGCGCAACCTCAACACCGACGAGGCCGTCCACAAGGAGGCACAGACCCTCTCGAAGGCGTACGTGCGCCCGGCCGCCGAGCACGACGGCTACACGACGGGCACCTACGGCATCTGGACCGACCCCGAAACCGGCGAGCCGATCAAGCAGGTGGCGGGCGACGGCCAGGAGCGCATCCTGCGCAACGTCTCCGGCATCAAGCACGCCGCGGGCCTGCTCATCGAGAGCCGCGTCGACCCCCTCACAGAGGCCGAGAAGAAGGACGAGGCACTGAACAACCGGCGCCGCGTGGCCTCCCAACGCTCCGCGCTCGGCGGTCTGTTCGACTTCACGGACGAGCGCCGCGGGCAGCTGGAGAGGGCCACCGACGCGGCCCGCGTCGAGGGCTTCCGCGACCGTGGCCCGGTCTACGTCGGCGGCGCGGACAACGACCCGGCCGAGCCGTCCGAGATCATCCAGGACCCGCCCTGCGGCTACCGCCTGGACGCCGCCCAGTACCGCGACGTCAAGGACGAACTGGCCCTGCACGGCGTCACGGTAAGGCGCCAGAAGAACGGCGCGTACGTCCCCCTGCGGCAGTCCGCACGGGCCCTCGTGCCGCTGCTCCTGGACGAGCGTGCCACCTATCACATCGTCACAGGTCGGCCCGACATGAGCTGTTGAGCGGGTGAGATGTGCGTCACATGTGGTAGGGGGTAACGGAGAACAAAGTCTCGACGTAATCGACCCCTTGAAAGGTGTCACCTGTGACGCAGGATCAGCAAAAGGCGGACGACGGGGGAGGGGCGCACGACATCATGGCGCCCGCCCCCGCCGGCCGGTCCCCACAGACGGACCGGGTGGTGTTCGGCGTGACCGCCGGGCTCACCCTGGCCTTCGTGGTCTGGGGCGCGGTGGCGACGGACTCGCTCGAGGATGTCTCCACGGACATGCTCAACGGTCTGATGCACAACGGCGGTTGGTTCTTCATGCTGACCGCCACCGGCTTCGTCGTCTTCGCGCTCTGGCTGGCCGTCAGCCGGTACGGAAAGATCACCCTCGGCAAGGAGGGCGAGGAGCCGGAGTTCCGCACCGTCTCGTGGGTCGCCATGATGTTCAGCGCCGGTATGGGCATCGGCCTGATGTTCTACGGCGTGAGCGAACCGCTCGCCCACTTCATGACGCCACCGCCGGGCACCGACCCGGCGGACAAGGCCGCGGCGATGGAGACGTCGCTGGCCACCACCCTCTTCCACTGGACGCTGCACCCCTGGGCGATCTACGCGGTCGTGGGCCTCGCCATCGCGTACAGCACCTTCCGGCGCCGCCGCAGGCAGACCATCAGCGCCGTCTTCGAGCCGCTCATCGGCAAGAAGCACGCGAGCGGTGCGTGGGGCCGGGTCATCGACATCCTCGCCATCTTCGCCACGCTCTTCGGCTCGGCCGCCTCGCTGGGCCTGGGCGCCCTGCAGATCGGCAGCGGCATCGAGGTCCTCGACTGGATGAAGAACGCGGGCACGGGGCTGCTCGTCGTGATCATCGCCGTGCTGACCCTGGCCTTCGTGGCGTCCGCCGTCTCCGGTGTGGAGAAGGGCGTCCAGTGGCTGTCCAACATCAACATGGTGCTCGCGCTGCTGCTCGTGGTGTTCGTCTTCATCGCGGGCCCCACCGTCATCATGCTCGACATGCTGCCGACGTCGATCGGCGCCTACCTCGACGACCTGCCGCAGCTGATCGGCCGCACCGAGGCGTCCAGCGGCAAGGGCGTCGCGGAGTGGCTGAGCGGCTGGACGGTCTTCTACTGGGCCTGGTGGATCTCCTGGACGCCCTTCGTCGGCATGTTCATCGCGCGCATCAGCCGCGGCCGCACGATCCGCCAGTTCGTCGGCGGCGTCATCCTGGTGCCGAGCACGGTCAGCCTCATCTGGTTCGCCGTCTTCGGCGGCAGCGCCATGACGGTCGCGAGCCGGGGCGGCCTCAAGGACGAGACGACGCCCGAGGCGCAGCTCTTCGGCCTCCTGCACGAGTACCCGATCGCCACGGTCACCAGCCTGCTGGTGATGATCCTCGTCGGCATCTTCTTCGTGTCCGGCGCGGACGCGGCGTCCATCGTGATGGGCACGCTCTCGCAGAAGGGCGCCCTCGAACCCGGCCGGCTCGTCGTGATCTTCTGGGGCATGGTGACCGGCGCCGTCGCCGCGATCATGCTCCTGATCGGCGACGGAAAGGACGACGCGCTCACGGGCCTGCGCAATCTGACGATCCTCGTCGCGGCGCCCTTCACCCTCGTGATGATCGGCATGTGCGTGGCCCTGATGCGGGACCTGCGCCACGACCCGCTGATCGTGCGCGGTGAGCACGGCACGGAAGCCGTCGAGAAGGCCGTGATCGCCGGTCACGAGCAGTACGACGGCGAGTTCGAGCTCCAGATCGGCCCCGCCCAGGACGACAACGGCGACGGCCCCGAGAGGGACAACGACCCGGTCGAGACCCGCTGACCGGCAGCCCAGGAGGCGACGCCCACCATCCGCGCCGCCTCCTGGGCACCAGCCCGTCCAACGGTGTCCCGGCATGTACGCCCTCGACCATCCGTACGCCGAGGAACCCGCCGCGCCCCGTCAACTCCCCGTACACACAGGGACGTGAGCGGCCTGCGTAGCGGAATGTGTGATGCCGTGCTCACATCACACATCTGGTGGGGATACTCACAGCATGTCTGCCGAGTACGCGACCTTCGGTCTGGCACCGGCCATGCGCGCCGGTGGGGTCCTCGCCGACGGTGGCTATCAAGTGCACCGTGATTTCGTCGACTTCATCGTGAACGGGCGCCCCCTGCTGTTCCAACTGTCCGACCTCGACGCCGTCTCCCCGCTCGCCGCCGACATCCCGCCGGCGATCTTCACGGCCCATGTCCGCAGACTGCTCCTGGAGGCGGAGGCACCCCTGCGCGACGGCCGGTACGTCATATACGGCTGCCCCGAATGCGAGGGCCTGGAGTGCGGCGCGGTCACCGCGGTGATCGAGAAGGCCACCGACGGCAGCGACGACTTCGTCTGGCGGGACTTCGCCTGGCAGACCGCCGAACCCGCCGATCTGACGCTCAACGGCTACCACGGCATAGGGCCCTTCCGCTTCAGAGGCACCGAATACCGCGACGCGCTGGGCCAGTTGCTCACCGAGGGCGAACCGCAGGCCCGCCGCCGCGTCCTGCTGATCGGAGCCCGCGTCGCGGTCCTCGCCAAGCTGGCCGCCGCGCTCCGCACGATCGGCATCGGCGCGGAGATCGCGGCGGACGCGGCGGGCGTCCCACCGGACGAACTGCGCACCTACGGCGCCGTCGCCTTCGGCCGCGCCGTCCCCGACACGACCCGGACCTCCGTGCGCGAGGCCTTCGACCGGGCCGGGGTCGAGGTCGCCTACGTCGACGGCCTCGCCCCGATCATCCCGCTCCTGGTAGCCCAGATCGAGTACGCCCTGGACCGCAGCCCCCAGGAACAGCGCCGCCTCACCCGCCTGGCGGCCGACCCCCGCTCGGCGGAGCTCGAGGTCACCTCGACGTGCCGGGTCCGACTGACGGCCTACCGCCTGGACCGCCTGTCCCGCACCCGCGTGCACGAGGTCTTCGACGAGGTGCTCGAACCGGGCGAGCACAGGGTCCCGCTGGCACCCAAGACCACAAAGGGCGACGCCTACGTGGTGGCCCGCACCTCCACCAGCGTGCTGGTCGCACCGACGTCACCGTAGGAAAGGTCCCCTTGGGATCACAGCACACCCCCGGCCCCGCGGCCGTAAACGCGCGCGAGGGGACGCGGGGGTATGTGCGCGCGGAGCACCGAGGAAACATTGGCGCCTTTGTCCGTGCGGCGCGGCGCAGGGATGGCGAGCACGTACATACCCCCGCGTCCCCGCCCCACACGAGGCCCCCCACGCGAGGCCCACCCCCAACCCCCCCGACGTCCTACAATCACCCCCTGATGACCGCAACCCTCGTCGCCAAAGATCTCGCCGCCGGCCACGGCGACCGCACCCTGTTCTCCGGTCTTGACCTGGTCGTCGCCCCCGGCGACGTCATCGGCCTGGTCGGCGCCAACGGAGCGGGAAAGTCCACCCTCCTGAAGCTGCTCGCGGGCCTGACCACCCCGGAGGGAGGCGAGCTGAGGCTCTCGCCGCCCACCGCCTCCGTCGGCCACCTGCCCCAGGAACCGGACCGCCGCCCGGGCGAGACGATCCGCGCCTTCCTGGCCCGCCGCACCGGCGTGGCCGAGGCGCAGCGGATCATGGACGAGGCCACCCAGGCACTCGTCGACGGAGCCCCCGGCTCGGACGACGCCTACGCCAACGCCCTGGAGCGCTGGCTGGCCCTCGGCGGCGCCGACCTCGACGAGCGCGCCGAGGAGGTCACCGACTCCCTCGGCCTCGCCGTCGGCCTCGACCAGCCGATGACGTCGCTCTCCGGAGGCCAGGCGGCCCGCGCGGGCCTCGCCTCCCTCCTCCTGTCCCGGTACGACGTGTTCCTCCTGGACGAGCCGACCAACGACCTGGACCTCGCGGGCCTGGAGCGCCTGGAGAGCTTCGTGCGCGGCCTGCGCGCCGGCACGGTCGTCGTCAGCCACGACCGCGAGTTCCTCACCCGCACCGTCACCAAGGTCCTCGAACTCGACCTGGCCCAGCAGCAGATCAACCTCTACGGCGGCGGCTACGACGCCTACCTGGAGGAGCGGGAGACGGCCCGCCGCCACGCCCGCGACGACTACGAGGAGTACGCCGACAAGAAGGCCGCGCTCCAGAGCCGCGCCCAGATGCAGCGTTCCTGGGCGGACAAGGGCGTCAAGAACGCCCGCCGCAAGGCCGCGAAGGCAGGCGGCGGCGACAACGACAAGATCGGCCGGAACTTCCGCAGCGACGCCAGCGAGAAGCAGGCGGCGAAGGCCCGCCAGACGCAGCGCATGATCGAGCGCCTTGAGGTCGTCGAGGAGCCCCGCAAGGAGTGGGAGCTCCGCATGGAGATCGCGTCGGCCCCGCGCTCGGGCGCGGTCGTCGCGAGCCTGCGCGACGCGGAGGTGCGCCGCGGCGCGTTCACACTGGGCCCGGTCACCCTGCAGATCGACTGGGCGGACCGCGTGGCGATCACCGGCGCGAACGGCGCGGGGAAGTCGACGCTGCTCGGCGCCCTCCTGGAACGCGTCCCGCTGGACGCGGGCCACGCGGCCCTCGGCTCGGGCGTGCTGGTCGGCGAGGTCGACCAGGCCCGCGCGCTGTTCCACGGCGAGGAGTCCCTGCTCGACGCGTTCTGCGCGGCCGTGCCCGACACCGAACCGGCCGAAGTCCGCACGCTGCTCGCCAAGTTCGGACTCAAGGCCGACCACGTGCTGCGCTCGGCGGCGACGCTCTCACCGGGCGAGCGCACCCGCGCGGCCCTGGCGCTGCTCCAGGGCCGCGGCGTCAACCTCCTCGTCCTGGACGAGCCGACGAACCACCTCGACCTGCCGGCGATCGAGCAGCTGGAGTCGGCCCTGGAGTCCTACGAGGGCACGCTGCTCCTGGTCACGCACGACCGCAGGATGCTCGACGCCGTCCAGGTGTCGCGCCGCCTGGAGGTGGCGGAGGGCAAAGTGACCGAGCTGTCACTCTGACCTCCGCCACCTCGGCGCCGCTCGGTACGGCAGTACGTCAGCGCCGCTTGGGGTCGACGAGCCCGGCCCGGCGCAGCGCCTCGGCCATCGCGTCGTTGGCGGGCGGCGGCGCCTGGCGCTGCGGCTTCTGCCCGCGCTGACCGCCCCGTCCGCCACCGCGCTGACCTTGCCCCTGTCCCTGCCGCTGGCCCTGCCGCTGCTGCGGCGGACGCCCGCCCCGCTTTTGCCGGTCCTCGCCGGAGGCGGCCGCCTCGTCGTCCAGGCGCAGTGTCAGCGAGATCCGCTTGCGCGGGATGTCGACGTCCATGACCTTCACCTTGACGATGTCGCCGGGCTTCACGACGTCGCGCGGGTCCTTGACGAACGTCTTCGACATGGCGGAGACATGCACCAGCCCGTCCTGGTGGACGCCCACGTCCACGAAGGCGCCGAACGCGGCCACGTTGGTGACGACACCTTCGAGCACCATCCCGGAGGCGAGGTCGGAGATCTTCTCGACGCCGTCCTTGAAGGTCGCCGTCTTGAAGGCGGGACGCGGGTCGCGCCCGGGCTTCTCCAGCTCCTTGAGAATGTCGGTGACCGTCGGCAGTCCGAAGACCTCGTCCACGAACTCACCCGGCTTCAGCGCGCGCAGCGCCGCCGTGTTGCCGATCAGCGAGGCGACCTCGCCGCCCGCCGACTTCACCATCTTGCGCACCACGGGATACGCCTCGGGGTGCACGCTGGAGGAGTCCAGCGGGTCGTCGCCGCGGATGCGGAGGAAGCCCGCGCACTGCTCGTACGCCTTCGGGCCGAGCCGGGCGACATCCTTGAGGCCCTTGCGGTTCTTGAACGGGCCGTTCGCGTCGCGGTGCGCCACGATGTTCTCCGCGAGGCCCGCGCCGATGCCGGAGACCCGGGCGAGCAGCGGGGCGGAGGCGGTGTTCACGTCCACGCCGACGCCGTTCACACAGTCCTCGACGACCGCGTCGAGCGAGCGGGAGAGCTTCACTTCGGAGAGGTCGTGCTGGTACTGGCCGACGCCGATGGACTTCGGGTCGATCTTCACGAGCTCGGCGAGCGGGTCCTGAAGGCGTCGCGCGATGGAGACGGCGCCGCGGAGGGACACGTCGAGGTCGGGGAGCTCCTGGGAGGCGAAGGCCGACGCCGAGTACACGGAGGCGCCCGCCTCGGAGACCATCACCTTGGTGAGCTTCAAGTCGGGGTGCTTGGCGATGAGTTCGGTGGCGAGCTTGTCCGTCTCGCGCGACGCCGTGCCGTTCCCGATGGCGATCAGGTCGACCGCGTGCTCCTTGGCGAGCTGGGCGAGCGTGGCCAGGGACTGGTCCCACTTGTTGGCGGGGACGTGCGGGTGGATCGTGTCGGTCGCGACGACCTTGCCGGTGGCGTCGACCACGGCGACCTTCACACCCGTACGGAAACCGGGGTCGAGGCCCAGCGTGGCGCGCGTGCCCGCGGGGGCCGCGAGCAGCAGGTCGCGCAGGTTCGACGCGAAGACCCGCACCGCCTCGTCCTCGGCGGCCGTCCGCAGCCGCAGTCGCAGGTCGATGCCGAGGTGGACGAGGATCCGGGTGCGCCAGGACCAACGCACCGTGTCCTGAAGCCACTTGTCGGCGGGGCGGCCGCGGTCCGCGATGCCGAAGCGCTGGGCGACGATGCCCTCGTACGAAGACGCAACCCCCGGTGTGGCGTCGGCCTCCTCCGGCTCCAGGACGAGGTCGAGGACCTCCTCCTTCTCGCCGCGCAGCATCGCGAGGACGCGGTGCGAGGGCAGCTCCTTGAAGGGCTCGGCGAAGTCGAAGTAATCGGCGAACTTGGCGCCCGCCTCCTCCTTGCCCTCACGGACCTTCGCGGCGAGGCGGCCGCGCACCCACATGCGCTCGCGCAACTCGCCGATCAGGTCGGCGTCCTCCGAGAACCGCTCGGCGAGGATCGCCCGGGCGCCGTCCAGTGCGGCCTGCGGGTCCGCGACGCCCTTGTCGGCGTCCACGAACGCGGCCGCGGCGGCCTGCGGCTCCACGGTCGGGTCGGAGAGCAGCCCGTCCGCCAGCGGTTCGAGGCCGGCCTCGCGGGCGATCTGCGCCTTCGTGCGCCGCTTCGGCTTGAAGGGCAGGTAAATGTCCTCCAGGCGCGCCTTGGTGTCCGCCTCGCGGATCCGCGCCTCCAGCTCGTCGGTGAGCTTGCCCTGTTCACGGACCGAGTCGAGGATCGCGGCGCGCCGGTCCTCCAGCTCGCGCAGGTAGCGCAGGCGCTCTTCGAGCGTGCGCAGCTGCGCGTCGTCGAGCATCTCGGTCGCTTCCTTGCGGTAGCGCGCGATGAAGGGCACCGTGGAGCCGCCGTCGAGCAGGTCGACGGCGGCCTTCACCTGCCGCTCCCGTACGCCGAGTTCTTCGGCGATCCTGCCTTCGATGGACGCTGGAGTGGACGTCGTCAAAGCTGCCACGTTCCGGTACCGCCTTCTCACTGAGGTTGCCGGGCAATTGTGGCAGGTGGTGCCGACAACGGGTGATCAGACCCGGCGGGCCCGGCCCACGCGCCCCGACCGCCGACCGGCGCCCCTGCCGCCCCGCCCCGCGGAACGGGAGGCTCCGCCGAACAGCCGGGCCAGCGCCCGGAACGGCAGCGTGACGACGGTGGCGATGGCGGCGGCGATCTGTCGCAGTACGTCCGCGATGGCACGGAACATGAAGTTTCCCCTTTCGTCCGCCGGAGCCGCCGGGTCGGCGGCTCCGGACGACGGACGGGTACCTCGCACGCCC
This sequence comes from Streptomyces sp. NPDC025651, assembly GCF_055558735.1. Classification (NCBI taxonomy): domain Bacteria; kingdom Bacillati; phylum Actinomycetota; class Actinomycetes; order Kitasatosporales; family Streptomycetaceae; genus Streptomyces; species Streptomyces sp. NPDC025651. The sequence goes on from NZ_JBVHLZ010000008.1 coordinate 394,216, forward strand.
GTTGCCATGCGTGACGTACGGCTCAGCGCTTGCCGAGCAGGTCCGCGGGGAACGCGCCGGCCCGCAGCGCCGTCCCGATGATCGTGGTGCCGAGCTCGGTGAGCCGCTCGACGCCCGCCGCGCCCAAGTGCTCGTAGGGCGCCCGGTCGAGGCGGTCCGTCTCCGCCTCGATGTCCCGGCGCAGCGCCTCGCCGGCCTCCGTCAACTCGCCCTCGCCGTCCAGGAGTCCGCGGCCGCGCAGCCGCTCCACGGCGGCGTCCCACTCGTCCTGGTTCCAGCCCCGTGTCGTGAAGATCCACTTCGGGGTCATGCCCTTGCCGGTCGCGGTGTGGCTCACCAGGGCCTCGACGCCGTCGAGTTCGGCGCCGAGCAGCACCGTCAGGTGCCCGTCGCCGCGGTGCTCGCGCAGCAGCGTCGCCGCGTGCCAGTAGGCCAGGTGCGGCGCCTCGGGGACGGGCAGGTCGGCGTGTGCGGCGTACAGCGGACGCGCGCCGCGGGTGCAGGCCTCGGCGGCGCGCAGCGCGAGCGTGGCGGCCTCCGCCATCTCCGGCGAGGCGACGAGCTCCTCGCCGAGCAGGCGCCGCAGCGTCGTGTCGACGCCCCGCAGGCGTGCCGCGAGCACGTCCTCGGGGGAGGCGGTCCGCCACACGTCGGGGACGTGTGCCGCGACGAGCTCGTACTTGTAGTTGTAGAACGCGGCGGCCACGGTGCCGGGGCCGACGGCGCCGAGCGCCGCGGAGCGCACGGCGAAGTTGACCGCGCTGGGGTGGGTTATCCCGAGCCCGCCCAGCTCCCGCGTCACGTCGGACGAGAAGTAGTGCGTCGAGTGCAGCGAGTTGAGCACGTTGTGACAGCGGCGTCCGGCGCGCGGGTGGAGCGCGGCGGCCGAGGACGAGGTCGTCGAAGAGGTCATGAGGGCACGGTACCTACTGGTTGGTATGTGGGGCGCGAGGCCTTCGTCACGGATGGCAGGAAAGGTGGGGTACTCGTCATTGCGGCCATCCCGCGCCGGGCCAAGAATCGAGGACATGGAGCAGCGCACCGTCTTGGTCGTCCTCTTCGACGACGTCCAGAGCCTCGATGTCACAGGCCCCGTGGAGGTGTTCACGGGCGCGGGACACTGCCTCGGCGACCCCGAGGGCGGCTATCTCGTGCGCACCGCCTCCCTGGACGGCGGCCCGGTGCGGACCTCCAGCGGCCTCACCGTGGTCCCGGACTGCGCGCTGCCCGACGCCCCCGTGCCGCACACGCTGCTCGTCCCGGGCGGCAGCGGCACCCGCGGCGCGGACCCCGGGCTCGTCGACTGGCTGCGGGCGAACGGCCCGCGCGCCGAGCGCCTGGTGTCCGTCTGCACGGGCGCGATCCCGCTCGCCGAGGCAGGCCTCCTGGAGGGCCGCCGGGTGACGACGCACTGGGCGTCCTGCGAGCAGCTCGCCAAGGACCACCCGGGCATCGAGGTCGACCCCGACCCCATCTACGTACGCGACGGCCATGTCGCGACGTCCGCCGGGGTCACCGCCGGCATCGACCTCGCCCTGGCGCTCGTGGAGGAGGACCTGGGCCGCGAGGTGGCGCTCACCGTCGCCCGGTACCTCGTGGTCTTCCTGCGGCGCCCGGGAAACCAGGCGCAGTTCAGCGTCCAGCTCGCCACGCAGACCGCGCGGCGCGAGCCGCTGCGCGAGGTCCAGCAGTGGATCACCGAGCACCCGGACGACGACCTCTCGGTCGACGCGCTCGCCGCGCGCGCCCGCCTCTCGCCCCGCCACTTCGCCCGCGCCTTCCAGACGGAGACCGGCCTGACACCGGGCAAGTACGTCGAGCGCGTCCGCATCGAACACGCGCGCAGGCTCCTGGAGGACACCTCCGACGGGGTGGAGGAGGTGTCACGCGCCTGCGGCTACGGCACGCCCGAGGCCATGCGCCGCGCCTTCGTCAAGGCGCTCGGCACGGCACCGGCCGAGTACCGCCGCCGCTTCCACCCCGCGCGGACCGCCACATCCATCACATCCGGCACTCACCGATAGGGACACCATGCAGATCGCCATCGCCCTGTACGAGCGTTTCACCGTCCTGGACGCCGTCGGCCCGTACCAGATGCTCAGCGGCCTCCCCGGCGCCGAGACGGTCTTCGTGGCCGAGCGGACGGGCCCGGTGGGCGACGACAGCGGCAACCTCCGGCTCGTCGCGGGCAAGACCTTCGACGAGGTGCGGCGCCCCGACATCGTGGTCGTCCCCGGCGGCCCCGGGCAGAGCGACCAGATGGAGAACGAAGAGCTCCTCGGCTGGCTCCGCGCCGTGGACGCCACCACCACCTGGACGACCTCGGTGTGCACCGGCTCCCTGGCCCTCGCCGCCGCGGGGCTCCTCAAGGGCCGTCGCGCCACCTCGCACTGGCTGGCCCTCCCCGAGCTGGCGAGGCTCGGCGTCGAGCCGACGGGGGAGCGGGTCGTCTTCGACGGCAAGTACGTGACGGGCGCCGGTGTCTCCGCGGGCATCGACATGGGCCTCGCCCTGGCGGGCAGGATCGCGGGCGACGAGCACGCGCAGACCGTCCAGCTCCTGACCGAGTACGACCCCCAGCCGCCGTACGACGCCGGATCGCCGGAGAAGGCCCCCGCGCACATCGTCGCGAAGTTCCGCGACGGGAGCCGCTTCGACCAGTGAGGCCGGGTGAGGGCCCTGCGGTGGCTCAGTCGCCCCGAACGGTCCACGTGAAGCGCGGCTGCCTGCGCTCCAGGAAGGCGGCGACACCCTCGGCGGTGTCGCCGCTGCCGCGCGCCTGCCGCGCCCAGTACGCGTCCCGGTCCGTGCGCCCCGCCGCGAACTCCTTCGCGGCGGCCTGCGTCAGCTGCGAGCGCGCCGCGAGGACCCGGGTGAACTCCGCGACCCGCTTGTCCAGTTCGCCCGAGGGCAGCACCTCGTCCACCAGGCCGGTGCGCAGCGCCCGCTCGGTGTCGATCAGCTCCCCGGAGAAGAGCAGGTACTTGGCGGTGGCGGGCCCCACGAGGGAGACCAGGCGCCGGGTGGACGACGCGGAGTAGACGATGCCGAGCTTCGCCGGGGTGATCCCGAAGAAGGCCCCCTCGTCCGCGAACCGCAGATCGCACGCCCCCGCGAGCTGACAGCCGCCGCCCACGCAGTAGCCCCGTACGGCGGCGAGCGTCGGCTTGGGGAAGGCCGCGACGGCCTCCTCGGCGAGCACCGCGAGCTCCTGGGCCGTGCCCCCCGACTCGCGCAGCGAGGAGATGTCGGCGCCCGCGCAGAAGGTGTCGCCCTCACCGGTGAGCACGACGGCGCGCACGGCCGGGTCGGCGGCGAGCCCCGCGAACAGCGGCGGCACCTGGCGCCACATGTCCGCCGTCATGGCGTTGCGCTTGGCCGGATGGTCGATGACGACGGTGGCGACGCCGTCCGTGACGGTGTGCCTCAGCTGCGGCTCCATGCGCCGGATGCTATCCGCACCCCTCGAACGTACGATCAAGAAGGGTGGGACGGAACGCGCACGAGGAACATGGGGCGCACAAGGCTCCGCCGAGCGATACGGAGACGCTCATGGCCAGACTCAAGGACGCCAAGCCCACCGACCCGGGGAACGAGAGCGCGCAGGCCCAGGGCGCACGCCTCAGCCGCAGCTTCGGCTGGCTCGCGGTGCTCGGCGTGATCCTGGCGGTGGCCGGTCTCGTCGGCCTCGTCTACACCGGCGTCGCCACGCTGACCTCCATGCTGCTCTTCGGCTGGCTCCTGCTGATCGGTGGCGTCGTCGGCCTGCTGCACGCCATTCAGTCGCGGGGTACCAGTTTCTTCTGGCTGGGCGTCGTGGTGGCCGCGCTGAACCTCGCGGCGGGCGTGGTGATCATCCGCAGGCCCGACGTGGCGGCGGAGGCGCTGACCATGTTCGCCGCCCTGCTCTTCCTCACGGGCGGCGTGTTCCGCCTGGTCGGCAGCCTGGTGGTGCGGGGGCCGCAGTTCGCCATGACCCTGCTGCAGGGCGCCTTCGGCCTGCTGATCGGCATCCTGGTCCTCGCCGACTGGCCCAGCAGCAGTCAGTACGTCATCGGGTTCTTCTTCTCCCTGGAACTGCTCGTCGACGGCCTCGGCCTGATCGCCACCGGCGTCGGCGGGCGCCGCATCGTCAGCCTCGTACAACCTGAAGAACGCGTGAAGGCAGAACAAGGAGAGCAGGAACAGTCACACAACTGACCCTGTCATACGCCACCGATCAAATCCCGTCGATAGTCGCTGACTTCTGGTCAGTAGCGCGGTCCGGACCAGAGCATTACCAACACTCGATGTGTGGTGACAATCGAGCGCAAGGGCGGCGACCGGACGATGGAGAACGACGGGAGGGGCTCCGGCCCGCTCCCCAGGTGCGACGGACCTGTGCCGTACGAGGGCGTATGGCGTTTCACCGCCCCCGCAGTCGACGCCTCCGTGCCCCAGGCGCGGCACGCGGTGCGGGACCTGCTGGCCCGGCAGGGCGTCCCCGCGTCCGACGACCTGATCCAGGGCCTGCTGCTCATCGTCTCCGAGCTGGTGACCAACGCGGTGCGCCATGCGGCCCTGCTCTCGCCGATGCTCGCGGTGGAGGTCGCCGTCGGCGCCGAGTGGGTGCGGGTGTCCGTCGAGGACAACCACCCCTACCGCCCGACGGCCCTGGTCGCGGACCACGGGCAGACGGGCGGCAGGGGACTCCTTCTCGTACGCGAGATCACCCAGGAGGCGGGCGGTGCCTGCGACGTCGAGCACACCGCGAGTGGGGGCAAGGTCATCTGGGCGGCCCTGCCCCTGAAGCCCGACGGCGTCTAGCGGCTACCAGCCCGCGGAGGGACCGGTCAGCTCCTTGATGGCGGGCCGTGCCGCGTCGAGCACGGTCATGAACCACGCGGAGAACGGTCCCTCCTCGTGCCGCACGGCCAGCTCCTGTGCCGTCACGAACGCGGTCGCGCCGACCTCGGAGGGGTCGGGCCGCAGCGGGGCCTGCACCATGCCCACGAACAGGTGATTGAACTCCTGCTCGACGAGCCCCGAGTCCGGGTCCGGGTGGTTGTAGCGCACCGTGCCCGCCTCGGCGAGCAGCGAGGGCGAGATGCCCAGCTCCTCGTACGTGCGCCGGGCCGCCGCGGCGAACGGTGCCTCGCCCGGGTAGGGGTGACCGCAGCAGGTGTTCGACCAGACGCCGGGGGAGTGGTACTTGTCGAGGGCCCGCTGCTGGAGCAGCAACCGCCCCTGCTCGTCGAAGAGGAAGACGGAGAAGGCCCGATGCAACTGTCCGGGGGCCTGATGCGCGGAGAGTTTCTCCGCTGTGCCGATCGTCCTGCCGTCCTCGTCCACGAGTTCCAGCAAGATCGCTTCTCCGGTGCCGTTCGACGAGCTGTTCGCCGCGGTGGCAGGTGTGATCGGCATACCCATCCTTCGCTTCGGTCTTCGAACCTCAAGTCTGCCGTACTTTCCGGACACTCCCGGCCCTCCGAGGACCCGCATGTCCCCTCGCGCGCGGGCGCGACGGGACATGCGGGGACGCCTCTGGGCAGAAGCGTCCCTCAGGGCCTCAGACCCCGAAAGCGGTCGGATACTTGATCGTGCCCTGCGGCAGCGGCGCGGAACCGTCGGACTCGTTCAGGACGAGCGCCATCATCGCCTCGTCGGGCACCTCGAACCCTGGCCGGATCCCGTACCCGGAAGCAGGCTTGAAACCAAACCGCGGGTAGTACGCGGGATGCCCGAGGACGAGGACGAGCCGCTCGCCACGCGCGCGTGCCGCATCGAGTACGGCGCGCACGACGGCCGAGCCGGCCCCCGTCCGCTGGTACTCCGGCAGGACCGCGCAGGGCGCGAGCGCGAGGGCGGGCGCGCCGCCCACCCGGCAGCGGGTGATCAGCGCGTACGCCGCGACCGAGCCGTTCGGCGCCTCGGCGACGAACGACAGGCCCGGCAGCCAGGCCTCGGGGTCCGCGCGCAGCGCGTCGACGAGGTCGGCCTCCGCCTCGGTCTCGAAGGCGGTGGCGTTCACGGCGTGCACCGCCGCGACGTCGGCCGCGGTCTCCGGCCGGGTCGGCCAGGAGTCCGCGGGCCGCAGGACGTAGCCGGTGTAGCCGAACTCCGTCCCGTGCTCGCGCCGCATCGCGATCTCCTCGCGGGTGGCGGCGAGCGCCTCGGCCATGCCGGGAGCGCCCGGATCCGCCGCGTCCGCGCGGGCGGCCAGCGGGCCGTAGTACTCGTCCCAGTCGGACTCGGGCTGCGGGTGCACGCCGAGCACGGAGTACCCGGCGCCGGTGGCGGCCCGGCGGTTCTCCTCGCCCGTCCGCAGCGTGTAGTGCCGCTCCCAGAAGGAGCGTGCCGCGGCGGACGGCTCGGCGGTCGTCCATTCGCACTCGGTGAGGACGAGCGCCCCACCGGGGGCGAGCAGGCGCCGCCAGGCGCCCAGAGCGGTGTCGAAGCCGATGCCGTAGACCGAGCTCTCGGCCCAGACGAGGTCGAACGAACCGTCCGGATAGGGGAGTTCGGACATGTCGGCGTTGACGGCGGTGAGGGATCCTTCGAGCCCGCGCGCCCGTGCGGACGCGCGCAGCTCGTCGAGGAACGGCTCGTGCAGATCGACGGCGGTCACCTCGGCGCCGGCCTCGGCGGCGAGCAGGAGCGAGGCCCGGCCGGGTCCGCAGCCGAGATCCAGCACGCGCGGCCGCTCGGGCAGCGCCCCCACGAGGGAGAGCAGCCGCCGGGTGGTGTCGTCGGAGCCGGGGCCCTGCCGGGGAAGTCCGTGGTGCAGGGCGAAGAAGGCGTCGGTGACGGAAGAAGCGTTGTCGGTCAACGTAGGGAAACCCTTGAGTGAGAGGGGCCCGGCGGACGTGTGCGACGTACGCGTCGAGACGTACGAAGAGGAGACCTGTGAAAGGTGAGGGACGTCAGCCGTGGACCCGGGAAGTGGGGATGCACGTGTCGCTGCGCAGTGCGAGAGCAGCGCTCGTCACGACAGTCATCAACCCACCTCCTCAGTCCTCAAGAATCTCTGGCCACGATAACACGCAACGTGGTGACCCGGCCCTCGCCCGGTCGCTCAGTGGCAGACCTTCGCCTCGTGCTCCGCGTGCCCGCTCGGCTCCAGCTGGAAGGTGCAGTGCTCCACGTCGAAGTGGTCGCCGAGGCAGCCCTGGAGCTCGTGCAGCATCTTCTCGTGGCCGATCGCGTCGAGGGTGTCGGAGCCGACCACGACGTGGGCGGAGAGCACGGGCAGGCCCGAAGTGATCGTCCAGGCGTGCAGGTCGTGGACCTCCTCGACGCCCGGCAGTTCGAGCATGTGGGCCCGCACCTCGCTCATGTCGATGCCCTTGGGCGCCGACTCCAGGAGCACGTTCAGGGTCTCCTTCAGGAGCTTCACCGTGCGCGGGACGATCATGAAGCCGATCACGAGCGAGGCGATCGGGTCGGCCGCCTGCCACCCGGTGAGCATGATCACGGTCGCTGAGACGATGACCGTGACCGAGCCGAGGGTGTCCGCCACGACCTCCAGGAAGGCGCCGCGCACATTGAGGCTCTCCTTCTGGCCGCGCATCAGGAGCGAGAGCGAGATCATGTTCGCGACGAGGCCGAAGACGCCGAAGCAGATGGCGAGGCCGCCGTGTGTCTCGGCGGGCGTGATGAAGCGCTGCACCGCCTCGTAGAGCACGTAGCCGCCGACGCCGAGCAGCAGCAGACAGTTGGCGAGCGCGGCGAGGATCTCGGCGCGTGCGTAGCCGAAGGTGCGGTTCTCGGTGGCGGGCCTGTTGGCGAAGTGGATGGCGAGCAGGGCCATGCCGAGGCCCAGCGCGTCCGTCGCCATGTGCGCCGCGTCCGCGACGAGCGCGAGGGAGTCGGCCAGGATGCCGCCCGCTATCTGCGCCAGCATGACGGTGATCGTGATGATGAGCGCTGTCCGCAGCCGCCCTTTGTGGGCGTTGGCCGCCGTCCCCGTGGTCGGTGCCCCGTGCGTGTGTCCGTGATCGTGCCCAGCCCCCATGGAGCCGCCCTCCCGCGTCGGTCATCGGTCTGCTGTTCGGTGGTCGCGCGCCCACAGTGAACTACGGGTGGGGGGTATCTGGCAACGCGGCACTGAACACCGTTGTCATATGCTCTGACCTGCGAAAATGGCAATGATTACCGGCAAGGAGAGGGTGCAGGTCAGAGCCTCGGAACGATCAGCTCCGGGGTGCGGCGGGGCGCTGTCCGCACACATCTCACCGATCAGGGTGATCGTTGCGCGTACGGGAACGCCTTCGATCCGCGTACAAAAGCGGCTTCGGCCCGTGCGGGGCACCGAGTGGGCGCTATGCGGGCAAGCCGGGCACCGTGTGGGCGCGGTTTGTGGGCGCGGCCCCTCTTCCACCATGATGATCGCCAAGGCCCAGGCCCTCGCAGGCCGCCCTTATCGGGGCGTGAACGGGTGATGAACGCCCGCTTCCCATCATCCGATAGCCTCTGCCGACGTGCCGCCCGGCCGCTGTGGGCCATGGGCGTCCCCCTTACGCATGTGCCCGGCGCGAGCCGCGCCGGGACTCAAGGAGTGAGTTCGTCTGTCGACCGCCATCCTCACCGGTCAGCCGGTCCCCGGGTCGCCGCTCGAAGGCGATCTGCGGTCCCTCGGCTTCGACGTGCGGGTCGCCTCCGACGCGGCGGACGTCGAGACGCTGCTCGCCGCCGTGCCCGGCGACCAAAGGGTCGCGGTCGTCGACGCGCGCTTCGTCGGCCACGTCCACGCCCTGCGCCTCGGTCTCACCGACCCCCGCTTCCCCGCGTCCGCCGTGACCGGCGCCGTCACCGCACAGCCCCAGGTCCGCAAGGAGCTGACCCGCGCCCTGCGCGCGATGGCCACCGCCGCGGGCGGCGTCGTGACGCTCGACGCGCTGCCGGACGACATCGCCGCGGCCATGGAGTCCGCGGCCACGGACGTGCACCGCCCCGAGCTCGGCACCCTCGTCGCCACCGTGCCCACCGATCCGCAGGCGCGGAACGAGGCGCGGCAGGCCGTCGCCGCCGTCGACGACGAAGCCGTGCGGCTGCGTACGGCGGTCAAGTCGCGGGACGGCTTCTTCACCACGTACTGCATCTCCCCGTACTCCCGCTACATCGCCCGCTGGTGCGCCCGCCGGGGACTGACCCCGAACCAGGTCACCACCGCCTCGCTGCTCACCGCCCTGATCGCGGCGGGCTGCGCGGCGACCGGCACGCGCGGCGGCTTCGTCGCGGCAGGCCTGCTGCTGCTCTTCTCCTTCGTCCTGGACTGCACGGACGGACAGCTCGCCCGCTACTCCCTGCAGTACTCGACGCTCGGCGCCTGGCTGGACGCGACGTTCGACCGCGCCAAGGAGTACGCGTACTACGCGGGCCTCGCGCTCGGCGCCGCCCGCGGCGGCGACGACGTGTGGGCCCTTGCCCTCGGCGCGATGATCCTGCAGACCTGCCGGCACGTCGTGGACTTCTCCTTCAACGAGGCAAACGCAGACAGCGTCGCCGCCACCGCCAACACCAGCCCCACCGCGGCCCTTTCGGACAAGCTCGACAGCGTCGGGTGGACGGTCTGGGCGCGCCGGATGATAGTGCTGCCGATCGGCGAGCGCTGGGCGATGATCGCCGTGCTCACCGCGCTCACCACCCCGCGCGTCACCCTGGTCGTCCTGCTCGTCGGCTGCGCGCTCGCCGCCTGCTACACCACGGCGGGCCGCGTCCTGCGCTCGCTGACCCGCAAGGCGACCCGCACCGACCGCGCCGCGCGGGCCCTCGGCGACCTCGCCGACAACGGCCCGCTGGCCTCCGCGTTCGCCGCCCTCGGCCGTCGCCCCTGGCTGCGCCCCGCGCCGGTCATCGCCTTCGCGGGCGGCGCCGCGGTCGTCGGCACGGCACTGGCCAACTCCTACGGCAGCCCTGTCGTCGTGGTGGCCGCGGTGGCGTACGTCATCCTGTCGGGCCTCGCTCTGGGGACCCCTCTCAAGGCCCCCCTCGACTGGCTGGTCCCGCCGTTCTTCCGCGCCGCCGAGTACGGCACGGTCCTGGTACTGGCGGCCAAAGCCGATGTGAACGGAGCGCTTCCCGCGGCTTTCGGGCTCGTGGCCGCGGTCGCCTACCATCACTACGACACGGTGTACCGCATCAAGGGCGGCACCGGCGCACCCCCGCGCTGGCTGGTGCGGGCGATCGGCGGCCAGGAGGGCAGGACCCTCGTGGTCGCGCTGGCCGCGGCCCTGCTGCCCACCACAGATTTCACCGTCGCGCTCACGGCGCTCGCCGTGGCCGTGGCACTCGTGGTGCTCGTCGAGAGCATCCGCTTCTGGGTGACCGCCCACAAACTCGGTGCACCCGCCGTACACGATGAAGGAGAACCCGCATGATCGGCCTCGTCCTGGCCGCCGGCGCCGGCCGGCGTCTGCGCCCCTACACCGAAACGCTGCCGAAGGCGCTGGTGCCCGTCGTGGGCGAGGGAACCGAGAACGAGCTGGCCGTCCTCGACCTCACCCTGAAGAACTTCGCCGAGATCGGTCTGACCGAGGTCGCGATCATCGTCGGCTACCGCAAGGAGGCGGTCTACGACCGCAAGGCGGCGCTGGAGGAGAAGTACGGCCTCAAGCTCACGCTGATCGACAACGACAAGGCCGAGGAGTGGAACAACGCCTACTCCCTGTGGTGCGGCCGTGACGCGATCAAGCACTCGGTGATCCTCGCCAACGGCGACACCGTGCACCCGGTCTCCGTCGAGAAGACGCTGCTCGCCGCCCGCGGCGACGGCAAGAAGATCATCCTCGCCCTCGACACGGTGAAGAACCTCGCCGACGAGGAGATGAAGGTCATCGTGGACCCCGAGAAGGGCGTCCAGAAGATCACCAAGCTCATGGACCCGGCCACGGCCACCGGTGAGTACATCGGCGTCACCCTCATCGAGGGCGAGGCGGCCGACGAGCTCGCCGACGCGCTGAAGACCACCTTCGAGCGCGACCCCGACCTCTACTACGAGGACGGCTACCAGGAGCTCGTCAACCGCGGCTTCAAGATCGACGTGGCGCCGATCGGCGACGTCAAGTGGGTCGAGATCGACAACCACGACGACCTCGCCAAGGGCCGGGAGATCGCGTGCCAGTACTGACGAGGCTCATCCCCTCGCCGGTCGTCGTCGACATTCGGCCGGGGGCGATCGACGACCTGGCCGATGTCCTCGCCGACCAGCGGATCTGCTCGTCGACCGGCAAGCTCGCCATCGCCATCAGCGGTGGCTCCGGCGCGGTGCTCCGTGAGCGGCTCTCGCCCTCGCTGAGCGGCGCGGAGTGGTTCGAGGTCGGTGGCGGCACGCTGGACGACGCCATCAAGCTCGCCGACGCCATCAAGAAGTCGGGCCGCTACGACGCGATCGTGGGCCTCGGCGGCGGCAAGATCATCGACTGCGCCAAGTTCGCCGCGGCGCGCGTCGGCCTGCCGCTGGTCGCCGTCGCGACGAACCTGTCGCACGACGGCCTCTGCTCGCCGGTCGCGACCCTCGACAACGACGCGGGCCGCGGCTCGTACGGCGTGCCGAACCCCATCGCGGTCGTCATCGACCTCGATGTGATCCGTGAGGCGCCCGTCCGCTTCGTCCGCTCCGGCATCGGCGACGCCCTGTCCAACATCTCCGCGATCCGGGACTGGGAGCTCGCCGCCCGCGAGCGCGGCGAGGACATCGACGGCCTCGCGGCCGCCATGGCGCGCCAGGCCGGCGAGGCCGTGCTGCGCCACCCCGGCGGCGTCGGCGACGACGGTTTCCTGCAGGTCCTCGCCGAAGGCCTGGTCCTCACCGGCATCGCGATGTCCGTGTCGGGCGACTCCCGCCCGGCGTCCGGCGCCTGCCACGAGATCAACCACGCCTTCGACCTCCTCTACCCCAAGCGCGCGGCCAGCCACGGCGAGCAGTGCGGCCTGGGGGCGGCCTTCGCGATGCACCTGCGCGGTGCCCGCGAGGAGTCGGCGTTCATGGCCCAGGTCCTGCGCCGCCACGGCCTGCCCGTGCTGCCCGAGGAGATCGGCTTCACCGTGGACGAGTTCGTGAAGGTCGTGGAGTTCGCTCCGCAGACCCGCCCGGGCCGCTACACGATCCTCGAACACCTCGACCTGTCCACCGACCAGATCAGGGACGCATACGCCGACTATGCAAAAACCATCGGTAGCTGAGCTCCGCCCGGTCGTCCACCCCCCGGGGGTGAAGGACCGGCGGAGCGGCGAGCACTGGGCCGGCCGGCTCTACATGCGCGAGGTCTCCCTGCGCGTCGACCGGCACCTGGTGAACACGCGGGTCACGCCCAACCAGCTGACCTACGTGATGACCGTCGCCGGCGCCCTCGCCGCCCCGGCCCTGCTGGTGCCGGGCATCACCGGTGCCGTGCTCGGGGTGCTCGCGGTCCAGCTCTACCTGCTGCTCGACTGCGTCGACGGCGAGATCGCGCGCTGGAAGAAGCAGTACTCGATGGCCGGCGTCTACCTCGACCGGGTCGCCGCCTACCTGTGCGACGCCGCGGTCCTGGTCGGCTTCGGCCTGCGCGCCGCCGACCTGTGGGGCAGCGGGCGCATCGACTGGCTGTGGGCCTTCCTCGGCACCCTGGCCGCCCTCGGCGCGATCCTGATCAAGGCCGAGACGGACCTCGTCGGCGTCGCCCGCCACCAGACGGGCAAGGAGCCGGTCAAGGAGTCGGCGTCCGAGCCGCGCTCGTCCGGCATGGCGCTGGCCCGCAAGGCGGCCGCGGCGCTGAAGTTCCACCGCCTCATCCTCGGTGTCGAGGCGTCCCTGCTGATCCTGGTCCTCGCGATCGTGGACCAGGCACGGGGCGACCTGTTCTTCTCGCGTCTCGGCGTCGCGGTGCTCGCGGGCATCGCGCTCCTGCAGACCCTGCTCCACCTCGTGTCCATCCTCGTATCGAGCAGGTTGAAGTGAACACCCCGGCAGACAAGCTGAAGGTCGGCGCCGTCATCATCACGATGGGCAACCGGCCGCAGGAGCTGCGAGCCCTCCTCGACTCGGTCGCCAAGCAGGACGGCGACCCGGTCGAGGTGGTCGTGGTCGGCAACGGCGCCCCCGTGCCGGACGTCCCCTCCGGCGTACGCACCGTCGAGCTGCCCGAGAACCTCGGCATCCCCGGCGGCCGCAACGTCGGCATCGAGGCGTTCGGCCCTGGCGGCACCGACGTCGACATCCTGCTCTTCCTGGACGACGACGGCCTCCTCGCGAACATGGACACGGCCCAGCTGTGCCGTGAGGCCTTCGCCGCCGATCCCGAACTCGGCATCATCAGCTTCCGCATCGCGGACCCGGAGACGGGGGAGACCCAGCGGCGCCACGTGCCCCGCCTGCGCGCCTCCGACCCGATGCGCTCCTCGCGCGTGACCACGTTCCTCGGCGGCGCCAACGCCGTCCGTACGAAGGTCATCGCCGAGGTGGGCGGACTCCCGGACGAGTTCTTCTACGCCCATGAGGAGACCGACCTCGCCTGGCGCGCGCTGAACGCGGGCTGGATGATCGACTACCGCTCCGACATGGTGCTGTTCCACCCGACGACCGCGCCGTCGCGGCACGCGGTCTACCACCGCATGGTGGCCCGCAACCGCGTCTGGCTCGCCCGCCGCAACCTCCCCGCGCCGCTCGTCCCCGTCTACCTCGGGGTCTGGCTGCTCCTCACCCTCGCCCGGCGCCCCTCGGGCCCCGCCCTCAAGGCCTGGTTCGGCGGCTTCAAGGAGGGCTGGACCACGCCCTGCGGACCGCGCAAGCCCATGAAGTGGCGTACGGTGTGGCGGCTGACCCGACTGGGCCGACCTCCTGTCATCTGACAAGCTCGGGTCTGAGAGCATCTGGGCCATACCCCGGTCCCTGGCCCACGCCTACGCCCGACCGGCTGCGCATCTGAAGACGAAAGTTTCCACTCGTGAGTGAGACAACGCATGACGGCGGGGTCGCCGTGACAGCATCCCTGTCGACTCCGCCGCCCGATGACGGGCTCTCCCGGGCCGACCTCGCCGCCAAGTACGGTCTGACCGTCAGCGGCGCACGGCCCGGACTCGTCGAGTACGTCCGCCAGCTCTGGGGACGGCGCCACTTCATCCTCGCCTTCTCGCAGGCGAAGCTGACCGCCCAGTACAGCCAGGCCAAGCTCGGCCAGCTGTGGCAGGTGGCGACGCCGCTCCTGAACGCGCTCGTCTACTTCCTGATCTTCGGCCTGATCCTGGGCGCCGACCGCGGCATGGGGAAGGACGTGTACATCCCCTTCCTGGTGACCGGCGTGTTCGTCTTCACCTTCACGCAGTCCTCGGTGATGGCGGGCGTCCGCGCGATCTCGGGCAACCTCGGCCTCGTGCGCGCGCTGCACTTCCCGCGCGCCTCGCTGCCGATCTCGTTCTCGCTGCAGCAGCTCCAGCAGCTGCTGTTCTCGATGATCGTGCTGTTCCTCATCACGATCGGCTTCGGCAGCTATCCGACGCTGAAGTGGCTGCTGATCGTCCCGATCCTGGCGCTGCAGTTCCTGTTCAACACCGGCCTGGCGATGATCATGGCGCGGCTGGGCAGCAAGACCCCGGACCTCGCGCAGCTGATGCCGTTCGTGATGCGTACGTGGATGTACGCGTCCGGCGTGATGTTCTCCATCCCGATCATGCTCAAGGACAGGCCGAGCTGGGTGGCCGACATCCTGCAGTGGAACCCGGCGGCCATCTACATGGACATGATGCGGTGGGCGCTGATCGACGGCTATGGCTGGGAGAGGAATCTGCCGCCGCACGCCGTGGAAGTGGCCGTCGGCTGGGCCCTCCTCGTCGCCGTCGGCGGGTTCGTGTACTTCTGGAAGGCTGAGGAGCGGTACGGCCGTGGCTGACGACAAGACCACCCTCGACAAGGCCGACGACGTCGCCAAGGCGCACATCCCCACCGTCATCGCCGACGAGCTGCACATCGTCTACCGCGTCAACGGCGCGAAGACGGGCAAGGGCAGCGCCACCTCCGCGCTGAGCCGCATCCTCCGGCGCGGCGAGGAGCGCGGCGTGCGCAAGGTGCACGCCGTGCGCGGGGTCAGCTTCACCGCCTACCGGGGCGAGGCCATCGGCCTGATCGGCTCGAACGGCTCGGGCAAGTCCACCCTGCTGCGGGCCATCGCGGGCCTGCTCCCCGCGGAGAAGGGCAAGGTCTACACCGACGGCCAGCCCTCGCTGCTCGGGGTGAACGCGGCCCTGATGAACGACCTCACCGGCGAGCGCAACGTCATTCTCGGCGGGCTCGCCATGGGCATGTCCCGCGAGCAGATCAAGGCGCGCTACCAGGAGATCGTCGACTTCTCCGGCATCAACGAGAAGGGCGACTTCATCACCCTGCCGATGCGCACCTACTCCTCGGGCATGGCGGCCCGCCTGCGCTTCTCCATCGCGGCCGCCAAGGACCACGACGTCCTCATGATCGACGAGGCCCTGGCCACCGGCGACCGCAAGTTCCAGAAGCGCTCCGAGGCCCGCATCCGCGAGCTCCGCAAGGAGGCGGGCACGGTCTTCCTGGTCAGCCACAACAACAAGTCGATCCGCGACACCTGCGACCGCGTGCTGTGGCTGGAGCGCGGAGAGCTGCGCATGGACGGACCGACCGACGAGGTCATCAAGGAGTACGAGAAGTTCACGGGCAAGTAGCCCGATCGAGCCATCGGGCCGCCACCCGTTCGGCAGCAGGGCCCCGCCGGGGAGAACCCGGCGGGGCCCTGTCGTGTCCTGGGGTCCCCGCTGCCCCGTCCGCCTCTCAACTCACCCTCGCCCAGGGAAGATTGACGCCAATCGGTGCGTTGTTGTGATGTGCGGAACACCCCGACGATGCGCCATGGGTTGTACAACGTAAGCTGTACCGGTGCTGATTCGCGGCAAGTGGGGCGATATCGCGCGGCGCCCCGGCCCGGAGCGTGGTCCGCGTCGCGGAGAGCCGGGCGGCGTGTCCGAAATAGGATGTATTGGGTCGGCAGTGTAGAACGGGAGATGTGACGGCAATGGCTACGGATGATCTCCAGCTCCGCGATGCATCCGCCGTCCTCGACAAGGCCGCGGACGAGAACTTTCCCGTGGCGCCCTTCTTTCTGCCCCGGGCCTGGCGCGAGGACCTCATGGCCGTGTACGGCGTCGTCCGCCTCATCGACGACATCGGCGACGGTGATCTCGCCCCCGGAGCCGCCCACGCCCGCTATCTCGGGGTGGACGGGGCGGCCGCCACGGATCCGCTGAGGCTGCTGGACGCGGTCGAGGCGGACCTGCGCAGGGTCTTCGACGGTGCCGGCGCCGGTCATCCGCTGCTGCGGGCGCTGCGCCCGGTCGCCGAGCGCGGGAGCGTGACGGCGGAGCCCTTTCTGGCCCTGATCGCGGCCAACCGCCAGGACCAGCTCGTCTCGCGCTACGAGACCTACGACGACCTCGTCGCCTACTGCGCGCTCTCCGCGAACCCCATCGGCCGCCTCGTACTCGCCATCACCGGCACCCAGACCCCCGAGCGCATCCGCAGGTCGGACGCCGTCTGCACCGGTCTGCAGATCGTCGAGCACCTCCAGGACGTCGCCGAGGACCTGCGGCGCGACCGCATCTACCTGCCCGCCGAGGACATGAAGCGATTCCACGTGAGCGAGTCCGATCTCGCCCGGCCCACGGCGGGCGCTTCGGTGCGCGCTCTGGTCGCATACGAAACAGAACGCGCCCGCGGCCTCCTGAATGAAGGCACCCCCCTGGTGGGTAGCGTCCACGGCAGGCTGAAGCTGCTGCTGGCGGGGTTCGTGGCAGGGGGGAGGGCGGCGGTCCAGGCGATCGTCGCTGCCGGATACGACGTGCTTCCTGGACCACCCAAGCCCACCAAGCCCCGATTGCTGCGTGAAGCAGGGGCGGTTCTGCGAGGAGAGGGGTGAGCCGGACCGTGGAGACAGTTCCGCACGTGTCCGCGCCGGTGCTCGCCGCGTACAGCTACTGCGAGGCAGTGACCGGACAGCAGGCGCGCAATTTCGCGTACGGCATCAGGCTGTTGCCGACGCCGAAGCGGCGTGCCATGTCCGCGCTCTACGCGCTCTCGCGGCGGGTGGACGACATCGGCGACGGCGCGCTCGCGCCGGACGTCAAGGCGGACCGGCTCGACGACACCCGGGCGCTGCTCGCCCGGATCAGCGCGGGCGAGGTGGAGGAGGACGACACCGACCCGGTGGCGGTCGCCCTCGCGCACGCCGCCGCGCACTTCCCCATCCCGATGAGCGGCCTCGACGAACTCATCGACGGGGTCCTGATGGACGTACGCGGCGAGACCTACGAGACGTGGGAGGACCTGAAGGTCTACTGCCGCTGTGTGGCCGGGGCGATCGGGCGGCTCTCACTCGGCGTGTTCGGCACGGAGCGGGGGGCGCTCCACGCCGACCGCGCGCCGGAGTACGCGGACACGCTCGGTCTGGCGCTCCAACTCACCAATATTCTCAGGGACGTTCGCGAGGACGCGGAGGGCGGGCGGACCTATCTGCCCGCCGAGGACCTCGCCAAGTTCGGCTGTTCCGCCGGGTTTTCGGGCTCCGAGCCGCCCGCCGGGTCGGACTTCGCGGGCCTCGTCCACTTCGAAGTGCGCCGCGCTCGTGCCCTGTTCGCCGAGGGTTATCGCCTGCTGCCGATGCTGGACCGGCGCAGTGGTGCCTGTGTGGCGGCCATGGCAGGCATCTACCGCCGCCTCCTGGACCGCATCGAGCGGGAGCCGGAGGCGGTCCTGCGTGGCCGCGTCTCGCTGCCCGGTCGCGAGAAGGCGTACGTCGCCGTGCGCGGCCTGTCCGGCCTCGACGCGCGGAACGTGTCACGACAGACCATCAGGAGGCGTGTGTGATGCGCATCCAGGGTGATCGTGGGGCGGCTGGGACAACCTTCGCAAAGCGGCGGGCAACCCTCCGCTCTATGGTCGCGTCACAGACTGCAACGGCCGAAGGGGAGGGTGCATGAAGAGCGAGGACATGCGGCCCGAGGGGCTGATCGCGGATACCGAAGGCCGCCCTGGTGGGGCGGCCGCCGTAGTGGTCGGCGGGGGGCTCGCCGGCATCACCGCCGCGCTCTCGCTCGCCGACGCGGGGCTGCGCGTGACACTGCTCGAAGGGCGGCCGCGCCTTGGCGGGCTCGCGTTCTCCTTCCGGCGCGGCGAGCTGACCGTCGACAACGGCCAGCACGTCTATCTGCGCTGCTGCACCGCGTACCGGTGGTTCCTCGACCGCATCGAGGGCGCGCACCTGGCACCCCTGCAGGAACGTCTCGACGTGCCCGTGCTCGACGCCGACCGGAACCGGCTGGGACGGCTGCGGCGCACCGCGCTGCCCGTGCCGCTGCATCTGGCGGCGAGCCTTGCCACGTATCCGCATCTGTCGGTCGCCGAGCGCGCCAAGGTGGGGCGCGCGGCGCTCGCCCTCAAGGGGCTCGACCCGGCCGATCCCGTGCTCGACGGCCAGGACTTCGGCAGCTGGCTGGCCGGGCACGGCCAGTCGGCGCGCGCCGTCGAGGCCCTCTGGGACCTCGTGGGCGTGGCCACCCTCAACGCCGTCGCGGGAGATGCCTCGCTGGGGCTCGCCGCGATGGTGTTCAAGACCGGGCTGCTCTCGGACCCGGGCGCCGCCGACATCGGCTGGTCCCGGGTGCCCCTCGGTGATCTGCACGACACGCTGGCCCGCAAGGCGCTCGACTCCGCGGGAGTCCGTACGGAACTGAAGACACGCGTCACCTCCATCTCCCGTACGGACAACGGCGGTTGGCGCGTGGAGGTTCCCGGCGAGTCCATCGAGGCCGACACCGTCGTGCTCGCCGTGCCGCAGCACGAGACGCACGATCTGCTCCCGGACGGCGCCCTGGACCGGCCCGACCGGCTGCTCGACATCGACGACGCGCCGATCCTCAACATCCACGTCGTGTACGACAGGAAGGTCCTCAAGCGGCCCTTCTTCGCCGCGCTCGGCACGCCGGTCCAGTGGGTCTTCGACCGCACCGAGGCCTCCGGCCTCGCCGAGGGCCAGTACCTCGCGCTGTCGCAGTCGGCCGCACAGGACGAGATCGACGCGCCCGTGGCCGCGCTGCGAGAGCGCTATCTGCCCGAGCTGGAGCGGCTGTTGCCCGCCGCGCACGGTGCCGGGGTGCGGGACTTCTTCGTCACCCGCGAGCGCACCGCCACCTTCGCGCCCACCCCCGGTGTCGGCAGGCTCAGGCCCGGCGCCCGCACCAAGGCCCGCGGGCTGTACCTCGCGGGCGCGTGGACCGCCACCGGGTGGCCCGCGACCATGGAGAGCGCCGTGCGCAGCGGCATCAGCGCGGCCGAAGCCGCCCTCTCCACCCTCGATCGCCCCCGTGATCACCTCTTCGCATTCGAGGAGGCGGCGGCGTGAAGCTGGATCTTCTGGGGGCAGGTCCCCAGGAACTTCGCACCGGAACAAGCACCGGAACAAGAGGAGAAACTGTGCCGACTGTGCCCCCGGCCGAAAAAACGGCTGCCGACACGGTGGACGTGGCCTCACTGCTCGAGCGCGGAAGGACCCTGGCCACCCCGGTGCTGCGGGCCGCTGTGGACCGCCTCGCGCCGCCCATGGACACCGTCGCCGCCTACCACTTCGGCTGGATCGACGCCGCCGGCAACCCCGCCGACGGCGACGGCGGCAAGGCCGTGCGCCCCGCGCTCGCGCTGCTCTCGGCGGAGGCCGCGGGCGCGGCGCCCGAGGTCGGCGTGCCCGGCGCGGTGGCCGTCGAGCTCGTGCACAACTTCTCGCTGCTGCACGACGATCTGATGGACGGCGACGAGCAGCGCCGCCACCGCGACACCGTGTGGAAGGTGCACGGCCCCGCGCAGGCCATCCTCGTCGGCGACGCCCTCTTCGCGCTCGCCAACGAAGTCCTCCTGGAGCTCGGCACCGTCGAGGCGGGCCGCGCCACGCGCCGCCTGACCACCGCCACGCGCGCGCTGATCGACGGCCAGGCGCAGGACATCTCGTACGAGCACCGCGAGCGGGTCACCGTCGAGGAGTGCCTGGAGATGGAGGGCAACAAGACGGGTGCCCTGCTCGCCTGCGCGGTCTCCATCGGCGCCGTGCTCGGCGGCGCGGACGACCGCACCGCCGACGTCCTGGAGAAGTACGGCTACCACCTCGGCCTCGCCTTCCAGGCCGTGGACGACCTGCTTGGCATCTGGGGCGACCCGGAGGCCACCGGCAAGCAGACCTGGAGCGACCTTCGCCAGCGCAAGAAGTCGCTGCCGGTCGTCGCCGCTCTCGCCGCGGGCGGCCCCGCGTCCGAGCGGCTCGGCGAGCTGCTCGCCGCCGACGCCAAGAGCAGTGACTTCGAGAACTTCTCCGAGGAGGAGTTCGCCGCGCGCGCCGCCCTGATCGAAGAGGCCGGCGGGCGCGAGTGGACCGCCGAGGAGGCCCGGCGCCAGCACACCATCGCCATCGAGGCGCTGGACACCGTCCAGATGCCGGACCGGGTACGGGCGCAGCTCGTCGCGCTCGCCGACTTCGTCGTTGTACGAAAGAGATGATCACTATCGCGCGGATATGACTCGCAGTCGCCGGCCGGCGCTTCGCGTCGGCCGACGGCGGACCCACAGCAGACGTAGCCACTGCACTGCACGAAGGGGAAGCCATGACAGCGACGACCGACGGAAGCACCGGAGCGGCCACGCCCCGCGCAGCCTCGGCCAGCAAGACCATCGAGACGACCGCCGCGGCGGCAGGCACACGCGACGCCGCCGCGCGCGCCATACAACGTTCCACAGAGTTCCTGCTCTCCCGACAGGACGCCCAGGGCTGGTGGAAGGGCGACCTCGAGACCAACGTGACCATGGACGCCGAGGACCTCCTCCTGCGGCAGTTCCTCGGGATCAGGGACGAGGAGACCACGCACGCCGCCGCCCTCTTCATCCGCGGCGAGCAGCGCGACGACGGCACCTGGGCCACCTTCTACGGCGGGCCCGGCGAACTCTCCACCACCATCGAGGCGTACGTCGCGCTGCGCCTGGCCGGGGACGGGCCCGACGCGCCGCACATGGCGAAGGCCTCCGCGTGGATCCGTGACCAGGGCGGCATCGCCGCGAGCCGGGTCTTCACGCGCATCTGGCTGGCCCTCTTCGGCTGGTGGAAGTGGGACGACCTGCCCGAACTCCCGCCGGAGCTCATCTACTTCCCCAAGTGGTTCCCGCTCAACATCTACGACTTCGGCTGCTGGGCGCGGCAGACCATCGTGCCGCTCACGATCGTCTCCGCCAAGCGCCCGGTGCGCCCCGCGCCCTTCGCCCTGGACGAGCTGCACGCCGACGCGCGCAACCCGCGCCCCGCCAAACCCCTTGCCCCCGTGGCCAGTTGGGACGGCCTCTTCCAGCGGCTCGACAAGGCGTTGCACCTCTACCACAAGGTCGCGCCGCGCCCGGTGCGCAAGGCCGCCATGAACAGCGCCGCGCGTTGGATCATCGAGCGGCAGGAGAACGACGGCTGCTGGGGCGGGATCCAGCCGCCCGCCGTGTACTCCGTCATCGCGCTGCACCTGCTCGGCTACGACCTCGACCACCCGGTCCTCAGGGCCGGGCTCGCATCCCTCGACCGGTTCGCCGTGTGGCGCGAGGACGGCGCCCGGATGATCGAGGCCTGCCAGTCGCCCGTGTGGGACACCTGTCTGGCCACCATCGCGCTCGCGGACGCCGGACTGCCCGCGGACCACCCGCAGTTGGTCAAGGCCGCCGACTGGATGCTCGGCGAGCAGATCGTGCGGCCCGGCGACTGGTCGGTGCGCAGACCCCGACTGGCGCCCGGCGGCTGGGCGTTCGAGTTCCACAACGACAACTACCCCGACATCGACGACACCGCCGAGGTCGCGCTCGCGCTGCGCCGGGTCAAGCACCCGGACAAGGCGCGCCTGGAGAACGCCATCGAGCGCGGGGTGCGCTGGAACCTCGGCATGCAGTCGAAGAACGGCGCATGGGGCGCCTTCGACGTCGACAACACCAGCGCCTTCCCCAACCGCCTGCCGTTCTGCGACTTCGGCGAGGTCATCGACCCGCCGTCCGCCGACGTCACCGGTCACGTGGTGGAGATGCTCGCCGTCGAGGGCAGGTCCCACGACCCGCGCACCCGGCGCGGCATCGAGTGGCTCCTCGCCGAACAGGAGGAGAACGGCGCCTGGTTCGGGCGCTGGGGCGTCAACTACATCTACGGCACGGGGTCGGTGGTGCCCGCCCTGATCACGGCCGGGATGCCCGCCTCGCACCCCGCGATCCGCCGCGCCGTCGCCTGGGTGGAGTCGGTGCAGAACGACGACGGCGGATGGGGCGAGGACCTGCGCTCCTACCGCGACCGGGGCTGGGTCGGCCACGGCACCTCGTCCGCCTCGCAGACCGCCTGGGCGCTGCTCGCGCTGCTCTCGGCCGGGGAGCGCGAGGCCAAGTCCGTGGAGCGGGGCATCGCCTGGCTCGCCGAGACGCAGCGCGAGGACGGCTCCTGGGACGAGCCGTACTTCACCGGCACCGGCTTCCCGTGGGACTTCTCCATCAACTACCACCTGTACCGGCAGGTGTTCCCCCTCACCGCTCTCGGCAGGTACGTCAACGGAGAGCCCTTCGCGGGCGGCAAGGGGAGCTGATGGACCGCACCCCGGCCCCCCGGCCGGGTCCCGCGCCGCTGCTGATCGCCTGCGCGCTCGGCATCGAGCACTTCGCCCTGCGCACCGGGGACCGCAGCGGCGCGCCGGGAGCCATGACCGTGCTGCGCACCGGCATGGGCCCGCGGAACGCCGAGCGCGCCGTCAGCGGGGCGCTCGGCAAGGAGCCCCTGCGCGACGCGGCCGTCCTGGCCACCGGCTTCTGCGCCGGACTCGCCCCCGGTATGCACCCCGGCGACCTCGTCGTCGCCGAGGAGACCAGGGACGCGCGCGGCAGCACCCCCTGCACGGGAACCGGTCTGCTGGTCAAGGAGCTGGTGCGGGCCGTGCCCGGACGCACCGTGCACACCGGACCGCTCACCGGCTCCGACCACGTCGTCCGCGGCCATGAGCGCGGCGACCTCCTGGCCACCGGCGCGATCGCCGTGGACATGGAGTCCGCCGCGACGCTGCACAGCGCCGTACGCGCCGGAGCGCGGCCCGTTGCGGCCGTCCGGGTGGTCGTGGACGCCCCACAGCACGAACTCGTCCGCATCGGCACGGTGCGCGGTGGAATATCAGCTTTCCGCGTCCTGCGTGCCGTGCTCCCCGCTTTCTTCGAATGGCACCGTTCTTCTTTGCTCCCCCGGAGGTGAGCCAGATGGCCATGCCGCTGCGCCAGTCCATCAAGGTCGCTACGTATCTCTTTGAACAGAAGCTGCGCAAGCGGGACAAGTTCCCGCTGATCGTCGAACTGGAGCCGCTCTTCGCCTGCAACCTGAAGTGCGAGGGCTGCGGGAAGATCCAGCACCCGGCCGGTGTGCTCAAGCAGCGCATGCCGGTCGCCCAGGCCGTGGGCGCCGTTCTGGAATCGGGTGCGCCGATGGTGTCCATCGCCGGCGGCGAGCCGCTGATGCACCCTCAGATCGATGAGATCGTGCGGCAGTTGGTGGCGAAGAAGAAGTACGTCTTCCTCTGCACCAACGCCATGCTGCTGCGCAAGAAGATGGACAAGTTCAAGCCCTCCCCGTATTTCGCTTTCGCCGTGCACATCGACGGCATGCGGGAGCGGCACGACGAGTCCGTTGCGAAGGAAGGCGTCTTCGACGAGGCGGTGGAGGCCATCAAGGAGGCCAAGCGGCGCGGCTTCCGTGTCACCACCAACTCGACCTTCTTCAACACGGACACCCCGCAGACCATCATCGAGGTCCTGAACTTCCTCAATGACGACCTGCAGGTCGACGAGATGATGCTCTCGCCCGCCTACGCCTACGAGAAGGCGCCCGACCAGGAGCACTTCCTGGGCGTCGACCAGACCCGCGAGCTCTTCAAGAAGGCCTTCGCCGGCGGCAACCGGCGGCGCTGGCGGCTCAACCACTCGCCGCTCTTCCTGGACTTCCTGGAGGGCAAGGCGGACTTCCCGTGCACCGCGTGGGCGATCCCCAATTACTCCCTGTTCGGCTGGCAGCGCCCCTGCTACCTGATGAGCGACGGCTACGTCCCCACGTACCGGCAGCTCATCGAGGAGACCGACTGGAGCAAGTACGGCCGCGGCAAGGACCCGCGCTGCGCCAACTGCATGGCGCACTGCGGCTACGAACCCACCGCCGTCCTCGCCACCATGGGCTCGCTCAAGGAGTCCATCCGCGCGGCCCGCGAGACGGTCTCCGGAAACCGCGGGTGACGTCATGACCCCTGGAGAGCCCGTTTCTCTGGGCCTTCCGGAGCTGCCGGTCCGGCCGATCGCCGAGCGCCGCCTCTCGCGGCGCATCGAGGTCGGGCCGGTGGCCGTGGGGGGCGGTGCGCCGGTCTCGGTGCAGTCGATGACCACGACGCGTACGTCCGACATCGGGGCGACGCTGCAGCAGATCGCCGAACTGACCGCGTCCGGCTGTCAGATCGTGCGGGTGGCGTGCCCGACGCAGGACGACGCGGACGCGCTTGCGACGATCGCGCGGAAGTCGCAGATCCCGGTGATCGCGGACATCCACTTCCAGCCGAAGTACGTCTTCGCGGCGATCGACGCCGGGTGCGCGGCGGTCCGCGTCAACCCGGGCAACATCAAGCAGTTCGACGACAAGGTGCGCGAGATCGCACGGGCGGCCGACGACGCGGGCACGCCCATCCGGATCGGCGTCAACGCGGGCTCGCTCGACAAGCGACTGCTCGCCAAGTACGGCAGGGCGACGCCCGAAGCGCTCGTCGAGTCGGCGCTCTGGGAGGCCTCCCTCTTCGAGGAGCACGGCTTCCGCGACATCAAGATCTCGGTGAAGCACAACGACCCGGTGGTCATGGTCAACGCCTACCGTCAGCTGGCGGCGGCCTGTGACTATCCGCTGCACCTCGGTGTGACGGAGGCGGGTCCCGCCTTCCAGGGCACGATCAAGTCGGCGGTGGCCTTCGGGGCGCTCCTGAGCGAGGGCATCGGCGACACGATCCGCGTCTCGCTGTCCGCGCCGCCCGCCGAGGAGATCAAGGTCGGCATCCAGATCCTGGAGTCGCTCGGGCTGCGGCAGCGCCGCCTGGAGATCGTCTCCTGCCCGTCCTGCGGACGTGCCCAGGTCGACGTCTACAAGCTGGCCGACGAGGTCACGGCGGGGCTCGACGGCATGGAGGTGCCGTTGCGCGTCGCCGTCATGGGGTGTGTGGTCAACGGTCCCGGGGAGGCCCGCGAGGCCGACCTCGGGGTCGCGTCCGGCAATGGCAAGGGCCAGATCTTCGTCAAGGGCGAGGTCATCAAGACCGTCCCCGAGTCGAAGATCGTCGAGACCCTCATCGAAGAGGCGATGAAGATCGCCGCGCAGATGGAGGACGCCGGCGTCCCGTCAGGGGCGCCCGACGTCACCGTGAGCTGAGAACAACCAGAGAGGGGGCCCGAGCATGACCATTCTCGACACCATTCGGGGGCCGCGCGACCTGAAGGCGCTGTCCGAGGCCCAACTCGGCGAACTGGCCGAGGAGATCAGGGAGTTCCTGGTGCACGCGGTCGCGAGGACCGGCGGACACCTCGGGCCCAACCTGGGGGTGGTGGAACTCTCCATCGCCCTCCACCGGGTCTTCGAGTCGCCGGTCGACCGCATCGTGTGGGACACCGGCCACCAGAGCTACGTACACAAGCTGCTCACCGGGCGGCAGGACTTCTCCAAGCTGCGCGGCAAGGGCGGCCTCTCGGGCTATCCCTCGCGCGAGGAGTCCGAGCACGACATCGTCGAGAACAGCCACGCGTCGACCGCGCTCGGCTGGGCCGACGGCCTGGCCAAGGCGCGGCAGGTGCTCGGCGAGCGGGGCCACGTGGTCGCCGTCATCGGGGACGGCGCGCTCACCGGCGGCATGGCCTGGGAGGCGCTCAACAACATCGCGGCCGCGAAGGACCGGCCGCTGATCATCGTCGTGAACGACAACGAACGCTCCTACGCCCCGACCATCGGAGGCCTTGCCAACCACCTCGCCACGCTGCGCACGACCGACAGCTACGAGCAGGTGCTCGCCTGGGGCAAGGACATACTCCAGCGCACACCCGTGATCGGACGCACGCTCTACGAGTCGCTGCACGGCGCCAAGAAGGGGTTCAAGGACGCCTTCGCGCCGCAGGGCATGTTCGAGGACCTCGGCCTGAAGTACGTCGGGCCGATCGACGGGCACGACACCGGTGCCGTGGAGTCGGCGCTGCGACGTGCGAAACGCTTCCACGGGCCGGTCCTCGTGCACTGCCTGACGGAGAAGGGGCGCGGGTACGAGCCCGCGCTCGCCGACGAGGCCGACCGCTTCCACACCGTCGGCGTCATGGACCCGCTCACCTGCGAGCCGCTCGCGCCGTCCAACGGGCCTTCCTGGACCTCGGTGTTCGGGGACGAGATCGTCCGCATCGGCGCCGAGCGCGAGGACGTCGTCGCCATCACCGCGGCCATGCTCGGCCCGGTCGGCCTGACGAAGTTCGCCGAGGCCTATCCCGACCGGGTCTGGGACGTCGGCATCGCCGAGCAGCACGCCGCGGTGTCGGCCGCCGGGCTCGCCACGGGCGGGCTGCATCCGGTGGTCGCGGTGTACGCCACCTTCCTCAACCGCGCCTTCGACCAGCTCCTGATGGACGTCGCGCTGCACCGGTGCGGGGTGACGTTCGTGCTCGACAGGGCCGGGGTGACCGGTGTGGACGGCGCCTCGCACAACGGCATGTGGGACCTCTCCATCCTCCAGGTCGTGCCGGGCCTCAGGATCGCCGCCCCGCGCGACGCGGACCAGCTGCGCACACAGCTGCGGGAGGCGGTCGCGGTGGACGACGCGCCGACACTCATCCGCTTCCCCAAGGAGTCCGTGGGCCCGGCGATCCCCGCGGTCGACCGGCTCGGCGGCATGGACGTGCTGCTCCAGGAGCCCGACGCCGACGTCCTGTTCGTCGCGGTCGGGGTGATGGCGCCGGTCTGTCTGCAGGCCGCCGAGCTGCTCCGGGAGCGCGGGCTGCGCTGCACCGTCGTCGACCCGCGCTGGGTCAAACCGGTCGACGCCGAGCTGCCCGGCCTCGCCGCCCGCCACCGCGTCGTCGCGGTCGTCGAGGACAACAGCAGGGCCGCCGGGGTCGGCGCGGCCGTCGCGCTCGCGCTGGACGAGGCCGAAGTGGACGTACCCGTCAAGCGGTTCGGGATCCCCGAGCAGTTCCTCGCGCACGCCAAGCGGGGCGAGGTCCTCGCGGATCTCGGGCTCACGCCGGTCGAGATCGCGGGGCGGATCAGCGCCGCGCTGGCCGTCAAGGAGAGCAGGCAGGGCACGGAGAGCGCGGGGGAGCCGGACCCGGGCAAGGGGGGCGCGGGGGAGCCGGACCCAGGCAAGGAGCACAGCGCATGACCAAGGAGTTCGACCTCGGCAGGCTCCTCGCCGAGCGGGGCGCCGAGCGGTACGAACTGCACGCGAGGCACCTCAATCACCAGCTGCCGCGCATGCTGCACACCATCGGCTTCGACAAGGTCTACGAGCGGGCCGAGGGCGCGTACTTCTGGGACGCGGAGGGCAACGACTACCTCGACATGCTGGCCGGGTTCGGGGTGATGGGCCTCGGTCGGCACCACCCCGTCGTACGCAAGGCCCTGCACGACGTCCTGGACGCCTCGCTCGCCGACCTCACCCGGTTCGACTGCCAGCCGCTGCCGGGTCTGCTCGCCGAGCAACTGCTCACGCACAGCCCGCACTTGGAGCGGGTCTTCTTCGGCAACAGCGGGACGGAGGCCGTCGAGACCGCGCTGAAGTTCGCGCGGTACGCGACCGGGAAGCCCCGGGTGCTGTACTGCGCGCACGCCTTCCACGGCCTGACCACGGGATCGCTCTCGGTCAACGGAGAGAGCGGCTTCCGGGACGGCTTCGCGCCGCTGCTGCCCGACACGGCCGTCCCGCTCGGTGATCTGGACGCCCTGGAGCGGGAGTTGGCAAAGGGCGACGTCGCCGGGCTCATCGTCGAGCCCATCCAGGGCAAGGGCGTGCACGAGACGCCCCCCGGATATCTGCGCGCCGCCCAGGAGTTGCTGCACCGGCACAAGGCGCTCCTGATCGCCGACGAGGTGCAGACCGGTCTCGGCAGGACCGGTGACTTCTACGCCTACCAGCACGAGGAGGGCGTCGAGCCCGACCTGGTGTGCGTCGCCAAGGCGCTGTCCGGCGGTTATGTGCCGGTCGGCGCGACGCTCGGCAAGGACTGGATCTTCAAGAAGGTCTACTCGTCGATGGACCGGGTGCTCGTGCACTCGGCGAGCTTCGGCTCCAACGCCCAGGCCATGGCGGCCGGGCTCGCCGTGCTGTCCGTGCTGGAGGACGAGAAGGTCGTCGAGAACGCCCGGGTGACGGGCGAGCTGCTCAGGACGCGGCTCGCCGCGCTCGTGGACCGCTACGAGCTCCTGAGCGAGGTGCGCGGCCGCGGTCTCATGGTCGGCATCGAGTTCGGCCGGCCCAAGTCGCTGAAGCTGCGCGGCCGTTGGACGATGCTGCAGGCCGCCCGCAAGGGGCTGTTCGCGCAGATGGTCGTCGTGCCGCTGCTGCAGAAGCACCGCATCCTCACGCAGGTCTCCGGCGACCACCTGGAGGTCATCAAGCTGATCCCGCCGCTGACCGTGGGGGAGCGCGAGGTGGACCGCTTCGTCGAGGCCTTCGCCGCCGTCATGGACGAGGCGCACAGCGGCGGCGGGCTGATGTGGGACTTCGGCAAGACGCTGGTGAAGCAGGCGGTCGCCAACCGCTGACACCGCGGAGCGGGGAGATCCCCGCCGTTCAGGAGTCTTTTGCCTCTCGGGCAAGAAAGTTGCCCGAGAGGCAAGGCTCTGGCTCAATCAAGGCATGAGCCCTGCCGAGCCAGTAGAGCCCGTCGAGCCGGCCGAGCCGCCGCAGGCGGCCGAAGCGCTGCCCGCCGTCGCTCCCCAGCTGCGCGAACTGCGCCGCCGCGCGTCCCTCACACTGGAGGCCGCCGCCCGCACCGCCGGGCTCTCGCCCGCCCATCTGTCCCGCCTGGAGACCGGGCAGCGCCAGCCGTCGCTGCCGATGCTCCTCGCGCTCGCCCGCGTCTACGGTACGACGGTCTCGGAACTGCTCGGCGAGACGGTCGCCGACCGGGACGCGGTCGTCCGCGCCGCGGACATGGAACCGACCCGGGCCGGCGGCTGGACCTACTGGCAGGCGGGCGCCGGAAGCCGCTCCATGCAGGCCCTGCGCGTCCACGTCCCGCACGGGGCGCAGGGCGACATCGTGCGCGTCCACCCCGGCGAGGAGTGGCTGTACGTCCTGCGGGGGCGGCTGCGCCTGACCCTCGGCGACACCGTGCACACCCTCGGCCCGGGGGACAGCGCGCACTTCGACTCGCTGACCCCGCACCGGATCGCCGCCGCCGACCGGGCCGGCGCCGATCTCCTGTTCGTCCACACGTTGCTGCAGAGCCCCGCCACCGCGCTGTGCCTCGGTGGCCCTACTCAGGGAGACCCGACATGACGGAACCGGAACCGCAGGGGCCCGCCGCTCCGGAGCAGCCCGCCCGCAAGGCGATGCGCATGGAGGAGAAGTTCCCCAGGGCGCTCTGGATCCGCCTGATCATCTATGTGGCGGTGGGCCACATCTTCGCGGCCTTCATTTATCTGCTGTTCGAGCTGGGGGCGCAGAACCAGTAGGGCCGGTCCGCCCCCAGGCCGGTCGGTGGTCGTCAGTCGAGGAGGCGCTCGCGGAGCCGCTCACGGGTCGCCGCGCTCAGCTTGAGGCCCTCGGAGAGGTACGTGTCCGTGTCGCCCCAGGTCTGCTCGATCGTCTCGAAGGCCGCCGCGAGGTACTCGGCGCGGGCGTCGAAGAGCGGGTTGAGGAGCTCCATGACCTCGGGGGACATGGCGTTCGGGGAGTCGTCGGTGCGGTGCACCTTGTAGCGCCGGTGCGCCGCGTTCGACTCCAGGTAGTCCGCCTCGATGGCGTCGCGCTCGACGCCGACGGCGAGGAGCGTGACCGCTATGGACAGGCCCGCGCGGTCCTTGCCCGCCGCGCAGTGCATCAGGGCGGGGACGCTGTCCTCGGCGAGCGCGTGGAGCACCTGGCTGTGCTCGGCGGTGCGCTCCTTGATGATCGAGCGGTACGAGGACGACATCCGGTCGGCGGCCTTGCCGTCCGACAGGAGCGCACGCAGCTCGTCGAGGTTGCCGTCGCGGACCATCTTCCAGAACTCCGCGCCGTCGGCCGGGTCGCTCAGCGGCAGATTCACGTTGCGCACGCCGGGCAGCGTCACGTCCGGGCCCTCCAGGCGCTGGTCGGCGACGTTGCGGAAGTCGAAGATCGTGTGCAGGCCCAGCGAGGCGAGGAAGGCGGAGTCGGTCTCGGTGGCGTGCGCGAGGTGACCGCTGCGGAACAGCCGGCCGGTCCTGACCCGGCGGCCGTCCACCGTCGGCAGTCCGCCCACGTCGCGGAAGTTGCGCACTCCGGCCAGCTCGGGCTCGGTCGACGGGACCTGCTGCGTCACGGGCTCTCCCTCATGATCTGCGTCCGGCGCCGCTCGCCGGTGGTTGCGCCTTCGACGATACGACATGGGTTCCTGAGGCAATCACCCCCGCGCAACGGTTGCCTGGCCGGGAACCCGGCCCTGACCATGTGCGTACGTACGCGCGCGTGTTCCCTGTCCGGATCGCAGGCGGGCTCTGCGGGGGGTCTGATGGTCGAGGTCGGCGAGGACGGACGGACCTGGCTCCTGACGGGGCCCACGAGCAGTTACGCGCTGCGGCTCACGGAACGGGACGAGCTGCGGCATCTGTACTGGGGTGCGCGCGTCGCGCTCGCCGACGCCGAGGCCCTCGCCGCGGAGCCGCCGCCCCAGGAGCGGGACTTCGCCTCGTCGTGGGGCGGCAGCGCGGAGTATCCCCTCGACGGCTCCGCCGAGTGGCGGTACTGCAACTCGGCAGTGGGCGACGACGAGTTGCAGGTCCATTTCCGCGACGCCTCACGCCATCTGCAGGCGACCCTCGCCTACAGGCTGCGGGGCGACGTCGTCGAGCGGTACGCCGTCCTCGTCCACGAGGGCGATCACCGCGCGCGGGGCGTCGAACTGCCGCGCGTCGACTCGGGGATCTGGAACCTGCCCCGCCGTGGGCGCTGGCGGCTCTCGCAGCTGCACGGCGGCGGGCAGGGCGGTGCGCAGGTGTGGTCGTGGTCGCGGCTCGTGCGGAGCGATCTCGCGTACGGGGAGCAGGTCATCGGCGGCCGGGGGTCCGCCTGGCATCCGCATCTGCCGTGGGTCGCGCTCGACGCGGAGGGGGCGGGCGAGGAGAGCGGCGAGGTCTACAGCTGCGCGCTCGCACGGGCGGAGTCCTGGCGCATCGCCGTGCGCCGACTGCCGGACGGCGCCGTGCGGATCACCGGCGGGACGGGGTACGACGGCTTCGGTGCCAGGGTCCTCGAGCCCCGCACCGCGATCGTCACCCCCGTCTTCGCCGGCCTGTGGAGCGGCGAGGGGTTCGGCGGCGCCGGCCGGGCCTGGCACGCCTATCGGCGCGAGCACGTCCTGCCGGACGCGGACACGGTGCTGCCCGTGCTGTACGAGGCGGGCGGGGCCGCCGGGTCCGACCTGTCCGAGGAGCGGCAGCGGGCCCTGGCGCAGAAGGCGGCGGGGCTCGGTGTCGAGCTGTTCGTCGTGGACGGGACGCACGGCGCGCTCGACGGGACGCGGGGCGGGCTCCGGGCGCTCGCCGACGAGGTGCACTCCCTGGGGATGCGGTTCGGGACGCGGGTGGCGCCGGACGCGGTCGACCCCGGCGGCGGCCTCTCGCTCGGGGAGGCCCACGTGCGGCTGCGGCGTCGGCTTCGCGCCCTGCTCGCGGCGGCGCCGGTCGACCACGTGACGTGGGACGATCCGTGGGCCTTCGGAGAGCACTCGTACGACCTGGTGGACCGGCTGCGCAGGGATCACCCCGGTGTGACCTTCCAGCCCTGTTGGGGCGGCGGTCGGGGCGACCTCGACGCCCCCTCCCTGCACGGTCTCGGCCTGCTCTACCCCACCCAGATGCTGGCCACCCGGGTGAACGACCGCGCGGGCCCGCTCTCCCGCCGGTTCGTGGGCGCCATGGCAGGGGCGCTCGGCATCGGCGCGGACCTGACGCGCTGGAGCGAGGACGAGCTGGCCGAGGCCCGCGACTGGGTGGAGCTCCACAAGGAGATCAGGCCGGTGGTGCAGTTCGGCGACCTCTACCGGCTGCGGCCCCCGAACGGCGGACTGAGCGCCGTGCAGTACGTCCTCGACGACCACTCGGTCGTTCTCGTCCTGCCGTCGGAGCGGGCCCAGGGGGAGGAACCGGCGCCGCTGCGGCTGCGCGGGCTCGACCCCGCAGCGCTCTACTCGTGCGCGGACACGGGGGAGTCGTACCGCGGGGCGGTGTTGCTGCGCCGTGGGCTGCGGACCGGGCTTGGCGGCGATACGGACGCGGCGGTGTTCCGCTTGCGGCGGTTATTCCGGCTTGGGTGAATCTTGACCAATGGCTTATCTCACGCCCCGTCAACCCCTCCCTACGGTGGCGTAGGTCACTTAGGGAGGTGAAGGATATGACTCCGTGAGCGCAGAGTCGACATCCTTCATCCATCACCCCATCAACAACGGCGTATTCAACTCCTACGCAGCGGTCGGCGACAGCTTCACCGAAGGCGTGGGTGACCCGGGGCCCGACGGCGCGTTCGTCGGGTGGGCCGACCGCCTCGCCGTCCTGCTGGACGACCGGGTGCCCGAGCACACCTTCCGGTACGCCAACCTCGCCGTCCGCGGCAAGCTCCTCGACCAGATCGTCGCGGACCAGGTGCCGCGCGCCAAGGAGCTCGCCCCGGAGCTGGTGACGTTCTGCGCCGGCGGCAACGACATCATCCGCCCCGGCACCGACCCCGACGAGCTCGCCGAGCGCTTCGAGCGGGCCGTCGCGGACCTCTCGTCCGCGGTCGGCACGGTCATGGTGACCACCGGCTTCGACACCCGTGGCGTCGCGGTGCTCAAGCACCTGCGCGGCAAGATCGCCACGTACAACATGCACGTCCGCGCGATCGCCGACCGGTACGGCTGCCCGGTGCTCGACCTGTGGTCCCTCAAGACCGTCCAGGACCGCAGGGCCTGGGACGGCGACCGGCTGCACCTCTCCGCCGAGGGGCACACGCGCGTGGCGCTGCGCGCGGGGCAGGTCCTCGGCCTCGAAGTGCCCGCCGACCCCGACCAGCCGTGGCCGCCGCTGCCCCCGCGCGGCACGCTGGAGGTGCGGCGCGACGACATCCACTGGGCGCGCGAGTACCTGGTGCCGTGGATCGGCCGGCGCATCCGGGGCGAGAGCTCCGGAGACCACGTCGAGGCGAAGGGGTTCCGCAACCCCCACACCATCAAGATGCAGATCGAGGCGGCTTCCTGACGGACCGGTACGACTCTGCGGACATCGACGACGCCGAAGGCGCCCCGCGCGGGGCGCCTTCGGCGTCGTCGGTCACTCCGCGCGGAGCGTTGCCAGCGACGCGCTGATCTCGGCGAGGACCGCGGGGTCCTCGATCGTGGCGGGGGCGGTGTAGTCGCGGCCGTCGGCGATGGCCCTGACCGTCGCGCGCAGGATCTTGCCGGAGCGCGTCTTGGGCAGCCGCGCCACCGTCACCACGCGGCGCGGTGTGGCGACGGGGCCGATGCGGGTCCGTACCAGCGTGCGCAGTTCGGCCTCCAGCTCGGCGTGCGGACGGTCCACGCCCTGGCGCAGCACGACCAGGCCGAGCGGCATCTCGCCCTTGAGCTCGTCCGCGACGCCGACCACCGCGCACTCCGCCACGTCGGCGTGGTCGGCGAGCACCTCCTCCATGGCGCCGGTGGACAGACGGTGCCCGGCGACGTTGATGACGTCGTCGAGGCGGCCCATCACGAAGACATGGCCGTCCTCGTCGAGGTGGCCGCCGTCGCCGGTCAGGTAGTGGCCGGGAAAGCGGCTCAGGTAGGTGGCGGCGAACCGTTCGTCGTCGCGGTACAGGGTGGTCAGGCTGCCCGGCGGGAGCGGCAGCCGCACCGCCAGGGTGCCGTCCGTGCCGGGCGGGCAGGGAGCGCCCGTCTCGTCGAGGACCCGCAGGTCCCAGCCGGGCACGGGCCTGCCGGGCGAGCCCGACTTGGCGGGCAGCGCCTCGATGCCGAGCGGGTTGGCGACGATGGGCCAGCCCGTCTCCGTCTGCCACCAGTGGTCGACGACGGGGACGCCGAGGAGGTCGCGGGCCCAGTGGTAGGTGTCGGGGTCGAGCCGCTCGCCCGCGAGGAACAGGGCGCGCAGCGACGAGAGGTCGTGGCGGGCCTTGAGCTCGCCCTTCGGGTCGTCCCGTTTGATGGCGCGGATCGCCGTGGGCGCGGTGAACAGGGTCCGTACGCCGTGCTGTTCGACCACGCGCCAGAATGCGCCCGCGTCCGGCGTGCCGACCGGCTTCCCCTCGTACAGCAGGGTCGTGCAGCCCATCAGCAGCGGGGCGTACACGATGTAGGAGTGGCCCACGACCCAGCCCACGTCGGACGCCGTCCAGAACACCTCGCCGGGCCGGGCGTCGTAGATGTGCTCCATGGACCAGCGCAGGGCCACGGCGTGCCCGCCGTTGTCGCGGACCACGCCCTTGGGGGCGCCCGTGGTGCCCGAGGTGTAGAGGATGTAGAGCGGATCGGTGGCGGCCACCGGCACGCAGTCCACGGCCGGTGCCGCGGCGAGCGTGGCCGCCCAGTCGAGGTCGCGGCCCTCGCGCAACTCGGCGCGGCGCTGCGGGCGTTGCAGGATCACACAGGCGTCGGGGCGGTGCGCGCACTGGTCGAGGGCCGCGTCCAGGAGCGGCTTGTACGCGATGACGCGGTCCACCTCGATGCCGCACGAGGCGGAGAGCACCACTTTGGGGCGGGCGTGGTCGATGCGGGCCGCGAGTTCGGGCGCGGCGAAGCCGCCGAACACGACGGAGTGCACGGCACCGATGCGGGCGCAGGCCAGCATCGCCACGGCCGCCTCGGGGACCATCGGAAGGTACAGGACGACGGTGTCGCCCTTGCCGACGCCCAGTTCGGTCAGCATGCCGGCGGTGCGGGCCACCTCGTCGAGGAGCTCGCGGTACGTGAAGGTGCGGACCGAGCCGGTGACCGGGCTGTCGTGGATCAGCGCGGGGCGGTCGCCGTGACCGGCCAGGACGTGGCGGTCCAGGGCGTTGTGACAGGTGTTCAGCTCACCGTCGGCGAACCAGCGGGGCCGGGCGGGCGCGGCGGTGTCCAGGATCGTGCGCGGCCGCACGGACCACTCGACGGCCTCGGCGGCGCGGCCCCAGAAGGCCGTCGGGTCCTGGAGGCTCTCGCGGTGGAGGCTCTCGTAGCTCGTCGGACTGGGCAACCGGTCACTCCGATCATCTGCGGGGTACGCGCCTGAGGGCGAACGCCCGTCATCGTAAAGGGATTCGAGCACGCGAAGGGGTGGGAGCGGTGATCGGATCCCGTACGGCAGAGGGGATCGGATCCTGTGCGGCAGAGGGGATCGGATCCTGTGCGGCAGAGGGGATCGGTTCCGTACGCGAGCGGTGGGCCGTTCCGTGCTCGACCGGTGAGGTGACAGGGCGGGAGTGGCGCGGACGGGGGCGCGCGGGCCGGTGCTGGGATGACGGCGAATCGTCCCTGGAGGGACGGAGAGCCGGAAGGACCCCCTCGTATGCGTTCAGTGCGTTCAGTGCGTTCCGTCAGCGCCGCCGCCGTCACCCTCGCCGCCCTCGGCCTGCCCGCGGCGCCCGCCGTGGCGGCCGAGTCCGCGCCCGCCGCCCCGGCCGTCGCGCCCGCCCCCGCCCCCGCGCCGACGACGGTCACCGTGACCGGCGCCGGAAGCGCGTCCGCCGCGCCCGACATGGCGATCCTCACCGCAGGCGTCGAGGTCACCGAGCCGACGGCGGGCAAGGCGCTCGCCGCCCAGAGCGACGCGGCCGACGCGCTCCTGGCCGCCGCGCGCAAGGCGGGCGTGGCCGAGCGGGACACCAAGACGGAGAACCTCTCCCTGTCCGCCGTCTACCGCGACGAGAACGGCACGGCGAAGCTCATCGGCTACCAGGCCTCGCAGGTGTTCTCGCTGAAGATCCGGGACATCGAGAAGACCGGGTCCGTGGTGCAGGCGGTCGTGGACGCGACGGGCGACGCGGGCCGCGTCCACGCGGTGGCCTTCGACATCGAGGACGCGGGCAAGCTGCGGGCCAAGGCGCGCGACGCGGCGTACGGCGACGCACGCGACAAGGCCGCCCAGTACGCCGAGCTGACCGGGCGGCGCCTCGGCCGCCTGGTCTCCCTCGACGAGAGCGACGGCGGACGCCCGCGGCCGGTGGCGATGCCGGTGGCCGCGTTCGCGAAGGAGGGCGTGCCGATCGCGCCGGGTCAGATCCAGGACGAGGTCTCCGTGACGGCGGTCTACGAGATGCGCTGACTCCGCACGTCACGCAGGTCGCAGGAGTCCTTGAAGCCCTGGCTCGTCAGGCCCATGGCCGAGTTGAAGCGGGAGCGGAGGTTCTCCAGGGCGACCATCGTGGTCAGCTCGACGAAGGCGGGCTCGCCGAGCCGGACGCGCAGGCGCTCGGCGAGGTCGTCCTCGACGGCGGGCGGGGTCGCAGTCATCGCCTCCGCGTACTCCATGACGTCGCGCTCCAGCGGCGTGTAGACGTCGCTGTCGCGCCAGGCGAGCACGTCGCGCAGCTTCCGCGGGTCCATGCCGCGCCTGTGCGACTCCCAGTAGCCGAAGTCCATGCACCAGGAGCAGCCGATCGAGGCCGCCGACGCCATCACGGCCAGCTCCTTGAGGTCGGCGTCCAGCTTGTTCCACCTGGCCGCGCCCTGCTCCATGCGGAGGTACGACCAGAGCAGGCGCGGGTGGTGGGCCATCGCCTTGCCGGGGTCGAGGACCTGGCCGTAGGCGCGCTTGGAGTACCACTCCATGAGGCGGAAGAAGAGGGTGCGG
Organism: Streptomyces sp. NPDC025651; assembly: GCF_055558735.1. Classification (NCBI taxonomy): domain Bacteria; kingdom Bacillati; phylum Actinomycetota; class Actinomycetes; order Kitasatosporales; family Streptomycetaceae; genus Streptomyces; species Streptomyces sp. NPDC025651. The sequence continues at coordinate 431,265 of NZ_JBVHLZ010000008.1, forward strand.
CGCGGGGTGAGCGAGATGCGGGCCATGGAGTGCCTCCGTTGTCGTACCGCGTACGTGGTTCGTCGTACGTCGTCCGTCGTTCTCCGGCGGCGGTCACCGGATCACTGCTGCGACGGATCGGGGCTCCGGGAATGTGACATCGGGGGTCGTGGACATAATGGGGAGGCCCATCCACCCCCCTTCAGGAGGTCCCGTGTCCCGGTCCCTGATCCCCGGGCTCCGCTCGCTGCGCCCCGCTGCCTTCGGTGCGGATCCAGCGGGGCAGCGGCTGGCGCGGATCCGCAGGTCACCGAACTTCTCCGTGGCCGAGGGCTCCTTCCGGAACCCCGAGGGGGCGCGGACCAGGCCGTCCGGCTCGTCGGTGGAGTTCGCGAAGATCTACTTCCGCAAGGAGGAGCGCGTCCGCAGGGGCCCGACCGGCACGGTGCCCGTGCACGCCACGACCCTCGCCGACCTCGCCAAGCCGCCGGTCAGCGGGTTGCGGATCACCTGGATGGGGCACTCCAGCGTCCTCGCCGAGATCGACGGGCGGCGCGTGCTCTTCGACCCGGTGTGGGGCGAGCGGTGCTCTCCGTTCTCCTTCGCGGGGCCCAAGCGGCTGCACCCGGTGCCGGTGCCGCTGGAGGCTCTCGGCCCGGTCGACGCCGTCGTGATCTCCCACGACCACTACGACCACCTGGACCTGCCCACCATCAAGGCGCTCGCGGGAACGGACACGGTCTTCGCGGTGCCGCTCGGCGTCGGCGCCCATCTGGAGCGGTGGGGCGTGCCGGCGGACCGGCTGCGCGAGCTGGACTGGCACGAGACGGCCGAGGTGGCCGGGCTGACGCTGACGGCCACGCCCGCACGGCACTTCTGCGGCCGCGGCGTGCGCAACCAGCAGCACACGCTGTGGGCCTCCTGGGTGGTGGCGGGACCCGAGCACCGTCTGTACCACAGCGGTGACACCGGGTACTTCCGGGGTTTCGCGGAGATCGGCGCGCAGTACGGCCCCTTCGACGCGACCATGATCCAGATCGGCGCGTACAGCGACTTCTGGCCCGACATCCACATGACGCCCGACGAGGGGATGCGGGCCCACCTGGACCTCCAGGGCGGGCAGCCGCGCGGCGTGATGCTGCCGATCCACTGGGGCACGTTCAACCTCGCCCCGCACGCCTGGTCGGAGCCCGGCGAGGGCACGGTCGCCGCCGCGCGCCGGGCGGGCGCCAGGATCGCGCTGCCCTGCCCCGGTGAGCCCTTCGAGCCCGCGGCCGGGAACCTGCCGAGCGCCCCGTGGTGGCGGGGCGTCGCCGTCGAGCCGGACGGCGGGTGGGCCGAGCCGGTGACCGTGACCAGCGGGGACCCCGAGGCGGCACCCGTCGGATAGCCGTTCACGGCCCCGCGGCGCCGAGGAGGCAGGGATGAGCGCGTACGGCGACTGGATCGAGGACCACCACGGTCTGCCCGCGTTCGTCCTGCACCCCGACGCGCCCCGCACGGAGTGGGACCGCGTCCTCGACCCGCCGACCCGGCGTCGCTGGCTGCACCTCGGCAACCGCCGCGTCACGCTCGTGGCCGACACCGAGGGCCGCAGCGGTCTGTGGGACGAGCACGACGGGCTGCGCTGGCTCACCGAACCGGAGCCGCGCGGCACGGGCGTGAGCGTGCTGGAGCGCGTGCAAACGCCGTCGCCCGAAGTGCTGCGCTCCGACGACGCGGGCGGCGAGGTGGCCTTCGGGCCCGCCTACGCGCGCGTGCGGGTCGCCGCGGCGGGCGCCGGGCTGGAACGCACCGTGCTGTGTCCGGAGGGGGAGGACCCCTGGGTGCTCGTCCGCGTCGAGGTCGTCAACCGCGGCGCGCAGGTCGGGCGGTGGCGGCTCGTCGAGGAATGGGACGTGCGGCAGCGGCAGTTGGCGTACCTCGAAGTGGGGCCGCGCCCCGAGACGATCCCCTGCGAAGGCGGCGTTCCGCTGGTCGTCGAGCTGCTCGGCCCGAAGGGAGGTGGCGCCCGATCCGTCGCCGACCGCGGGACGTTGCGGGCGGCGTGCGTCCTGGATCTGGGGCCCGGCGAGCGGCGCACCGTGTGGTTCCGGTGCGGAGTGGCCGGCGCCGCCTTCGGGGGCGATCCCGAGGAGACGTACGAAGCGAGCCTGCGCGCGCTGCGCGACCGCCTCCCGCGCGCGGACGCGGACGGGATGCCGCACGCTTGCGTCGAGATCCCCTGGCACGCCGCCCTGCTCGCCGGAGGGGCCTGCGCCGACGGGCTGCTGGGCGGCCACACGCTCGACCAGGGCTCCGCCTACTCCTTCCGGCACGGTTTCAACGGCGCGGCGCGCGATCCGCTGCAGCACGCGCTGCCGCTGGTGTACACCGAGCCGGACCTCGCCCTGTCCGTGCTGCGCAACACCTGCGCCTGGGCGAGCCCCGACGGCGAACTCCCCTACGCCCTCGACCCGTCGCAGCGCCCCCGCATCGATCTCTACCGCCCCTCCGACCAGAACCTGTGGGCGCTGTGGCTCGCCGCCGAGTACGCGGCGGGGACGGGCGACCTCGCCGCGCTGGCGGAGCCGGTCGGCTTCCACCCTTCGTACGGGGCGCCCGAGGTGCCGCTCGAGGAGCACCTGCGGCGCCAGTTCCACTACGTACGCGATGTCGTGGGCGTCGGCGAGCGCGGGCACCTGCGGATCCGCAACGCCGACTGGAACGACCTCGTCCTCGACGACACCGGAATCGACCGGCAGACGATGATCGAGCGCGGCGAGTCCGTGCTCAACTCCGCGATGGCCGCCTGGGTGTTGCCCGTCTACGCGGGCCTCGCGGAGCGGCTCGGCGACGCGGGGACGGCCGCCGAGGCGCGCGGTTTCGGGGAGCGGCTGCGGCAGGCGGTCGCGGGGGAGTGGAACGGCCGCTGGTTCCGTCGCGCCCACGGGCCGGGCGCCGCACCCGTCGGCGAGCACGAGCTGTGGCTGGAGGTGCAGCCCTGGGCGATCCTGTGCGGGGCCGCCGACGCCGACCGCGCGCGTGAACTGCTCGGCACCATCGAGGAGTTGTGCGCCAAGGACTCCCCGCTCGGCGCCCGGCTGCTCGGCCCCGCGGCCGACGGCTCGGCCCCCGGGGACCGCGGCACCATCTGGTACGCGATCAACCAGACGCTGGTCTGGGCGGCCGCCCGCGTCGAGCCGGGCCTCGCGCGCGAGCACTGGCGCCGCATGACGCTCCACGCGCACGCGGCCGCGTACCCGGAGATCTGGGAGGGCACGCTCTCCGGCCCCGACGCCTATCTGCCGCCCGAGTCCGAACGGGCCGGACACACCTGGGCGATGCCGGACGTCGGCGTCGCCATGCAGGCCTGGCCGGTCGCCAATCTGCACAGCCACGCCCAGCCGCTCCTGGCGTATCTGCGCCTCTTGGGTGTCGAACCCACCCCCACGGGTCAACTCCGCGTACACGGTGGAGGGTTCTTCGAGAGCCGCGTGTTGACGGTCCGCCCCGACGGCTCGGGGCGGCTGAGCGCGAAGGGTCCCGCCGAGGTCGTGACGGCCGACGGGCGCACGTACGGCGGCAGTGGCGCGGTCGTCTGGGGCTGACCCCGCGGACCGCGAAGGCGTCGGGGAACTGACGTCCGACGACTGAATCGGACCTGCGTACGACGGTAATCGGAATCCCGTGCGAGGCGTCATACCAGAGCGGGATGCTGTCCCGCAGACTTTGTCAACTGCCCACCGCACATGATGCGTTGCCGACTACCGTGTGTGGCCGTCGGGCGACGCAGGGATCACGAGCCAGGGCTGACATCGCGACCTGCCGACCGGCACGGCGATGCCGCAACCATGCCGAAAAGGCGCCGCAACAAAGACGCCGCGACCATGCCGAGAAGACGGAGTCGGCCGACCGCTGGACCCTCGTCGCAACGTACCGAGGACGCTGATGTCTCACCTACGCGCACCGGCCGCCCGTGCAGACCGCCGTGAGGGCGGCCGGCACGGCAGGACCGGTGGCCGCACCGCCGCCGCACTGCCCGAGACGCACATACGGCCCCAACTCCTGCGCATCGCGGTGCTGCCCGCCGTCGCCGTGGGCCTGAGCGCCTGCGCGGCCGTCCTGTTCACGCTGCGCTCGACCGGCACCCGGCCCGGGCCCGTCCTGTTCGCTGTCCTCGGCGCCGCCGGTCTGGTCGGCCTGGCCGGCATCGTGATCGCCGGTGTGGCCGCCGACCGCGCGGCGCGGGCCGTGCGCGAGCGGGTGGGCGCGCTGCGCCGCGTCACGGCGCGCGGCCAGTCCGAACTGCGGTCCGTCGTCGAACAGTTGCGCCGCGGCGAGCAGCCGCCCGCCCGCAGGGCGCCGGAGCGGAGCAGGCCCGGCGGCGACGAGTTCGACCTGCTCGCCGGTGAACTCACGCGCGCCCACGAGGTCGCCGTCGGCGCCGTCGTGCAGGCCGCACAGCTCTCCAGCCACGCGGGCAGCGAGCAGAAGGTCGAGGTCTTCGTGAATCTCGCCCGGCGCCTGCAGTCGCTCGTGCACCGCGAGATCTCCCTGCTCGACGACCTGGAGAACGAGGTGGAGGACCCCGAACTGCTCAAGGGCCTCTTCCACGTCGACCACCTCGCGACCCGCATCCGCAGGCACGCCGAGAACCTCGCCGTGCTCGGCGGCGCCGTCTCGCGCCGCCAGTGGAGCAACCCCGTCTCCATGACCGAGGTGATGCGCTCCGCCATCGCCGAGGTCGAGCAGTACTCGCGCGTCAAACTGGTGCCGCCGATCGACGGCACCCTGCGTGGGCACGCCGTCGCCGACGTCATCCACCTGCTCGCCGAACTCATCGAGAACGCCACGGTGTTCTCCGCCCCGCACACCCAAGTCCTGCTGCGCGCCAACCTCGTGACCGCCGGGCTCGCCGTCGAGGTGGAGGACCGGGGCCTGGGCATGCCGCTCACCGAGCAGAACAAGATGAACCGGCTGCTCGCCGACCCCGACCAGGTCAACGTCGCAAGTCTCCTGCAGGACGGGCGCATCGGACTCTTCGTGGTCTCCGCACTCGCCCGCAGGCACGGGGTCGCGGTCCGGCTGCAGACCAACATCTACGGCGGCGTCCAGGCCGTGCTGATCCTGCCGCAGGAGCTCCTCGGCGCCGAACCGCAGCCGGACCCGCGCGCCAAGGCGCGGGACGAAGCCCCGGCGCAGGTGCGCACACCCGCTCCCCAGCCTCAGCCCCAGGCCCAGCCTCAGCCCCAGCTCCGCCCGGAAGTCCCGCAGGAGCCGCGCCCCGAGACCCGCCCCGAACCGGCCCCCGTCCCCGCCCAGCCGCACGCCGCGAACGGCACCGCGCCCGCCCCCCTCCCCGTGCGCGGCGCGCGCCAGGAGCGGCCGACGCCCGCCGACGCCGTCCCCGGCATCAGGCCCGAGGACCGGCAGGCGGCCGCCGAGCACGCCGGGGCGCCGCCGATCCCGCGCAACGGCGCCGTGCGCGGCCGCGTCGGCAGACCCCAACTCCCCAAGCGCCGCGCCCAGGAGCACATCGCGCCCCAGCTGCGCGACTCCCCGGCGCCGCGCCCCGAGAGCGAGCACGTCGTCGGACACGACCCGGGCCTGATGGCGGCGTTCCAGCGCGGCATCGGCCTCGCCCAGGCGCAGGAAGCGCGCGATCCCGCGTCCCGGGAGCGGGAGCACGGGGCCGGGGTCCCTCACGACGGGAGCGAACAAGGCGGCTGACGCACACCCTCACGTCCGATCACCCCCCACCACCTCTGCCCCGGCAGACCCACGTACGTCCGTACCTCCAAGGAGTCGATCCACCATGGCGAGCGATGCGCCGACCGGCCATGTATCCGATCTCGACTGGCTGATGAGCGGCCTCGTCCAGCGTGTGCCGCACACCCACAGCGCAGTCCTGCTCTCCTCCGACGGACTCGTGAAGTCGGTGCACGGCCTCGACCCGGACAGCGCCGACCACATGGCCGCCCTCGCCTCGGGGCTCTACTCGCTCGGGCGCAGCGCGGGGGTCAGGTTCGGCGACGGCGGGGACGTCCGCCAGGTCGTCGTGGAGCTGGACTCCACGCTCCTGTTCGTCTCCACCGCGGGCTCGGGCACCTGTCTGGCCGTGCTCGCCGGACGCGACGCGGACGCCGCCGTCCTCGGCTACGAAATGGCCATGCTGGTCAAGAGCGTCCGCCCGTACCTGATCACCGCGCCCCGGCAACCCGCCGGCGAACCCGCGCCGATGAGGCACTGAGGATGGCGGCCCCGCACGACGGGCCCTGGCTCGACGACGCCGCGGGCCGGCTCGTCCGCCCCTACACCGTCAGCAACGGACGGACCAGACCGACCAGCCAACTCGACCTGCTCTCCCAGGTGATGGCGACGGGATCCACCCCCCTCGGCTACCTCGGGCCCGAGCACGCCGAGGCTCTCGCGCTGTGCGAGGCGCCCGTCTCCGTCGCCGAGATCGCGGCGCAGCTCAAGCTGCCCGCGGTCGTGACCAAAGTGATCCTCTCCGATCTCCTCGACTGCGGGGTCCTCACCACGAAGGCCCCGGACTTCTACCACAACCCCACTGACCGGTCCCTGTTGGAGGCAGTGCTCGATGGATTACGACGACAGCTCTGACCCCTTCCCCACCGCGCTGAAGATCCTGGTCGCGGGTGGCTTCGGGGTCGGAAAGACGACCTTTGTGGGCGCGGTCAGCGAGATCGCGCCCCTGAGCACCGAGGAGTTGCTCACCACGGTCAGCGAGGGCACCGACGACCTGTCGGGCGTGGAGAACAAGACCACGACCACCGTCGCGATGGACTTCGGCAGGATCACGCTCGACCCCGAACACGTGCTGTACCTCTTCGGTACACCGGGCCAGGAGCGGTTCTGGTTCATGTGGGACGAGCTCTCCGAAGGCGCGCTCGGCGCGGTGGTCCTCGCCGACACCCGGCGTCTGGAGGACTGCTTCGCCGCCGTGGACTTCTTCGAGCAGCGCGGCATGGGCTTCATCGTGGCGATCAACGAATTCGACGGGGCCTACCGCTACGAACCCGAGGAGGTGCGGTCCGCGATCGACCTCGACCCTCAAGTGCCCGTCGTGCGCTGCGACGCGCGGATCTCCAGTTCCGGCATCCAGACGCTGCTCACCCTCGTCAAACACCTGCTCAACCATGCCCCGGCGCCGACCTACGGAGCCCACACGTGATGTACGACCCGACCGGGCACCTGCTTCTCACCCCCGTGGACAAGGAGGCGCCCGCGCGGGTGCGCAGACTGCGCGGGCTCGGCATCGGGCAGCGCCCCGAACCGGCCTTCGACGCCTTCGCGCAGCGGCTCGCCGAGCTGACCGGAGCGCCCTACTCGATGGTCAACTTCATCGACGAGCGACGGCAGTTCTTCGCCGGGCTGCACACTCCGGAGGGGGCGTGCTTCGGCGCGGAGCAGACCGCCGACGCCGAAGCGCCGCCCGGCGGCGGTGAGGCGCACCGCTACATGGCCCGTGACCACGGCTACTGCCCGCACGTCGTGGTGCGCCGCAAGGCCCTCGTCCTGGAGGACGTCTGCGAGTACCCGCGGTTCGCGGGCAACCCCGTGGTGGACGAGATCGGCATCCGCTCCTACCTGGGCGCGCCCCTCATCGACCGGACGGGGATCGTGCTCGGCACGGTCTGCGTCGTGGACGTCGAGCCGCGCCGCTGGGGCAGGGCGGGGCTCGACACGATCAAGTCCATGGCCGCGGAGCTGGTCGAGCAGATCCACCGACGGGAGGACGGCGGGATCTGACCAAGGGCCTCGGGCCCAGGGCCGGTTCAGAGGTCGAGCTCGGCCCCGTCCGGGAAGCGGACGCGGACACGGCCGCCGTCGTCGCTCACGTCGCAGGTGAGGGACTCCCGCAGCGCCCGCGGGTGGACCGTGTCCTGGGACAGGGCGACCAGGGTGACGTGGACGCTCGTGCCCCCGGGGTGGTCCTTCGCCGTCAGGAACGGTGTCGCGGAGTGCGGTCCGTACGCGTTGGCCGCCACCTCGCGGGCGATGCCCGTCTCCTTGGCCCAGCCGTGCAGGGCGACGACCGCGCTGGTCAGGCCGGTGGTCGTACGGGTGAGCGCCCAGCCGGGGCCCTGTTCGGCGTGCGGCGGCGTCTCGTCCGCGACCGCGTGGCCGCCCTCCCGGACGCCCGCTCCGGCCGGGGCCAGCACCCGGTGCACGCGGATCTCCCACGGTCCGTGCAGCGCGCTGGTCGTCTCGATCGGGAACACCTCGCCGTCCTGGGAGGGCAGTTCGGCGTCGTGGCGGGACGCGGCGACGCGGCCCTCGCACCGCAGCGGGTGGATGCGGCGGCGGCGCGAGGGGGTGCCGTCAGGGGCGAGCAGCGCCAGATGGCCGTCGACGGCGCGCTCCCACGCGCGCGGGGCGGTCTCGGGGGCCGTCGCCGTCGAGTAACCGAGCTTGGCGTAGTGCGGGTCGTCCTGGGCCGGGCCCTCCAGAGGATTGTGGTCGCTGCCGTGGTTGACCAGGCGGACGATGCCGTCGTGCCGGGTGCCGTGCAGGAGCCAGCCCGGCTGCGGAAGCGCCGTGTACCGGTCGGACTCCTCGACGGGCAGCGGGAGTTCGCGCTCCGTCCACACCGGGTGGTCGGCGGGCAGGAGCAGCCCCAGGAAGCCCTTGCTCGCCCAGTACGGCGACGCGGGACCCGAGTAGGCCTGTGTCGCGGGCAGGAACGTCCCGTACCAGCCGAGCGGGAGCAGGCCGCGCTCGTCGGGGACGCCGCGCTCCACGAAGTGCCGGGCCGTGCCGGAGGCGAGCCGCCGGGTCAGGCCCGGCGCGAGCGGGGTGCAGTCGGCGAGGGCGCCCATCCACACGGGCGCGGCCGCCGCGAACCGGTACGTCAGGGAGCGGCCCTGGTGGACGGGGGCACCGTCGCCCCCGAAGAAGTGCGGGTACGTGGCGAGGAACTGGGCGAGGCGTGCGCGGTAGACCTCGGCGCGGCCTTGGTCGTCGTCGCCGGCCATGCGGGCCCACAGCAGTGGGTACAGGTGCATGGCCCAGCCGATGTAGTAGTCGAAGTTGCGCCCGTCGCCGTCGCTGTACCAGCCGTCGCCGCGGTACCAGTCCTCGATGCGGTCGAGGCCGCCGTCGATGTCCGACCGGCTGTACGGGGCGCCGACCGAGGCGAGGAACTGCTCGGACACCACCTGGAAGAGCCGCCAGTTGTTGTCCCAGGTCTTTGCGCCGACGAACCCGCAGAACCAGTCCACCACCCGCTCCTGGACCAGGGGGTCGAGCTTGTCCCAGATCCAGGGGCGGGTCTCGTGCAGTCCGATCGCGATCGAGGCGGCCTCCACCATCTGCTGGGAGCAGTCGGTGAGTTCGGGCCAGGCCTCGCCGCTGCCGCGGTCCGTGCCCGTTGTCAGACCCCGCGCGTAGCGTTCTGTGAGACGGGGGTCGACCTCGCCGCCCGCTCCCGCGATCCGGAAGGAGGCCAGCAGGAATGACCGCGCGTACCCTTCGAGCCCGTCCGAAACGACCCCCGACCAGCTGCCCCGCCCCGGCAGGCGGTACTGCGCGAAGCCCGGCGTCGCGTAGGGGACGAGCGCTTCCAACTGCCGGTCGGCGAGCGCCTCCCAGTGCGCCCGGGTCCAGCCGGTGAGGGGGGACAGGACACGGTCGGTGGGCGGCAGGGTCAGGTGCGGTGCGGGCATGGGGTCCGTAACTCCTCGATGGGTGATGCGGGTCGGGTGACCCTATTCGCGGTAGGGGCTCGCGTCGACGGTGGGCCGTGGCAGGCCGAGCTCGGCGGCGTCCGGCGCGTGCGGCAGATCGAGGTGCGGAACGACGCCTCGATGACGACCGCGGACTTCGACGCCCAGCCGTCGAGGACCGCGGACTTCGCCGACGCCGGGACCCGGCACGTGAGCGGGAGGGCGCTGCGCCCCACCCTCCTGGAACTCGGCGGGGCGATACGGCCGAATTCGTGAGGATCAGGCTGACGGGCACCGGACGGGTGGGCCTCTCCCACGTGCTCGTGCATCCCTAGCCGGGGGCGCATCGCTGGGGCCGTATGGGTGGAAGAGGCGGCCGAGGGGAGCGGAGCGGTCGACGGCGAGGGAATTGTCCCACTAAGTGACCAGTCGCACTATCGCTGCCGACGTCAAGCACTCCATGACCTGACGTCAAGCACTCCACGACCCGACGCCACGCACTCCACGAAGGGAACCGTGAGGTTCATGCCCCACTCCTCAGGCCACCGCTCCCGTCTGCTGCGCACCGCCTCGCTGGCCGCGGCGGTCGCCGTCGTCGCCGCCCTCGCGGGACCCGCTGCCGCCGCATCGGCGACCCCCGTGAGCGCTCGCGCCGCCGCCCCGGTGTCGGTGCCGGGCGACACCACCCCGGTCGTCTCGGGCCCGACCTCGCTGGAGGTCGACTCGCTGCTCGACCTCGAGGGCGCCGCCAACCTGAAGGTCGCCGGCGGCAGCCTGATCCACAGCAACAACCGCATCACCGGCGGCACCATCAGGCTCAGCGGCTCCGTCACCCTCAAGGCCGGCAACAACCTGGCCACCGTCAAGAACATCTCCATCGACATCGCCACGGGCACCGTCCGGGCGACCGTGGCGGGCAAGGCGATGGTCCTCGGCACCATCGACACCAGCAGCCTGCGGCTGCGCTCGGACGCGGGCTCGAACCTGCTCTACGTCGTCATCGGCCTGGTGTCCGACAACAACATCAACCTCGGCGCGGACGCCGCGGCGCGGCTGCACGGCATCCTGGGCGTGCAGTTGGAGGAGGACCAGACCCTGCTCACCGGATCCATCGGCGCGGCCGTGGTCCTGGACGCGGATCTGGCCGCCGACCTCGGCGTCGACCTGGACGCGGCGGTCCAGGCGGGCCTCGACGCCGACGTCGAGCTGGACGCCGACATCGACGTCTCCCTCGACCTGGAACTCGGCCTGCACGTCGGCATCCTCTGACGGACGCGGCGCCCCACGAACCACGGAGGTCCGGCCCCTACTTGCTGGGGGGCCGGGCCTTCGTGCGTACTCACCCGCGCACACTCCTCGACACGGACAGCCGGGGCCGGATAGATAAGGATCAAGCTCGTCCGCACCACGGGAATCACCGAAGCAATCACCAAGGGAACCACCACGGGAATCACGTCGGGGATCCCTGAGCCACGCACCCGCAACACCGGCACAAGCGAAGGAAGTTCCATGACCGACCTCCGTCTCGGCGTTCTCGGCTACGGACTGCGCGGCTCGCTCGCCCGCACCGCACACCGGCCGGGAGCGGGCTCGCGCGTCACCGCGCTGGCCGAGCACGACGCCACCGCCCGCGCCGAGGCGGCCGTGGCCTTTCCCGGCGCGCTGATATCCGGCGATCACCGCAAGGTCGTCGAGGACCCGGACGTCGACGCGATCGTCGTCCTCACGCCCGACCACACCCACGCCCGGCTCGCCTGCGAGGCCCTGCGCGAAGGCAAGCCCGTCTTCGTCGAGAAGCCCCTGGAGACGAGCGTCGAGGCGTGCGACGAGATCCTGCGGACCGCCCACGAGACGGGCACGCGCCTGTACGTCGGGCACAACATGCGGCACATGCCCGTGGTCCGGCTGATGCGCGACATCATCGAGCGCGGCGAGATCGGCGCGGTCAAGACCGTCTGGGTGCGCCACTTCGTCGGCTACGGCGGGGACTGGTACTTCAAGGACTGGCACGCCGAACGGCAGTACACCACAGGCCTGTTGCTGCAGAAGGCCGCCCACGACATCGACGTACTGCACTGGTTGGCGAACGGCTACACCCGGCAGGTGCAGGCCCTCGGCGACCTGATGGTCTACGGCGACAACCCGCACCGCCGCGCGCCGGGCGAGCCGAAGACGGACGACTGGTACACCAAGGACGGCCACTGGCCGCCGCACACCCAGCGCGACCTCAACCCCGTCATCGACGTCGAGGACGTCTCGCTGGTCAACATGCGCCTGGACAACGGGGTGTTGGCGGCCTACCAGCAGTGCCACTTCACCCCGGACTACTGGCGCAACTACACCGTCATCGGCGACGCGGGCCGCCTGGAGAACTTCGGCGACGGACCCGGCGGCGTCGTCAAGGTGTGGAACGCGCGCCGGTCCGGCTACCGCGGCGAGCCCGACGCCGCGTACCCCGTGCCGGACGCGCAGGACGACGGCGGGCACGGCGGCGCCGACCCGCTGCTCGTCGACGAGTTCGTCCGCTTCGTACGCGAGGGAGGCCGCACCGACACCTCGCCCGTCGCGGCGCGCATGGCGGTGGCCGCCGGCGTGCGGGCCACGCAGTCGCTGCGGGACGGCGGGACACCGCGCGAGGTGCCCGCGCTCGACCCCGGGCTGATCGCCTACTTCGCAGCCGGTCAGACCCGCTGACCCGCGAGGTCTGAAGGAAAGCTGCGGCGGCGCTTAAGAAATCCTCGATGGACCGGGGCGCCGCCGTAGGGAAGATTCCTGTGTCGTCGGAGGAAGAAGCGACGTACGACAGGAGCCGTTGCGTTGAAGGCGCTGGTCAAGGAGAAGGCGGAGCCGGGTCTGCGGCTCATGGACGTCCCGGAGCCGGAGATCGGCCACGGCGACGTCCTGATCAAGGTGCTCCGCACCGGGATCTGCGGCACCGACCTGCACATCCGGGCCTGGGACGGCTGGGCGCAGCAGACGATCGCCGCGCCCCTGGTGGTCGGGCACGAGTTCGTCGGCGAGGTCGTGGCGACCGGCCGCGACGTCGCGGACATCACCGCCGGTGACCTGGTCAGCGGTGAGGGCCACCTGGTCTGCGGGAAGTGCCGCAACTGTCTGGCCGGGCGGCGCCACCTGTGCCGCGCCACGGTCGGCCTCGGGGTCGGCAGGAACGGCGCCTTCGCCGAGTACGTCGCGCTGCCCGCGTCGAACGTATGGGTGCACCGCGTCCCCGTGGACCTCGACGTGGCCGCGATCTTCGACCCCTTCGGCAACGCCGTGCACACCGCCCTGTCCTTCCCGCTGGTCGGCGAGGACGTGCTGATCACGGGGGCCGGGCCGATCGGTCTGATGGCGGCGGCCGTCGCCCGGCACGCCGGCGCCCGCAACGTGGTGGTCACCGACGTCAGCGAGGAGCGCCTGGAGCTGGCCCGCAAGGTCGGTGCCGGGCTCGCCCTGAACGTGGCGGAGTCGACGATCGCCGACGGGCAGCGCGAACTCGGTCTGCGCGAGGGCTTCGACGTCGGTCTGGAGATGTCCGGCAACCCGCGGGCGATGCGCGACATGGTCGCCAACATGACCCACGGCGGCAAGATCGCCATGCTCGGCCTGCCGTCCGAGGAGTTCGCCGTCGACTGGGCGCGGATCGTCACCTCGATGATCACGATCAAGGGCATCTACGGCCGAGAGATGTTCGAGACCTGGTACGCGATGTCCGTCCTGCTCGAAGGCGGCCTCGACCTGGCCCCCGTGATCACCGGCCGCTACGGCCACCGCGACTTCGAGGCGGCCTTCGACGACGCGGCGAGCGGCCGCGGCGGCAAGGTCATCCTCGACTGGACCGCCTGACCTCCGGCCCGTAGTCCTCCGAACACCCCTAAGGAATCACGCATGTTCGACTCCGTACGCGAAGACCTCCAGGCCACCCTCGACGAGATCGTCGCCGCGGGGCTGCACAAGCCCGAGCGCGTCATCGGCACCCCGCAGTCCGCGACGGTCGCCGTCACCGCGGGAGGCCGCCCCGGCGAGGTCCTCAACTTCTGCGCGAACAACTACCTCGGCCTCGCCGACCACCCCGAGGTCGTCGCCGCCGCCCACGAGGCGCTGGACCGCTGGGGCTACGGCATGGCCTCCGTCCGCTTCATCTGCGGTACGCAGGAGGTGCACAAGGAGCTGGAGGCGCGCCTGTCCGCCTTCCTCGGCCAGGAGGACACGATCCTCTACTCCTCCTGCTTCGACGCCAACGGCGGTGTCTTCGAGACGCTGCTCGGCGCCGAGGACGCGGTGATCTCCGACGCCCTCAACCACGCGTCCATCATCGACGGCATCCGTCTGTCGAAGGCGCGCCGCTTCCGCTACGCCAACCGCGATCTCGCGGACCTGGAGCGGCAGTTGAAGGAGGCGGCCGAGGGCGGCGCGCGCCGCAAGCTGATCGTCACCGACGGCGTCTTCTCCATGGACGGCTACGTCGCCCCGCTCCGTGAGATCTGCGACCTCGCCGACCGCTACGACGCCATGGTCATGGTCGACGACTCGCACGCCGTCGGCTTCGTGGGCCCCGGCGGCCGCGGCACCCCCGAGCTGCACGGCGTCATGGACCGCGTCGACATCATCACGGGTACGTTGGGCAAGGCGCTCGGCGGCGCGTCGGGCGGCTACGTCGCGGCCCGCGCGGAGATCGTCGCGCTGCTGCGCCAGCGCTCGCGCCCCTACCTCTTCTCGAACACCCTCGCCCCGGTGATCGCGGCGGCCTCGCTGAAGGTCATCGACCTCCTGGAGTCCGCCGGTGACCTGCGCGAACAGCTCGCCGCCAACACGGCGCTCTTCCGCTCGCGGATGACCGAGGAGGGCTTCGACATCCTGCCCGGCGACCACGCCATCGCGCCCGTCATGATCGGCGACGCGGCCGTGGCGGGACGGATGGCCGAGCTGCTCCTGGAGCGGGGCGTGTACGTGATCGGCTTCTCGTACCCCGTGGTGCCGCAGGGCCAGGCCCGCATCCGCGTCCAGCTGTCGGCCGCGCACTCCACGCAGGACGTGAACCGCGCGGTCGACGCGTTCGTCGCGGCGCGGGCCGAGCTGGAGGGCTAGGGGGCCGAGCCGGAGGGCTGGGGGGCCTGCCGGGAGTGGCGCGGCCCGGGGTACGGATGAGGCTCCCGGTGAGGGAGAATCATCCGCATGATCGAAGCACGGCGGCTGCACATCCTCCGTGCGGTGGCGGACCACCGCACGGTCACGGCCGCTGCCGCCGCGCTCTACCTCACCCCGTCCGCGGTCTCCCAGCAGCTCACCGCCCTGGAGCAGGAGACGGGCCACCGCCTGGTCGAGCGCTCGGCGCGCGGGGTGCGTCTGACGGCGGCGGGCGAGATCCTGCTCGCGCACACCAACGCGGTCCTGGCCCAGCTGGAGCGCGCCGAGGCCGAGCTCGCCGCCTACAGCTCCGGCGCGGCGGGCACGGTGACCGTCGCGGCCTTCGCCACCGGGATCGGCCTGGTCGTCGCCCCCGCCGTGGCCCGCCTCGCCGACTCCGCACCCGGCATCCGGCTCCGCGTCCAGGACGCCGAGGGCGACGCGAGCCTGCCGATGGTGCTCGACCGGCAGGTGGACGTGGCCGTCGCCGTGGAGTACCGGGGGGCGCCGGGCGCGGACGACCCCCGGCTGACCCGCGTCCCGCTCTACGCCGAGCCCTTCGACGCGGTGCTCCCGCTCGGCCACCGCCTCGCCGACGCCGAGCGGGTGCCGCTCGCCGAGCTCGCCAAGGACGCGTGGATCGGCCCCTTCGCGGGCAACCCGTGCCACGACGTGGTGATGCTCGCCTGCGAACAGGCCGGATTCCAGCCGATGTTGGAGCATTGGTCGGATGACTTCAGGGCGGTGGTGGCGCTCGCCGCGGCCGGTGCGGGAGTCGCCCTCGTGCCGCGCTCGGCGCTGCGCGGCATGGACGTGTCGGGGGCCGTGGTGCGCCCGGTGGAGGGGGCGGCCCCCACGCGCCGGGTGTTCGCGGCAGTGCGGTGCGGCGCGGAGGAGCACCCGCTGATCCGTCCGGTGCTGGACGCGCTGGGGGACGCGGCGGGGTGAGCGTCGCCTCGCGGCGGGCTGCCGCACGCGCGGGCCGTCACACGCTCTTGACCGAGTTCCCGTCGACGACGTGGTCCGCCCCGGTGGTGCTCGCGGCGAGCGGCGAGGCCAAGTAGGCGACGAGGGCGGCGACTTCGGCCGGGGTGACGAGCCTGCCGGTGACCATGCCCGCGATGGCGGGGAGCTGGGCGAGGAGCTGTTCCTGCGACACGTTCATGGCCTTGGCGACCTCGGAGCCGTACCCGTTGGGGCTCTCCCACATGTCGGTGCGGACGGGGCCGGGCGTGACGGTGTTGACGCGTACGCCCCGCGGCCCGAACTCCTCGGCCAGCGCCTTGCCGAACGCGGTCAGCGCGGCCTTGGCGGTGCTGTACGTGATGGGCCCGGCGTGCGGCGTCTTCGCGCTGGTGGAGGAGACGTTGACGACGGCGCCGCCGCGCGCGGTGAGGTGGGGGAGGGCCGCCCGGGTGACGCGGACCGAGGCGAAGAAGTTCAACTCGTAGGCCTCGTGCCACTGTTCGTCGGTGAAGGTGAGGAAGCCGCCCGTCCACCCCTCGCCCGAGTCGCCGCCGCCGACGTTGTTGACGAGGACGTCGAGCCCGCCGTCCCCGCCGTCTCCGCCCTCTCCGCCGAGCGCCGCCATCGCCTGCTCCACGAGGCGGGCGGGTCCCTCGGCCGTGGACAGGTCCACGGAGATGCCGATGGCGCCGGTGGCCTTGAGTTCCGGCGTGATGGTGCGGGCCGCCGCCACCACGCGCATGCCCTCGTCGAGCAGTGCGGAGACGGTGGCCAGTCCTATGCCGCGGCTCGCGCCGGTCACGAGGGCGGTCTTGCCGGTCAGCTGCAGATCCATGGAGTTCCCCTGTTCTGTTCTGTTCTGGTCCTGGTCTTGTTTCTGGCCCTGGTCCTGATCCTGAGGGCGACTCTTGAGCCGTAGGTGAGTCGTCGAAGACGCTTGAACCATAGGACCTGCAACATCAGTGTTGCAACTATCTGCGTACCAGTGCCCCTGACGTAACATCTTGGCGAGAGCGATTCGGTGAAAGAACGAAAGAGGGAGCCACGTGGAGCGCACCCGGCAGGAGTCGCGCGGCGACGGGCGGCGGCCTCTGCGCGCGGACGCGGAGCGGACCGTGCGCACCATCCTCGAGGCCGCCGAGCGCGTCCTCGGCGCCAACCCGGCGGCGACGATGGAGCAGATCGCGGCGGCGGCCGGTGTGGCGCGCACCACCGTGCACCGGCGGTTCACCAGCCGCGACGCCTTGGTGGACGCGCTGACCGCGTGGGCGACGCGTCAGTTCCACGAGGCGGTGACCAGCGCCCGCCCCGACAGTGCGCCGCCGCTGATCGCCCTCTACCAGGCGACCGCCAACGTCCTTCGCGTGAAGATCAGTTGGGGGTTCGCCATGAGCAGGACCGCCCCGCAGGATCCGGAGGTGGCGCAGGCGCACGCCGACGTGCTCGACCAGTGCGACCGCCTCTTCCGCCGGGCGCGCGAGGCGGGCGTGCTGCGCCCCGACACCGACCTGGACTGGGCCCGCCGCGCCTACTACGCCCTCATCCACGAGGCCGCCCAGGGCCGTCAGGAGAAAGGCGAAGGTGCCGACGACGACGTCGACGCGCTGGCGACGCTCGTGGTCGACACGTTGCTGCGCGGCATCGGTGGCGGTCAGTCAGGTGTCGCCGGATCCTGACCCGGTAGGTCTATACCAGCCTCCGCCGTCCCAGTATCCTCAGCCGTGGCCAGTGGCACACCATCCCCCCACCCAGGTTGCGTGCCGGCACGGGCGACGCCCACCCAGCTCTGCCCCCGCAGCCGGGTGACCTCCCATGCGCCGCCTCCAGGAGGATCACGGTGAAAGTTCGCACGAGAACCACGGCGATCGTCGGCACCATCTGCCTCGTCGCCTCGCTCGCCCTGACCACGGCATCCGCCGACGAGTCCGCCGCCCCGCGCCAGGCGCCGAAGGTCGCGCTCGAGAAGGTGGCGACGGCCCGGAATCCGATCGCCGGCGCGGCCGGTCCAGGTGGCACGCTCTGGATCGCCGAACGCGCGGGCACCGTAAGGGTGTTGAGCGGTCAGGGGCTCGGGGAGCCCGTCCTCGACATCTCCAAGGAGACCACCACCGACGGTGAACGCGGCCTGCTGGGCATCGCGTTCGACAACAAGCGCGCGCACTTCTACATCTCGTACACGAACCTCGAAGGCACCAGCACCGTGGACGAGTTCGCCGTGCGGCACGGCAAGCTCCGGCCCGAGACGCGGCGCACCGTCATCACCCAGACGCAGCCCTACGCGAACCACAACGGCGGCGACATCAAGTTCGGCCCCGACGGCTACCTCTACATCGCCTTGGGTGACGGGGGTTCGGGCGGCGACCCGCACGGCAACGGGCAGAACCTGGACACGCTGCTCGGCAAGTTGCTGCGGATCGACCCGAGGGGCGGCAAGCCGTACGCGATCCCCTCGGACAATCCGTTCGTGGACGATCCGAAGGCCAAGGACGAGATCTGGGCGTACGGGCTGCGTAATCCGTGGCGGTTCTCCTTCGACGCGGGCACGGGCGACCTGCTGATCGGTGACGTCGGTCAGAGCGCCTGGGAGGAGATCGACTGGGCCCCGGCGAGGAGCGAGGGCGGCGAGAACTACGGCTGGTCCCAGATGGAGGGCAACCACCCCTTCCGGGACGGCGCGGAGCCCGCGAACCACGTGCCGCCGGTGCACGAGTACGACCGCACCGGCCTCGGCTGCTCGGTGACCGGCGGATTCGTCTACCGGGGCAAGGCGATCCCCACCCTCAGGGGCCAGTACGTGTTCAGCGACTACTGCGACGGCACCGTCCGCTCCCTGGAGATGAAGAACGGCAAGGTCACCGGCGTGAACGACCTCGGAGTCAACGGCGGCGAGGTCATCTCCTTCGCGCAGGGCGGCACCGGCGAGCTGTACGTGTTCGACATCGGCGGCAGCGTCTACCGCATCGAAGCGGCTTAGCGGCTTGGCGGCTTGGCGGCGGCCCTCGCGTCCGTGCAGTCCTTCGCGGCCGAGGGCGTCGCCCGATCGCCGAAGCCGCGTTCCTCGCGGACCGCGTCGTCGTGATGAGCCCGGGTCCCGGCGCGGTGACGGAGGGCGTCGATGTGGGTCTGCCGACCGAGCGGGAGTACGCCGCCACGCTCGCCTCCCCGGAGTTCAGGGCCGCCACCGGCCGGACCGGGGAGCTGCTCGGGGCGGTCTCGGCGCACGACTGAAGGGGGGAGGGCTGAGAGGTGGATCACGCTTGTTGTCGTCCCACATGCGGGATAGCGTGCCGAATATGGAACACGATGGAGTCGACGCGCGTCTCGCCGCCCGGCTGTCCGAGCTGCGTGCCGAACGCGGCTGGTCCCTGGGCGAGTTGGCCGAGCTGAGCGGCATCAGCCGCTCCACCCTGTCACGTGCCGAGCGCGCGGAGATCAGCCCCACGGCGGCCCTCCTGAACCGGCTCTGCGCGGTCTACGAACGGACCATGTCGCAGCTCCTGAGCGAGGTGGAGGCGGAGCCCGCGCAGTTGGTGCGCGCCGTCGACCAGGCGGTCTGGGCGGACGACGACGCCGGCTTCATGCGCTGGCAGGTCTCCCCGCCGCAGATCGGGATGCGCGGAGAACTCGTCGAGGGGCGGCTGCAGCCCGGCGCCGACATCGCGTACGACCGCCCTGCCGTGCCCGGCCTGGAGCAGCACATCTGGGTGCTCGAAGGGACCCTGGAGGTCACGGTGCACGGGGAGGCGCACGCGATCGGCACCGGCGACTGCCTGCGCTACCGGCTGTGGGGCGCGTCGCGGTTCCGCTGCCTGGGCGAGGAGGCCGTGCGGTACGCGCTCGTGGTGGTCAAGCCGTGACCGTCTTCCCGAAGCGGGCGTGCGTCGATCGTCTTGACGCGGACCAGTTCCGCTCTTCGGCCGATGGCTTGGCCGCCCTCCTGCTCGACGCCGTGCACGGCGGCGCGTCCGTCGGCTTCCTCGCGGACCTCGACCACGCCGCCGCGGCCGCCTGGTGGCGCGGGCTCGACACGGCCGTCGCCGAGGGGCGGCTCGCCGTCTGGGCATCCCGCGACGACGCGGGGCGCGTCACGGGCACCGTCAGTGTGGCCTTCGTCGACCGGCCCAACGGCCGCCACCGCGCCGAGGTCGTCAAGCTGATGGTCCACCGCTCCGCGCGCGGGCAGGGCCTCGCCCGCGCGCTCCTGACCACGGCCGAGGAGGCGGCGACCGAAGCGGGCGTGACCCTCCTGGTCCTGGACACCGAGACCGGCAGCCCCGCCGAGTCCCTGTACGAGAAGGCGGGTTGGAACCGGTCCGGGACCATCCCCGACTACGCGTCGGACCCGGCGGGGGCCCTCCGGTCGACGACGTTCTTCTACAAGCGGCTCGGCACGGACCCGGGCGGTCAGGAGCGCAGCGCCGCCAAACACGGGTAGCTGTCGCGCGCCGTCGCGAACGGGTCGGCAGGGGTGTCGTGTTCGACCAGCCCCTGCCGGACGCCGCCCACGCGCGCGTGCGCGAACATCGCGGCGAAATCGAGCGTGTCCGAACCGACGTCGGCGAAGCGGCCGTCCGCCGCCATGTCCTTGACCTGCGGCGCGGGGAAGCGGCGCGGATGACACCGGAAGTACGTCGCCCGATCCGCGCCGCCCCTCACCGCCCCGTGGTCCGTGCCGTGGTCGTGGAAGAGCACGGGGCCGAGACCCGCGTCGCGCGAAGCGCGCCCGATCCCGTTGAACTGCCGCGCCGCCTCCCGGAATCCGTCCGGCGTCTGCGGCGCGACCCAGCGCCTGTCCTCGTACGGGCCCCTCGGAGCCGTCCCCCTGCGCTCTTCGGTGTCTCTTGTGTCCGCATGACGTCCCGCGCGCGGGGGAGGCTGCCCGGTGGAAACCAGCCGCACCTCCAGGGAGCCGCAGCGATGCCCGACCGAGCCGACGACACCACCCCCAGTGCCGCGTACACCGCAGGGCTGCTCAACGCGGCGGACGGCGTGCCCGTCGCCACGTACACCTGGCTGCCGGCGGACGGCAGGCCGCGCGCCTATGTGCAGATCGCGCACGGCGCCGCCGAACACGCCCTGCGGTACGACCGGTTCGCCCGCCACCTGGCCGCGCACGGCTACGGAGTGGTCGCCTCCGACCACCGCGGCCACGGCGCCACCGCGCAGGCCACGGGTGGCTACGGCGTGACCTCCGGAGGATCCGGCGCCGAGGACGCCGACAGCTGGCGGGCGATCGTCGAGGACCTCAGGGCCATCGGCGACCAGGTGCGCACCCTGCACCCCGGCCTGCCGTTCTTCCTGCTGGGCCACAGCCTCGGGGCGATGCTCGCGCGGGACTACGCCCAGGAGTACGCGGACGGACTCGCGGGCGTGATCCTCTCGGGTACGTTCCGCTCGCTGCCGGGTGCCGACACGGAGGGGGACATCGCCCGTCTGGAGCGCGACATCGCCGAGCGCGGCCGGGCCGCGCCCTCCTCGTACGTCCCCGACCTCTTCGCCTCGTTCAACGCCCCGTACGTCCACCGCACCGGCTTCGAGTGGCTCTCGCGCGACGAGGCCGAGGTGGACGTCTACGCACAGGACGAGCGCTGCGGGTTCGCCTTCTCGGCGGGGCTCAGCGTGGACTGGCTGCGGGGGATCCGGAAGATCAACGACCCGCGGAACCTCGCGCGCGTGCTGGCCGATCTGCCGATCCACGTGGTGGTCGGCGAGCAGGATCCGTGCAATCAGCGGATGACGCTCGTCCACGAACTCCTGGAGGACTTCCGGTACGTGGGGGTCGAGGACCTCACGTGGAAGGGCTACCGGGACGCGCGCCACGAGATCCTCAACGAGACCAATCGGGACGAGGTCCAGGAGGATCTGACGGCGTGGCTGGACAAGCGGGTGCTGTGAGCCGTGGCGTCCGCGCGGCCACGGGGCGCCGGGTGATCGCCGGGTGATTGTCAGTGGGGTTGGTTACGGTTCATCGCATGTCGAAGTCCAGATCCCGTGCGCGCGTCACCTCCGATGACGTGCGCCGCATCGCCCTCGCCCTGCCGGACACGGTGGAGAAGATCGCGTGGAGCATGCCCACGTTCCGTGTGGCCGGAAAGATGTTCGTGACGGTTCCCGACGACGAGACGTCCTTCGCCGTGCGCTGCCCGAAGGTCGAGCGCGACGAACTGGTCCTCGCGGAGCCCGACAAGTTCTGGGTCGCCGCCCACGAGGCGGCCTCGGCATGGGTGAGGGTGCGCCTCGCGGCGCTGGACGAGGCGGAGCTCGAGGACATCCTGGCCGACTCCTGGCGCCAGGCGGCACCGCCCCGACTCCTGGAAGCACACCCGGAGTTGGGCGTTCCGTCCGCGGGCTGACCGGACACGCCCTTTCTCTCTTCCAGCGGGACCCTTCGCCGGTCCCTGCCGCCCCTGGGGGCAGGCGCTCGCGGGCCTCGCCGCGAGCGCCTGCGGACGGAGTCGGTCCCGCTCAGGGGCGGTGGGCGCCCACCCCGGAGCGGGCCGCAAGCCGCTGTCACGCAGCGCGCGTCGCGGCTGTCACGCAGCGCGCACCGCGGTCCGCTCGCCCAGGAAGGCGCTGATCCGCCCGCGCAGCGACTCCGCGTCGAGCCCGTGCGCGGCCATGTGCTCGGCTATCTGGCCGTAACGCCGCAGCTCACGCCGTCCCACGCCGAGGCCGAGCACCCGGTGCGGCACATCCGCGAGGGCGTCGTTCACGACGGTGGTGGAGGTCCCCGCGAGATACGGCTCGACGACCACCACATCGGCGGCCGCGTCGGCACCGACGGCCCGGCGCAGCGCCTGCTCGTCGAAGGGCCGCACGGTCGTCGCGTACAGCACGGTCACATCCAGCCCCTCCGTGGCGGCGAGGACCTCGTCGAGCATCGGCCCGACGGCGATCACCACACCGCCCCGGCCCTCACGCACGGTGAGGAACCCCGCACCGTCGACGGGCAGCGCCTGCGCGTTCGACTGCACCGAGAGGCGTACGTAGACCTTGTCGTCGCCCGCCGCGACGGCGTGCCGCAGCAGCGTCTCGGCCTCGTCGGGATGGCCCGGCACGTGCACGGTCCAGTCGTCGAGGGTGTCGAACAGCGCCACGTCGGCCGGCGACATGTGCGTGAAGCCGCCCGCGGGCCAGTCGAAGGACGCCGCGGCGCTCACCAGGACGCCGCCCACGCCCTGGTGCCCGAAGTCGAGCTTGATCTGCTCGAAGGGCCGCTCCACGAGGAAGCTCGCGAAGGTGTGCACGACGGGCCGGAGCCCGGTGAGCGCGAGCCCGGCGCCCGCCCCCACGAGGAGCTGCTCCCTGATCCCCACATTGATCACCCGGTCCGGGTGCTTGCGCATCGCCTCCTCGAAGGGGTCCTTGCCGATCTCGGCGAGGACGACGGCGACGCGGGGATCCTCGTCGAGCAGCCGGGAGACGACGGGGGCGAAACGGTCACGCATGGTGTCCATGGCAGAAGGGTCCTTCCGGGAGGTGCGCGGGCAGGGGTGGGGTGAACGGGTGGGGTGAGAGGAGACAGGGGCGGCGGCGAGGGCTCACGCGACCTTCGGTTCGCGCGCGGACTCCTTGGGCTCGACGCGCGCGACGACCACGCGCGGCCGCCCCGGATGCGGCGCGGTGAAGGCCGCGTACAGCGCCTCGTGATCACGCCCGTCGACGGTCTCGGCGGACCATCCGGCGGCCTCGAACCGGGCGGCGATCCCGCCGGGCCTCGCGTAACTCGCCGAGCTGTTGTCGATCACGAGCGTGTGCAGCTGCTCCAGGCCCGCGGGCCCGGCATAGGCGATGGCCTCGTGGTTGCTGCCCTCGTCCATCTCGGCGTCGCCGACGAGGACCCACACGCGGGGTGCGGTGAGCCCCTGCGCCTTCAGGCCGAGCGCCGTCCCCACGGCGAGCGGCAGCCCGTGCCCCAGCGAACCACTGCCGATCTCGGCACCCGGCACGAGCACCCGGTCCGGGTGGTGCCCGAGCGGGGAGTCGTACGAGCCGAAGCCCTCGAGCCAGTCGACGGGCAGGAACCCCTTGGCGGCGAGGACGGCGTAGTAGGCCATGGGCCCGTGCCCCTTGGAGAGCAGGAACCGGTCGCGTCCCGGATCGTCGACCCGCTCCGGTGTGACGCTGAGCACTCGGTCGTAGAGCACCCAGAGCGCGTCGAGGGTCGACGTCGCGGCGGGCCCGTGCTTCTCGTCCCCCGTCATGAGGCCCATGAGGCCGGGCAGGTCGCTGTATCCGTATGTGCGTTCCGTGGTCGTCGTCATGCGGAGAGCGTGCAACTTAAACCGCGCTTGAGGTCAACAGTGGCCCGGGCGGCGAAAGGGGTGAGCGATCACCAGTCGGAGTGCGGTATGGTTTCTCTGCGCGTTCGGCCAGGGGAAACCCCAGGTCACACGGGCAACGGGACGTGGCGCAGCTTGGTAGCGCACTTGACTGGGGGTCAAGGGGTCGCAGGTTCAAATCCTGTCGTCCCGACTCGTAAGAGTCGCAGGTCGAAGGGCCGTATCAGATCTCTCTGATACGGCCCTTCGATCGTCTTCGGGGACAAGCCGAGGGCCGGGGCCGGCCGGGGACCAGCGCTCGTGACCGCGTCAGTGGGTGATCACGGCGGGGTCCGGCGGGGACCGGGGAGCGCGCGGCACGTCCAGGTGTGATGCGCCGAGAGCGCGGCGCCCGCAGCGGTGATCTTGTGCGCGTCCCAGGCGCGGATACGGCAGCCAGTGCCGCGCGACCGCCGACGACCGCGGGGCGTTCCCGAGCCGCCACTTCCGCCGGAGCGCTCAGCACGACGAGGCGCGGCGGCAGGTTCACTCGTACGAAGGGCCGTTCCCGCGCCCGTGGCCCTCAGGGGGAAGAACTCCTCCCGGGCCGTCGGCCCGCCGAGGGCGCGCCACTCGGCGTAGACCTCGACCGGGGCGTCCCGAGGCGGCGCACCTGCAAGATCCGCATCCCAGGCCCAGCCCGCACGCGGCCTTCCACCGCGCCTGATGCTGACCGTTTCGTTCTCGGCCGCGCCGACGTCGACGGCCTGCGGGGGGGCAGGGCGGACCACACTGTCAGTCGGAGCTCACCCGCAGGGACTCGATGTCGGCCCAGCCGTGGGCGGCGAGCCGTTCCTCGAGGCCCAGTTCGGGGGCCGCGATGATGTGGAGGCTCTGGTGTGTGCCCAGGCTGCGGGCGAGGACGGCGAGGGTTTCCAGGACGCCGTTCGAGAGGTACTCGACCCGGGTGAGGTCGATGGTGATCTCTTGTGCGGTGCGGCTGTGGTCGGTCACGGCGATGGCCAGCGGGCCCTTGTGGGCACCGGTGACCTCGCCGTACAGGCATACGCCGGGCGTGCCGTGAAGCGGAGTGATCATCAGGAGTTTGTCTACGAAGTAGTCACGCATCAAGGACCCCGAAGGGAGTGCACCGCCATGGGGAGCCGGGACGGACGTCGTCCATCCGGAATCGCAGTGGTGCTGATGAAGCGGGATCAGAGTCCCGCGAAGACAGCCGCTGGCGTGGAGGGCTCCTTGGCCCTGAGAGATCGCCGAAACCACATCACCGCGCTGACGGCGAGGTATATTCCACGGGCTACGACGAATCTACTCCCGCACGGGCTCCCTGGATAGCCCGACCTCGAGCGGTCATGCACGACTCATGGCACTCCCCCGCGACTCCCCGGGAACGGAACCGGAGGGCCAACTCTCCGGGATCAGACGCTCGGTTGAGGGCTGCGTCGTCCCGGCTGGCCAGGGGATCTGTGGAACGGGAACGCGTCCTGAGGAGACCGCGTCGACACCTGACCCTCGCCACCCCGGGCTCGCCGCCGGGGGGTACCCCCGGCGGAAAGGATGGGGAACTGGTCGACGAGGCCGCCCAGTTGAAGCATGCGGTGTGGACGCACGCGACCGTCGGCCGGGCGGCCGGAGTCGTACTCGCGCTCGGACGGATGAACCCGGCCGAGACGTGGGGCGTACTGCGTGGGGCGTACTGCGCGAGATGTCGATGCGGACCGACGTCAAGCCGCGGACGAGCATCCCCGAACGCTGAACCTCCAGGCGGGGCAGCGGCCGTCCCCGAGGTCAGGGACGGCGCGCTGTGGATGGGCGGCGGCGGGTGGCGCCCTTGGGCCGGGTATCCGTGCCCATGCCGGGGGCGGAGCCGGAGGCGCTCAGGCGCCGGTGGAGAGTGCCACGTGGCGCCACTGGTCGAGTTCTCGGCGCACCAGATCCAGCTTCGCCTCGACGCGCTCGATCGCGTCCGCGCCCAGCTGCAGGCGCAGCGGCGGCTCGGGGATCTCGGTGATGTCGACGACGGCTTTCGCCGCCTTCGCGGGATCGCCCGGCTGGCGGCCGTCGTTCTGGGCCAGCGCCTCGCGCACCGGGCCCGTGCCGGCGGCGTAGTCGGGGATGGAGGCCGGTTCGACCCGCATGCTGGAGCTGCTGAGGAAGTCGGTGCGGAACCCGCCCGGTTCCACGATCGTGACGCGGACGCCCAGCGGGGCCAGCTCGCCGTGCAGTGCCTCGGAGATGCCTTCGAGGGCGAACTTCGACGCTCCGTACAGACCCACCGCCGGCGCGGTGGCGAAGCCGCCCACGGAGCTGATGTTCAGGACGTGTCCCGAGCCCTGGGCGCGCAACGTCGGCAGGGTCGCCCGCAAGGTGTTGAGCACGCCGAAGACGTTGACGTCGAACAGCGCCCGGGCGGCGTCGTCAGAGGTCTCCTCGATCGCGCCCAGGAGGCCGTAACCGGCGTTGTTGGCCACGACGTCGATCCGGCCGAATCGCGCCAGGCCCGCCTCGACCGCGGCCGACAGCTGCTCCGGCTCGGTCACGTCCGCGTTCACCGCGAGCAGACCCTCCGGCTCCTGCGGGTGCGCCCGCAGCACCGCGGACGCGTCCCTCGCCGTGGCGATCACGCGGTGTCCGCGGTCCAGCGCCTCCCGGGTGATCTCCGCGCCGAGCCCGCGCGATGCCCCGGTGACGAACCAGACGCTCATGTTCTCCCCCTGTCTCCCTCTGTTTCCACGGCCCGACGGGCCGACACCGAGACGCTAGAACCTAGAGTCGGGTCTAGATCAACGGTTGCGTGAACGGCTGAGTGAACGGTTGTGCGGGGGAGGAGAGCTCATGGATCTGAGCATCGGTGAGGTGGCGCAACGCAGCGGGCTGAGCGTGCACGCCCTGCGGTTCTACGAGCGGGAGGGCCTGTTCGCCAATCCGGTGCGCCGGCTGTCCAACGGGCGCCGGATCTACCACGAGGAAGACGTGGAGTGGCTGGCCATCTGCACGAAGCTGCGCTCGTCCGGCATGTCCCTGGCGGAGATCCGGCGCTACGTCGAGCTGGCCCGCCAGGGCCCGGGCAACGAAACCGAGCGCCTCGAACTGCTGCGCCGGCACGAGAGGCGCGTGGAGGCGCAGATCCGCGAGCTGCGGGACACCCTGGACGTGATGCGGTACAAGGTGCGGATCTACGAGGACCATCTCGCCCGCGGCGAAGCGGACCGCCTCTGGAACCCGACCCTCCCCGGCGCCGCCGAGGCCGACAGGCCTCAGGAAGGCGGCGGGTGAGAATCGGGCCATGGACATCCGGCAGCTGGAGTACTTTCTGGCGATCGTCGATCACGGTGGGTTCAACCGTGCGGCAAGCGCGCTGTACCTGTCGCAGCCCTCGCTGTCGCAGTCGGTGCGGGCGTTGGAGCGGGACCTGGGCAGTGATCTCTTCCACCGCATCGGGCGGCGGGCCGTGCTCACCGAGGCCGGGCGGGCGCTGATCGAGCCCGCCCGGGCCGCCGTCCGCGGCCTGGAGACGGCGCGGGCCAGTGTCGCCGCCGTGCGGGAGCTGCGGTCGGGTCGGCTCGACGTGGCCGCGATGCCCTCGCAGGCGGTCGAACCGCTGACCACCATGGTCCGCTCCTTCCACGACCGCCATCCGGACGTGTCCGTGGCCGTCAAGGCCGCCTTCACCTCGCGGGACGTCGTCGACATGGTGCGTACGGGTGCCGCGGAGCTGGGACTGCTCGCGGCCTCGGGGCCGTTGCCCGACAAGGAGGTCGTCGTCCGTCCGGTCGGTGAGCAGCGCTTTGTTCTGCTCGTGCCGCCCGGCGGACCCTTCGGCTCCCAAGAGGCAGTCTCCTGCGAGGAGTTGGCGGGACAGCGGCTGATCGTCGGTCAGCGCGGCACCGGCATGCGGGCCTACGTCGACGGTCTCCTGGAGCGCGGCATCGCCCTCCGCGTCGCCGCCGAGACCGAGCACCGCGTGGCGATCCTGCCGCTGGTCCTCGCGGGGGTGGGCCTCGCCGTGGTGACGGAGTCCTGGCGCACCACGGCCGAGCGGATCGGCGTCCGCGTCCTGGACATCGAGCCCGAGACGAAGCTGAGCATCGCGCTGGTGAGCCGCCGCGGGCTGCTCTCGCCCGCCGCGGAGGCGTTCCTGGAGTGCGCCTGATGTGAGTCGGTCTTCCGGGGCCGGTCTTCCGGGGGTGGCCTTCCCGCCGAGCTCCACTGACAGGCACGGCCTATCAGGCACATCACCAGCACGTCTTGGACGCCCGCACGGCCCCGTTGCTGGAATCGACGCATGACGAACCACCACATCGCCCTCATCCCCGGTGACGGCATCGGGACCGAGGTGCTGCCGCCCGCGCGCCGGGTCCTGGAGGCCGTGGCCGGACGCCACGGCATCGGGCTGACCTTCACCGAGTACGACTGGTCCTGTGAACGGCATCTGCGCGAGGGCGCGATGATGCCCGAGGACGGCCTCGATCGACTGCGGGACAAGGACGCGATCCTGCTCGGCGCCGTCGGTCACCCCGCCGTGCCCGACCACGTCTCGCTGTGGGGCCTGCTGATACCGATCCGCCGCGGCTTTCGCCAGTACGTCAACCTGCGGCCGATCCGCGTCTTCGAAGGCCTGGAGAGCCCCTTGCGGTCGGCTGCCGCGGGGGAGGTCGACTTCGTCGTCGTACGCGAGAACGTCGAGGGCGAGTACAGCGAGATCGGCGGCCGGCTCAACCGGGGGTTCCCCGAGGAAATGGCCCTGCAGGAAGCCGTGTTCACCCGGGCCGGGGTGACCCGGCTCCTCGACTACGCCTTCGCGCTGGCCGACCGGCGCGGCGGGCACCTGACCTCCGCCACCAAGTCGAACGGCATCGTCCACACGCTGCCCTTCTGGGACGAGCTGGTCGCCGAACGCGGCGCCGTGCACCCGCAGGTGACGTGGGATCAGGAGCACATCGACGCGCTGGCCGCCAAGTTCGTCCTGGACCCCGCCCGCTTCGACGTGGTCGTCGCCTCCAACCTCTTCGGCGACATCCTCAGCGACCTGGCCGCGGCCGTGGCCGGCGCCATCGGCATCGCCCCGGCGGCCAACCTCAACCCGGAGCGGGACTTCCCCTCCATGTTCGAGCCCGTGCACGGCTCCGCCCCCGACATCGCGGGACGCGGCATCGCCAACCCGATGGGTGCCATCTGGTCGGCCGCCATGATGCTCGACCACCTCGGCCACGACGACGCCGCCGCGGCCGTCACCGACGCGCTCGCCTCGGTCCTGGCCAAGACCGACGTCCGCACGCCGGACCTGGGCGGCACCGCGACGACCGCCGCGTTCACCGACAAGGTGCTCGAACTGCTCTGAGCGCCCCGCGTCCCCGTTCCTCGACGAGGAGTAACAGGAGTCACGCCATGGCAGCGCCGGCGTCCACGCCCACCGTGTCACCCCCGGACGGCACGCCGTCCCGCCCCTGGTACCAGCAGCTGTACTTCTGGGTCCTCACCGCCATCGCCTCCGGCATCCTGACCGGCTGGCTGTGGCCGTCGGTGGGCGTCGCGCTGGAACCGGTCGGCACCACCTTCGTGTCCGCCATCAAGATGCTGATCACGCCCATCGTCTTCCTGACGATCGTGGCGGGCATCGGCGGTGTCGACAGCCTGCGCCGGGTCGGGCGCGTGGGGCTGAAGTCGCTGGCGTACTTCCAGGCAGGCACGCTCGCGGCCCTCGTGGTGGGCCTGATCGCGGTCAACGTCTTCCAGCCGGGCGCCGGGGTACACGCCCACCCCGGCGACCTCCGCCTGGAGGGCGACGCCGCCCAGTACGTCGAGGACGGCAAGGACCAGAGCTGGTGGCACTTCCTCACCGACATCGTGCCCTCCAGCGCCGTCGGTGCCTTCGCCGAGGGCAACATCCTCCAAGTCATCTTCTTCTCGGTGCTGTTCGGCGTCGCCCTCAAGGCCGTCGGCCCGGTCGGGCAGCCGATCGTCGACGGGGTCAACCGGCTCAGCGCCGTCGTTTTCAAGATCCTGCACTACATCATGCTGGCCGCCCCCGTCGGAGCGTTCGGCGCGATGGCCTACACCATCGGCGAGTACGGCATCTCCACCCTCACCAGCCTCGGGCAGCTCATCGCGCTGTTCTACGGCACCTCGCTCTTCTTCGTCCTGGTGGTCCTCGGCTCGGTCACCGCGCTGCTCAGGATCAACATCCTGCGTCTCCTGCACCATCTGCGCGAGGAGTTCCTGATCGTGCTCGGCACCTCGTCCTCCGAGAGCGTGCTGCCGCGGCTGATGGCCAAGCTCGAAGGGCTCGGGGTACGCCGCGAGATCGTGGGGCTCACCGTGCCCACCGGTTACTCCTTCAACCTCGACGGCAGCTCCATCTACCTGTCCCTGGCCGCCGTCTACATCGCCCAGGCCACCGACACCCCACTCGGACTCGGCCAGCAACTGGGCCTGCTCGCGGTCATGATCCTCACCTCCAAGGGCTCCGGCGGGATCACCGGCGCGGGGTTCATCGCCCTGGCCGCGACGCTCACGACCGTGGGGACGGTCCCCGCGGCCGGGATCATGCTGATCTTCGGCATCGACAAGTTCATGTCCGAGTGCCGGGCCCTGACCAACCTCGCGGGCAACAGCGTGGCCACCCTGGTCGTCGCCCGCTGGGAGGGCGTCCTGGACGCCGGGCGGGTCAACCGAGTGCTGCGCGGGCGCGACCGGTCAGGGGCGGAGCGGGATCCCTCGGGGGAGTAGGCGAGCGAGCCTTGAGGCTCCGGATCAGCGGCGGAGCTCAGGGGACAGCTCGACCCAGCGCCGCGGGGCCTCGTGGTCCAGGGCCGCCGTACCGTCGCTGATGCGCAGTCCGGCCGCGCCGCAGGAGTACGCGAGGTCCCGCGCGCCGTAGGGGGCGTTCTCGTCGCGCTGCCAGAAGCGGAAGTGCCAGTGGGCGGCCGCCTCGTCCTCGTCCGGCGAGAGGCCTATCTCCTCGCTCCGCACGATCTCGCCGTCGCGGGCCAGGGTGCCGAACGTGCCGCCCTTGGGGTTGAAGTACACGCCGTACGCCGCGGTGCCCGCCGACAGCGCGCGCAGTACGCCGTCGTCGTTGGGCATGTACGCCTGCTGGGTGATGACGCAGCCTCCAGGAGAACCCGGCAGGGCGGTCACTGCCACGAAGTTGAGCTCGGCGTCGTAGTCGTCTTCGTCGTCTTCGCCGAAGTCTTCGTCGAACGGCGTTTCCTCCGGGCCGACTCGAGGGCAGTGTGCCGGGTCTCCGCCGAGCCGCCGGATCACCTCGTCCTCGTCCAGGTCGCGGACGAAGGCGATGCCGAGTCCCTCCGTGTACATGTCCTCTTCGTCGAAGGCCTGGATGAGTGCGTCGGCCGCGGCGAAGGCGGCCGCCTCCTCCGCGGGCAGCGCAACCGCGCCCGGCAGCCCCGCCACGAGCGGAGCGAGTCGCGTCGTCAGCAGCAGGCGGCCCGGCGACCAGGGGCCCTTCTGCGGTGTCCACACGTCGGCTCCGGCATCGATCAGGAGTCGGACGCTCTCCTCGTCCACGGCGCAGGCGGCGTGCCACAGCGGTGTATGACCGGCGTCGTCGGGGGCGTCGATCCGCGTGACGTGCGGGAGCAGGGCGGCCACGGCCTCGGCGCCGCCGTCTTCCGCCGCCAGGTGCAGGGGCGTCGTCCTCGACGGCTCGTGGCCGTCGGGCGGGGCGCCGCCGGACAGCCGGGCACGGATCAACTCCGCGTCGGCCCAGTCCCGGTACCCCATACCGCTCCAGTCGGCGCGCGGCACATAGCGCAGCCGGGCCTCCTCCTGCTCGCGCAGCATCGCGCGGTGGTGCCTGGACAGGGGCGGGGCGAGGAAGGACGGTGGCCCGCTCATGTGGAACACCGCCAAGGAGTCCGGCTGGGTCAGCGGGTCCGGTTCCGGCAGATCCGGCCACACCTCGAAGGAGCGCTCGGCCGCGGCGCGCAGAGCCCCGGCGTCGACCGGCGTACTGGTCTCAGGGACGTCCTCGTCCGGCCACTCCACCACGAGCCGCGTCTCGCCGAGGGGCGGCAGCTCGGGCAGGTACAGGTCGACGTCCGTCCTGAACAGCGAGGTCCGCGCATGGCTCATGCCGGTGTCGAGCGGGATCAGGCCCGTCGGCTCCTCCAGCGCCGCGAACGCCGCCCGTACGTGGGCCGGTCCGGCCACGGCCACCGGCCCGTCCCGCGATGCGTCCAGCGACGTGACCCGGCGTCCGTCGGAGAGCAGGAGCCCCACCCGCAGACCGGATCTCCTGCCCGCCTCGTCGCCGCCCCGGTGGACGGGCCGGTGCACGGAAAGGTGCAGCGTGACCGAACGCGGCCACACGGACCAGCCGCGCACCACCACCTTGGCGGCGGGACCGGCGCCGGCGACCGCGAGCTGCGACACGAACTCC
Organism: Streptomyces sp. NPDC025651; assembly: GCF_055558735.1. Taxonomy (NCBI): domain Bacteria; kingdom Bacillati; phylum Actinomycetota; class Actinomycetes; order Kitasatosporales; family Streptomycetaceae; genus Streptomyces; species Streptomyces sp. NPDC025651. The sequence goes on from NZ_JBVHLZ010000008.1 coordinate 463,691, forward strand.
GGCACGAACCAGTCGGCGGGCGGCCGCTCCTGGCCCGCGTCCGCCCCCGGCGGGCCCTGCCTGATCACCACGTCGCGCGGTTCCGCAGGTTCCTCGGGCAGCACCAAGTCGTCAAAGAATCCCATGTGCGCATCCTGGCAGGGGGGTCTGACAACTCACGTCGCTAAGATCGTCCGCATCATGCAGGGGAGCGCGGAGCTGAACACGATCACGGTCCCGGCGGGGGCGGTCACGCTCTCGGACCGGCGGACACAGCGCAGTTGGACGGTCGAACTCGCGGGATTCCGGCTCGCGGCGCACCCGGTCACGCAGGCGCTGTACGCGAAGGTCACCGGGGAGCGGCCGAGCGCGGGTGCGGGCGACGCGCTGCCCGTCGAGGGGGTCTCCTGGCGGGACGCGGTCCGGTTCTGCAACGCCCTGTCCGGCCGGGAAGGGCTGACCGCCGCCTACCGCATCCAGGACGACGGGGATGACGGCGAACGCGTCGCGTGGGACGCGCGGGCCGACGGATACCGGCTGCCGACCGAGGCGGAGTGGGAGCACGCCTGCCGCGCGGGCACGACAGGACCGCGCTACGGCCCCCTCGACGAGATCGCCTGGCACCGGGGCAACTCGGGCGAGCGCATCCGTGAAGTGGGCGGCAAGCGGCCCAATCCGTGGGGCTTCCACGACATGCTCGGGAACGTGTGGGAGTGGTGCTGGGACCTCTACGACCCCGAGGTGTACGGCAGTTACCGGGTGCTGCGCGGCGGCGGCTGGTTCGACGAGAGGTGGAGCTGCCGGGCCTCCGTGCGGCGCCGCAGCCATCCGACCTTCCGGGTGGACGACGTGGGGTTCCGCGTCGCGCGCTCCCTCTGAGCTGCGTCCGTGTGCCGCGTGAGTCACGTCCGTGCCACGTGCGCCGCGGCCGGGGCGCTGCCGGGCGGACCGCCGCAGTCGGCGGCGACGATCCGCCCGGCTCCCCCGGCGCGGGGATGTTCCCCCGTGAAGACGGTTGACCCGAACCGCCGCACCGAAGGTATGTCGCCGCACGTGGCGCCCGGTATCCCGAAATTCAGGGATGGCGACCAACGAACCGGTGCATCATGGGAGTTGGATCGTCCGGTCGTGCCAGACCCGAGGGGCGGCCACAGGGGGTGTGCGCGGTGGGCTCAGTGGAATCGGTGGGCCGCTCGGTGCCGGAAGCGGCGGCGCGGGCCGGGACCGTCGCGGAGCTCGGCGGCGAGTTCTCGCGCCACCTGAGACACCTCGTCCCGCACGACGGGTACCTCCTCTCCGGCTTCGACCCCGTCACCGGCGCGCGCTGCTTCCTCGCCTGCGAGAACAGCTACGGCGCGAGCGCACGGCACCGCATGGACAGCGAGGACGCCCTCGGCCGGACCCGGAGCCCCATCGCCGCCCTCATCGAAGGCCCCTGCCCGGTCACCGTGCTCGGCTCCGGCGCGCGGGACGAGAGCCCCGAGGCGCGCAGGCTGCACACCATCATGGCCGCCGACAGCTACGGCAGCGAGATGTGCATCGCCCTGCACCAACGCGGCGTCACCTGGGGCGTGTTGGTGCTCCTGCGCGAGCGCGGCGCCCGGCCCTTCTCGCCCGCCGAGACCGTCCGCGCCGCCGAGCTCGCGCAACCGCTCGCCCTCGCCGTCCAGCGCTATGTGACCGGCAAGCCGCTGCGCCCGGGCAACGGGCACTTCCCGCTCGGCATCGTCATCGTCGACCGGGACAACGAGGTCGCCGGAGTCACCGCCGAGGGGCGCGACGCCCTGCGCGGGCTCCTGCCCGGCGTCTACCCCACCGGCGGTCAGGAGCGGTTCGGCTTCCTGCGGCACATCACGTACACCGCACGGCGCACGGGCGCGTCCGCGCTCACCCGCGCGCCCACCTGCCAGGGGTGGTTCTCCTTGCGGGCGCAGCCGTTGGAGGGTGCGCGGGCCGACGAGGTGGTGGTCACGCTGCGCCCCGCCCCGGCCGCCGAACTGCTGCCCGCGCTCGCCCGGTGGTACGGCATCTCGCGCAGGGAGCGGGCCGTTGTCGAGCAGGCCCTCCAAGGCCTCGCCGTCAAGCAGATCGCCCGCCGCCTCGACCTGTCGCCGCACACGGTGAACGACCACTTCAAGGCGGTCTACCGCAAGACCGGCGTATCCAGCAGGGAGGAACTCATCGCCTGTCTGGCCGCCTCCTAGGTCCTTCGGCGGCTTCCTGGGCATCAAGTTCCGCGTCCTGTAAGGAGGTTGGCAGGGAGCGGTGGCGGGGGCCGAGCAGCTCCTCGTAGATCGCCTGGGCGCGCTCCGCCCCGGCGCGGGCCGCCTCCGGGCGGTGCGTGGCGCGCAGCAGGGCGGCCAGGTCGGTCAGTGTCTCGGCCTCGCCGTGCCGGTCCAGGATGCGTCGTCGGTGCGCGAGCGCGGCGCGCAGGTGCCGCTCGGCCTCCTCGTGGCGCGCCAAGTGCGTGCAGCCGTAGCCGAGGCCGTTGAGTGCCATGGCCTCGGTGTGGGGCTCGTGGATCCGCCGCGCGAGTGCGGCGGCACGCTGGTGCCACACGGTGCCTTCCTCGTGCCGCCCGCCGAAGCACAGCGCGAGACCCAGGCCGATCATCGCCCAGGCCTCGCCGTGCGGATTGCGGATCTCCCGCGTCAGGGCGAGGGACTGCCGGGATCTCTCCTCGCACACCGTCAACTCGCCCTGGTTCAGGGCGACCAGGGCGAGACCGAGCAGGGCGCTGGACTCGGAGTGCCGGTCCCCGATGCTCCGGGAGAGGCCGAGGCCCTGCCGCAGCAGCTCCCGCGCCTCGCGGTCCCGCCGCAGCCGCTGGCACAGGAACCCGAGTGAAGTGCGCGCCCACGCCTCGGTGTTGCGGTTCCCGGTGCTCCGGCTGAGGGCGAGAGACCTGCGGAGTTCGGCCTCGCCCTGTGCGTACCTGCCCATGGTCCAGTGGACGTACCCCAGGCGCTGCAGCGTCAGGGCCTCGCCCCGCGGGTCGCGGAGGTCGCGGAAGGTGGCCAGGGCGTACTGATGGTGTTCGCGGGCCTCACCCGGGCGGCCCATGTGCCAGTCGGCCAGGCCGAGTCCGTGGTGGGCGGCGGCCTGGCCCCGGCGGTCGCCGGCCTCCTCGAAGAGGGCGAGCGCGCGACGGTGCTCGCGGGCGCAGTCCGCGTAGTTGCCGAAGAACCAGTGCGCGAGCCCCAGGTTGCCGATCTCGTGGGCCTGCCGCCGCTTGTCCCCGGTCTCCCGGAGCAGCACCAGCGCGTCGCGGTGCCGCGCCTGTGACTCGCCGTGTCCCGTGGGAGCGAACCAGCGGGCGAGGCCGAGGCCCGAGGTGGCGCGCGCCTCGCCGTGCCGGTCGCCGGCCTCCCGGAACAGCGCCAGGGCCCGCTCGTGCCACCGGACGCTCTCCTCGTACCGCCCGCACGCCTCGGAGGTGCGGCCGAGGCCGTACAGCGCGTCGGCCGCGCCGCGCAGGTCGCCGACCTCCTCGAACCGCTCCAGTGCGCCGCGATGGTGCTCCTCCGCTTCCGGGTGGCGGCCGAGGGCGTCGTACACGAGACCCAGGTCGCACAGGAGGCGCGCCTGCCGGGCCCGGTCGTGGGTCGCGTGGGCCGCCGCGAGGCCGAGGCGCAGTCCGGTGAGGCAGTCCGTGCCGTACGCGTGCAGCCCCAGGAAGGAGTGGGCCGCCGCGGCCAGGCGCCAGGTGTCGGCGTGCCAGCCGCGCCGCGCGGCCTCGCGGCTGACCGCGAGGAGGTTGGCGCGCTCCTGCTCCAGCCACTCCAGAGGCCCGGGCCGAGGGTCGTGCGCGGGTTCGGGGGATGCGAGGGAAGGGCGGCGCGACGGTGCGAGGGAGGGCCCGCGCGATGGTTCGAGCGCGTGCCGGGCCGCCTCGGCCGTGGCGCAGTACCAGCGGACGAGGCGGCGCAGGGCGGCCGTGCACCGCTGCTCGCCGTCCTCGCCGTCCTCGCCGTCCTCGCAGTCCCCGCCATGCCTGCCGTCTTCGCCCTGCCCGCCGCCCTCGCCCTGCCCGCCGTCCTCGTCGCGGAGGCGCTCGTGGGCGTAGAGCCGCAGGAGGGCGTGGTGACGGTAGCGCCCACGGGTGTGCTGCTCCAGCAGGTGCTCGTCGAGCAGCGCCTCCAGGAGGTCCTCGGCCTCGCGGTGGTCCGTGTCCAGGAGCGCGGCGGCCGAGCCCGGTGTGCAGTCCTCGCCGGGGTGCAGCGCGAGGCGCCGGAAGGCCAGTTGCCGGCGGGCGGGAAGCGACCGGTAGGAGAGCGCGAAGGCGGCGTCCACCGCCCGGCTGCCGAGGGCGAGGCGCCGCAGTCTCTCCTCGCCGTCATCGAGGCGGGCGGCCAGATCGGCCATGGACCAGGCGGGGCGGCTGCGGAGCCTGCGTGCTGCCAGCGCCACCGCCAGCGGGAGGTGTCCGCAGAGTTCGGCCACGCGCAGGGACGGGGCGGGGTCGGGGCCGAGCTGTGCGCGCCCGGTGACGCGCCGCATCAGCGCGACCGCCTCGACGGGCGCGAATCCGCCGAGGCGCAGGGAGTGGGCGCCGTCAAGTCCGGTCAGGGCGCGCCGAGTCGTGACGAGCAGCAGGCACGACGATGTGCCGGGCAGGAGGAGCCGTATCTGCTCGTCGTCGGCCGCGTCGTCCAGGACCACCAGGGCCCGCTTGCCCGCGAGCCGGTCGCGGTACAGCGCCGCGCGGGCTTCCGGCTGGGCGGGTATGTGGGCGCCGGGCACCCCCAGGAGCCGTAGGAAGTACTCCAGTACGGCCGCGGGGTCGGCCGGTTCGCGGTCCGGCGCGAAGCCCTTGAGGTCGGCCCACAGCTGTACGTCGGGGAAGCGGCCCGCGGCGACGAGCCGGTGGGCGGCGTGCACGGCGAGCCGTGTCTTGCCCGCCCCGGCCATGCCTTCGACGACGGCCACGACGACGCCCCTGTCGCCGGGATCGTCGGCGGCTCCGACGTCGCCCACCAGCTCCCACAGCGCGCTCAGCTCCTGCTCACGGCCGACGAACTCGGGGATGTCCATGGGGAGTTGGTGCAGGCCCTGTACGGCTTCCGGAGTGGGTGGGGGGTCCTGCGCGGGTTCCGTGGCGGACGGCCGCTCCGGCCGCGGCTCGGCGGCCCCGGGGGACGTGGACTTGGGCGAAGCGGGCCTGGGTGAAGCGGCCCCGGGCGACGCGGGCCGGGGCGACAAGGACGGTTCGAGCGCCAGTATGCGGCCGTGCAGCTCCTGGATCTCCGGCCCCGGGTCAACGCCGAGCTCCTCGCGCAGGTGGCGGCGGGTCCGCCCGTAGACGTTCAGGGCGTCGCTCTGGCGGCCCGACCGGTACAGGGCCAGCATCAGCAGGGCCGTGACGCGCTCGCGGAGCGGGAACTCGGCGGCCAGGCGCGACAGTTCGGGCACGACGTCGCGGTGGTGCCCCAGGTCGAGCTCCGCCTGGACGCGTTCCTCCAGGGCGGCGGCCCGCAGTTCCTCAAGGCGGCCGCGTTCGGCGTCCAGGAAGGCGCTCGACACGTTGGCGAGCGCGGGGCCCTGCCACAGGCCAAGTGCCGTGCGCAGTTCGTCCGCCGCCTGTTCCGCGTCGCCGCGCAGCCGTGCCTGTCTGGCCAGGTCCGCCCCGCGTTCGAAGACGGTCAGGTCGACGGCGTCCGGCGGCACTTCGAGGACGTACCCGCTGTCGGACCAGGTGAGGATCCCCGAGGGCGAGCGGGGGCGTCGGCCGGGTTCGAGGACCCGCCGCAGCGCGGAGACGTACTTCTGGAGCTGGTTGACGGCGTAGGCGGGCGAGGGCTCTCCCCACACCGCCTGGATCAACTGCCCCCGCGTGACGGGCCGATTGGCCCGCAGCAGGAGCACGGCGGCCACGGATCGCTGCCGCGGGGCGCCGAGATCCAGGGGTTCGTCGTCGCGCAGGGCCCGCACCGGACCCAGGAGGGAGAACCGTAACGGCCCCTCGACCTTTCCGCCGCCCATACAACCGCCCAGTGCTTCTGCCAGTGATCCGTCCAACTGCCTGGATCACACTAGTGAGGAACGAGGGGAGCGGTGCTGCGCAGGGGACAGCACGCGACGAACAAAGGAAGGGAGATCCATGAGGTACGGGCGGAGGGCGCTGCGGGGATTCGCTGTCTGCGCCGTCGCGGCGGGGATGTTCGCGGCCACCTCCGGTCCCGCGTGGGCGGACCGGAACCAGGACGTGGCGGCCGCGTCGGAGGCCGCTCCGGGGGCCGTGTCCCCCGGAGCGGCGCCACGCTTCGACTGCGCGTACGTGGGAACCAAGATCGCGCACACGAAGCGGAAGGCCCCCATACGCAAGGGGATGTCGAGCCGCGCGCCGATCAGGACGATCGTCAAGAAGGGCAGGACGATTCGCTACAACTACACCTGCGTCAGTTCCCAGGGGACGTCCTGGGTCAAGACGACGTCTCCGGCCAGGGGATACCTGTTCCGGGCGCACATCTAGCGCGGTCGGCGCTCAGGGGTGGACCGTCACGTACACGACGGGCGAGACGGCTCCACCGCCGACCACGCGCAGGGCGTTGCGGCCCGTGAGGTCGAGCAGGACCCGCATGGTGTACGTCCCTCGGGACGTGGTGTTCACCGAAGCGGGCAGGTCCACCCAGCGCCCGCCCTGCAGCTGCTGCAGGGTGACGGGGGTGCCGGGCGGCAGGTGCCGGCTCGTGCCCTGGATGCGGAACTGCTGGGAGGCCCGCACACTGCTCACCGTGGCACTGGCGGTGAGGGCGGGCACGGGGGAGCGGTCGGCCGTGGCCGGGGGAGCGGTCACGGCCGACCGCGGCGCCGCCGCCGCGTGGCCCGCCACGGGGCCCAGGAGCGCGGCCGCGGCGGCGAGTGCGAAGAGGGAGGCGTACTGCGCGCGGTGCATGTTCAACGTGCCCATCCAAGGTCTCGGTGGTCCCGGTGCGGATCGTGTGACGGCTCAAGATAGGCAAGACGCCCCGAACAGTGGTGAATCGACGCGCATGGGGTGAAAGGAACGTCGGTGAGACCTACGGGAATGCTCCGCCCGGCCCGCGAGTTGGAGCCGTCGGACGAGTGAGCGATCCGAGGAGGCCGCGCGGTGGGTGCCCAGGTGCTGGAACGTGTGGATCTGGGGGAGGTGCCCTACCTCGACGCCATGGAGGCGATGAGGGGCTGGGTCGAGGAGCGCCGCGCCGGGACCGTCGGCGACCGCCTCGTCCTGCTCACGCACCCGCCCGTCATCACGTACGGCACCCGCACGCCGCCGCACGAACTGCCGCGCGCGGACTCGCCGATCCCGCTGGTCGAGGTCGACCGCGGCGGACAGGCGACGTACCACGGGCCGGGCCAGCTCGTCGGCTATCTGATTCTCGATCTGCGCGAGCGCGGGCCCGGCGACATCGTGCGCTGGGTGGAGAACGGGCTGATCGACGCGGTCGGTTCGCTCGGCTTCGAGACCGTGCGGCGCGACACCCCGTCCGGCGCGCAGAGCCTCGTGGGCGTGTGGACGCCGCGTCACGACAAGCTGGTCTCGATCGGCATGCGCATCCGCGGCGGCGTCACGAGCCACGGCTTCGCGCTCAACGTCGCATCCGACCTGGACGAGTTCACCCGCTTCACGGCCTGCGGGCTGCCCGAGGTGGCGATGACCTCCCTCGCCGAGATGGCCGCGGATCGCGGTGTCGCGGCGCCCGGCGACGAGGCGGTGCGGGACGCGGTGGCACGGGCCTTCGGCGCGCGGCGGGCCGGAGCCCCGGTCTAGCGGCGCGGCTCAGACGTTCCACCAGGCCGCCGTGCCGAGCGCCGCGAGCAGCAGACAGGCGCCGAAGTTGACCGTCTTGTGGGAGAGGAAGACCGCGGCGAACTCGCGGATGGTGGCGCTCGGCCAGAAGTACGCGGCCGTGGGGGCGCCCACCACCTGCCCGTTCACGCCCGTGCGGCGGGCCACGAGCGCCGCGCGGAAGGCGTGGTAATTGTTCGTGACGATCACGCAGCGGCCGCCGGGCCGCCGCTCGTCCATGAGCGCCCTGCTGAACGCGAGGTTCTCCTCGGTCGTACGGGAGCGGTCCTCGCGCAGGATCCGGTCCGCGGGGAAGCCGCGCTCGACGAGGTAGTCGGCCATCGCCTCGGCCTCGGGGAGCTGTTCGTCGGGTCCCTGGCCGCCCGAGGTGATCAGCAGCGGATCGCCGCCGCGCGCCCGCTGCGCCTCGTACACGGTGCGCCCCCGATCGAGGCGGTTGGCGAGGAGCGGCGGTACGCGCGTGCCGCCGATCAGCCCCGAGCCGAGGACGATCACGAAGTCCACGGTGCCGCGCACCCTCATGCGGCCGTACAGGAAGGCGTACGTGATGAAGCACAGGAAGAGGAAGCAGACGTAACAGACCACGAGGAGCGTGGTGCCGGTGATGATGATCAGCGGCCGTGAGTGGGTGCTGAACGAGGCGATGAGCAGCCCGACGACACCGAAGATCGCGAGCCCGGCGAGGAGGGAGAGGAGGTTCGTGGGGCGTCTGCCCTCCTTGCGGACCATCTTCACGCCGTTGGCCACCAGGAAGACGGCGACGGTGAGCGTGCCGAGCGCCGGCAGCAGCAGGACCAGCACCATCGCCACCTCCGCGACGCCCATCGGGGCCCTGCTCAGCTCACTGATGAGGCTGATGCCCAGAAAGGCGAGGGCGATGCCGAGGAAGACGGCGTTGCTGAAGCGGCGGCGGTCGCGCAGGACGCCCACGGCGAAGAGGACGAAGAACAGCGCGGCGCCGATATGGGCAAACATGTCCGAATGGTAAGGGTGATCGGATGAGGTCGAGGGGCAGGTGTGCCCAGGGGGTGCCCCGGCGTATGTGCCCAGGCGTGCCTAGGTGTGCAGGGCTCCGTCGTCCTCCTCATGGCCCTCGGGCTCCAGCTGGATCGTCGAGTGCGCCACGTCGAAGTGGTCGCCCACGCACCGCCGCAGCCGCCCCAGGAGCTCCCCGTACCCGCCCGCGAGGGCCTCTTCCGTGACCACCACGTGGGCGGTGAGGACCGGCATCCCCGAGGTGACTGTCCAGCCGTGCAGGTCGTGCACCGCGACGACGCCCGGCTCCTCCAGCAGGTGCCTGCGCACCTCGCCGAGGTCGACGTCCTGCGGGGTCGCCTCCATGAGGACGTGCACGGAGTCCCTGAGCAGGCCGTAGGCGCGCGGCACGATCAGCAGACCGATGACGATCGAGGCGATCGGGTCGGCGGCCTGCCACCCCGTCAGCAGGATGATCAGGCCGCCCACGATCACGGCGACCGAGCCGAGCGCGTCCCCGAGGACCTCCAGGTAGGCGCCGCGCAGATTGAGGCTCTTCTCCTTGGCGTCGCGCAGCAGCCACAGGCCCACCAGATTGGCGAGGAGTCCGCCCACCGCGACCACGAACATCAGGCCGCCCTTGACCTCCACCGGCTCGCTGAACCGGCCGATCGCCGACCACAGCACCCAGACGAAGATGCCGACGAGGAGCAGGGCGTTGAGGACCGCCGAGAAGATCTCCACCCGGTAGAAGCCGAAGGTGCGCCGCGGCGTCGGCGCCCGCTGGGCGAGGGTGATGGCGCCGAGCGCCAGCGAGACGCCGACCGCGTCGGTCAGGCTGTGCGCGGCGTCGGCGAGCAGCGCGAGGCTGCCGGACAGGAGCGCGCCGACCACCTGGATGACGGTGATCGAGCCGCTGATGCCGATGGTCCACAACAGGCGGTTGCGGTACGTGCCGCTGAGCGTGCCGCCCGCCGTCGCCGCGGACGGGCCGTGGTCGTGCCCCATGCCCGCGAGTGGAACACGTGGCTCCGGAGGCCGCCACCGAGCGGTCGGCCAGTCGGCTCAGTGCGTCCCGCGGCCGGCCCCGCACGTCCGTCGCTCAGTGCACCCGCGGCGGGTCCGAGACGTCGCGCTGGTGCGGGATGCCGAGCGGCGGGGGCAGCTCGCCCTGCTGGACGGTCACCGTGCGTGCGGGGGCCGGGACCCGGATGCCCTCGGCGCGGTAGCGCTGGTGCAGGCGCTTGATGAACTCGTGCTTGATGCGGAACTGGTCGCTGAACTCGCCGACGCCCAGGATCACCGTGAAGCTGATCCGCGAGTCGCCGAAGGTGTGGAAGCGGATGGCCGCCTCGTGGTCGGGGACGGCGCCCGTGATGTCGGTCATCACGTCGTCCACGACCTCGATCGTGACCTTCTCGACGTGCTCCAGGTCGCTGTCGTAGCTGACACCGACCTGCACCATGATCGACAGCTCCTGCTCGGGGCGGCTGTAGTTGGTCATGTTGGTGCCCGCGAGCTTGGCGTTGGGGATGATCACGAGGTTGTTGGAGAGCTGACGCACCGTGGTGTTGCGCCAGTTGATGTCGACGACGTAGCCCTCCTCGCCGCTGCTGAGCCGGATGTAGTCACCGGGCTGCACGGTCTTCGCCGCGAGGATGTGCACGCCCGCGAAGAGGTTGGCGAGGGTGTCCTGCAGCGCGAGGGCGACCGCGAGACCGCCGACGCCCAGCGCGGTGAGCAGCGGCGCGATGGAGATGCCGAGGGTCTGCAGGACGACGAGGAAGCCCATCGCGAGCACCACGACCCGCGTGATGTTCACGAAGATGGTCGCCGACCCGGCCACTCCGGAGCGGGACTGCGCCACGGCCTTGACCAGACCGGTGACGATCCGGGCCGCCGTGAGCGTCGCCGCGAGGATGAGCAGCGCGGTGAGCGTCATGGTGACGTTGCGTCCGGTGCGCGGGGTGAGCGGCAGCGCGCCCGCCGCGGCGGCGAGCCCGGCGGTGATGGCCGCGCAGGGGACGAGGGTGCGCAGCGCGTCGACGATGACGTCGTCGCCGCTCCACCGGGTCCGGCTCGCGCGCTCGCCCAGCCACCGCAGCACCATGCGGAGCAGCAGCCCCGCCGCGATGCCGGCGACCACGGCGATCCCGGCGGTGATCCAGTCGTGCAGGGTCAGCGCACGGGTCATCGGTTCGCTCCCGTCGTGAGGGAGCCGGGACGGGACGTGGGGCGGGGCGAATGCTCCCGCACGCGGCCTATGTGATGTGTCGTCACCTTGTGATACCTGCTCGATTCCGGGGAGTGCGGTCACGCCGGGACGAGGGCACGGCCCGGCGCGGACGTCATCCTGCCGCATGTGTGCACGGCGGTCGCACATACCCCCACCTGGATCTTCACAGGTTGGCCTGATCCGTCAACCGGCAAGCCGCAGCGCGGTGTCGGCGACGCCGAGGCGCACGGTCTGCCCCCAGGCGAGCTCCAGGGCGTCGCTCTCCATGCCGTCCCCGAACGCGACGAGCCGGTCGGACTCCACACTCACGCGCAGGCGTTCACCGGCCGAGAGGACGCCCTCGACCCGTGCGGTGCCGGTGGCCGGCGAGGGCCAGGCCTCCCGCACGAACCAGAGGAGGCGCGCCTCCACGGCGCCGGGCAGCGGCAGGGTGCTGCCGCGCTGCTGCCACAGTGAGCGCAGCCATCCGGTGGCGCCGGTTCCGGTGCCGACCAGGACGCCGGACGAGGCCTGGGCCTCGGCGGGCGTCTCTTCGCCGTCGGCCCCCGGTCCGTCGGCGCTCAGCGAGTAGCGCGCGGTCTGGTGTCCGGGCGGGCCCACGTAGATCTCGTTGAGGGCGAGCAGGCGCTGGGCGTCGTCCGTGACGGCCTCGACCATGGTGAGGTCCTCGACGGGCGTACGCCGGTCAGCGGCGGCCGGGAGCAACTTCGGGGCGTCGGCGGCCCGGTGGCGCACGAGCACGCCCGGATTGCGGCCGGGGTCGGCGTCGATCCCGACGACGGGCTGCCCGGTCAGGTACTTGGCGGCGTTGGCGACCAGGCCGTCCTGGCCGACGACGACCACCACGTCCTCCGGGCCGAAGAGGAAGCGGTCGAGGTCGGCGCGCTCCACCCGGCTCTGCCGCCAGGCGAGCGGCACCGCGGCGGCGGTCTCGTCGAGCGCGCGGCGCGCCCGGTGGTGCCGCTCGGCGACCTCCCGGATGCTGCGGCCGCGCGAGGAGAGGAAGAACGCGGCCTGCCCGTGGGTGCCGTGCCGGGCGAGCAACTCCTCGTACTCCGTGGTGCGGTGGACCAGGACGGCGCGCGGCGCGAGGCTCACCGCCGCCCGCCCCCGTTCGGGCCGCCCAGCTTGGCGAGCAGGCCGGTGAGGACGTCGGGGGAGAGGGTGAGGCTCTCGATGCGCGGGACGTTCTCGGCGAGGCGGGTGGCGGCAAGGGCGTGCAGCGTGGCGGCGTCCACGTCGGCGTGCACCCGCAGCCAGGACGCCTGTGCCTGGGCGCGGGCCTCGCCGACCGAGCGCGCCGACTCGGCCTCGGCGTGGGCCAGGCGTACGGTGCGGGCGGCCTCGGCCTCGGCGCGTACGGCGTCGGCGGCCGCGTTCTCCTCCGCCTCGCGCCGGGCGTTCGTGCCGTGCTGCTCCACCAACTGCTCCTCCCTGCGGGCGAGTTCGATGCGGCTGGCGAGCTCGTTCTCGGCGATGGCGCGCTCGCGCTCGACGGCCACCGCGCGCCGTTCGTACGTCGCCCGGTCCGCGTCCTGCTGGATGCGCTCACGGGCGGGGGTGCGCAGCGCGCGCTCCACCTCGGGCTCGGGGCGGATGGCGACGACGCGGACGGCGACCACCTCGATGCCGGTGGCGGGCAGGCGCGGCTCGTCGGCGAGGCCCGCGGCGATCCGCTCGCGCACGGTGGCGACGCCGTCCGCGAGCGCGGCCGCGAGGTCGGTGCGGGCGAGCACGGCGAGCGCGTGCTGCTGCGCCGACTCGGTGAGCAGCGCGGCGAGTTGCTCCAGCGGGGCGCCGCGCCAGGCGCCGGTGTCCGGGTCCACGGAGAAGTCGATGCGGGCGGCGGCGAGCGCCGGGTCGCTGATCCGGTACGTGACGGTGGCCTGTACGGAGACGTCCTGGAAGTCGGCCGTGCGGGCGTGGAAGCCGACCGCCAACTCCCGGTCGTCGACGGGCACTTCGGAGAGCGCGGCGCTGAGCGGCCGGAACCAGAAGCTGAGCCCGGGGCCGTCGTGGACGAGCTTGCCGCGCCTGTGGTGGCGGACGTGGGCGGTGGGCGCGGAGCGCAGGTGGCGCAGGCCGAGGCGGCGGGTGATGTCGGGCATGGCGGGCCTTGTCTTCGGTCGGTCTTCGCTGACGGGGCGGGCGATGCTCTTCCGAAGCCCCCTTTTCGTCGCTCCGACGATATGAGGCTCCACCTTTATGGTCAAGTGGACCGGAAATGGCGAGGTGGGCGCGTTCGTCGCCTGGATGGCATAGACATGGCGGAACCCGGTACTCGGTGACCATGACTGTGGTGGAGAACTCCGAGGTCCTGCCGGGCGACGGCGACAGCGGTGCCGCACCGGCTCTCGTCTCGCCGGTCGGCTCCCACAACGAGTGGGACCCGCTGGAGGAGGTCGTCGTCGGGCGCCTCGACGGAGCCACGATCCCCTCCGGCCATCCGGCCGTGGCCTGCAACATCCCGCCGTGGGCCGCCCGGCTGCAGGGGCTCGCCGCAGGCCGCAGATATCCGCGCGTGCTGATCGAGCCCGCGCAGCAGGAACTCGATCGGTTCGTGGAGCTGCTGCGGTCCCTCGGTGTCACCGTCAAGCGCCCGGACGCGGTCGAGCACCGGCAGCGTTTCGCCGCCCCCGACTGGTCCTCACGCGGGTTCTGCAACACCTGCCCGCGCGACAGCATGCTCGTCATCGGCGACGAGATCATCGAGACCCCGATGGCATGGCCGTGCCGGTACTTCGAGACCCACTCCTACCGCGCGCTGCTCAAGGACTACTTCCGGCGCGGCGCACGCTGGACGGCGGCACCGAAACCGCAGCTCACCGACGAACTCTTCGAGCCGGACTTCCGTCCCCCCGCGGACGGCGAGCCCATGCGCTACCTGCTCACCGAGTTCGAACCGGTCTTCGACGCGGCGGACTTCGCGCGCGCGGGCCGGGACCTGTTCGTGACGCGCAGCAACGTCACCAACCGCCTGGGTATCGAATGGCTGCGCCGTCACCTCGGCCCCGGCTACCGCATCCACGAGATCGAGAGCAGCTGCCGCACGCCCATGCACATCGACACCACGCTCGTCCCGCTCGCGCCCGGCAAGGTCCTCGTCAACCCCGAGTACGTCGACGTCGACCGGCTGCCCGAGGCGCTGAGCTCCTGGGACGTCCTGATAGCCCCCGAGCCCGACCCGATCGACGAACGGCTCCTCAAGATGACCTCGCTGTGCGGCAAGTGGCTCAGCATGAACGTCCTCATGATCGACGAGAAGCGGGTCATCGCCGAACGGCACCACACCGGCATGCTGCGCGCGCTCGAGTCCTGGGGGTTCGAGCCGATCCCGTGTGACCTGCTGCATTACGCGCCGTTCGGCGGCTCGTTCCACTGCGCGACGCTCGACGTCCGGCGCCGCGGCACGCTGGAGTCCTACACCCGCTGACCGCTGCCACCGCCCGCCGGCCGCGTCTACGGCTTGCGCGCCACCCCCGCGTACATCGGCACCGCGGAGCCGTCCCGCTCCTCGTCGACCGCGAGCTCCGGGCGCCAGTCCGGCAGCCACACGACGCCGGGGTCCAGCAGGTCGAGCCCGGTGAAGAAGGCCGCCACCTCCGAGCGCGAGCGCGGTACGAGCGTGACACCGCCCGCCCTGTACATCGCCACGGCCTCCTTCGTGCGCTCCGGGTCGTAGTCGACCGCGACCTGCGAGAGCGTCAGATGGCTGCCCGTGGGCAGGGCGGCCACGAGCCGCTCCACCAGGGCGCGGGCGCCGTCCTGTGCGCTGACGAAGTGCAGCAGCGCGTTCATCGAGAGCGCCACCGGGCGTGTGAAGTCCAGGACGGCCGCGGCGCGTTCGAGGATCTTCCCGGGCTCGCGCACGTCCGCCTGCAGGAACTCCGTTCGGCCCTCGGGGGTCCCGCTCAGGAGCGGGGCCGCGTGCGCCAGGACCGTGGGGTCGTGGTCGACGTACACGACCCGGGCGTCCGCCGCGATCGACTGGGCGATCCGGTGCAGATTGGGCTCGGTGGGGATGCCGGAGCCGATGTCCAGGAACTGGCGTATGCCCGCCTCCTTCACCAGGTGGCGGGTGGTGCGCTGCATGAACCAACGGTTGTGCCGTGCCACGTACTTGGCCTGCGGCTCCAGCGACACGATCCGCAGGCCGAGCTCCACGTCCACCGGGTAGTGGTCCTTGCCGCCCAGATACCAGTCGTAGACCCGGGCCGTGTGGGGCTTGCTCGTGTCGATGGCGGCGGACGGGTCCGGTGAGGTCGCGGGCATGCGTCAACTCCCTTGAAGCGAACGGCTGATGAGGTGTGCGGACCGAGCACCCGACGGGGCGCCGTTCGATCATCGTGGCCGGGCCGTTCCCGCGCCAGCCTTCCGACGCATGCCGTCCAGGGGCTTCCCGCGCCGTCATGGATATGCAAGTCTCCTCCCTAATTCCGGGGCCCGGGGGACGTTCCAGGCCGTCAACAGGGCTGCCGTCGTGCGGTTTCGAGGTGAAGCACTGATGCGATACCGGGCGCGTGGTCACGATCTGATCGCGCTGCGGCGGCTCAACACCACCGTCGTCCTGCGCGCGCTGCACCGCCGCAGCCCGCAGACCCTCGCCGAACTCGCCGCGGGCACAGGCCTGTCCAGGCCCACCGTCGAGGCCGCGGTCGAGGAGCTCGCCGAGCGGGGCCTCGTCGGTGAGTCCGCCGAGGAGACCGGCGAGCGCGCGCCAGGCAGGCCCGCCCGCCGCTTCCGCTTCCGCGCCGAGGCCGGGTACGTGCTCGGCGCGGACATAGGCCTGCACAAGATGGTGCTGCTCCTCGCCGACCTGGGCGGCACCGTCCTGGCCGCCCAACGCTTCGACATCGACCCGGAGTTGAGCGGAAGCGCCCGGCTCGACCTGCTGCGCCGCGGCGCGGAGACCTTCCTCGACGCCCGCGCGCCGCGCCGTGCCGCCGTCCTCGCCCGCTGCGTGGGCGTGCCCGGAGTGGTCGACGCCGGCGGGGTCATCACCTCCGTGGTGGTGCCCGAGTGGTCCGGCGTGGACCTCGAGCGGCTGCTCTCGGACGGCGAACCGGGCCACACCCTCGTCGAGAACGACGTGAACCTCGCGGTCCTCGCCGAGCGCTGGCAGGGGGCGGCGGCCCTCGCGGGCGACGTCGTGTGCGTGCTCACCGGGCACCGCGTCGCGTGCAGCCTCACCATCGGCGGCCGCCTGCACCGGGGCAGGCGCGGCGCCGCGGGCGAGCTCGGCATGCTTCCGCTGCTCGGCATGGACACCGCCCACCAGGCCCTGAGCTGGCCGGGCGCACGGCGTGCCGGGGAGTCCGAAGTGGCCGCGCTCGCCCGCGCCGCGGACACCGCCGACCCCCGGGCCCTCGCCGCCGTCGCGGACTTCGCCGACCGCATCGCGCCGGGCATCGCGGCCCTCGCCCTCGCCGTCGACCCGGAACTGATCGTGCTGACCGGCGGGGCCACCCCCGTCGGCCGGCATCTGGTGCCGCTGCTGGAGGAGCGGCTGCGCCCCATGACCCTGCACGTCCCGCGCATCGCCCTGAGCGCGCTCGGTGAGCGGGGCGTGGCCATCGGCGCCGTACGCAAGGCGCTCGACCGGGTGGAGGAGGAACTGCTCGCTGACACGGCGCCGTGACCGCACGCCCCGACGCGGTGACGTGCCGGCGCGGTGCCCGACGACTTCCTGGGAGGCGAAGGCGCACATGCGCAGAAGGACTCTGCTCGGCGGGGCGCTCGCGGCCCCGTTGCTCGCCGCCTGCTCCGACGGGGGCGGCGGCACGGACGGCGGGGGCAGGACCACGCTCTCGTACGGGATGTGGGACCCGGCGCAGGCACCGGGGATGGAGAAGATCATCGCCGCGTTCGAGAAGCGGAACCCCCGCATCTCCGTGCGGATCGAGCTGACGCCCTGGGCGAGTTACTGGACCACTCTGAAGACGTCGATGCGGGGCGGCACGGCCCCGGACGTGTTCTGGATGAACGCCGTCAACTTCCAGCTGTACGCGGCGGGCGGCGTCCTCGAACCGCTCTCCGGACACATCAAGGCCGACGCCACCCCCGTGGACCGTCACCCGGAATCCCTGGTGAAGCTCTACTCCCACCGCGGCACGCAGTACGGAATCCCCAAGGACTTCGACACCATCGGGCTCTGGTACAACAAGGCGCTCTTCGACAAGGCGGGCATCAGGTACCCGGACGAGAGCTGGACCTGGGACGAGGTGCGCGACGCCGCGGCCGAACTGACCAACCCCCGCGAGGGAGTGCACGGCTTCGCCGCCGAGATGGACCGGCAGATCAAGATCTATCCGGCCATGTGCGGAGCCGACGGCTACGTCCTCGAGGACGGCCGCTCCGGCTTCGGCGACGAGCGCTCCATCGAGGGCCTGCGCTTCCTGACCGACATGATCGACCGGGGCTGGTCGCCGCCGCAGAGCGCGATGGTCGAGTCCATCGGGCGCGTGCGCTACTGGTCGGAGAAGGTCGCCATGAACTACGACCTTTCCGCGATGGCGGGCCAGATGTACGCCGTGCCCGCGCTCAAGGACCACGGCGGCATCGCCGTCCTGCCCAAGGGCCGCCGCAGGGCCACCATCATCCACGGCCTGGCGAACGTCATCTCCGCCAAGAGCCGCAAGAAGGCGGCGGCCTGGAAGTTCGTCCACTTCATGGCGGGCCGCGAGGCCGCCGAGATCCAGGCCAGGGCGGGCGTCACCATCTCCTCGTACGCGGGAACGCAGGACGCCTGGCTCAAGTCGATGCCCGAATTCGACCTCGAGCACTTCATCGAGATGCAGGAGTACGGCGTCCCCTATCCGAGCTCGGAGAACACCGCCGTCTGGGAGAACCTCCAGTACCCGCTGCTCGGCGCCGCGTTCAGCGGCAAGGGCGGAATCGAGAGCGCCGCCCGCACGCTGGGCGAACAGATGGACCGGGTCCTGAAGGAGGAACGCGCCTCATGAGTGTCTTTCCCGCCACGGCGGCCGCGAAGGCGGCCGGACGCGGCAGCGCCTCCGCGTCCGGCGCGCGGCGCGGATCCGGAAACCAGCGGGCCGCCTACTGGTTCATCGCGCCGCTCGGCATCGGCTTCGCCGTCTTCTACTTCTGGCCGCTGCTGCAGACCTTTTACTACAGCTTCACGGAATTCGGCGCGTTCGGCGGCCACACCTTCATCGGCGGCGACAACTACGCGCGCGTCGTCAAGGACGTGACCGTCTGGCAGGCGCTCGGCAACACGCTGATATACAGCGCCATCGGGCTCACCGCCCTGCCGGTCGCGATCGTCGTCGCCTCGCTCCTGAACCGGCGCGGACTGCGCGGAGTCCCCGTCTACCGGGCCCTGTACTTCGTGCCGTTCGTGACCCTGCCCGTCGCCGTCGGCCTGGTCTGGAACTGGCTCTACAACGGCGACTTCGGCCTGCTCAACGAAGTACTCGGCTGGTTCGGCGTCGACCGCCACTACTGGGTGTCCGACCCGGCCACCGCGGTCTACGCGATCGGCACGGTGATCGTCTGGTCGACCACCGGCTACTACCTCGTCATTTTCATGGCGGGCATCAAGGGAATTCCGCAGGACTACTACGAAGCCGCGGAACTCGACGGCGCGGGGCCGCTGCGCCGGTTCTTCACCATCACGCTCCCGCTGCTCAGCCCGACCATCTTCTTCGCCTCCGTCATCTGCATGATCAATTCACTGCAGACCTTCGACCTGATCTACATCATGATGGCGGAGAAGAATCCCGCGATCGGCGATACGCAGTCCGTCGTCGGGCTCTTCTACAAATGGGCGTTCATCGAGAACGCCCAGGGAGCCGCGGCCGCGCTCGCCTTCCTGCTCATGCTGATCATCGCGGCCCTCACATATCTGCAGTTCCGGCTCCAGCGGAGGTGGGTGCACTATGCCTGAAGCCACTGTGTCCGAAGCCGCCGCGCCTGAAGCGACCGTGCCCGAGGCGAAACGGCGGCGCCCGAACGCCGGATCCATCGCCACCCACGCCGCCCTCTCGCTCGGCGCGCTCGTCATGGTCTTCCCCTTCCTGTGGCAGCTGCTCACCGCGCTCAAGACACTGCCCGAGACCTCGCACGTCCCGCCCACCTTCCTGCCCGAGGACTGGAACTGGGCGAGCTTCGAGAAGGTCTTCACCGCGCTGCCGTTCCGGGAGATGCTCACCAACAGCCTGCTCAACACCGTCGGTCGCACCGCGGGCCAACTGGTGTTCTGCTCGCTGGCCGCCTACGCGTTCGCCCGCATGCGATTCCGCGGCCGCAACGTCCTGTTCGCGCTCTTCCTGTCCGTCCTGATGGTGCCGAGCTCACTCCTGATCCTGCCGCAGTACGACATCGTCCAAGGCCTCGGCCTGCTCAACACCCCGCCCGCGCTGTTCCTGCCCGGCATGTTCAGCGCCTTCGGCACGTTCATGCTGCGCCAGTTCTTCCTGACGCTCCCCAAGGAGCTGGAGGAGGCGGCCCGCATCGACGGCGCGGGCTCCTTCCGGATCTTCTGGTCGATCATGCTGCCGCTGATCCGGCCCGCCCTGGCCGCCCTCGCCGTCATCACCGCCATGTGGTCCTGGAACGACCTGCTGTGGCCCCTGGTGGTCAACACCGACCCGACGAAGATGCCGATCAGCGCGGGACTGACCTCTCTGAAGGGGCAGTTCGAGACCAACTACCCGGTGATGATGGCCGGTTCGCTCATCGCGAGCCTGCCGATGCTGCTGGTCTACGTCTTCCTCCAGCGGCACTTCGTCCAGAGCGTCGCCCTGTCCGGCTCCAAGAGCTGATCCCGAGCCGATCCCCGAGTCGATCCCCCTCCCTCCGGAAAGGCAGCCTCCTTCATGCCACCACCGCTTCACATCGGCCTGCTCGGTGCCGGCGGCATCGCCCGCGCCCATCTGCCCGGCTGGCTGGCGCTCGGCGCCCGGGTGAGCGTGTACACCGTCGACGGCTCCGCGGAGAAGCTCGCGTCCGAGTACGCCGATTGCGGCCACGACGTACGCGCCGTCGACGACCTGACCGGCCTCCTCGCGGACGTGCGCGCCGTCGACGTCTGCACGCCCACCCCCACCCACCGGCACCTCGCCCTGGCCGCCGTCGCCGCGGGCCGGCACGTCGTCTGCGAGAAGCCGCTGGCCCTCACCGCACGCGACGCGCAGGAGATCGCGGCCGCGGCCGAGGCGGCGGGCGTGCGCCTCCATCCCGCCCATGTGGTGCGCTACTTCCCGGCGTACGCGGCGCTGCGCGAGGCCGTCGTCCGCGGCGACCTGGGCGAGCCCGCCGTGCTGCGCTTCACCCGCGCCAGCGCGCGTCCCCAGTGGGCGCCGTGGTTCGGCGACCCGGCCCAGTCGGGCGGCGTGATCATGGACCTGATGGTGCACGACATCGACGTCGCCCGCTGGCTCGCGGGCGACGTGGTCCGCGTGCACGCCCGCACCCGCGGCGTCGAACACGCCACCGGCACCCCGGCCGAGGTCGTCACCGCGACCGCCGTCCTCACCCACGCGTCGGGCGCCGTCAGCCAGATCAACGGCCTCTGGGGCCTGCCCGACCAGCAGTTCCGTACCACGTTCAGGGTCGCGGGAGCGGGCGGCCTGCTCCACCACGACTCCACCGCCGTGCCCGGCTTCCGGATCACCGCGCAGGGCGTGCGCGCCGCGAACGAAGGCATCCCGTCCACCCCCATGAGCGAGAGCCCCTACCTGGCGGAGCTGCGCGAGTTCGCCGCCTCGTGGCAGGACGGCGGGCCCGAACCCCGGGTGGGAGCGAGGGACGGGATCGAGGCGGTGCGCATCGCCGAGGCCGCCGTGGAGTCCAGCCGCACCGGCCGTGTCGTCGAGATCGAGGAGGCAGCGCGATGAAGGTCGCCGTCCTGTCGTTCGCCCACGTCCACGCGGCGGGTTATCTGCGCCTGCTGGCGAGGATGCCCGGCGTCGAGGTCCTTGGCAGCGACCCCGACACCGACCGCGCGGCGCCCGGCGAGGTGCGCGGACGGGCGCTCGCCGACCGGTTGGGCGTCGCGTACGCGGACACGTACGAGGAAGTCTTCGCAGGCCGCCCCGACGCGGTGATCGTCTGCTCGGAGAACGCCCGCCACCGCCCCCTGGTCGAACGGGCCGCCGCGCACGGCGTGGACGTGCTCTGCGAGAAGCCGCTGGCCGCGTCCGTCGAGGACGGCGAGGCGATGGTCGCCGCCTGTCGCGCGGCCGGGGTGCGGCTCGCGGTCGCCTTCCCGGTGCGCTTCAGTCCCGCGTACGCCGCGGTGAAGGCGGCCGTCGCCTCGGGCGACGCGGGACGGGTCCTCGCGGTGTCCGGCGCCAACAACGGCGCCATGCCGACCCGGGACCGCCGCTGGTTCGCGGAGCCCGAACTCTCCGGCGGCGGCGCCCTGATGGACCACACCGTGCACATCGCCGACCTGCTCGACGACCTCTTCGGCGAGGCCGCCCCGCCCGTCGAGGTCTACGCGCAGACCAACAACCTCCTCTACGCCGGCGAGGTCGCCGCCGAGACCGCCGGCCTGGTCAGCGTGACCTACGCCAACGGCACGGTCGCCACCATCGACTGCAGCTGGTCCCACCCCCGCTCCCACCACACCTGGGGCGGCCTGGAGATGACCGTCGTCGGCGAGCGGGCCACGCTGGAGATGGACGCCTTCGACCAGAAGGTGCACGGCTTCAGCGAGCGGGCGGGGCGCGGCACGGAGCTGCCGTTCGGCGTCGACCTGGACGAACGCATGCTGCGCGCCTTCCTGTACGGCCCCGAGGAGGGCGGCATGGACGTCGCCGACGGCGAGGGCGGACTGCGCACGCTGCGGGTCGTGGCGGCCGGTTACGCCTCGGCGCGCAGCGGGGTCCCGGTGCCGGTGGGGCACGGCTGAGGCGTCCGACCGCCCACCCGCGCCGCCGCATAGAGTTGGGCCGTGGACGAGCAACGGACGCGGAACAGCGTGGGCGGGCGGGCACATGTCGGGGCGCTCGTGCAGGCGGACTCCATAGGGGTCTTGCACCTGCACGGCGGGCCCGACGAGGGCATGATGCCTCATCAGATGCCCCCGGAAGCAGGCCACTTCGAGGATCGCGACGAGGAGCGTTCCCGCGTGCTGGGCGCTGTGGTGCGGCCCGGACCGCCCGGTCGCCCCCTCGTCGTCTCGGTCACCGGAGTGCACGGCGTCGGCAAGACCGCCCTCGCCGTACACCTCGCCCGCCGCCTCGCGGAGACGAGCACTTACGTGGTGCGGTACGTCGACCTCGACGACCACCGCCCCGACGGCGGCGCCGACCTGGCCGACGTCCTCGGCGAACTGCTGCGCTCCTTCGGGGTGACCGACCTTCTGGAAGGCACCCTCGCGGGGCGCCGCAAGCAGTACTGGGAGCAGACGGGGAAGCGGCACCTCGTCCTCGTGCTCGACAACGTCCGCTCCGGCACCGAGATCACCCAGCTCCTTCCCTCGTCCACGGAGAGCGTCGTGATCGCCGCGGGCCAGGAGAGGCTGTACGACGTCGAGGGCGGTGTCGACCTCGAACTTCCCGTGGGTCCGCTCGAAGAGCCGCACGCGGGACGGCTGTTGCGCCGGATCGTCGACGACCCGCGGCTGGCCGCCGACCCTGCCTCGGCGGCCGAACTCACCCGTATCTGCGGCGGCCTGCCCGCCGCCCTCCACGTGGCCGCCGAGTGGCTGCGCAAGCACCGCACGCGCCGCATCGCACGGCTCACCGCCCGACTCGCCGCCGAGCTCGACGACAAGGGAGTGCCCACGGTGGAGGCCGTATGGGACGCCGCCTACCAGGACCTCGCCCCGGGGGCGGCCGCGCTCTACCGGCTCCTCGTCGAGCACCCAGGGCCGTGGATCACCCCCGAAGCGGCCACCGCGCTGCTGGGCAGGGGGCAGGACGAAGCGGAGGACGCCCTGGACGAGTTGGTGCGGGCGAGCCTGCTGACCCTCGGACGTGACGGGCGACTGCGCCTGCACGATCTGCTGCGCGCGCACGCGGGGCGCCGGGCACGGCGTGCCGGCGACAGCCGCGAGGCCGACGAGGGCAGGAGACGAGTCGTCCGCTGGTATCTGCGCCAGGCTCAGCGCGCCGACGCGCTGCGGGCCGGAGCGCGCATGACCTTCGCCGAGCCGGTGGCCGCGCTGTTGGACACCCCCGACGCGGACTTCGGGATCGCCGAGGGGGACACGGACCGGCAGCGGAAGGCGAAGGCCCTGCACTGGCTGGATGCCGAACGGCTCGCGCTGCACGGCTGCGTACGCCTGGCCCACGCTCACGGGCTGGACACGGAGGCCTGGGCGCTGTGCGAGCCCTTGTGGACCCACTACCTCGACCACCCGCACCACGCCCAGGTCATCGAGGCGTTCGGCGCGGGGCGCGACGCCGCGCTGCGCGCCGGGCATCCGCTCGCCGCCCTGGTCCGCATGCGGTGTCAGCTCGCGCGTCCGCTGTGGGAGCGGGGGCGCTTCGAGGAGGCCGAGACCGAGCTGCGGCTCGCGTCGGCCGGTGCGCAGGCGTTGGGCGACGGGGTCCAGGACAGGAAGCTGCGCGCATCGGTCGTCGAGTTCCACGGCCTGCTCGCGTCGGCGCGGGGCGACTGGGCGGCAGCGGCGGAATCCTACGAGGCGTCGCGGCGCGTCCACGCCGAGATCGGCAATGCGTACGGAGTGATGCTGCAGACCTACTTACGGGGCAAGGCCCTCACGGAACTGGGTGAACTGGACGAGGCCGCCTGCTTGTTGAGGGACGCGCATGCGGGTGCCGAGGGCCTGGGGCGTGCCAGGATGGCCGCGCGCACCGGCTTCGCCCTGGGCCATGTGCTGCGCCGCGTCGGGCGTACCGGCGAAGCCAGGGAGCTCTACGACGCGGCTCTGGAGGAGGCGCGCCTCAGCGGGTCCGTGCGCGAGGAACTGCGGGTCCTGGACGCGCTGGCCTCGGTGGCGCAGGAGTGCGGGGACGAGGGCGGCGCGGCGTCCTTCCGTGCGGCGGCGCGGAGTGTGCGGGAGAGGGGCGGGGGGCTGGCGGAGCCCGCGTAGCCCTGCTGCTCGCTGTCCGGCGGGCGGCGCCCGGTTTCCCGCGCCCGTCGTGGGCGTGGGGTGCTCAGACTTCCCACCCGGCTTCCTCGGGGGTGGCGGGGGTGAGCGTCGCCTGATGGGTACGGGACGCGATGACGCAGCGGATCGTCACCGGGTGTCGGGGCGTGGCCTGTTGGTGGACGAGC
The DNA here is from genome assembly GCF_055558735.1 of Streptomyces sp. NPDC025651. Classification (NCBI taxonomy): domain Bacteria; kingdom Bacillati; phylum Actinomycetota; class Actinomycetes; order Kitasatosporales; family Streptomycetaceae; genus Streptomyces; species Streptomyces sp. NPDC025651. The sequence goes on from NZ_JBVHLZ010000008.1 coordinate 487,885, forward strand.
CAGGCGTGCACGGCCGAGAGCGCGGCCGCCGGGTCCGCGCGCAGCACCCGGCCGTCCGGCAGGTGGTGCGGCTCGACGCGGACGGACAACAGGTCGCCGTCGGTGCGGCGCAGCAGGCAGTGTTCGGCGTCCAGGGCGACCGCGGCGGTGCGCAGGCCGCCGTAGGCGGTGAGCGTGTGGCGCGTCCAGCCGTCGGCGGTCCAGCGCTCGCCCTGCGCGGCGGGGGAGCGGGGCGCGGCGCGGCGGAACAGCAGCCCGGCGCTCTGGAGTTGGGTGTCCGAGGCCTTGCCGTCTTCGGCTGCCAGGTGGTGTGCGGGAGACCGGAAGTGGGCGGGCCGCCGCTCGACATGCACCTGCGGGGTGCCCTCGTCGGCAGGCCGTACGTACGCCTGTACGGCGAAGGCGCCCGGGGTACGGGCGGGTGGCGCGGGGTCCGGCAGGGGGCGCGGTCCGGCCGGGTGGCCTCGGGGTGTCAGGTCGAGGATGCGGTACAGCTCCTCGCGCAGTCGGCGCACGGCGTTGCCGCGCTCGGCGAACGCGGGCTCGGCGAGGGCCGTGGGGACACCGGGCCTGTGCGCGCCGACGGCGCGCTCCAGGTCGGCCGTCGTCAGCCGGTCGACGGGTCCCAGCGCCGGTATGCGGGCGAGGAGTTCGGCCATGGGGGAGCCCGGGATGAGCTCGCCGCCGCCGTCGCACGCGGCGACCATCGGGACGTCCTTGGCCGCGGCGACGTACAGCGCGGCCGAGCCGTGGTCCGTGACGAGTACGTCGGCGGCGACGAGGAGCGCGGCCCACTCCTCGTGGGGGCGGGCCAGGACCAGGCCGGCGTCGAGGGCGGGCGCGAGGTCCTGTGCGAGGTCGAACTCCCCTGTCCTGCTGTGTTCGTTGGGGTGCAGGACGAGGCCCAGCTGGTACGCGTCGTGGGGGAGCTCCGCGGCCAGGCGTGCGGGGAGTTCCGGGTGGCGTCGGATGAGGGAGTGCGGGCCCCAGGTGGAGGTGAGGACGACGAGCTTCCTGCCGTCCGTGCCCAGCGCGGCGCGGTAGCGTTCGCGCAGCGGCAGGGAGGCGAGGACGCGGTCGAGCGTGGGGTCGCCGGTCACGGCCGCTCGGGCGGCGGCGGGCGGGCACTTGGTGGCGAGGCGGGCGGCTTGGGAGGGGTGCGCGAGGGCGTGCAGGTGGGCCAGGGGGCGTCCGTCCGGCATCAGGAGCTCGGGGTCCATGCCGGAGGCGGAGTCGTTCGCTGTGTCCTCTTCGGCGAGTGCCTTGTTGTAGCCCGCGCCGTGCGGGAGCAGGACGCGCGGCCCGCGCAGCTCGGTGAGTCGGCCCTTTGGGCTCGCGGCGACGATCAGGTCGTGGCGGTGGGCGCGGGCCTCGGCCCAGGGGATGGTGTGCCCGCCCGCGCGTTCGACGGCCGCGAGGGCGTCGGCGGCGAAGTCGGAGCCGGGGACGAGGGTGAAGCGACGCCGGATGCGGTCGTCGCCCGCGAAGACGGGCAGGACGTCGAGGAGCCGGTGCAGAGCGGTCGCCGACCGCGCGGCGAAAAGGACCCGCTTCTCACCTGAGGAAGGACCTGCTGCCCGCTGCCCGCTGCCCGCTGCCCGCTGCCCGCTGCCCGCTGCCCGCTGCCCGCTGCCCGCTGCCCGCTGCCCGCTGCCCGCTGCGGCAGGGTTCATCCTAGTCCGGGTGGGGTTGGAGGGGGGCCCGTTTCCGCATTTCGGAGCGGGTATGAGGGGGTCGGCGGGCGGCATGCCGGAGATCGTACCGGGCCGGTCCGACGGGTGTCAGAGGCGACCGACCTGGCCCGCTTCCCAGGCCCACGCGGCGATCTCCACTCGGTTGCGCACGGCCAGTTTCGTCTGGACGTGCGCGAGATGGGTCTTGACGGTGCCGAGGGAGATGAACAGTTCCTCGGCGATCTCCTGATTGGTGCGGCCGCGGGCGACGAGTCGGACGACGTCCAGCTCGCGCTCCGAGAGGGTGCCGGGGGCGGGCGCGGTGGCCGCAGCGCCGCACTGCGGGCCGTGCCGGTCCGCCATGCGTTCCAGGAGCCGCAGTGTCACGGCGGGGGAGACGAGCGCGTCGCCGCGGGCGGCGGCGCGCACCGCCTCCACGAGCAGTCCGGGGCCGGCGTCCTTGAGGAGGAAGCCGACGGCGCCGCCGCGCAGCGCCTCGTCGAGGTAGTCGTCCTGGTCGAAGGTGGTGACGACCACGACGTGCAGGGGGTCGACGGCGCCGGGCCCGGCGAGCTTGCGGGTCACTTCCAGGCCGTTGAGCTTCGGCATGCGGACGTCGACCAGGCAGACGTCGGGCCGCAGGCGCCGGGCGAGCTCCACGCACGCGGCGCCGTCGGCGGCCTCGCCGATGACCTCGATGTCCGGCTGCGCGGACAGGATGAGCCGGAACCCGGTCCGCACCATCTCCTGGTCGTCCGCGATCAGCACCCTCACCGGCGTTCCGCTGCTCATGTCCCCGATTCTGGCAGGCGCAGCACGGGGAGCGCGGCGCGGACCCGCCAGCCCCCGTCCTCCAGAGGGCCCGCGTCGAGGCCGCCGCCCACCGCGCTGACCCGTTCCCGCAGCCCGATCAGGCCGAGGCCGCCGTGGCCGCCCGGCGGTGTCCGGTCTCCCGAACGGCGCTGCCCCGCGGGGCCGTTGACGACCTCGACGACGAGTTCCCCGGCCTCGGTGGCGAGCCGCACCCGGATGTCCGTGGCGCCGGGCGCGTGCCGGGTGACGTTGGTGAGCGCCTCCTGGACGACGCGGTGCACAGCCGTCTCCACCTCGGGCGCGAGCGCGGCGGCACGGGCCCGCGCGCTCACCTCCAGGGTGGCCGCCTCGCCGTGGGCCGCCGCGACCAGCGAGGCCAACTCGGCGAGCAGGTCGTCGGGCCGGGTCGTGGCGCCGGGCTCGGCGCGCAGGACGTGGACCAGGCGCCGCATCGAGTCGAGGGTCTCGCCGCCGGCCTTCTCGATCCCGGCGAGGAGCGGGTCGAGCTGTTCGGGGGCGACCTCGCGGATGGCCCGCGCCGCCTGGGCCTGTACGACGATGCCGGTCACGTGGTGCGCGACGAAGTCGTGCAGGTCGCGGGCGATGCGGCGGCGTTCCTCCTCCTGCGTGGCGGTCACCGCGAGGGCCCGCCGGTTGTCCAGGGACCGCAGATAGCCGCCGAGCGCGAGGGCGCCGCCCGCCGCGACGGTGAGGATGAACGCGAAGGTCTCGGCGTCGGAGTGGATGCCCGTCCGGACGGGCAGCACCGCGACGGCCACCGCGAGCAGCGGACACAGGGCGTATGCGGCGGGCAGCCGCGCCGTGCGGGCGGTGACCGTGAGCAGGGCGAGCAGTGCGAAGGACTCCAGGAGGCCCCAGGTGCCGGTCGCGGAGGCGAGGTACAGGCCGAGGGTCAGCGCCGCGGACCCCAGCGTGGCGACGGCGGCCCGCACCTCGATGCCGGGACCGCGCCGCATCAGCAGCACGGCGACGGCCAGTGGCCCCGAGACGAGCGTCGCCCAGGGGCCGTCGGGTCGGCTGGACACCAGGTCGCCGAGCCACAGGAACACGGCGGGGACGGCGAACAGCAGGGTCCTGCCGAGGCGGGTACGGGCGGGCCCGGGCGGCGGGCGGTGATCATCCACGTACCGAATGTACGCATCAGGTCGTACCGGACGGATCAGCCGAAAGCCTGATGGGGGCGTCGGTGATCGACCGATGGGCCGAGGCGCGAAGACCCCCGGGGCGACGACCGTGGAGGCAGCCACTCCGACTGAGCCACTCCGGTCCAGTCGGCGCGACTCAGTCACCCGACTCAGTCAGATCGGCTCAACCGCTCCGACTCCGAGGAAAGCGACCACGATGCACCGACCTCTCCGCCCTGCGCAGCTCCGCCCCCGCGCCGCGCGCACCACGCTCTGCGCGCTCGGCGCCGCGGCCCTCGCCCTCTCCCTGACGGCCTGCGCCGGCTCGATGAACCCCTTCGACGACCACGAGGAGAAGGCGTCCTACCAGGACGGGGCCGCGGCGAAGAGCGCCCGCAACTCCATGCCGCGCTGGCTGCCCGACGACGCGTCCGGCATCAAGTACGTCATGTCGACGACCGGCGACGACCGGATCATCACGTTCAGGACCCCGGACGGGAAGTTCCCCGCCCAGTGCACCAAGGGCGACCCGCAGGGCGAGCCGCGGCTGAAGGCCGACTGGTTCCCCTCCGACCTCGCCGCCAAGGCCGACACGAACTGCGGCACGTGGTCCGGCGCGAAGGTCGACGGCGCGCTGTACGCCTGGCAGGACAAGGACGTCGCGATGAAGGCGAAGCGCTGATGCGGTCACGTACGAAAGGGGCACGTACGAAAGGGGCACGTACGAAGGGGGCGCTGACCGCCGCCACCACCGGCGCCGCTCTCCTCGCGCTGGCCGCCTGCTCCTCCGGCACACCCGAGCGCCCCCAGAAGGCGGGCCCCGAGCGGCAGCGCATCACGTGGAAGGCCTGCCCGGCCGACGCCACCGAAGGCGCGCCCGAGGGCGCCGAGTGCGGCACCGTCCGCGTCCCCGTGGACTGGTCCTCGCCGGACGGCGAGAAGATCGACGTCGCGGTGGTCCGGCGCCAGGCGACCCGCCCCGACCAGCGCATCGGCACCCTGATGTTCCTGCCCGGCGGGCCCGGCAACTCCGGCGTCCAGAACGTCGCGCAGACCAAGGAGTGGGGCGGTGCCGAGCGTCGCTTCGACGTCGTGAGCTTCGACCCGCGCGGCGTCGGCCTCAGCAGCCCGGTCCAGTGCCCGTCCGGGCCCATGGCCGCCGCGCTGAAGGACCGGCGGCCCGCCGCGACGCCCGGCGAGTTCGCGCGGATGAAGAAGCGCGTGACCGAGCTCGCCGCGGACTGCGCGAAGACCTCCGGACCTGTCGCCCGGCACACCGACGCGGGCAGCGTCAGCCGCGACATGGACGTCATCCGCGCCGCGCTCGGCGAGGACAGGATCTCCCTGTACGGCCACTCGTACGGCACGGTCTACGGCCAGCGGTACGCCGCCGAGCACGGCGACCGGGTGCGGGCCGCCGTACTCGACGGCGTCATGGATCCCGGCATGGGCCGCCGAGCCTTCGGCGTGACCGGTGCGAAGGCCCTGGAGGACGCCTTCGAGGAGTTCGCCAGGTGGTGTGAGCGCGGCGGCGACTGCGCTCTGGGCGGGCGTGACGCCCGGCAGGTCTACGACCGCCTCGCGGCGCGCGCCGCCGAGGGGAAGCTGCGGGGTGGCGGCGAGAACGTCCCGCGCACCGAGCTCGACGGCACGATCGACGCGATGCTCCTGACCCCGTCCTGGCCCGCCGTCGCCGAGTACCTGGACAGCCTCGACACCGGCAAGGCCTGGGAGACGGACGAAGGCGACGCCCCCCTGGGGAAGCTGTTGCCCGGCGCCGACTTCTCCGTCTGCGCCGACCTGAACCTTCGCGTACCGGACGCCGGCGCCTACCTGGCCGACCAGCGCGCCGCCCGCGAGGCCGCGCCCCGCTTCGGCCACTCCCCGAACACCGTCTCGTACGCCAACCTCTGCCAGGGCGTTCCGGCCCCGAGCGCCGAAGCGACCGGGCCGACCGAGGTCGAGACGCCGCTGCTCCTCATCGGCGCCCGTCACGACAACGCCACGCCGATCGACTGGGCGCGCTCGGCCAGGGAACGGCTCGGCGACGCGGCGACGCTCGTCGAGGTCGCGGGCTGGGGCCACGCCGTGAAGATCTTCAACGGCGGCGCGGAGGCGGAGACGGTCGTGCGGTATCTCACGGACCTCGACGTACCGAAGCCGGGGACCGTCGTCGAAGGAGGCACGCCACCAGGAGCCTAGCCCTACGGGCGATGCGCCCTGCGACCGGAGCCGGATCCGCGGCGGATCGGGCGCGTATTAGCGTGGACGGGACAGATCGACCGACAGGATTCCGAGGTGCCCGGCCCATGCCAAGCCGCAGCGAGAGCCGTACCGAACTCATCGAGTCACTCATGGAGCGGTTCCCGCACGTGCCGCGGGAAGCCGTGATCAAGGAGGATCTGCTGCGCGGGGGCATCGCCTTCGACGAGTCGGCGCTCAGCGACAACGAAGGCGGCGACGTCAAGCCGAAGTCGTACTTCATCTTCTCCTTCGACCACGGCACGCTCCCCGAGCTGGGCGCCGCGGCCCTGCGCCGCCCGCCCGAGGAGATCGTCCTCACCGGCGGCCCCTACGAGCTGCGCCGCACCGTCGTCTCGGTCCGCGTCAACCCGGCCTCGCCCTACCGGGTCGCGGCCGACGACAACGGCGTGCTCGGCCTCTACCTGGACGGCGTGCGGATCTCCGACGTGGGCCTGCCGCCGATGCCGGACTACTACCGGCACACGCTGGAGAACGGCAAGTCCGTGATGGAGGTGGCGCCCACCATCCAGTGGGGCTACCTCATCTATCTGACGGTCTTCCGGGTCTGCCAGTACTTCGGCGCCAAGGAGGAGTGCCAGTACTGCGACATCAACCACAACTGGCGCCAGCACAAGGCGGCCGGGCGCCCCTACACCGGTGTGAAGCCGGTGGAGGAGGTACTCGAAGCGCTCGCGATCATCGACAAGTACGACACCAACAAGTCCTCCACCGCCTACACGCTGACCGGCGGCGCCGTCACCTCGAAGGTCGGCGGCAAGGACGAGGCCGACTTCTACGGCCAGTACGCGAAGGCCATCGAGGAGCGCTTCCCCGGCCGCTGGATCGGCAAGGTCGTCGCGCAGGCCCTGCCCAAGGCCGACGTCCAGCGGTTCCACGACTACGGCGTGCGGATCTACCACCCCAACTACGAGGTGTGGGACCCGTATCTCTTCGAGCGGTACTGCCCCGGCAAGGAGCGCTACGTCGGCCGTGACGAGTGGCACCGCCGCATCCTGGACTCCGCCGAGGTGTTCGGCCCGCGCAACGTGATCCCCAACTTCGTCGCGGGCGTGGAGATGGCGGAGCCGTTCGGCTTCAAGACGGTCGACGAGGCCATCGACTCCACCGTCGAGGGGCTGCAGTACTTCATGTCGCGCGGCATCACGCCCCGCTTCACCACCTGGTGCCCGGAGCCCACGACGCCGCTGGGCAAGGCCAATCCGCAGGGCGCCCCGCTGGAGTACCACGTGCGCCTCCTGGAGGCCTACCGGGCCACGATGGAGGCCAACGGCCTGTCCTCGCCGCCCGGTTACGGACCGGCGGGACCCGGCAACGCGGTCTTCTCGGTCAGCTCCTTCATGGACAGCCTGCCCGCGGAGGCGGCCGCTCCGGAGGACGCGATTACTCCGGCGACGCCTCGGTAGGGCCCGTGTTACGGTCGGGGCGGGTCACGAGTTCCAGTGTCAAGCCCCGGCTCGCTGGACGGCACCCCGCTCCGTCGCGGGTGCCCCGGGTGACGACCCGCCCCGCGCGACGTGCGCGGGGAACGGCGGATCACCGGGTCGGCGACACCCGGGGTCCACGACTCCGGAGGCGCTCCATGACGTACCCGAACGCCCTTTGCGACCACGCCACCTGCGCCACCCGTACGCCCGGCCACCAGGTCCACTGGATCCAGGCCCGCGGCAGCGCGAAGGACCCCGGCACGCTCGTCGACGTGCTGCTGTCCTCGCACGACGTACGGGACGACGGCAGCATCGCCCTCCATGTGCTCGGCCCCACCCGGGGCGTGCCCGCCACCCTGTGGACGCACGACCCGGCACGGCTGCGCGCCCTGCTGCGGGAGCACAAGGGCCTCGCCCAGTGGCAGCCCCGCTGGAACCTGCTGCGGCTGCGGCGCGACACCGTCGGCACCACGCTGGTGTGCGTGGCACCCGGGGCGGAGCCCGCGGCCCCGGGCCGCTGACGAAGATCACCGCTTCGTAGGATGACGCCGTGCCGGACGCGGGCGATCCCCGCGGCCGGGCGGCGCGACAGTCAGCCACCCACAGCCGGAGGTCCCCGTGCAGCACCAGCCCGTCACCGTCGTCACCGGCGGCAGCCGCGGTATCGGCGCCGCTGTCAGCGCCCGTCTCGCCGAGGACGGTCACGACGTCGTCATCGGCTACCGCTCGGACGAGGCGGCCGCCGAGCGGGCCGCCGAAGCGGTGCGCGCGGCCGGCCGCCGCTGCGTCACCGTGCAGGTCGACACCGCGGACGAGGCCGACGTCGACCGCCTCTTCGACACCGCCGCGGCCGAGCTCGGCCCGGTCACCGGCCTGGTCAACAACGCCGGGGTGAGCGGCCCCGTCGGCCCGCTCGCCGATGCCGACGCCGAGGGCATGCGCCGGGCCCTGGAAGTGAACGTCCTCGGCTATCTGCTCTGCGCCCGGCGCGCGGTGCGGGACCTCAGGGCGAACGGCGGCGGCGCGATCGTGAACGTCTCGTCCGCCGCCGCGACCCTCGGCTCCCCGGGCGAGTACGTCCACTACGCCGCCGCCAAGGGCGCCGTCGACACGATGACGATCGGGCTGTCCAAGGAGGTCGCGGGCGACGGCATCCGCGTCAACGCCGTTGCCCCCGGCGTGATCTGGACCGAGTTCCACGCCGACCCCGAGCGGCCCGCGAAGCTCGCGTCCGGCATTCCGATGGGGCGCTCGGGCCGGCCCTCGGAGATCGCGGCGGCCGTCTCCTGGCTGCTGTCGGACGACGCCTCGTACACGACGGGAACGGTGCTGAGGGTCGCGGGCGGGCGCTGACGCTCCCAGGGGCGAACCCTCCGCGCCGGGGGCCCCTCGTACGCTTGGCGCATGATCAGTGGAGCGGTCACCCTCGCGGCAGACGTCCTCATCCGGCCCGTCACGCTCGACGACGCCCGGGCGCTCGCGCGTGCCTACCGGCGCAACCGCGCGCACCTGGGCCCCTGGGACCCGGACCGGCCCGAGGCCTTCTTCACCGAGGAGGGCCAAGTCGAGCGGGTCCGGGCGCAGTTGGCGGACGGCCGTGCGGGGCGTTCGGCGCACTGGGTGCTCGACAGCGGGGGTGAGATCGTCGGGCACGCCGCCCTGTCGAACATCGTGCTCGGCCCGGCCCGCAGCGGAAACCTCGGCTACTGGATCGACGCGGAGCACCAGGGCCGCGGCCTCGCGTCCGGCGCGGCGCGGCACGTGTGCGAGGCCGCCGACGCCCAACTCGGCCTGCACCGCGTCGAGGCGGGCACCCTGCTCCACAACACCGCGTCGCAGCGCGTCCTGGCCAAGTGCGGCTTCGAGGAGTACGGGCTCGCGCCGGGCTATCTGTACATCAACGGCGCCTGGCGCGACCACCGGCTCTTCCAGAAGATCCTCAACGACCGTTCGGTGTAGGCGGGTTCGGCCCGGCGAAGCTCCTGCGGGAGCGGCCTCAGACGATGTTCTCCGCGACCTCCGCCTGCTCGCGGTCCGAGCCGTAGGCCCGCGGCGTGCTGTAGGAGCGGCGCGCGACGAACCACCAGACGGTGGCCAGGACGAGTACCACGGCGAGCGCGATCGAGGCGTAGTTCATCGTGCTGACCGTCACCGGCGAGACCTGCGGCAGACAGAACAGCACCGTCACGAACGCCACCCAGAGCACCGCGATCCAGCCGATGGGCCTGCTCCAGCGGCCCAGGTTCCACGGCCCCGGCCGGAAGCGGTCGCCCGCGCGGAGCCGCAGGAAGATCGGGATGGCGTACGCGGGCGTGATGCCGATGACGTTGATCGCGGTCACGGCCGTGTACGCGGTCGCCGAGTACAGGGACGGCAGGGCGATCGCCGCGGCCAGGCCCACCGAGAGCCACACCGCGGGCACCGGCACCTGGGTGCGGGAGCTGACCTTGCGCCACAGGGCGGAGCCGGGCAGGGCGTTGTCGCGGCTGAAGGCGAACACCATGCGGCTCGCGGCGGCCGTCTCGGCGTTGCCGCAGAACAGCTGGGCCACGATCACGATGAGCAGCAGGGCGGACGCCCCGGACTCGCCGATGGCGTCGATCATGATCTGCGCGGGCGGCACCCCGGTCTCCGTGGCCCGCGTGCCCGCGTAGTCCCGGATGGCGAAGGTCAGCCCGGTCAGCAGCACGAAGCCGGCGATCCACGACGCCCAGATGGCGCGCACGATGCCGCGCGCCGCGGTCACCGACGCGTTGGAGGTCTCCTCGGACAGGTGTGCCGACGCGTCGTACCCGGAGAACGTGTACTGCGCGAGGAGCAGGCCGATCGCGGTGACGTAGAGCGGGTTGTCCCAGCCGGTGCCGTCGAAGTACGTGAAGAAGACGTCGGAGGGGGCCTGGTGGTGGTCGGGGACGATCGCGAGGACGCCGACGATCACGGTGACGCCGGCCACGTGCCACCACACGCTGATCGAGTTGAGCAGGCTGACCAGGCGTACGTTGAAGAGGTTCAGGACGGCGTGCAGCAGCAGGATGCACAGGAAGATCAGGAAGGTCTTCTCGGCGGTCGGCTCGAAGCCGAACCTGAGGTTCAGGAACGCGCCGGTGAACAGGGCCGCGCCGTAGTCGATGCCCGCGATGGCGCCGAGCAGGCCGAGCAGGTTGAGCCAGCCCGTGTACCAGCCCCAGCGGCGCCCGCCGAGCCGGTCGGCCATGTAGTAGAGGGCGCCCGACGTCGGGTAGGCGCTGGTGACCTCGGCGAGTGCGAGGCCCACGCAGAGCACGAAGAGGCCGACGCCGACCCAGCCCCACAGCATCACGGCGGGGCCGCCGGTGGTCAGGCCGAAGCCGTACAGCGTCATGCAGCCGGAGAGGACGGAGATGACAGAGAAGCTGATCGCGAAGTTCCCGAACCCGCCCATGCGGCGGGCCAGGACGGGCTGGTAGCCGAGCTCTCTGAGCCTCTCCTCCTCGTCCTGGCGTGGTGCTGGGACGGTGCTCGACGACCAGGTGGTGCGGGACACGGATGGACCTCCGGGGGAGCGGTGGTGGTGGGGGGGCGGGGGAGCCGCGGGGGACTAGGCGGGGCCGGGGTCCCCGGCGGCGTTGAAGCAGCGGGCGCGGGCCTGGACGAAGACCTCGGCGGCCGCGTCGGCGGTGCCGGGGGAGGGGGTGCCGGGGGAGGGGGTGCGGTACGTCCAGGGCACGACCGTGAAGAACGGGTCGAGGGCGGTGAACACCCGTGCCGCGTCGTGGAACTGATGGGCGCCCCACAGCGCGTGCGCGAGGTGGTTGAGGTCGAGGAGCGAGGCCGTGGCGGGCGGCGGCGCGTGGTCGAACCACAGCTGCAGGGCGCGCAGTGCGCCGCGCGTGGCGTCCTCGGAGATCCAGTGCAGGTCGAGGGCCCGTTCCTGGCCCGCCTCCCTGCGGTGGCGCTCCACGTGGACGTACAGCGGCAGCAGGTGCAGCGCGGAGCCCGCGGGGGCCGCCGCCGACGCCCACTGCACGAAGTTGTACGCCTCGGTGAGCGGCCCGTGGGCACGGCGCCCGTACACGAACTGCAGCATCCGGTGGTACGCCTCGCGGTTGCCCGGGTCGCGCTTGTCGGCCTCGGCCAGGAGCTGCCAGGGCCCGGGGAAGAGCATCGGCTCAGGGGGTGCCATCCGGTGCTCGTCCCACCGCTGGCCCTCGTCGAGCCGGGCCAGGGCGAGCAGGCAGATCCACGGCACGGGGTCCTCGGGGGACATGGCGGACGCGGCGCCGCACGCCGTCACGGCCTCGCGCCACAGGTCGTTGGTCCGCCGGTGGCCCGACCGGTGGGCGCGCAGGGCACGTTCCACCAGGACCCGGGTGTGCAGTACGGCGGCCGACGCGCTGTGCGGCTCCTCGGCGCGCCAGGTCCGCACCACGTCGGAACCGGCGACGGCCGCCGCCAGGATCTGCGTGCGCTGTGTCCACAGCCCCCAGTCGGGCGTCTCGGTCAGCAGGTTGCGCGTGGAGACCCAGCGGCCTGCCTTGAGGTCCTGGAGCACCGCGCGCAGCGCTTCGTCGTGGCCCGCCGGGTGGTACACCGGGCGGCCTGACGGCATGGGCATGAGTCCTCAGTCGGGGGAGAGGGAGGGGATCGGCGGCTGAACGGAGTTGTCCTGCAAGGGAGTTGACGGTGTCGTTCGGCGGTCAGTGTAGATCCGGCCCTTCCGTTTCCAGGGCACTTCCGCGATCTTTTGTGGCCCTGTTTTGGCAACGGTCTGTCGACGTTTTGTCAACGCGGCGCCCCGCGTGTTCATTTGATGGCCATCGTTGTCATTTCTGCGGCGGAACCGGGGAGTTCGGTCTGCTGGCGGGTCAGGCCGGGTCCCTTGACGCCCTCCGGCACCCTGTAGCAGTCTTCCGCGGTGATCACCTATGAGCGGCCTTCGGCGCGGCGCCCCGTGCTCGCCGTCGACCAGGGCACCTCCGGCACGAAGGCCCTCGTGGTCTGCCCGGAGCGCGGCGTGATCGGCTCGGGCACGGCGCCGGTGCGCCCCCGCTTCCTGCCCGGCGGCCTGGTCGAGGCCGACCCCGCCGAGCTGCTCTCCTCCGTCGTCGACGCGGGCCGTCGCGCGCTCGCCGACGCGGGCGAACCCGTCGCCGCCGTCGGCCTCGCCAACCAGGGCGAGACGGTCCTCGCCTGGGACCCGGAGACCGGCGAACCCCTCACCGACGCCCTCGTCTGGCAGGACCGCCGCGCGGAGTCGGTCTGCGCCGAACTGGCCGACCACGCCGATGAGTTGCGCGGCCTCACCGGGCTCCCGCTCGACCCCTACTTCGCCGCGCCCAAGATGGCGTGGATACGTCGCCACCGCACCCGGCGCGGAGTGGTCACGACCAGCGACGCCTGGCTCGTCCACCGCCTCACCGGCGCCTTCGTCACCGACGCCGCCACCGCGGGCCGCACCCAGCTCCTCGACCTCGACGCCGTGGCGTGGTCGCCGCGCGCCCTCGACCTCTACGGGCTCGCCGACGAGCGCCTGCCCCGCGTCGTCGACGCCGCGGAACCGGTCGGCACGACCACCGCGTTCGGCCCCGAACTCCCGCTCACCGGGCTCCTCGTCGACCAGCAGGCCGCGCTGCTCGCCCAGGACGTCACCACGCCGGGCAGCGCCAAGTGCACCTACGGCACAGGCGCGTTCCTCCTCGCCCAGACCGGCCCGCGGCCCCGCCGCGGCGGCTCGGGCCTGGTCAGCTGCGTGGCCTGGCGGCTCGCCGGAGAGAGCAGCTACTGCCTGGACGGGCAGGTCTACACCGCCGCGTCCGCCGTGCGCTGGCTCACCGGCCTCGGCGTGATCGGCGGCGCCGAGGACATCGACCCCGTCGGCTCCGCCGTCCCGGACTCCGGCGGCGTCACCTTCGTGCCCGCGCTCGCCGGGCTCGCCGCCCCCTGGTGGCGCGGCGACCTGCGCGGCTCACTGACCGGCCTCGGCCTCGACACCACCCCCGGACACCTGGTCCGCGCCCTGTGCGAGGGCATCGCCGCCCAAGTCGCCGCGCTCGCCGACGCGGTGGCCCGCGACATGGGGGAGCCCCTGACGAGCCTGCGGGTCGACGGCGGCCTGACCCGCTCGGCGCTGCTCATGCAGACCCAGGCGGATCTGCTCCAACTGCCCGTCGAGGTCTCGGCGTTGCCGGACGTCACCGCCCTCGGCGCGGCCGCCGTCGCCCGCATCGGCCTGGACCCGGCGCTCACCGTCGCCGACGCCGTGCCCAGGTGGCGGCCCGCCGCCGTGTACGAGCCGCGGATCGACGCCGACCTGGCGGCCGAACGCCTCGCCGGCTTCCGCTCGGCGGTGGCCGCGCTGATGGAACGTACGCCCTGATGGCGGTCACCAGGAACGGCGCGCCGCCGGACGTGACGTACGACGTGACCGTCATCGGCGCCGGAGTCGTCGGCTGCGCGATCGCCCGCGAACTGGCCCGCCACCAGGGCCTGCGGATCGCCCTGGTCGAGGCCGCCGACGACGTCGGCGAGGGCACGTCGAAGGCGAACACGGCGATCCTGCACACCGGGTTCGACGCCGTGCCCGGCTCCCTCGAGTCCCGCCTCGTGCGCGAGGGGCAGCGGCTGCTCGCCGCGTACGCCGCCGAGTGCGGGATCCCCGTGGAGCCCGTCGGCGCGCTGCTCGTCGCCTGGGACGCCGGGCAACGTGCCGCGCTCCCGGGCCTGTTGGCCAAGGCGGAGCGCAACGGCTACCGGGAGGCGCGGATCATCGGCCCCGCCGAGGCGCGGGCCCGCGAGCCGCACCTGGGCCCCGGGGCGCTCGGCGCGCTCGACGTCCCGGGCGAGAGCGTCATCTGCCCCTGGACGACCACCCTCGCGTACGCCACCCAGGCCGTGCGCGCGGGAGTGGACCTGCACCTCGGCTGCCGTGTGGAGGGGGCCGGCCAAGAGGCCGACCGGCACGTGCTGACCACGGCCCGCGGCCCCGTGCGCACCCGCTTCCTCGTCAACGCCGCCGGAGTGCACGCCGACGCGGTCGACCGCATGCTCGGCCACGACGACTTCACCGTCACCCCGCGCCGCGGCCAGCTCCTCGTCTTCGACAAGCTCGCCCGCGATCTGGTGCGGCACATCCTGCTGCCCGTCCCCACCGCGCTCGGCAAGGGCGTCCTGGTGGCCCCGACCGTGTACGGAAACGTTCTTCTCGGGCCCACCGCCGAGGAGTCGGACGACAAGACGGCCACAGGGTCGACGGCCGAGGGCATCGCCGCGCTGCGCGAGCAGGGCCGCCGGATCCTGCCCGAGCTGCTCGACGAGGAGGTCACCGCGGTCTACGCGGGCCTGCGCGCCGCCACCGAGCAGGACGACTACCGCATCAGTGCCCACAAGGAGCTGCGCTGCGTCACCGTCGGCGGCATCCGCTCCACCGGGCTCACCGCGTCCCTGGCCATCGCGGCCCACGTCACCGAACTCCTCGGCGCCACGGGTCTGGACCTGCCCGCGGCGCGGGACCTGGCGCCCGTGCGCATGCCGAACCTCGGCGAGGCCTTCCCCCGCCCCTACCGGCGCGCCGACCTCATCGCGGCCGACCCGGCGTACGGTGCCGTGGTCTGCCACTGCGAGCGGGTGACGCGCGGCGAGATCCGCGACGCCCTCGCCTCGACGGTGCCGCCGGCGTCGCTGGACGGCCTGCGGCGCCGCACACGGGCGCGGGGCGGGCGCTGTCAGGGCTTCTACTGCGGGGCCGAGGTACGGGCCCTCTTCGAGCGGGAACGCTTCGAAGAAGGCCGGGAGTTGGGGGAGTGATGAGGCGCGAGCGCATCGTCGACGCGCTGGTCGTCGGCGCGGGTCCCGCGGGCCTCGCCGCCGCGGCCTCGCTCGCCGCGGCAGGCGTCGGCGAGGTCGAGGTGGTGGACCGCGAGCGGCAGGCCGGCGGCGTGCCGCGGCACTGTCCGCACGGCGGGTTCGGACGCCTCGGGATGACGGGACCGCAGTACGCGGAGCGCTGTGTCGCGGCGGCCGTCGGCACCGGAGCGGTGCTGCGGACCGGCGTCACCGTGACGGGCTGGGCGGCGCCGCTCACCCTGGACACCACGAGCCCGCGGGGCCTGGAGCGCATCACCGCCCGCGCCGTGGTCCTCGCCACCGGCGCCCGCGAGCGGCCGCGCGCCGCGCGCCTGGTGCCGGGCACGCGGCCCGCGGGGGTCTACACCACGGGCGAGCTCCAGCAGGCCGTCCACCTGTACCGGCAGCGGATCGGCAGCCGGGCCGTCGTGGTCGGCGCCGAGCCCGTGAGCTTCGCGGCTCTGGACACCCTGCGGCGGGCCGGGGTCGCCGTCGCCGCCCTGGTCACCGAGCACCCGCGCCCCCAGGCGGCGCAGCTGCGCGCCCTGGACGCCCGGCTGCGGCACGGCATCCCCCTGCTCACCGACGCCACCGTGACCGGACTCCACGGCCGGGCGCGCCTGTCGGGGGTCGGCCTGCGGCACCGGGACGGCAGGACGGCGTACGTCGCCTGCGACACGGTGGTCTTCACCGGGGACTTCGTGCCCGACCACGAACTGGCCCGGCGCGGCGGGCTGCCGCTGGACCCCGGCACGCGGGGGCCCGCGATCGACGCGGCCTTCCGCACGCCGGAGCGCGGCGTCTTCGCGGTGGGCAACGTCCTGCACGCCGTCGAGCCGGCCCGCGTGGTGGCGCGGGAGGGCGCCGCGGCGGCGGCCGCCGTGCGGCGCTACCTCTGCGAGGGCGACTGGCCCGCGGCGTCGGTGCCGCTGCGGGTCGCGGCCCCGCTCGCCTGGGTCGCGCCGAACCGCCTGACCCCGGACGAGCCGTGCGGCGGCTTCACCCTGCGGACGGCCGCGCTCCGTGCGCGCCCCACTCTGGTCGTCACACAGGACGGCAGGACCCTGCACCGCACCCGCATGCGGCGCCCCGCGGTCCCGAACCGGCCGTTCCGCCTCTCCGGCTCCTGGACGGACGGGGTGGACGTCGGGGGCGGCGCGGTACGGATCGGTCTCGGCTGACCAGGGCCTCTCCCCGGGGCCTGCCCCACGGGGAGCGGCGCGGGCCGCTTAAATAGGCAGTCGATCCACGTAGGCACGTGATGTGCTTCTCTCCGAGGCGGCTGTGATGCGGAACGACGACTTGAGTGACGACCACCTGAACGACGAGCTGGACGTGGGTGCCTTCACCGCGGCGATCGAGAACTTCAACCGCTTCTACATCCGGATGCCCGTCCTGGAGAAGCTGCCGTTCACGACGCTCTCGGTGCTCGACACCCTGGCGTTCGGCGGCAGCCCGCAGCGGCTGACCGAGCTGACGCGGACCGAGCAGGTCAGCCAGCCGGGGATGACCCAGCTGGTCACCCGCCTGGAGCGGGACGGCCTGGTGGAGCGGCGCCGCGATCCGAGCGACGGGCGCGCCGTGCTCGTCCACATCACCGAGGCGGGCCGCGCGATCGGCCGCGCCCGGCACGCCGACAGGGCCCGGCATCTGGAGCCGCTCATCGAGCAGTTGACCCCCGAGCAGCGCACGGCTCTCGCGCAGGCGCTGCCCGTCCTGGCCCGCCTGGCGGAGCTGGGGCGGGCGCAGGCGTAGGGCGGCAGGGGCTCCGGGGCCGGCGGCGGCCCCCTCTTCCCTTGGCCCCCGCCTCCCGCATAGACTCCAAAACTAGCACCGCTAATTTACGTAGCGAGACCGATCCGGAGCCGTATCGTGCGCACCGTCCACTTCGCCGCCGCCCGCCGCACCCCCATCGGCAAACTGCGCGGCGCCCTCTCCTCCGTACGCCCCGACGACCTCGCGGCGGGCGTCGTGCGAGGGCTCGTCGCCGACATCCCGCAGCTGGACCCCGCCCGGATCGACGACATCTACTGGGGCGCCGCCAACCAGGCGGGCGAGGACAACCGCAACGTCGCCCGCATGGCGGCCCTCCTCGCGGGACTCCCGGAGTCCGTGCCCGGCGCGACCGTGAACCGGCTGTGCGCCTCCGGCCTCGAAGCCGTCACCACGGCCGCGCGCACCATCGCCGCCGGCGAGGCCGACATCGTCCTCGCCGGCGGCTCCGAGTCGATGAGCCGCGCCCCCTTCGTCCTGCCCCGCCCGGACGAGGCCCTGCCGCACAAGATGGAGACCTTCGACACCCGCCTGGGCTGGCGCCTGGTCAACCCGGCGATGAAGGACCTGCACGGCGTCCTCGCGATGGGCGAGACCGCCGAGGAGGTCGCCGGGCGCCACGGCGTCTCGCGCGAGCGCCAGGACGCCTTCGCGCTCCGCAGCCACCAGCGGGCGGCCGCCGCCCGCAAGGACGGCCACTTCGCGCACGAGCTGCTCCCTGTCACCAGGCCCGACGGCGTCGTCGTCGACACGGACGAGTGCGTGCGCGAGGACACCTCGTACGAGAAGCTCAGCGGCCTGCGCCCGGTCTTCCGCAAGGGCGGCACGGTCACCGCGGGCAACGCCTCACCGATGAACGACGGCGCCGCCGGCCTGCTCCTCGTCAGCGAGGAGGCCCTCAACGACCTGGGCCTCGAATCCCTTGGCCGGTATGTCGCGGGGGCCTCGGCGGGCGTGCACCCCGACGTCATGGGCATCGGCCCCGTCCCCGCCACCCGCAAGGCGCTGGACCGCGTCGGCTGGAGCGTCGCCGACCTCCAGGAGGCCGAGTTCAACGAGGCGTTCGCCGCCCAGGCCCTGGCCTGCGTGGACGCCCTCGGCATCGACCCCGAGCTGGTCAACCCCTCCGGCGGCGCCATCGCGCTCGGCCACCCCCTCGGCTGCTCCGGCGCCCGCATCCTCACCACGCTGCTGCACCGGATGCGCCGCACCGGGGCCACGCGCGGCCTCGCCACCATGTGCGTCGGCGTGGGGCAGGGCAGCGCGCTCCTGGTCGAGCGCGACTGAACCCGGGCGCGCGGTTGCCCCTCTTCCGGTGAGGCGGGCGCCGCGCGCCGCCGTCGAGCAGCAGTCCGAACCACCGCAAGGCCGCACGGAACGGAGCACCACCCCTCATGGCAACGCTGTCCCTCGCCGCGATCCTCGCCGAGCCCGCCCGCCGCCACCCGGACCGCACCGCCCTCGTCGAGGGTGAACTGCGGCTCACCTTCAAGGAGTTGTGGCGCCAGGCCCGCGCCCAGGGTGCGGCCCTCGCGGAGTGCGGCGTGCGGCCGGGGGACCGCGTGGCCCTGATGGCGCCCAACACCGCCGAGTTCCCGAAGGCCTACTACGCGATCCTGGCCGCCGGCGGTGTCGTCGTCCCCGTCCACCTGCTGCTCTCCGCCGAGGAGGTCGAGCACGTCCTGCGGGACAGCGGCGCCACGCTGCTCCTGTGCCACCCGGCCCAGGCGGCGACGGGCGGGGCCGCGGCCGAGGCCACCGGCGTACGGATGCTGCGGCTCGGCGCCGAGGGCGAGGTGGAGGCCATGGCCGAGAGGACCGAGCCCCTCGCCTCGTACGTCACGCGCGACGCCGACGACCCGGCCGTCGTCTTCTACACCAGCGGTACCACCGGCGTCCCCAAGGGCGCCGTGCTCAGCCACTTCAACCTCGTCATGAACGCGACCGTCAACGCCTTCGACGCGAACGACGTCCGCCCCGACGACGTCGCCCTCGGCGCGCTGCCCCTCTTCCACGCCTTCGGCCAGACCGTCTCCATGAACTCCACCTGGCGCGCGGGCGCCACGCTCGTCCTGCTGCCCCGCTTCGACGCCGCCCGCGCCATCGAACTCATGGCGGCGGAAGGGGCGAACACCTTCCACGGGGTGCCCACCATGTTCGTCGGCCTCGTCGCGGCCGCCGCCAGCGCGGCCGAACTGCCGAAGCTGCGACTGTGCGTCTCCGGCGGCGCCTCGCTCCCCGTCGCCGTGCTCGAACGCTTCGAGGAGGCCTTCGGCACCCCCGTCTACGAGGGCTACGGACTCTCCGAGACCTCCCCGGCCGCCTCCGTCAACCAGCCCGACTTCGGCACCAGGCCGGGCAGCATCGGCCACCCGCTGTGGGGCGTCGACGTGGAGATCGCCCGCGCCGACGTGGACGACCGCGTCGAACTCCTGCCGACCGGCGAGCTCGGCGAGGTCGTCATCCGCGGCCACAACGTCTTCTCCGGCTACCTGGGCCGCCCCGAGGCGAGTGCCGAGGCGCTCGTCGACGGCTGGTTCCGCAGCGGCGACCTGGGCACCAAGGACGCCGACGGATTCCTCACCATCGTCGACCGCAAGAAGGACGTCATCATCCGCGGCGGCTTCAACGTCTACCCGCGCGAGGTCGAGGAGGTCCTCATGCGCCACCCGGCCGTCGCCCAGGCCGCCGTGATCGGCCTGCCCGACGCCGTGCACGGCGAGGAGGTCTGCGCCGTCGTCGTCCCCGCGCCCGACGCGGTGCCGGACGGCGCGGAAGCGATCATCGCCTGGTCCAAGGAGCACCTGGGCCGCCACAAGTACCCGCGCCGCGTGGAGTTCACCGACCAGCTCCCGCTCGGCCCCAGCATGAAGGTGCTCAAGCGGGAACTGCGCACCCGGTACGCCGCGTAGGCAGGAGGGCGCGCAGGCAGCACAAGGCGCAAGAGTTCTCCCCATGGGGTGGGATCTCTCGGCGGCCCAGTTCGCCGCGCCGGCCGCGGCGGCGATGCTCGTCGGCTTCTCCAAGACCGCCGTCAGCGGGGCCAACACCGTCAGCCTCGCGGTGTTCGCCGCCGTCCTGCCGGCCCGCGCCTCGACCGGCGTGCTGCTGCCCGTCTCATCGCCGGTGACGTCCTCGCCGTGCTCATCTACCGCCGCAACGCCCACTGGCCCACCCTCTGGCGGCTCCTCCCCGCGGCCGCCGGGGTCACGGTCGCGCGCCGCAGAGCCGCGGGACGCCCGGAGCCGGAGGAGGACGCCTCACGGAGCGGCCGCCTCAAGGCCCGCTCCTACGGCGTCCTCGGCGGCTTCACCACGATGGTCGCCGATGCGGGCGGCCCGGTCATGTCGATGTACCTGCTCTCGGCGGGTTTCCGGAAGCTCGGCTTCCTGGGCACGTCCGCGTGGTTCTTCCTCATCGTCGACACCTCGAAGGTGCCGTTCAGCGCGGGCCTCGGCCTGATCGACGCCCGCTCCCTGCTGGTCGACGCGGCGCTCGTGCTGTTCGTGGTCCCCGGCGCGCTGCTCGGCAAGGCGGCCTCCAACTCCTGCCGCGCTGAAGGTGTTCGGAGGCCGGTTCAGCGGCCGCCGACCGCGGCCCCCGCCGTCTCCGGCGACAGACCCTGCTCCAGGTCCTCGGCGAGCAGCCGCTTGGCGATCGCGTCCACCGCCGCGGTCAGCTCCTTGTCCGGCGGCCTGCCGATGTCCTTCTGGACCTCCTCGCCCAGCCACTGCGACCACGCCTTCGCGATGATCTCCGCCTCGCGCTCCCCGGCGGGCGTGTGCGAGAAGTACGAGCCCTCGCGGGTCAGATACCCCTCCTCGACCATGCGGTCGAAGACGGGCACCAGGACCTCCGGCGGAATCCTGCGCCGCGCCGCGATCACACCGAGACTGGCGTAGCCGACCATCCGGGTGAACAGGGCGACCTGCATGACCGCCCAGGCCCCCGCGATGTCGAGCCGCGTCTCGGAGTCCCGGATGATGCCGCGCGCGGTGTTCATCCCGACATTGCGGATGATGGTGGCGACGCCCCGCTCCAGGAGGTGCCCCGAGTCGCCGCTGGTCGGCTGCGCGAAGCCCTCGCCCATGTCGGGGGCGCCCAGGCGCGCGCTGTCGCGCAGCTCGACCTGTTTGAGGAAGAGCGCCACCACGAATCCGAGGAGCGCGACCGGCACGGTCCACAGGAAGACGGTGTGCAGGGTGTCCGCGTACGCCTTGACGATGGGCGCGGCGGCCGCCGCGGGCAGCTCGTGCAGCCCCTCCGGGCTCTGCGCCGCCCTGCCGACCGCGGCCGGGTCGCCGCCCCCGGCCCGCACGGCCTCGGCGACCCCGTCCTTGAGGTTCGGCGAGAGCGTGTTGGCGTAGATGGTGCCGAACACGGCCGTGCCGAACGAGCTGCCCAGCGTACGGAAGAAGGTGACGCCCGAGGTCGCGGTGCCCAGATCCGCGTACGCGACGGTGTTCTGCACGGCGATCGTCAGGACCTGCATGCACAGACCGATGCCGGTGCCGAGCACGAACATGTACAGCGACTCCAGCCAGGCGCTCGTGGCGCTCCCCATGAGCGAGAGCAGATAGAGGCCGAGCGCCATCACCAGCGCCCCGACGATCGGGAAGATCCGGTACGTCCCGGTCTTGCTGACGACGTTGCCGCTGAAGATGGACGCGATGAGCAGCCCGATCACCATGGGCAGTGTCCGCACGCCCGAGATCGTGGCCGAGTCCCCGTCGACGTACTGCAGATAGGTCGGCAGGAACGTCATCGCGCCGAGCATCGCGAAGCCCACGATGAAGCTGAGGATCGAGCAGACCGTGAAGACCGGGTTGCCGAAGAGCCGCATCGGCAGCATCGGTTCGGCGGCCCGCGTCTCGACGACGCAGAACAGCGCGAGCGCGACTAGGCCGCCGGCGAAGAGCCCGATGATGGTCGGCGACCCCCACGCGTACTGGTTGCCGCCCCAACTCGTCGCCAGGATCAGCGCGCTCGCGCCGAGAGCGACGAGCGCGATGCCCAGGTAGTCGATGACGGGCCGCGCCGCCGACTTCACGACGGGGATCGTCCTGGCCGCCGCGAGGACCACGACGATCGCGATGGGCACGTTCACGTAGAACGCCCAGCGCCAGCTCAGATGGTCCGTGAAGAGCCCGCCGAGCAGCGGCCCGATGACGGTGGAGACGCCGAAGACGGCGCCGATCGCACCCTGGTACTTGCCGCGCTCGCGCAGCGGGATGACGTCGGCGATCAGCGCCATCGACGTCACCATCAGGCCGCCCGCGCCGATGCCCTGCATCGCCCGCCAGGCGATGAGCAGCGTCATGTTCGTGGACAGGCCGCACAGGAACGAGCCGGTGATGAAGACGACCGCCGAGACCTGGAAGACGATCTTTCGCCCGAACAGGTCGCCGAACTTGCCGACGAGCACCGTCGCGACGGTCTCCGCGAGCAGATAGGACGTGACGACCCATGACATGTGCTCCGCCCCGCCCAGATCCGACACGATCGTCGGCAGCGCGGTGCCCACGATGGTCTGGTCGAGGGCGGCGAGCAGCATCCCCAGCATGATCGTCACGAAGACGACGTTGCGGCGACGCCGGTCGAGGACGGGGGGCGCCTGCGGCTCGGCGGGAGCGGTGGTGGTCACACGGCCACCCTCACACCGGGGCGTGGCCGGTGCATGCGGGGCGAGTCCGGTCCGGTGACGGGGCGGGCGGCCTCTCGGGAGGCTCCGGGCCCGCCCTCTCACACGGCGCGTGCTATACCCGTGGGCCGCCGCGAAGACGTGGCGCGTGGGCCGCCGCGTCCACCGCGGCGCCCTCGCGCTCCAGGCGCTCGGCCAACGCCTGCGCCCAGGTGTCCAGTTCGGCGACGCCGATCCCGTACGGCTGCTTCTGCCCGGCCTGCGCGCTCCAGGCGGTGACGGCGCCGGCTCCGCGCAGCAGCAGCCGCGCCCCGCCCCTGGTGTTGCCGCGGGCCGCGTGCGTGAGGCCGACGGCGAGCTGGGCCAGGCCCTTCCACAGGCCGCGCTCGGCCTCGGGCCCCGACTTCCACGCGTCCTCGAAGACCTCGTGCGCGTGGAAGGGCCGCCCGGCGTCCAGCAGGTCCTGCGCCTCGGCGACGGACTCCTCGGGGGTGCGCACGACGCCCTCGGGCTGCCGGGCCACTCCCTTGGCGCCGTACGGCAGGGGGCGTCCGAGTCCGTCGCGCGGCCGCTGGTTGCGGGCCCGTCCCTCCGCGTCACGATCCCGCTCGCGGTCGGCGCCGTACGGTCCAGGTGCAGTGCTCATACACCGATTGTCGCGCGAGCCCGACCGCGGTCACCGTGGAACGGAGCACCCTGGAGCGTGGGGTAGAGTTCTACCTGTGATCACGCGGAACGCACCGCGCCGAACACAACGGGACGTGGCGCAGCTTGGTAGCGCACTTGACTGGGGGTCAAGGGGTCGCAGGTTCAAATCCTGTCGTCCCGACTTTTCGAAGTCGTGAAACAGAGGCCGTATCGGAGCATTCCGATACGGCCTCTGGCGTGTTGTCAGCCCCGTGACGTCGCGGGGGCCGGGTCCTGCCGGCCGTCCGTGGCGTCGGGGCGGGGCGCGGGCTGCTTGTCGCCGCGCTTCTTGGACCAGCGGCGCATCAAGGGGAGCTCGAAGTACCGGCAGATGAGCACGGAGAGCCCCACGGCCACCACGATCATCCCGGCGACGACCGCGAAGCGGGCGCCCGTCGACAGGTCGGGGTCGGGGCCGATGACGTGGCGCACGGCCATCATCAGCGGGAAGTGGGTGATGTAGAGGGCGAACGAGGCGTCGCCCAGGGTGATCAGGGCCGGGCGGGGCAGGAACCGCGAGCGGCCCTCCAGGTCGCTGACGGCGATCTTGGCGATGAGCGCGGCGAGCATCGGCGCCATCGCGGTGGCGAACACGTACTGCGGGGGGAGCGCCGGCAGCGCGAGGACGAACACCACGAACCCACCGGTGATCGCCCACCGGCTGACGCGGGGCCAGGTGCCGGTCTGGAGCATGCGGGCGGTGATGATGCCGAGGACGAACTCCAGGAGCCGCACCGGCGGGAAGTTGTAGATGAACCACATGCTGCGCTCGTTGATGGGGAACCAGTCGTACGGCTTCGGGCCCGGGACGAGCGTGGACACCAGCGGCATGAGGAGGATCGCGGCGGCCAGGCCCAGCCACACGCGGCGCAGCCGCTCGGCGGTGATCTTGTGGGCCAGGACGATCAGCGCGGGGAAGAGGGCGTAAAAGAACAGCTCGCAGGAGATCGACCACGCCGGGGTGTTGAAGCCCCCGTACACGTCCCCGTCCGGCACCCAGCTCTGCACCAGGAAGAGGTTGGTGAGGGAGGCCGTCGTGTCGTTGCCGGGCGGCGCGGTGATGGGCACCTGGGCGGCGGTGACGACGAAGAACACCAACGTCGCGGTCCAGCCGAGCAGATGGTTCGGGAAGATCTTCCACAACCGGCGCCGTATGAAGGCGCGCGGCCGGTCGTCCGGCCGGTGCACCCACGCGAGTACGAAGCCGGACAGGACGAAGAAACCGCTGACCGCGCCCGTGGCGAACGGAAAGACGGTGCCGAGGCCATCGTGCAGGGAGCCGTCGAAGAGTCCCGAGGAGAAGGTCATGTGGTACCAGATGACGGGACAGGCGAGGATGAAGCGCAGGCTTGTCAGCGACGGCAGACGGCCGGAAGTGGGCACGCCGGACATGAGTCCTTGCCTCCAGGGTGTGAGGTGTTTCGGAACAGGGACGGCGCCCAAGTACTGGTGTGGGCAGACCGGTTGGGAACGCCGCGGTACTCCGCACGCCCAGAGGGGCGGCAGGCAGAAGGGTGCCGACAGCTGGCGATCATCAAAATGGACAGCCGGACACGGTGAACAGTGCTGAATCAGCCATACAGTACGGCAAGTTCAGAAATCCTGGCCGGAAAATACTCTTGCCGTTCCGTAGTGATGCGGTCCGTTTCTCTTCAACTCCCTTACCTGGGAGCCATTCTGATGGCTCCGTCCAGGCGGACCGTCTCGCCGTTGAGCATGGGGTTCTCCACGACGTGCGCGGCGAACGCGGCGAACTCCTCGGGGTGGCCGAGCCTGGCCGGATGTGGCACCTGGCGGCCGAGCGCCTCGATGGCGGAATCGGGCAGGACGTCGAACATCGGCGTACGGAACAGGCCAGGGGCGATCGTGACGACGCGGATCCGCTCCTGCGCGAGGTCGCGGGCGAGCGGCAGGGTCATGCCCGCGATGCCGGCCTTGGAGGCCGCGTAGGCGGCCTGGCCGATCTGACCGTCGAAGGCGGCCGCCGAAGAGGTGTTGATGATCACGCCGCGCTCCTCGCCGTCCTCCTCGGACCGCGTCATGCGGGCGGCGGCGAGCCGGGCGACGTTGAAGGTGCCGATCAGGTTGACCTGGACGACCTTGCTGAAGGCGTCCAGGGGGAACGGGCCGTTCTTGCCGACGGTCCTGAACGCGTTGCCGATCCCCGCGCAGTTGACGGCTATGCGGAGGGTGCCGAGGTCCGACGCGAGGTCGACGGCCGCGGTGACGTCCTCCTCGCTGGTCACGTCGCCCTGGGCGAACGCGACGCGGTCGCCGAGCTCCTCGGCGACCTCCTTGCCCCGTGCGGAGCGGCCGAGGACCACCACGGTCGCACCCCGGTCGCGCAGCTCCCGCGCCGTCGCGAGGCCGAGGCCCGACGTCCCCCCGGTGACCAGCGCGACGCTTCCTTCGATTCGCACCCTGTGCTCCTGTTCTGCGAAGTTCCGATGTGCCCAGAAGGGGCGTGATCCTATCTTGCGCCGATGACGGTCGACGGTGTCCGAGGGAGATGTCACGCTCCGTTCAGTGGCTGGAATGGATCATCACACTCTGCTTATTGATCGGGTTGCTCCCGACGGGGTAGCGTCATCCCCAGCCCTATGGATGAACGAATGCGGAGCGAGTCCCTACGTGGAAGTCCTTGCGGCTGTGCAAATTTGCAGTTTCAGTACTGTAACGGGGGATTTTATGAAAACTTTTACTTTGCTTCCCATGTTTGCGCCAGCATAAGTCTCATGTTGGTGTAGCAGGTTCATTTTCCTGCGTTCTGCATGGTAGAGGCGTTATCCGTTTCTTCTGTGCCGTCGAGGCTTCATGCCTTCCGGACGCCATTACGTCCCTTGGACGCAACCCGTCGTTCATATCCGAACCCGGTTGATGGTGTCGTGCCCAGATTCCTTCCGCGCCACCTCGCGCGTGCGTGAGCAATAAGTGCCCTACACGGTTCGGGAATGTTTTCGCGGTTGTTCCGTGAATGTTCCAGGACCGTGCCCCAGGGCTGGTCCGATGCTGTTCTGGAATGGATACCGATGAGCGACGTGTCGTCATTCGACGAGACTTTCACCGTCACCTCCGACAATCCTTTGCTGCACGGTCACGTCGTGCACGGGCGTCATCTTCTGCCCGGTGTCGGCTATGTGGACCTCGTGCTGCAGGTCCTGGCCCGGCACGGTCACGCCATGCCCGAGGTCGAACTGCGGAACCTCACCATCCTGGCGCCGCTGGTCGCGGCGCCGGGTGAGGAGGTCAGGGCCACCGTGACCGGTCGGCCCGCACCCGCGGGAGGGCTGCGCGTCGAGGTGCGCAGCCGCCGGAGCCAGGACGCCACGGACGTCCTGCACGCGGTGGTGTCGGTCGACCGGTACACTCGCCCCGCCTTCGGCGAGCGGCTCTCGCTGCCGCTCGCCGGGGCCGAACGGGTCACCCAACTCTCCGACATCTACGACTGGTTGCGCGGGCGCGAACTGGTCCACTCGGGGCTGATGAGGATCAGGGGCGCCGTGCACCACCGCGGCGGGGACTGGGTCGCGGAGGTGGAACTCGATCCCGCGTACCACGCCACCGCGGACGGATTCCTCTTCCACCCCGCGCTGTTCGAGGGCGGGTTGCTCGGCGGCAGCGTGGGCAGCCACATGCTGCACGAGGGCGAGGCCGCCGAAGGGCTCTACCTGCCTCTGGTCCTGGAGTCGTTCCGGGCGGCCTCGCCGCTGGGCAGGCGCTGCTTCGTCCGGGTCCCCGCCGACTCGATGGGCAGGGACGACGAACTCATCCGCCTCGCCGTGGAGTTCTACGACGAGAGCGGGGCGAAGGTCGCCGAGATCGGCCGGCTCTCGGCCAAGCGGGTGCGGGCCGTGACGGCGCTGGACGTGCGGGGCGATGCGGGCTCCGGTGCCGGGGTCGCCGGTGCGGCCGCCTCCGCCGCGCCTGTGGCCGCCGTGCCTGCGGCCGCTGTGCCTGTGGCCGCGCCCGCCGCGGGGCGCGATGTCGGGGCCGTGCTGCGGGAGTTGGTCGCGGCGCGCCTCGGTGTGCCCGCGGCACGGGTCGACGTCGACGGAAGCTTCTACGAGCTGGGGCTCGCCTCGGCGGACCTGGTCTCCCTGGTGCCCGAGCTGGAGGACCGGCTGGCCCGGCAGCTCTCGCCGACGGTCATGTTCGAGTACCGGTCGATCGCCGAGGTGGCGGCGGGGCTTCGGGAGGACGCGGCGGAGGCGACGGGTGCGGCCGCCGGGGGGCGGTCCGCTGGGGTGGCTGAGGCTGGGGTGCGTGAGGCCGGGGCGTCCGGGGCCGAGGTGCGTGAGGCTGGGGTGCGTGAGGCCGGGGCGTCCGGGGCCGGGGTGCGTGAGGCCGGGGTGCTTGCGGCTGGGGTGCGTGAGGCTGGAGTGTCCGAGGTCGGGGTGCGTGCGGCTGTCGCGGCCGAGTCCGCGACCCTCGCCGTCCTGGCCGACGAGATCGCCGCGCAGGTGGGTGTGCCTGCCGCGGAGGTCGACCCGGACGCCGAGTTCGCCGAGTTCGGCCTCGACATGACCGGCATCGGCCGCCTGGCCGCCCGGCTCGCCGACCGCTTCGGGGTGCCGCTCGCCCCTGCCGCCTTCCCGGCCCACCGGACCGTACGGGACCTCGCGGCGGAGCTCGGTGGGGCTCGGCGGAAACTCCCGCAGGCCGCTTCCGCCGAGGAGGCTCCGGCGCGCCTGCACTCCCTGCTGCACGCGGCCGTGCCCGCCGACGACGGCACCACCGCCCACCGGGCCCGTTTCGCCGGCGACGAGCCGTTCCTGCGCGACCACCAGGTGCGCGGCGACCGCATCCTCCCCGCCGTCGCGCAGCTGGAGATGGCGCGCGCGGCGGTGACCCGCACCCTCGGTGAGGGGCGCACCGGCACCGTACGCCTGGACGACGTGGTGTGGCTGCGGCCTGCGGTCAGCGGTCCGGACGGACTCGAACTGCGCGTCGACGTACGGGAGGTGGCCGCGGGTGACTGGGAGTACGCCATCACTGGCGTCGGCGCGGACGGCGCGGCCACACCGTACAGCCAGGGCCGGGCGAGCCTGGTGACCACCGGCGGGCGGAGCCTGCCGCGCCTCGACGACCTGCGTGCGCGCTGCGCCGAGCGGACGATTCCCGCCGCCGACGTCTACGACCTGTACGCCTCCGTCGGCATGGACTACGGCCCGGCGCAGCGGTCCCTGGTGGAGCTGGGCCTCGGCACCGACGACGCCGGGCGGCCCCAGGTCCTCGCCGAGCTGCGGATTCCCCCGGAGGCGCCGGCCCTGGACGACTGCCTTCTGCACCCGAGCGTCATCGACGGAGCCCTCCAGGCCACCGTCGGACTGCGCCTCGCGCCGGGGCGGGGCGACGGCCGACAGGCCCGCCCCGCGCTGCCGTTCGCCCTGGACCACGTGGAGGCCGTCGCCGCCACGCCCGCCACGGCGTACGCCTGGGTGCGGCACCAGTCGGGCAGCGACCCCGACTCCGCGACGGCGCGCCTCGACGTGACCGTGTTCGACGAGTACGGCCGGGTGTGCGCGGACGTCACCGGGCTGTGCACGCGGGTCCTGGCGGAGGCCTCCCGCCCCGCGGACGTCGCCCCGCCGGTCGAGCGCGCGCCCTCGCCCGAGCCCTCGGCCCAGCCCGCCCTCCTGGCCGAGCCCGCGCCGCGGGCCGCGACCGACATCGCGATCATCGGAGTCAGCGGACGCTACCCGCAGGCGCCGGACCTGGACGCCTTCTGGCAGAACCTCCGCTCCGGCCGCGACTGCATCACCGAGGTGCCCGCGGACCGCTGGGACCACCGCCGCAACGCCGCCGCCGAGGGCTCCTCCTCGGGCAAGTGGGGCGGGTTCCTCGACGGGATCGACCGGTTCGACCCGCTGTTCTTCCAGATCTCGCTGCACGAGGCCGAGCTGCTCGACCCGCAGGAGCGGCTCTTCCTCCAGTGCGCCCACCACACGCTGGAGGACGCCGGATACGCGGCGGGACCGGCCGGCAAGGTCGGCGTCTTCGTCGGTGTGATGTACCAGGAGTACCAGCTCCACGGCGCGCAGGCGCAGGAGCGCGGACAGCAGGCAGCGCTGTCGGGCAGCGCGTCGAGCGTCGCCAACCGGGTGTCGTACTTCTACGACTTCACCGGGCCGAGCATGACCGTCGACACCATGTGCTCGTCGTCCCTGACCGCCATCCACCTGGCCTGCGAGGCCATCAGGAGCGGTCAGTGCGAGACGGCGCTCGCCGGCGGCGTGAACCTCCACTCCCACCCCAACAAGTTCCTGATGCTCAGTCAGCGCAGGTTCCTCTCCAGCGACGGCCGGTGCCGCAGCTTCGGCGAGGGCGGCGACGGCTACGTCCCCGGCGAGGGCGTCGGCGCCGTGCTGCTCAAGCCCCTGGACCGGGCTGTCGCCGACGGGGACCACATCCACGGCGTCATCAAGGCGACCGCCCTCAACCACGGCGGCCGGACCTCCGGCTACTCGGTGCCCTCCCCGTCGGCGCAGGGCGCGGTCATCGCGGAGGCGCTCACCGCGTCCGGCGTCGACACGCGCTCGCTCGGCTACCTGGAGGCGCACGGCACCGGAACGGCCCTGGGCGACCCCCTCGAAGTCGTCGGCCTGAACAAGGCGTTCGAGGCGCACGGCGTCCTGCCGGACCACTGCGCGATCGGCTCGGTCAAGTCCAACATCGGACACTGCGAGAGCGCGGCCGGCATCGCGGGGCTCACCAAGGTGCTCCTGCAGATGCGGCACGGCGAACTGGTCCCGAGCCTGCACTCCGACACCCTCAACCGGCGCATCGACTTCGACAGCACCCCGATGCGGGTGCAGCAGCGCCTGGAGCCGTGGCACCGGCCCACCACGGTGGTCGACGGGGAGCCGCGGACGCTCCCGAGGACCGCCGGGGTCTCCGGCTTCGGCGCGGGCGGTTCCAACGCCCATGTCGTCGTCGCCGAGTACGTGCCGCAGACCCCGCGCCGCGCGGCACCCGCGCGCCCCGAGCTGCTCGTGCTCTCCGCGCAGACCGAGGACCAACTCGTCCAGCAGGCACGGCAGTTGCGTGCGCGCCTGCCGGAGCTCGCCGACGGCACCCTTCAGGACGTCGCGTGGACCCTGCAGACGGGCCGCATGGCGCTGGACGAGCGCCTGGCCTTCGCGGCGGCCTCCCTCGACGAGGCGGGTGCGCTGCTCGACGCGTTCGTCGCCGCCCCGGGGAGCCCGGGTGCGTGGGCGCGGGGCACCGTACGCCTCGGGGATCGGCCCGACGGCTCCGGTGACGGCCCGCTGGGCGCCGCGGTGGCGGACTGGACGGACCGGGGGGAGCCCGGCGAGCTGCTGCGCCTGTGGGTGCGGGGAGCCGCGGTGCGCTGGGAGGCGCTGCACCGCTCGCACCCCTCTCCCCGGCGCGTCAGCCTGCCCGGATACCCCTTCGCCCGCGACCGGTGCTGGTTCGACCCGGAGCCGGGCGGAGCGCCGGACGGACGGCAGGCCACGGGTGGCGTACAGAGCGGCCGGGCCGGAGGCGACGTACGCGTGGAGAACGGACCGGTCGGAGGCGACGTACGCGTGGAGAACGGACCGGTCGGAGGCGACGTGCAGGGCGAGATGGTGCTGCTGCGCCCCGAGTGGGTCGAGGACACTCGGGCCGCCGTACGCGAACAGGGCGCCGGGGGCGCGGAGTTCGGCGAGCGCCACGTCGTCGTGATCGGCGGCCTCGGGGAGGCGGAGCGCGACGCCCTGCGGTCCGCGCTGCCCGCCGGTACGGCGCACCACTTCGTGGACCTCGCGGACGGCGCGCTGGACGGACGGTACGCTCTGGCCGCCGCGCGCGTGTTCACACTGGCCCGCACGATCCTCCAGGGCGGTGTGCGGCAGCCGGCGCTGCTGCAGGTCGCCCTGGTCGGCGCCGCGGGAACGGAAGCCGAACGAGAGCGCCTTGCCTGCTTCGGCGGCCTCGCGGGGCTGCTGCGCACGGCCCACCAGGAGAACCCCCTGCTGCGCACGCAGTACGTCGAGTGCCTGGACGGAGCGGCACCGGCGACCGTCGCCGCCCGCCTGGCCGCGGAAGCCGTGCCCGACCCCGAGCCCGAGGTGCGCCACCGCGACGGGCGCCGCCTGCTGGTACGGCCGACGGAGATCCGTTCCGCGACGAGCGCGGCCGCGCCCTGGCGGGAGAACGGCGTCTACCTGATCACCGGGGGCGTCGGCGGCCTCGGCCGGATCGTGGCGCACGAGATCGCCGCGTCCGTCGGGCACGCCACCGTGGTGCTCACCGGCCGTTCGCCGCTCGGCGAGGAGCGGCGCGGCGCGCTGAACGCCCTGCGCGCGGCGGGCCTCACCGTCGACTACCAGCGCGCCGACGTCGCCGACCGTGCCGCGGTCGCCCGTGTGCTGTCCCATGTGGCGGACAACCACGGGCCGTTGACGGGCATCGTGCACAGCGCGGGCGTCGTCGAGGACGGCTACCTCCTGCGCAAGAGCGAGGAGGAGCTGGCGCGGGTCCTTGCCCCCAAGGTCTCGGGCCTGGTGAACCTGGACGAGCTCAGCGCGGACCAGCCGCTCGACGTCTTCCTGTGCTTCTCGTCCATCGCCGGGGCCTTCGGCAACGCCGGGCAGGCCGACTACGCCGCGGGCAACGCGTTCATGGACGCGTACGCCGCCTACCGCAACCGCCTCGCCGACGCGGGCGCGCGCCACGGCAGGACCGTGTCCATCGGCTGGCCGCTGTGGGAGGAGGGCGGCATGGGAGGCGCCGCTGTGCGCGAGAACCTGCGCGGCGTCGGCCTGGCACCCCTGGACACGGCCCGCGGTCTCACGGCCCTGCGGTGCGCCCTGGCCCCCGCGGAGAACGGCCTCGCCGACGGCAGGCTGATCGTCGTCGTGGGGGAGCGGGACGGGGTGCTGTCCCGGCTCATCGCCGACGAGGAGGAGCCGCGGGCCGCGGCGAACGCGCCCGAGGCCGCACCCGCGGCGGAGCCCGCATCTCCCGCCGCCGTCACCGCCCCCTCCGGTACGCCCGACGACGCGGCCCTCGAGGACAAGACGGTGGCCCACCTGCGCCGCGTGCTCGCGGCGTCGCTCAAGCTCGGTCCCGAACGCATCGCCGTCGACGCGCCGTTGGAGCGGTACGGCATGGACTCGGTCATCGCGGTGGGCGTGATCTCCGGCCTGGAGGAGTCGTTCGGGCGGCTGTCCCGGACCCTGCTCTTCGAGGTCGAGACCATCCGCGACCTGGCCCGGTACTTCATCACCGACCACCCGCAGGCGCTGCGCGCACTGCTCGGCGAACCGGCACGTCCCGCGGTCGCGGCGCCCGCGCCGGAGGCCTCAAGGACCCCGGAAACGCCCGCCCCCGCGGCCCCCGAGGCCCGTGTCGAGGTACGTGACCGCGCCGCTGCCCCCGCCGGGGAAGCCGCGGCCCCCGCACAGGAGTCCGCTCCCGCCAAGGACGTCGCGATCATCGGCATCAGCGGGCGCTACCCGCAGGCCGGCGACCTCGGCGCGCTGTGGGCGAACCTCCGCGACGGCAAGGACGGCGTCACCGAGGTGCCGGCCGACCGCTGGGACCACGAGGCCCTGTTCGGCGGCCTGGACGAGAGCCGGGCCCGGCCCGGCAAGTGGGGCGGCTTCCTCGACGGCGTCGACCGGTTCGACCCGCTGCTCTTCGGCATCTCGCCCCGCGAGGCCGCGGCCCTCGACCCGCAGCAGCGGCTCTTCCTGGAGACCGTCTGGCAGCTCCTGGAGCAGAGCGGTGTGACCCAGGAGGCCATCGAGCGGCGCTACGGGCGGCGCGTCGGCGTCTACGTCGGCGCGGCCTACCACCTGTACCGCGCCGACGAGTCGGCGGACCCCGCCCTCGCGGCGCTGACCTCCGCGGCCTCGTACAACATGATCGCCAACCGCGTCTCGCACTTCTTCGGCCTCGAAGGGCCGAGCCTCGCCGTGGACAGCATGTGCGCGTCGTCGGCCATGGCCATCCACCTGGCCTGTGCGGACGTGCTGCGGGGCGAGGCCGAACTGGCGGTCGCCGGAGGCATCAACCTCACCGTCCACCCGGACAAGTACGTGGCGCTCGCCGAGCTGCAGCTGCTCGGCAGCGGCCCCGGCAGCCGCAGCTTCCGCGACGGGGACGGCTATCTGCCCGCCGAGGCCGTCGGGGCCGTACTGCTCAAGTCGCTGGACGCGGCGGTGCGCGACGGGGACCGGATCCACGCCGTCATCAAGGGCACGGCCTCCATGCACGGCGGCCGGGCCAACGGCTTCATGACGCCGAGCCGCAGGACGCAGGTGAAGGTCATGCGGCGGGCCCTGGAGCAGGCCGGTGTCGCGGCGGACTCCATCGGATACGTCGAGGCCGCGGCCAACGGAACGGCGTTCTCCGACGAGGTCGAGTTCCGCGCCCTGCGCGAGGTGTTCGACGGGGTGGCCGAGCCGGTGGCGCTCGGCACCGTGAAGTCGAACCTCGGCCACCCCGAGGCCGCCTCCGGCATCGCCCAGCTGACCAAGGTCGTCCTCCAGCTCCAGCACCGGGAGCTCACGCCCCTGGCGGCGGCGGGCGACCCGAACCCCAACCTGGACTTCGACGGCACCCCGCTGAGCCTGTGCGAGGAGCTCACGGAGTGGCGGCCGCGCGGCACCGCGGACGCGGACGGTGCGCCGTCGCCCCGCCGCGCGCTCATCAACTCCGTGGCCGCGGGCGGCAGTCACGTCAGCCTGGTCGTCGAGGCGCCGCCGGCCGCGCGGGAGGACACGGACTCCGCACGGGACGCGGGACCCCAGCTGGTGGTGGTGTCCGCGGCCACGCCCGAGCGGCTGCGGACGGCGGCACGGCGGCTGAGCGCGTACCTGGACGACGACGTGTCCGCGGGCCTCGCCGACATCGCGTACACCTCGCAGCTGGGCCGTGAACCGATGCCCGAGCGGCTCGCCGTGGTGGCGGGCTCCGCGGACGAGCTGAAGCGGGGCCTCGACTGGTACCTCGCGGACGGCGCGGGCGAGGCGGGCGACGCGCTCGCCCCCGTGCCGGTCCACCACGGCAACGCCGAGGAGGACGCGGGCCCGCTGGGCACGGTCCTCTCCGGCACCCGGGGCGAGGCGTTCCTCGCGGGGCTCGTCGCGGACCGCGCGCTGGAGCACCTCGCCGAGCTGTGGGTGCGCGGGGCGGCCGTGCCGTGGGGCGGACTGCACGACGGCCGCCGCCGTCTGGCGCCGCTTCCTCCGACGGCCTTCATGCCGGGGCAGTACTGGGTCGGGCGCCGACCGGGAGCCGTGCCCGCCGCACGGGACGGCGCGGCTCATGGCGCGGCGTCACCCGACAGCGCCGCGAGCGCCGCCACCGACCGCTCCACGCGGCGGCAGGACCCGGCCCTCACCGACGCCGAGCAGACCTTGCTCGACGCCTGGTCGGAGCTCCTCGGCATCGACGCCGGCGACCTCGGGCCGACCAGCAACTTCCTCTCCCTGGGCGGCAATTCGCTGCTCGCCACGCGGCTGATCAACCTGCTCAAGCGGCGGACCGGAGCGGAGCTCCCCGTCCAGGCGCTCTTCGAAGCGCCGCGCCTGGCCGACATGGCCGCCGAGCTGGAGCGCCGTACCCCCGTCGGATCCACCGGAGCCCTCGACGTGAAGGCGATTCTCGAGGGCATCGCCCTCGTCGAAGCCATGAGCGACGCGGAGCTCGACGCACTGGACATCGCGAAGTAAGCAGACAGGACGACGATGACCATCATCAATGAGCCGGGCGTGCAGGATCTCGCGCACAGGATCCGATCGCTGCCGCCCAAGCGGCGGCGCGCCCTGATGACGCTGCTGGAGAAGCAGGGCGTCGACCTCTCCGTACTCGACCTCGTACGCGATCTCTCCGCGTCCGGTGGCGTTCCGCTGCCGACGCGCCGCCCGGGCGAGCCCGTGCCGCTCTCCTTCACCCAGCAACGCCTGTGGTTCCTCACCCAGTTGGACGGGGCGGGCTCGGCGTACAACATCCCGATGGCGGTGCGGCTGCGCGGGCACCTCGACCGCCCCGCCCTCGTGGGCGCGCTGCGCGAGGTGGTGCGGCGGCACGAGGCCCTGCGCACCCGCTTCGTGGACCGCGACGGCGTCCCGTACCAACACATCGGCGACGGCACGGACTTCGAGGTCCGGCAGGAGGACCTCGCCGACCCCGACGAGCTGCCCCGCATCTGCGCGCAGGAGGCCGCCGCCCCCTTCGACCTGGAGCACGACTCGCTGATCAGGGCCCGGCTGCTGCGCCGGTCCGACCAGGAGCACGTCCTGCTCGTGACGATGCACCACGGTGTCTCCGACGGCTGGTCGATCGGCGTCCTCTACCGCGACCTCGTCGCCCTCTACGAGGCGCTGTGCGAGGGCCGTCCCTCGCCGCTGGAGCCGCTGCCGATCCAGTACCCGGACTACGCGAACTGGCAGCGCGAGTGGCTCGACGACGGGGTGCGCGAGCCGCAGATCGCCTACTGGCGCGAGCGGCTCGCCGGCGTCGATCCGCGGCTCTCCCTGCCCACGGACCGCGAGCGCCCGCCGGTCAAGACGTACAACGGCGCACGCGAGACCTTCCGCTGCCCGGCCGAACTCCTCGACGCCCTGCGGGAGATCGCCGCCCGCAACGACGCCACGCTGTACATGACGCTGTTCGCCGCCTACTCCGCCCTGCTGCACCGCTACACGCAGCGGACCGACGTCGCCGTCGGCACGGTGGTGGCGAACCGCGGCCGCGCCGAGTTCGAGGGGCTCATCGGCTTCTTCGCCAACACCCTGGTGCTGCGCACCGATCTGTCCGGCGACCCGACCTTCCCCGAGCTCCTCGCCCAGGTGAAGCGGCGGGCCCTTGAGGCGTACGAGCACCAGGACGTGCCCTTCGAGGCCGTCGTGGACGCCCTGCGCCTGGAGCGCAGCCTCAGCCACTCGCCGGTCTTCCAGAACATGTTCGTGCTCCAGGAGGCGCAGACCTCCGAAGAGGCCAGGCTGGGCGAACTGGAGGTCCTGCCGGTCGAGTTCGACGTACAGGCCACCAAGTTCGACGTCACCCTCGACCTGCGCGAGACCCCGGACGGGCTCGCCGGCTTCATCGAGTACAACACCGACCTGTTCGACGCCGAGACCATTCGGCGCTTCGTGCGCCACTACACCCACCTGCTCGCCTCCGTCGCCGCCGAGCCGGAGGAGAGGATCTCCCGGCTCACCGAGCTTCCGCAGACCGAGCGTCGGCGTGTGGTGGAGGAGTGGAACGAGGCTCCGGCGGGTCTGGTGGCGGAGGAGCGGTGTGTGCATGAGTGGTTCGAGGGGGTGGTGGCGGGTGCGCCGGACGCGGTGGCGGTGGAGTTCGAGGGTCGTGCGCTGACGTACGGCGAGCTGAACGCCCGCGCCAACCGTCTGGCACGCCACCTGCGTGAACTCGGCGTCGGACGCGAGACGTTGGTGGCGCTGTGCCTGCCGCGCAGCGAGTGGATCGTCGTGTGCGTCCTCGCCGTCCTCAAGGCGGGCGGCGGCTACGTGCCGCTGGACCCCGCGGCCCCCGTCGAGCGACTTGAGCACGTGCTGAGCGACAGCGCGCCCCAGGTGCTGCTGGTCGACGGGGCGATCCCGGACGGGCTGGAAACGGCCGGTATCCCGGTGGTGGACGTGCGGGTGGATGCCGAGGTGTGGGCCGGGCTGCCCGAGGGTGATCTGGGTCGGGCCGAGGTCGGTTCCGCTCCGGGTGATCTCGCGTATGTGATCTATACGTCGGGGTCGACGGGGACGCCGAAGGGTGTGATGGTCGAGCACCGGAATGTGACGCGTCTGTTCACGGCGACGGATGG
>NZ_JBVHLZ010000009.1:0-455016 GCF_055558735.1 Streptomyces sp. NPDC025651
CCTGGTCATGCGCTCCAAGTCCGGCACCATCCGCAAGATCGACTCCGACCACCGACTCGCCAAGCTCCGCGCCTACAGCGCCATCGACTTCGACCACGCCGAGTAACCGCACGTTCGAAACGGGCACAGGAAGCGGAAGTGCGCCCCCACCGCCTTCTCCGCTCCCGCCCGCCCCGGCATCGCCGGCCCCGACCGCGTGACGCGACGCGGTCGCGCGGGTTCCGGCCGCCGGGCCCTGCACTGCGTACGCGGCCGCCAGGCCCTGCGCGCGATGAACCAGAAGGTGGGATTGATGAGCGAGCAGCATGTACGGCCGGCCCCTGCGAGGGAGTCCGCCGTGCGGGAGTCGGCTGCACGGGAGACCGCTCTACAGGAGTCAGCTGTACGGGAATCGGCCGTACGCGAGCCACTCGTACGCGAGTCAGCCGTACGGGAGTCCGCGCTGTCCTGGCGGCGCAGTGGAGGCGGTCCCGCCTGGGGCGCCCCGAGCCCGCGGTACGCGCCGGGCCCCGGCGACCTCGCACGGACCGCCGGGCAGCACCCGGCCGCCCCGCACCGGACGAAGCCCGCGCAGAGGGACCGCCTCGCGGTGAGCGACCTGCTGGAGCGGGTGCGCGAGGACGGCGAGGAGGGAGAGCCACGGCTGCGCTTCCTGCCCGCCCTGGAGCGGCTCGTCCTGTCGCTCGACGGCGAGGCGGGACTGCACGCGGAAGGACGGGCAGCCGTTCGCCGCGAACTCGCGGAGGCCCTGGCCCGCCAGCGTCAACTGGTCCGGCTGCTGCGGGACCACCCGACGATCGCCCTGACCGACATCCGGGCCCCGGTGTTCATCACGGGCCTGCCCGGCAGCGGCGCCGCGCTCCTGCACAACCTGCTGGCGGAGCACCCGGGCCTGGACGCCCCCGCCCTGTGGGAACTCGCGGACCCCGGCACCGAACTCGTCGACATCCAGCAGCGCAGGGCCGCCCTGCGCCGCGCCCGCTCGGACGCGGAGCGCGCGGTGCGGCCGACCCTGGGGCGCGGCGCGGGGCAGCTGCTGCGGCACACCCGCCCCGGTGGCTGCCACCGCCTCCTCGCGAACGCGTTCCACAGCATGATGGCCACGCTCACCTGGCGGGTGCCGGGCTACGGCGCCTGGCTCGAAGGCGCGGACCTCACCGAGGCGTACGCCTTCCACCGCGCCCAACTGCAGGCGGTCACCTGGCGGATCCCCGGCTCGACCCCGGTGCTCCGCGACCCCTTCCACTCCCGTCACCTCCGCGAGCTGCTGCGGGCCTATCCGGACGCCAGGGTCGTCCATGTGCACCGCAGTCCCGCGGACGTCGTGGGCATCTGCGCCGGGATCAGCGCGGCCCGGCGCGGCCGCACCGCCCCTGCGGGCGACCCGGGCCCGGTGGGCGCCGAGTGGGCCGCGCGCGCCGAGCGGCACTTCGCGGCGTCGGAACAGGCGCGGTCGGCCCTGCCCCAGGCCCGTCTTCTGGACGTCCGCCACGAGGACTTGGTGGCCGACCCCGTCCAGGAGGTGCGCCGCGTGCAGCGGTTCGCCGGAGTGACGTCCACCGCGCTCGTCGACCGCGCCGTCGCCGCGCTGGCCGCGCGGTCCACCAGGGCGGCGCGCGCCGCGCGTGCCTTCCGGCCCACGGAGTTCGGCCTCTCCCGCCGCCAACTCGACAGCCGCTTCGCCGTGTACCGCACGACGTACGGCGTCTGAAACCCCGACATGAGAAGAGAGAAGCAGAGGTGCCGCCCATGACGACCCAGGCCTTAGAGGCGACCGACGAAGAAGGAGTGACGACGGCGGCCGCCGACAGCAACCGGCCCGAACCGGAAGCGGATCCGCCACGGCGACTCGGCTTCGCCGTGGGCGTCGTGGCCCTCGGCGGGCTGCTGTTCGGCTTCGACACGGGAGTGATCTCCGGCGCGCTCCTCTTCCTGAAGACGGACTTCCAGCTGTCCGCCCTCCAGGAAGGCACGGTGATCTCCTCGCTCCTGCTGGGCGCCGCCGCGGGCGCGCTCGGCAGCGGCCGCCCCGCCGACCGGTGGGGCAGGCGCAGGACGCTGATCGTGATCGCGGTGACCTTCACGCTGGGCCTCGCCCTCGCCACCCTGGCCGCCGGCTTCTGGACCATGATCGCGGCCCGCGTGGTCCTCGGCCTCGCGGTGGGCTCCGCCTCGACGGTCGTCCCGCTCTATCTGGCGGAGATCGCGCCGCCCCGGCTGCGCGGCCGCCTGATCACCGTCAACCAGATCCTGCTCACCGCGGGGATCCTGGTGTCCTACCTCGTCAACCTGTGGTTCGCGGACGAGGCCAACTGGCGTGCCATGTTCGGTGTGGGCCTGGTGCCCTCGCTGCTGATGCTGGCCGGGCTGCTGTTCGTACCCGAGAGCCCGGTGTGGCTGAGCGGCCGTGCGCGGGAGCAGGGGAGCGAAGGGGGCGGGAGCGCGGGGCGCGAGGGCGCGGGGCGTGAGGGCCGAGGCGGCCACCGCGGCCATCTCGCCGACCCCACCGTGCGCCGGGCCCTGATGATCGGTCTGACGCTGGGCGCCGTACAGCAGTTCGCCGGGATCAACACCATCATCTACTACGCCCCCAGCATCATGCAGCGCGCGGGACTGCCCGCGACCAACTCGATCCTCTACTCCGTCGTGATCGGCGTGGTCAATCTGCTGATGACGGTGGCCGCCATCCCGCTGATCGACCGCGCGGGGCGGCGCCCGCTGCTCGTGCTGTCCCTCACCGGCATGGCGGTGGCGCTGATCCCGCTGGGCTTCGCCCTCAACGGCGACCTGGGTCCCGCCTCGCACCTCGTCGCCCTCGTCTGCATGGGGGTGTACGTCTCGTCCTTCGCCATCGGGCTCGGCC
This sequence comes from Streptomyces sp. NPDC025651, assembly GCF_055558735.1. Lineage (NCBI taxonomy): Bacteria > Bacillati > Actinomycetota > Actinomycetes > Kitasatosporales > Streptomycetaceae > Streptomyces > Streptomyces sp. NPDC025651. Next base: position 2,864 of record NZ_JBVHLZ010000009.1, read on the forward strand.
CCGTCTTCTGGATCCTCGCGGCGGAGATCTTCCCGCCCTCCCTGCGCGCCTGGGGCGCCGGGCTGTGCGCCCTGGTCAACTGGGCCGCCAACTTCGTCGTGGGGCAGCTCTTCCTGCCTGCGGCGGACCTGGTGGGCGAGTCGGTCGTCTTCTGGTTCTTCGCGACGGTCGCCCTGTCCGCCCTGTGGTTCGTGCTGCGACACGTCCCCGAGACCAAGAACCGCCCGTTCGACGTGATCCAGAAAGAACTCATGTCCCGCGCCCTTTCCACGCCCAAATAAATGCTTGATCATGCATTGTTCTTGCTTCTGAAGGAGCTTCCATGACGACCCACGCCAGACCCGCCGAGACGCCGGAGCTCGCCCCGCGACCATCGGGGTTCTCCCGGCTCCCCTCGCTGACCGGCATGCGGTTCATCGCCGCGGTGATGGTCTTCCTGTTCCACTCCTCGCTGACCACCGAGCCGCCGCTGAACCCCTTCAGCGGCACGGCGTCCGACCTCTACCACGCGGCCTTCACCAAGACCGGGTGGATGGGCGTCACCTTCTTCTTCCTGCTCAGCGGATTCGTGCTCACCTACTCGGCGCGGCCGGGCGACGCCCCGCGCAGGTTCTGGCGCCGACGCCTGGTCAAGCTCTACCCGAGCCATGTGGCCGGGTGGATCGGCGCCATGGTGCTCTTCGCCGCGGCCACCGCCACCTGGCAGCAGTGGCTGCCCAACCTGCTCCTGGTGCAGACCTGGATCCCCGACTACCACACCTACCTGAGCATCAACCCGCCCAGCTGGTCGCTCTCCTGCGAAGTCTTCTTCTACCTCTGCTTTCCCCTGCTGCACCACTGGATCAAGAAGATCCGGCCCGAGCGGCTCTGGGCCTGGGCGGGCGGCCTCGTGGCCGCCATCACCGCGATCCCCGCGCTCGCCTATCTCCTGCTGCCCGACGGCACGATGTCCAACGGCTTCCCCGTCTCCGAGGTCCAGTACTGGGCCGTCTACATGCTGCCGCCGGTGCGGACCCTGGACTTCGCCCTCGGCATGATCATGGCGCGCATCGTGATGAGCGGCCGCTGGATCCGCCTCGGACTCCTGCCGGCCTGCGCCCTGGTGGTCGTGGGCTATGCGGTCGCCAACGCCGTGCCGTGGCTCTTCGGTCTCAACGCCGCGGCCCTCATCCCGTTCGCGCTGCTCATTCCCGCCGCCGCCACCACCGACCTGCGCGGGGAGCGCTCGCCCTTCCGCGGCCGGGTGATGATCTGGCTGGGTGAGGTCTCGTTCGCCTTCTACATCGTGCACAACGTCCTGATGGTGTGGGTCCGTTCGCTGATCGGCGAGAGCGAGCTCTACGACGTGCCCGGCGGCGTCGGCGTCATCGGGCTCTACTTCGTGCTGTGCCTCGCGGTGGCCTGGCTGCTGCACAAGGGCATCGAGATGCCGATGATGCGGAGGTACAGCAAGCCCCGGCCGCGGGTCCGTGCCTGACGGCCCCGGCGGTCCACGGCCGGTGCGCGCTCCCGCGGGGGCGCGCACCGGCCGGTTCCTGTGTCGGAAGGTTTGCTCTATGCTTGCGGAAACAAGTTCATCGTTCGGCAGGGCCGTGCCGCGGCGGGTGCTGAGCACGGGACAGGGTGGTGCAGCGGACATGGCGGTGGGCGGACGAGGACGTCTCGGCGGTCAGCAGGAGCTGTGGCGACAGCTGTTGCTGCTCGTCAACGGCGTGGGGTCGACTCTCGACAAGAAGCTCCAGCGCCAACACGGCATCACCGCGTCGGAGTTCACCGCGCTGTCCATCCTCGCCGGCGGCACGCTGCGGATGCAGGAGCTGGCCGACTCGGTGGGCCTGAGCCAGTCCACGATGAGCCGCCTCGTGAGCCGCTTGGAGGCCGCGGGTCTCGCCGCGCGCACGGCGGGCGAGGAGGACCGGCGGGTGATGTTCGCCCACCTCACCGAGGACGGCAGGAAGCTGGTCGCACGGGCCCAGGGGACGTTCGCCAAGGAGCTGGAACTCGCCCTGGACGTCGCGGCGTTCGAGCCCGCGACGGCGTCCCTCGTGAACCGCCTGCGCCACGACCCCACGGCTCGCTGAGCGGCCTCGGCCAAGCGCTCAGCCGCGAGAGCCCTGTGAGGGGGCGGACCAAGGCCGCCCCCTCACAGGGCTCTACTCGTGCGGCGCCCGCCGCCTCACGCGGCGCTCGGCGCGGCCTCCCGGTGGATGAACTCGTTGATGAGCTCGGCCAGTTCGTCCGCCTTCTCGTACAGCGCGAAGTGGCCCGCGTCCAGCTCCGCGTAGACGCTGCCGTTGATCGCCTCGTGCAGCTCGCGCGAGTGCTTCACCGGCACCATGCGGTCGTGCTTGGCCCCGATGACCAGGGTCGGCGCGGTGATCTTCGGCAGCAGGTCGGTGATGTCGGTCGTCAGGTTGAGCGCGATCTGACGGCCGATGCCCGCCGGGATGCCGCCAGAGACGGCTTCCTCGACGCCCTTGGTGCCCATGACGTTCAGCTGCTCGTCGGTCCAGCCGTGCAGCTGCAGGAAGCGGCCGAAGGCCTCGTGGTCGAGCTGGTCGAGGCGGTGCCACAGGTCGAAGAAGATCCGCTGGCGCTCGTCGAGCGAGGCCCAGCCGGTCAGCAGGACCAGGTTGCGTACGAGCTCGGGGCGCTCGGCGGCGACCTTGGCCGCGACGACCGCGCCGAGGGACCAGCCCACGAGGTCGATCGGGCCCTCGGCGGGGCTGTCCTCGACGGCCGCGACGACCTGCTCGGTGAGCAGCTCCAGGGTGAGCGGGTCACCGGCGTCCTTGGTGGCGCCGCTGCCCGAGTAGTTGGGGGTGATGACGGTGCGGCGGTCGCTGAACTTCTCCAGCAGGTGCCCGTAACCGGCCGCGTCACCGCCGGTCCCGTGGACCAGTGCGAGCCCGGTTCCGGTGCCGGTGACGAAGTACTCCACCACCGAGTCGGACGTCGAGACTGTGGGCATGCCGTTCTCCTTTGTTGCTGTGTCTGTGTATTCGTGGGGCCGCCCGCACGGCCCGTGCCGTGCGGGCGGAGGACGCGGCGCGGGAAGACGGCCCGCGCCGCGTGGTCAGGGGGAACTCAGCGGCCGGCCTGGGGCTTGACCGACTGGGCGTGGCGCAGCACGCCGCGCGGGTCCCAGGTGGCCTTCGCCTTCTGCAGGCGGGGGTAGTTGTCCTTGTAGTAGAGCGTGTGCCAGGGGACGCCGGACTTGTTGTGGTCCGGGTCGCTCAGGTCGATGTCGGCGTAGTTGACGAAGCAGCCGTCGGTGACCCGGCCGGGCGCGGGCACGCCGCCGGTCGCCGCGTACACGTCGCGGTAGAACTCCCGTACCCACGCGAGGTTCTTGTCGTCCTCGGAGGCGTCCTGCCAGAACGCCAGGTACTGCAGCTTCATCACCGAGTCCCGCTGGGCCACCGCCGTCGCGTCCGCGCCGACGGCGTTGACGCGCCCGCCGTAGGCGGCGATCAGGAGCAGGGCCGCGGGGTTGCTGAAGTCGGTGCGGGTCAGGTGCCGGTACATGGCGGTGAGCTGGTCGTCGGGGAAGGAGGCCCGCATGTACGCGGACTTGTCCTCGAAGCGCAGGGTCGGGTCGCCGCCCGCGAACCCCGGCCACCGGGTGGCGTGCAGGAAGGGCAGCCGCTGGGTGGCGGTCTTCGGCGCGACGGGTACGCCCTTGCCGACCGCCGCGACGAACGCGTCCAGATCCCGCTGGGCGCCCGGCCTGGTCGCGTCGATCTGCGTCACCATCATGATGGTTCCGCTGGAGCGGTGGGTGACCTTGAGCTGGCTGAACAGGTCGAGGCAGGCGGAGTCGGGGGAGCCGTGGGCGGCGAACCAGTCGCCGTAGTTCTTCACCAGGCTCTTGAAGCCGGCCTGCGTCATGCCCTCCCAGGACCAGGTCACGGTGGAGGTCAGGAGCTCGGCGGGCGGGCGCGGGAGCAGCTTCGCCGGGTCCGTGCCACTCGCGCCGGGGGTGCGCAGCAGGTACTTGGTGACGATGCCGAAGTTCCCGCCGCCGCCCCCGGTGTGGGCCCACCACAGGTCGCGCAGCTCCGGGTCGTCGGAGTCGCGCGTGGCGAGCACCTTGCGGACGGTGCCGTCCTTGCCGACCACGACGACCTCGACGCCGTGCAGGTGGTCGACGGTGAGCCCGAACATGCGGGACAGGGCGCCGTACCCACCGCCGACGATGTGGCCGCCGGCTGCCACCGAGGGGCAGGAGCCGCCGGGCAGGGTGACGCCCCAGCGCTTGAACAGCGCGCAGTACACGTCCGAGAGCCAGGCGCCGGGCTCCACGACGAAGACCCGCTTCTCGGCGTCGAACGAGACGTCGGTGAGCTCCGAGAGGTCGATGACGACCTTGATCTCGGGGTCGGTGGTGAAGCCCTCGTAACAGTGGCCGCCGCTGCGCACGGCGACGCGCTTGCCCGCGGTGACCGCCTCACGGACGGCGTCGACGACCTGGTCGGCGGTGTAGACGAGGCGTACGTAGTCGGGGCGGCCGACCCAGCGCTGGTTGGTGCCGCGGATCAGCTCCTGGTAACGGGTGTCCGCGGGCCGCACGGTGATGGCGTCGAGGTCCGCCGCCACGGCCTCGGCGGCCACGGTGTCGGCCGCGGCGGCCCGCGCGTGTCCGAAGGCGGGGACGGCGTCGGCCGTGGCGACGGCCAGGGCCGTGCCGCCGGCCAGGGCGGACTGACGCAGTATGCGGCGCCGGGTGGGCTCACTCATCGGTTGCGCTCCAGGGAGAGTCGGTCGCCGGTGCCCGTGGCAGCGGCGGCGTCGGACGGAACGGGGGAGTGGGGGGTTGCGGAAGTCTGGGCGGCGTCGGTGGCGTCAGCGGCATCCGTGGCGTCGGACGGCGCGCGGCGCTCCGCGCGCCGGTCCACGGACAGCTCGCGCACGGCCAGCAGCATCGCGGCCCACGAGAGCAGCGCGGCGGCGGCGATGACGACGCGCAGCCCGAGGTCGAGGCCGAGCAGCCGGCCGCCGAACCAGGCGCCGAAGGCGATGCCGAGGTTGAAGGCGCCGATGTTCACGGCGACGGCCAGCGTGGGCGCGCCGTCGCCCGCCGAGGTCAGGATGCGGGCCTGCAGGGCCGGCATGACCGCGAAGTAGGCGGCGCCGAACACCACGAGCAGCGCGATGAGCAGCCAGGACACGCGCGCCCCGAGCGCCATCAGGGCCAGGTCGGCGCCGAGCACGGCGAGCACGCCCACCAGGGACGGCATCAGCGCGCGGTCGGCGAGCCTGCCGCCGATCAGGTTGCCGACCAGGGAGCCGCCGCCGAGCAGGAGCAGCAGCCAGCTCACGGTGGACGAGTCGAAGCCGCCGAGGTCGGTGAGGATCGGGGTCACGAAGGTGTACGCGGTGAACACCGCGGCCATCGCCAACGCGGTGATCACAATGGCCAGTTGGACCCGGGGCCCGCGCAGGACCCGCAGCTCGGCGGCGGCCCCGCCCTCGGCCCTCGCGGTGTCGGCGGGCAGCATGACCGCGACCAGGAGCAGGGCCACCAGGCTCAGCCCGGAGATGCTCCAGAAGGCGGCCCGCCACCCGAGGTGCTGCTCGATGAGCACGCCGAGGGGCACGCCGAGCACGGTGGCGAGGTTGAGGCCGACGGCGACCTTCGAGACCGCGGAGGCCTCCTTGCCCGGCGCGGCCATGCCGCTGGCCACCACGATGCACACCGCGAAGAGCGTGCAGTGGGTGAGGGCGGAGAGCACGCGGGCGGTCATCAGGACCCCGTAGCCCGGGGCCAGCGCGGCCAGGGCGTTGCTGACCACGAACAGCGTCATCAGCCCGAGCAGCAGCGGCTTGCGGGGGATCCGGCTGCCGGCCAGCGTGACCACCGGGCCCGCGATCACGACGCCGAGCGCGTACGCGGTGACGAGGAGGCCCGCGTCGGAGAGCGAGACGTCCAGGTCGCCCGCGATGGCGGGCAGGATGCCGGCGACGACCAGCTCGGCGGTGCCGACGCCGAAGACACAGAGCATCAGGGAGAACAGGGGCAGCGGCATGGCTAGTCCAAGTCGTAGAGAGGCGAGGGGAGTCGGGCCGTCCGGAGCGGCCCGCTCACTCCGCCGCGATCAGGAGCTTGCCGCGGCTTCCGCCGGCCGCCAGCCTGCGGTGCGCCTCGCCCACCCCGTCCAGTGAGAGCACCTCGGCCGTGCGCAGGGTGAGCACGGACTCGCCGACCAGACGGCTCAGCCGCGCGAGGCGGTCGCCGTCCTGCTCGACGAACGACATGCGTACGTCGATGCCGCGCTCGGCCACGGGCGGCTTGGTCGGCACGATCGAGACGGCGGTGCCGCCGTCGCGCACGGCGTCGACGGCGCCGGGCTGCCCCGCGGTCTCCAGGAGGTGGTCGGCAACGCCGTGCGGCACCGGGTTCTCGGCGGTGAACACCTCGTGGGCGCCGAGCGCGTGTGCCTCCTCGATGTCGCCGGGCCGCACCAGGGCGAGCACCTTCAGGCCCCGGTCCGCGGCCAGTTGGACGGCGAAGCCGCCGACCGCGCCGACCGCGCCGGTGACCAGGAGGGTGCTGCCGGGCTCCGGCGCGATCAGCTCCAGGGCCTGGTCGGCGGTGAGCCCGGCCAGCGGCAGGCCCGCGGCCCGGACCAGGTCGACGCCGCGGGGCGCGGGCGCCGCGAGGGCGGCGTCCAGGGCGACGTACTCGGCATGGGTGCCGACGCCCGTGGCCATCTGGGCGGACATGGCGACGACTTCGTCGCCCACGGCGAACCGGGTCACCCCGCTGCCGCACTCCGCGACCGTGCCCGACAGGTCCCAGCCGAGCACCATCGGGAAGGGGTGGCCGACCCGGCTCGCGGCCTGGCCCGAGCGCACCTCGATGTCGACCGGGTTCACAGCCGAAGCGGCCGCGCGGACAAGGATCTGGCCGGGTCCCGGGACGGGGCGCGGGAGTTCGGCGACGGTCAACTGCTCGGGACCGCCGTACCGGTGCAGAACGGTGGCGCGCACGACGTAACTCCTTTTTCCTGCTGACTATTGCTTGCGGAAAAAAATAGCAGTCGCTATCTAATGAACCCCTCGCCTGGCGCTGACCGCCCACCACTTGGCCAAGTCCACTTGTGGAGGGCGCACTCTGGGAAGTACATGCTTGACAATGCATATAAATGATCGACATCCTCCTGGCAGATCCCCCCAAGTCCGCTTCAACGAGAGGTGATTCATGTCTGTGTCCAGCTCTGAGCTCGTGGGCCTGACCGGCGACTCGGCGCAGGCTCTGTCCGGTCCCGGCCTGTACGCCTACAGCGAGCGGATCGACTCCTGGACGGTCCGTGCGACCAAGCCGGTCAGCTACGAAGTCAGGGTCGCGGACGGGCTCTTCGACCTCACGCGGACCGACCTCCTGGAGCCGGCGGGCGCCCCGGGGCGGCGCATCCGCAGATTCGTCGTGCTCGACGCCAACGTCGATCTGCTGCACGGCAACCGCATCCGCGCCTACTTCGACTACCACGACGTCGAGCACCACCTGTGCGTCGTCCCGGCCAACGAGACGGTCAAGGACTTCGACACCGCGGCCCGCATCGTCCGCGAGCTCGACGCCTTCGGCATCGACCGCAGGCGCGAGCCGGTCATCGTCATCGGCGGCGGCGTCCTCATGGACATCGTCGGCCTCGCCAGCAGCCTCTACCGGCGCGGCACCCCCTTCATCCGGGTGCCCACCACGCTGATCGGCCTGGTCGACGCCGGGGTCGGCGCCAAGACGGGGGTCAACTTCAACGGGCACAAGAACCGCCTGGGCACCTACTTCCCGGCCGACCTCACCCTGCTCGACCGGTCCTTCCTCTCCACCATCGACCGCCGCCACATCGGCAACGGGCTCGCCGAGATCCTCAAGATCGCGCTGATCAAGGACGCGCGGCTCTTCCGGCTCCTGGAGGAGCACGGCCCGCTGCTCCTCGACGAGAAGTTCCAGGGCGAGTGCGAGCAGGGCGAGGACGTGGCCCGCGAGGTGGTGCGCCGCGCCATCCACGGCATGCTCGAAGAGCTCCAGCCCAACCTGTGGGAGACCACGCTGGAGCGCTGCGTCGACTACGGCCACACCTTCAGCCCGACCGTGGAGATGCGGGCCCTTCCCGAGCTCCTGCACGGCGAGGCGGTCTGCATCGACATGGCGCTGACCACGGTCATCGCGCACCGCCGCGGCCTCGTCGACACCGTGGACCGCGACCGCGTCCTGGCCGTGATGCGCTCCCTCGAACTGCCCGTCTGGGACGAGCTGTTGAACCAGCCCGAGCTGCTGACCGCCGCGCTGCTCGACACCGTCAGGCACCGCGACGGCCTCCAGCGCCTCCCGCTGCCCCGCGGCATCGGCGAAGCGGTCTTCGTCAACGACCTCACCGAGCGGGAACTGCTCGACGCCGTCGCCGAGTTGGGCAACCTCGCGCAGGCTCCGGCGCGGGACCTCGACCAGGACCTCGTGCAGGGCAGGGAGGGCGGCCGTGTCTGACCTCCTGTACGCACCGGCAGGCGCCCGCGACGCCGTCGTCGTCGGCGATGTCACAGGGCCCGCCGAGATCCACGGGGTGCACGGCACCACGGGGGTCACCTGGTGGAAGTGCCTGGCGTCGGGCGCGGACCTGCGCGGCGACTGGGAAGCCGTCGAATGGGCCGGCATCCCGGCGGGCGGCGTCAGCGGCGAACACCGGCACACCCGCACCGAGGAGATCTACTTCATCCTCTGCGGCCGGGGCGAGATGTACCTGAACGGCGTCGGGCACCCCGTGCAGCCGGGAACGCTGATCCTCACCGGCCTCGGCACCGTCCACGGCCTGCGCAACACCGGCCCCGACGACCTCAACTGGCTGGTCATCGAGATGCGTTCGCCGCAGTTCGCCGCCGCGCTCGCCGCCGACCGCCCCTCGGTCGCAGGACCGCAGAACCCCGTGAACCCGCTGAAGGAGACCGAAGTGCGAGCCCGCCTCCACGACCTGCGCGCCGAGCGCTCCGTCGACCCGTCCGGTGTCTTCACCGGGCCCCTGCGCACCGTCGCCATCGAGACCGTCCCCGCCTCCGGGACCACCGAACTGGCCGCCGAGGGCTGCGAGCACATGGTGTTCGTGCTCTCCGGCACCGGCTGGGTCGACAACGGCTCGGGCACCGCGGAGCTGCGCCCCGGCACCGCCGTCACCCTGCCGCTCGGCACCCGGGCCCGGGTCGGCGCCGACCGCGAGGGCGAGCTGGAACTCTTCCACGCCGAACTCGCCGTCCCCGCCGCGGAGTCCGCCCGATGATCGTCAACAGCCAGGACCTGCCCGCGCGTTACCTGCGTACCGGCGCGCCGGACAGCACCTGGAGGTGCCTGGCCCGCCGCGGCATGCTGCACAGCGAGTGCGAGGCCTTCGAGCAGATACGGCTCGCCCCCGACACCGGCTGGACGCACGACGCCGACCACGGCACCGAGGTGACCCTCTACGTCGTCGCCGGGCGGGGCACGGTGGACGACGAAGCGGGACGGCGCCCGCTGGAGGCCGGGAGCGTCCTGCTCGTCCCCGCCCGCTCCGCGCTGCGCGTGACCGCGGGATCCGACGGCCTGAACCTCGCCGTCGTACGCGTCCTGCCCACCGAGATCACCGCCGAGTTGCCCGCCCGTGTGCCGGAGCTCCCGGCCCACGAGCAGACCGCGATTTTCCGCCCGGAATCCGACGGGCCCTGACCCAGGAGGGGATGCTTTGAGCGAACACCACGACAAGGTGCTGCCACCCACCGACGACCTGCTGTGCGGCCGCTGGCCGAACGGCTCCATGACTGCCGCGGCCGTCCTGGAGGCAGGCAAGGTCGGCCCGGTGCAGCTGGAGATACCGGGGCCCGAACTGGGCTACGTACTCGTCGCGCCGACCACCGTCGGCATCTGCGGCACCGACCTCGAACTGCTGCACGGCACCGCCAGCTACGTCAAGGACGGCCGCGCGGTCATGCCGCACGTGTTCGGCCACGAGTGGGTCGGGCGGGTCGTCGCCATCGCTGGCAACTGCCAGTACTCGCGCCAGCTGGACATCGGCGACCGCGTCGTCGGCCAGACGATGCTCTCCTGCGGCGGCTGCCGGGCCTGCCAGCGCGGCCACCGCAACGAGTGCTCCCAGCTCAAGGAGGTGGGCCTGTACGGCCAGCAGGGCGCGGCCGCGGAGTTCATCCGGCTGCCCGCCCAGTCGCTGACCAAGGTTCCGCCGGGCGTCGACGACTTCGCCGCCGCCCTGGCCGAACCCGCCGTCACCGTCCTCGCCGCGCTGGACAAGGTCGGTGTCTTCCCCGGCGAACGCGTCCTGGTCATGGGCACCGGCACCATGGGGCTGCTCGCCGTGCAGATGGCCCGCCGGGTCGCCGGCACGGTCGACGTGGTCGGCGTCGACGACGCCGGCATCGGCACCGCGCTGCGCATGGGCGCCGAACACGCCTTCCTGCCGGGCGAGGCCAAGGACGGCCGCTACGACGTCGTCATCGAGGCGTCCGGCGCGGTCTCCGCGCTCCTGGAGTCGCTGCGGGTCGCCGACATCGGCGGCCGCATCGCCGCGGTCGGCGTGCCGAACGCGACGCTGCCCTCGGTCGACGCGGCCGAGATGGTGCTGCGCGGCGTCACCATGGTCGGCGTACGGCACGGGCTCGACTACTACGAGCGCGCGCTGCGGCTCTTCGAGGAAGGCGTCCTGACCGCCAAGGGCATGATCGCGGACGTCTTCCCGCTGGCCGCCGCCGACGAGGCCTTCGACCTCCTGGAGAACGGCCGCAGGGCCGCCCCCAAGGTCGCCCTCTCGGTGACGTCCCGCCCCTGAGCCGAGGCGGCCCCGCCCCCGCGCACCTGACCCCGGCGCCGTCTCCCCACGCGGCGCCGGGGGCGGGGGCGGGACCGCCTCCTTCTTCTCCCTCCCCCTTCTCCCTCCCCTCGTACTCTTCAGAAAGGGCACACACTCATGTCCCGACCCATCGCCTTTGTCACCGGAGCCAGTTCGGGCATCGGCGCCGCGGTCGCCCAGGCCCTGGGCGCGGCAGGACACGACCTCGTGGTCGGCTACGGCCGGCAGGCCGCGGCCGCCAAGGAGCTCGCCGACACCGTCGCCGTACGGCACGGGGTGGACGCCCACACCCTCGGCCTGGACCTCTTCGACCCCGAGGCCGCGGGCGAGGCGCTCCGGGAGACGGCCGAGACCGTCGGCGGCATCGACGTCCTGGTCAACAACGCGGGCATCAACCGCCGCGCGTCCGTGACCGAGGAGACCCTCGACGACTGGCAGCGCGTCCTCACGGTCAACCTGACCAGCCCCTTCCACCTCTCGCAGGTCGCCGCGCGGCAGATGATCGCGCAGGGCAGGGGTGGCCGGATCATCAACATCACCAGCGTCCACGAGCACCTGCCGATCGGCGAGGGCAGCACGTACTGCGCCGCCAAGGGCGGACTCGGCGCGCTGACCAAGGCCATGGCCCTCGACCTCGCCCCGCACGGCATCACGGTCAACGCCGTCGCGCCCGGCGAGACCGCCACGCCCATGAACAACGTCCCCACCGGCATGGACGCCGCGCAGATCGCCCGCCCGGCGATCCCGGCGGGCCGCCCCGGCCGCCCGGAGGAAGTGGCCGCGCTCGTCGCGTACCTCGCCTCGCCCGCGGCCGCCTACACGACCGGCACGTCGACCCTCGTCGACGGCGGCATGGCGCTGACCGCCGCCGTCGCCAACGCCGCCCACGCGGGCAGCGTCTGAGCCCCGCAGCCCCACCCGACTCTCCTCTGGAGCACACCGTGTCAGCATCCCTGGCGACCGAGGCGCCCGTCGCCGTCATCCCGACCCTGCGCAACGTGGACCACTACGCGTACACCGTGCCCGACCTCGACCGCGCGGTGGACCTCTTCACCCGCGTCCTCGGCGCCGAACTGCTCTACCGGCTCGGCCCGGTCGAGGAGCCGGACAGCGACTGGATGGCGCGCCAGCTCGGCGTCCACCCCCGGGCGAGCACACACATCGCGATGCTGCGCTTCGGTCCGGTGAGCAACCTGGAGCTGTTCCAGTACACCGCGCCCGAACAGCGCACACAGGTCCCCGACTTCACCGACGTCGGCGGCCACCACATCGGCATCCACGTCGGCGACCTGGACCTGGCCCTGGACCGGCTCCGCGAGGAGCAGGGCGTACGCGTCCTCGGCGAGCCCCGCACCGAGACGGCGGGGCCGACCGCGGGCAACCGCTGGATCCACGTCCTGACCGACGGCGGGCTCCGCCTCGAACTGCGCGAGGTGGCAACCGGGTTGCCGTACGAGAAGGAGACCGAGGCCCGTGTCTACCGGCCCGCCGCGGACTGGAGCGGCCCCGGCCTGCCCACCGCGCGCGGCGTCGACCACGTCGGCTACACGGTCGAGGACCTGGACGAGGCGGTCGCCTTCTTCACCGGGCCGATGGGCGGCGAACTCGTCCACCGTTCCGCGAAGTCCGTCGACAAGGCCCTGGCGGCAGGCCAGTTCGGCGTCGACCGCCCCTTCCGCATCGAGACCGCGGTGATCCGGCTCGGCCCGGTCACCAACCTCGAACTGAGCAGCTGCGAGATCGAGGGGCAGCGCGTCGAGCGCCCGCGCAACAGCGACGTCGGCGGCCACCACCTGGCGTTCTTCGTCGACGACGTGGCGCGCGCCGCGGCCTGGCTCGACGAGCTGCCCGGCGCCGAGGTGCTCGGCGAGCCCCAGCTCATCGAGGACGGCGGCCCGATCCACGGCGACCGCTGGGTCTACTTCCGCGGCGTCGGCGGCTTCCAGCTGGAGGTGCTCAACATGCCGCCCGGCATGCCGTACGAGAAGCAGACCGCGGCCCGCAGGTTCGGTCCCAGCCCGCGGTGGAGCGACCGCTGATGGCGCGGGGAGCCGTGCGCTGGCACGACATCTACGTGGAGAGCGCCGCGGTGGCGCTCGGCACGGCCCAGACCAGCAAGGAGGCAGTGGCCGCGGGCCTGTTGGGCGCCGAGGAGGCCGAGACGAGCCGGCAGGTGTCGGTGTCGGTCAGCCAAGACCGCAGCGGGCCCGAACTCGCCGTCGCCGCGGGCGGGAAGGCGCTCGCCGCGAGCGGGCGCGACCCGCTGGACGTGGGGCTGCTCATCCACGCCGACTGCTGGTACCAGGGCCTGGAGTTCTGGAACACGGCCGCCTACGTCCAGCAGCAGGTCCTCGGGCACGGCGAGTGCGTGGCCTTCGAGCTGCGGCAGATGTCCAACGGCGGCGTGAGCGCATTGGAGACGGCCGCGGCCCGGCTCACCGCGGTGCCCGACACCGGCGCGGCCCTGGTCACCACCGGCGACCGCTTCGCCGGACCGGCCTTCCCGCGCTGGACCACCGACCGGGGCCTGGCCTTCGGTGACGCGGGCACGGCCGTGCTGCTGTCCCGGCGGCCCGGCGCGCTGCGCCTGGTGGCCACGGCCGCCTGGTCGCAGCCGCTGCTCGAAGGGCTGCACCGGGGAGAGGAGCCCTTCCGCGACAGCGCGGGACAGGCGGGGCCGCTCGACCTCGTCGCGCGGAAGAAGGGCTTCCTGCGGCACCACCCCGTCGAGGAGATCACCACCCGCAACGAGACCGGCATGCTCACCGCGGTCGAGAACTGCCTCGCGGCGGCCGGCGCGGAGATGAGTGACATGGCGGCCGTGGTCGTGCCGTTCTTCGGCGCCAAGCTGTCCCGGCTGCAGTGCCTGAAGCCGCTCGGCATCGAGCCCGGGGTCACGCTCCAGGACTGGGGTCTGACGATCGGTCACCTCGGCGCGGGCGACCAGCCGGCCGGCCTGGCGAAGCTCCTGGAGGAGGACCGTCTCGCACCGGGCGAGCGGGTGCTGCTCGTGGGGGTGGGCGCGGGGTTCAGCTGGACCTGCGCCGTTCTCGAACGACTGTGACATCGCGACGGTGACATCGCCGTGGGCGAGGGAGGGGAGCACATCCATGAGGAATGCGGTGAGGAGACTGTCCGGGGCGGGCGTCAGCGTGTGGGTGGACGCCCAGGGGGCCGCGACGGCTCCGGGCGACGACCACCTGTGGCGGCTGCTCGGGGAGAGCGGTGCGACCGGGGTGCGGATGGGGCCTGCCGGTTCCTGGCACCTCGACGCGGTCCGGGAGCTGTGCGAGCGGCTCGCGCCCACGCACCGTGAGAGCGCGGGCCGCGACGGGCTGGTGTCCGTCCCGGTCCAGGTGGGGGCGGACACGGACGTGGCGTCCCTGATCGCGCGGGCCCGTGTGCTGCGCTCGGCCGCGGACCGGCCCAATCTCGTCGTACGGCTGCCCGGCACCGCCGGGCTGCTTCCGGCGGTCACGGGCTGCCTGGCCGAGGGGATCGGGGTCGAGGTGACGGGCGTCCACTCGCCGCGGAGCTACGCGGACGTGGCCGACGCGGTCCTCGAAGGCCTCGAACGCCGCCTCGCCGCAGGGCACGGCGAGGAGCGCGGCGTCCAGGGCGGCCCCGTCGCGCTGATCGCCTTCGGGGTGGCCGCCGTGGACGAGCGGGTCGACGCCCGCCTCGACCTCATCGGCTCCGACGAGGCCAAGGCGCTGCGCGGCCGCGCGGGTCTCGCGGCCGCCCGGCTCGCCCACCAGACGCACGACATGACCTTCGGCTCGGCCCGCTGGGGAGCGCTCGCCGCGGCGGGCGTGCCCGAGCCGAGGCTGCTGTGGGTCACCGCGGCGCACGACGCCTCCCGATCCGCCTTCTACGCGGAGGAGTTGGTGACCACGGGCACGGTCAGTGCCCTGCGGCCGCCGGCCCTGCGCGCGGTCGCGGCGCGCGGCGTGGCGGGCGTGGACCGGGTCTGGCGCCACTACGCGGACGCCGCGCGGACCCGCACCTATCTGCAGTGGTTCGACATCTGCCTGGAGGACGTGGCGGGCACCCTCGCGAACGCGGCTTCCCCGGCCCCGGCCGTGCGGGTGGAACACGAAGGCGCCGCCCGGGAGTTGTCGGGGGCGGCGGCGTAAGGGCTCCGCTGGGACCGCCGCGATGTGCCGTTGGCCGTCCGCCGCATCGTCGTGGCTGGTCGCGCAGTTCCCCGCGTCCCTTCAGGGCGGGGAACTGCGCCTGGAGTTCCAGTGGTTCAGGCCGAGCGGAGCGCCGCGGACGGAGCCCGGTCGGCCGTCAGGCTGTGGTAGGCGAAGGCCGCGGAGACCAGAGTCATGTGGTGGTGCCAGCCGGGGTAGGAGCGGCCCTCGAAGTCGTACAGCCCGAAGTCGGCCGCCAGGCTGTGCAGGGTGTCCGCCGTGGCCGCCTGCGCGCCGACCAGGCCGAGGAGTTCCTCGGTGGACCGGTGGATCAGGTTGGTGATCCACAGCTGTCCGGTGCGCGGCCCGCCGGGGCCGGGGCGCGGTTCGACGAAGAGCCGGCAGGGCCGCGGGTCCATGCTCCGCTCCCCGGCGAGCCGCACCCACGCGCTGCCGGACCGGCCGCCGCGCGCCGCGGCCCTGCCCTGCGCCCGCAGCAGCCGCTCGGCGGGCAGCGCCGGAGTGGACTCGCGCCACCGCGGACCCCGCGGCGGTCCGTCGGGCACGAGGGGCAGCCCCGCGGGGACGGCGACGACGAACTCCCGGCCGCGGGCGCTCAGTCCCTGCAGGAGCTCGCCCGGGTCGCCGTGCCCGGAGATGTCCGCCACCACCGGAAGCGGCCGGTGCGGACTGCGGGCGACGAGGTTGTCGGCGAGGCTCAGTACGCCGGCGGCCACCGAGCGCGCCTTCGCCGCGTCGGGGATGCGGGCGCGCCGGCGCAGCACCGGGTCGTCCAGCCACGCGCCGGGCAGGTGCAGGGACCAGTCGACCGGGACCTCCCCGACCCCGGTCGACAGGAACGCGCCGATGGCCAGCTGGCAGCTGACGGAGCGCCCCAGCTCGGGGGCGAAACGGCGGTGCACCCCGCAGGACTTGGTGCCGCGCTTGGGCAGCACCACCGGGGCGATGGTCCAGGCCCTCGGCCTGGCGTACCGGTTGACCTGCCAGACCAGGTCCTCGCGCACCTCCGACCACAGCCAGGGGCTGGCGTTGACGAACTGGTGCAGGGCCTGGGAAGCGGTGGGCGAGTCCGAGACGGAGGCCGCGAGGCGGCGCATCGTCTTCTTGCCCGGTGTGACCAGCAGCGCCTGCAGATAGGTCTGGGCCCATCTGCGCTGATCCGCCCGGGGCAACCGGCGGAACAGCTCCTCGGCGAAGGCCGAGGACGACGCCGATTTTCGAGTCTCCTGCTGTACGAACATGCCCGTTCCCTCCCTCGTACCGGCCCGCTCACGGGCGACACCCCTAAAGAATAGAGAACGCTCGCTATTTTTTCTCGTCGGGGGTGTACCCGGCTCGCAACTTCGAGAGGTTGGTGCGTACTTTTGACGTGCTGGGTGCTGGGTGCTGGGTGCTGGGTGTTGCGGGCGGCGCTCTCACGTCACGCGGAGGCGCACCGGTTCCCGGAGCCGCTGAGCAGTAACTCCCACAGGCGGCGCACCTGTTCCTGGGCGCTGCCGTCGAGCCGCCCCGCCCGTATCACGGCCTCCGCGCCGGCCACCAGATAGATGACCAGGAGCTCGATGCCCGCCGGATCGCCGTACTCCGCGGCGTCCTTCGCGAACCTGTCGAGGAGTTCGCGCACCTGCGGCATCCACGCCGCGTGCCAGCTGTTCATCTCCGTGCCCGCGCGCTCCTGCCCGAGGCGCGCGGCCGCCCGCACGACGACGTCCTCCTCCAGGAGCCGGGCCAGCGCCACGGTCGACTCGACCAGAGAGCCCAGGCCTTGGGCGGGCCGCGCCGCGACGGCGCGCAGCTCCTCGCACGTGACGTCCGCGCCCTCGTCGCCCACGGCGGCGGCCAGATCGCCCTTCGTGGGGAAGTGGAAGGTCAGCGCCCCCATGGTGACGCCCGCGGCGGAGCAGACGCGGGCCAGGGACGTGCCCGCGTAGCCGTTGCGGTCGAACTCGGCGGCTGCCGCCGCGATCAGGGCGCGGCGGGTCTTCACTGCTCGTGCCTGGCTCACCAGGGCGCCGAGTGCGGACAGGCGCAGAGCGGGGCGGGGTGTGCGAGAAGCGAGCACAGAGGGCTTCGGGCGGACGGTTGCACGTCTCCTCCGGGCGGTGGTGCGGCGGTAACCGGAAGTTATCCCACCCCTGTGCCCAGGGCGTCGATGATCAGCCATATCGCCTACGGCTTTGGCAACTTGACCCTCCGCGCCGCATCCGCGGGCCGCCCCGGCGCTCCCGCCCGCCCCGCTAGGAAGTGCTCGCCCGCTGCTCCCGGTACCAGGCCGCGGCGTCGGCGAGGCGTTCCAGGGGCCCGGGGCCCTCGGGGCAGCCCGCCGCCCGCCAGATCTCCTCGCCGCGGTACCAGTGATCGCGTGCCAGGAGCGAGAACTGACGCTCCGACATGCGGCCGGGCGTCCGCTCGAAGCGGTCGAGGCACTCCTGCCACGTCCAGTCGTCGGCCACCGGATCGAGCACCCCGAGCGCCGTCAGGCGGGACATCAGGTCCCCGTTGCGTACGGGCACGGGATGGCTCGCGTGGTGCACCCCGGCGAGTCCGTCCCCCGGCGCGCACGCCAGGGCGACGATCAGCCGGGCGAGGTCGTCGACGTCCACCATGGACAGCAGCGCCCGGCCGCCGTCCCACTGCGCGGGCACGCGCGCCCGCAGCTCGGTCAGGCCCGGGACGACCCAGCGGTCCCCGCGCCCCAGGATCAGCCCCGGCCGCAGCACCGTCGCGCCCGCCGCGAGGGCCGCCGACTCGCCCTCAAGCCGCGTACGGCTGGCCGCGGATGTGGGCGCGGGGGTGATCTCGCCCACGGCGGGCCCGCTGTGGGGGCCGGGGCCGTAGACCGCGGCGGTGGACAGATGGACGATCCGCCCGATGCCGGCCCGCCGCGCCTGCGCCATCAGGGCCCTCGTGCCGTGCACGTTGACCGCCGCGCAGGTGGCCTCGTCCCCGCTGACGAGGGAGGCGAGGTGGATCAGGACGTCCGCGTCGCGCCCGACGTCGTGCAGGGAGTCGGGCGCCGTGAGGTCGGCGCTCTCCCAGACGAGGCCCGGCCACGCGGGGCGGCCGGACGCGCTGCGGGCGAGGGCCCGCACCTGCACGCCGCCCTCCTGCGCCCGCGCGGCGAGGAGTTCGCGGAGCACGGCCGAGCCGACGAAGCCGGTCGCGCCGGTGAGGATCACACGCAGCGGGTTCACGCGTCCGTCTCCTCGCCCTTGGCGGCCTTCGAGCCCTTGAGGGGGGTCGCCTCGGGGGACTTGGGCGAGAGGTCGAGGCGGGCGATCACCTCGGCGGGCGCGATGGCGGGCAGCAGATAGCGCCACATGGTGGTGATCCGCTGCGGGAGGTCGGCGCGCGCGCAGGAGATCTGCGACATGATCTGCGTTCCCGTGTACGAGCCGACCAGTTGCTGGGCGAACTCCGCCTCGTTCACGTCCGGCAGCAGTTCCCCCAACTCGCCCGCCCTGACCAGCTGTTCGCGGAAGTGCTCGGTCCACCAGTCGTAGATCGTGTAGTCCTGGAGGCCGGACTCGCTCTGCTCGACCGCGAGCCGCACGCCCGCGCGGAACAGGCTGTTGCGCTGCATCTCGAGGGCCAGGTACTGGGTCATGTCGACCAGCTGCTGCAGGCCGTCGTGCTCCTGCGGGAACTTCAGGTCGGCGGCCTGTTCGAGGATCACCGCGCGGGCCAGGCCCTCCTTCGACTTGAAGTGGAAGTACACGGCCCCCGCGGTGACGCCCGCCTGGTCGAGGATCTTGTTGATGCTGGCGCCCGCGTAACCCACTTCGTCGAACACCTCGGCGGCGGCGCGCAGCAGTACTTCGCGTGTTCGTTGGGCCCGTTCTTGCATCTGGCGCGCCATGCTCGCGGCTCCTGGTCTTTCGGCGTTTCTCGACAAACAAAAAGAATGACCTCTATGTTATGCGAGCGGGCCTCACGGCACCACCAGGGGCCTCGGTCGCATCGCATAACAGCACGTTGGGGAGAGTCAGTCATGTCGTTGCACCTCGCTCAGGACCGGACCACGGTTGTTCCGCAGGCCTTGACGCACAAGACAAACCAGGACGAAGTCCTGCTCGACCGCTGGGGGCGCACGGGGGACGACGCCTTCACGGTCACCGCTCACTGGCCTCGTACGCACGCCTTCTACGTCACCCGCCACGGCCTGCACGACCCGCTCCTGCTGAGCGAGACGATCCGCCAGACACTGCCGCTCATATCCCACGGCGCCTACGAGGTGCCGCTCGGACACCAGCTCCTGTGGCACGACTTCCACTGGAGCCTCGCGCCCGACGCACTGGCCGCCGAAGGGGACGGCGCCGAGATCGAACTGCGCATCACCTGCCCGGACGTCGCCTACCGCAGGACCCGGGCCGCGGCCATCACCATGCACGTCGAGGCCCTGCGCGACGGCGCCCCGCTGGCCACCGCCCGCACCCGCTTCGCCATCCAGGACCGCGCGGTCTACGAGCGGCTGCGCGGCGACTACGCCGACATCGCCGCGGTCAACGCCCGTGTGCTGCCGCTCGCTCCGCCCGCGCCCGCGGGGCCCGTCGGCCGTGAGCGCTTCGACGACGTCGTGCTCTCCAGTACCGACAGCGTCAACCGCTGGCAGCTGCGCGCCGACACGGCCCACCCGGTGCTCTTCGACCACCCCGTCGACCACGCGCCCGGCATGCTGCTGCTCGAAGCCGCGCGCCAGTCCGCCGAGGCCATGGCGCACCCCCGGCCGAGCGTGGTCGTCGGCATGGACTCGGTCTTCACGCGCTACGTCGAACTCGACAGCCCCTGCTGGTTCCTGGCCGAGTCGCTCCCCGACGACCTGGCGGGACGCGCCCGGGTCCGCGTGGTCGCCGAGCAGAACGACGCGGTCGCGTACTCCTGCGTGGTGACCCTCGCGCGGACCTCCGCGAACTAGCCGCGCACCGCGCGGGGACCGCGCGGTGCGGGGTGGCCCGGCGGAACGTCCGCCGGGCCACCCGAGGGGAACCGGGGGAGTTCACCCCTCGTGCAGCGCCCACTTGCTGCCGTCGACCCGCGCCTGTCCCGGCAGCGCGATGAGCTCCGGCTTGAACAGCGGCTTCGAGTCCATCGCGGGCTCCCAGGTCGCGACCTTCTCGTCCTGGGGGACCTCGATCCGCCGGTCCGCCGCGAGGTCGGCGACGACCTTCAGGAGCAACCGCACGCCGAGCGGGGCCAGATGCTCGCGCCACAGGCTCTGCGCCGTCGAGCCCGGGGGCACGAACAGGTGCTCCTGGGCGGCGAGCGGCCCCGCGTCGGTGCGCTCGGTGAGGTGGTAGACGCTCCCGCCCGTCACCTTGTCGCCGTCGCGGATCGTCCACCGGATCGCGTCCCTGCCGCGGTGCAGCGGCAGCAGGCTGGGGTGGTAGCCGATGGTGGCGACGGAGGCCCTGGCCCGTGTGCGGCGGCCCAGGAAGGCGTGCGAGTGCGCGGCGACGATGATGTCGACGCCGTCGGGGACGTGCGTGGCGCGCAGTTCGGCCGAGTCCGTCCACGGGATGTCCCGGGGGAACGCCCAGGAGCGCAGGCGGTCCCAGGACATCGCGTTGCTCTCGTCGGTCCGCCCCTTGCGCAGCCGGGGCGCGGCCGCGCCGACGATCTTGTGCCCTTCGTCCAGGAGGGCTTCCGCGACCTGCACCGCGAAGGCCCCCTGCCCGGAGACGTAGATGTTCATCCGCGCTCCCGCTCGACGTGGTCGAGGGCGCCGCCGCCGTCGAAGGGGTTGCCGCTCATCGGTCGACCTCTTTCAGTCCGGAGTGATCGGGCAGGAACCGCACCGGGAGCGTGGAGAACCCGGTCAGGAAGTTGGACCGGATGGGCAGTGCCTCGTCGGTCTGCTCGAAGCCGGTGGTGAAGTCCCGCAGCGCCCGCAGCAGTTCGGCGATCTCCACCTTGGCCAGGTAGGAGCCGACGCAGAAGTGCGGGCCGTAGCCGAAGGCCATGTGCTTGTTGGGGGTGCGGCCGAGGTCGAACTCCCCGGGCCGCGCAAAGACCCGCTCGTCGCGGTTGCCCGAGGCGTGCCACAGCGTGACGATCTCGCCGGGACGCAGCGTCACGCCGTGCAGTTCGGTCTCGCGCACGACACCGCGCCCGAAGTGCATCGTGGGCGAGGCCCAGCGCAGCACCTCGTCGACCGCGGTGTCGACCGCGACCTCGCCGTGCTTGAACCGCCGCCACTGCCCGGTCTCGGCCGCGAGCGTGCGGACGCAGTCGATCATCGTGAGCCGGCTGGTCTCGTCGCCGCCGATGATCAGGCTGTAGCAGTTGAGCACGACGTCCTCGTCCGACAGCGGCACACCGTCGATGGAGCTGCCGACCAGCATGCTGATCACGTCGTCGCCCGGTGCCTCGCGACGCTCCTCGACGATGTCCATGAAGTACATCAGGATCTCGTTGCGGGCCATCTCGGAGTCGACCTCGTCGACATCCTCGTCGTCCGTCGACAGTGCGGTCTTGGTGAGGGAGAGCAGGAACTCCCGGTCCTGCTCGGGGACTCCGAGCAGGTTCGAGATCGTGGTCATCGGGATCCGGCTCGCGATCCGCTCGGCGAAGTCGCAGCCGCCGGACTCGACCGCCTCGCGGATCCACTGCCGGGTGTTGGCCCGCACCGTCACCGCGACCTCGTCGAGCACCCTCGGCGAGAGCACCCGCTGAAGGATCTTGCGCAGCGCGTGGTGGCGGGGCCCGTCGGTGACGGCGAGCATCCGCCCCGCTCCGGCGTCACCGCCCTCAAGGAGCGTCACGAGCACGTTGCCGCGCTCGGACGTGAAGTTCACGTTGTCCCGGTAGGCGGCCATGATGTCGTCGTGGCGGGAGAGCACCCAGAACCCGCGGCGGCCGTCGACCGGAGGGTTCCAGTGCACCGGGGCGGTGTCCCGCAGACGGCGCCAGAACGCGTCGAGGTCGTGGTCGGCGAAGGTGTCGGGGTCGCCCAGGTCCAGGGTGTCCAGTGCCGGTGAGCTCATGGTCACCAGTCCGTACGCCAGAACCGGCGCGGCTGGAACGGATACGTGGGCAGCGGCACGCGGTGGCTGGTCTCGCCCTGGTGCAGAGACTCGAAGTCCACCTGGTGGCCGGTGACCCAGGCGGCGGCGAGAGCGGACAGCTCCGGCGCGTCCGTGCCGCTCGCCACGATCCCGTGCTCACCCGTCCGGAAGGAGTCCGCGTCCACCCGAGGCGCCGCGGCGGTCTCGGTGACCGTGCCGCCCGCGGATTCGCCCGACAGCGCGGCGATCAGCTCCTCGCGGCCGCGGACCACGGCCGCCCAGCGGCGGGTCATCACCTTGCGGCCCAGGTTGAGGCTGAAGCAGATGTCGTCGAGACGCAGCTGGGGGTTGGCGATCAGCCAGTCCTTCAGCCGTGCGCGCTGCCGGGCGAGGGCCTCGTCGTCCAGCGCGGAGAGCGTGGCCAGGCGGGGCCTGCCCCCGGCCTCGGGGGCACGCTCGGCCGGGGCGGGTGCCTCTTCGAGCACCAGGTGGGCGTTGTAGCCACCGCCGCCGATCGAGGTGATGCCCGCGCGGCGGATGCCGGACTCCGTCTCCCAGTCCGCCGTCTCCAGCTGCGGCACGAACGGGGTGCTGGGCAGGTCGAGGTCCTCGTTGACCTCGGTCAGGTTGATCGTCGCCGGAAGCGTCCTGTGGTGCAGCGACAGCGCGGCCTTGATCGCGCCGAAGCCGCCGGAGACCACACCGCCGTGGCCCACGTTGCCCTTGACGCCGCCGATCGAGGTGGTGGCGGTCTGCTTGCCGAACGCCATGCTCGCCGCGTGCACTTCGAGCTCGTCGGTCATCGGCATGCCGAGTCCGTTGGCCTCGTACATGGAGACGGTGTCCGGGGTGACGCCGCCGACCTCCATGGCGGCTGCGATGCACGCGCTCATCCGCTCGGGCTGGGCCAGACCGTAGGCCATCACGCTGACGCCGTTGTTGTTGACCGCCGAGCCCTTGACCACCGCGTAGATGTGGTCGCGGTCGGCGACGGCCTGCCCAAGGGGCTTGAGCAGGACCGTGACGACACCGCTGGAGAGCGCGGTGCCGGTGCCGCGCGCGTCGAACGGGCGGCAGTGGCCGTCCTTCGACAGGATGCGGTTCTCCTCCCACAGGTGACCGCGGGGGT
This sequence comes from Streptomyces sp. NPDC025651, assembly GCF_055558735.1. Taxonomy (NCBI): domain Bacteria; kingdom Bacillati; phylum Actinomycetota; class Actinomycetes; order Kitasatosporales; family Streptomycetaceae; genus Streptomyces; species Streptomyces sp. NPDC025651. Next base: position 25,983 of record NZ_JBVHLZ010000009.1, read on the forward strand.
GCGGAAGGCGGACCATCGAGCCGCCGGCGATCGCCATGTCGGTCTGGCCGAGCAGCAGCGACTGGCAGGCCAGGTGCACCGAGTAGTGGAAGCCCGCGCAGACCGCGGCGACGGTGACGGCCTCACCGGTCAGGCCCATGTAGAAGAGGGCGTTGGACGTCATGGTGTCCGGCGACCACGCGAGGCTCGCCTCGATCGCCTCGGGGCCGACCGAGACGCGGTCCGGCGGGGAGCTGTAAAGGGCGGCGGTCTGCGGGTTGTTGGCGCCGTACATGCCGATCTCGGCGTTGATCCGGTCCGGGTCGTAGCCGCCGTCCTCCAGCGTCTCCCACGCGCTCTCCAGGAACAGCCGGTTCTCCGGGGTCATCGCGGCCGCCATCCGGTCGCTGATGCCGAACACCGACGGGTCGAACTTGTCGTACGTGTCGAGCACGCCGCAGGCCCGCACGTAGAACGGGCTGTGGATCAGGGTCTCGTCGACGTGGATGTCGTCCTTCTCCAGGAACGACACCGTCTCCCTGCCGTGCACGAGGTTGTCCCAGAACTGCTCCTTGGTACGGGCGCCGGGCGCCCGCAGGGACATGCCGATGACGGCCACGTCGCCCGGGTCGTAGTCCTGCTCGGGGCTTTCGGTCATGGAAAGGCTCCTGCTTCGGGTCGAGTCGGGCGGTGGTTCAGCTGCCGTTGGAGGCGCGGCCGCGCAGCGCGGCACGGCGGGCGCCCGCGCGGCGGCGGGCGGTCCTGACCACCTCCGGGGTGGCGCCGCTCTCCTCGTCGAGCCAGCGGGCGAGGGAGGAGATGTCACGGAAGCTGAACAGGTCGGGCACGCGGACGCGGCGGTCGAACCGCCGGGTCATCAGCCGGGCGAGGCGGACGAGCAGCAGCGAGTCGCCGCCCAGGTCGTAGAAGGCGGCCCGGACGTCGATGCCCGCCGGTTCCAGGCCGAGCAACTGGCCCCAGATCTCCGACACCGCCACCTCGGTCGGTGTACTGGCGGCCGTCAGGGGCGCGTCGGAGTCGGCGGCCGGCGGCTCCGGCAGCGCGGCCCGGTCGAGCTTCCCGCCCGGCGCCGGCGGCAGGGCGGGCAGGAGCACGATCGTCCCCGGCACCATGTAGTCGGGCAGCTCGGTGGCGAGCCTGCCGTTGATGGTGCTCTGCAGCGCGGCGTCCACCCGGGCGCCGTCCGGGGCCTCGCCCTCGGGCACGACATAGCCGATGAGCCGGTTGCCGCGGACGACGGCGGCGGCTTCCCGCACCTCGGGGCAGCCGGTGAGCCGGGCCTCGACCTCCTCCAGCTCGATGCGGTAGCCGCGCAGCTTGACCTGGTGGTCCGTGCGACCGCCGAACCGGAGTTCTCCGTCGGCGGTGAACGTGACGACATCGCCGGTGCGGTACATGCGCTCGCCGTCCAGGAACGGGTCGGGCACGAACCGTTCGGCCGTGGTGCGGGGCCGGTTGACGTAGCCGTGGGCGAGGCCGACGCCGCCGATGTACAGCTCGCCGGGCACGCCGACGGGCTGCCGCTCCAGGTTCTCGTCGAGCACGTAGGCGCGGGCGTGGGCCGACGGCGGGCCGATCGTCGGCTCCTCGGTCCCGTCCCGCGGCACGAGTCCGTGACTGCAGAAGACGGTCCCCTCGGTCGGGCCGTACGCGTTGTACACCCGGTCGGCGTTGGTCTCGCGGTAGGCCCGGTCCACCAGCTTGCGCCGCAGGGGCTCGCCGCCGAACACGACGGTGCGTACGTTCGGCGGCAGACACCCGGCGTCCAGCAGGCCGTTCATCACCGACGGGATGACGTTGAGGTGGGTGACCTTGTCGACGTACCGGCTCTCCGGCAGGTGGACGGCGCTCTGCACGAGCACGACCGCGCCGCCGCGGCACAGCGCGGCGAAGATCTCCATCACGGACATGTCGAAGCAGACCGAACTCGCCGCGGAGACGCCGCTCAGGTCGCAGCCCTCGAAGAGCCGGTCCATCTCGGCCAGCATGGCGACGCAGCCGCCGTGGCGGATGGCCACGCCCTTGGGGCGGCCGGTGGAGCCCGACGTGTAGATGACGTACGCGGTGTCGCCGGGCACGACCGGCACGGGCCGCTCGCCGGGCTCGGTGCGCACGCTCTCGCCGAGCACGACCACGGTCGGCCCCGCCGGGCAGTTGGCCCGCGACGCGGGTGTGGTCAGCAGCAGCCGGGTCCCGCTGTCCCTGACCATGAACGTCAGCCGCTCGGCGGGGTAGTTGGGGTCCAGGGGTACGTAGCAGGAGCCGGCCCGCAGCGCGGCCAGGATGCCCACGAGCAGGTCGGGGGTGCGCTCGACGCAGATCCCGACCGGCACACCGGGCCCCGCGCCGTCCGCGACGAGCCGCTCGGCCAACGCGCGGGAGCGCTCGTCCAGTTCGCCGTAGGTCAGGACGCCCGCGTCGGAGTAGACCGCGGTCGCGTCGGGGTTCTTGACCGCTTGCTCGACGAACTCGGAGTGCAGGGTCGCGGTCACTGGTCCGTCCCCTCGGGCAGGCCGTGGGCCGCGATGTCGTCGAGGGCCAGGTCGGGTCGGGCGATCGAGTCGAAGAGCACGGTGCGGTAGAGCGCGAGCAGTGCCGTCACGGTCTGCCTTTCCAGATAGCTCGGTTTGTACTGGACGTGTCCCGCGACCTGGCCGTCGATGTCGGCCATCGAGATCTCCAGGTCGAACTTGGCGAGGTGCCTGCGGACCTGGAGCGGTTCGAGCGGCAGGGAGCTCTCGGGCGAGACGGTGTCGCCGACGCCGTGGAAGAGCTTGACGGAGCGGGGGAAGGCGTCCGAGGACAGCCAGTTGACCACCACGTCGAACCACGGGGAGCGGCCTTCGGCCCGCGGTGGCTTCAGCTGCGACGCCAGCAGGTCGAGGGGGTAGTTCATGTGCTCCAGAAGGCCGAGCGAGAAGGCGTGCACCTCGCCGAGCAGGTCGCGGAAGCTGCGGTCACCTGCCGGGTTCGCCCGGACGAGCACCGTGTTGAGGTAGTAGCCGATGGCGGATTCCCAGCCGGGCTCGGCGCGTTGCGCGATGGCGGTGGCGAGGACGGCGTCCTCGGTCTTCGCCGCGCGGTTGAGCGTGGCGAAGAACCCGGCGAGGACGACGGTGCTGATCGACACGCCCTCGCGGACCGCGAACTCCCGCAGCAGGCGCGACTCGTCGGCGCTCCAGCGGAACGCGATGTCGCGGCCTTCGTAGGTGACGCCCGGGGGCCGTTCCTTGGTGGACAGGTCGAGGTGGGCGGGCGGGTCGGCCAGCTTCCGCGACCACCAGTCCAGCGCCGCGTCGGCCGCGGGGCCCGCCAGCCACTGCCGCTCCCACTCGACGAACTCCGTGTACGGGGCGACCGGTGCGCTGTCGGCGGGGTCCGCGCCCTCGTAGTACTCCTGGAGCTCGCGGATCATCACGTCCGCCGACGCCGCGTCCGACGCGATGTGGTGGACGAGCACCAGCAGGTAGTGGTCCGCGGGGCCGCGCCTCATGAGGACGACCCGCACGAGCGGTCCGTTGTCCATGTCGAGCGGCAGGTGCCCGAGCCGCGCCAGTTCCTCGCGGGCCTGTTCGTCGTCCAGGTCCGTGCCGTCGACCACCCGGAAGTCGTACTCCGGTTCGTCCAGGACGACTTGGCAGGGACGGCCCCCGGCCTCCACGAAGATCGTGCGGAGCGCGGGATGCCGGTCCAGCACGGCGCCCACGGCGCGGTCGAGCGCCTTCTCGTCGACCTCGGTCCTGATACGGGCCGCGACCATGAAGTTGTAGGGCACGGCGTCCGGCGAGACCATCTGCATGAACCACAGCGAGGCCTGGCCGTGCGAGACCGGTGCCAGTTCGAGCCCGAGCCCCTCGGCGCGCAGCTGCTCAAGGGCCGGGGCGTCGGTGGGGTCGAGGAGCCCGCGGGCGTCCAGCTCCTCCACCAGCTCCTCGGCGTCCAGCTCGGACAGGTCGTCGAGGAAGGACCGGGCGGGCTCGGCCTCGGGCGTGACTGGCTCGGGCTCCGGTTTCGCCGCGGGCGCCGGTTCCGGGACGGGCCGTGCGGCCGGTGGGCCGGCCGGGGGAGCGGCAGGACCGCCGGTGACCTCGACGAAGTGCGCGACGACCTCGGCGATCGTCCGGCCGTCCAGGAAGACGACCGGCGACACCCGCTGCCCGAACAGCGCCTGCATCCTGTTGACGAGGCGGATCGCCAGCATCGAGTCCAGACCGAACTCGCGCAGACCGGCGTTGGCGTCGAACCTGCTCACCGGTACGCCCAGCGCGTCGGCGAGTTCGGCGAGGACGACCTCCTCGACCGACCTGTTCTCCGTCTGCGCGGGCCGCTCCTCCACCGGCGAGACCGCGACCGCGGCCGCGGCTCCGGTCACGAATGCGGCTTCGGTCACGGCCGCGGCTCCGGTCACGGCCGCGGCTCCGGTCACGCCCGCGGTCGCCGCGGTGTCCAGCCAGTAGCGGTCCTTCTGCCACTGCACGAGCGGGGTCTCCACGACCTCGACGTCGTCGGCGTACAACGAGTCGAAGGTCAGCGGAAGGCCCCTGACGTACAGGGAAGCGGCGGCCCCCAGCAGACAGCGGACGTCGCTCTCGGCGCGCCGCAGGGAGTTGATCGCGTGCACCTGGGCGCCGCGGGTCAGCGCGATCTCCTCGACCGCGCCGCGCAGCGTCTCGTGCGGGCCGATCTCGATGAAGGTGGAGACGCCGTCGTCGACCAGGGCGCCGATCGTCTCGGCGAACCGCACCTGGTTGCGCAGGTTGTGCACCCAGTACTCGACGTCGGTGACCGGGTTCACCGTGTCGGCGAGCGCCGTGGAACGGAACGCGACCGTGTTCGTCAGCGGCGTGATGCCGTCGATGCTCTCGCGCAGCGGCTCGATCAGCGGGTCCATGCCGGGGCTGTGCACCGGCCGTTCGACGCGGATGCGCCGGGTCGCGATCCCGTCCCTCTCGAGGTCGGCCGTCAGGGCGTCGACGGCCTCGGGCGAGCCGGAGACCGCGGCGCTGGTGGGGCTGTTGACCACGGCGATCGCCGCGTGCTCGGCGTACGGCGCGAGCCTCGGCAGGAGGTCGTCCTCCGGCAGGTCCACCGAGATCATGGCGCCGGGCGCCGCCTTGCGCTCCAGCAGGTGCGAGCGGGCGACCACGACGCGGGCGGCGTCCTGAAGGGACAGCGATCCCGCGACGCAGGCGGCGGCGACCTCGCCCAGGCTGTGCCCGACGACGGCGGTCGGCCGGACGCCGAGTCCGAGCCAGACCTTCGCCAGCGAGACCTGCAGGGCGAACAGCACCGGCTGCTGGAAGTCCATCTCCTCGTACCTGGCCTCGTCGGCCGGGGCGGCGAGCTGGTCGAGGACCGAGCAGCCGCCCGCCGCGCGCACGGCGGCGTCGCAGGCGTTCATCCACGTACGGAATCCGGTGTGCGAGCGCAGGAGCTCCCGTCCCATGCCGACCCACTGCGTGCCGCCGCCGGAGAACACCAGCGCGACGCGTCGGTCGACGCTGCCGGAGACCGTGCCCGTGACGACGTCGGGGTGCGGCTGACCCGCGGCGACCCGGGCGAGCCCGTCCAGGACGTCCTGGCGGTTGCGGGCGAACAGCGCGATCCGGTGGTTGTGGTGGGTGCGCCGGGCCGCGAGTGTGTACGAGAGGTCGGAGATCCGCAGGCCGGGCTCGCGTTCGACGTGGTTGGACAGCTCGCGGCAGGTGTCGGCCAGCGCTTCGGCCGTGCGCGCCGTGACGGGGACGAGGTGCACCTGCTCGTCGGCGGCGGCCTCGCCCCGGCTCAAGGCCACGTGCCGTCCCCGGTCGCCCGCGAGGAACGGGCCGTGGGGGACGGTGAGTCCGGCGGTGTACAGCGCGCCGAGCGAGCCGAGCAGGGTCGCGGCCTCGTCGGAGCCGCGGCGCAGCGAGGGCAGGGTGGCCGCCGGCAGGATCTCCGCCACGGACTTGAGCAGGACGGGGTGCGGGCTGATCTCGATCACCGCGTCGACGTCGTGCTCGCGCAGGTTCGTCAGGGCGTCGACCACCCGGATCTCCTGGCGCAGGTTGTCCGCCCAGTAGTCGGGGCCGAGCTCGGCCCCGTCGACGAGTTCCCCGGTGACCGTCGAGATCATCGGGATGCGTGCGGTGCGCGGCCTGATCCCGTCCAGTTCGAGCTTCAGCGGGGCCAGGACGTGGTCGACCAGCGGCGAGTGCGGGGCGTGGCCCATCCGTACGCGGTGGTGGGTGATGCCCGCGTCGGTCAGCCGCCGGACGAGGTCGTCGATCTCCTGTGGGGTGCCGGTGACCAGGGTGGAGCCGAGGCCGTTGTGGCCGGACACGGTGAGCTGTCCGCTCAGGTGCTCCTCGACCTCGGCCGCGGGGGTCATGACCACGATGCCCTCGCCGCGTCCCACGGCCAGTTGCTGCAGGAGCCTGCCGTGGTGGGCGGCCAGGCGCGAGGCGTCGTCGAAGTCGAGCGCGCCCGCGACGTGGGAGGCGGCGAACTCGCCGACGCTCTGCCCGAGGACGACGTCCGGCTCCACGCCCAGCGAGCGCCAGGCCTCGGCGAGCGCGACCTGCAGGGAGAACAGCAGGGGCTGGAAGACGTCCATGTCGTCGATGCGGCCCTCGGGGTCGAGCAGCTGCTCCACGAGCGAGAAGCCGAGGAGCTCCCGCATCCGCCGGTCGGACCTCATCAGGGACCGGCGGAACACCGGCATTCCGGCGAGCAGTTGCCTGCCCATGCCCACCCACTGCGAGCCGTTGCCGGAGAACAGGAACGCCACCTTCGGCGGGCGTCCGGTCGCCTCCCCGACGCTCAGCCCCGCGGCCGTCCCACCGGCGGCGAAGACGTCCAGCCGCGCCCTGAGTTCGGCCATGTCGCATGCGGTGGCCGCGAGCCGGAAGGTGCCGTCGCCGGGCGCCCTGGCGCAGAGCGCGCGCAGGTCGTCCTCGTCCCGCAGCGCCCGGGCCCGCTCGGCGAGTTCCGCACGGGAGTCCGCGGCGAGCAGGAGCAACGAGCTCTCGGGGCGCGGCAGTTCCTCGACGGCGACGTGACAGATCGCGCCGCCGAAGCCGAACGAGCTGACGCCGCCGCGCCGCGCGTCGGACCGCCGGGGCCAGGGCGTCAGCCGGTCCTGGACGGTGAGGTTGTACTCGTCGAACATGATCTGCGGGTTCGGCGCGGTGTAGTGCAGGCTCGGCGGCAGCACGCCGTTGCGCATCGACATCGCGAGCTTGACCAGGCCGACGATGCCGGCGGCCGCCTCCAGGTGCCCGACGTTGGACTTGACCGAGCCGAGCCGCAGCGGCTCCGCGCGGTCGCCGCCCAGGACCGCGCCGATGGCGTTGGCCTCGATCGGGTCGCCCAGCGGCGTCGCGGAGCCGTGGCACTCGACGTAGTCCACCAGGTGCGGCGCGATGCCCGCCCGCTGGTAGGCGGTGCGGAGCATCTTCTCCTGGGCCTGCGGGTTGGGCGCGGTCATGCCGTTGCTCAGGCCGTCGTTGTTGGAGGAGCTGCCCTTGATCAGGCAGTACACCGGCAGGTCGCGCTCCAGCGCCACGCTCAGCGGGGCGAGCGCGACCACACCGGCGCCCTCACCGCGTACGTAGCCGTCGGCGCGGGCGTCGAACGACTTGCAGCGGCCGTCCGGGGCGAGCGCGCCCATCGCGTCCATGGCCGTGTAGTAGTCGGAGACGAAGCTCAGGTTCACGCCGCCGGCGAGCACCAGATCGCTCTCGCCCAGCCGGATCGACTGGCAGCCCACGTGGACGGAGACCAGCGATCCGGCGCAGGCGGCGTCGATGGCCATGCTGGGGCCCTGCAGGCCGAGGACGTAGGAGACGCGGTTGGCGATGATGCCGTCGTGCATGCCGGTCGCGGTGTGCGGGGTGATCTGGCTGTCGGGGCCGCGGTAGTGCGCGAGGGCCGCGTAGTCGCCCCAGCAGGAGGCCATGAAGACGCCGGTGTCGCTGCCGACGAGGCTGTCGGGCGCGATCCCCGCGTCCTCCAGGGCCTCCCAGCACAGCTCCAGGACCAGGCGCTGCTGCGGGTCCATCTGGACGGCTTCGCGGGGCGAGATGCCGAAGAAGAGCGGGTCGAACCGGTCGATGCCGTCGATGAACCCGCCCCACCGCACCCGGTCGCGCAGGAGCTCGCGCCGCGCGGCCGGCACGGGCCCCACGGCGTCGCGGCCTTCGGAGAGGAGCCGCCAGAACGCCGCGGGGTCGGGTCCGCCGGGGAACCGGCAGCCGATGCCCACGATCGCGACGGGCTCGTGTGTCCCCGTACGACGGCGATCGGCGCTCGGGGCCGGGCCCTGCGCCGCACGCGGGCCGTCGGCGAGCGCGCGGGACAGCTCGTCGACGGTCGGGTACTGCCACATCCAGGTGACGGGGACTTTCCAGCCGATGAATTCCGAAAGCGATGCGGCAAGCGTCGTCGCCTTCAGGGAGTCCATGCCGTATCGGTGCATCGGCGCCCAGCGGTCCACCGTGTCCTCGGATACATCGAGGAGGTCGACAACACGAGACAGCAAGAACTCTGTTATGGCGTGCGAATCTCGTGCTGTGCGCTCTTGGGGCATGGCAGCTCCTCAACAGGGCGGATGGAATGAAGCGGCAGAGTTTGCGGCACGACTGATTAAGGACCCGGAAACTCCAGGGCAGATCTCGTCCTGGCAGCTCTGTAATAGGGGCGGAATCGAGGCGTCCGCGGCGCGCACGCAAAACGGACGGTGAATCAGCGCTCAGGCGGCGGGAAAAAGTGACGGTTCATCACACGGAAGCTTCGCTTCTACGTGCCGAGTGCCGAGGTGGAGCCAGGCGGCAGCGGCCCCATCAGGGGTGAAGGCGTGGCTTTAGGAGAACTAGTACGTGCACTTCGACCCGAACCCCCGTTAAGTCGTCCTGGCTGAACCAGACCACAGAGTGCCATCCAGTGAATGGTGAAACAAGTGCGCCTCGTTGGCCGGAACATGCAGTGGCGTGTTTTGAACCCCGAAGTGACTGATTCGCGCTCTCCCCTCGCGCAATGGCCGCGAGGCGGTTCGGACGTCATGGCCGACTGGGGGCAGCAACGTTCAACACGGGTCAATTCAGGCGCACTTCGGCGGGTAATCCATTAGTGATTCTTTGGTGGCCTGGACAAGGAGCGAGTGGGCACTGCAAGCTGCTCGTCATGAAAATCTTGGACCATGGGGCGTCGTATGCCGACGCCTTCCCCGGCGTGCCTTTGGCAATTGTTGGTGAAGTGTTCGCCCGATTATGGCTCGGCATGGTTGACAGGGGCGACGGCGAGTTCCCCGGGAGGTCCGCATGACCAGCACCGAGGTGAGGCCGCGACAGCGGTCCGGCCTGGCGCTCGGGGTCCTCGCCGGGGCGCTCGCGCTGGACGTGAGCGGTCTCGGGGTGCTCAACGCGGCCCTGCCCTCCGTCGGCGACCGCTTCGACCTGGACGACACCACGCTCCAGTGGGTCATGACCGCGTACGCCGTCACGTTCGCGGGGTTCCTGCTGGTGGGCGGCCGGCTGGCCGATGTGCTCGGCAGGCGGCGGGTGTTCGAGGCCGGCGTCGCCCTGTTCACGGTCGCCGCGCTGGCCGGGGCCCTGGCGCCGGACACCTGGGTGCTGCTCGCCGCGCGGGCGGTCCAGGGCATCGGCGCGGCCCTGTCGGGTCCGGCCGCGCTGGCCCTGCTGACCGAGGTGTTTCCGGCCGGACCGGCGCGCAACAGGGCCCTCAGCGTGTACGCGGCGGTCGGCGCCGCGAGCTTCAGCGGCGGCGTGCTGCTGGGCGGCGTACTGACCCAACTCATGGGCTGGCGCTCGGTGTTGTGGTTCTCGGTGGTCCTTGGTCTCGCCGTGCTCGCCGCGACGCGCGCGGGCCTGCCCGACGGTGCCGGGCGCGGCGGGCGCCTCGACCTGCCCGGCGCGGTGTCGGGCACGCTCGGCCTCACGCTGCTGGTCGTCGGCGCGAGCAGTGGCGGCGCGGTGGCGTGGAGCGCGCTCTGCGCCGCGGTGGTCTTCCTAATCCTCTTCGTCGTGCACGAGAGCCGCACCGCGGACCCGGTGCTTCCGCTCGGCCTCTTCCGTGTCTCGTCGGTACGGTCCGCGAGCCTTGCGGCGTTCCTCCAGTACACGGGCTCGGTCGGCATGCTGTTCTTCGCGCCGCTGTATCTGCAGGAGATGCTGAGGTACTCCCCGCTCGAATCCGGCCTCGCGCTGGTGCCGATGTCGGCGGCCGTGTTCCTCACCGCCAACTTCGGTACGGGGCGCCTGCTCGCCAAGTACTCCCCGCCGACGCTGATGGCCGTCGGGCTCGTCCTGATCGGCGTGGGGACGGCGCTGTGGATGAGCACACCGCACCACGGCAACTACCTGCTGCACATCCTGCCCGGCCTGGTGATCAGCGGCATCGGCCAGGGGCTGAACTTCCCCTCGATGACGTCCGCGGCGCTCACCGGAGTCGAACCGGACCGGCACGCGGTCGCCGGAGCGGTGAACGTCGTGGCCCAGCAGATCGGCGCCAGCGTCGGCGTCGCGGTCATGGTCCTGGTGGCGGCGACGGGCGACGACCAACTCACCGGCTACCACCTGGCCTACCTCGTGGCCGGCGTCGCCTGCGTGCTCGGGGCGGCGGTCATCGCCATGGGGCGCGGCAAGCACGGACCGGAGGGCGCCGGGGCGCCGTGAACGCCCGCGGCTCGAACCCCGTTTCGAGGCGCGGCGAGGGGCGGGCCGCCGCGCCTCGAAACGGTTGCCTGATGACCCGTCAGATCACGTTCCCGGTAAGGGAGTCGAGGAGTTCACTGCCCAGCTGGGTGCGGCAGACCACCACGTGCTGCCCCTGTCGGCGCCGGTGGATGAGACCGGCGTCCTCCAGCCGCGCACAGTGATGGGACACCGTTCCGGGCGCGTAGCCCAGGGCTGACGACAGGCTTCCCATGTGTGTGGCCGCACTGGTCGCGCGGAGGATGGCGGCTCTCGCGTCGCCCAGGATGAGCCGTGCCGGGTCCCGGCGCGCCGCCCGGGGCTGCGGCAGCCGGCCGGACCAGAGCGCGTCGAGGCCGGGCAGCGGATAGCCCACCCAGGCGGTGTCCGCCCCGTCGAAGGCGAACAGAGATGCCTCGCTGCCGGAAGCGACCGGCACGAGGATCAGCCGGCGGCCGAGGAGGTCGAAGTCCTCGGGGTGCTTGTCCGGTAGCCGCAGCACGGTGCCGTCGAGGCGGTAGCGCGGACTGAGGGCGCACAGCGCCAGTTCGGGGCGGCCGTACACCAAGGAGCCGCCCACCCGCTCGGCCTCCCTGCGCAGCGCGTTGCCGGCTGCCGCCCATACCGGCTGCACGGTCTCCCAAGTGCGCTGCATGACTTGGGCGTAGCCCTGGAGCCATCGCTTCGGGTGCTCGATCACATGACGCCACTGCGGCGGGACGTCGCCGCCGAAGTCCGCCTCCAGGTCCGCCAGGAGCGTGTCGGTCGACAAGTCCCGCAGCTTCTCCAGATGGTGGGCCGCGTCTTGGTGGGACATGGTGCCCGTCGGCGTGAGGCAGTCGGGTATGGCCGGGTGCTCGGGCGCGAAGAGCGGACGCAGCGTCGCTTCGGCATGCGCGGGTGCGCCGGTGCGCACCGCTCGGCGCGCCGGGCCCGGTACGCCGTGCCGCCGCTGCCCGAACGCGTCCGCGACGAGGGAGAGCAGGCTCGCCCCCGGATGCGGAACGACATGGACACGGAGCTCGGAAAGACTTCCGAGCTGCAGCCTTGAATAGGTGTTCACTTCTTTCCCCCAGTTCGTGCCGTGCGCCGTCCCCGTCGCGCATGGCTCAACGCAGGCTACGCCGTAGCCCATAACCCCCGGTTAAACGAATTTTGAAGATCTTCAAAATGCTTGATGCGAGATCTCCCCGCCCCGCAGAGTCGAGGTATGCCGGATGTGGAGATAGCAGAGTTCATTCGTCAGGCGGGATACGGGGAGTTCCTGCAGGACACCGTGGTGACCTTCCCCGGCCGGAACCAGAACGTGGCCGGCACGACGACCGGTGGGGTCGACGTGTTCGCCAAGCTCATACGCGCCGCGGGCCAGGCGGGAGCGGGCCTGGAGCGGGCCGGGCGCTTCGAACGGCTGTGCAGGGAGCGGCCCTTGCGGCATCTGCGGTGGCCGACTCCGCTGGCGAGCGACGCGCACCGTGGAATTCACGTCACGCATTGGCTGAAAGGCTGTCGCACGGCGGCCGACGCGGTCGCCGACGACGCATTCGGGCCCGAACTCGCCCGCAAGCTGGGGCGGTCGCTCGGCGAACTGCATTCGCTGCGCGTACCCGCCGAAAAGCTTCCCCGTGAGCCATTCCCCCTGCCGAACCATCGGATCCTCACCGCCTTGTCGATGAGCCAGTATCTGGAGAGCAGCGCGGGTCTCATCGCCCTATGGCGCATCGTTCAGGGAGACACCGCGCTGGCGGAATCCGTACGGCGTCTCAGGGAGGACGAGAAGAGCGCTCCGGCGGTTCCGGTACACGGCGATCTGAGGCTGGACCAGGTCCTCGTGGAGGGCGATGAGCTGCTTCTCTCCGACTGGGAGGAGTTCCGGCGGGGCGACGCCGCCCGGGACGTCGGCGCGGTGGTCGGCGAGTTCCTCTTCAGGAGCGTCGTGGGCATCGCGGACGAGGAGTTCCCCCAGGGCGACGGCGGCACGGGGGACCCGGGGCGGGCGCACGACGAGATCATGACCAGGGGAGTACGGAGACTGGACGAGGCCCTGCCCACGCTGACCGCGTTCGCCGAGGGGTACCGGTCCGTGCGGTCCGCTCCCGACGACGGCCTTGCGGTGCGCGCCGTGGCCTTCGCCGGATGGCACCTCTTCGACCGGGTGATGGCCGTGGCCGCCTTCCGCTCCGACCTCTCCCCGGTGCACCGGGCCGCGGCGGGAGTGGGCCGCACCGCCCTGGTGACCCCGGCCGCCTTCGTCGCGGTCCTCGGGATGGAGGCGGCATGACCCCCGGACTCGCCGAGATCGCCGAGGTGACCACCGTGCGGGCGCACGACCTCACGGCGTGCGTCGCGGGCGACGAGATCCGTGCGGACAGCCTCCGAGCACTGCGCGAACGCCTCGCGGACACCCTCTACCGCACGCTTCATCAGGGCGCGGCCGAATCGACGGCGCACCCCCGTGACCTGTCCGACCCCGCTTTCGTGGCGGACCTCAAGCGGGCGGTTCCGCACTCCGTGTGCCAGGTGCCGGCCCGGCTGGCGCCGGCCGCCGCCCAGCGCGGCGGCGACGAGACCACCGTCGTACTGCAGGGGGTCGGGGTGACGGTCCCTCGTGCGCTCGTGCGCACCGGGCCCCTCTCGGAGGCGGTGGACGGCGGCGACGTCACCGTCGAGCTCCCGCCGTGCCGTCCGGCGCTCTCCCCGGGCTTCCTGGCGGTGCTGGGCACGCGGCAGCCGCTCGGTCACACCTCGCCCGTCCTGCGGGTCTACCTGCACATCGCCCGCCCGCAGGCGGCGAGCACGGTCTGGGGCGCGGCGCTGCGCCGCCTCGAGGACCTCGGCGTGCCCTACCAGGCCAAGGTGCTCGCGCACCCGGACCGGTATCCGCGCAAGGACGCGATGGTCGTCTACCTCGGTGGCCGCGCGGAGCCCGCCCTGCGCGCGCTCGTCGAGACGGCGTCAGGCCCCGCGGGGGAGGGCCTGGCACCCTCCGTCTCCCCTTTCGCCCGCCGGATCGGCCCCGGTGTCGCGATCGCCTGGGAGCCGCACCCGGACACCGAGGCCGTCCGGCGCCTCAGCTTCGGTCAGCACCGGGCCCGCGCCTACGCGGACGGCCTGATCGAGCACTCCCTGGACGGCACCCCGCTCGCGCGGTCGGTCGCCGAGGCCCTGCGCGCGGCGGGAGCCGACCCCGCGCATCCGTACCGGAACAGCGACAGCCCCTCTGTCGCCCCATGACTCTCCGCCCGCCGACGCCGGTCACGGCCGACGCGGGACGGAGGACCCGAAGAAAACCGAGAAGGACCCGAGAAGAAGGAGAGAACGATGAAGATCGAGAACCCCGCCGAGTCCCTGGTGAGCGGCTACCGCGTCTACACGGACGGCGACCAGGTGGCCCAGGTGGCCGGCACGGAGGGCCCGGAGACCACGGCCTCCATCACGACCGCCACGCCGGTCATCACCACCACCACGCTGATCTTCGACTGCTGAGTCGGGGAAACGCAGCTCCGGGAGGCCCCGTCACGGGGCCTCCCGGAGCCCTCACCGAAAGGGGCGCGAGGTGTCACCCGCAACGGACGAGCCCGCCGTCGTCTCCTACGGCACGCGCGCGTCGACGACCCGCGTCGTACGCCGTGGCCCGCATGTCTTCCACTGGCACCGGGTCCCGGGTGAGAGCACCGTCAAGGCGATGGGGCTGCCTGAGCCCGCCGTACTCCGGCTCTTCACGGAGCTCTCCGCCAAGAGCACCGTCCGCTTCGCCGTACCCCGGATGACAGAGCGGCGGGAGCTGGTCTACGAACTGCCCGACAGCGTCAGCATCGGCTGGCACATGCTGGCCGGCGCCGCGGTACCCGGGCAGTACTCCGACGTCGCCCTCCGGGTCGGCGAGGCGGTCCGGGCTCTGCACGGGCGTTCGGCGCCACCCGCGCCGGACCGGCCCGCGGCCTGGCTCGGCGGACTGACCGACTGGCTGAGCCGCCGGCCTGACGCGATGTCGGACCGGCTCGTCCGCCACCTCGGCGCGAACCGGTGCGCGCACCTCATCCGGTGGGCCGAGGAGGCGGCGGCGAGGGCGAGCGGAACCGTCCTCGGCACGCTGTCCCCCGGAGTCGTCGTGGTGGACCCTCGCGATCTCACCGCGCACGTCCTGGTCAGCGCCGAAGTGGGCCGCGGCGCACCGGAGTTGGACGTCGGCGGCTTCGCGGAGGCGCTGTCGACATCGGTCGTGGTCGCGCGGAGCGGCGCCCACCACGGACCGGAGAACCTCGACTACGCGTCCTTGTGGGAGGCCTTCGTCTCCGGGTACGGGCCCACGCTCCCGGGCCGCGACAGGACAGGGCGCGCGGCGGTGCTCAGACGGGTCCACCGGCTGCGGAGCATGAGCAGCCACATCGGCGACAACGCCTTCCTCCACGATCAGATCGACCTCCTGCCCGGCCTCGTCGAGCAGGAGGGCACACCCCTCATCCCCACACGGAGAGACTGAGACATGGGAACCCTGAACGGCCGGACGGCCCTGGTCACCGGAGGCTCGCGCGGCGTCGGCAGGGCCGTGGTCCAGCGCCTGGCCGCCGAGGGCGCGGCGGTGGTGTTCGGATACCACCGCGACGCCGCTGCCGCCGACACGTGCGCGGCGGAGGTCCGCGGCAAGGGCGGGACGGCCCATGCCGTGCGGGCCGACCTCGCCGACCTCGACCAGGTCCGGCGCCTCGTCGAAACGGCGGACGCCCGGCTGGAGGGCCTGGACATCGTCGTCAACAACGCCGCAGAGCCCGAGCAGCTCGACATCGCCAAAGCCACGCCGAGCCACTACGACCGGCTCATGGCGGTCAACGCCAGGGCACCGTTCTTCGTCATGCAGTACGCCTTGGAGGCGCTGCGGGACGGCGGCCGCGTCATCAACATCTCCAGCATCGCCGCGGCCATGGCCTCTCCGGGCGGCGCCGTGTATGCCGGCAGCAAGGCCGCCCTGGAGCGGTTCACCGCGACGGCCGCGCAGGAGTTCGGCCCCCGCGGCATCACCGTCAACGCCATAGCCCCCGGCACCGTGGACACCGACATGCTCCGCGCCCTGCACGACGAGCGGTCCCGGCAGACTCTCGCGGCGGTGACACCGCTGCGACGCCTGGGCCAGGGATCCGACATCGCCGGCATGGTGGCCTTCTTGGCAGGACAGGACGCGGCGTTCGTCACCGGGCAGGTGATCCCCGTCAACGGCGGCCTGCGCTGAGGAGCGGGGGGCGAAAAATCCCGAGTGTGCCTTCGATCTACGCTGTACGTTGAGAAGGCGCGCCGGAGATGGCGCGCCGCGTCGGCGGGCAACCGCGGCGCGGCGCGCACACCGTTCCGAGGCCGAGCAAGGGTGACGAGCCGTCATCACCGAAGCGCGCGTCCCGACCGCTGTGGTCCATCGGGTTCGGGCACCCGCGCGACGGATGCGCGGTGCTTCCGACCGCTCGACGGGCACTCGCAGCTCAAACCCCATGCCGAGGCCAATCCACCGTGTTCCTGACGATCAGCACCACAGGCGCCCCTGACCGCCCCGCGACCGACCTCGGGTTCCTGCTGCACAAGCACCCCGACAACGCGCAGGCGTTCTCCACCTCCCACGGCACCGCGCATGTCCTCTACCCCGAGGCGACCGACGAGCGCTGCACCGCCGCGCTGCTCCTGGAGGTCGACCCCGTGGCGCTCGTGCGGCGCGGCAAGGGGAAGGGCAAGGGGCGCGGCGGCGCGCCCGACGCGGCGCTCGCGCAGTACGTGAACGACCGGCCCTACGCCGCGTCGTCGCTGCTCGCCGTGGCGCTGAGCGCGGTGTTCTCCAGCGCCATGCGCGGCGTCTGCAACGCACGTCCCGAGCGGGCGGCGCAGCCGCTGCCGCTGCGCGTGGAGGTGCCCGCGCTGCCCGCGCGCGGCGGTGCCGAGCTGGTGCGGAACCTCTTCGAGCCGCTGGGCTGGACGGTGACGGTGACGCCGGTGCCGCTGGACGAGCAGTTCCCCGAGTGGGGCGACTCGCGGTACGTCCACCTCGTACTCGAAGTGCCCGACGGGAAGCTGACCCTGGGCGAGGCGCTGCGGCACCTCTACGTCCTGCTGCCGGTCCTGGACGACGCCAAGCACTACTGGGTCTCGCAGGACGAGGTCGACAAGCTGCTGCGGGCCGGCGAGGGCTGGCTCGCGGACCACCCGGAGCAGCAGCTCATCACCAGCCGCTATCTGTCGCGCCGCTGGTCCCTGACCCGCGAGGCCAGGGAGCGGCTCGAACTGGTGCGGCTCGCCGACGCCGACGACACGGACGTCGAGGAGATCGACAACGCGGTCGACGAGGAGACCGACACCGAGGAACAGCCCGTACCGCTCGCTGTGCGCCGGCGCGAGGCGATCCTCGACGCGCTGACCGCCGCGGGGGCCGGCCGCGTGCTCGACCTGGGCTGCGGACAGGGCCAGTTGGTGCAGGCGCTGCTCAAGGACACCCGGTTCACCGAGATCGTCGGCGTCGACGTGTCCGTGCGCGCGCTGACCGTCGCCTCGCGGCGGCTGAAGCTGGACCGCATGGGCGAGCGCCAGGCCGAGCGCGTCAGGCTCTTCCAGGGCTCGCTCGCGTACACCGACAAGCGGCTCAAGGGGTACGACGCGGCGGTGCTCAGCGAGGTGATCGAGCACCTCGACCTGGAGCGGCTGCCCGCCCTGGAGTACGCGGTGTTCGGCTCCGCCCGGCCCCGCACCGTCCTCGTGACGACGCCCAACGTCGAGTACAACGTCCGCTGGGAGACGCTCCCCGCGGGCCACGCCCGCCACGGCGACCACCGCTTCGAGTGGACGCGCGAGGAGTTCAGGGCCTGGGCCCACCGGGTGGCCGAACGGCACGGATACGGCGTGGAGTTCACGCCGGTCGGCGACGAGGACCCGGAGGTGGGGCCGCCGACGCAGATGGCGGTCTTCACGCAGGACAGCAAGAACGACAAGAACCAGAAGAAGGAGGTGCGGGCCGCATGACGAACGACACCCGGAGCGACGCCGGCGCCGAGGCCACGCACGCGGGCCGTACCCTCCCCGTCACCGACCTGTCCCTCGTCGTCCTCGTGGGCGCCACCGGATCGGGCAAGTCCACCTTCGCGCGGCGGCACTTCAAGGCCACCGAGGTCATCTCCAGCGACTTCTGCCGCGGCCTCGTCGCCGACGACGAGAACGACCAGAGCGCCAGCCGCGACGCCTTCGACGTGCTGCACTACATCGCGGGCAAGCGCCTGGCCGCCGGTCGCCGCACCGTCGTCGACGCGACCAGCGTGCAGAGCGACAGCCGCAAGCAGCTGATCGAGCTCGCCAGGCAGTACGACGTGCTGCCCATCGCCATCGTGCTCGACGTACCCGAGGAGGTCTGTGCCGAGCGCAACGCCGCGCGTGAGGACCGGGCGGGCCTGCCCCGCCGCGTCATCCAGCGCCACCAGCGCGAACTGCGCCGCTCCCTGCGGCACTTGGAGCGCGAGGGCTTCAGGAAGGTGCACGTCCTGCGCGGCGTCGAGGAGATCGACGGCGCCCGCGTCGTCACCGAGAGGCGCTACAACGACCTCTCCCACCTCACCGGCCCGTTCGACATCATCGGCGACATCCACGGCTGCGCGTCCGAGCTGGAGACCCTGCTCGGCAAGCTCGGCTACGTCGACGGCGCGCACCCCGAAGGCCGTACCGCCGTCTTCGTCGGCGACCTCGTCGACCGCGGCCCCGACACCCCGGGCGTCCTGCGCCGCGTGATGTCCATGGTCGGCTCCGGCAACGCCCTGTGCGTGCCCGGCAACCACGAGAACAAGCTCGGCCGCCACCTCAAGGGCCGCAAGGTCCAGCACACCCACGGACTCGCCGAGACCATCGAGCAGTTGGACGGCGAGAGCGAGGAGTTCCGCGCACAGGTACGGGAGTTCGTGGACGGCCTCGTCTCGCACTACGTCCTGGACGAGGGCAAGCTGGTGGTCTGCCACGCGGGACTGCCCGAGAAGTACCACGGCCGCACCTCCGGCCGCGTCCGCTCCCACGCGCTGTACGGCGACACGACCGGCGAGACCGACGAGTTCGGCCTGCCGGTGCGCTACCCGTGGGCGGAGGAGTACCGGGGCACGGCCGCGGTCGTCTACGGCCACACCCCCGTGCCCACCGCGACCTGGCTGAACAACACCATCTGCCTGGACACCGGCGCCGTCTTCGGCGGCAGGCTCACCGCGCTGCGCTGGCCCGAGCGCGAACTCGTCGACGTACCGGCGGAGCGGGTCTGGTACGAGCCGGCCAAGCCGCTGCGCACCGAGGCGCCGGGCGGCCACGACGGACGCCCGCTCGACCTGACCGACGTGCACGGCCGCCGCGCGGTGGAGACCCGGCAGGCGGGCCGCGTCGCCGTGCGCGAGGAGAACGCGGCGGCCGCGCTCGAAGTCATGAGCCGCTTCGCCGTCGACCCGCGCCTGCTGCCGTACCTGCCGCCGACGATGGCGCCGACCGCCACGTCGCGGCGCGAGGGCTACCTGGAGCACCCGGAGGAGGCCTTCGCCGCGTACGCCTCCGACGGCGTCGCCCGCGTCGTGTGCGAGGAGAAGCACATGGGCTCGCGCGCGGTGGCCCTGGTCTGCCGCGACGCGGACGTGGCCCGCGAGCGCTTCGGCGTGGACGGACCCACCGGCTCCCTCTACACCCGCACCGGCCGCCCCTTCTTCGACGACCCGGCGGTCACCGAGGAGATACTCGGCCGCCTGCGCACCGCCGTCACCGACGCGGGCCTGTGGGACGAGCTGGCTGCGTCCGACAGTGCCTCCGGCAGGGGCGACTGGCTGCTGCTCGACGCGGAGTTGATGCCGTGGTCGCTGAAGGCGTCCGGCCTGCTCCGTACGCAGTACGCGGCCGTGGGCGCCGCCGCCGGAGCCGTCTTCCCCGGCGCGCTCGCCGCCCTGGAGGCCGCGGCGGCGCGCGGTGTGGACACCGGGGACCTCCTCGCCGGGCAGCGCGAACGCGCGGCGGACGCCGCCGCGTTCACCGACGCCTACCGCCGCTACTGCTGGCCGACGGACGGCCTCGAAGGGGTGCGGCTCGCGCCGTTCCAGATCCTGGCCGCCCAGGGCCGCAGCCTCGCCGCGCTCCCGCACGACGAGCAACTGGCCCTGATCGACCGCATGGTGGAGCACGACACCACGGGCCTGCTGCAGACCACCCGGCGTCTCTACGTGGACACGGGCGACGCGGATTCGGTCCGTGCCGGCGTCGACTGGTGGCTGGAGATGACCGGCCGCGGCGGCGAGGGCATGGTCGTCAAGCCGGTCGCGGCCCTGGTCAGGAACGAACAGGGCCGGCTCGTCCAGCCCGGCATCAAGTGCCGTGGCCGCGAGTACCTGCGGATCATCTACGGCCCCGAGTACACGCGCCCCGAGCACCTGGACCGCCTGCGCGGCCGCTTCCTCGGCCACAAGCGCTCGCTCGCCACCCGCGAGTACGCGCTCGGCCTGGAGGCCCTGGACCGCCTCGCGGACGGCGAGCCGCTGTGGCGGGTGCACGAGGCGGTGTTCGCGGTGCTCGCCCTGGAGTCGGAGCCGGTCGACCCGAGGCTCTGACCACACCACGGCATTGACCGCGCGCGGGCCGTCCGGCCGGGGAAAGATGGACCCATGGGATTCCATGTCGACTCCGAGGCCGGGCGGCTGCGCCGCGTCATCCTGCACCGCCCCGATCTGGAACTGAAGCGACTGACGCCGAGCAACAAGGACGCCCTCCTCTTCGACGACGTCCTGTGGGTGCGCAGGGCCAGACAGGAGCACGACGGCTTCGCGGACGTGCTCCGCGACCGCGGCGTCGCGGTGCACCTCTTCGGCGACCTGCTGACCGAGACCCTGGGCGTGCCGTCGGCCCGCGGCCTCGTCCTCGACCGGGTCTTCGACGAGAAGGAGTACGGCCCGCTGGCCACCGACCACCTGCGGGCCGTGTTCGAGACGATGCCGTCGACGGAGCTCGCCGAGGCGCTGGTCGGCGGCATGACCAAGCGCGAGTTCCTGGAGAGCCACGCCGAGCCGTCCTCGGTGCGCTTCCACTGCATGGACATGGACGACTTCCTGCTCGGCCCGCTGCCCAACCACCTCTTCACGCGCGACACCTCCGCCTGGATCTACGACGGCGTCTCCATCAACGCGATGCGCTGGCCCGCCCGGCAGCGCGAGACGGTGCACTTCGAGGCGATCTACCGGCACCACCCGCTGTTCCGCAACGAGCACTTCAACGTCTGGTCCGAGGGGCAGTCGGACTACCCCTCCACCATCGAGGGCGGCGACGTCCTGGTGATCGGCAGGGGAGCGGTGCTCATCGGCATGAGCGAGCGCACCACGCCCCAGGCCGTCGAGATGCTCGCGCACAAGCTGTTCGCGGCGGGCTCGGCGCAGACCATCGTGGCGCTCGACATGCCGAAGCGGCGCGCGTTCATGCATCTCGACACGGTCATGACGATGGTCGACGGCGACACCTTCACGCAGTACGCGGGCCTCGGCATGCTCCGCTCCTACACGATCGAACCGGGCGTCGGCGAGCGGGAGTTGAAGGTCACCGACCATCCGCCCGAGCACATGCACCGGGCCATCGCCGCGGCGCTCGGGATCGACGGGATCCGGGTGCTCACGGCTACCCAGGACGTGCACGCGGCCGAGCGGGAGCAGTGGGACGACGGCTGCAACGTCCTCGCGGTGGAGCCCGGCGTCGTCGTCGCGTACGAAAGGAACGCGACGACCAATACGTATCTGCGCAAACAGGGCATCGAAGTGATCGAGATCCCCGGGAGCGAGCTGGGGCGCGGCCGGGGCGGGCCCCGGTGCATGAGCT
This sequence comes from Streptomyces sp. NPDC025651, assembly GCF_055558735.1. Classification (NCBI taxonomy): domain Bacteria; kingdom Bacillati; phylum Actinomycetota; class Actinomycetes; order Kitasatosporales; family Streptomycetaceae; genus Streptomyces; species Streptomyces sp. NPDC025651. The sequence continues at coordinate 47,507 of NZ_JBVHLZ010000009.1, forward strand.
GTCCGGTCGAGCGCGCGGCCGTGGAGGCCTGACGCCTCGGGCCCCGGCGCCGCCCACCTGTGCCTGTATATAAATGTGGAGGATCGTATATAGTTTCAAGGTCCCCGTATCCGCATCCCAGGAGCGACCATGGCCACAGACCTCACCGGCCGCCACTTCCTCAAGGAGCTGGACTTCACCGCCGAGGAGTTCCGCGGTCTGATCGAGCTGGCCGCCGACCTGAAGGCGGCGAAGAAGGCGGGGGCCGAGACACAGCGGCTGCGCGGCAAGAACATCGCGCTGATCTTCGAGAAGACCTCGACGCGCACGCGCTGCGCGTTCGAGGTCGCCGCCGCCGACCAGGGCGCCACCACCACCTATCTGGACCCCTCCGGCTCTCAGATGGGCCACAAGGAGTCCGTGAAGGACACGGCACGGGTGCTCGGCCGGATGTTCGACGGCATCGAGTACCGCGGGGACAGCCAGCCGGGCGTCGAGGAGCTCGCCGCCCACGCGGGCGTGCCCGTCTTCAACGGCCTGACCGACGACTGGCACCCCACCCAGATGCTCGCCGACGTCCTCACGATGACCGAGCACACCGCCAAGCCCCTGGACGAGGTCGCCTACGCCTACCTCGGTGACGCCCGCTTCAACATGGGCAACTCCTACCTGATCACCGGCGCCCTGCTCGGCATGGACGTCCGCATCGTCGCCCCGAGGTCCTACTGGCCCGCCGACGAGGTCGTCGCCAGGGCCCGCGAGGTCGCCGAGTCCAGCGGCGCCCGCATCACGCTCACCGAGTCGGTCGAGGAGGGCGTCCGGGGCGCCGACTTCGTCGCCACCGACGTCTGGGTCTCGATGGGCGAGCCCAAGGAGGTCTGGGACGAGCGCATCGGCGCGCTGGCCCCGTACGCCGTGACGATGGACGTCCTGCGCGCCACCGGCAACGCCGACGTCAAGTTCCTGCACTGCCTGCCCGCTTACCACGACCTGGGCACCAAGATCGCCCGGGAGATCCACGAGCGGCACGGCCTGACCTCCCTGGAGGTCACCGACGAGGTCTTCGAGTCCGAGCACTCCGTCGTCTTCGACGAGGCCGAGAACCGCCTGCACACCATCAAGGCGGTGCTTGTCGCCACGCTCGCCTGACCAGCCGTACGAACCTGCCCGAACCGCAGGACCAGCACAAACTGGTGGGACCGGAACACCATGCCCGGTCCCACCGGTCAGCGGCCCACCCGTCGCCGCACCCAGCACCGCCAGAAACGAGAACCACCCCATGAGCCCCACGCCTGCCAACGGGCTGCGCATCAAGTCCCCCGACCAGCTCGTCGCCGAATCGGGCGCGGACCTCGAAGGCCACGGCCTCAGGCGCACCATGGGGCTCTTCCAGCTCGTGTGCTTCGGCGTCGGCGCGATCGTCGGCACCGGCATCTTCGTCGGCCTGTCCGACTCGGTCGCCGAGGCCGGGCCCGCCGTCGCGGTCTCCTATGTACTCGCGGCCGTGACCTGCATCTTCACCGCGTTCTCGTTCGCCGAGCTGGGAGGCGCGATCCCGGTCTCCGGCAGCTCGTACTCCTTCGCGTACGCCTCGCTCGGCGAGCGCACCGCGTTCCTCGTGGGCTGGTGCCTGCTCCTGGAGTACGGCGTCTCGGTCTCCGCGGTCGCGGTCGGCTGGAGCCAGTACCTGAACGAGCTCCTGAACAGCCTCACCGGCTGGGAGCTGCCCACCGCCCTGTCCGCGGGCCCCGGCGAGGGCGGCGTGGTGAACCTGCCGGCCGTCGTCGTCATCCTCCTCGCCGCCGTGCTCCTGGTGCGCGGCATCCGCGAGAGCGCCCGCGCCACGGCGGCCATGGCGGTGCTGAAGATCGGCATTCTGCTGCTGTTCCTCGCCATCGCGTTCACCGCGTTCCAGGACGGCAACCTCACGCCCTTCGCGGGCGCCGGCGTCTCCGGCATCACCGCGGGCGCCTCGCTCGCCTTCTTCTCCTTCATCGGCTTCGACGCGGTCACCACGGCCGGTGAGGAGGTCAGGAACCCGCGGCGCAACATCCCGCTCGCGATCATGATCTGCATCGGTGTGGTCACCCTGCTGTACGTCGCCGTGGCGCTCGCGGCCATCGGCGCGCTCGGTTCGGACGCCGTCGCCGACAAGCCCGCGGCGCTCTCGCTGATCGTCAACCAGGTCACCGGCTCGACCGTCGGCGGCGGCGTCATCGCCTTCGGCGCGGTCGTCGCCATCGCGTCCGTGGTGCTCGCCGTGATGTACGGCCAGACCCGCATCCTGATGTCGATGTCCCGCGACGGCCTGATGCCGCGCGTCTTCGAACGCGTCTCGCCGAGGACCGCGACCCCCGTGGCCAACACCTGGATCGTCGCGGCGGTGGTCGCGGTCCCCGCCGCTTTCTCCTCGCTGGACGTCGTCGTCAACCTGACCACCATCGGCACGCTCGCGATCATGGTCGTGGTGAATGTCGCGGTGATCGCCCTGCGCCGCTCGCACCCGGATCTGCGGCGCACCTTCCGGGTGCCGTTCCACCCGGTGAGCCCGGTCCTCGGCGTGGGCTTCTGCCTCTATCTGATCTGGGGCACGGGCTGGTCGACGTGGCTGCAGTTCGCCGTGTTCCTGGTGGTGGGCGCCGTGGTGTACGCGCTCTACGGCCGCGGCCACTCGCGGCTCGGCCGGGGCGAGGGTGTCGTCAGTGCCGGTGCGGGGGCTTCGCGGGAAGCGTGAACCAGACCGCCTTGCCGGACTCGGTGGGGCGGTGGCCGCAGGACGAGCTGAGGGTGCGGATCAAGAGGAGGCCGCGCCCGTGCTCCTGCCAGGGATCCGGCTCACCGGCCGGGTCCGGGGCGGTGAGGTCGCCGGGCGGCAGCGGGTTGGAGTCGTGCACCTCGACCTGGCAGCCGGTCGGAAGGAGCTCGATGACCAGCTCTATGGGGTCGCATCCCCCGGTGTGCTCGACGGCGTTGGCCACCAGCTCCGCGGTGAGCAGCTCGGCGGTGTCGGTGTCGGCCGACGACTCGATGTCGGTGAGCGCCGTACGGACCAGGGCGCGCGCGACGGGCACGGCCGCCGTGGTGTGCGGCAGCGCGATGCGCCAGGAGGCGGTCGGGTCGGGCGGGGGCTCGTGCAAGGCGGGTCCGTTCAGGGCAGCAGGCGGTCCTGCTTTCAACCGTACGAATCTTAAGCGCTATGTCGACAGGGGCGACGGTCGGCCATTTCCGGGACGTCCGACCCTGTGGTGTCGCAGGAGAAAAGACGCGTATATCGGGATTTTCGTTCCCTCCTGGGGCGGCAGGAAGGGCAAGCGGGTGCGCTGTATCGCGTACTCGTGACGACGGTCACGGAACGGTGATACCTTCGAAGGGCAGCGCACTCCAGCCCCCAGGCCGAGGAGGCCGCACCTCATGAGTCCCTTCACCGGCTCCGCGACCCGCACCCCCGACTGGCGGCACCTGCGTCTGGCCGTCGACGACGGGGTCGCCACGGTCACCCTCGCCCGCCCCGACAAACTCAACGCGCTCACCTTCGGCGCCTACGCCGACCTGCGCGACCTGCTCGCCGAGCTCTCCCGCGACAAGTCCGTGCGCGCCCTCGTGCTCGGCGGCGAGGGGCGCGGCTTCTGCTCCGGCGGCGACGTCGACGAGATCATCGGCGCGACGCTCGCCATGGACACCGCCCAGCTCCTCGACTTCAACCGCATGACGGGCCAGGTCGTGCGGGCCGTCCGCGAGTGCCCCTTCCCGGTGATCGCCGCCGTGCACGGCGTGGCCGCGGGCGCCGGCGCCGTGCTCGCCCTCGCCGCGGACTTCCGCGTCGCCGACCCCTCGGCGCGGTTCTCCTTCCTCTTCACGCGGGTCGGCCTCTCCGGCGGCGACATGGGCGCCGCCTACCTCCTGCCGCGCGTCGTCGGCCTCGGCCACGCCACCCGGCTGCTGATGCTGGGCGAGCCGGTGCGCGCCCCGGAGGCCGAGCGGATCGGCCTGCTCAGCGAGCTGACCGAGGAGGGCAGGGCCCCCGAGGCCGCCCAGGCCCTGGCGCGCCGCCTCGCCGAAGGCCCCGCCCTCGCGTACGCCCAGACCAAGGCGCTGCTCACCGCCGAGCTCGACATGCCGCTCGCCGCGGCCGTGGAGATGGACGCGGCGACCCAGGCCCTGCTCATGAACGGCGAGGACTACGCCGAGTTTCACGCGGCCTTCACCGAGAAGCGCCCGCCGAAGTGGCAGGGCCGATGAGTGCGCCCCCCGGGGCGAGCGCCCACCGCGTCGCCGTCATCGGCGGCGGCCCCGGCGGGCTCTACGCCGCCGCCCTGCTCAAGCGCCTCGACCCCACCCGCGAGGTGACCGTCTGGGAGCGCAACGCCCCGGACGACACCTTCGGCTTCGGCGTCGTCCTCTCGGACGAGACCCTCGGCGGCATCGAACACGCCGACCCCGCCGTCTACGCCGCGCTCCGGGCCGAGTTCGTGCGCTGGGACGACATCGACATCGTGCACCGCGACCGGCGGCACACATCGGGCGGCCACGGCTTCGCGGCGCTCGGGCGGCGCAGGCTCCTCCAGATCCTGCACGCGCGCTGCCGCGACCTCGGTGTCGAGCTCCGCTTCCGCGCAGAGGCGCCGCCCGCCGCCGAGCTCGGCGCGGCGTACGACCTGGTCGTCGCGGCGGACGGCGTGCACAGCCTCACCCGCGAGGCGCACGCCGACGTGTTCGGGCCGCGCCTGACCACGCACCGCTGCCGCTACATCTGGCTGGCCGCCGACTTCGCCTTCGACGCGTTCCGCTTCGAGATCGCCGAGACCGAGCACGGCGTGATGCAGCTGCACGGCTATCCCTTCTCGCCGCACGAGTCCACCGTCATCGTCGAGATGCGCGAGGAGGTCTGGGAGGCCGCGGGCTTCGCGGAGCTCGACGAGCGCGAGTCCACCGAGCGCTGCGCCAAGATCTTCGCGGACGCGCTCGGCGGCCGCCCGCTGCGCGGCAACAAGTCCGCCTGGATCAACTTCCGCACGGTCGTCAACTCCCGCTGGTCGCACGGGAACACGGTGCTGCTCGGCGACGCCGCGCACACCGCCCACTTCTCCATCGGCTCGGGCACCAAGCTCGCCGTCGAGGACGCCCTCGCGCTCGCCGCCTGCCTCCAGGAACAGCCCGACATCCCGTCCGCCCTCCAGGCGTACGAGACGGAGCGCCGCCCCGTCGTCGAGTCCACGCAGCGCGCGGCGCGCGCCAGCCTGGAGTGGTTCGAGCGCCTGCCCGACTATCTGGACCAGTCGCCACGCCAGTTCGCGTTCAACCTCCTCACCCGCAGCCGCCGCGTCACCCACGACAACCTCCGGCTGCGCGACGCGGAGTTCACCCGCTCCGTGGAGCGCGAATTCGGCTGCCCGGACGGCACGCCGCCGATGTTCACGCCCTTCCGCCTCGGCGAACTGACCCTGCGCAACCGCGTCGTCGTCTCTCCGATGGACATGTACTCCGCCGTGGACGGCGTCCCCGGCGACTTCCACCTGGTGCACCTGGGGGCGCGGGCGCTCGGCGGCGCGGGCCTGGTGATGACCGAGATGGTCTGCGTCAGCGAGCGCGGCCGCATCACACCGGGCTGCGCCGGGCTCTACACCGACGAACAGGCGAAGGCCTGGCGCCGCGTCACCGACTTCGCGCACGCGCAGGCACCCGGCACCGCGATCGGCGTCCAGCTCGGCCATTCGGGCCGCAAGGGCTCGACGAAGCTGATGTGGGACGGTATCGACGAACCGCTGCCCGACGGCAACTGGCCGATCGAAGCCGCCTCACCGCTGCCGTACCGTCCGGACAGCCAGATCCCGCACGAGCTCTCCCACGCCGGACTCGCCGAGATCCGCGGGCAGTTCGTCGCGGCGGCCCGCCGGGCCGACGAGTCCGGGTTCGACCTCCTCGAACTGCACTGCGCCCACGGCTATCTGCTCTCCGGCTTCCTCTCCCCGCTCACCAACCACCGCACGGACGCGTACGGCGGCTCGCTGTCCGCCCGGCTGCGCTACCCCCTCGAAGTCCTCGACGCGGTACGGGAGGTGTGGCCCGCGCACAAGCCCATGACGGTGCGCGTCTCCGCCACCGACTGGGCCGAGGGAGGCACGACCGCGCAGGACGCCGTGGAGATCGCCCGCGCGTTCGCGGCGCACGGAGCCGACGCCATCGACGTCTCGACGGGCCAGGTCGTCGCGCACGAACGCCCCGCGTACGGCCGCTCCTACCAGGTGCCCTACGCCGACCGGATCAGGAACGAGACGGGCATCCCCGTGATCACAGTCGGCGCCATCTCCTCCTGGGACGACGTCAACTCCCTGCTCCTCGCGGGCCGTACGGACCTCTGCGCGCTGGCCCGCCCCCACCTCTACGACCCCCACTGGACCCTGCACGCCGCCGCCGAGCAGGGCTACGCGGGACCGGGCGCGACCTGGCCCGTGCAGTACCGCGCGGGCAGCAGACGACCGCAGACGGGCCGCACGGACGCGCCCAAGCCCCGCCTGACGCTGCGCGGTTGAGGCCGGCCGCCGCCGACCCGGGATCAGCCGCCGCCCTGCGATCAGCCGCCCTGCGACACGAAGAGGCCGCCCGGCTCCCGCAGCCGCTCGTCGAGCGCCGCGAACACCGCGGCCGAGCGGGCCCCCGGCCAGCCCTCCGGGAGCAGCTCGGCGGGCAGGCCCGGGTCGGCGTAGGGGAGTTGGCGCCAGGAGTCGAGCGCGAGGAGGTAGTCGCGGTACGCCTCTTCGGGCGGCGGGGGAGCGTCCTCGCGGTTCTCCCACGAGCGCAGCACCGGCTCGTGGCGGTCCAGGAACGCCTCGTGCTGCTTGGCCAGCGAGGAGAGGTCCCACCAGCGCGCCACCGCCTCGGCCGTCGGCGCGAACCCCAGGTGCTCGCCGCGGAACAGGTCGACGTACGGGGCGAGTTGGAGGCGCTCCAGGGTGTGCCTGGTCTCCTCGTAGAGGTGCGCGGGGGCGATCCAGACGCCCGGTGCCGCCGTGCCGAAGCCCAGGCCCGCGAGGCGCGAGCGCAGCACGTGCCGCTTGTGGCGCTCCGCCTCGGGGACGGAGAAGACGGCGAGGACCCAGCCGCCCGCCGTCCGCGCGGGCGGCAGGCCGTAGATGCGGCGGTCGCCGTCCTCCAGGAGCTGACGGGCGTCCGGCGAGAGGTCGTAGCCCGCCGCGCCCGCCTCCGTGCGCGCGGGCACCAGAAGGCCCCGCCGCTTGAGCCGGGACACCGAAGAACGCACCGACGGCGCGTCGACGCCGACCGGCGCGAGGAGACGCACCAGTTCGGCGACCGGGACGGGGCCGGGGGCCGCCCGCCCGTAGGCGCCGTAGAAGGTGACGATCAGGGACCGTGGAGTGTGCTGCTCGGACACGTGATCACTCTACGGGCCCCGGATCCGCCGAAGGGTCCGTCGCCCCCTTCGCCCGCAGCCGGAACCGCTGCAGCTTCCCCGTCGCCGTCCTCGGCAGCGCGTCCACGAAGACGATCTCGCGCGGGCACTTGTACGGCACGAGCTCAGCCTTGACGAACTCCCGCAGCCGTTCGGCGTCCGGCGCCGTGCCCGCGCGCGGGACCACGTACGCCACCACCACCTGTCCGCGCAGCTCGTCCGGGCGCCCCACGACCGCCGCCTCGACGACGTCGGGGCTGCGAAGGAGCGCCTCCTCGACCTCGGGGCCCGCGATGTTGTACCCGGCCGAAATGATCATGTCGTCCGCGCGCGCCACATAGCGGAAGTAGCCGTCGGCGTCGCGGACGTAGGTGTCACCGGTGACGTTCCAGCCGTGCCGTACGTACTGCAGCTGGCGTTCGTCGGCGAGATAGCGGCAGCCGACCGGGCCGCGCACGGCGAGCAGTCCGGGCTCCCCGTCGGGCACCGGGGCACCCGAATCGTCCACCACACGCGCGTGCCACCCCGGCACCGGGCGGCCCGTCGTGCCGGGCCTGATCGCCTCGTCGGCGGCGGAGATGAAGATGTGCAGGAGTTCGGTGGCGCCGATGCCGTTGATGATGCGGTGCCCGGTGCGCTCGTGCCAGGCCTGCCAGGTGGCCGCGGGCAGGTTCTCGCCGGCCGAGACGCAGCGGCGCAGCGAGGAGACGTCGTACACGTCGAGCTGGTCCAGCATCGTGCGGTACGCGGTCGGCGCGGTGAAGAGCACACTGATCCCGTGCCGCCCGATCGCCGGCAACATCTGCTTGGGGCCCGCCTGTTCGAGCAGCACGGACGAGGCGCCGAAGCGCAGCGGGAAGATGACGAGGCCGCCGAGCCCGAAGGTGAAGCCGAGCGGGGGGCTGCCCGCGAAGACGTCGTCGGGCACCGGCTTGAGGACGTGGCGCGCGAACGTGTCGGCGATGGCGAGCACGTCGCGGTGGAAGTGCATGCAGCCCTTGGGGCGGCCCGTCGTGCCGGAGGTGAACGCGATCAGTGCGACGTCGTCGGCCGCGGTGTCGCACGCCTCGTAGTACTCGGGCTGTCCCGCGGCGCGCGCCAGGAGGTCCTCGGGTCCGTCGCCGCCGTACGTGGTGACGCTCAGGCCCGGCACACCGGCCTTGATCAGGTCGTCGACCGAGCGGATGTCGCACAGCGCGTGCCGCACCTCGGCGATCTCGCACATCGTGGCCAGCTCCTGCGCGCGCTGCTGGGCCAGCACGGTCACGGCGACCGCGCCCGCCTTCATCACCGCCAGCCAGCAGGCCGCGAGCCAGGGGGTGGTGGGCCCGCGCAGCAGGACGCGCTGGCCGGGCAGCACGTCGAGCTCGCTCGTCAGCACGTGCGCGATCCGGTCGACGTGGTTCTGCAGCCGCCCGTACGTCCAGGTCTCGCCGGACGGCGCGTGGAAGGCGGGGCGCGCGGCGCCGAGCCGTTCCACGGTGCGGTCCAGGAGCTCCGCGCCGCAGTTCAGGCGGGCGGGGTAGTGCAGCTCGGGACGGTCGTGGACCAGCACGGGCCACCGGTCGCGGGGCGGGAGGTGGTCCCGGGCGAAGGTGTCGACGTGGCCGGATGGTGTCAGCCCTGGGTTGGCCGGATTGCCGATGGGTTCCATGGCGGCTCTGCCCCCTTGCCTGCCGGTCGGGCGCTGTGGTGGGCTCGCTCCATGAGCGTATCGTGATGGTGACGACAGTCAACGGTGCGCGATAGAGGAGGGGTCCGGGATGACGGCATTCTCGCTCAATCCTGAACAAACCGCCCGTTGTGAGGAGCTGCGCGCGCTCGCCGCCGAGCGCCTGCGCCCCCTGGCGGAGAAGGGCGAGCCCGGCCATGTCAACCGGCCACTGGTGGCGGCACTGGGTGAACTCGGCCTCCTGGACGGCCTGTTCACCTCCGGTGCCCTGGACCTGTGCCTGATGCGCGAGTCCCTCGCCTACGCCTGCACGGAGGCCGAGACCGCCCTCGCGCTGCAGGGCCTCGGCGCCCATCCGGTGCACGCGTACGGCTCCCTGGAGCAGCGCGAGCACTGGCTGCCGCCCGTCCGCGCGGGCAACGCCGTCGCGGCCTTCGCGCTCTCCGAACCGGGCGCGGGCTCCGACGCGGCGGCCCTCGCCCTCGCGGCGGCCCCGGACGGCTCCGACGCCTGGCGCCTCACCGGCGAGAAGTGCTGGATCTCGAACGCCCCCGAAGCCGACTTCTACACCGTCTTTGCCCGTACGTCCCAGGGCGCGGGCGCCCGCGGCGTCACCGCCTTCCTGGTCCCCGCCGACCGCGCGGGCCTCACCGGCACCCCCCTCGACATGCTCTCCCCGCACCCGATCGGCGCCCTCGCCTTCGACGGCGTGCGGGTCGACGGCGCCGACGTGCTCGGCGAGGTGGACCGCGGCTTCCGGGTCGCCATGACCACCCTCGACCGGTTCCGGCCGAGCGTCGGCGCGTTCGCGGTCGGCATGGCGCAGGCGGCGCTGGACGCGACGGTGGCCCATACGGCCGAACGGGACGCGTTCGGGGGGAAGTTGAAGGACCTCCAGGCCGTCGCCCACCAGGTCGCCGAGATGGCCACGCGGGTCGAGTCCGCTCGCCTGATGGTCTACGCGGCCGCCGCCGCGTACGACGCGGAAGGGCCGCAGGCCGCGGGGACCGCCCGGCGCGCCGCCATGGCGAAGCTGGTCGCCACGGAGGCGGCGCAGTATGTGGTGGACGCGGCGGTGCAGTCGCACGGGGCGTGCGCCTTGCGGCGCGGGCACCTCTTGGAGCACCTGTACCGCGAGGTGCGGGCGCCTCGTATCTATGAGGGGGCGAGTGAGGTGCAGAGGTCCATCATCGCGAAGGATCTGTACGGGTGAGGCAGGTGTGTTCGTCGGCTGCGGGCCTGTTGTGGCTGGTCGCGCAGTTCCCCGCGCCCCTGACCGGGGCTCTCCATCCGCCCGAGGAGTTGTGACCGATGTCCCTGAACCGCGTCAATCCCCCCGAGCTCTCCCCTCCCACCGGCTTCTCCCACGCCGTCACCGCCACCGGGTCCCGCATCGTCTTCCTCGCCGGGCAGACCGCTCTGGACGGTGAGGGCAAGGTCACCGGGGCGGATCTGCCCGAGCAGTTCGAGGTGGCCCTGACCAATCTCCTCACCGCCCTGCGGCACGCGGGCGGCACCCCCGCCGACCTCGCCCGCGTCACCGTCTACGCCGCGGACGTCGCCGGCTACCGCGAGGTCGCCCCCGAACTGGGCCGTATCTGGCGGCGGTTGGCGGGGCGCGACTACCCGGCGATGGCGGTGGTGGGCATCGTACGGCTGTGGGACGATCAAGCCCTGGTGGAGCTGGACGGGGTGGCCGTGCTCGACTGAGCCGGCCGGCGAGGGGAGCGCGGCATGGCGCGGATCGAGACAGGCGTGGGGCCCATCGCGTACGACGACAGTGGCGGCGACGGCGTCCCCCTCGTCCTGCTGCACGGTCCCGCACAGGACGGCTCGGTCTGGCGCCATGTGGTCGACGAGCTCGGCGCGGAGTTCCGCTGTCTCGTGCCCACCCTGCCGTACGGCAGCCACCGCGTCCCCCTGCGGCCCGGCGCCGAACTCACGCCGCGCACCATGGCCCTGCTCATCGGGGAGTTCGCGGACGCCCTGAAGCTCGACGACGACGCGGTCTTCGTGGAGAACGACGCGGGCCGCCTCCAGCAGCTGGTGGCCGAACGGCCCGAGCGCGTGGGCCGGTTGGTGATCGCGGGCTGCGAGGCCTTCGACAACTACCCGCCGCGCGCGGGCGGAAAGATGATGGCGGCCGCGGCGAAGGTCCCCGGAGGCATCGCGGCCCTGATGCACTCCCTGGCGGTCCGCCCGCTGCGCCGGGTCCCCGGCACGGGGTACGCGGTCATGGCGCACAAGCCGGTGGCGGACGACCTGATCGACCGCTGGATCGAGCCGCTGCGCAAGAACCCCGCCTCCCGCGAGGTCCTGGTCCGCTATCTGAAGGCCGTGCGTCCCTCGGAGATGATGGAGGCGGCCGAGGGACTGCGCGCCTACGACCGTCCCGCACTCGTGGTGTGGGGCAGGCAGGACCGGATGATGCCGCCCGAACACGGCCGCAGGCTCGCGGAGTTGCTGCCGCGGGGGCGGTTGGTGGAACTGGATGATTGCCGCACGCTGATTCCCCTGGATCGCCCCGACGGTTTGGCCGGGGCGATCCGTGAGTTCGTGCGGGCGACATCCTGATCCGCGGGTCCGCCGTGGCTGGTCGCGCAGTTCCCCGCGCCCCTTTCGGGGCGCTCCCTGCGCGCCTCAGATGTCCCTGAACGTCTCGATCTGCGCCCCGACGGAGTTGAGCCGCTCGGCCAGATCCTCGTACCCGCGGTTGATCACGTAGACGTTGCGGAGCACCGAGGTGCCTTCCGCCGCCATCATCGCCAGCAGAACCACCACCGCGGGCCGCAGCGCCGGCGGGCACATCATCTCGGCGGCGCGCCAGCGGGTCGGGCCCTCGACCAGGACCCGGTGCGGGTCCAGGAGCTGGAGGCGGCCGCCGAGGCGGTTGAGGTCCGTGAGGTAGATCGCGCGGTTGTCGTACACCCAGTCGTGGATCAGCGTCTTGCCCTGCGCCGCCGCCGCGATGGCCGCGAAGAAGGGGACGTTGTCGATGTTCAGGCCGGGGAACGGCATCGGGTGGATCTTGTCGATCGGCGCCTCCAGCTTGGAGGGCCGCACCGTGAGGTCGATCAGGCGCGTACGGCCGTTGTCGGCGAAGTACTCCGCCGTGCGATCGTGGTCGAGCCCCATCTCCTCCAGGACCGCGAGCTCGATCTCCAGGAACTCGATCGGGACCCGGCAGACCGTCAGCTCGGACTCCGTGACGACGGCCGCGGCGAGCAGGCTCATCGCCTCGACCGGGTCCTCGGAGGGGGAGTAGTCGACGTCGACGTCGATGTTCGGGACGCCGTGCACGGTCAGGGTCGTCGTGCCGATGCCCTCGACCTTGACGCCGAGCGCCTCCAGGAAGAAGCACAGGTCCTGGACCATGTAGTTCGACGAGGCGTTGCGGATGACGGTCGTGCCGGCGCTGCGGGCCGCGGCGAGCAGCGCGTTCTCGGTGACGGTGTCCCCGCGCTCGGTGAGGACGATGGGGCGGTCGGGGGAGACGTCGCGGGCGACCTCGGCGTGATACAGCCCCTCGGTCGCCGCGATGTCGAGGCCGAACCGGCGCAGCGCGATCATGTGTGGCTCGATCGTGCGGGTGCCCAGGTCGCAGCCGCCCGCGTACGGCAGCTTGAAACGGTCCATGCGGTGCAGCAGCGGGCCGAGGAACATGATGATCGAGCGGGTCCGGATGGCGGCCTCCGCGTCGATGGCCTCCATGTCCAGCTGCGCGGGCGGCACGATCTCCAGGTCGACGCCGTCGTTGATCCAACGGGTGCGCACGCCGATGGAGTTGAGGACTTCGAGGAGGCGGTAGACCTCCTCGATGCGGGCCACCCGGCGCAGCACCGTGCGGCCCTTGTTCAGCAGGGACGCACAGAGCAGCGCCACGCACGCGTTCTTGCTCGTCTTGACATCGATGGAGCCGGAGAGCCGGCGGCCACCGACGACTCGCAGATGCATGGGGCCCGCGTACCCGAGCGAGACGATTTCACTGTCGAGAGCCTCGCCGATTCGGGCGATCATCTCAAGGCTGATGTTCTGGTTGCCGCGCTCGATGCGGTTCACGGCGCTCTGGCTGGTGCTGAGCGCCTCGGCGAGCTGCGTCTGTGTCCAGCCCCTGTGCTGCCGGGCATCACGGATGAGCTTGCCGATGCGTACGAGGTAGTCGTCTGCCATGTGTCGCAGGTTATCTCAGATATGAGATGACGCACGCGCTGGGGTAGGCCATATGAGGAGCGGCCGTCCGGCGGCCGCTCCTCGCAAGGGAGTTCAGCCGCAGCCGCACGAGGCGTGCCGCCCGCCGTGCACCGACGCGTACGACGTGGGCCGGGGCCCCGCCGCCGCCCGCGTCACTCGGGCGGCGGCCGCGCGACCTGCCGACGACTCGGCGTCGTGCACCACTGTGCCCCCGACGAGCGTGAGGCGCACCCCGGCGGAGCTGATATCAGCCACCGGACACCGCGTCACATCGCGGTCGAGCAGCACGAGATCGGCCGCTTTTCCTCTCTCGACGGTCCCGGTGACGTGCTCCATGCGAAGTTGACGCGCGGTGCCCAAGGTGTGCATGAGCAGGGAAGACGTACGACTGAGGCCTTCCTGCCCGCGGTAGAGGTCGCCCTCGCCCTCGAAGCCCTCGCGGTCGATCGCGGTGCGGATCTGATTCCAGACTTGTAGAGGGTCGACCGGCCAGTCCGAGCCACCCGCGAGCGCCGCGCGCCGGTTGTGCAAGCTGCGCGCCGGGTACTGCCACCGGTGGCGTTCGGGACCGATGTAGGGCAGCAGGGCGTCCATGGTCCAGGTGTTGCGGCTGGCCCACTGGAGCTGCATGCACGCGACGACGCCGAGCGCGGCGAAGCGGGGCAGGTCGGCGGGATCGACCAGTTGGAGGTGCGCGGTGGTGTTGCGGAGATCACGGCGGCCGGTCTTTCGCAGGGCGTACGCGTACCCGTCGAGTGAGGTGCGCACGGCGCGGTCGCCGATGGCGTGGGCGTGCATCTGCCAGCCCTCGGCGTTGAAGGCGGCGCTGAGCCGGCCGTAGTCGGCGGCGCTCACGTACAGGTCGCCGCGGTGGTCGGTGGGCCTGCCGTCCTTGTCGAGGTACGGCTTGAGGAGCGCGGCGGTCTGCGCCGGGTACTCGACGACGCCGTCGAGGAAGACCTTGACCGTGCCGAAGCGCAGTCCGCGTACGTCCTCGAAGTCCTTGCGCAGCTTCTTCGCGTACGCGAGGGCGGCCGCCGGGTCCTTGGTCTGTTCGCTCTCCAGGCGCAGGGCGGGCACGATGCGCTGGAGCAGGCGGTCCGACTCGGCGAGGCGCCGGTAGAGCTTCAGCTCGGCGCGGCCCACCACGGCCTCCATGAACGTGGTGATCCCGGACGCGGCGGCCTCGGCGAGGACCTTCGCGGCCGCGTCCGCCAACCGGGTCTCGTCCGGCTCGGGGATGTGCCGCGAGACGAGCGGCTGGGCGTCGTCCTTGAGCACCCCGGTCGGCTTGCCGTCGGCCCCCTTGACGATCTTCCCGCCGACCGGGTCGGGGGTGCTCGCGGTGATCTTCGCGATGTCCAGGGCGCGCTGATTGGCCCACAGATTGTGGCCGTCGCCGCCGCGCAGGGCGATGGGGCGGCGGGTCGGCAGGGCGTCGAGCATGGAGTGGTGCGGGGCGGTGCCGTGGGGCAGGAGTCCGACCGGATTCCAGTCCTCCACGACCAGCCATCCGTCGGGCTCCTGCTCGGCGGAGTCCTTGAGGAACCCCGTCAGCGTCTTCTGCAGCTCCTCGACGGTCTGCTCGGCACCGGCGAGCGAGGGGCGCAGCGAACGGCTCGCGGCGTCCATCGGGTGGGCGTGCCCGTCGTGGACGCCGCTCATGACGGTGCCGCCCCGCGCGTCCACGACCTCGGTGTCCCGCCCGACGAAACGCCGGACGGCGGCGTCCGTCCCCACGGCGAGGATCCGCCCGTCCCGCCCCACGGCCACGGCTTCGTCCCGCAGGTGGCCCGAAGTCCCGGTGAAGACACGGGCGTTGTGCAGGACGAGGGCGGCGGAGCGGCGGGGGGAGGAGGCGACGGCGGGGCCGTGCGCGCCGACGGCGACGGCGACTCCGGCGGCCCCGGCGGCGAGGACTTCGCGCCGGGAGGTTGAGGAAGCGTACGAAGGGGACATGGTGACGGCCACTCCAACACGTAGGGGGCAACGGGCGGGTGGACGGGGGACGTCCGCCGTGAGGCGGCGGTCCGGGAAAGCCCCCGACCCGCACCAGACCCTCGACGAGTAACGCGTTAACCAGAACCCACCGCCCACCACGAATTCCGTACGATGACCCCCGTGCCGGAGCCGACCCTCGCCGACATAGCCCGCGCGGCGGAGGTCTCCACCGCGACGGTCTCGCACGCCCTGAACGGCACCGGCAGGGTCGGCGAGGCCACCCGCCGCAGGGTCCGCGAGACGGCGACCCGGCTCGGCTACGGCACGCCGGGCCCACCCCGCACCCGCACCATCGGCATCGCGGTCACCACCTTCCCCGCCGCCTGGAACTACACGGAGATCGCCTACTTCTCACGTGCCGTCACGGCGGCGACCTCCGCCGCCCACGCGCGCGGCTACGCCCTCGTCACGCTCCCCGCCGACCGTGCCGCGGACGACTCCTGGCACAGCCTCGCCGTCGACGGCATGCTGATCATGGACAGCCCGCGCGGCGACCCGATGGTCCGCGCGCTGCGGGCCCGCGGCATCCCGCTCGTCTTCGACGGCGTGCCCGGCGACCCGCGCCCCGGCGACCACTGGGTCGACAACGACCACGAGCGAGCCACCCGCGAGGTCCTCGACCACCTCACCGCGTCCGGCGCCCGCCGCATCGCCCTGCAGTCCGGCAACGGCGACGAGCACTACGCCCGCGCGGTGACGGCCGCGTACGAACGCTGGTGCGCGGAGCACGCCATGATGCCCCTGGCCGTGCCCTTCGACGCGACCGACGCCCAAGGCCACGCGTTCGACGCCCTGTTGAGGGGCGAGGACCGCGTCGACGCCGTCTACGCCGCCTACGACCCGGGCGGCTGTCAACTCCTGGCCGCGGCGGCCCGCCTCGGCCTGCGCGTCCCCGACGACCTGCGCGTGGTCTGCGCGAGCGAGGACCCCGGGTACGCGGAGACCACCCCGCCCGTGACGACGGTGACCCTCGCCCCCGAACACATGGCGCACGCCGCGGTGGCGGTCCTCGTCGCCCTGATCGAGGACGACGGCACCGCGCCCTCGGGCCCGGTCGCGGTACCGGCCGGGCTCGTGGTGCGGGCGTCGTCGGGCGCTCGGCCCGCGGCGGGTTAGCCGCCGCACCCCTCGGCGCCGCCCTGGTGGTACGTGGCGGGAGCGGTGTCGTGTCTCAGCCGCTTCGAGGCGTCGCCCCCGCGAGCGCCGTACCGACGACCCGGTGGACGTCCGCGGCCGGTGGCTTCTCGCCCTCCCGTCCCGCGAAGAGCAGATGCCCGCTCCCGATCAGCGTGAGCGCGAGCGTCTCGGCGTCGGCGTCCGGGGCGAGGCGGCCGAGGTCGCGCTCCGCCGTGAGGTAGGCGGCGAGGCCCGCCGAGGCCTCGGTCAACAGGGGGACTCCGGCCGGGGTGGTCCGCCGCAGCCGCGCCCGCAGCGCGTCCCGCGCGGTGACGAGACCGAGGACGTTCAGGGCCACCGAGCCGAACAGCTCGGTCAGGGCGTCGGTGACGTTGCCGACGACGGTGCCGGTCCCCGCGGCGGCGCGCAGGGCGGCGGACCGCTCGTCGATCCGGCCCGCGCGGTCGAGGACGAGCTCTTCGAGGAAGGCGTCGAAGTCGGCGAAGTGCCGGTGCAGGACGCCCTTGGCGCAGCCCGCCTCCGTGGTGACCGCGCGGCTGGTCAGCGCGTTCGGCCCGGCCCTGAGCAGAATGCGCTCGGCTGCGTCGAACAGCTGCTCGCGCACGTCGCGGATGGCCACCCCTGTAGGCACGTACGTCCCGCCCTTCTTCCGCTTCCCCTGCCCGCTCGGTTGACGAGTGGGCATGCGCCCACTCAAAGTGGGCGCATGCCCACTATCCCCGAGAACGAGCCGCACCGACACCGTCTGACGGCCGAATCCTTCGGCGTGGACGCCGAGCGTTACGACCGGGCCCGGCCCCGCTACCCCGACGCCCTCGTGGAGCGCGTCGCCGCGGGCGCCCGAGGGGGCGCCGTTCTCGATGTCGGCTGCGGCACCGGCATCGTCGCCCGGCAGTTGCGGGCCGCCGGATGCGAGGTGCTCGGTGTCGAGCCCGACGAGCGGATGGCCGACCTCGCGCGGCGGCTCGGGACCGAGGTCGAGCCGGGCACCTTCGAGGACTGGGATCCGGCGGGGCGGAGCTTCGGCGCGGTCGTCGCGGGACAGGCCTGGCACTGGATCGACCCGGTCGCGGGGGCGGCCAAGGCGGCGCGGGTGCTCCGGCCCGGCGGTGCCCTCGTCGCGTTCTGGAACGTCCACGAGCCGCCGCTCGCCGTGGCCGAGGCCTTCGCCGAGGCCTTCCGGAAGGTCGCGCCCGACGCGCCGATCGACGTCAGGCCGAGGCCGGGGCAGGCGCGGGACAGCCATCAGCCGCTGCTCGCCAAGGCCGTCGACGGCATCCGCGCGGCAGGCGGCTTCGGCGAGCCCGAGCGGTGGCGCTTCGAGTGGGAGTGGACCTACACCCGCGACGCGTGGCTGGACCAGCTCCCCACCCAGGGCGCGCTCACCCGGCTCCCGGCGCGGGCGCGGTCCGAGGTCCTCGCCGCGGTCGGCGCCGCCGTCGACGCGCTGGGCGGCAGCTTCACGATGCGGTACGCGACGGTGGCCGTCACCGCCGCGGCGGCAGGCCCCCGATGAAGCACCGGAGGCACTCGGCTCGGCTTCCGGAACGCCTTGCGCGCGGCTGGTCCTGGGGCCCCGACCCGTTCAGGAAGACGATGTTCCTGATCCTGGCCCCCGGGCTCCTGATCGCCGGGGCGCTCGGGGGCATGGACTGGATCTGGTGGCAGCGGATACTCGCGGGCCTGGGGGGCCTGGCCCTCGGCGGCTACGTCGTGCTCACCCTCCTCGGCGCGTGGCGGCTGCGGCGTTCCCCGGGGGCGCGTGCCTCGGGGTCGCGCGCCCCAGGGCCGCGTGACCCAGGGCATGCGGACACGCCTCGTCGTACCCACGGGTGATGTACTAGGGTTATCTCGACATCGAGATATCTGCCGAGGCGCACCAGAAGCCGCCACTCGGTAAGGGTTACCTAACTAAGCCTTACCTTAGCGGACCGACGAGGAGTCGTGGCGGCAGGATGTACGGAACGCGCGAAAAAATCTGAAGGAGACTGTCGTGTCGGCGAACAGCTTCGACGCCCGCAGCACGCTGCGCGTGGGCGACGAGTCGTACGAGATCTTCAAGCTGGACAAGGTCGAGGGCTCCGCACGCCTTCCCTACAGCCTGAAGGTGCTGCTGGAGAACCTGCTCCGTACCGAGGACGGCGCGAACATCACCGCCGACCACATCCGCGCGCTCGGCAACTGGGACTCCCAGGCGCAGCCGTCGCAGGAGATCCAGTTCACGCCGGCCCGCGTGATCATGCAGGACTTCACCGGTGTCCCGTGCGTGGTGGACCTCGCCACCATGCGCGAGGCCGTGAAGGAGCTCGGCGGCGACCCGGCGAAGATCAACCCGCTGGCCCCGGCCGAGCTGGTCATCGACCACTCCGTCATCGCCGACAAGTTCGGCACCGCCGACGCCTTCGGCCAGAACGTCGAGCTGGAGTACGGCCGCAACAAGGAGCGCTACCAGTTCCTGCGCTGGGGCCAGACCGCCTTCGACGAGTTCAAGGTCGTCCCCCCGGGCACCGGCATCGTCCACCAGGTCAACATCGAGAAGCTGGCCCGCACGGTCATGGTGCGGGGCGGCCAGGCCTACCCCGACACCCTGGTCGGCACCGACTCGCACACCACGATGGTCAACGGCCTGGGCGTCCTCGGCTGGGGCGTCGGCGGCATCGAGGCCGAGGCCGCGATGCTCGGCCAGCCGGTCTCCATGCTCATCCCGCGCGTCGTCGGCTTCAAGCTGACCGGTGAGCTGCCCGCCGGCACCACCGCCACCGACCTGGTGCTGACCATCACCGAGATGCTGCGCAAGCACGGCGTCGTCGGCAAGTTCGTCGAGTTCTACGGCGAGGGCGTCGCCGCCACCTCCCTCGCGAACCGCGCCACCATCGGCAACATGTCGCCCGAGTTCGGCTCCACCGCCGCGATCTTCCCGATCGACGACGAGACGCTGAAGTACCTGCGCCTGACGGGCCGTGACGAGCAGCAGGTCGCGCTCGTCGAGGCGTACGCCAAGGAGCAGGGCCTCTGGCTGGACCCGGCCGCCGAGCCGGACTTCTCCGAGAAGCTGGAGCTCGACCTCTCCACGGTCGTGCCCTCCATCGCCGGTCCGAAGCGTCCGCAGGACCGCATCGTCCTCGCCAACGCCGCGCAGCAGTTCGCCCTCGACGTACGCAACTACGTCTCCACCGCCGACGAGGCGGGCGAGGAGTCCTTCCCGGCCTCCGACGCCCCGGCCACCACCAACGGCGTGCCGTCGAACCCGACCACGGTCACGGCCCCCGACGGCTCGACCTACGAGATCGACCACGGCGCGGTGACGGTCGCGGCCATCACCTCCTGCACCAACACCTCGAACCCGTACGTGATGGTCGCCGCCGCGCTCGTCGCGAAGAAGGCCGTCGAGAAGGGCCTGACCCGCAAGCCGTGGGTCAAGACCACCCTCGCCCCGGGCTCGAAGGTCGTCACCGACTACTTCGACAAGGCGGGTCTGACCCCGTACCTCGACAAGGTCGGCTTCAACCTCGTCGGCTACGGCTGCACCACCTGCATCGGCAACTCGGGCCCGCTGCCCGAGGAGGTCTCGAAGGCCGTCAACGACCACGACCTGGCCGTGACGTCCGTCCTCTCCGGCAACCGGAACTTCGAGGGCCGCATCAACCCCGACGTCAAGATGAACTACCTGGCGTCCCCGCCGCTGGTCGTCGCGTACGCCATCGCCGGTTCGATGAAGATCGACATCACGACCGAGGCCCTGGGCACCGACCAGGACGGCAACCCGGTCCACCTCAAGGACATCTGGCCCTCCGAGGCCGAGGTGAACGACGTCGTCGCCAACTCCATCGGCGAGGACATGTTCAACAAGTCCTACCAGGACGTCTTCGCGGGCGACGCCCAGTGGCAGGCGCTCTCGATCCCGACCGGCAACACCTTCGAGTGGGACACCGAGTCGACGTACGTCCGCAAGCCCCCGTACTTCGAGGGCATGACGATGGAGACCAGCCCGGTCTCCGACATCACGGGCGCCCGCGTCCTCGCCAAGCTGGGCGACTCGGTCACCACCGACCACATCTCCCCGGCCGGTGCGATCAAGGCCGACACCCCGGCCGGCAAGTACCTCACGGAGCACGGCGTGCAGCGCCGTGACTTCAACTCCTACGGCTCGCGCCGTGGCAACCACGAGGTCATGATCCGCGGCACGTTCGCCAACATCCGCCTGCGCAACCAGCTCGCGCCGGGCACCGAGGGCGGCTTCACCCGCGACTTCACGCAGGCCGACGGGCCGGTGTCGTTCATCTACGACGCCTCGCGCAACTACATCGAGCAGGGCATCCCGCTGGTCATCCTGGGCGGCAAGGAGTACGGCTCCGGCTCGTCCCGCGACTGGGCCGCCAAGGGCACCGCGCTCCTCGGCGTCAAGGCCGTCATCACCGAGTCGTACGAGCGCATCCACCGCTCGAACCTCATCGGCATGGGCGTCCTGCCGCTGCAGTTCCCGGAGGGCCAGAACGCCGAGTCCCTCGGCCTGACCGGCGAGGAGACCTTCTCCATCACCGGCGTGACCGAGCTCAACAACGGCACCACGCCGAGCACGGTGAAGGTCACCACCGACACCGGTGTCGAGTTCGACGCGGTCGTCCGCATCGACACCCCCGGCGAGGCGGACTACTACCGCAACGGCGGCATCATGCAGTACGTGCTGCGCAGCCTGATCCGCAAGTAAGCGGTCAGAGCGGGCAGTTGAGGGCCGTGCCCCCGGTGTCGACCGGGGGTACGGCCCTCTCGCCGTCGGGTCACACGGTGAGGAGGGGCGCCGGTGAACCGGAGCGCATCAGGTGGTCGACGTGGATCGGGCGGGCGATGGACCGGCCGTTCGCCACATTCGCCTCGATGCCCACGGTGGCGAGCGAGTTCCCGTCCGGGAGCCCGGCGTATCTCTCCCCGCTCCAGGACGAGCGCCTCCCGCCCCCGCTCCTGGAGCGCCCCGGCCGCTCCGCACCCTTGCTGCCTCGCGCCGATGACGACGGTCTCCGCGTACTCGTCGTGAGCGTCGTATGCGACGTACTCGCCTGCTGACATGGCCGAACCCTCCTGCCGCGAGAACGCGGCTACTTAGGCTTGCCTGAGTAAGACCTTTCCTCCTCAAGTCGCCTTGATGTCAACTGGGTTCATGGCGCGGCGAAGTGCGGTCCTCATCGGTGAGGCGGCGGCCCTGTACGGCCTGGCGCCGTCCGCGGTGCGGTGGTGGGAGCGGCAGGGCGTGCTCGACCCGCCGGACCGGGCCGCCGTCGTCATCTCGGGGAAGGCCACGCGCGAGGCCTGGCAGCGCGCCGTCGACGCCCGGCTCGCCCAAGTGGAGCGGCAGATCGCGCAGTTGGAGGTGGCCCGGAGGTACCTGCGCCATGCGCTGCACTGCACGGACGACGACATCGCGGGGAACTGCCCCGTCCTGGACGCCGAACTGTCCGCGTACACACCGCGCGGGCGCTTCCCGGGCGCCGACCTCGTCACCGCCGCCCGCACGGCCCGTGACGGCGCGGAGGGCGGACCCCCGCGTGACGAAAACGCGGCGGCCCGCCCTCCGTGTGACGAAAGCCCGGTGCTCTGCCCCGGACGTACTGCTCACGCGCCTGTCGGCAACGCGCCCACCGCGCGCGTCACCGCGGGTGATCAGCTCAGGGGGATGCTCTTGACGGCCGACAGGAGCGGTACGGGGACGTAGTCGCCGTTGCCGGGGCCGCAGACCGGACGGGTGTCGATGGTGTCGGAGATGTTCGTGCCCGTCGTGTACCGCTGGTCCGGGGCCGGCACCACGCTCGTGAGGTGGCTCTTGAGCCGCTCCGAGTAGTACACGCACTGGTGCAGGTTGAGGCGGCTGCCCGCGGTCAGATCCAGGGGCAGGGAGCCCGAGAGGCCGGGGTTGGGCACGTGGTTGCCGTTGCCCGGGCCACAAGTGGGCGTGGTCTCCTTGGTGTCGGAGACCTTCGTGCCGGTGGAGTAGCGCCCGTCGCCGCTCGGCGTCACCAGGGTGGTGAAGCGGTCGGTGCTCGCGCTCCGGTAGTAGTCACACTGCTGGAGGTTGAGGTAGCGGCCCGCGGTGAGGTCCAGCGCCTTGACGCCGTGCAGGAGCGGGACGGGTACGTGATTGCCGTTCCCCGCGCCGCAGGCGGCCGTGGTGTCGGCGGTGGTGGAGCGCTTCGTGCCGGTGGAGTAGCGTCCGTCGCCGCTCGGCGTCACGAAGGTGCTGAAGTGGTCGTCGAGGCTGCTCGCGTAGTACGCGCACTGGTGCAGGTTCAGATAGCCGGAGGCGGCCGCTCCCGCCTGCTCGTTCGGGGCCGCCGGGGCCGGCCCGGCCGTGCCCAGGAAGGTGCCCATGCCGACCGCGAGGGCGAGTGCGGGTCGCCACACGCGCAGGGCCGTCCATCGTTTCATTTCGGTTCTCCCGTCCGGGTGCGGGCTGCGCTCTGGAACCGTCCCGCACTTCCTGCGACGAAGGTCCCAGGGGCACCCCGCACCCCGGTATCCCGAAATCAGGGGATTGCGGCTACGCCTGGGGCCGGCCTCCGTACGGGACGGTGATGAGCTCCATGGCGTGGCCCGCCGGATCCAGGAAGTAGACGCCACGGCCGCCGTCGTTGTGGTTGATCCGGTTCGGCTGCTTCTGGTGCGGGTCGGCCCAGTGGGCGAGGCCGCGGGCCGTGATCTTCTCGTACGCCGCTGTGAACTCCGCGTCGGAGACGAGGAAGGCGTAGTGCTGCGGGGTGATGTGTTCCGCGGGGACGGCGGCGAAGTCCAGGGTGACTCCGTTGCTCAGGGCGACCGCGACGAACGGGCCCCACTCACCGGTGATTTCAAGGCCCAGCAGGTCCGCGAAGAACTCGGCGGACTCCCGGTTGTCCCGGGCGTGGACGATCGTGTGGTTCAGCTCGACTGGCAAGGAATGCCTCCATAAGGCATCTCCCGACACCTCCATGCCTCACCCGGCCGGTGACCGGCACGCGATGTCGCCGTGGATCTTAGGCACGGCGACATCGCGTTGTCGAGCCGCTGCTTCCGGAGGCGGCCGGTCGGCGCCGGGCCTGCCGCCGCTGCCACTCCAGGTCGGCCCCTGGCCGGTGTGCGGCGGGGGCCGAGGAAGGCAGGGCGCTTCCGTGCCACGGACCCGCGGGGCGGGTGCGCATCTGGATTTCCGCTGGAACGGCCTGCCGTGTCCGGGTGTTGGGCGTGCGGGGTGCGGCCGCCGCCATCGAAGAGCCGCATGCCTTCCGGGCATGGATCCGGACTCGGGCAGGACGGTGGTCCGCAGGCCGGACAGGGGCACCCGGCGCCGTAGGCCGGGAACCGTTCCCCCGGGTGCCGTGGGTCTGGACTTGGCCGCGTGGTCTCTCTACGCTCGGCCGCACCATGAGCTGAGAGCGCTCTCAGATCTCAACTCCGGTCCATCACAGCCCTGTTGGAACGACGAGAGGTCCTCCCGTGAGACGCAAGACCAGCGCACGCCTCCGCCTGTCCGCCGTGCTCCTGACCGCCGCCTGCGCCGCCACCGGCCTCGTGCCCGCCGCCGCGGCGGCGGACGACGGTGCCGACTCCGCGTCCGAGCCCGCGTCCGAGGCGCCCGCATCCGCCGCCCTCCTCGAAGCCATGGGTCGCGACCTCGGCCTGGCGCCCGCCGCCGCGCGCGAGCGCCTCGCGGACGAGCGGCGGGCCGTCAAGGTGGAGCGTGCGGCGCGGAAGGCGGCCGGTGCCGCGTACGGCGGGGCCTGGTTCGACGCCGGGCGCGGCAGGCTCACCGTCGCCGTCACCGAGCGGCGGGTCGCGGCCGACGTGCGCGAGACCGGGGCCGACGTGCGGTTCGTCGCGCACTCGGCGGCGCGGCTCGACGCGGCGAAGAAGCGGATCGACAAGCTCAAGGCGCCCTCGGGCGTGGCCAGTTGGCGGGTCGACGCGCAGGCGAACCGCGTCGTCGTCGACGTCGTCGAAGGACGCCGCGGCGACAACGATGTCGCGGCCTTCCTGCGGCGCGCCCGCGCCACCGCGCCCGTCCAGGTCGGCTCGGTCGCCGAGGCGCCCAGCACCTTCGCCGCAGGAACCGTGGGCGGCGACCCGTACTACACCGGCAACGTCCGCTGCTCCATCGGCTTCTCGGTGCACGGCGGCTTCGTCACGGCGGGGCACTGCGGTGGCGCGGGCGCGGCGGTGCGGGGCTGGGACGGCTCCCACATCGGCACGTTCCAGGGCTCCTCGTTCCCCGACAACGACTACGCGTGGGTGTCGGTGGGGAGCGGCTGGTGGACCGTGCCCGTCGTGCTCGGCTGGGGCACCATCCCCGACCAGCTGGTGCGGGGCTCTGCGGAGGCGCCGGTCGGCTCGTCGATCTGCCGGTCCGGCTCCACCACGAAGTGGCACTGCGGAAAGCTCCTCGCCAAGAACGAGACCGTCAACTACTCCGGCGGCGCCGTCGTCCGCCAGCTGACCAAGACCAGCGTCTGCGCCGAGGGCGGCGACTCGGGCGGCTCGTTCATCAGCGGCGACCAGGCCCAGGGCGTGACGTCCGGCGGCTGGGGCAACTGCGGCAGCGGTGGCGAGACGTGGTACCAGCCGGTGAACGAGATCCTGCAGCGGTACGGGCTGAGGCTGCACACGGCCTGACCGCGACTGCCGTCGCCCGCCTGACCCCGCGCGCGGTCGGGGTCAGGCGGGGTCCTGGGCGGAGGGACCCCGGCGCCCCGCCAGGACGGTGAGGGCCGCGCGCCAGCTCGCGTCGTCGAAGTGGGGCGGTGGGTGGTGGGCCAGGATGTGCGCGTCGGCCTCCTCGGTGTCCAGTGCGGCGAGGGCTCGCAGGGCGGCGTCGCGGCAGCCGTACGGGTGGTCGTCGGCGAGCAGCACGGCCAGGGGTCCGGCGCCCTGCGGCGCGCGCTTCTCGCCCAGCGCCTGGGCCACCGTCACGTGGACGTCCTCCGAGAGGTCGGGCCCGGTCAGCCGGCCGAGCCCGACGACCGCTTCGGGGCCGGGGCACCGGGCGAGCGCGTCGATCAGCTCGCCCACGACGTCCGGCCGGAGCGGTTGCGTCAGGGCGGCGAGGACGGGTCCGGCGGGCGCGCCGAGCAGGCCGAGGGTGCGGACGGCGGCGCGCGCGATGTCGCGGTCGGCCTCCCGCCCGACGAGCGCCCCCAACACCTGTGCCGCCTGGCCCACTTCGGCACCCTTGCCTGCCTCGGCTGCCTCGCTTGGGGTGGTCGGCTGGTGCGCGCCGTGCGCGTTGGTCGGTTCGCGTGCCTCGTTTGGGGTGGTCGGTTCGCCCGTCTCGCGTGTGTCGGTTGGCTCGCGCCTCTCGTGTGCCTCGCTCGTGTCGGTCGGCCGGTGCGTCTCGTTCGGGGTGGTCGGCTTACGCGCCTCGTGTGTGTCGGTCGGCTTACGCGCCTCGTGTGCGTCGGTCGGTTCGCGCGCCTCGGCTGCCTCGCTTGTCCCGGGTGCTTCGTCTTCTCGGGTGGTCTCGCTCACCGCCTGCCCGGCGAAGCCGCCCACCGCCCGCACCGCCTGGAGCCGCACCGGTGCCGACGGGTCCCGTACGGCGGCCAGTACCACCGGAAGGGACTCCGGTGCCCCGAGGATGCCCAGCGCGTGCAGGGCGCGGGCCCGGAGTGTGCCGGGTTCCTCCCCGTCCGACGCGAGGGCCGCGAGGCGTGCGGCCGCCGGACGGTGGCGCAGCGCGGCGAGCGCGTCGACGGCCGCGGTGCGCAGCAGTCTTGGCGACTCCCCGGCCCCGGACCCTTCCCCGCCCCCGACCGCGGCAAGGAGCAGCGGCGCGGCTTCCGTGTGGCCCGCCAGGCCCAACGACAGGGCCGCACCCCGTCGTTGACGCGCATTGCCGTCCCCTGTCAGGAGCGTGAGCAGCTCCGGCACGGGCGGCTGCGGCAGGCGCGCCACCGCCCGCGCGGCCGCCTCGCCGACCCGCGGGTCGCCGAGGGCCGCGAGGAGCGCGTCGGTCGCCGCCGCGCCCCCGACGGCTCCGAGCGCTCCGGCCGCCGCCCTGCGCACGGTCGGCACGGCCCCTGCGCCGAGCAGCTGGATCAGGGTCGGCACGTCCCGGTAGTCCTGCGCCCCGCCGAAGAGTTCGGGCCGCTTCTGGACGAAGGCGCAGACCGTGACCGCGGCACAGTCGGGGGCCCGGTAGGGGGCGCGGCGCCCCGGCACGCTGTCCATGAGGTCGCCCCGCAGCACGTCCCGCCCCCTCTTGGTCCGGGCGAGCAGCTCGGCCGCGGGCGCCGCCGTCGCCGCGTCCGGATCGCGCAGCGCGCGCCGCAGCATGATCTCGGGGATCCAGCCCGCCGGCGGCGGCCAGGACTCCTCGGGGAGCTCGGTGAGCGCCCGGACGGCTGCCCTGCGCAGTCCGGGCGAGGTGGCCTTCGAGTCCACGAGGAACAGCAGGGCCGGTCCGGTACGAGGGTCGCGCATCGCGCCGAGCACCTGCACCGCGTGCATCTCGTCCCCCGGCAGCAGCGTCCAGAGCGCGGCCACCAGCGCGGGCACGGCCTCCGGCGGGCGCAGCGCGGCCACCGCGTCGAGCACCGGTTTCGCGGGGCGCGGCTCGGCCAGTCTGTCGACCAGTTCACGCACGACCTCGGGCCCGCCGAGGGCGCCGAGGGCCCGGAACAGGGTCTCCCCCTGGCCGTAGTTCTCCAGTTTCCCCTCGCGCAGCCGCCGCAGCAGCAGGGGGACCGCGCGGCGCTCGCCCAGCTTCGCCAAGGGGGAGACGACCCACAGGTGGAGATGGCGGGTGTAGTGGTCCGGCCGTTCAAGGCAGTCGAGGAGCGCGTCGGCGGCGGCCGGGCCGCCGATGTCCGCGATCAGCCCGACGGCCCGAAGAGCGGTGGTGAAGTCGCCGGACCGCATGACGCGGCTCAGGCCCTCCACGTCTCCCGCCAGCCGCATTCCGGCCATCTCGGGGCCCGTCGCGTCCGGCTTCATTCAGGTCCTCGCCCTTGCCGTCGCGGCTCGTCCGCCATCGCCACGTACAGCGGCGTCCCGACGACCACCTGTAGTTCCCGCCCGTCCTGTCCGGTGACTGTTCCGCTGACCAGGCGCCGCGCGAGGAACTCGCCGAAGACGGGCGGCACCGTCAACGACTCGGAGAACATGAGGACTTGGCGCATCGCCTCGTCCTCGTCCACGGTCCGTCCGGTCGCCCGCGCGTCCTCCCGTACGAGCTGGAACAGCGACGGCAGGTTGGAGAACGCCGCCTGGAGCGTGTCGGGCGCCGTCCGCTGTCCGATCAGATGGTGCGCCGAGCCGATGAGCGCGACGACGGTGTCGCCCTCGCGCCCCGTCATGAACGTCGGCCCCGCGGGCGAGCCGTACCCCGCGATCCGCAGCCCCAGATCCCCTCGGAACCACGGCCTCGGCTCGGTCATCCAGCTGACGTCGAACTCCCGCTCCAGGTAGGCCTCGACGATGTCGAGCCGGTCGTACGCGCTGGCCTCCGCGCGCGGCGACTGCACGGAGACGCTGAGCACCTTCAGGTCGACCTTCGCCTCGACGGCGAGGCGTTTGAGCAGCTTGGACGGGATCTGCTCGTACAGCATGTCCAGCTTGGCGCCGGAAACGTAGAGGTAGTACCGCACGTCGTTCGTTGCGTCAGGCGTGGTCCTGGGGGAGGTTCAGAAAGGCGGTCCATGTCTCCGGGGCGACGGTGAAGTGGGGGCCGTCGGGGTTCTTGGAGCCGCGGATGTGGATGGCGGTGGGGTGGGCGGCGACTTCGAGGCAGTTGCCGCCCTCGCTGCCGCTGTAGGTCGACTTGAACCACATAAGCGCGGTGCCGCTCATTGCTCTCCTAGCAGACGGTCAAGCAGGTCCCTGGTGTCCTCCGGATTTAGGGCCTGCGTCCGCAGCATCGCACATTTCCGCGTCAGGATCGCCACCTCGTCCGGATCAGCGATCAGTTGACTTCCGCGCTGGGATTCTGTGGGGGCGAGCCGCTGGTGCTCAGGCGTTTCGAGGAGTACGAACGGGCCGTCGAGGGCTGCGTGAGTGGTGCGCTCGACCACCACGTCGATCATGGGGCGCGTCGTCTGGTCCGCCAGCGGCAGGGCCTCGGCGATGGCGTGTGCCGGCACGGTGCCGTGCCGCAGCGGGGAGAGCTCCACCCATCAGGCGCCGTCCCGGAAGGACGGCTGCGCCTCGTGCGCGGCCCGCAGCGCGAGGCGTGTCCTGCCCACGCCGCCGACCCCTGTCAGCGCCACCAGGCGCGCCTTTGCGAGCCGGTGGCGGACCTCCGCCAACTCCGCCCGCCGCCCGATCAGTTCCGTCGTCTCCGCAGGCAGACCTCCCGCGTACTGCTTCCGCTCGGTCACGTCGGCCTCCCAGTCCGCGACCGGCAACCACCAGGAACGAAGGGCAGCTTGGCGACTCGCGTCACACGGCGGGACGGTAGGAGGGAAAGCGATCGAAGATGACGGCGTCGGACCGCGACGGACGGAGAATGGCGGACTTCGCGGCGGATGCGGGGCGGGTGCCGGGTGCCCGGCGCGAGGTCAGCGCAGCCAGAAGCCGCACTGCCGGTTGACGTCCAGGTCGACGGGGCGCGGGCCGCGCGGACCGGGCGCGAGGTCGAGCGCGTACGACGTGCCGCGCGCGCTGGTGCGCGGCCAGGCGTTCGCGTGCACCCCGTTCGGGTCGCCGGAGCGCACGAACCGCGCCCAGTGCCCGACCATGCGGTCGGCGAGCCGCCGCTGCTCTGCCGTGAGCGGCGGGGCGTTGACGGAGTCGAAGAGATAGGGGACGTCGGCGCCGTGCGCGACCGAGGGGCGGACGTGCCTCGGCAGCGGGTGGCCGCTGAGCGGGACCGCGGCCTCGTCGTCGAAGAGATAGCTGTACGTGGGTGCCGTACGGGCGTGCAGGCGCGCCGCCCGCCAGGCCGGGCACGTCCAGGAGCGGTCGCTGAACATCCGCGCGGCGGCGGCCATGGGGGAGGGGAAGTCCCCGACCGGATAACGGCGTTCGACCTGCCCGGCGGTGTCGTTCCCGAAGGCGCCGCGCAGCAGATCGCGGTACTGCGACGCGGTCAGGCCGTCCGGGTACACGCCGAGGGCGAACTCGACGTGCTCGTCGCGGGTCGTGCCCTGGAGAAGGGGCACGGGGGCCTCGCGTCCGGCGGCGAAGACCTCGGCGGGGCGGCGCGGCACCAGGTCGGTTCCGTACGCGACGATGCTGAACTGTGCCTGGTGCTTCACGAGTTCGCGTGCGGGCAGGCGACGCAGGCAGGTGACGTCGGGGCAGCCGAGCCGCTTGCCGAGGCCGCTGCCGGTCCGCTGGACGGTCGTCAGCGGCTGCCAGCCGTTGACGGGGCCGGAGCCGGGGCCGAACCCGCCGGCCGGGAAGTCGGTCAGGCACGATCCGCTCTGCACGACCGCCTGCCGGAACAGGCCGTGGGCGCGCGGGGACGTCATCAGCGTGCAGGTGCTCATGGCCCCGGCGGAGACACCGCCGAGCGTGACGCGGCCGGGGTCGCCGCCGAAGCGGGCGATGTTGGCGTGCACCCAGCGCAGCGCGGCGAGTTGGTCCTGGAGGCCGAAGTCGCCCTGGCGGCCGAGGCCGGGGTGGGCGAAGAAGCCGAAGACGCCGAGCCGGTAGTTGAGCGTCACGACGACCATGTCGCCGCGTTTCACCAGCCGCGCCGGGTCGTCGACGGAGCCCGCGCCGGTGACGAATCCGCCGCCGGGCATCCACACGAGGACGGGGCGGGTCCTGCCGGGCTCGGGCGGGCGGCGCGGGGCGGTGACGTTCAGCGTCAGGCAGTCCTCGCTCTGCGGCAGCCCGTCCGGCATCTCCGGGGCGTCGGGCTGGACGCAGACGGGGCCGGGCCGTGAGGCGTCGCGTACGCCGCTCCAGGGGCGGGCGGGCCGCGGGGGCCGCCAGCGCAGGGGGCCGACGGGCGGGGCGGCGAAGGGGATGCCCTGGAAGCGGCGTAACCCGTCGCGCGCCGCGGTCCCGCGGACGGCTCCGCCGGTGGTGCGGACGACGGGGGAGGAGGCGGTGGCGTCGGCGTCCCGCGCGGGAGCGGCCGCCGGGGCGGAGCCGGGCGGCCCGCAGGACGCCAGCGCCGCCGTGACGCCGAGAGCGACCAGCCCCCGCACCACCGCCCGCCTCACTCGTGCGATCTGGTCGGACCTCATGGGCGCAGCCTTTCGGAAGGGGGCAGGTGTACACGGCACCTGCGCACGGCACGTCGTATGCGCGGCACATACGTGACCGCTTTTGCAATGCGACCGCATGGTAATAACGCCGGCGGCTATGATGCAATGCGCCCGCATGGCAAAGGGCGGAGGTGGCCGAGTGCGCGAGGCGGGCGAGCCACGGCAGCGGAGGACGGGGGAGAGGAACATGCCGAAGGTCGTCGACCACGAGGAGCGCAGAGGCCGACTGGTCGAGGCGGTCTGGGAGTTGACCGTCCGCGAGGGCCTGGAAGGCGTGACGCTGCGCAAGGTCGCGGCCGAGGCCGGGGTCTCGATGGGGCAGGTGCAGCATTACTACGCGTCGATGCGGGAGCTGATCCGCGACGCCTTCACCCGCGCCCAGCGCTCCGTCGACGCGAAGGTGCGGGCAGGCGTCGAATCGTCCGGCTCCACCGCCCCGGAGGCGATCCTGCGCACCTGTCTGCACGCCCTGCTCGCCCCCGACGAGGAGACCCGCCGACTGGTCCTGCTCTCGGTGGCAGGCCTCGGCCGTGCCGTCTCCGACCCCCAACTGGCCCAGGTCTTCACCGCGCAGGACGACTCACTGCGCGAGTTCACGGCCTCGCTGCTCACGGAGGCCCGCCGTGAACGCGGGGTCGAGGCAGGGCAGTTCGACGCCCTCGCCGAAGCGGACATCTGCTGGAGCCTGGCGGAGAGCCTGGCCACGGACGTGGCCCTCGGCCTGCGCACCCCCGAGTCCGCGCAACACCTGATGACCCACCGCGTCGACGGCGCTCTGGCCCGCTGAGCCGACTCAGGGGCGGGAGTGAACTCGCCACTCCCGCCCCTGACGCGCCTTTCCCCTCACTGCCGCCCGTGCGGACGGATCAGCTCAGCAGCTCCACCTCCGCCAGCGTCGCCGAACCCTGCGGCACGAGCCGGTAGTGCCCGTACGTCCCCGGGTCGTCGATCGTGAACGCCCGGGTCTGCCGGTCCCACGCGAAGGACTCGCCGGACCGCTCGTCCAGGTCCTTCCACTTCGTGCCGTCCTTCGAGCCCTGCAGGACCCAGCCGCGCGGCGCCTTCGCCCTGTCGGCCGACGACGTCAGCGTGTACTGCACCGCCTTCGTCTTCCCGTCCACCGGCAGTTCCACCGCCGAGTCCGACGTTGCCTTCGTGTCCGAGGAGTTGTCGAAGAGCGCGCCCTCGCCCTTCAGCACGTCCTTCCTCGGGGACGGCACCTTGTCGTCCCGCGCGATCGACGCCGGCTGGGCGCCGCGGCCCGAACCCCACGCCGAAGGCTTCGGGCCCATGTCGAACTCCAGGACTCCGCCGCGCGCGATCTCCTTGTGGGGAAGGGCGGTTGACGCCCACTTCTTGCCGTTGACCTCAAGGCCCTGGACGTACACGTTCTTCGCGCTGTTCTTCGGTGCCTTGACGACCAGGTCCCTGCCGTTGTCCAGGTGGACGGTCACCTTGGTGAACTGCGGGGATCCGATCGCGTACTCCCCGCTGCCCATCACCAGCGGGTAGAAGCCGAGCGAGGAGAAGAGGTACCAGGCCGACTGCTCGCCGTTGTCCTCGTCGCCGTGGTAGCCCTGGCCGATCTCGCTGCCGGTGTAGAGGCGCGCGAGGACCTCGCGGACCTTCTCCTGCGTCTTCCACGGCTGCCCGGCCGCGTCGTACATGTACGCCGCGTGGTGGGCGACCTGGTTGGAGTGGCCGTACATGCCCATCCGCACGTCGCGGGCCTCCGTCATCTCGTGGATGACGCCGCCGTACGATCCCGCGAACTCGGCGGAGCCCGTCTCCGGGGTCGCGAAGTACGTGTCGAGCTTGTCGCCGAGGCCCTTGCGGCCGCCGTACAGGTTGGCCAGGCCGCGCGAGTCCTGCGGGGCCGTGAAGGCGTACCCCCAGGCGTTGGTCTCCGTGTAGTCGTGGCCCCACACGCGCGGGTCGAACTTCTCCGACGGCACGCGCCATACGCCCTTGGCGTTCCTGCCCTGGAAGAAGCCGGGGTCCGTGCCCGCGCCCGCCGCCTTGTCGTCGAAGAGGTTCACGTAGTCCTGGGCGCGGTTGAGGAAGTACTCCGACTCCTCCTTGTAGTGCTTCTTGCCCGTCTTCTTGTAGAGGGCGGCGCCCATGCGGGAGATGCCGTAGTCGTTGAGGTAGCCCTCCAGGGCCCACGACAGACCCTCGTGGGTCTCGCTGGGCGTGTAGCCGAGGAACGGCGACTTCTCCATGCCCTTGCGGCCGACGCCCGAACTCGGCGGCACCACCGTCGCGTTCTTCAGCGCCGCGTCGTACGCGGCCTCCGCGTCGAACTTCACGCCCTTGACGTACGCGTCGGCGAACGCCACGTCCGAGGAGGTGCCCGTCATCAGGTCCGCGTACCCCGGCGAGGACCAGCGCGAGGTCCAGCCGCCGTCCTTGTACTGCTGCACGAAGCCGTCGACCAGCTCGCCCGCCTTCTTGGGGGTCAGCAGGGAGTAGGCGGGCCACGTCGTCCGATACGTGTCCCAGAAGCCGTTGTTCACGTACGGCCTGCCCTCGACGATCTTCGCGCCGGTGTGGGTGGGGGTGTCGGGTCCGGTCTGCGGCGAGAACGGGGACGCGTACTTGTACGTCGCCTTGCCGCCGCCCTCCGGAACGACCTTCTCGAAGCCGGAGTTGGGATAGAGGTAGAGGCGGTAGAGGGAGGAGTACAGGCTCGTGCGCTGCCCCTCGCTCGCGCCCTCGACCTCCACCCTGCCGAGGATGTCGTCCCACTGCTTCTGGGCGCGGTCCTTCACGCGGTCGAAGGACGTGCCCGCCGGGATCTCCTGGCCGAGGTTGGCCTTCGCCTGGTCCAGGCTGATCAGGGACGTCGCCATGCGGAGCGTGACCGTGCGGTCCTTGCCGGGATCGAGGCGGAGGTACCCGGTGACGTCGCCGCCACCGCCGCCGTCCAGCTTGCCGCCCGCCGTCACGGGCGCGTCGAGGACGCCGTACACGAACAGGCGCGTCGCGCCCGTCGACAGACCGGACTTGACGTCGGAGAAGCCGCTCACGACCCCCTTCTCCTCGTCGAGGGTCAGGCCGCCCTTCTCCGAGACGTTGTCGAAGATCACGCTCGCGTCGTCGCCGGGGTAGGTGAAGCGCATCATCGCGGCGTGGTCGGTCGGCGCCATCTCGGCCTTCAGGCCGTTCTCGAACGTCACGCCGTAGTAGTGCGGGCGCGCCGTCTCCTTCTCGTGCCGGAACGCCAGCGCCCGCTTGGTCCGCGCGGCGCTCGGGGTGTCCTTGTCGACCGAGGGCATCATCTGGAACGTCTGCCGGTCGCCCATCCACGGGCTCGGCTCGTGGCTCGCGCTGAACGCCTGGATGGTCGGCAGGTTGTCGTCGTTGTTGCCGCGCGCGTAGTCGTAGAGCCAGCTCAGGGAGCCCGCGTTGGTCACCGGCGTCCAGAAGTTGAAGCCGTGCGGGACGGCCGTGGCCGGGAAGGTGTTGCCGCGCGAGAAACCGCCGCTGGAGTTGGTGCCGCGCGTGGTGTCCGCGTAGTCGGAGAGGTGCGCCTTCGGCTTCGGCGGGGCCTTCTCCTTCAGCGACACGTCGTCCAGCCAGCCGCGGAACTTCGCCGGGCCCTTGGGCGAGTCGTACGCCAGCAGGATCCGGTCGACCGTCTTCCCCGCGGCGACCTCGCCGACGCGGGAGGCGACGTTGTTCCACTGGTTGACGTAGAGCACCTTGGACGCGCCCTGGCCCCGCGGGCTCAGCGGGAAGCCGTGCTGGTCCGTGGCCTCGAGGTCGCTGAGGTAGGTGCCGTCGGTGAACGCGAGGTCCACGGCGACGTTCGTGGCGGCGTAGTCGAGGTCGCCCTCGGCCATCGAGGGGAAGACGCGGTACCCGAGCTCGGTGTCGCGCCGCACCGGCACATCGACGTCGAAGACCTTGTTGTACGAGTAGCCGCGGCCGTCCACCTTGTGGGTGCCCGCATAGCGCAGCGCGTGCGTGCCGGTGAAGCCGGCGCGGGACCTGGCGGTGGGCGAGCCGCTGGGGCCGCGGTCCACGAGGCTCAGCATGTCCTCGGGGGCGGGGGCCTCGGTGCCGCCCACCGACAGCTGTACGTCGGCGAGTTGGAGGGCGTCGTCGGCGCCGTTGTTCGCGGTGACGTCCAGGCGGTAGTGCGTGTACTCCCCGCTGTTGTCGACGTCGTACTTCTTCGTCCTGTGGCGGCCGTCGAAGGTTTCGCCCGCGCGCTCGTCGAGGACCTTCCAGTCCTTGCCGTCCGTGGAGCCCTTCAGGGTCCAGTCCTTCGGGTCGCGCTCGGCGTGGTCGTTGGCGGACGTCAGCGCGTACGTCACGACCTTCGCGGGCGCGTCGAGGTCGAACTCCACCCACCCGGACTTGGCGAACGTCAGCCACTTGCTGGTCGCCTCGGCGTCGACGAGGTTCTCCGCCACCTCGCCCGAGCCCGCGTTCTCGCCGCTCGCGCGGACGTCGGTGACGCGGTCGTTCACGCTGCCGGGCAGGCCGGAGCTGAACGCGCCGTTCACGCCCGCGGCCTTCTTCTTCCCGTCGGGGCCCGTCTCGACGGTGCTCAGCCAGTCCGGCCGGGCGTCGCCCGCCTCGAAGGAGGAGGCGAACTCCCGCTGCCCGGCGGGAGGTTGCCCGGGCTCGGCGACGGCGGCCCCCTGTGCCGACGCGACGAGCGCGAGCGCCAGTGCCCCGACGGCGGCGGCCGAGCGGGGTCCTTGACCGGGCGGGCGGTGGTGTCTGAAACGAGGTCTGCGTGCCGAGTGCGGCATCCCCGAGCCCCTCCTTGCGAGTTGGACAACGTTGTCACGGTCGCTGCGCAAGGTCTAGTAGGGCGTCAAGTGGTGAGTGGTGTCAAGGCTGTTGGAGGGGGATCCGATGGTGTAGAGGGAGGTGGCACCGGGGGAGAGGTGCCCCGCGCACCCGTGTCCGTACGGGCACGCGCGTTGCCTTCGCGAACGCCGGATGCTGCCCTCCCGTACCCGTCGTGATCGTCCGACGCTACCCTCCGGGCCCTGTCCTCGCGTGAGGGAACCCGGTATGCAGGAAAGGTCATTCGCTCCCCGTGGAAGAGGGTCCATGCGCGCTGAAGGCAACGTCCAACGACCGGCGTCCGAGAAGGAGGGCCGTGCGCCGGACCGCAGGCCCTCCGCCGGTCCGGCCGCCGGCGCCGGGACCCCGCGATCCGCGCTTCTCGCCCTGCAGGGCACCGCGGGCAACGCCGCCGTCCTCCAGATGCTCCGCACGGCCGGCCACCCCGGCGCCCGGGACGGTGAGCGGGAGCGGCATCAGCACGGCCCCGGGTGCGGCCACG
Source organism: Streptomyces sp. NPDC025651 (assembly GCF_055558735.1). NCBI lineage: Bacteria > Bacillati > Actinomycetota > Actinomycetes > Kitasatosporales > Streptomycetaceae > Streptomyces > Streptomyces sp. NPDC025651. The sequence continues at coordinate 83,380 of NZ_JBVHLZ010000009.1, forward strand.
GGCAGGCCGAGCCGCCGCAGGTGCAGCGCTCCGCCGTCCACGACGTGCTGCGCTCGCCGGGCCGGGCGCTCGACGCCTCCGTACGCGGTGACATGGAGGCCCGCCTCGGCGCGGACTTCTCCGACGTACGCCTCCACACCGACGCCGCCGCGAAGGCCTCGGCGGCGGAGGTCGGCGCCCGTGCCTACACCTCGGGCAGCCATGTCGTCATCGGCGAGGGCGGCAACGACCGGCACACCCTCGCCCATGAGTTGACCCACGTCATCCAGCAGCGCCAGGGCCCGGTCGCGGGCACCGACAACGGCGCGGGCCTGAGCGTCTCCGACCCCTCCGACCGGTTCGAGCGCGAGGCGGAGGCCAACGCCACGCGGGTGCTCTCGGGTCCCGCGCCGGACGGACCCGTGACGGCTCAGCGGTCCGCGGCCACGTCGAGCCCGGCGTCACCCGCCGTGCAGCGGCGGGAGGACAACCCCTACGCCAAGGCGTCCGACCAGGACGGGTGGACGACGACCGCGCACCACATCGTGGCCCACTCGACGCTGACCAACTCCCTCGGCAGGCTGAGCGAGGAGCAGCAGATGGACGTCCTCACCGCCGCGATTCCCTCCACGCTCACCGAGCAGATGCTCACCAACCTCAAGGTGCTGGTGCCGGCCGCCGAGAACACCCCCGCGTACCGCAAGGACCTGCGCAGGCGGCTGGCCGACAAGTCGGTCCCGAACTCCGCGACCGAGCGCGGGATCTCCTTCCAGGACATCCGCCACTCCTTCTACGAGTGGCAGGCGGGCAACCAGTTCATCGGCCCCAACACCTCGCTGCGGGCGGAGCCCTCGGCGAGCGGCGACGACATCGACACGGACGGCAAGTACTTCACCTCGCTCAGCGACAAGGACTTCGGCAAGCTCACCGAGCTCGGGGCGAACCTCAAGAAGCGGGGCATCGAGAGCGACGAGACCGTCAGGACCCTCAAGGAGATCCTGGCCCTCACCAAGAACGAGAAGGTCGCCGACTTCGACCCCGCCAAGTGGACCGAGGTGGGCGACGGCATGACGGTTGATCAGCTCGCCGCGGACGCGAAGCTGAGGCGGGAGCACATCACCAAGTACACCTTCTTCAAGCTCCCGGTCGCCGCCGTCAGGAACCGCGAGTACCGCGACTTCCTGGCCGCCGAGACCGGTGGCGGGTACACGTACTACGACAAGGCGTTGTCCCAGACCCAGGCCCAGACCCGGGGCGACTTCGTCTACATCCCGTACACGACGACGGAGGTGGCTCCGCCCAAGGAGGGCAAGCAGGCCAGGCCCCGCCAGTCGCTCTTCGATTACTGCGTGACCAAGAAGGTGCCCACGTCCACCTTCCTGCCGAGGGGTCTGTACAACCCGTCCCGCAAGCCGATGAGGAAGTGACCGCCGGTCCCCGCCGCTGATCGGTCGTGCGGGGTCGTGCGGGAAAGTCCATGGAAACCGGCGCGAAAGTCCACGCGTTCGTACGGGGATGTGCGAGAGGTTTCGAGGGGGAACGCCGCAGGTCTCAACTCGGACAAGCCTGCAGACCAAACCTGTATTCGATCTTGCCCACCTGATGGCGAGTGGACTATACCTGTCGGCGTCCGCACGGCCGTTCGGCCGGTCGCGGGCCCGGTTTCACCGCACGACCCCAGCTTCACACCACCGCGGTGCCGGGGAGGGTCCGGTTCACCGCCTGAGTCCTGGAGAAGGCGAGGACTTGAGCATGGGATCCACCAGCGTCAACCGTCGTGATGTCATGAAGCGGGCGGCAGCCGCCGGTCTGCTCGCGGTGCCCGCCGTCGGGGCGCTCACCTCCTGCGCCAGCGGGGGCGGCGAGGACAACAAGGCCGAGAAGGGCAAGAAGTCCAAGAAGAACCCGCTCGGTGTGAAGCAGGACGCGGCCCTGTCCGTCTACATCTTCAACGGCGGATACGGCGACAAGTACGCCCAGTTCGTCACCGACATGTACGCCGAGAAGTACCCCGAGGCCGATCCGGGCCAGAAGGCCACCACGAAGATCGCCACCCAGGTGCAGCCGAAGATCGTCCGTGGCAACCCCACGGCGGACGTCGTCAACAACTCCGGCGCCGACCTGATGAACATCGGCAAGCTCGTGCACAACAAGCAGGTCGCCGACCTCGGCGAGGTGCTCGACGCGCCCTCGTGGGACGACCCGGACGTGACGGTGCGCGAGACCCTCGTCCCCGTCGTCGAGCAGATGGGCCGCTTCGGCGGCGAGGAGTGCTACCAGCTCAACATCACGCTGACGGTGTACGGCAACTGGTACTCCAAGAAGCTCCTGGAGGACGGCCTGGACTCCGCGTACCCGAAGACCTGGGACGAGATGCTCGCGGTCTGCAAGAAGGCCAAGGCCAAGGGCATCCACGGCTGGAGTTACCCGGGCGGCCACCCGCGGTACATGTTCTTCAGCATGTACGCGATGTTCGCCCAGCGCGGCGGCCGCGACGTCACCACGGCGATGGACTACCTGGAGCCGGACGCCTGGAAGCACGACGCGGTCAAGGACGTCTTCGAGGCCTGGGAGGAACTGGTCGCCAAGAAGTACGTGCTGACCGGCTTCGACGGCACCGAGGCGCACACCGAGATGCAGACCGCGTGGACGAAGGAGGGCAAGTGCCTCTTCGTGCCCAACGGTTCGTGGGTGGAGAACGAGGCCAAGGACACCACGCCCAAGGACTTCGCGATGACGGTCGGCGCGACCCCGTCACTCGACAAGGACGACAAGCTGCCGTTCGGCACCCTCTACGCCCCGGCCGGTGAGCCCTTCATCGTCCCCGCCAGGGCCAGGAACCGGCAGGGCGGCCTGGAGTGGATGCGGATGATGTACAGCAAGGAAGCCGCCCGCAACCTCTTCGAGGAGGTCGGCTCGATGCCCGTCGTCAAGGGCGCCATCGACGGGGTGAAGCTGCCCTCGGGCACCGCGAGCGCCCAGGCGGCGATCGAGGCGGCCGGCGAGAACGTCGTCATCCCCCAGTTCGTCGACTGGTACAACGAGCTGTTCCGCGAGGACTTCAACAACATGATCCACAAGTTCATGATGGGTCAGATCGGCACCAAGCAGGCGATGGACGCCATGCAGAAGGCCACCGACCGGATCAAGAACGACCCCGACATCACCAAGGTCAAGAAGGCCTGAACCGGAGCGTCGTGACGTCGTGAGCACCAAGACCCGGGTGGAGGGACCTCCGCCCTCGAAGACCATGTCCGGCCGGAAGCGGGACGAACCCGCCCCGCCAGGGCGACTGTTGCTCGCGGCGGCAGTGCTCCTGCCGCCGCGGTTCACCCCCGAACGGGTGCGGTACGACCGCAGATACCGCACGCTCGACAAGTACCGCTTCATCGTCGGCTTCCTGGCCGTGCCGCTAGCGTTTTACTCGCTGTTCGTCATCTCGCCCTTCCTGCAGGCGATTTACTACTCGTTCACCGACTGGTCCGGCGGTCCGGTCGCGAACTTCATCGGGTTCGACAACTACCGGAAGATGTGGAACGACGAGAGGTTCTGGGACTCCCTGGAGGTCAGCGCCCTCCTGCTCGTCATCGCCCCGCTCGTCACCCTCGTGCTCGGCGTCTTCTTCGCCTACATGATCACCTCGGGCGGCCGGCACCGCAGGGGCCAGGCCATCGCGGGCATCGCGGGGTCGTCCTTCTACAAGGTCGTCTACTTCTTCCCGCAGGTCCTGTCCGTCGCCATCATCGCGGTCGTGTGGGGACGCGTCTTCAACACCAACAGCGGCCTGATCAACGGCGGTCTGGACAAGATCGGCGTGGACGGCCCCGCCTGGCTGGGCGGCGACCACACCCTCGGCCTGATCTCCCTGCTCACCGTGATCAGTTGGAGCTTCGTCGGCTTCTACGTGGTGCTGTTCTCCGCGGCGATGGGCTCGATCCCCAAGGACATCTACGAGGCGGCGCTCCTGGACGGGGCGGGCCGCACCCGCACCTTCTTCGGCGTCACGCTCCCGCTGATCTGGGACACGGTGCGCACCGGCTGGATCTACATGGGCATCCAGGCGCTCGACACCTTCGCGATCTGCCTCGTCATGGTGCCTCCGCACGTACTGAAGGTCACCCCGGTCTTCCTTTACGAACGGTTCCGTGACGGCCAGTACGGCTACGCCACGTCCATCGGCGTCGTCCTCCTCGTCCTCAGCATGCTGTTCTCCCTGATCGTCATGCGGGTCGGGAATCGCGACCGGATCGAATACTGAGACCGCGGGAGCCACTGCATCATGACCTCGACCACCGCCGCCGCGCCCCGCCCCGAGACCGCCGCGTCCGGCCGCCAGAAGGAGACGGGCGGCACGCTCAACGTCTTCTCGCACGCCTTCCTCGTCCTGTGGGTGATCCTCGCCGCGGGACCCCTGATCTGGGTCGCGCTCACCGCGTTCCGCCCCTCGGCCGAGATCCTCAGCGACCCGATGGGCTGGCCCGCCTCCTTCCACTGGGAGAACTTCACCAACGCGTGGAACAAGGCCAACATCGGCCAGTACACCCTCAACTCACTGATCATCCTGGCGGGTTCGCTGACCGGCACCATGCTGCTCGGCTCGATGGCGGCCTACGTCATCGCCCGCTTCACCTTCCCGGGCAACCGGGTCGTCTTCATGCTGTTCGCGGGCGGCATGATGTTCCCCGTCATCCTGGCGCTCGTCCCGCTCTTCGCGGTCATGGAGAACTTCGGCCTCCTCGACACCCGGCCGGGCCTGATGATCGCGTACATCGCGTACTCGCTGCCCTTCACGACCTTCTTCCTGACCTCCTTCTTCCGCACGCTGCCGACCGGTGTGCAGGAGGCGGCGATGGTCGACGGGGCCTCGCACACCCGCACCTTCTTCCAGATCATGCTGCCGATGGCCAAGCCGGGCCTGGTCAGCATCGGCATCTTCAACTTCCTCGGCCAGTGGAACCAGTACCTGCTCCCGCTGCTGCTCAACAACGAGGACGAGAAGAGCTACGTGCTGCCGCAGGGCCTCGCCTCGCTGGCGGTCTCGCAGGGGTACCGCGGCGACTGGGGCGCGCTCTTCGCGGGCCTGACGATCGCCATGCTGCCGGTGCTCGTCGTGTACGCGGTCTTCCAGCGACAGGTACAGGCCGGTCTGACCGCGGGAGCCATCAAGTGACCTGGTGGAGAAGGTGATTTCAGCTTGGCCACGAAAGTGGTCTACGCCTGTCGAGGCAAAACGGGCCGTGAGTAGTGTCGGCGCCACGGCGCTGCGGGGGGCGACTGTACGCGCTCGAGTCGACACCGATGTCGAAGGGTTGAACAGCAATGAGGAATCGAATAGTCGCCACCGGTGCGGCAACGCTCTGTATGGCGCTGGGACTTGCCGCCTGCAGCGGGGACGGCGACAGCGGTGACGGCAAGACCATCAAGCTCGTGGCGGCCGACTACGGCGACAAGGCCTCCAACGCCTCCAAGGTGTACTGGGCGGAGGTCAAGAAGGAATTCGAGAAGGCCAACAAGGGCTACAAGGTCGATGTCCAGGTCATCAACTGGAACGACATCGACAAGCAGGTCAAGAACATGATCCAGGCGGGCAACGAGCCCGACCTGCTGCAGACCGGCGGTTACGCGGACAAGGTCGCGGACGACCTGCTCTACAAGGCGGACGAGGTGATGTCCGCCAAGACGCGCGAGAACCTCATCCCCTCCTTCGCCAAGGCAGGCGAGGTCGACGGCACCCAGTACGGCATCCCGTGGGTCTCCTCCAGCCGCGTGATGTTCTACAACAAGGACGTCTTCAAGAAGGCGGGCATCAAGACCCCGCCGAAGACGTGGGACGAACTCGCCGACGCCGCGAAGAAGATCAAGGACAAGAAGGCCGCGGACACCCCCTACGCCCTGCCGCTCGGCCCCGAGGAGACCCAGGGCGAGTCGATGATGTGGGAGCTCGGCAACGGCGGCGGCTACACCGACGCCGACGGCAAGTACACCATCGACAGCGCCAAGAACGTCGAGACCTTCGAGTGGCTCAAGGCCAACCTGGTCAAGCCCGGCCTCACCTACGCCAACCCGGCCTCCACCGACCGCAAGACGGCCTTCGCGGACTTCGCGGCCGGCAAGGTCGGCATGCTCAACGGCCACCCGAGCCTGATCCAGATGGCCAAGGAGGGCAAGGTCGACTACGGCGTCGTGCCCATCCCCGGCAGGGAGGGCCCGCTGGAGAGCACCCTCGGCGTGGCCGACTGGATGATGGCGTTCAAGGACGGCGGCGCGGAGAAGGAGGGCGTGAAGAAGTTCCTGGACTTCACGTACTCCAAGAAGATGCTGGCGTTCGACGAGATGTACAACCTGATGCCCGTCACCCAGGACGCGCTCAAGGAGATGCAGACCAACGGCAAGCACAAGGACCTGGAGCCGTTCTTCGAGGTCCTGCCGAACGCCAAGTTCTACCCGCTGGGCGACACCTCCTGGGACGTCGTCTCCGCCGAGATGAAGAAGACCGGCGGCAAGGCCGTCTCCGACGACCCGAAGCAGGTTCTCGGCGACCTCCAGAAGAAGGCGGAGTCGGCGGCGGCCGAGGCCAAGTAGGCCGCGCCGCAACCCAGTTCGCCCCGTTCACCCAGTACGCCCAGTTCGCAAGGAGTCCTTGTGTCGCTGAAGGCCCCTCCGTCCCCGGCCGATTCGGGCCGGGGACGGGGCGGGCGCGCACCCGGGCCGGTGAGCCGCCGCACCGGCATCGCCCGGCTCGGCCCGCTGCCCTGGATAGCGCCCGTCATCCTGCTGATCCTCGCCGTGGTCGTCTGGCCCGTCATCGAGCTGATCCGCACCTCGTTCCTCAACATCTCCATCGCCGGCAAGGTGCGCGGCAGCGCCGGGACCGACAAGTTCGAGAAGCTCTTCGAGGAGAGCGACTTCGGCTCCGTCCTGCTCTGGACCGTGGTGTGGACGGTCGTCGTGGTCGGCGTCACGATGCTGCTCTCGCTGGCCCTCGCCCAGCTGTTCAACCAGAAGTTCCCCGGCCGCCGCATCACCCGCTGGGCACTGATCGCCCCCTGGGCGGCGTCCGTCCTGATGACCGCCATCGGCTTCAAGTGGATGCTCAACCAGACCGCGGGCGTGCTCAACACGCTGATGCTCGACCTCGGTCTGATCGACGGGTCCAAGGACTGGCTGGGCAAGCCGGAGACCGCCTGGCCGTGGATGATGGCGGTCGCCGTCTTCGTCTCCCTGCCCTTCACCACGTACACGCTGCTCGCCGGGCTCCAGACCATCCCCCGGGACGTCTACGAGGCCTCGCGGATCGACGGTGCGGGCCCCTGGCAGACGTACCGCCACATCACGCTGCCGATGCTGCGGCCCGCGTTCCTCGTGGGCGTGGTGATCAACCTCATCAACGTCTTCAACTCCTTCCCGATCATCTGGGCCATGACCCAGGGCGGTCCGGGCTACGACACCTCCACGTCGATGGTGTTCATGTACAAGCTGAAGGAGACCGACATCGGTGAGTCCGCGGCCATGTCGGTCGTCAACTTCCTGATGGTCGTGGTGCTCGTGCTGATCTTCCTGAAGGTCAGCCGGTGGAACGAGGAGGACTGATGGCCACCGCGACGGCGACCCGCCCGGCGCCGCAGAAGGGCCGCGGCTCCCGGCCCAGGCGCACCTTCCGGCCGCGCACGCTGGTCATCACGGCCTGCGCCTGGCTCCTTGCGGCGGTCTTCCTCGCGCCGTACCTGGAGATGATCGTCACCGCGCTCCGCCCCAAGGAGGAGCTGCGGGACCGCACCTACCTGCCCCAGAACCTGGAGTGGGCGAACTTCGTCGACGTATGGAAGGAGTCGGAGCTCGGCCAGAACCTGCAGGTGACGCTGCTGGTGGCGGGCGGCGCGACGCTGCTGGTCCTGCTGGTCTCGCTCCCGGCGGCCTACTACACGGCGCGCATGCGCTACCGGGGCCGCAAGCTGTTCCTCCTGCTCGTCCTCGTCACGCAGATGTTCCAGCCCACGGCGCTCCTTGTCGGCCTGTACCGGGAGTTCCACCAGCTGGACATGCTCAACTCGGTCTGGACGCTGATCCTGACCAACGCGGCGTTCAACCTCGCCTTCGCGGTCTGGATCCTGACGGCCTACATCAGCTCGATCCCGCCGGAGCTGGAGGAGGCCGCGATGGTGGACGGCACGAGCCGCTTCGGCGCCATGATCAAGGTGACGCTCCCGCTGGCGCTGCCGGGCGTGGTGACGGCCGTGATCTTCACGTTCATCACGGCCTGGAACGAGTTCGTGATGGGCCTCACCCTCACCACGGAGCCGGACAAGCAGCCGCTGACGGTCGGCATCAACAACTTCATCGGTAACTACACGGTGCAGTGGAACTACCTGTTCGCGGCGTCGGTGGTCGCCATCGTCCCTGTCATCGTGCTGTTCGCCTTCATCGAGAGGCACGTGGTGTCGGGGCTCACGGCGGGGTCGGTGAAGTAGGGAGGGCATCGTGTGGGCCGGGGCGCCAGGGGCAAGCGGAACGCTGCCCGCCGCGCCCCGGCCCTTTCCGTGCTCCCGTCGACTGTTTTTCAGTCAAGGACTTGACTGCGCGAACCCGTTCATCGGAGCTTGGAGTTCACAACTTGTACGGGCGGCTGAGTGCCGTACGTCATACGGCAAAGGGTGGATGAGTCAATGGAGACTCCGGGGTCGCAGTCCTCTCTGCACCGGGCCAATCTGGAGCGGGTCGTGCGCGCGGTGCGGCTCGCCGGATCGCTCACGCAGGCGGAGATCGCGAGGGCGACGGGCCTGTCGGCCGCGACGGTCTCCAACATCGTCCGGGAGTTGAAGGACGGCGGGACCGTCGAGGTCACGCCCACCTCGGCGGGCGGCAGGCGGGCCCGCAGCGTCTCGCTCAGCGGGGACGCGGGCATCGTCATCGGCGTCGACTTCGGCCACACGCACCTGCGCGTGGCCGTGGGGAACCTCGCCCACCAGGTGCTGGCGGAGGAGGCCGAGCCGCTGGACGTCGACGCGTCCGCCGCGCAGGGCTTCGACCGGGCCGAGCAGCTGGTCAGCAGGCTGATCGCGGCCACGGGCGTCGACCCCACGAAGATCGCGGGCGTCGGGCTCGGCGTGCCGGGGCCCATCGACGTGGAGTCCGGGACCCTCGGCTCGACGTCGATCCTGCCGGGCTGGACCGGCACCAAGCCGGCCGAGGAGCTGGGGGCCCGCCTCGGCGTCCCCGTGCACGTCGACAACGACGCGAACCTCGGCGCGCTCGGCGAGCTGGTCTGGGGGAGCGGCCGGGGCGTCAAGGACCTCGCGTACATCAAGGTCGCCAGCGGTGTCGGCGCCGGGCTCGTGATCAGCGGGCGGATCTACCGGGGGCCCGGCGGCACCGCGGGCGAGATCGGGCACATCACGCTCGACGAGTCGGGGCCCGTCTGCCGCTGCGGCAACCGCGGCTGCCTGGAGACCTTCACCGCCGCCCGCTACGTCCTGCCGCTGCTCCAGTCCAGCCACGGCACGGATCTGACCATGGAGCGCGTGGTGGGCCTCGCGCGCGACGGCGACCCGGGGTGCCGCCGGGTGATCGCGGACGTCGGGCGGCACATCGGCAGCGGCGTCGCGAATCTCTGCAACCTCCTCAACCCCTCCCGCGTCGTCCTCGGCGGCGACCTCGCGGAGGCCGGTGAGCTGGTGCTCGGCCCGATCAGGGAGTCGGTCGGGCGGTACGCGATCCCGAGCGCGGCGCGTCAACTGTCCGTACTTCCCGGGGCACTTGGGGGACGGGCCGAGGTGCTCGGCGCGCTGGCCCTCGCGCTCAGCGAGATGGGGGATTCGACCCTTTTGGACGGAACGCTGCCCGCGAGCGCCCCTGCCTTCACTTAGATAACGCATGGCACCGTTGTCATCTCGTTAAGGATTTACTCCTTGACGCTGGTGTGGCGGCCGAGTTGACTTCGAGCCACCTCGGCCGCAACGACGCGGCCTCGTCAGGGAGGCACCCCACCATGAACGCAATGACGCGTCGCGTCGTCATAGGCACGGCCGCGGTTTCGATGGCACTCGCCATGACCGCGTGCGGCAAGGCCGGAGACGGCGACGGAGAAAAGGGCGGCGGCGACAACAAGACCATCGGTCTGCTGCTCCCCGAGAACAAGACGACCCGGTACGAGACCTTCGACCGCCCCATCATGGAGGCGAAGATCAAGGAACTCTGCTCGGACTGCGAGGTCAAGTACAACAACGCCGGTCAGGACATCGAGACCCAGAAGAAGCAGTTCGAGGCCCTCATCACGCAGGGCGTCAAGGTGATCATTCTCGACGCGGTCGACTACAAGTCCACCAAGTCCTGGGTCAAGCAGGCGGACGCCAAGGGTGTGAAGGTCGTGGCCTACGACCGCCTCGCCGAGGGCCCCCTCGCCGCCTACGTGAGCTACGACAACGAGAAGATCGGCCGCCTGCAGGGCGGCGCCATGGTCAAGGCGCTCGGTGCCAAGGCCAAGGACGCCAACGTCGTCATGATCAACGGCTCGCCGACCGACCCGAACGCCCCCTTCTTCAAGAAGGGCGCCCACTCGGTGCTCGACAAGAAGGTCAAGAACATCGCGTACGAGCAGGACATCCCGGACTGGTCGCCCGACGAGGCGAACCGCAAGATGTCCTCCGCGATCGACAAGCTCGGCAAGGACGGCATCCAGGGCGTCTACGCCGCCAACGACGGCATGGCGGGCGGCGTGATCACCGCGCTCAAGCAGCGCGGCATCAAGGTCCCCGTCGGTGGCCAGGACGCCGAACTCGCGGGCGTGCAGCGCCTGTTGAGCGGCGACCAGGACTACACGATCTACAAGGAGATCAAGCCGGAGGCCCAGACCACCGCCGAGATCGCCGTCCGCCTGCTCCAGGACAAGGCCATCGACGACGTCACCGACCAGAAGGTCGACTCGCTCAGCGGTGACTTCAAGGACATCCCCGCCAAGCTGTACGACGCCCAGGCGATCACCAAGGACGAGGTCGCCGACACGATCGTCAAGGACAAGGTCTACAAGGTCAGCGAGATCTGCACGGCCCAGTACAAGAAGGCGTGCGACGCGGCGGGTATCAAGTAACTCCCGCTTGCGGTAAAGCCGTTCGTACGAAGTGAGTTCCGCGGGGCGTGAGAGCGCTCCCCGGGCGTACGTGCGACGGACTCCAGTACCGGTCCGGTGCCCGCCCCACAAACCGCCCCGCAATCGGAGGGGCGGGCACCGGCCCTGCCCTTGACGCACCACCATCCCCGCCGGTCAGGCGGCGAAGGAGATGATTCACGTGTCCGCTACGCCCGTGCTGGCGTTGCGCGGGGTCTCCAAGCGGTTCGGCGCCGTCCAGGCGCTCACGGACGTAGACCTCGACATCCACACCGGTGAGGTGGTCGCCCTGGTCGGCGACAACGGCGCCGGAAAGTCCACCCTCGTCAAGACGATCTCGGGTGTTCACCCGATCGACGACGGCACCATCGAGTGGGAGGGCAGGGGGGTCCGCATCGGACGCCCGCACGACGCCCAGAACCTCGGCGTCGCCACCGTCTACCAGGACCTCGCGCTCTGCGACAACCTCGACGTCGTCGCCAACCTTTTCCTCGGCAGCGAGCTGAAGAGCGCCTCCGTCCTCGACGAGATCAAGATGGAGAAGCGGGCCAGGGAGCTCCTGGACACCCTCTCCATCCGCATCCCCAGCGTCCGCATCCCGGTCGCGGCGCTCTCCGGCGGCCAGCGCCAGGTCGTCGCCATCGCCCGCGCGCTGGTCGGCGACCCCAAGGTCGTCATCCTCGACGAGCCCACCGCGGCCCTCGGCGTCGAGCAGACCGCGCAGGTCCTCGACCTGGTGGAGCGCCTGCGCGAGCGCGGCCACGGAGTGATCCTCATCAGCCACAACATGGCCGACGTGAAGGCCGTCGCGGACAAGGTCGCGGTGCTGCGGCTCGGCCGCAACAACGGCGTCTTCTCCGTCGCCGACACCACGAACGAAGAGATCATCGCCGCCATCACCGGCGCCACGGACAACGCCGTCACCCGCCGCAAGGCGCGCACGGCCACGGTGACGAAGGAGGACGCCAGGTGAGCGACCTCGCCAAGACCCCGAAGTCCGCAACAAACGCCCCGGCCGCCGAGGAGTCGGCGGCGCCCGTCCCGGCCGTCGACCCGCGCCTGCTCGTCCGCGAGGAGGGCCTGGCCGGCTACTGGACCGAGTTCAAGCGCAAGATGCGCGGCGGCGAGCTCGGCTCGCTGCCCGTCGTCATCGGCCTGATCGTCATCGCGATCATCTTCCAGGCGAAGAACGACCACTTCCTGGACGCGAGCAGCCTCGCGAACATCGCCGTCTTCACCTCCGGCCTCGGCATCATGGCCGTCGGCATCGTCTTCGTCCTGCTGCTCGGCGAGATCGACCTCTCGGTCGGCTCCGTGGCCGGCATGGGCGCGGCGGTCTGGGCGGTGCTGAGCGTCACGCACGGCCTCAACGACTGGCTCGCGGTGTTCATCGCCATCGCGTCCGGCCTGGTCATCGGCGCCGTCCACGGCTTCTTCTTCGCCAAGATCGGCGTGCCCGCCTTCGTGGTCACCCTCGCGGGCTTCCTCGGCTGGAGCGGTCTGCAGATCTGGCTGATGGGCGGCGAGGGGAGCATCAACACTCCCGAAGGCAGCGTCGTCGAGGACCTGACCGGTCACTTCTTCGCCGAGAAGGCCGCCGCGTACGGTCTCGCGGCCGTCGCGATCATCGCGTACGCGGGATCCCTGCTGCTCGACAGCAGGCGCCGCAAGGCCGCCGGGCTGCCCTCGCGCCCGGTCAGCGAGATCGTGCTGCGCACCGTCGTCGTCGCCGTCCTCGCGGGCGGCGCGGCGTACGAGCTGAACGAGCCCGTCGGCGCCCGTGGCCTGCCGCTGGCCCTGGTGCTCTTCCTCGCCGTCCTGGTCGTCGCGGACTTCGTGGCGCGGCGCACCACCTTCGGCCGCCAGGTCTTCGCGGTCGGCGGCAACGCGGAGGCCGCGCGGCGGGCCGGCATCAGCGTGGACCGGGTCCGCATCACCGTCTTCGCCATATCCGGCATGCTCGCCGCCTTCGGCGGTCTCTTCATCGCGAGCCAGTCCGGTGGCGCGACGAAGAGCCTGGGCGGCGGCAACACGCTGATGATGGTGATCGCGGCGGCGGTCATCGGCGGCACGAGCCTCTTCGGCGGGCGGGGCAAGGTGTGGTCCGCGCTGCTGGGGATGCTCGTGATCCAGTCGATTCAGCAGGGGCTGAACCTGCTGGGGATGGCGAGTGAGATTCAGTACATGATCACTGGGGCGGTGCTGCTGGCCGCGGTGGTCATCGACTCTGTTTCGCGGCGTACGCAGAAGTCGGCGGGGCGGGCGTAGGCGCTCCGCTGGTTGGGCCGCTCGTCGTCTGCGGGTCCGTTCGGGCTGGTCGCGCAGTTCCCCGCGCCCCTTGAGGGGCGCGGCTGATGCACCGCGAGGGGAACAATTGTGCCCCTTGCGGTGCATCTGTTCGTGTGACCGGGAAATTGCCTCCCGGACGCGGGGCCCGGTGACGGAACATTAGACTCGACAGACCCGGCAATGCTCGAACAGCACATGTCAGCTCTACTGCAAGGAGGCACGGGTGCCGCTGCTGACCCGCATCACGGGACCGCGCGATCTGGACCGGCTCAGCGCCGAGGAGCTGAACCAGCTGGCCGGCGAGATCCGCGGCTTCCTCGTCGACGCAGTCTCCAAGACAGGCGGCCACCTCGGCCCCAACCTCGGCGTGGTCGAGCTCACCATCGCCCTGCACCGCGTCTTCGAGTCGCCCCAGGACAAGGTTCTCTTCGACACCGGCCACCAGAGCTACGTGCACAAGCTGCTCACCGGCCGCCAGGACTTCGGCAAGCTGCGGGGCAAGGGCGGCCTCTCCGGCTACCCCTCGCGCGCCGAGTCCGAGCACGACGTGATCGAGAACAGCCACGCCTCCACGGTCCTCGGCTGGGCCGACGGCCTGGCCAAGGCCAACCAGGTGCGCGGCAAGGACGACCACGTCGTCGCCGTCATCGGTGACGGCGCCCTGACCGGCGGCATGGCCTGGGAGGCGCTGAACAACATCGCGGCCGCCAAGGACCGCCCGCTGGTGATCGTCGTCAACGACAACGAGCGCTCCTACGCCCCCACGATCGGCGGTCTCGCCAACCACCTGGCGACGCTGCGCACCACCGACGGGTACGAACGGTTCCTGGCCCGCGGGAAGGACATCCTGGAGCGCACGCCGGTCGTCGGCAAGCCGCTCTACGAAACCCTGCACGGCGCCAAGAAGGGCCTGAAGGACTTCATCGCCCCGCAGGGCATGTTCGAGGACCTCGGGCTCAAGTACGTCGGCCCGATCGACGGCCACGACATCGAGGCCCTGGAGTCCGCCCTGCAGCGCGCCAAGCGCTTCGGCGGCCCGGTCATCGTGCACTGCCTCACCGAGAAGGGCCGCGGCTACAAGCCCGCCGAGGAGGACGAGGCCGACCACTTCCACGGCATCGGCCCGATCCACCCCGACACCGGCCTGCCCGTCGCGGCGGGCGGCATGGACTGGACGTCCGTGTTCGGCGAGGAGATGGTCAAGCTCGGCCGGGAGCGCGAGGACATCGTCGCGATCACCGCCGCCATGCTGCAGCCGGTCGGCCTGGAGAAGTTCTCCAAGGAGTTCCCCGAGCGGGTCTACGACGTCGGCATCGCCGAGCAGCACGCGGCCGTCTCGGCGGCGGGCCTGGCCACCGGCGGTCTGCACCCCGTCTTCGCGGTGTACGCGACCTTCCTCAACCGCGCCTTCGACCAGCTCCTGATGGACGTGGCCCTGCACAAGTGCGGCGTCACCTTCGTCCTGGACCGCGCGGGCGTCACCGGCACCGACGGCGCCTCGCACAACGGCATGTGGGACATGTCGATCCTGCAGTGCGTGCCGACCGTGCGGATCGCCGCCCCGCGCGACGCCGACCAGGTCCGACTGCAGCTGCGCGAGGCCGTCGAGGTCGACGACGCCCCGACCGTCGTGCGCTACTCCAAGGGCGCGGTCGGCCCCGCGGTCAAGGCCGTCGGCAAGGTCGGCGGCATGGACGTGCTCCGCAAGCCCGGAGTCAACCGGCCCGACGTGCTGCTCGTCTCCGTCGGCGCGCTCGCGCCCATGTGCCTGGAGATCGCCGACCTGCTCGACAAGCAGGGCATCTCCACGACCGTCGTCGACCCCCGCTGGGTCAAGCCGGTCGACGAGGCCATGGCGCCGCTCGCCGAGCAGCACCGCGTCGTCGTCACCGTCGAGGACAACTCCCGCGCGGGCGGCGTCGGTTCGGCGATCGCCCAGGCCCTGCGCGACGCGGGCGTCGACGTGCCGCTGCGCGACTTCGGCATCCCGCCGCGCTTCCTCGACCACGCCTCCCGCAAGGAGATCATGGCCGAGATCGGTCTGACCGCGCCGGACATCGCTCGCCAGGTGACAGGTCTGGTCGCCAAGCTGGACGGCAGGTTCGAGCGCTCCGCCGCGGCCGCGGTGGACTCCGTGGAGCCCGCCCGCGACTGACGTCAACCCGCACCGCCGAAGGGCCGGTCTCCACACCCTGTACGGGTGGTGGGACCGGCCCATTCGCGTGAATGGGCCCGTGCCGGGGCTTACGCGGTACTCGGCCTCTCGATCATGTCGGGGACGACAACGTGGGAGGTACGCCCGTGAGCAGCACCCTCTTCAGGACGAAGAGCGTCGAGCAGTCCATCAGGGACACCGAGGAGCCGGAGCACGCGCTCAAGAAGTCGCTGTCCGCACTCGACCTCACGGTCTTCGGCGTCGGCGTCATCATCGGCACCGGCATCTTCGTCCTGACCGGGAAGATCGCCAAGGAGACCGCGGGGCCCTCGGTCGCGCTGGCCTTCGTCGTCGCGGGCCTCGTCTGCGGCCTCGCGGCGCTCTGTTACGCCGAGTTCGCGTCCACGGTGCCGGTGGCCGGATCCGCGTACACCTTCTCGTACGCCTCACTCGGTGAGTTCCCGGCCTGGATCATCGGCTGGGACCTGATCCTTGAACTGGCGCTCGGCTGCGCCGTGGTCGCCGTCGGCTGGTCCGGGTATCTGCGCTCCCTGCTGGACACCGCGGGGATGCATCTGCCGCAGGCGCTGAGCGGGACGCACGACGGGCAGTTCGGCTTCGACCTCCTCGCCTGTCTGCTCGTGCTCGTCCTGACCGGCATCCTCGTCGCCGGGATGAAGCTCTCCTCGCGGGTCACCAGCGTGATCGTGGCCGTCAAGGTCACCGTGGTGCTCCTGGTCATCGTCGTCGGCGCCTTCTTCATCACCGGTGCCAATTACGACCCGTTCATCCCGCCCACCGAGCACGTCGAGGGCGGCGGCGGCATCACCGCGCCGCTGGTCCAGCTGATCTTCGGGTTCACGCCCTCCAACTTCGGCGTGATGGGCATCTTCACCGCCGCGGCCGTCGTCTTCTTCGCCTTCATCGGCTTCGACATCGTCGCGACCGCCGCCGAGGAGACCCACAACCCGCAGCGCGACGTGCCCCGCGGCATCCTCGGCTCGCTCTTCATCTGCACGATCCTGTACGTCGC
Organism: Streptomyces sp. NPDC025651; assembly: GCF_055558735.1. Classification (NCBI taxonomy): domain Bacteria; kingdom Bacillati; phylum Actinomycetota; class Actinomycetes; order Kitasatosporales; family Streptomycetaceae; genus Streptomyces; species Streptomyces sp. NPDC025651. The sequence continues at coordinate 99,937 of NZ_JBVHLZ010000009.1, forward strand.
CGTCTCCGTCGTCGTCACGGGCATGCAGAAGTACACCGAGCTCTCCACGGACGCGCCGCTCGCGGACGCCTTCAAGGCCGTCGGGCACCCCTTCTGGGCGGGCCTGATCAGCTTCGGCGCGGCCGTCGGTCTCACCTCGGTCTGCATGATCCTGCTGCTCGGCCAGACCCGCGTCTTCTTCGCGATGAGCCGCGACGGACTCCTGCCGCTGACCTTCTCCAAGGTCCACCCCAAGTTCGGCACGCCCTACCGCTCGACGATCCTGCTCGGCGGCGTCGTGGCGGTCGTCGCGGGCTTCACGTCCATCGACGAACTCGCCGAACTGGTCAACATCGGCACGCTGTTCGCCTTCGTCGTGGTCGCCCTCGGCGTCATCCTGCTCCGCAGGCAGCGCCCCGACCTGCCGCGCGCCTTCCGCACGCCGCTGGTGCCGCTCGTCCCGATCCTGTCGGTCCTCGCCTCGCTGTGGCTGATGCTGAACCTGCCGGCGGAGACCTGGCTGCGGTTCGGCGTGTGGATGGTGCTCGGCGTCGTCATCTACTTCGCGTACGGGCGCTCGCACAGCAGGCTGCTGCAGCGGGACCCGAACGCGGGTGACGCACTGTAGCCGTCTCTTTCGGTACGCCTTCTTCTCCAGCCCCGTATGTCCCGATCCGTCGGGAAGTGCGGGGCCGGATAGCGTGCACCGTATGCTCGCCGCGCCCTCCGCATCACTACGCTCCGTACGCAATCTCCGGGTGCCGGGCCCCCGCAAGGAGTACGTCCCCGACGGGGGCATCCGGGACCCGTACTGGCCCCGGCTCCTCCCGCTGCTCGCCGCCCTGGCGTGGGTGACCCGGCTGCCGTCCTTCCGGTGGCCGCTGTGGAACCCCGACGAGGGGTATCTCGCCGTCCAGGCACGGATGTTGGCGCACGGCGGTGAGCTCTACGAGACGGTCGTCGACCGCAAGCCGCCGCTCGTCCCCTGCCTGTACGCGGGCGCCTTCGCGCTCTTCGGCGACGCCTCGCTGCTGCCGCTGAAGATCCTCGCGGTCGCCGCGCAACTGCTGACCGCGGTGCTTCTGGTCTCACTGGCCCGGCGCCGCTGGGGCGACGGCGCGGGCCGTACGGCAGGCGTCCTCTACCTGCTGATCTCGATCGGCCTCAACCCGGAGGACGCCCAGGCGGCCACCTTCGAGATCTTCATGCTGCCGTGCACGGCGGCCGCCGTGTGGTGCGCGGACCGCCGCAGATGGGGCGCCGCGGGCGCCGCCGTCGCCTGTGCCTTCCTCGCCAAGCAGACCGGGGGAGCGGTGCTGCTGCCGGTCGCCTGGCTGCTGTGGCAGAGCGGGGCCGCGCGGCGGGACGTGCTCCGCCTCGCGGCCGGGCTGTGCGGTCCCGTCCTGGCCGCGGCCCTGCTGACGACGCCCTCGGGGTTCCTGTTCTGGACGGTGACGGGATCGGGTGCGTACGCCTCCTTCACCGGCTCCGAACTCCACGTCCTGGGGCGGGGTTTGGTGAACGCGGCGATCCTCGCGGTGGCCTGCGCGGGGATCATCCCGCCGGTGGTGCGCGTCCTGCGGGTCGCGCGGACCGGGGCGGGGGAGCTGTGGCTGTGGCTCGCCTCCTCGGTGGGCGCGGTGCTGCTCGGCTTCCACTTCTTCGGGCACTACTACCTTCAACTCATGCCTCCGCTCGCCCTGTTGGGCGCGGCGGCGCTGCAGATCCTGCCGCGTGAGCGGACGGTGCGGGCGATCGTCGCCTCGGGGTGCGGGTGCGCGGTGTTCCTGGCGTGGGGGCTGCTTGTGCCGCGGCCGGAACTGGCGCACGCGGTACGGCTCGCGGAGACGGTCCGTGCGCATACCGCTCCGCGGGACCGGGTGTTGTTCTGGGGGATGCATCCGGAGGCGTACTGGCTGGCGGACCGGGCGCCCGCCAGCCGCTATCTGACGGCGGGGCTGCTCACGAACTACAGCGGGGGGCGGAACGGGCCGCAGGTGGGGGAGAAGTACGGGGTCGCCGGCGCTTGGCCCGTGTTCCGTGAGGAGTTGCGGGCTCGCCCGCCGGTGATGGTCGTCGACGACTCCCGGGGCAAGCCGTTCGCGCCGGAGCGGGTGCCTTCGCTCCGGCGGGTCTTGGCGGTGGGGTATGAGCCGGTGATGTGGGTGGAGGGGGCGGTGGTGTATGTGCGGGTGGAGGGGTAGGTGTGGGGGCGTGACGTGTGGGTTTTCGTCCGCGGGTTGGTTGTGGCTGGTCGCGCGGTTCCCCGCGCCCCTATCGGGGCACGGAACCTGACGGGCGGTGGATCGGCCCCGTAAGGGGCGCGGGGAACCGCGCGAGCAACCACGAACCACCCGCACCCGACGACGCGACTGGGCGCCCCTTCAGGGGCGCGGGGAACCGCGCGGCAAGCCCCCACCGCCCCGCAGGCCCTCACCCGCGTTGCCACCCCCGCGCCACCGTCGACAGGGCCTCAACCGCTCGTCGCCCGTCCTCGCGGTCCTCGCGGATGCGCGGGCCGAACTCCACGTGGAGGAACGGGACGTCGCGGGCGGCGGCCGCTCGGCCCTGGATGTTCGTGCGGCCGGCCAGGGGGCAGTCCCTGGCCCACGCACGGCAGACCTTGTAGCCGCGGTCCTTGAAGGCGTCCGCCAAGGCGCGAGCCTCCCGCACCGCCTTGTCGCCGCTGCCCGTGGAGGCCACCACGTCGTACCCGGGAGCGGAGTCGTCCGCCATGCCGTGCAGTTGGACACCCGGCAGCCCCCGCCGGACCAGCTCGGCGCAGATCGCGTGGAACACCGTGTCCCTGCGGTGCGCGACGTCCGCCCCGTCGCCGCGGCCCGCTTTGCGATGCGCGCCCGCGATCACGAGGATGCCGCCGGGCGAGCGGCGCAGGAGCTCCGCGCCGAGCCGTTCGGTGTTCCGGTCGGCCACGGGGTGCGGCACCTGCACGGACCAGCGCGCCGGGCCGTCGAGGTCGATGTAGACCCGGCCCCAGCCGCGCGGCGCCGCGCCGTCCTCGGAACGGTCGGCGATCTCCGCGTACCGCCGTCCGTCCGCCTTGTCGGTGACCGTGCGGACCGCGAAGTCCACGTCGGACAGGCGCCGTTCGGCCTCGGATCGCCGGTGGTCGAGGAGGAGCGCGACCCCTTCGGTGATCGTGCGGCGGTCGGTGCGCGAGGGGCTGCGGTATCCGCTGTCCTCGTGGAAGCCCGCGGTGTATCCGGTGATGAGCTCCGTCAGGTCGTCGGTGTTCTCGGCGTTGTCGTCGTTCCGGCCCCCCGGGGCCGCGGTGGAGGGGCGGCCTTCGTCGCCCCCGTGCTTTCCGTCACCCCCCGAAGGGCCCCCGCACTGTGCGAGGCTCAGGACGGCGGCGGTGACGAGGGCGAGAACCCCGAGCTTCTTTGCGTTCGCGATCGGCCGGGTGCGGGAGTTCATCATGGTCGTATAAAGATATCCCTGTGATGACACGTCCCTTCCGCAGGCATTTCGTGACCTGTGCCGCATCCTCGCTCCTGCTGGTCGCCACCGCCGCCTGCGCCCCCTTCGGCGACGACGACAAGGCCGCCGCGTCCGGCCGCTCGTTCACCGTCGCCGCCGCGGGCGACATCCTCATCCACCCGCAGCTGACCGAACAGGCGCGCAAGGACGCCAAGGTCACGGGCAAGGGGGAGAAGGGCCTCGACTTCGGTCCGATGATGGCGGGCGTCAAGCCGGTCGTCAGCAAGGCCGACCTCGGCATCTGTCACTTCGAGCCGGTCGTGGGCAAGCCCGGCGGCCCCTTCCAGAGCTACCCCGACTTTCTCGTGCCGCCGCAGATCGCCACGGCGGTCAAGGGCGTCGGCTACGACCAGTGCTCGACCGCGTCCAACCACACCCTCGACCACGGTCCCGCGGGCGTCACCCGCACCCTGAACACCCTCGACAAGGCGGGCCTGCGGCACACCGGTTCGGCACGGAACGCCGCAGAGGCGGACAAACCGCTCATCACCGATGTGAAGGGCGTCAAGGTCGCGCAGATAGCTTTCGCCTTCGGGTTCAACGGCCGTGAGGTGCCGAAGAACAAGCCCTGGATCGTCAACCAGAACGACTTCGACGCGATCGCGGCGGCCGAGAAGAAGGCGCGCGACGCGGGCGCCGACGTCGTGATCCTCAGCATCCACTGGGGCCGCGAGAACCAGCCCAACGCCAGCTCCCCGCAGCTCGCCCTTGCCCGCAAGATCGCGCGTGAGACCGGGATCGACCTGGTCATCGGCCACCACGCGCACGTCGTCCAGCCGATGGAGAAGGTCGACGGCACCTGGATCGCGTACGGACTCGGCAACCAGATCGCCCGGCACGACGTGCCCAGCGGGCTGACCGAGGAGGGCGTCATCGGCTGGTTCGAGTTCGTCGAGCGCGGCGGGAAGTGGGACGTCGACGCCAAGTACGTGCCCACCTTCGTGGAGATCCCGCCGGACCCGGACGAGACCGGCGCCCTGCCGAAGGACGCGGTGAAGGACCACCGGCTCCTCGACGTGGCCGCCGCGCTCAAGGACGGCGACGACCTCGGCGAGCAGCAGCGCTCGCGCTACCGCCTCGCCTTCGAGCGCACCCAGGGCACGCTCCTGAACCGCGGGGCGAGCAAGGACGGGCTGGCGCCGCTGGAGGAACTGCCCGCAGGCTGAACGGGCGCCGCACGCGCCGTGAACGAAACGTTCACGGCGCGTGTCAAACCCCTGCCCGACGCGAGCTAGCTCACATTTCACTTACTTCCTACATCCCTCCTCGGGTGTCCCGGGTCAAAGCTTTCCGGAACGCATCACTGTGCGCGTTCCACCCCCCACGTCACTCCAGGAGAGGAGCACCCCTTGGCCGCTTCGCGTTCGAAGCGGCGGCACAAGGTCCGCCGAAGGACCGACATGTCCCTGCTGGGTGGCATTCGTCCGCCCATCGCCGTGCTGTCGGTCCTGCTCCTCGCCCTCGCGGGCATCACCGCCCTGACCCTCGGCAGGGCCGGCCAGGAGGCCGTGCCCAAGGCCGTCAAGCTGTCCCAGCAGCACTTCGCGGAGGACGGCGCCATCGCGCTGCGCGCCTCCATCGACGAGTCCGTCACCGACCTGACCCGCACCGCCGAACTCTTCAGCGCGGGCGACCCGGTGCCCGCCGACGCCGTCCTCGACAAGACCGGCAGCGTCTACCAGAAGTGGATGGGCACCGCGATCGTCGAGATCGCCTCCGGCAAGCTGCTCGCCGCCCGCGGCGAGAACCTCCCGCTCACCGCCATCGACCGCGGCGAGCTCGCGAAGGAGGACGGCCTCGCGCCGCGCATGGTGCGCCTGGAGAACGGCGAGACCCGGCTGCTCTCCTTCGCCCTGCTCACCTGGAAGGGACAGCCGCAGCAGCTCCTGGTCGCCTCCAGCAGCCTGCGCTTCCCCGGCATCAGCCTCGGCAAGTTCCGCTCCATCGCCGTCGTCGACCAGGACGGCCACGTGCTGAGCACCGACGGCATCCCCGAGCCCGAGCAGGTCCTCACCGACCTGCAGCGCGACGAGGTCAAGCAGTCCAACAAGCAGCTCAAGGCGTTCGCCGAGACCGCCGCGAAGAAGGCGCGCACGCATCCGCTGATGTCCAAGGAGCCGGGCTCCGGCGGCTTCCTCGGCGTCAGCGGCCACCTCACCGGCGAGCGCTACCTCGGCGAGCGCGCCATCGGCGGATACGCGAACCTCGCCGGGCCCGAGGCGGGCGAGTCCACCGTGGCGACCCGGCTCGGCCTCACCGTCGTCGCGATGGTCCCGGTCGCCGAGGACCCCACGGCCACCAGCGACTCCGCCTTCGGCCTGATCGCCGCGGGCGCCCTCCTGCTCATCGGCGGGCTCACGGTCTTCCTGCTCCTGAGGACCGTGCAGCGCCCGCTGATCCAGCTCTTCCTGGAAGGCCGCCGCCTCACCCGCGGCGACCTCGACCGGCCGGTCACCGTGCCCAGGCACGGTGAGGCGGCCCGCGTCGGCGCCGCCCTCGAACGCCTGCGCCGCCAGCTCCTCGGTGAACCCGCCGAGCGCCAGGAGCAGCGCCCCGCCCGCCGCCGCAGGTTCGGCAGCCGCACCCTGATCGCGCTCTGCGCGGCCCTGCTGCTCGCCTGGTCCGCGCCGCTCCTGCTGCTCCTCAACCGCGCAGGCGACACCGTCGTCGTACCGCAGCAGATGGTCAACGACCAGCGCGAGCGCACCGACACCCTCACCGACCGGGTCCGCCGCGCCCTCAACGAAGGCCACGCCGACCTCACCTCGGTCGCCTCGCTCATGGGCGACCGCACCGAGCCGTCGGACATGACCAAGGTCCTCCAGAGCACCCTGAACCAGCACGGCCGCTACCAGTCGCTCTACGTCCTCGGCGCCGACGGCAAGATCGTCGCCAAGGCCGGCGGCGACCCCCGCAGCCCCTCCGGCAAGGGCCCGTCCGACCAGCCGATCCGCGTCGTCGACGAGGGCGGCAAGGAGCCGGTGATCCTCGGCACGGCCGAGGTGCCGGGCCGTGAGGGGGCCGCCGTGGTCGGCGAGTTCCGCATCGACTTCCTCAACTCGCTGCTCAAGCGCCCAGGACTCGGCGAGGTCCGCGTCGTCGACGACGAGCGCCGGGTGATCGGCGCCAACACCGGGTACCGCGAGTTCGAGGAGCTGCCCGGCGGCCGCCTGAACGCGCTCGCCGAGGGCACCGGACAGAAGGTCGGCCTCAGCCCCCGCCCCAGCGGCGTCCTCTACCGCGACGGCGACGACATCCAGATCGCCGCCGCGGCGCCGTTCGTCGGCGGCGGCGCGGCCCGCTCGCTCGGCTGGACCGTGGTCAGCTGGCAGCCCGCGTCCTCCCTCGCGATCCCCGCGTACAGCTACCAGAACCGCACGGTCCTCGCGGGACTGCTCGGCATCACGGCCGCCGCCGCCTGCCTCGGCTGGCTGCACATCGTCGTCGTACGTCCGCTCAGGCACCTCGCCGACCAGGCGGAGGCGCTCGCCGACGGGGACCGCCGCACCGTCCTCTACCCGCGCCACCACGACGAGGTCGGCGCCGTCACCCGCAGCCTCGAACTCATCAGGCAGCAGCTGCCGACGGGCACGCAGCGCAAACGGGACGGCGTCACGGCCGGCCTCGCCGGAAGGAACTGAACCCGTGCTCTTCCTCTACACCGTGCTCGTGGTGTGCTGCGCGATCCTGCTGGCCGCCGGAGTCGTCGAACAGCGGCGGCACTTCACCAACCTGGCGCACATCCCCACCCGTGTCCTGGTCAACGGCATCCGCGGCAAGTCCTCCATCACCCGCCTGTGCGCGGGCGCGCTGCGCGGCGGCGGGCTCACCACGGTCGCCAAGACCACCGGCACCGCGGCCCGGTTCATCCACCCGGATGCCACCGAGGAGCCCGTGTACCGCAAGTTCGGCATCGCCAACGTCGTCGAGCAGATCGGCATCGTGCGCCGCGCCGCCGCGTACAACCCGGACGCCCTGGTCATCGAGTGCATGGCGGTCATGCCGGCGCTCCAGGAGATCAACCAGTCCAAGCTGATCCGCTCCACGATCGGCGTGCTCTGCAACGTCCGTGAGGACCACCTCGCCGAGATGGGCCCGACCCTCGACGACGTGGCGCGCTCGCTCTCGCGCTCCATGCCGGAGGGCGGCATCTGCGTCACCGCCGAGAAGGACCGCTTCGACATCCTCAAGGAGGAAGCGGACGCGCGGAACTGCGAGCTGATCTACGCCGACCCGGAGACGGTGACGGACGAGGAGCTGCGCGGCTTCAGCTGGTTCACCTTCAAGGAGAACGTGGCCATCGCGCTGAAGGTCGCCGAACTCCTCGGCGTGGAGCGCAAGACGGCGCTCCAGGGCATGTACGACGCTCCGCCGGACCCCGGTGTCCTCTCCGTGGAGCGGTACGCGACCGAGGACGGCAAGAAGCTCCGCTTCGCCAACGTCTTCGCGGCCAACGACCCCGAGTCGACGCTGATGAACATCAACCAGCTGCTCGACCTCGGCGCCATCCACCGTCCGCTCAACGTCGTCATCAACTGCCGTCCCGACCGCGTCGAGCGCAACGGCCAGATGGGCGAGATCATCCCGGACCTGAAGCCGGAGAAGGTCTTCGTCATCGGCCACCCCGCCAAGTCCGCGATCGACGCGATCCCCGCCGACTGGCGCTCGCGCGCCGTCGACCTCGGCGGCGACCGGCGCGACCCCGAGGAGTTCGTGGGCCAGATGCTCGCGCAGCTCGCCCCCGACTCCTCGCTCGTGGCGATCGGCAACATCCACGGCCAGGGCGAACTGCTCCTGGAGCACCTCGCCGAACTCCCCGCCGACGAGAGCGAGGAGCCCGCGCGGGCAGCCGCGCAGCCCGCGGGGAACACCGGCGACCCGGTGGAGACGATGCAGCTGTACGTGCCGCGCATCGACCCCTACCAGCACTATCCGGAGGCGTACGAGACGCGGTACACGGAGCCGCTGCCGCAGGTGTACGTGCCGGAGCAGCGGCACGAGACGTACACACCTCAAGAGGCCTACACGCCTCAGGAGGCCTACGCGCCTCAGGAGACGTACGCGTCCCAGGAGGCCTACGCGCCCCAGGAGACGTACGCCCAGCCTCCCGAACCCCCCAGGACCCGCGGCCTGTTCGAGCCGCGGGTGCCGCCCGCACCGCCCGCCGCAGACGACTACCAGCAGTGGCACAGCCCAGGAGAGCCCCGTTGATTCCCTCCGTCCTCACCCCCGAGATCGCCGCGGTCGGCATCGCGCTCGGGCTGCTCTTCTCCCTGGTCTGCTATCTGACGACCAACCTCTCGCCCGGCGGCATGATCACGCCGGGCTGGCTGGCGCTGACCCTCGTCGAGGACCTCCAGCGCGCGGCCATGGTGGTCGGCGTCACCGTCCTGACGTACGTCGGCACCCTGCTCATGCAGCGGTTCGTGATCCTCTACGGCAAGCGGCTCTTCGCCGCGGTCGTGCTGCTCGGCGTGACGCTCCAGGCCACCGTCATGATCGTGCTCTCGCTGGAGTTCCCGCTGATGTACAGCAACCAGACGCTCGGCTTCATCGTGCCGGGCCTGATCGCCTACCAGCTCGTGCGCCAGCCCAAGGGGCCCACGCTGCTGGCCACGGGCTCGGTGACGCTCATGGCCTACGTCGTCCTCACCGCCGGGATCCTCCTCGGCTTCATGCCGTCCGCCTGATTCCCAGGAGTCATTCATGCCGCCCAAGAAGAAGCGTCCCGTCCTGCACGCGGCGACCGTGCTCGCCCTGCTCGCCGGCAGCGCCTACCTGACCGTGGAACTGCGCAAGGACGAGGAGGCCAAGGCGCCCAAGGTGCAGGCCGTCACCGACACCCCGGGGCTGAGCAACAGCACGGGGCAGCAGGGGAGTGGCAAGCAGACCTGGGAGCGCCTGAAGAACCCCGACCGCTCCGTCCTGCGCACCGACGGCGGCAAGGTCCTCGCCACCTTCACGGACGGCGCGCGCACCGCGACGCTGACCGGACCGAGCCGCACCTTCACCGAGCCCGCCAACACCAAGTCCCGTGTCGTCACGAACGACTGGGTGCGGCTGATGCCGGAGACGTGGCGCGAGGGCGCGGAGAAGGAGAAGTGGTTCAAGGACTGGTACAAGGAGTTCTCCGGCAGCGAGGAGGACGACATCTTCGCGACGGCGTTCCAGTACGTCGAGGGGGCCCCGGTCAAGAAGGACGACGAAGGCATCGCGTACGCGGGCGACGCCAACTTCGGCCCGCTGAACCCGAACGGCAGCGCGGGCAACGACCTGCGTCTGGAGGAGTCCGACTTCTACGACTACCTCGGCATCCCGTACACCTTCCGCAACGGCACCACCATGCAGCCGGAGAAGGCGCGCGCCCGCTCCATGGACTGCTCGGGCTTCATCCGCACGGTCTTCGGCTACCGCGCCCGTTACCCCCTGATGGCCACGGACAAGGTCGGCGACGGCCTGCCCCGCACCGCCAACGGCATGGCACGCGGCAAGGTCGGCACCGACGTCATCGAGCTCAAGGGCGTCGGCGCGGCGGACCGCCCCAAGTCCATCGACGTGGTGCAGCCGGGCGACCTGGTCTTCTTCAAGCTGGACGCCCGCACCAAGCAGCGCCTGGACCACGTCGGCATCTTCCTCGGCCACGACGCCGACGGCCACAAGATCTTCATCTCCAGCCGCGAGGAGGTCAACGGTCCGACGATCGGCGACAAGGGCGGCACGTCCCGCCTCGACGGGAACGGGTACTACGCGTCGACGCTGCGCAGCGCCAAGCGGATCTAGCGGTTCCAGGGGCTCCGGCGGTACTTCAGGGCCGCACGGTCCGGGGACCGGCGCACTCCGCCCCCGACTCGCCCACCCTGCGCCGCAGTTCGCGGTCGGCCGTGACCACCAGGCACGGCCGGCCCGCCGACTCGGCGGCCAGTTCCACGATGCGGTCGTCGCCGCTGCCGGGCGCCGAGTCCACCCGTACACCGGGCACGGACCCGACGCCTCGCGCTGCGCCCTCCACGACGAGCACGATGTCCAGCGGGCCCGGGTGCCCGGGCAGGCCTTCCGATGCGTACGCGACGAGGGAGTCCCGCAGGCGCTCGGCGGCCCCGCGGCGGTCGCGCCACCAGCCGTCGGGGACGGAGCCGACCACGTTCGCGGCGTCGACGACGACGAGAGTTGTCATGCGGCAAACGTAAACTAATCGGCAGAACCCTGTGCCTGCGCGCAGGCGATCCTGATCGTGGAAGTGGAAAGGGTGGCGCCGAGCCATGCCGTCGAGGTCCACCAGCACCGGTGCCCCGGAGACCGCCCGCTGGCTGCTGCGCGGCCGCGACGGACGCCTCAGCGCGTACGCCCGCGCGAAGGGCGGGCTGCTGCGCTGGACGGAGACCAGGCCGGGCGGCCCGCAGTGGTCGGGCCCCGACTTCTTCGAGGCGCCCGACCTCACCTACCTCACGCTGGCCCAAGGCGCCGACGGATACGTGCACTTCCTGGGGCGCAGGGAGCGCCGGGGCGAGGGAGCCGACGCCGGAAAGGCCGTCGTCGACATCGTGCACTCCATCCAGTACCAGTCGGGTCGGCCCCTCATGGACTGGCGCTCGCTCGGCAATCCGCACACCAAGCTCGTCGAGCGCGCCCCGCACCTGGGGGCGCCCTGCGCCGCGGTGGACGCCGCGGGCACCGTCCACGTCTTCGTGCGGGACGCGGTGGGCAGCGTACGGATGCGCCGCGAGGGCAAGGGCGGCAAGTGGGAGGGGTGGAAGGACTTCAAGGTCCGCGACACCCTGGACGGCACGGTCGCGCTCGCCACGGCGGCGGGCCGCGTGGAGGTCCTCGCCCCGGCCGCCAAGGCCACGCTGCGCTGGGCCCAGGAGGAACAGGGCGGTGAGGTGCGGCGCGCGGACGACATCCCGCTCGCCCCGGCCCCCGGCTCCGGCACGGCCCTGGAGACCGCCCCCGACCGCCTCACGTACTACGCGGCCGCCGTCGGCGGCGACGGCGTCCTCGCCCAGCGCCCTGCCGACGGCGGTCCCGCGATCCCCCTCGGCGGTTCTCCGGGGCCGGGCCCCATGGCGGCCCTGCGGACGACGGTCGACGGCCACGACTGCACGGTCCTCGCCCACCGCACGACCACGGGCCGGCCGGCGCTCGCCGCGTTCCCCACGGAGGACGAGGCGGCGGGTCTGTGGTGGGCCGAGACGGGCGAACCGTGCCTGGGCGCACCGGCGTTGGCGCTCGACGCGCGGGGCCGCGTGGTGATGGCCGCGATCGGCCTCGACGGCACACTGCGCCTGGCCCGCCAGACGGCGGAGCCGGGGCTGGCGCTGGGGGCGTGGGGCAGGGCCTGACCACGGAGAACCGCACCCGGCCGCATCAGCCCAGCCGCATCAGCCCACCCGAACCAGCGCCCCCGGACAGCCCACCCGCACGAGCGCCCCCGAACAGCGCCCCCGAACCAGCCCACCCGCACCAGCGCCCAGGCCAGTGGCTCAGGCGGTGCGGCTCCTCATGAACTCCCGCCCCGCGCCGGTGACTTCCTGGCCGCCGCGGGCACCCGCTCGTCCGCCTTCAGGGCCCGCCACACCTCATCGGCCTGCGGCTCCGCCGCCACGACGCGGTTCGGGTCCCGCTTGTCGTACTCCACCGGCAGCATGACCGTGTCCGTCGTCGACGGGCTGAGCCTGCCGAGCCCCTTGGCGAACTCCATGAGGTCCGTGAAGGAGCCGAGCCCCGAGTCGGTGGTCAGCGCCTTGGTCGCAGCGTTCGCGACCTTGTACAGCTTCGCCGGGTTGGTCAGCACCCCCTGCTGCTTGATCTCCGCGAGCGCCGCGAGCACGAACTTCTGCTGCAGCCCGATGCGGCCGAGGTCGCTGCCGTCCCCGACGCCGTGCCGGGTGCGGACGAAGGCGAGCGACCGCGTGCCGTCGAGGCGGTGCGTGCCGGCCGCCAGGTCGAGGCCGCTGTCCTTGTCGTGGATGGCCCGGTCGGTGGTGATCGTCACCCCGCCGAGCGCGTCCACCAGATCCTTGAACCCGGCGAAGTCGATCTCGACGTAGTGATCCATGCGGATGCCGGTCATGGCCTCGACCGTCTTGACGACACAGGCCGGACCGCCGCTGGTGTACACGGAGTTGAACATCACGCGCCGCGCCTCGGGCAGGTCCTCGCCGGACCGCGTGGCGCACTGCGGCCGCGTCACCAGGGTGTCGCGCGGGATGCTCACCGCGGTCGCCCTCGCCCCGCCCGCAGGCAGGTGCACCACCATCGCGGTGTCGGAGCGCGCCGTGCCGCCGGTGTCGCCGCCCGCCAGGCCCTTGTTCGCGCCGGAGCGCGAGTCGGAGCCGAGGACGAGGATGTCCTGGGTGCCGTTGTCGTCGTCGGCGGGGCGGTCCTTGCCGAGCGCGGAACTGATGTCGACGGTGCTGAGGTTGCCCATCAGATGCCGGTACGCCCAGTAGCCGAGGCCCCCGCCGAGCACGAGCAGTCCGACGAGGGTCCCGGACACGACTCTGCGGACCGTCCGCCCGCGCTTCTTCCCACGGGGTTGCCTGGCCATGATCGTCCCTTCCGAACGGACGCCGCACGACGCCCCGTCCAGTTCGACGGTGCGCCGCGGCGGCGGGTTCGGGGAGAAGGTCCCTTTCCTCGGGACGGAAGTCCCGATTGCGCGGGACCCGCGCGGGCCGGGGGCCACCGCGCCGCCGTACGGACGGCCGGAACACGAAGGGGCCGTACGGGATCAACTCCCGTACGGCCCAGCCGTATCGACGCTTCGAGGCTTCGCGGCCCCGAGCCGAAAGGTTACGCCGGGACGCTCGCGACGCCCTGCGCCAGGAACCGCTTGCCGTTCACCCGCTCGCTGACGCCCTCACGGTCCAGGTACGGCGTGATGCCGCCCAGGTGGAAGGGCCAGCCCGCGCCGGTGATCAGGCACAGGTCGATGTCCTGGGCCTCGGCGACGACGCCCTCGTCGAGCATGAGCCCGATCTCCTGCGCCACGGCGTCCAGGACGCGGTCGCGCACCTGCTCCTCGGTCAGGACGGAGTCGCCCTGCTTCAGGAGCGCGGCGACCTCGGGGTCCAGCTCCGGCTTGCCGGAGTCGTACACGTAGAAGCCGCGCTTGCCGGCCTTGACGACGGCGGCGAGGTTCGGGGAGACCGTGAAGCGCTCCGGGAAGGCGCGGTTGAGGGTCTCGGACACGTGCAGACCGATGGCGGGGCCGACCAGCTCCAGCAGGACCAGCGGCGACATCGGCAGACCGAGCGGCTCGACGGCCTTCTCGGCGACGGCCACCGGGGTGCCCTCGTCGATGACGTTCTGGATCTCGCCCATGAAGCGGGTGAGGATGCGGTTCACGACGAACGCCGGGGCGTCCTTCACGAGCACCGCGGTCTTCTTCAGCTTCTTGGCGACGCCGAAGGCCGTGGCCAGCGAGGCGTCGTCGGTCTGCTCGCCGCGCACGATCTCCAGGAGCGGCAGGATCGCGACCGGGTTGAAGAAGTGGAAGCCGACGACCCGCTCGGGGTGCTTCAGCTTCGACGCCATCTCGGTCACCGACAGCGAGGAGGTGTTGGTGGCGAGGATCGCGTGCGCCGGGGCGACGGCCTCGACCTCGGCGAACACCTGCTGCTTGACGCCGATCTCCTCGAAGACGGCCTCGATGACGAAGTCGGCGTCGGAGAAGCCCTCGGCCTTGTCCAGGACACCGGAGACGAGCGCCTTGAGGCGGTTCGCCTTGTCCTGGTTGATACGGCCCTTGAGGAGCAGCTTGTCGATCTCCTCGTGGACGTAGCCGACGCCCTTGTCCACGCGCTCCTGGTCGATGTCGGTCAGCACGACCGGCACCTCCAGGCGGCGCAGGAAGAGCAGCGCGAGCTGCGAGGCCATCAGACCGGCGCCGACGACGCCGACCTTGGTGACCGGGCGCGCCAGGTTCTTGTCCGGGGCGCCCGCGGGGCGCTTGGCGCGCTTCTGCACGAGGTTGAACGAGTAGATGCCCGCGCGCAGTTCACCGCCCATGATGAGGTCGGCGAGCGCGACGTCCTCGGCGTCGAAGCCCTTCTGCAGGTCGCCGTCCTTGGCGGCCGCGATGATCTCCAGGGCGCGGTAGGCGGCCGGAGCGGCGCCGTGCACCTTCGAGTCGGCGATGGCACGGCCGCGCGCGACGGCGGCGTCCCAGCCCTCGCCGCGGTCGATCTCGGGCCGGACGACCTCGGTCGAGCCGTTCAGGACGGACGCCGTCCAGATCAGCGACTGCTCCAGGAAGTCGGCGCCCTCGAAGAGGGCGTCGGCGATGCCGAGCTCGAAGACCTGCTTGCCCTTGAGCTGGCGGTTCTGGTTGAGCGAGTTCTCGATGATGACCGAGACGGCCTTGTCGGCGCCGATCAGGTTCGGGAGCAGCGCGCAGCCGCCCCAGCCCGGGACCAGGCCGAGGAAGACCTCGGGCAGCGAGAAGGCGGGCAGCGCCTTGGAGACGGTGCGGTAGGTGCAGTGCAGACCGACCTCGACGCCACCACCCATGGCGGCGCCGTTGTAGTAGGCGAAGGTCGGCACGGCAAGGCCCGAGAGCCGCTTGAAGACCTCGTGGCCGCCCTTGCCGATGGCGAGCGCGTCCTCGTGGTGCTTGAGCAGCTCCACACCCTTGAGGTCGGCGCCGACGGCGAAGATGAACGGCTTGCCGGTGATGCCGACGCCGACGATCGCGCCCTCGGCCGCCTCCTTCTCGACCTGGTCGATCGCGGCGTTGAGGTTCGCCAGCGAGGCCGGGCCGAAGGTGGTCGGCTTGGTGTGGTCGAAGCCGTTGTCCAGCGTGATCAGCGCGAAGCGCCCGGCACCCTGGGGGAGGTCGAGGTGGCGTACGTGCGCCTGCGTGACGACCTCGTCGGGGAACAGCTCGGCGGCCCCCTTGAGGAGCTCAGCGGTGGTGGTGCTCACTTCTCGCCTCCGGCGTCCTTGTGGTGGGGGTTCTCCCAGATGACCGTCGCGCCCATGCCGAAGCCGACGCACATGGTCGTGAGGCCGTAGCGGACCTCGGGCTGCTCCTCGAACTGCCGCGCCAGCTGCGTCATCAGGCGTACGCCGGAGGAGGCGAGCGGGTGGCCGAACGCGATGGCGCCGCCGTACTGGTTGACGCGGGCGTCGTCGTCGGCGATGCCGTAGTGCTCCAAGAAGGCGAGGACCTGGACGGCGAAGGCCTCGTTGATCTCGAAGAGACCGATGTCGTCGATCGAAAGCCCTGCCTGGGCGAGGGCCTTCTCCGTCGCCGGGATCGGGCCGTAGCCCATGACCTCGGGCTCGACACCCGCGAAGGAGTAGGAGACCAGCCGCATCTTGACCGGCAGGCCGTTCTCGCGGGCGAACTCCTCGGAGGCGATGAGGGAGGCGGTGGCGCCGTCGTTGAGACCCGCGGCGTTACCGGCGGTGACGCGGCCGTGCGTACGGAACGGCGTCTTGAGTCCCGCGAGGTTCTCCAGCGTCGTGCCCGGACGCATCGGCTCGTCGGCGGTGGCGAGGCCCCAGCCGGTCTCGCCGGCCTCCTCGTTCGTCCGGCGTACGGAGATCGGCACGAGGTCGGCCTGGATCTTGCCGTCGGCGTACGCCTTGGCGGCCTTCTCCTGGGAGCGCACGGCGTACTCGTCGGCGCGCCGCTTGGTGATGCTCGGGTAGCGGTCGTGCAGGTTCTCGGCGGTCATGCCCATGAACAGGGCGGACTCGTCGACGAGCTTCTCGCTCACGAACCGCGGGTTGGGGTCGACGCCCTCGCCCATGGGGTGGCGGCCCATGTGCTCGACACCACCGGCGACGGCGATGTCGTACGCACCGAAGGCGACGCTGCCCGCGACGGAGGTGACGGCGGTCAGGGCACCGGCGCACATGCGGTCGATGGAGTAGCCGGGCACGGACTGCGGCAGACCGGCGAGGATGCCGGCGGTGCGGCCGATCGTCAGACCCTGGTCGCCGATCTGCGTGGTCGCGGCGATGGCGACCTCGTCGATCTTGGCGGGGTCGAGGTCCGGGTTGCGGCGCAGCAGCTCCCGGATGGCCTTGACGACGAGGTCATCTGCACGGGTCTCGTGGTAGATGCCCTTCGGGCCCGCCTTGCCGAACGGGGTGCGGACGCCGTCCACGAAGACGACGTCCCTGACGGTACGAGGCACGATGGCTCTCCTCCAGGGTGCGGGTGCGCCTGCGGCGCGCTTCCTGGGGTCATGCTACTTGTCAGTAACTATGTGGCCAAGGCCCGCCTCGGGGAGGCGAAGGTCACACTCCTCGACGCCCCCTCGCCCGCTGCCCGGCGCCGGGGCTTCACCCGCCCGTGCCGCCCTGCGGCACGCCTGCCCGCAGGGGGCGGCAGCGCACTCGCCCGAACGCGAACCACCCACCCGCCTGTCCACCCCGCGGTGCGGGGCGAACGGGTGGGTGGGCGGGCGGAATCCGCCGCGATGCGGCGGTCGAGGGCGCGGGCCCGACGGCCCGCCGTCAGCCGAGCGCCGTGACCAGAACCGGCGTGACCAGAGTGATCTGCCACTGCCGTGCGCCGTGTCCGGCCAGCGCGGCGGCGACCGCATCACCGTCCACCCGAGCCGGAGGCTCCCAGCAGACGCGCCGGACCGTGTCCGGAGTGATCAGGTTCTCCTGCGGCATGTGCAACTGCTCGGCGAGAGCCGACACCGCGGCCCGCGCGGCGGAGAGCCGCGCGGCGGCGGCCGGGTCCCGGTCCGCCCAGGACCGCGGCGGCGGAGGCCCGCTCACCGCCTGCCCCGGCTGCGGAAGTTCGGAGTCCGGCAGCGCCTTGGCGCGGTCGACCGCGGCCTGCCACTGCTCCAGCTGACGCCGCCCCATGCGGTGCCCGAACCCGGTCAGTCCCGCGAGCGCGTGCACGTTCGGCGGCAACGCCAGCGCCGCCTCGACGATCGCGCCGTCACTGAGCACCTTGCCCGGCGACACGTCACGCCGCTGCGCGATCCGGTCGCGCGCGGTCCACAGCTCCCGTACGACCGCCATCTGGCGGCGCCGCCGCACCTTGTGCATGCCGGACGTCCGCCGCCAGGGGTCCTTGCGGGGCGGCGCGGGCGGCGCGGAGGCGATGGCGTCGAACTCCTCGCGGGCCCACTCCAGCTTCCCCTGCCGGTCGAGCTCCTTCTCCAGGGCGTCGCGCAGGTCGACGAGCAGCTCGACGTCCAGCGCCGCGTACCGCAGCCAGGGCTCGGGCAGCGGTCTCGTGGACCAGTCGACGGCGGAGTGTCCCTTCTCCAGTACGAAGCCGAGCACGCTCTCGACCATCGCGCCGAGCCCCACGCGCGGGAACCCGGCGAGCCGCCCCGCCAGTTCCGTGTCGAAGATCCGCGACGGAACCATGCCTATTTCCCGCAGGCACGGCAGATCCTGGGTGGCGGCGTGCAGCACCCACTCGGTGTCGCCGATGGCCTCGCCGAGCCCGGACAGGTCGGGGCAGGCGACGGGGTCGACGAGAGCGGTGCCCGCGCCTTCGCGACGGAGCTGTACGAGATAGGCCCGCTGGCCGTACCGGTAGCCGGACGCGCGTTCGGCGTCGACGGCGACGGGGCCGGTGCCCGCGGCGAAGGCGGCGACCGTCGCGGCGAGGGATTCCTCGTCGGCGATCACCGGCGGCACGCCGTCACGCGGCTCAAGCAAAGGGATCGGCGCCGTTTCGACGTCGTCCGGAGGGCCGCCTCCGGTGGTTCGCAGTGAGCTGTCTTCTGCGGTCTCTTGGGCGTCGGTCACCTGTCAAGGGTATCTGTGTATGGACAGCGCCCGTCGACGGAACGTTCCGTCGACGGGCGCGAGAGGGTTGTAAATCAGTCAGTGGATGATTCCGGTACGCAGCGCGACCGCCACCATCCCCGCCCGGTCACCGGTGCCGAGCTTGCGCGCGATCCTGGCGAGGTGGCTCTTGACGGTCAGGGCGGACAGGCCCATCGAGACGCCGATGGCCTTGTTGGACTGGCCCTCCGCGACCAGGCGGAGCACCTCGACCTCACGGCCCGACAGCTCGCGGTATCCGCCGGGGTGGCTCGGGGCGCCCGGAGGGCGGCGGTGCATTCTGGCGGCGGCCGAGCCGATGGGGGCGGCGCCGGGACGGGTGGGGAGTCCGACGTTCGTACGCGTACCGGTGACGACATAGCCCTTGACGCCGCCCGCGAGGGCGTTGCGCACGGCACCGATGTCGTCGGCGGCGGAGAGGGCGAGGCCGTTGGGCCAGCCCGCGGCACGGGTCTCGGAGAGGAGCGTCAGGCCGGAGCCGTCAGGAAGGTGGACATCTGCGACGCAGATGTCACGCGGGTTGCCGATGCGGGGACGAGCCTCAGCGATGGACGAGGCCTCGATGACGTCGCGCACACCGAGCGCCCACAGGTGGCGGGTGACGGTGGAACGGACGCGGGGGTCGGCCACGACGACCATGGCGGTCGGCTTGTTCGGGCGGTAGGCGACCAGGCTTGCGGGCTGCTCGAGGAGAACGGACACCAGGCCTCCTGGGGTGGCGGGACGGGGCCGGCTCGGGGATGAAGCCGGGACGAACCGTGCTTTTCAAGGTCACAAACCTCTTCGGCACCAAACCCGCCCGCCTTTAGGGAATGATCACGATTTAGTGAGCAGCAATTGGGGCAATTCGGACACGTGCTCGATCATCCGAAGATCAAACCGAACACGCCCCCTTCCGAGTGACCCCACGGAGGCCCGAGCCGGCGGCTCAGGGGGAGAGCGGTCCCCGCCGCTGGGGCAGCGACACCACGGACCCGTCCCCGGGCCCCGCGGGCGGCAGCCCCGCGATCTGGCAGAGCAGATCGCACCACGCCGCGAGATGCGCCCCCGCGTCCGGCACCCCACCGGCGCCCTCCCGGGGCGTCCACGAGGCCCGGATCTCGATCTGCGATGCGGGCGGCCGCTCGGAGAGCCCCCCGAAGTAGTGCGAGCCCGCGCGCGTCACCGTGCCGCTCGCCTCGCCCGCCGAGAGCCCGCGTGCCCGCAGCGCCCCGGTCAGCCAGGACCAGCACACCTCCGGCAGCAGCGGGTCCGCCGCCATCTCCGGTTCCAGCTCGGCCCGTACGAGCGTGACGAGCCGGAAGGTGCCCTGCCAGGCGTCGTGTCCCGCCGGATCGTGGAGCAGTACGAGCCGCCCGTCCGCGAGGTCCTCGTCGCCGTCCACGACCGCCGCTTCCAACGCGTACGCGTACGGCGCGAGCCGCTGCGGCGGACGCGTCGGATCGATCTCGATCTCCGGCCGCAGCCGTGCCCCCCGCAGCGCGTCGACCGCCGCGCGGAAGGGCAACGGAGCCGAATCCGTCACCTTCCCCTCCGAACTCTCCATCTCGCCAGCGCCGTCCGACCGTTGTCCCTGAGCCGCAGCCATGCGGGGAAGGTTAAGGGGAACGGCGCCTTCGCGCAGGGAGAGACACCCGTCAGGGGGTCCCCCGGTCAACGTGCGAGACTTTCCGCGTGAGTGCCAATGACAGCCGGGGCCCCATGGGCCGGCAGAACGCAGCGACGTACGACTCCCCGTTCATGAAGGCGTGCAGGCGCGAGGCCGTGCCGCACACGCCGGTGTGGTTCATGCGCCAGGCGGGGCGCTCACTGCCCGAGTACCGCAAGGTCCGCGAGGGCACCGCGATGCTGGAGTCCTGCATGCGGCCCGACCTCGTCACCGAGATCACGCTGCAGCCGGTGCGCCGCCACCACGTCGACGCCGCGATCTACTTCAGCGACATCGTCGTACCGCTGAAGGCGATCGGGATCGACCTCGACATCAAGCCGGGCGTCGGGCCCGTCGTCGAGAACCCCATCCGCTCGCGCGCCGACCTGGCGCAGCTGCGGGACCTGACCCCCGAGGACGTGCACTACGTCACCGAGGCGATCGGGATGCTCACCGGCGAGCTCGGGTCGACGCCGCTCATCGGGTTCGCAGGTGCGCCTTTCACCCTCGCGAGTTACCTCGTGGAGGGCGGGCCGAGCCGCAACCACGAGCACACCAAGGCGCTGATGTACGGCGACCCGCAGCTGTGGGCCGACCTGCTCGACCGGCTCGCGGAGATCACCGCCGCCTTCCTGAAGGTGCAGATCGAGGCGGGCGCGAGCGCCGTGCAGCTCTTCGACTCGTGGGTGGGCGCCCTGTCGCCCGCCGACTACCGGCGCGCGGTGATGCCCGCGTCCGCGAAGGTCTTCGACGCCGTCGCCCCGTACAACGTGCCCCGCATCCACTTCGGCGTCGGCACGGGCGAGCTGCTCGGTCTCATGGGCGAGGCGGGCGCCGATGTCGTGGGCGTCGACTGGCGGGTGCCGCTGGACGAGGCCGCGCGCCGCGTCGGGCCCGGCAAGGCGCTGCAGGGCAACCTCGACCCGGCCGTCCTCTTCTCCTCGCGCGAGGCCGTCGAGGCCAAGACGGACGAGGTGCTCGCCGCCGCGAACGGCCTGGAGGGGCACATCTTCAACCTCGGTCACGGCGTCCTGCCCAGCACGGACCCCGAGGCGCTGACCCGCCTCGTGGAGTACGTCCACACGCGCACCGCCGTCTGAAAGATGTCCGAAAAAGGTCCCTGCCCGAACGGGCAGGGACCTTCTTCTGTTAAAGGCGTCCCCGGCGAGGGTCGCGCCACTCGTCCCGGTTCGGCTTCCCGTGCGTCGAGGAGGGGCCGGTGAGAGGTCGTCGAGAGGCCGGGGCGGTGGGTGTCGGCGTGTGCCGGGAGGAAGGGGACGGAGCACATCGGGGCGAGCGATGTCGAGCCGTCGCCCGCCTTTCCGGCCGCCCGCGCCTCACCGTGCCTTCCCTGCCGTCCGCGCCAGGTGCGGGGCGCCGTCCGAGGCCCAGAGCGCGGCCAGCGACTCGCGCAGGGTGAACCGGGGCTGCCAGCCCAGCTCCCACTTCGCCGCGGTGACGTCGGCGCACTGCCAGGACACCGCGGCCCGGTGGCCGGCCGTGCCGCGTGCCTCCTCCAGACGCCCGGTGAAGCCCGCCTCGTCGATCAGGCCGTGCACCAGGTCGCGGACCGGCACGGCGCGGCCGCTGCCGATGTTGATCAGGCGCGGCAGCTGCCCCGGCAGGGCGAGGGACTGCGCCACGGCCTGCGCGACATCGCGTACGTCGACGAAGTCCCGGTGCGCGGACAGGTCGCCGACCCGCACCGTGCCGTGCGGGCGGCGGCATACCGCGCGGCTCAGCTCGGCGGTGAGGCGGCCGGGAAGACCGGCGGCCGGGGCCCCCGGCCCCACCGGGTCGGTGACCCGCAGCACGACCGCGTCGAGCTCCGAATCGAGCACGGCGAGGGTGCCGGCCAGCTTGGTGGCTCCGTAGGGGGTGACGGGGCGGGCCGGGTCGTCCTCCGGGGTGCGTTCGCCGACGCGGGTCGGGCCGTACTCGGCCGCCGAGCCGAGGTGCACCAGGCGCGCGTTCGGCGTCGCCGCGTGCAGGGCCTCGCAGAGGACCGCGGGGCCGCGGGAGTTGACCTCGGCGAGGGGACGCGGGCCGCCGCCGACCGCCCCCGCGCAGTTCACCACGGCGTCCGGCGCGGCCCGGATCAGCTGCTCGGCGAGGACGCCGGGGGTGGCGGTGGCGAGGTCGATCCGGAGGTCGTCCACGGGGGCGCGGCCGCCGCGGAGCAGCCGCACGCCCGGCACGGCGCGCAGCAGCTCCGCGATGTGCTCGCCCAGGTACCCGGTGGAGCCCAGGATGAGAATCCGCACGGTCGCGTCACGCTCCCTTGCGGAGGGGCTGGCGGTGCGGGGCGAACTCCGTCGTCCGCGGGCCCGCTTCGGGGCGGGCGCAGGCGCGAAGCAGAGCGACGGCGCCGAGGGCCGCCGCTCGTGCGGTGTGATTCATGCGGTGTGTGGTCCCCTCCACGGACGGGCCGAGGGGGTGTCTCCACCCCGCGCCCCGTCCCCCGACGGCGCGGACACCTGTCGCAGTGTGTGTCCGTGCCGCTCTGACGCGTCACATGGTGCGGTCCACCTGTGGGGTCTGTGCTGATTCCGTGAAACCTGGCGCAAAAAAGTTGGCACTGCGTCAGGGGTGGCGGCGCGCGGCGGCAGGGGAGGGCGATGGGCTGCGGAGTCATGGATTCCGCGCAACCGTGGCCGCTCAGGAGGGTCGTCGGATCGTGCGCCGCCGAAGCGTGCCGGATACACGTGCCGCGTGTGGGCGCGCTCCCGCGGGGCGCGAATCAGGGGTGGCGGGAACCCTCCTGATTCGGCCAGGCGGAAGGTGGCGAGGTGTCAACGCCCTTGCGTAGCAAGCGCGTTCTGACCTGCGTGGCAAGCGCGTTCTGCCGCCGGAGGAGGGGCGCGAACCAGACGCGCCGTCAATCGGCGCGCACCGCCGCCACCGCCTTGCGGGCCGCCACGAGGACCGGGTCCCAGACGGGGGAGAAGGGCGGGGCGTAGCCCAGGTCGAGCGCCGTCATCTGCTCCACCGTCATGCCCGCCGTCAGCGCCACCGCGGCGATGTCGACCCGCTTGCCCGCGCCCTCGCGGCCGACGATCTGGACGCCGAGCAGCCGCCCCGTGCGCCGCTCCGCCAGCATCTTCACCGTCATCAGGGCCGCTCCGGGGTAGTACCCCGCCCGGTTCGTCGACTCGATGGTCGCCGTCACGTACTGCAGGCCCGCCGCCCGCGCGTCCTTCTCGCGCAGGCCCGTGCGGGCGATCTCCAGGTCGCACACCTTGCTGACGGCCGTACCGACCACGCCCGGGAACGTCGCGTACCCCCCGCCCGCGTTCGAGCCGACGACCTGCCCGTGCTTGTTCGCGTGCGTGCCGAGCGCGATGTGCCGCTCGCGCCCCGACACCAGGTCGAGGACCTCCACACAGTCCCCGCCCGCCCAGATGTTCTCGTGCCCGCGCACCCGCATCGCGAGGTCGGTGAGCAGACCGCCGTGCTCGCCGAGCGGCAGCTCCGCCTCGCGTGCCAGCGTGGTCTCGGGGCGTACGCCGATGCCGAGCACCACCACGTCCGCCCGGTACTCCGCGGCCTCCGTGGCCACCGCCCTGACCCGCCCGTCATCACCCGTGAGGATCTTGGTGACCTCGGCGTCGTTCACCATCTCGATGCCCATGCCGGTCATCGCCTCGTGCACCAGGCGCCCCATGTCGGGGTCGAGCGTGGACATCGGTTCCTTGCCGCGGTTGACGACCGTGACGCGGTAGCCGCGGGTGATCAGGGCCTCCGCCATCTCGACGCCGATGTAGCCCGCGCCGATCACCACGGCGCGGCGGCCCTCCGTGCGCGCCAGGGTGTCGAGCAGCGCCTGCCCGTCGTCCAGGGTCTGCACCCCGTGCACCCCCGGGGCGTCGATGCCCGGCAGCGCCGGACGGACCGGCCTGGCCCCGGTGGCGATCACGAGCTTGTCGTACGCCGTCCAGTACTCCTCGCCCGTCTCCAGCTGCCGGGCGAGCACACGGCGGCCCGCGACGTCGATCCGGGCCACCTCCGTGCGCATCCGCAGGTCGATCGACCGCTCCCGGTGCTGCTCCGGCGTCCGGGCGATCAGGTCGTCCCGGTCCTCGACGTCGCCGCCCACCCAGTAGGGGATGCCGCACGCCGAGTACGAGGTGAAGTGGCCGCGCTCGAACGCGACGATCTCCAGCTCGTCCGGGCCCTTGAGCCTGCGTGCCTGTGACGCGGCCGACATGCCGGCCGCGTCGCCCCCGATGACCACGAGTCGCTCTTGTGTGCTGCTCATGGGACCACGCTAGGCGCTGCTCCGGCGGAGCGGCGAAGACCTGCGGGTGAGTGGGGGCGCAGTTCCCCGCGCCCCTTACGGGGCGCCACAGCTTCAGTCGTCGTCGCCCTGCACGGGCTCCACCTCCGGGTGGCGCCGCAGCCGGGTGCGCACGATCCGCAGCCACAGCGCGAGCAGCAGCGCGAGCACCGCCGCGAACGGCAGTACCGCGGCGAGGGCGACGGCGATCCAGCGCAGCATCGTGACGAACGCGTCCCAGCCGCCCGAGAGCGCGTCCATGAACGTCGGGTCGTCGTCCTTCTCCTCCGCCTTCACCGCGCTCTCGCTCAGCGACAGCGTGATCGTCGCCATGCTCGTACGGTCCTTCAGCGAGGCCTGCTGGGCGAGCAGCGCCTCCAGATCGGACTGACGGGTGCTCAACTCCCCTTCCAGGGTCACCACATCGCTCAGCTTGGTCGCCCTGTCCATCAGCTCCCGCACGCGCGCCACGCTCGCCCGCTGCGACTTGACGCGGCTCTCCACGTCGACGACCTGGTCGGTGACGTCCTGCGCCTTGGCCTCGCGGTCGATCAACGTGCCGGTGCCTTCGAGGGACTTGAGGACCTCCTCGTACCTCTCCTGCGGGACGCGCAGCACGACACGCGTGCGTTCGCGGCCCTCGGAGTCGCGGGTGGTGTTCTCGTTCCCGACGATGCCGCCCGCGTCCTCGGCCGCCGCGCGGGCGTCCGCCAGGGCATCGGGCACGTCCTTGACGCGCACCGTCAGCTTCGCGGTGCGGATGACATGCGAGCCGGTGAGCTTCGGCGGCTTCTTCGCGCCGGACCGATCGGCCTCCGACTTCCCGGAGTGGCCCGAATCCGCACCGGCCGCCCCGTCGTCCCCGGCCTCGGCCCGCGCCGCCTTGTTGTCGCCGCCGCTGTCGCTGTCGCCCGCTCCGCCCGTGCACCCCGTGACGGCCAGGGCGAGCGCGAGCAGCAGCCCGGAAAGGGCCCGGAGCGTGCGGTGCCGGGGCGGGCGGTGGGTGGACCTGCTGGACGTGTGCATCGACGTACCCCCCGAGGGACGTGGTGACTGGTGCTCCTACGACGCCGGGCAAGGGCGAAACGGTGGTTGCCGACCGGTCCCGATGCGGTCACGGTCGGGACTCGACGGTCTGAGAGAGTGGGGCCATGCGCGCAACGGACACACGCACGGGGAGCGGCCACGCCGTCGTCATCGGGGGCGGGATCGCGGGCCTTGCCGCCGCGCACCGGCTGCTCGCCACCGACCCGCGGACGCGGGTGACCGTCCTGGAGGCCTCCGACCGGCTCGGCGGCAAGCTGCACGCCGGCGAGATCGCCGGGGTCGGCGTCGACCTCGGCGCCGAGTCGATGCTCGCCCGCCGCCCCGAGGCCGTCGCGCTCGCCCGCGAGGTGGGCCTCGCCGACCGGCTGCAGCCGCCCGCCACCGCCACCGCCGCGATCTGGACCCGCGGCGCCCTGCGCCCCATGCCCAAGGGCCACGTCATGGGCGTGCCCAGCGACGCGTCCGCCCTCGCGGGGGTCCTCTCCGAAGAGGGCCTGCGCCGCATCGAGCGGGACCGCGAGCTGCCGCCCACCGAGGTGGGCGACGACGTCGCCGTCGGCACGTACGTGGCGGCGCGCCTCGGCCGCGAGGTCGTCGACCGCCTCGTGGAGCCGCTGCTCGGCGGGGTCTACGCCGGGGACGCGTACCGCATCTCGATGCGCTCGGCCGTCCCGCAGCTCTTCGAGGCCGCCCGCACGCACGACTCCCTCACCGAGGGCGTGCGCGCCATCCAGGCCCGCGCCGCGGCCCATCAGCAGACCGGGCCCGTGTTCATGGGCATCGACGGCGGCATCGGCCGGCTGCCGCTCGCCGTCGCCGCGTCGGTACGCGCGCGTGGCGCCGAGATCCTCACGAACACGCCGGTCACCGAGCTGGTGCGGACGGCCGACGGCTGGCGCGTGGTCACGGAAAGCGGCCTCTACGAAGCCGATGCCGTCGTCGTCGCCCTGCCCGCGCCCGCCGCCGCGCGCCTCCTGGACGCCGCGTCGCCCGCCGCTGCCGCCGAGCTGCGCACCGTCGAGTACGCCTCCATGGCGCTGACGACCCTCGCGTACCGACGCGACGAGATCGACCTCCCCGAAGGCAGCGGTTTCCTCGTGCCGCCCGTCGACGGGCACACCATCAAGGCGTCCACCTTCGCCAGCCGCAAGTGGGGCTGGATCGACCGGCAGAACCCGGACCTGCTCGTCCTGCGCACCTCCGTCGGGCGGTACGGCGAGACGAAGATCCTGGAGCGCGACGACGCCGAACTCGTCGACGTCTCACGGCGCGACCTGCGCGAGGCCACGGGCCTGACCGCCACGCCCGTCGCCGCCCGCGTCACCCGCTGGAACGACGGCCTCCCGCAGTACCCGGTCGGCCACCACGCGCGCGTGGCCCGCATCCGCGCCCACGTCGCCGAGCTGCCCGGCCTCGCGGTCTGCGGAGCGGCGTACGACGGCGTCGGCATCCCCGCGTGCGTCGCCAGCGCCAACGCCGCCGTCGACCAGCTGGCCGGTGACCTCACCGGTGTGCAGGAGCTCACCCGCAACCCGGTGCAGAGCCTGCACGGCGGCGGAGGAGAATAGCCGCATGAGTGACGACGCCCCCGCCAAGACCCCCAACGCCGGCAAGAAGGCCAAGGACCTCAACGAGGTCATCCGCTACACGCTGTGGTCCGTCTTCAAGCTGCGCGACGTGCTACCCGATGACGGTACGGTCCGCGCGGGCTACGCCGACGAGGTCCAGGCCCTGTTCGACCAGCTCGCCGCCAAGGACATCACCGTCCGCGGCACCTACGACGTCTCGGGCCTGCGCGCCGACGCGGACGTCATGATCTGGTGGCACGCCGAGACCGCCGACGAGCTGCAGGAGGCTTACAACCTCTTCCGCCGCACCAAGCTGGGCCGCGCCCTGGAGCCGGTCTGGTCGAACATGGCGCTGCACCGCCCCGCCGAGTTCAACAAGTCGCACATCCCGGCCTTCCTGGCCGACGAGACGCCGCGCGACTACGTCAGCGTCTACCCCTTCGTGCGCTCCTACGACTGGTACCTGCTGCCCGACGAGGACCGCCGCCGCATGCTCGCCGACCACGGCAAGATGGCCCGCGGCTACCCCGACGTGCGCGCCAACACGGTCGCCTCGTTCTCCCTCGGCGACTACGAGTGGCTGCTCGCCTTCGAGGCCGACGAGCTGTACCGCATCGTCGACCTCATGCGTCACCTGCGCGCCTCCGAGGCCCGTATGCACGTACGCGAAGAGGTGCCGTTCTACACCGGCCGCCGCAAGTCGGTCGCGGAGCTGGTGGAGGGCCTCGCCTAGCCGGTAATTCGCTTGCCGCGCCCACGGGGGTGCGGGTTTCATCGAGAGGCCGGACCCTGTTGGGCCCGGCCTCTCGTGCGTCTACGGAAAGCTGGTGTTGTATGCCCCGGGCCCTGCGGAATCTCTCGAAGTCACCCCATTCCGCATCGCTCAGGAGTCACTCCGACCATGTCCCGCAACACCTCCAGGCGGGCGCGCACTGAAGCACGCGCCCAGTCCTTCCGCTGCCTGCAGTGCGGTCTCGACGTCTCGATGACCGCCCCCGGCACCGGGCACCGCAACCACTGCCCCAACTGCCTGTGGAGCCGTCACCTCGACGACACCCCCGGCGACCGGGCCGCGGACTGCGGCGCCCGGATGGAACCCCTCGCCATATCCGTACGCGGAGACGGCGAATGGGTCCTCGTCCACCGCTGCACCCACTGCGGCGTCCTGCACGCCAATCGCACGGCGGGCGATGACAACGCCTTGCCGCTGACGCGATTGGCAGTGCGCCCTCTGGCACAGCCGCCGTTCCCGCTGGAACGCCTCGGGGCTCTCTAGCGCCCCGTAGGGGGCGCGGGGAACTGCGCGATCAGCCACGACGAACCAGCAGAGGCCAACGGAGTCAGAGCTCCCTGGGAAGCTCCGCCGCCCGCTTACCCGCCAGAGGCACCGGCTCCCGGTGCGGCGCGCACGCCGCGCGTCGCACCGGGAGGCGGCCCTCCAACAGGTACGCGTCCAGGTGCCCGTTGATGCACTGGTTGGCGCCGCCGCCGATGCCGTGCGTGCCCGCGCCCTGTTCGGTCACCAGGACCGAGCCCGGCAGCCTGCGGTGGAGCTCCTGCGCGCCCTCGTACGGCGTCGCGGCGTCACGCTCGGCCGCCAGGATCAGCGTCGGCGGCAGCGCGCCCTTGGCCGCGCCCACGTCGAGCGGCTTCTGCCGGGGCGCGGGCCAGTAAGCGCACGGCAGGTTCATCCAGGCGTTGTCCCAGGTCTCGAACGGCGCCACGCGCGCGAGGCGGGAGTTGTCGCGGTCCCACTTCTTGAAGTCCGTCGGCCACGGCGCGTCGTTGCACTCGACGGCCGTGTAGACGGCGTTGCCGTTCTCCTCCTCGACGGCCGCCTGCGGCTCGGGCGCGGCCTGCTCGATCAGCGGCTTCGGGTTGCCCTTCAGATACTCGGCGAGCGCCGTCGCGCGCATCGGCCAGTAGTCGTCGTAGTACCCGGCCTTGAGGTAGGCGGCCTGCAGCTGGCCGGGGCCGACCTTGCCGCCCGCGGGCTTGTGGGCCAGCTCGGCGCGCACCTTCTGGTAGCTGCGGAGCACCTCTTCGGGCGTCGTGCCCAGGTGGTACGTCTTGTCGTGCTTGGCCACCCACGCGCGGAAGTCCGCCCAGCGCCGCTCGAACGCCACCGACTGGTCGAGGTTGTTGTCGTACCAGATCTGCGAGGGGTCGGGGTTGACCGCCGAGTCGAAGACCATGCGGCGCACGTGCGAGGGGAAGAGCGTGGCGTAGACGGCCCCGAAGTAGGTGCCGTAGGAGGCGCCCATGAACGTCAGCTTCTTCTCGCCGAGCGCGGCCCGCAGCACGTCCAGGTCGCGCGCGTTGTTCAGCGTCGTGTAGTGCCGAAGGCCCGGGTTGCGGGCCGCGCACCCGCGCGCGTACGACTTCGCCTGCGCGATGCGCTCCTGCTTGTACGAGGCGTCGGGGTGGCTCGGCGCCTGCGTGGGCGCCTTGGTGAACTGCTTCGGGTCCTGGCAGGACAGCGGCGCCGAGCGGCCCACCCCGCGCGGGGCGTAGCCGACCAGGTCGTAGGCCGCCGCGATGCGCTTCCACTCGGGCAGGACACCCACCATCGGGAAGTACATGCCGGACGCGCCGGGCCCGCCGGGGTTGAAGACCACCGAGCCCTGGTGCGCGACCTGCTTGCCCTCGGCCTTGCCCGTGGCCTCGGTGCGGCTGACGGTCAGTTTGATCTGCTTGCCGTCGGGCCGGGCGTAGTCGAGCGGCACGGAGACCGTGCCGCACCGGACGGACGGGGGGAGGCCCTCGGCCCTGGCGCAGTCGCCCCAGCGGATACCGGCGGCCTCGGC
The DNA here is from genome assembly GCF_055558735.1 of Streptomyces sp. NPDC025651. Classification (NCBI taxonomy): domain Bacteria; kingdom Bacillati; phylum Actinomycetota; class Actinomycetes; order Kitasatosporales; family Streptomycetaceae; genus Streptomyces; species Streptomyces sp. NPDC025651. The sequence goes on from NZ_JBVHLZ010000009.1 coordinate 129,538, forward strand.
GCGCTGGGCGGCGAGCACCGTGCCGCGTGTCTCCGGGGTGGGCGGGGCGCCGCTCGCACTTCCCGCGGGGGCGGCGACGAGGGCGGTCAGGACCAAGGATCCGGCGGTTCCGTAGCGGGCGGCTGCTGCTCTCATCGCGCTTGTCTACCCCTTATGTCCGGCCGTGCGTTTCCGGGTGATGATCGAACAAAGGGGATGATTCGTGCGGCACTTGGCGAAGTAAAGGACCAGCTTGCCGGTGTCGGATCAATGACCCCGTTGCGCCGTTTCGCCGGGGCCGCGGTGGGAAAAAGCGGCCCGCAGCCCGGGGTCGCCCGTGGCGCGGACGCCGCGCACGGCCACGGCGGTGAGGTGGTCGCCGCGCGCCGAGAGCGAGCCGAGGAGGCGCTGGCCCGCGGGGGACGCCCACCGCGTGTACGGGTGGACCTCGACGCGCGCGATGAGGAGGCAGCCCGCGCACATCAGCAGCGGCAGCGAGAACCAGACCCCGACCGGCACCTGTCCCGTGGCCGTGCGCTCCTGCGAGGGCATCAGGACCGCGACGGTGCCGAGCGCGAGGACCGCCACCGCGGCGGCCCGCACCTGCCGCACCGCGGCGGCCACCCCCGAGGCGACGCCCTCCGGGACGGCGAGGCCCGCCGCGACGAGCCGGTCCGCGAGGGCCCGCACCGGGGCGGCGGCAGCAGTGTCCCGCCGTATCGGCGCTATCCGCGACTGTCCCGCGGGGCCGATCGCGCCGAGCACCGAGCGCTCCATGTCGTCCCTGCCCACCGGGTCGACCACGGTGGCCCAGCCGGTGTGCGCGATCAGGAGCCGCCGCGCCCTTGCCATGGCGACCAGCGTCACGTCGGCGACGCGGGAGGGGCCGCCGGACAGGAACGCGGCCTCGTAGAGGGTGAGCTCGTGGCCGCGGGCCGCGGTCCTGTCCCGAGCGGCGGCGCGGCTCGCGGCCAGGCAGAGCCGGCCGCAGGACAGGCCGGTCGCGGCCCAGGCGAGGAGGAGCAGGGGGACCCAGAACATGGCGGTGTTCTATGCGAAGGGGAGGCTGTGCGCCATGGCTTATTCACTATGCGGACGGGGGGTGACGGGTAGGTAACGTTCCGTTTTCGGGCGGGGGTTGGCGCCGCGCTTCCCCTCGGACTGCTGGGCCTCCTCGGCCTTCCCAGTCTTCTCGGCCTTCCCTGTCCTCTCGGTCCTCTCGGTCCTCTCGGTCCTCTTCGGATTCTTCGGCTCCTTCCTCTCTGGCCTCTCTGGTTCTGGATCCACGGGCTTCGCGCGGGACGCGGCCGGGGGCAGCGGGAACGTGGGGGAGGGGGTGACCGGGGTGGCGGAGCCGGGGGCGTCCGTCGGTCCCGGCGGGGGAGGGGAGCTGGTCACGGGGCCCGCGGGGCCGGTCGTCACCGCGTCCCGCGCGAGGCCGTCGAAGTCGACGAGGCCGGTCTCCTCCAGGACCGTGATGTGGTCGAGGACGGTGGTGTTCGCGTCGTCGGCCAGCTCGCGCACCAGCGTGTTGCGGGTGTTGGCGCGCACCTCGGCCACGACGGAGAAGACCTTGCCGTGGGCGCGGCGCAGGATGTTCGCGAACTTCTCGTTGTACGTCTCCCCGCGCGCGCCGCTCAACTCCGCCAGCCAGTCCCGCTGTTGGGCGTTGGGCTGGCTCGGCAGTTCGAGGCTGAGCCGGGCCGCGACCTCGCGTACGCGCGCGTCCAGGAACGTGTGGCCCTCGACGAGGTGCTCGCCCGCGGTCCGCACCGCCTTGGTGGTGCCCCGCTCCTCGGCCTGCTGCCCGGCGGGCAGCTCCCACAGGCCCGCGAGGCGCACCTTGGTGATGAAGTCCCGGTCCAGGGCGGACAGTGGCCCGAAGTCGGTCGACACCGTCTCGGCGTTGAGCCGGTCGAGGGTGGTGCCCGAGCGGTCCTCGTAGGACCAGAGAGGGAAGATCAGCGCGGCCAGGGTCGCGACGAGTCCCGCGACGATGAGGCCGGTGCCGTTGATGGTTCGGGATCGCATGGTGCCTCCTGTTGCGGCACCGCACGTTAGTGCGCCCCGGTGGGGGCGCGGTCCGATACGGCCGGGAGTACGTCAACCGCCGTACCGGAGCCATGAGTTGATGGTCTCGGCGTGCGCCCTCGGAAGGTGGAGGGCCGCCTGCTCAGAATGAACCGCCGCCTCCGCCCCCACCGCCTCCGCCGCACGAGGACCCGCCGCCTCCGCCTCCGCCGCCGCACGAGGAGCCGCCGCCCCCGCCGGAGCAGCTCGCGCCGCCACCTCCGCTCGAACAGGCCGAGCCGCCGCCTCCGGAGCACGCCGAGCCGCCGCCTCCGCCTCCGCCTCCGCCGGAGCAGGCGAATCCGCCGCTCCCGCCTACGCTGCCCGACGCGCACCAGACGGGCGTTCCGCCGCCCGAGTTCCACAGGGCCGGGCTCTGGTGCGGAACGAGGTTCGGGCCCGCCGGGGCCGCCGGGACGCGGATGCGGGCGGCGGCGATCAGCTGCGCCCGCAGGTCCGGTTGGGCCGTCGCGAGGCCGCGCGTCGCCACCAGGTGCGCCGCGTCCGTGATGTGCGGCGAGGCGGCGACGTACTCGCGCAGGGCGTGGCGCCCCGCGACGGTGAGCTGCTTCGAGGTGACCGAGAGGCAGATCAGGCCGCTCGTGATGCCGAAGGCGAGACCGGGCAGCATCACCAGGATGTCGTCGAGTGCGGAGTCCGTACTCCCGGGCTCCGTATGGTCGTTGGCGTGCTGCACCGTGATCAGCATGGCGCACGCCAGGAATCCGAAGAGGCTCGCGTAGACCTGCGTCCCGGCCCAGACGCGCCACTTGCGCTGGCGGCCGGGGCGTACGAGGAGGCCGCGCCGTGCGAGCTCCTCGCCCGTCTGCTGCACCGGCGCGCTGTGCATCACGGCCCTGCGCAGCCAGTGCAGCGCTCCGCTCGGCGCCGCGGCGTGGGCGTCGATGACCGCCTGCTCGCCGGCGTTCCTGGCCGCGGGCCGGGTGATGCCGACGACGCCGGGCCCCGCGACGAGGAGGCGGCCGTCCTCGTGCAGGCCCGCGATCAGCGAGTCGGTGGCGCGTGCGGGCCCGCCGGAGAGGAACGCCGCCTCCAGGGTGCCCCGGACGAACACGCCGTGCTCGGGGTCCAGGGGCTGCCTCGTCTGGTACGGGGACCCGGTGCGGCGGGCGGCCGCCACGCCGCGGATCAGCTCCGCCGCGGCCAGCGAGACGACGACGGTGTACACCATGCTCAGGACGGTCATGGCGTCACCGCCTCGGCAGGAGTCGGCGGGCGGCGTCCAGCAGTCTGGCGGCGGGCCGCCGGGACAGCGGCGCCGGGCCCGAGCGCTCCCGCCACCACTCGCCCAACTGCCGCCGGGCCCCGCTGTCTTCGGGGCGGTCCGCGAGCAGCAGGTGTTCGGCGAAGCGCAGCGCGTCGTGGCGGTAGCCGCCGGTCATGGGCCGGGTCTGCGCGTACGCGAGGAAGTCCGCGCGGTACGACGCGCCCAGGATCCGGGGCAGTTCGGGCGCGACCTTGGCGACGACGTCGGCCCGCTTGGCGGCCAGGGCGTGGCTCTGCACCTTCAGACGCGCGTGGTCGAAGCCCTCGGGGGCGGGGGTGCCCGCGACCAGCGAGGAGAGCAGGGCGACCTGGGCGAGCGCGGTGCGCTGGCGCGCGGCGTCGGAGGCGGACGCGACGTCGGGGGCGGGCGCGACGTCGCGCCGGGTGTCCGGCGCGTTCGTGGCGTCCGGAGCGTCCGGGGCGTTCGAGGTGTCTCGGGTGTTCAAGGCGTCCGGGGCGGTCAGAGCGTCCGGGGCGTCAGTGGCGTCGACGGTGTCTGTGGCGTCCGTGGCATCCAAGGCCTCCGGGCTGTCCGTGGCGTCCGGGGCGTCCGGGGCGTCCGGGGCGTTCACGGTGTCCGCGGGGGATTTGCCCGAAGGGTTGAGTGTCGTACGGCTCGTCTTCAGTGTTGTGCGGATTGCGGTCAACTCCCGTTCCAGTTCGGCCGGTTCGGGGAAGTTCTCGTCCCGCTCCAGGAGGACGCCCGGCGGGGACACGCGTGAGGCGAGGTCGGCGAGGATCGCGAGGACGGGCTCGGGCACCGGGTGCGCGTGGCTGTCGTGCCAGACGCCGTCCCGCTCGAAGCCGCCCGCGACGTGCACGTACGCGATGGCCTCGACCGGCAGTTCGTCCAGGGCCCGCGCCGGGTCCTCGCCGCGGTTGACGTGGTTCGTGTGGAGGTTGGCGACGTCGATGAGCAGACGCACGCCCGTGCGGTCGGCCAGCTCGTAGAGGAACTGACCCTCCGTCATCTCCTCGCCGGGCCAGGCGATCAGCGCCGCGATGTTCTCCACGGCGAGCGGCACGGGCAGCGCGTCCTGCGCGATGCGGACGTTCTCGCAGAGCACGTCGAGCGCGTCGCGGGTGCGCGGCACCGGCAGCAGGTGCCCGGCCTCCAGCGGCTGCGTGGCGGTGAGGGCGCCGCCGGCCCGCACGAACGCGATGTGCTCGGTCACCAGGGGCGAGCCGAGGGCGACGGCCCGCTCGGCGAGCGCGGTGAGCCGTCCCTCGTCGGGGCGGTCCGCGCCGCCGAGTCCCAGCGAGACGCCGTGCGGCACGACGGTCACGCCGCGCTCGCGCAGCCGCAGCAGGGAGTCGGGCAGGTGCCCGGGGCAGACGTTCTCCGCGACGACCTCGACCCAGTCGATGCCGGGCATCGCCTCCACGGCCTCCGCGATCTCGGGCCGCCAGCCGATGCCGGTGCCCAGGCGGACACCCGTGCGCGCGCCCGTACGCGGCTGCGTACGCGGCTTCGTACGCACCTCCGTACGCGCCCCCGTGCGTGCCTCTGTACGTGCACCCGGTCCCGTCCCGGTCCCCGTCCCCGGGCGCATTTCCAGACGCTGCATGTCGCTCCCACTTCGTCCCCCGTTCCCCGTCCCCAGGACCATGGCCGGGACGGGTGCGCGCGAACCCTGGGAGAGAGACGTTCAGAGCTACATTTGAGGTTCCGGCCGGTCCGTGTTGACCTGGCCGGGCGGCGCGGGCGAGGGGCGGGACGTGGTCGGCACGCCGCCGCTGGGCCCGGCGGGCACCGGCTCGGCGGGCGTGGCCCCGGACGGCGGGGGCGGCCCGGTCGGGCTCGCGGTCGCGGTCGACGCGGCACCGTTCGCGATGTCGTCGAAGTCGACGAGCCCGGTGGCCTCCAGCATCGTGATGTGGTCGAGGACGGTCTGGTTGGAGTCCGTGGCGAGCTGCCGGATCAGGGAGTTGCGGGTGCTGTCGCGCACCTGGGCGATCACGGCGAAGACCTTGCCGTGCGAGACGCGCAGCAGGTTCGCGAACTTCTTCTGGTACGTCTCGCCGCTCGCCTCGGTCAACTCCTCCAGCCAGCCCTGCTGTTGGTCCGTCGGCTGATTGGGCAGCTCCACGCCGAGCTGCGCCGCGACGGTGCGGACCCGCTGGTCGAGGTCGGTGTGGCCGACGATGAGGTGGTCGCCCGCCTCCTTGACGGCCTCGGTCGGCGCGCGCTCGACGGCCTGCTGCCCCGCGGGTATCTCCCACAGCCCCGCGAGCCGCACCTTCACCAGCAGGTCCCGGTCGGCCGCCGAGAGCGGCCCCCACCGGGTGGCCACGGACCCTGCCGCCAGATCGGCGGGCCCCGTGCCGGAGCGGTCGGCGTACGACCACACGGGGAACGCGATCGCGCCCAGCGTGGCGACGAGTGCCGCGATGATCAGAGCCGTGCCGTTGACGCGCCGCAAGGTGCCTCCCGTGGTGCTCCGTGTCGCCGGTGGTACCGGGGAGTACGGAAGATACGGGTGGGATGTTCAGCGGGGCGAGACGTCGTACGCGGCGCCGGTGACGGCGTCGGGAAGGTCGACGCGGACGCCGAGCGCGGTCGCCGCGAAGCCGTGGTGCTGGGCGGTCATGTGCGCCACGAGCCGGCGCAGGGTCCAGCTCGCGCACGGGGTCGGGCGCTCCCAGTCCGCCGCGTCGCGGGCGGCGGACAGGACGCGGAGCGACTCCTGGACGGCGACACGGTCGAGGGCGACGAGGTCGGTCAGCGAAGGAGGCATGAGCCGAACATAAAACTAAACGAACGGTCGTGCTGATACTTCGGCGCATCGGGCACCGGCGGCCCCGATGGCTCAAAAGAGCTGCTCGGCAGGGTGGTTGGGGGAGCAAGTCAGGACAGGTGGAAGGGAGAGGTCCGCAGGGGAGGGGTCAGGGCAGCCGAGGGATCAGTGAGGGGTCGCTCGCCGCGGCGCGCAGGCGGTTCGTGACGGCCGTGCCCGCCTTGCGGTAGGCGTGTGGCTCCTCGTGCAGGACCGAGTGCGCGTTGGCCGTCTCCAGGAAGGAGATGAGCTCGAAGGCGAGCTGCGGCACGTCCGTGTCCGCGTGCAGCTCGCCCGCGGCGAGGGCCTCGGCGACGCACTCCTCCACCTGGGCGGTCCAGGCGCGGTCGGCGTGCGCCAGCGCGTCGTGCACCGCGCCCTCGCGGGCGTCGTACTCGGCGATGACGCCGTGGAAGAAGCAGCCGCCGGGGAAGACCCGGTCCTCGGAGTACGCGAGCCAGCCCGCACACAGCCGCCACACCCGCCCGATGCCGGGCGGTTCCTGCCGGGCGGGCCCCACCACCGCGTCGAGGAAGATGCGCCCCGCGGCCCTGATGGTCGCGAGCTGCAGCTCCTCCTTCGACCCGAAGAGCGCGAAGACCCCGCTCTTGCTGAGGTTCAACTCGGTGGCGATGCGGCCGAGGGAGAGGGCGTCGAGCCCCTCGACCGAGGCGATGTCGACGGTGCGGCGCAGCACGAGGCGGCGGGTCTGGTTGCCGCGCTCGACGCGCCCGTCGAGCCGGCCCGTGTGCGTGCGCGATGTCATGTGGGTGGCCTCCGCTCTCGCCCCATTATCCCCCTCCCGTTCCCGGTAGTTGCGGGCGCCATGGGATATGAATAGTCGCTTCCGCGTACACCACGTTCCGGCCATGACAACAAGTGATCAATGGTTGACGCTAGTTGTCCGAAACTCTTAGGCTCTGGAGGTCCGGCGGGCACGGGGGATGCCAATCCGTACCCGATTCGTCGATTTGTTCATGTTGTGGCACCAGTCGATACGCTCGACGGGGTGTGGGGGGGTATCAGCTTCGCTGGTGGTGTCCGCCTTGCTCGAACCTTGGGCGAGGTGTGTATACCCCTGCGGGTTCAGTTCGGCGATGCTGCCACATCCGCTGCGTCGGGATGTCGAATTTCCTTCTGCGAGGTTCGGAAACGTGCAGCAGTCCGTCATCAACCGGGGGCTTGAGACCTTCGGGCAGCTGTCCTTATGGCAATCCTTCGAAAAGGTTCCGTCAAAAGTCTGTGACCTTCCGCATTCGCGGGAAGTCCGTCTCCCTCATGTCGACGTCGGCGCACGGGCCAACTACGCCCCGCACGACGGTTTCCTGACCCTTCCGCCTGGTCAGTCGCTCACCGCCGAGCACCCCGAGGGATCGCCGCGACCGCCCCGACCATGGGGCCGCTGAACCTGTTCACTGGTGATTCCCGACCGGTGATCTCGGTCGATTGTCGCGTTCGCCGTCGCGCCTGCACTTGCCGAAGTGTCCGCGCATTCCGACGACCGTGCGCCGCGCCATCCCGCGGCCCCGTCGTGCGGCGGCTCTGAGCGCGAATCCTCACCCGTACGTGGCACCGGTCCCGTCACGCGCGATTGGTCCCGCCAGACGATCGCCGCGGGGGCCGTCGAAATGCTGCCGGCACCACACCCGGCATCGGTGCGTTCCGCCGTGCCCGTTTCCCGGCGCACGGGCGGCCGTGCGGCGTGCCCGCAAAACCATCAGGCCCGAGGCGGGGGCCCTGCCCCGAGCGGCAGACAACCGAAAAGGCAGCGTATGAAAGAGAAAGCGATTCTGAGGGAGTGGAACCGGGGTTCCGCGGGGGCGACGGCGCGGCTGGTGGTGGACAAGGAGGACCCGTTCTTCTTCGACCACGCCCTCGACCACGTCCCCGGCATCCTCGTCGTCGCGGGGCTCCTCGATCTGATCCGTGCCCAGAGCGAGGAACCGCGGCCCGACGGGCGCATCAAGGTGGCGCTGGACTTCGAGAAGTTCTGCGAGCTGGACGACGACATCACGGTGTCCGTCTCGCGCTCCGTCCCCGAGACCGAGGACGAGACCGCCTGGGAACTGGCCGCCACCATCGGCGAGTCCACGGCGGTGAGCGGAACGGCCGTGCTGCACCGCAAGTCGGCGGAGCGCCTTGTTCCGGCCGCTCCCGCCCTGCGCGGACAGACCCTGGCGGCGACCGAACTGACCCACCGCGAGCGGCCCGAGAACGCCCTGCTCGGCGCGGCCTGGTGGGCCGAGGACCGGCTCCTCGCGCGGGTGCAGCGGCCGCCCGTCGGCCATCCGCTGCGCACCCGTCCCGTGGCGGAACTCATCGAGTCGGCGCGGCAGTTCGTGACCCTGATCGGACACGAGGGCTATGGGCGGCCCATCGGCGACAAGTTCATCCTGAGCGCGCTGGAGGTGGACGTCCCGCTGGGGCTCACACCTGGCGAAGTGTCCCTGGAATGGGTGCGCACGCCCGTCGACGGCCGTATGTACGCGCTCACGGCGCGGCTGTTCCGCTCGTCGGGCGACGACGTCGACGAAGAGGTCGGCAGCGCCCGCTTCGACGCGATGATCGTGACCCCGCGTCAGTACCAGACCATTCGATTCCGCAGGCGACACGTCGAGGAGCGTGCGATATGACGCAGGAAGTGACCTTCCCCGACACCGCGGCGGAGGCATCCGACCCGCTGCTGGTGGGCCACAAGTTCGCGCGCCAGGCACAGCTGCGCGCGGCGGGCTACCGCGTACCGGAGTTCGTCTGTCTGCCCGTGGCGGCCTTCGACAGGATGCGGGAGGCCGCCGCGGCGGACTTCCCCGAACTCGCCCCCGACAGCGGCCCCGACGAGCTCGCCCACTGGTCCAAGCTCGCCACCGACGCGGTGCTGCGCGCCGGCGCCCCCGACGGCCTCGCCGCGGAACTGCTGCGCGCGTTCGACCGCCTCGCGGGGGACTCCGGCACCGTCGCGGTCCGTTCCTGCGCCGTGCCCGGCGCGGACGACGAGGAAGGCGGCGAGGACTCCGCCGACGACCCGTTCGCCGGTCTGGGGCGCAGCTTCCTCGCGGTCGGCCGCGACGAACTGGTCGAGCGGGTCGTCGAGTGCTGGGCGTCGGCCTTCACCGCCGAGGGCGTGCTGTACCGGGCCACGCGCGGCGGCGACCCCACCGTCACGCGGATGGCCGTGGGCATCCAGCGCCTGGTGCCCGCCGCCCGGTCCTTCGTGGCGTTCAGCCGCGACCCGCGCGGCGCCCACGCGGGCGAGCAGTCCCTGGTCGCCGCCGCCTACGGCCTCGGCGAAGGCGTCGTGCAGGAGCAGGCGGACGTCGACCACTTCTCCGTGCACCGCTCGACGGGAGCGGTCGAGTCGCAGCTCGTCCGCAAGGAGCGCCGCGTCGTGCCCGACACGGTCGGCGGGACGACCGTCGACGAGGTGCCCGAGGCCCTGGCGGACCGCCCCGTCCTCGACGACGCCACCGCGCGCCGCGTCGCGGAACTGGCCGTCTCCCTCGAGGGCCACTTCGGCCTGCCGCAGGACATCGAGGGGGCGATCACCGAGGACGGTGACATCCACCTCGTCCAGGCGCGCCCCGCGGCCATCGCCGCCGCGCCCGCACCCGCCGCCGCGGCCGCCGCCGGTTCCGTGGCGCGCGAGCTGCACTGGAGCAACGGCAACATCTCCGAGAGCTTCGCCGGGTTCACCTCCACGCTGACCTACTCCGTGGCCTGCGAGCTCTACGCGGTCGGCTTCGAGGAGCTGTACCGGCGCATGGGCGTCAGCGAGCGCACCCTCCAGCGCCACCGCTACGAACTGCGGCGCATGATCGGCTACTTGGACGGGCGCGTCTACATGCGCCTGGAGTCCTGGTACCGACTGCACAGCCAGATGCGGGCGTTCGCCTCCATCAAGCGGCAGTGGGAGAAGGCCGTGGTCACGGTCGGCTCGTCCGTGTCCGTCCAGGCGCCGGGACGGCTCAAGCGCCTCGCCATGCGGGCCCGCGAGATCCCGGCCGCCGGTGCCCGCCGCGCCATGGCCCCCGTACGGATGCGCCGCTTCTTCGGCTGGTGGGACGAGCGGCGCGACGCGCTGCCCGACCCGAAGACGCAGTCGGCGGGCGAGATCGTCGAGGACTACCGCGAGCTGTGGGCGGACGTCGCCCTGCGCTGGGGCGGCACGCTCGTCACCAACTCCCACGTCATCGCCGAACTCGACCTGGCCGAGCGGCTGATGAAGCGCTGGGCCCCGCAGGCGGACCGCGGTGCGCTCAACGGCATGCTGTGCGACGGCCCGGTCAACCGCTCCGTCCTCGCGCTGCGCTCCCTCCTGACGGTCGCCGAGGCCGTCGCCGCCCACCCCGAGGCCAACGAGAGCGTCCTGAACAACAAGGACTCGGCCGAGGTCTGGAGCCGCCTCGCGGACGGCGCGTTCGGCACCGACCTCGCCGATCTCGCGCAGGCGCACGTGAAGCGGTACGGCGACCGCGGCCTGCACGACCTCAAGTTCGAGTCCACGGTCGTCGCGAACGTCCCGCACCTCCTCATCGACCAGCTGCGGCCGCTGATCTCCATCGGGCGCACGGTCGAGAACAGCATCGAGGAGGAGCGCCGGGCACGGCAGGAGGCCGAGGACGAACTGCGCGCCCACTGCTCCGACCCGGCGCGCCGCGCCGCGCTGCGCGTGCTCTTCTGGTCCCTGCGCCGCAACCTGCTCATCCGGGAGAACGCGCGCTTCTGCCGCACCGAACTCTTCGGCGCGTCCCGCAGGATGGTCAACGCACTGGCCCAACACCTCGTCGACGCGGGCCAGTTGGACGACGTCTCCCAGGTGTACGACCTCACGATCGAGGAGGTCCTCGGCGCCTACGAGGGCGGCAGGGCGGGCGGTGAGCTGCGCGAACTGGCGCGGGTGCGCGCCGCCACCCGGCAGAAGGCGACCGAGCGGTCGGACCCGCCGAACGTCTTCGCCACCGACGCGGACGTGCCGCTGACCGTGGCGCTCGCCTCGGCCGGCACCAACCGGAGCGACACCGCGTCCACGCTGACCGGCCTGGCCTCCAGCGGCGGCGTGGTCCGCGGCAGGGCCCGTGTGGTCACCGACCCGAACATCGACCCCGAGTCGTGCCGCGGCAAGATCCTGGTGGCCAGGGAGACGGACCCGGGCTGGCTGGTCCTGATGCTGGTGGCCAAGGGTCTGGTGGCCGAACGGGGCACCGTGCTCTCCCACATGGCCATCACCGGCCGGATCTTCGGGGTGCCCACGGTGGTCGCGGTGCCCGGGGTCGTGGACAGCGTCCCCGACGGCGCCTGGATCGAGGTCGACGGCGACCGGGGCACCATCACCGTGCTCGACGAGCCCGAGGCGGAGTCCCAGTCCGAGCCCGGAGCCGTGGACGCCTCGTGATCACCCGGCTCGTCAAGTACGCACTGACGTACCCCCTCTGGTTCTACGCGGTCCTCGGTCTCGGCTGGTCCTACGGCCTGACCTTCGTCTACCAGGCGGTCCACCGCACAGAGGGGGTCGCGTCGGCGCCCGGCCTCGCCCTGACGGCGGTGACCATCGCCGTCAACCTCCTGCTGTTCCGTGCCGTGGACGACGTGCGCGACCTCGACTACGACCGGGTGCAGAACCCGGGCCGGGCCCTGGTCACGGGTGCGGTACGGGTCGGCGACCTGATGACGCTGTTCTTCGCCGGTATGGCCGTGCTGGTGCTCGCCAACGCACCACGCGGCCTGCCCGCGGCCGCCTACGGCGCGGTCCTCGCGTACGTCTGCGTCGTGCTGTTCATCGAGTGGCGCTGGGAGTGGCCCAAGCCGGACCGGCTGCTCACCCAGCTCCTGGTCAACATCCCGCACCAGACGCTCATGTGCGGCTACGTCTACCTGGGCACCGCGCACGGGCGGGACCACGCGCCGGGAGCGCTGGACCTCGTCGTCGCTCTCGGGTTCGTCCTGCTGCTCGCGCACATGGAGTTCGCGCGGCGGCTCGTGCGCGACCCGGCGCCGCACACGCGCACGTACGTGCACACGCTGGGCGTGAACGCCACCGCGTGGACCGTGCTCGCGTGCGCGTTCGGCGCGGCGGCGCTGCAGATCGCGGCGCTGCGGCCGTGGGCGCCCGGCCAGGCCGCGGGCTGGCTGGTGCTCGTCCCGCTGCCCGTGCCCGTCCTCGCGGCGGCCCGCTTCCACCGGGGCGCGCCCCGGTGGCCGCTGGGCCTCGCCGTGCTGTTCCTGCTGCTGTCCTTCTCCTCGTTCGCGGCCATCGGCCTGGTCAACGCGCTGTGACAGAGCCCCAAACCGTAAGAAGCAACAGAAGGGGGTAGTCCCTTGACCGGATTCTGGACACTGCTCGGGCCGGACTTCTCCGGAAAGTCGACGGTCCTGACCCGGCTGCACACCGAACACGGCTGGCACGTCGTCTCCTACGACGACCGCTACCTGGAGTCCGCCCCGATGGTGCGGCTGCTCCGCGAGAACTGGGTGGGGGAGGCGTTCGCCCACCGCGGCGAGCGCTACTCGCCGGAGATGGTCCTCGCGGCGCTGCACCCCATCGTGCTCCACCTGCGGGACGAGCTGGCGCGCGCCGCGGACCGGGAGCGGGTCGTCGTCGACTCGTACTACTACAAACTGCTCTCCAAGTGCGCCCTGTTGGGCCTGGAGGACAGTGAACTGTTCGCGCAGTGGCGGTCGTTCCCGCAGCCCGACGGCGTGCTCTACCTGGACGTGAGCTCCGACGTCGCGTGGGAGCGCAGCCGCGAGGGCGAACGGCTCAACTGCTTCGAACACTTCGGGCAGGAGCCGACCCGGGAGGGATTCACCGGGCTCCAGGACGCGCTGCGCGGCACCCTGCTCAAGGAGGTCGCCGAGCTGCCGCTGACGGTCGTCGACGGCGACGTGCCCCCGGACGTCGTGCTCGACGAGATCCTGGCCGTCCTCGAACCGCAGGGGGCGCGATGACGCCGGCCCTGGCGGCGGCCCGCGCCCAGGACCGGCTCTCCGCCCTCTTCGACGAGCGCGCCCGCCTGGTGGCCGAGTCCACCACGGACACCACGCCCGTCACCGCCCTCGTCCTGCTGCGCGGCCTGGACGTGGCCGACGTGGTGCAGGGCGCCCGCGCGTTCGCCGCGGACCTGCCCCACGCGGAGGCCATGACCTGGCTGCGCTCGTGGACCCGCACCCGCTTCCTGTTCGGCAACCCGGCGAACCTGCCGGACCGAACCCCGGCGAGGGCGGTGGCGCCGTCCGGCACGGTCGCCTGGCTCGGCACGTACCCGAAGGACCGCCTGCCCGGCGTGGGCCGCCTGCTGAAACCGCTGAGCGGATCGCTGCCGCCGCTGCCCGACACGCTCGACGTGCCGGGCAGCGGCGGCGGCCCCGCGCGCGAACTCCAGCTGGCCACACGCGATGTGACGCTGGTTCAGTACCTCGTCCATCTGCACCACACCATCGCCGAGGCGACGCTCCTCGGCCGGCTCGGCACCACCGAGCCGCTCCGGCTGACGCACCGGCCCGACCTGGACGCGGAGCACGCGCACGGCGACCCCGGCTACGCCCGCGTGCACTACGCCGCCGAGGACTCGCCCGAGCTTCGCCTCTACACCTCACTGGCCCCCTGACGGAGAAGAAAGACGACCATGGATCTCCCTCACCACACCGAGCAGGACCTGGCACGCCTGGCGCTGTCGACGCGCCTGCGGGACCTGTCCGACGAGCTCCGCAAGGCGGTCGCCGAACCCGACGCCCCCGCCGAGGCCGACAGCACGCTCGCCGAGCGGATCTGGCGGCTCCTGAACGACGACGTCCCCGTACTCCAGGACGAACTCGTCGCCTACCTGCGGACGCGCGGCGCGTCCTGGACCTGGATCGGCGAGCGCACCGGACTGAGCGCGAAGGACGCCGAGGAGCGCTGGGCCCTGCGCGAACCCGAGCACCTGGCGGACTCCCGGGCCCGGGCCGCGGACCTCGACGCGTGGTACGTGCGCCACGTCCAGCTGGAGCCCCTGGCCGACGTCGCCGACCCGGTCAGCCGGCTGTTCGACCACAGCACCCCGCTCCACGAGCGCTGCCTGATCTGCGAGAAGTACGCGGGCGCACCCGTGCCCTCCTGGGCGGGGCGCCCCGTGCCGCCCGGCGGCCACCTCGTGGACGACGGGACGTGGCGGGCCTGCCACGGACCGACCGGCTACTGGCCGCGCGGCACGCTCCTCATCGAGTCGCACCGCCACTTCGTCGACCACAGCGACCTCACCGACGAGGAGGCCGCCTCGCACGCGCTGCTGGTCCGCCGGCTGACCACCGCGATCAAGGAGGCCACCGGATCGCCGCGCGTCTACACGTTCTCGTCGATGGAGGGGACCCCGCACTTCCACACCTGGCTGATGCCGCGCATCGGCGAGGACGGGCCCCGGGGCCGCCCCCTCGTCGGCAACCCCGGCCACTGCACCGAAGCGGAGGCGGTCGAGACCGTCCAGGCGATCCGCAAGGCCCTCGGCGAACCCGTGGACCCGGAGGTCGCACCGTGACCTCGGCCTGCCCCTTCCCCTTCCCCGAGCACGAAGGCGTCGAGCCCGCACCGGAGTTCGGTGCCCTGGCGCACGGCGAGAGGCTGGTGCCCGCGACGCTGCGCAGCGGTGTCTCGGCGCTCCTCGTCCACCGGCACGAGGACATGTGCCAGGTGCTCACCGACTCCGCCTTCGCGCGCTTCCCCGCCTCCCGGTTCGGCATCAGCCAGCGCTCGCCCGAGTCGCTCGCGCTCAACTCGGTGGACCCGCCCGACCACACCCGGCGGCGCCAGATCGTCGCGCACGCCTTCACCGCGCTGCGCGCCAATCAGCTGCGCCCGTACGTGGCGGAGCTCGCCGGCGACCTGGCGGTCGCGATGCGCGACAAGGGCGGCCCCGCCGACCTCCTCGCGGACTTCGCGGTGCCGCTCACCGTCGGCGTGATCGGCCGGGTCTTCGACCTGTCGGAGACCGACGTACGGCGGCTGCTGCCCCTGGTGGAACGGATGATGTCCATCACGGCGTACGCCAAGTCCGAGGTGCAGTCCGCCCACCACGCCATGTTCGCCGAGTTCGAGAAGTTCCTCGCCGGGCCGCACGCGGACCCCGACGGCCTGTTCGGCAGGATCGCGCGGGCCACCCGGGACGGCGACCTCGCCCCGAACGAGGCGGTGCACCTGGCGTACGGGCTGCTGATCGCCGCCCACGAGACGACCGCCAACCAACTCGGCCTGTGCTTCCTGCTGCTGCAGCGCGAACCGGAGCTGACGGAGCGTCTGCGCACGGACCCCGAGCTGATGCCGGCCGCCGTGTCGGAGATGCTCAGGTACACGTCCCTGAACGCCGCGGGCGGCGTGCCGCACGTCGTGCAGCGGCCCGTCAGCCTCGGCGGTGTCGTGCTCGAACCCGGCACGGTCGTGCTGCCGGTGACCGACGGCGCCAACCGGGACCCCGAGGTGTTCCCGGACCCGGACACGCTGGACGTGGACCGGCCGTCCAACCCGCACCTGGCCCTCGGCCACGGCCGTCACCGGTGCCTGGGCGCGCCCCTGGCCCAGATGGAGCTGGAGGTCGCGCTCGCCGCCCTCCTGCGCCTGCTGCCGGAACTGACGCTCGCCGTACCGGAGGAGGAGCTGGAGTGGCGCAGCGGGATGTACGTCCGCGGAGTGCGGAAGCTGCCGGTCACGTGGTAGCCGCCGACACCGCGCGGCGGCCCGCGCGGCTCGACACGACGGAGCCCGCCGGGCGCCGGAGGGTCCTGCTCGCCCCGGTCACCGTCAGTCCCACCAAACCCCTGACACCCACCCACCTCAAGTACCTGCTGTCCCTCGACCTGATCATGCGGGCCACGAAGGCCTTCGCGGACATCGACTGCGCCTACCACCACACCGTGTACACGGGCAGCCGTCAGGTGGCGGGCTTCTGGGAGTACCTGGAGCGCCGCCACCCCGGGATCGACGCGGCCGCGCTCGGCGAGGAGGACATCGGCCACCTCTACGTCGCCCACCACAGCGAGGGGGCGGCCGCACCGTACGCCGCGATCCGGCCGGTGGTCCGGCGGGCCGAGGAGGGCTGGGTCCACCCCGTCAGCGACCGGCTCCTGGACCTGTGGGAGAACCACTACCGGCGCCTTGGCATGGCCGATCCCGGGCTCGGCCGCGGCAGGCCCGAACTCGCGCCCACCGACGAGGTCATCGACCTCCTCGTGCGCCACGACGCGTGCCTGGACGGGCGGCCGCTCGCGGCCCCCGTCTATCTCGACGCCACCCGCAAGGGCCTTCCCCTGCGGCTCGTCGTGAGCGAGGAGGGGCAGGCGAACTACCTGATCCACCTCCTGCGCGAGCTGATCCCCGTCCTGCCCCGCTACGACCTGGTCGTCCTCGCGCACGACGTCGAACTGCGCTCCGACTACCGGACCGTGGCCCACGTACTGGAGACGCTCGGCGCGAAGGTGGCGCGGTTCGAGGTGCCGCGCGTCCCGCTCGACGGCGTCACGCGCTCGGCGCGGGCCGGCGGCTGGGAGGGGTACACGCTCGACGCGTTCCAGGGACCCCTGGTCGAGCGGCACGGCCTGGCCGCGTTCCGCCTCGGCCTGCGCCTGTACCTGGTGGCGGGCCTCGGCAGGACCGCCCAGCAGTCGTTCACCGTCAAGCACCTGGGACGGTGGGTGCGGCGGGCCGAACGGCTCCTCGCGGAGCGCCCGGCCGACGGCGTCGACGTGGCGCCCTACCTGACCCGGCTCACCGGAAACCTGGGGTACGCGGATCCCTACCGCGTGGCCACCGCCCTGATGAGCCGTGACGAGGACGTGCCGGTCGCCGACCTGCTCCGCCTGGTGACCGGCGGAAGCGAGGAACAGTGAACGCATCGGACCCGACGCCGGCCCCCGGGCAGGTCCGGCGTTCCCAGGGCCGACACGCCCCGGGAACCGTCCTGTTGACGGGCGGCGCCGGCTTCATCGGCTCCCACGTGCGCCGCCTCCTCCAGGAGCGCGGCACCCCGGTGCGGGTCCTCGCGCACCACGCGGACGTCGACTCCGGCGACACGGTGCGCGGCGACCTGGCCGACCCCGCGTCGCTGGACGGCATCTGCGCGGGCGTCACGACCCTCGTGCACGCCGCCTCCGTCATCAACGGCAGCGAGGAGGCGTGCCGTGCCGTCAACGAACGCGGCACGGCGGCTCTGGTCGCCGAGGCCCGGCGGGCGGGCGTGCGGCGCATCGTGTACGTCAGCACGGCCGCCGTGTACGGCGCGGGCGTCCACCGGGGCATCACCGAGAACGAGGTCGAGCCCGCGCCCGCGTCGCCGACCAGCCGGTCCCGCCTCGTGGCCGAGCACAGCGTGCGCGAGGCGGGCGGAACGGTGCTGCGGCCGATGTTCGTGTACGGCGCGGGCGACCGCTGGTTCGTCCCGACGGTGGCCGCGCTCGCGGGGCAGTTGGCCGCCGACCCGGCGAGCGGCGCGGCACGGCTCTCCCTCATCTCCGTCCACGACCTCGCCCGAGCGGTGTGCGCGGTGGCGCAGTTGCCGACCGGCGAGCTGGACGGGGAGGTCCTGCACGCGACGCATCCCGAGCCCACCGCGCTCGCGGAGATCCTGGAGGTCCTCGCCGGGGACTCCCTCACGTCGGGCATCGGCGACGACGCGCACGACCGGGTCGTGGCCAAGATGGGCAGCGCGGCGTCCCGGCGCCTCGCCCTCGTCAACACCGACCACTACTACGACAGTTCACGGCTGTGGCGGGCGGTGGACGTCTCCTGCGGGCCCGGCTTCCGCGCGACCTATCCGCGCTACGCGCAGTGGTACCGGGACGCGATCGGGGCCGTGGCGCCGACGCGCTGAGCGGTGCGCCGCTTCGGGGGAACACCTGGCCCGCAGGTGTTCCCCCGAAGCGGTTCGAGGCCTCCCGCGCCTTCCGTCACGAGGGGGAGGCGGCGAACGCGAACGCTTCCGTGAGGCTGTCGACCACGGGGCGCCCCGTCGCGCGGAGCTCGTCCGCCGAGGTCATGCCGGTGGTGACGAGCACGCAGTCCGTGCCCACCTGCGCGGCCGCCGCCGCGTCGTCGTCCACGTCGCCGACGAGCAGGCACTCCTGCGGCGCGAGCCCCAACCGGTCGAGGTGCGCCGCGAGATGACCGGCCTTGTGGCCGCCGGCCGCCTCGGGAAGGACGCCGTCGATCCGGTCCACGTACGCGTGCACACCGAACCGCGTCGCGAGGGAGGTGACGTCGTCGTGCAGCGCCATCGAGAGGACCGACTGGGTGAGCCCCGCCTCCCGTACGCGGATCATGGTCTTCTCGGCGTCGGCGGCCAGGCGGCACTCGCCCAGGCGGTCGCGGTAGGCCGTGCGGTAGAGGCGCACGACCTCCGCCCAGTCGTCGGGCGCGCTCACGTCGCGGTCGAGGATCGTGCCGTAGCAGAGCCACAGGGGCCTGCGCAGGGCCGCCCGCCACGCCCGCATGTCGACGGTGGGCCTGCCGAAGTGGGCGCAGACGTCGTTGACGGAGGCGAGCATCACGTGGTTGTCGTCCAGGAGCGTGCCGTTCCAGTCCCAGACGACGTGCCGGATCCGGTGTTCCTGCGAAGCCTCGGGGCCAGTGCGCACCGGGCGTTCCTCCTCAACTGACGGCGTTGCTTCTGACGGTGTCGCTTCTGACGGCGTTGCTTTCGGCGGCGCTGTTCTTGGCGGCGTTGCCCGGGACGCGGAGGCGCGGGGAGCGCGGGCGTCGCCGCTCACCGTGCGCGAAGGGCGGGGTGATCCGCGACGACCGTGGCCGATCCCGGCCGGATCTCGGTGAAGCCCGCGTCACGGACCACGGGCAGGCCGCTCGCGGCGAGCGCGCGCCAGGCGGCGGGGTCCGGGGTGCGCACGGAGAGGGGGAAGCCGGCGTCGCGCCAGGCCGTGCGCTCCTCGTCCGACAGCTCCCACCAGGCCAGTTGGGCGCCGTGGCCCGCCTGGGCCATCGCCTTGCCCGCCGACATCTCGACCTCGGGGCTCATCCACAGGACGGGGTGCGTGCGGTCGGCGTCGGACGGGGGCTCCGGGTCGTCCAGGTCCGTGCCCGAGACCTGGAGGCGGGCCAGGTCCTTGGGCCAGCCGTCCAGGGGGACCGGCGGGAAGACGCGGACCTCGGCCGACTTGCCGGTGACCGTGATGCCGGGCAGCGCCTCGGCCCTGCGCCACTCGGCGCCGCGGGCCCGCCGCACCACCTTGCGGATGCGGGCGTCCTGCCAGTCGCGCATGGCCTGGGCCCACTCGCCCTCGCCGAGGGAGCGGGCGTCGCTCAGCATCACGAGGACGGCGCGGGCCGCGGTCTCCAGGGCGTCGGTGCGGGCCGGGGGAGCGGCGCGTTCGATACGGGCGACGAGGGGCAGCACGAACTGCGGGGCCTCGTCGCGCGAGGTGGTCTCGTGCCGGAAGGGGCTGTCCTGGGCGTCGCCCGGTCTGCCGGGGACGGTGGTCTCGTCGCTGCTCACGCGTCCAGTCTGCCAGGTGTTCGATCAGCGCCGCAGGGAGCTCGGGACCGGTGCGGGAGGATGGCCCGCATGGAACGTGATCTCGCGGTGCGGCTCGAAGGCGTGGGCCGCCGCTACGGCATGGCCGGCCCGTGGGTGCTGCGCGGCGTCGACCTCGATGTGCGCGCGGGCGCGCTGATACGGATCGAAGGCGCCAACGGCACGGGGAAGTCAACGCTGTTGCGCCTCGTCGCGGGGATCGACGCGCCCTCCGAGGGCCGGGTCGCGGGGCGTCCGCGCACGGCGTTCGTCCCCGAACGCTTCCCGGCCGCACTGCCGTTCACGGCGTACGGCTACCTCACGCACCTGGGCCGCGTCCACGGTCTTGCGCGGGGCGCGGCCGGGCGGCGCGCGACGGAGTGGCTCGAGCGGTTCGGCGCCGCAGGGTACGCGCGCACGCCGCTGTCGGAGCTGTCCAAGGGCAGCAGTCAGAAGGTCGCCGTGGCGCAGGCGCTCCTCGCCGACCCCGACCTGCTGGTCCTCGACGAGGCGTGGACGGGCCTGGACGCGCCCGCCCGCGCCGAACTCGACCGCGCGGTGGCCGAACGCGCGGCCGCGGGCGGCTCGGTGGTCTTCGTCGACCACGATCCGCGGCGCCTCGCGGGAGTGGCGGACGAGGTGTACGGAGTCGTGGGCACATCCCTGAACCACCGCGCGCGGCAAGGGACTTCGGGGGAGACCGGCCCGACGGGCCCCGTGGTGACCATCGAGGTCCAGGGCCCCCGAGGCGCGGAACTCCCCCCGCAGGCGACGGCGACGGCCACGGACACGTCCTCGGCGACCCCCGACGGCACGATCAGCCTCACGGTCCCGGAACCCCACTCGGACCGGACCCTGAGGGAACTCCTGACGGCGCGGCCGCCCTGGCACGTGGTGGCGGTGCGCAGAGCGGAGCCGGAGGACGCCGGTCGGCCCGTCCCCGGCCGGGAAGGGCAGGCCCGCTGATGAGGGTGCCGGGAAAGGCGGGCCCGGTGATGAGGGCTCTGCTGCGCTATCAGGTCGCCCTGTTGGTGCGGTCCCAGCGGTGGCTTCCCGCCGTGATTCTGTACGCGGTCTTCCTCGCCGTCGGCGTGCAGGGCGGGCAGCCCGTCCTGGACTCCCTCGCGTACGCCGCCGCGGCCCTGCTGCCCGTCGCCGCCTGGCTGGTGCGGATCTGCGTCACCAACGAACCGCCCGCGGCGCGCAGTTGCTCCGCCGCGGCGGCAGGCCCGGGGAGGGCCCACCTCGCCTCGCTGCTCGCCGCGTTCCTCGCGGCGTCCGCGCTCGGGACCGCGGCCGTGCTCGTCGTCACCGCCGTCAGCGACGCGGCGAGCACCGACTCGCGGGTGCCGGTGCCCCGGCTGCCCGCGGGCGCGGCCGGGCTGCTCGCCATGCTGGTCAGCGCCCTGCTCGGCACCGCGCTCGGCGCGCTCGCCAACTGGCCGCTGCTGCGCACCGCGGGCCGCGCCGTCCCCGTGACGCTGCTCGGCGCCCTGCTCCTGCTGGTCACCACGGGATCCCCGGCGCAGTCGGTCCTCACCGACCTGACCACGGGGTCGCGGGAGGGCACGGTGCCGGTGCCGCTGGGCGCCCTGGCGGGAGCGCTGGCCGCCGCGGCGGCGGCCATGTGGGCGGCGTGCGCGCTGAGTTCACGCCGAGGCTGAGCGACCCTGCCCCGGCGCTCGCCGGGCTCCTGCTTCGGTGTTTGCCGATGCTGCCTCAGCCCCGCCCCCCGGCCGCCTCCTTCGACGCGGCCGGGGAGCCCGCCGCGCCCGGCGCCCCCGCACCCGTCGAACCGATCTGCTCCGACACCCGGACGAACCGGAACCCACGCTCCCGCAGCTTCGGGACGATCGTCCGCAGCGCTCGTTCCGTCGCGGGCGCCGCGCTGCGCGTGCAGTGCATGACGACGACCGAGCCGGGCCGCACCCCGTCGAGCACCTGCTGGGCCACCGCCGCGGAGTCCGTCGCGAAGGCGTCGCCGCTGACCACGTCCCACTGCACGGCGGTGACCCCGCCGGGCGCGAGCGCGCGCAGGGCCCGCCGGTCGTAACAGCCGCCGGGGAAGCGGAAGTACGGCACGGGACGCTCGACCCCCGCCGCGCGGAACGCGTCGAAGGCGCGCTCCACGTCCGCCCGCATCCGGGCCGCGGGGACGGTCGGCAGGCCGTAGCAGCTGCCGGTGAAGGCATGGTGGCTGTACGAGTGGTTGGCGACCTCGAAGAGCGGATCGCGGCCGATGTCCTTGGCCTGCGCCGGGTACTCCTCGGCCCACCGCCCCGTCATGAAGAAGGTCGCGGGCACCTTGAGCCGCCGCAACGTGGCGACCAGCGCCGGATTGTCGAACCGCTCGCCCGCCGCCGCCCGCGGCCCCTGGTCCGCGGTCATGTCGGCGTCGAAGGTGAGCGCGACGGTGCGGCCCTGCGTACGGGACCCGTTCGTGAACACGGGGGTGAGCCCGGCGGGGCCCGGCGCGAGCGTGGGCGGTGCGGGCGGCGGAGAGGGGGCGGCGGGGCTCGTCGAGGGCCGGGCGGGATGGCCCGGGTGCCCCGGCGCGGCGGTGTCGACGGCGCATCCGGCGAGGACGGCGGTGAGGGCGCAGAGCGCGGCGCATCTCCGTACGAGAGTGATCACCCGGCGACGATATATGTGCGAATGCGACAAATCGCACAGCATGCCCCGCCGCCCCGCCCCGTCACCACCCGTCCGGGGCCCACAGGTCCGGCGCCCGTCGGCGGCGAACCGGGCTCAGCGCGGCGGACGCCGGGGGACGGCCCCCGTCCTCACACCCACCCCTCCAGCGACGCCATGAACCCGTCGAAGTCGTCGCGATGGATGGTGTGCCCCGCGCCCCGGACCGTCCGCACCTCGAACCCGCGCCGCACCAACTCCTCCTGGAGAGCTTCGTCGACGAGGAGGCTGGGGTCGGAGACCTGCACGAGCGAGGGCACGACGGGCGCGCCCGGCGTGTGGTCGACGGCGTGCGCGCCGGAGATCGACAGTGCGGTGTCCGTGTCCCAGGCGGCCAGCGTGGCGACCTCGACGTCGACGTCGGCCTCCTCCCAGCGCGGGTTGAACCCCGTGATCATCGCGCGCGTGGCCCGCTTGAACCCCACGAACGCCGCGGCGTCGACCGGACCGCCGACGCCGAGCGCCCACGCCGGGTCGGAGTACACGGCCCGCCGGGGAGCGAGCCGCTCGGCCGCGAGGGCCAGGGCGAGGCCGCCGAGCGAGTGCCCTATCGCCAGCTCGGCGCCGGTCGGCAGGGTCTCGACGAGGTCGTCCGCGAAGATCTTCGCGCCGTACTCGCCGCGCCCGCTCGCGCCGTGCCCGCGCAGATCGACGCCGATCACGCGGTAGCCCTTGTCGGCGATGGCCGGCCCCACGCGTCGCCAGGTGCGGTGGTCCGACATGATCCCGTGGATCAGGAGGGCGACGCGGTCGCCGGTGCCCCATTCATGGGTGTGCAGCTTCATGGTGGTGCCTTTCTCGCATACGTGGGCCGTGCGGCACACGTCGATCTTGTACGTGAACCGGCGCGTTCCGGTATCGAGCCGGTCACACCCGCGGTGCGGCGGCGACCGGCTTGCCAGGGGCGGGCCGCGTGTGGCAGCGTCGCGATCATGACGATGGGCATGGTTCTCGGCTGACGTCCGCTCGCGCGCAGCGACGCGGGGCTTCCGCCTGCCCTGAAGCCGCCGGTGAAGCCGCCGGATGTCCGGCAACTCCCTCTCCCCGGCAGCCCGTTCTCTGGTAGCCCTTGAGGTCTCCCGCGTCGAAGCGCTCTTCGTGTCCCAGCGCCCGCGAACCACGAGGAGTCCTTGATGCCCCGCATCGAGTGGACCGAGAACGACATCGTCAACCCGCCCCGTCAGTACGCCCGTTGGCACTCCGAGAGCGGCGCGGCGCCGCCCCGCAGGGTCGTCGTCGCCGACGACCGGACGAGGGCCGACGCCGCGTACCGCCTCGCCTGCGAGGGCACCGCGCTGCTCTGGCGCGGCGACTTCCACGGCGCCCGCAGGCTCCTGAGCGCCCTGGGCCGCCGCGTCGACCGGAAGGCGCCGGGGCCGGGAGCCACGCCCGCCGAGTCCTTCCATCTGCACCGCCGCGCCCGCGGCCACCGGGCCAGGGTGCTCGGCATGCTGCTCGTGCGCCTCGACGGCGACCACGGCATGGACCTGCGCCGCGCGCCCGACGTCCGCGCCGCCTGCCGGGAGGCGTACGGGCCGCCCGACGGGCCGATGGTGGTCTCCCTGCGTGAACTCCTCGGCGTGATCGGCGCCCACCAGTGGCGGAAGAAGGGCGTGCCCGTGCCCGCCATCGGTGCCCGGATCCATCCGCATTACGGGGTGTTCTCGCCGGTCAGGGGCGAGTACGTCGACCTCGTCGCACAGGCGCCGCTGCCGGCCGCCGCCCCGCAGGGCCCGCCCCGGCCGTGTACGGCGTTCGACATCGGCACGGGAACCGGCGTGCTCGCGGCCGTCCTCGCCCGCCGGGGCGTCGAACGGGTCGTGGCCACCGACATCAACCCGCGCGCCCTGGCCTGCGCGCGCGACAACGTCGAACGGCTCGGCCTCGCCGGGCGGGTGGAGGTCGAGGACACGGGCCTGTTCCCGACGGGCCGCGCCGCGCTTGTCGTGTGCAACCCGCCGTGGCTGCCCGCGCGTCCGACGTCCGCCGTCGAGCAGGGCGTGTACGACCCGGGCGGCGCGATGCTGCACGGCTTCCTCGACGGGCTCGCGGCGCACCTGGAACCGGCGGGGGAGGGCTGGCTGGTCCTCTCGGACCTGGCCGAACACCTCCAACTCCGGTCGCGCGACCAGCTGTTGGCGGCCTTCGACGCGGCGGGGCTGCGGGTCGTGGACCGCCTCGACGTCGCGCCGCGCCACCCGCGCGCGGCGGACACCGCCGACCCGCTGCACGCGGCCCGTGCCGCCGAGGTCACCTCGCTCTGGCGGCTGACGCCGGGGTGACCGTGGTGGCCCGCCTGTGCTGAAGCGAGCACGGTGCTGAAGCGAGCACTGTTCTGAAGCGAGCGCGGTGTTGAAGCGGGCGCCCGCTGTGCGGCGGCGCCCGTTTTGAAGCGAGCGATTCAGAATGTGCTAGCGTCCTCACTCGTCAGTTCTGAAGCACTCGCTCCAAAAGGGGGATCGCCTCCATGCCGCTTGCGGTGTACATGGTCGGGCTCGGCATCTTCACCCAGGGAACATCGGAGTTCATGCTGTCCGGCCTGCTGCCGGGCATGGCCGACGACTTGGGGGTCTCCGTCCCCGACGCCGGACTCCTCATCTCGGCCTTCGCGATCGGCATGGTCGTCGGCGCCCCGCTGCTCGCCGTCGCCACGCTCCGCTGGCCGCGGCGCACGGCGCTCGTCGCGCTGCAGGCCGCCTTCGTCGCGGCCCACGTGGTCGGCGCCCTCGCGCCCGGCTACGCCGTCCTGTTCGTGACGCGCGTGGTCAGCGCCCTCGCGTACGCCGGGTACTGGGGCGTCGCGGTGGCCACGGCGGTGGCGCTCGTCCCCGCGGAGGCCAAGGCGCGGGCGGTCGCCGTGGTGGCCGGCGGGCTGACGCTCGCCACCGTCGTCGGCGTGCCCGCGGGCACCGTCCTCAGTCAGTTCTCCAGCTGGCGCGCCGCGTTCTGGGCGGTGGCCGCGGCCACCCTGGTGAGTCTTCTCTGCACGCTGCTCGTCGTCCCCGGCGGCCGGCCCGAGGGCGAACGCCCCTCCGTGCGAGCCGAGTTGCGGGGCATGGCACGGCCCCAGCTGTGGCTCTCGTACGCGATCACGGCCTTCGCCTTCGGGGCGGTCATCGTCACCTTCAGCTACCTGGCGGCGCTGCTCACCGACGTGAGCGGGGTCCCCGAGGGGTGGGTGCCCGCGGTCCTCGCCCTGTTCGGCGTCGGCGGGATGGCGGGCATCGTGATCGGTGGGCGCACCGGCCAGTCCCGGCCCCTGGCCACCCTCGGTCTGGGGCTCGGCGCCCTCGCCCTCTTCTCCGCCCTCCTCGCGCTGACCGCGCACGTGACGGCCGCGGTGATCGCCCTGGTCTTCCTGCTCGGCCTCGTCGGCTACGTCACCAACCCCGCCCTGCAGTCACGGGTGTTCACCCTCGCGCCGGGCGCCCCGACGCTGGTCGGCGCCACCAACACGGCCGCGTTCAACGTCGGCAACACCGTGGCCCCGCTGCTCGGCGGCCTGGCCATCGACGCCGGGTACGGCTACGCGTCGGTGGCCTGGGTCGGCGCCGCGCTGGCCGCCGTGGGATCGGCGGGCGTGCTGTGGGCGGCGCGTCTGCGGCGGGCGGAGCGTAAGCGGCCGGACGTCATCGGGGCGTGGGAAGCCACCGGAGCGCGGGAAACCATCGG
Organism: Streptomyces sp. NPDC025651; assembly: GCF_055558735.1. Lineage (NCBI taxonomy): Bacteria > Bacillati > Actinomycetota > Actinomycetes > Kitasatosporales > Streptomycetaceae > Streptomyces > Streptomyces sp. NPDC025651. Next base: position 155,495 of record NZ_JBVHLZ010000009.1, read on the forward strand.
ATCGCAGGAAGTCCCGGCCGCGCGCCGGGCGGTGAAGGCGGAGGCATGAGCACCATGCGACGAACCGAAACGGCTGCGGTCGCGGCCACGGATGCGGCTCCGGCGCGCGTACGGGTCACCGCCGACCCCGACTGGTACGAGTCGGCGGGCATCTCCCTCGGCATCCGCGTCGGCGACCTGGTCTTCACCTCGGGGCAGGCGCCCGTCGACGAGCACGGCGCGACCGTCGGCGCCGGGGACTTCGAGGCCCAGGCCCGGCGGGCGCTGGCCAACGTGTCCACCGTCCTCGCCCACGCGGGCTCGGGCCTCGACCACCTGGTCAAGCTCACGGTCTTCGTGACCGACATGGCCCACCAGGACGTCTTCGCGAAGCTGCGTGCGGGGTTCTACGCCGCGCCGTTCCCCGCGGAGTCCTTCGTCCAGGTCGCCGCGCTCGCCGACCCCGCGTGGCTGATCGAGATCGAGGCGATCGGCGCCGTGGAGCAGGGCGCGGGCGACGTCTCGTAGGGGCGTACCAGGTTTTGTAAGAGCATTCCAAAACGGTTACCGTGAGGCCATGGCCAGACCACGAGAGTTCAACGAGGACCGCGTCGTCACCGCGGCCATGGAGACCTTCTGGCGCCAGGGGTACGAGGGCACGTCGACGCGCGACCTGTGCGACAGCACGGGCCTTGGCCCCTCCAGCCTCTACAACACCTTTGGCGGCAAGCGGCAGCTCTACCTCCGCACGCTCCAGCGCTACTACGACACCGCCACCGCCGCGCAGGTCGAGATCCTGCGCGGCGGCGGCCCCGCGAAGGAGCGGCTGCGCGCCATGATGATCCACGCCGTCGACGCCGACCTCGACGCGAAGGGCGCGCGCGGCTGCTTCGCGATCAACGCGGCCGTCGAGGTCGCCGGGCTCGACCCGGAGATCAGGGAGGCGGTGCGGCGCAGCTTCGACCGGGTCGAGGACGAGCTGTGCGCGGTCGTGGAGGAGGGGCGTCGCGCGGGCGAGATCCGCGCCACCGGTGACGCGCGCACGGTGGCCCGCCGGGTGCAGAGCACGTACTACGGGCTGCGGGTCCTCGGCCGCGTCCAGGACGACCGCGAGGTGCTGATCGCGACGGTGGACGGCGCGCTCGCGGACCTCTGACCGGTGGCTCCTCGGGTCGGCGCCGCCGTCTCGCTTCTCACGGGACGGAACGGCGTGCGGCTCGGCGCCCTCTGTCAGGGCGGGCCGACGCGGGTGGCGGAGAACCCCGAGGTGTGGTGGAGCATCCGGCGCGGGGCGGCGTGGACGGCCGCGAGGCGCCCGCTGACGTTTCGCTCACGCGAACGGTCCGAGGCCGCCCACGGGATGCTCCGGATATGCCTGACATAGCGCATCACCTGGCCGTTTATCGTGCGTTGATCGGACCGAGGGACGCTCCGCGAGTCCATGACCCCATGGGCAGACCGAAGCGACCGGAGGTACGTGCATGAAGATCGTCCGCTCCCTCAAGAAGAAGATCACCGGCGAGAAGAGCCTCAAGGCCTACGCCTGGTACCACTGGTACTAAGCCGGCGAATCGGTCACCTCGCGCATCCCGTGCGGATGCGCGTCCGCGCCCTCTGGGGGCGGTCTTCTGGGGACGGTCCCCCAGGGACGGTCCTTCGGGGACGTAATTCGCTGACGAGGCCCGCGCCCGGTGTGCTCCGTGTTCGCCGCCGGGCACGGGCCTCCCGTACTGGGAGACCTCAGATGTCCATGTCCGGCACCGACCGGCTCACCCGGACCACCGCCTTCGCGCCGCGCCTGCACGCCCTGCTGCGTGACCACCGCGGCGAGGACGTGTTCCGCCTGGACGCCGACACCGTGGGCGTCGCCGGGCACGACCTGACCGACCGGATCCTCGCCGCCAGGCCGGCCACCGAACGCGAACGCCCGACCTTCAAGCCCCTGCACGGACGCTCCATCCCCCGCACCGAGGCGTCCACCGTCATGCAGGCCATCGGCCGCGACGTGCGCGCGGCGCTGAAGAAGCCCGCGCCGCGCGGCGTCGACCTGTCGGGGGAGTGGCCGCACGTCGGCCACGTCTACCTGCGCGATCTGATCCTCGGCGCCGACCCGTACCGGCTGCGCGTCCTCATGGACCGCACCCTGGAGCTGACGCCCAAGCTGACCTGGACCGTCATCGCCACCGGTGCCGCCCTGCCCGGCAGGCTGCGCCCCGGGGCGCCCGTCACCAGCATCGCGGGCCTGACCGCGAACGCGAAGACCTACAGCGACCGCCGCTACGCCATGGGCCTGTACCGGCGGGCGGCCGCCCCGGTCTGCTTCACCGTCTCCACGCTCGTCGCGGGCGCGTACTGGCTCGGGGCGCCCTTCGACGACGGGACGCCGAACGAGCCCATCCTCTACGAGGCCATGCGGCTGCTGCCCCCGTCCTGGAACATCCTGCGCAACGCGTCCCCCGAGTACCCGGCTCTCGACGGCCGCATCGGCGCGGGCGACGACGTCCTGCTCCTTCCGCTGCTCAGCCACCGCGACCCGGCGCTCTGGGACGACCCCGAGGAGTTCCGCCCCGAGCGCTGGGCCACCCTCGACCCCGACGACCACCCCGGATACCTCCCCTTCGGCCACGCCTCCGAGCGCTGCTGGGGGCGGCACATGGTGATGCCGCTGGCCGGGATGCTGCTGGACGCGATGCGCGCCGCGGATCTGCGGGTCAGCCCGGGGCAGACCACCGCGAAGGTGCCGCTCGCGGGGCTGCTCGGGGTCGACAAGGTGCGGCTGGAGCGGGGGAGCGGGGCGGGGCGCCGCTGACGGGCGGGCGCGGCCCGGGAGTCGGGAGCGGGGGCGCCGCGCCGGAACAGGGCCGTCCACAGGAAGGGCTCGCCGAAGAGGGGCGAGCCGGGCGGCTCGTCCCGCATGCGGCGCACCTCGACCTCCGTCAGGTCGCGGAAGACGCCGCGCAGCGACTGCGCGGTGTAGGCGAGGCCGCCGTGCAGCCCGCCCCCGCGGTGGAAGTCCGCGTCGTCCAGCTCGGACCCCATGCCCTGCTCGCCCGCCGCGAAGCAGGTGAGGGAGAAGTGGCCGCCGGGTCCCAGGACGCGGTCGACGAGGGCCAGGTGGCTGACGCGGCGGTGCGGCGGCAGGTGGTGGAAGCGGCCCGAGTCGTGGATCAGGTCGTAGGGGCCCGTCAGTTCGGTCGCCGTGAGGTCGAAGGCGTCGCCGCGGTGGAACCGCACGCGGGCCCCGGCCCCGGCCTCGCGGGCGCGGTCCTCGGCCCAGGTCGAGGGCGCGGCCCGGCGTGACGATGCCGCGCTCCACGTACGAGACGAGGTTCTCGTCCGGTTTCGCGGCGAAGAACGGCACCGGCCTGTCGCGGTCCGCGTAGAACCCGTCCCACCAGGCGGCGCCTTCGGCCGTCCAGCGGTCGGCCTCGGGCGCGAACAGGCCGTCCAGAAGCCTCATCACATCGTCCGTCGTGCGGATGGCGCGGTCCACCAAGTCCCCGTCCCTGAGGGCCGATTGTAGGTCCGGGGCGGATGAAGGACCAGGTCAGGGGCTGTTGCGAGGGGGGTCAGGGCGAGGCCGCCAGAGCCTCTTCCGCGATCCCGCCGACGGGGCTTGTTCACGCGCAGTATCCCCAGAAGTAATCCCAGCTGGTTTTATGTGCGAGCGCCGCACCGGCGGCAGCATCCGCACCACCCGTCACAGCACCAACAACCCCCCACCCTCAGGAGTTTCCGTGCCGTACGCAGCGCTGCGCAGGACCCACGCGGCCGCGATCACGACCGTGCTCGCCGCCGCCACGCTCGCCGCCGCCACCCCCTCCGCGACGGCCGCCGACGCCACCCCCGCGGCCACGCCCTCGCTGAAGGTGCTCACGTACAACGCCTTCCTGTTCAGCAAGACGCTGTACCCGAACTGGGGTCAGGACCACCGCGCCAAGGCGATCCCGGCCGCCGACTTCTTCCAGGGGCAGGACGTGGTCGTGCTCCAGGAGGCCTTCGACAACTCCTCGTCCGACGCGCTGCAGGCCAATGCCGAGGACCGCTACCCGCACCAGACCCCGGTGATGGGCCGGAGCAAGGACGGCTGGGACGCCACCGGCGGCGCGTACTCCTCGGTGACGCCGGAGGACGGCGGTGTGACGGTCCTGAGCAAGTGGCCGATCGTGCGCAAGGAGCAGTACGTCTACAAGGACGCGTGCGGCGCCGACTCCTACTCCAACAAGGGCTTCGTCTACGCGGTGTTGGACGTGAACGGCACCAAGGCGCACGTCGTGGGCACGCACGCCCAGTCCACCGACCCGGGCTGCGGCAGCGGCGAGGCCGCCGCCACGCGCGCGAAGCAGTTCAAGGAGATGGACGCCTTCCTGGACGCCAAGAACATCCCGGCGGACGAACAGGTCCTCGTGGCGGGCGACTTCAACGTCGACTCGCACAGCCCCGAGTACGCCTCGATGCTCACGGACGGCGGCTTCGTCCCGGCCGACACCCGCACCGGCCACCCGTACTCCTTCGACACCCAGGACAACTCGATCGCCGCCGAGCGCTACCCCGACGACCCGCGCGAGGACCTCGACTACGTTCTCCACCGCAAGGGCCACGCCCGCCCCGCGAGTTGGACCAACGAGGTCGTCAAGGAACAGAGCGCCCCGTGGACGGTCTCCAGCTGGGGCAAGCAGTACACGTACACGAACCTGTCGGACCACTACCCGGTGATCGGCCGCTGATCACGCCTCGCGCCTCGCCGTTTCCTGAAGGCGGCTTCGGCTCTCCGCCACGTCGAAGTCCGCCTTCGGGTAATGGGGGTCGAGCTCTTCGAGGTGCTCGAGGAGCAGCTTGCTGATCGCCCAGTTGCGGTACCACTTGCGGTCCGCCGGGATCAGGTACCAGGGGGCCGGTGGTGTGGAGCAGCGTTCCAGGGCCAGTTCGTAGGCCTCCTGGTACGCGGACCACAGGGCGCGCTCCTCGATGTCGCCCGGGTTGAACTTCCAGTGCTTGTCCGGGTTGTCGAGGCGTTCCAGCAGGCGGCGCCCCTGCTGCTCGTACGAGATGTGCAGGAAGCACTTGACGATCGTGACGCCGTCGTCCGCGAGGGCCTTCTCGAAGCGGTTGATCTGGCCGTAGCGGCGGCCCAGCTGGCTGCGCGGGGCCAGCTCGCGGACGCGGGCGATCAGGACGTCCTCGTAGTGCGAGCGGTCGAAGATGCCGATCTCGCCGGGCTGGGGGAGCGCCTTCATGATGCGCCACAGGAACGGGTGGTTCTGCTCCTCGGGCGTCGGTGCCTTGAAGGCCTTGATGCGGCAGCCCGAGGGGTTGAACAGGCCGATGACGTGCTTGACCGTGCCGCCCTTGCCGCTGGTGTCCATGCCCTGGAGGACCAGGAGGATCCGGCGGCGGTCGCCCTTGGTGCTCGCCGCGTACAGGCGCTCCTGGAGGTCGGCGAGGCGTTCACCCATCAGGGCGGTGGCCGCGAGTCCCGCGCGCTTGTCGGAGGGGCCCGCGGGGGTCCCGGCGGCGTCGTGGGAGGAGAGGTCGACCCGCTCTCCTTCGGGGATGCGCAGCAGGTCGGTGAGGAGGGGCGGGGCCGGCGCCTTCTTGCCGGCCCTGCCCTTCTTCCGCGCGCCCTTGCCGTCCTTCCTGGCGCCCTTGCCGTCCTTCTTGGCCTTCGCCACCGCGCACCCCTTCCGGTCGTGTCCCTCGATCGTGCGATGAGGGCGGACGGGGCGCTACTCGTGCCAGGGCCCCGTCACCGCGAACGTCGTGCCGGGCGTGTAGCAGTTCACGTACATCGTGTCGTCGTCGGGCGAGAAGGCGACGCCCGCGAACTCGCCCCACTCCGGCTTCTCGGGGGTGCCGATGTTCTGCCGGTTGCGGGCCATCGCGTAGACCTCGCCGCGCCGGGTGAGGCCGTACACGTGCTGGACCCCGTCGCCGTCCTCGCACACCATCAGGCCGCCGCTCGGCGCCAGGCAGATGTTGTCCGGGGACTCGCCGGGCAGCTGGATGTCGGTGCTCGGGCCGAAGGCGATGACGAGGGTGAGGCGGCGTCTTGAGGGGTCGTACCGCCAGATCTGCCCGAAGTGGTCACCGGCCGAGCCCTCCGCGCTGCGCGCGAAGGAGGAGACGAAGTAGACGGACGAGCCGCCCCAGTAGCAGCCCTCCAGCTTCTGCGCGTGGGTGATGCCCTTGGGGCCGAAGTCCTGGAGGCGGATGGGGGTTCGGGCCGCCAGCGGGTCCGGTACGTCGACCCACTCGATGCCGTCGAAGGACGCGCCCGTCTCCTGGATCGAGGACAGGTCGGGCACGCCCGGCACCCGCATCGCCTGCAGCCTGCCGCCCGCGCGCAGTGAACCCCGGCCGCCCTGGGGCCTGTTGGGCAGGAAGCGGTAGAAGAGGCCGAAGGGCTTCTGGAAGGCGTCCTCGGTCTCGTAGACGATGCCGCGCTTGGGGTCGACGGCGATCGCCTCGTGCTGGAAGCGGCCCATCGCGGTGAGCGGCACGGCTCCGGTGCGGTGCGGGTCGACCGGGTCGACCTCGAAGACGAAGCCGTGGTCCTTGGTGTAGCCGTTCGTGCCCGCCTTGTCCTCGGTCTCCTCGCAGGTGAGCCAGGTGCCCCAAGGGGTGGGCCCGCCCGCGCAGTTGACGGCGGTGCCGGCGATCCCCACGCGCTCGCCGACGACGTTGTTCCTCCGGTCGAGCGAGAGCGTCGTACAGCCGCCCTTGGCCATCGGGTCGTACGTGAGGCCTTCGACCGTCGGCACGCCGATCTTGCCGGTGACGCGGTTCTCGTGGTTGCGGACCAGGTTGACGCCGCCGTGCCTTCCTCGGAAGGCGGCCATGCCGTCGTGGTTGCTCGGCACCTTGCCCTCGCCGGAGCGCAGTTCGTCGCCCTCGCGGGAGAGGACCTTGTAGCGGAACCCCTCGGGCAGGTCGAGCAGTCCCTCGGGGTCGGGGACGAGGGGGCCGTACCCGGCCTTCCCGTGCGCGGCCGCGGTGCCCGCGAAGAGTTCCGAGAGGGCGCCGGTGAAGGCGATTCCCGCGCCCAGCGCACCGGTGCGGGCAAGGACCTGACGTCGTGTGGCAGACATGATGGGCAACCTCCTGCTGGCGGACAGGAATGTGACCGGATGTGTGTACCACGCGCCTCGGTGCACGGGAACCACGCGCGTAGCTTCCGTTTCACGCGTCCTTTTGCGTATCGCTGTGCGCGTCCTGTGTGTTCTGTGCCGTACCGGGAGCTACCCGTCCACGAGCCCCTTGGCGTCCCGCGCGAGCGCCGTGAGCCGGGAGATGGCCCGGAAGTACTTCTTGCGGTACCCGCCGTTCAGCATCTCCTCGCTGAAGAGCTTGTCGAAGGGCACGCCGGAGGCGAGCACCGGTACCTCTCGGTCGTACAGCCGGTCGGCGAGCACCACAAGGCGCAGGGCCGTCGACTGGTCCGGCACCGGCGTCACGTCGGTGAGGCAGACGGCGGTGAGGCCGTCCGTCAGCGCGCCGTACCGGCTGGGGTGGACCTTGGCCAGGTGCGCGAGCAGGTGCGGGAAGTCGTCGAGCGAGGCGCCGTCGGTCGCGTACGCCGCCTTGGTGACCTGCTCGTCCGAGTACGGAGCGGGAGCTTCCGGCAGGCCTCGGTGGCGGTAGTCCTGGCCGTCGATGCGCAGCGCCTTGAAGTGGGCGGACAGGCCCTGGATCTCGCGCATGAAGTCCGTGGCCGCGAACCGGCCCTCGCCGAGCTTGCCCGGCAGCGTGTTGGAGGTCGCGGCGAGCGCCACGCCCTGCTCGACGAGCTTGGCGAGCAGGGAGGACACCAGGACCGTGTCGCCCGGGTCGTCGAGCTCGAACTCGTCGATGCAGAGCAGCCGGTGGCCGCTGAGGGTGCGCACGGTCTCCTGGAAGCCCAGCGCGCCGACGAGGTTGGTGAGCTCGACGAAGGTGCCGAACGCCTTCTGCTCGGGCGCCGCGGGCGTCGCGTGCCAGAGGGAGGCGAGGAGGTGGGTCTTGCCGACGCCGTAGCCACCGTCGAGGTAGACGCCGCGGGGCCCGGTGGGGGCGGCGGCCTTCTTCTGGAACCACCGCTTCTTGCCCGCGCCGGAGGCGTGCGCTCCGCCGAGTCCCGCCGCGAAGCCGCTCAGGACGCGGACCGCCTCGGTCTGGCTGGGCTGGGTCGGGTCCGGGATGTACGTATCGAAGCGGACCGAGTCGAAGCGCGGCGGCGGCACCATCTCGGCGACCAGGCGGTCGGCGGGAACGCGCGGCTCGCGGGCGCACAGGGACTGCGGCCCGACGTCGGCTAGGGGGCTTGGCCCGGAGGCAGTGGTGCAGGACGACACAGTTCCTCAGTTTAGGGGGCGTGCAAGACTGCGGACATGCGACGCCTGTTCCCTGTGACCGACCAGACAGCCGACCGGACGGACACCCGGACGGAGGACCGGACACTTGACCGGAGGGACGATCGGACGGATGACCGGAGGAACAACCGGTCGGACGAGACGGCCGACCGGGAGTGGAGCCTCGACGAACTGGCCGACGCCTACGCCTACCCCTCGGGGGAGGCGACCTGGCTGCGGGCCAACATGGTCTCCACGCTCGACGGCGCGGCCCAGCACGACGGCCGCTCCCAGCCCATCTCCAGCGACACCGACATGCGGATCTTCGGGACCCTGCGCGCCCTCGCGGACGTCGTGGTCGTCGGCGCGGAGACGGTCCGCAAGGAGGGCTATCGCCCGGCACGCGCGCGTGAGGCCTTCGCGGAGCGCAGGGCCGCCGCCGGGCAGACGCCCGCGCCGGCCATCGCGGTGGTCAGCGCAAGCCTTGACCTGGACTTTTCGCTTCCGCTTTTCGCCTCGCCCCTGACGCCCACCTTCGTGGTGACGGGGGCCGCGGCGCCCGCCGACCGCATCGACGCCGCCGGGAAGGCGGGGGCCGTCGTGGTGGTCGCGGGCGAGGGCGCGACCGTGGAGCCGGGGCGGGTGGCGCCCGCGCTGGCCGAGCGAGGGCTGACCCGGCTGCTCACGGAGGGCGGGCCCCGCATGCTCGGCCAGTTCGTGGCCGCCGGGGCGCTGGACGAGCTCTGTCTGTCGGTGTCGCCGATGCTGACCGCAGGGGACGCGCAGCGGATCTCGGTCGGGCCCGCGCTCGAGGTGCCGGAACGATTCGTACTGGCGTCCGTACTGGAGGAGGCCGGGTTCCTCTACACCCGATACCGTCGTACCTGACAATCAGCGGAATCAGCCGTTCCGTTTGGCTTCGGCTGGGCACACTAGATCTCGCAGACCCCGTGCGGGCACGGGGCAGGATGGTTTCCGCAAGGGCCTCAGGACGGCCCACGGATGAGAAGGGCGCCTGGCGTGTTCACAAGCGTATTGATGATCGAGAAGGCCCTGACGTCCGCCGACGTGGAGTTCGTCACCACCTTGCACGGGGACGAGCCCGTCACCTTCCACGTGCTGCTCCAGCCCAGGGGCGACCAGGCGGACCGCCTCCTTCGGGCCATCGACGACGTCGCCCTCGGCGAGCTCGACGAGGCCGCGCGCGAGGGCGAGACCCCCGAGGGGCAGGACGCGAAGGGCCCCGGCGAGCAGGCGCTCCAGGTCTCGCTCACGGCGCTGCGCGCGGCGGGCTGCGCGGCGCAGGGGCGGCTCATCGAGGACCACCCGCTGGACGCCCTCAAGAGCCTGGTCGACGACGTGGACGCCGACGAGGTGATCGTCCTGACCGACCCGCACTACGTGGAGGAGTTCTTCCACCGGGACTGGGCCTCGCGGGCGCGGCACAAGGTGGGCGTGCCCGTCCTGAAGCTGTTCTCGCACAGCGCCGTCGACGAGGCGTAGCCGGAGCGTCCCGGCGGGCCCGGCGGCTCGCCCCCGCGAAGGCAATAGGCTGGGGCTGCCCACGCGTCGCACGGCGCGGGGTACGACACACGTAACGCAACACCAGGGGAGACACACGCATGGCACCCGGCCTGCCCCAGTCCATGGCCGACATGGACCGACCGCACTTCATCGGCATCGGCGGCGCCGGAATGTCGGGCATCGCGAAGATCCTGGCCCAGCGCGGCGCCGAGGTCGCGGGCAGTGACGCCCGTGACTCCGCCACCGCCGAGGCCCTGCGCGCGCTCGGCGCCACCGTCCACATCGGGCACGACGCCGCGCACCTCGCGCCCGACGCGACCTGCGTCGTCGTCTCCTCCGCGATCCGCGCCGACAACCCCGAGCTGGCCCGCGCCACCGAGCTCGGCATCCCCGTCGTGCACCGCTCGGACGCCCTGGCCTCCCTGATGGACGGCCTGCGCCCGATCGCCGTCGCCGGTACGCACGGCAAGACCACGACGACCTCGATGCTCGCCGTCACGCTCTCCACCCTCGGCCTCGACCCGTCGTACGCCATCGGCGGCGACCTGGACGCCCCCGGCACGAACGCGCTGCACGGCAAGGGCGACATCTTCGTCGCCGAGGCCGACGAAAGCGACCGCAGCTTCCACAAGTACACGCCCGAGGTCGCCATCGTCCTCAACGTGGAGCTCGACCACCACGCCAACTACGCGTCGATGGACGAGATCTACGAGTCCTTTGAGGTCTTCGCGGGCAAGGTCGTCCCCGGCGGCACGCTCGTCGTCTCGGCGGACCAGCCCGGCGCGGTCGAGCTGACCCGGCGCGTCCGGGACCTCGGGCACCTCAAGGTCGTCACCTACGGCGAGTCCGAGACCGCCGACCTGCGCATCCACAAGATCACCGCGCGCGGTCTGACCAGCGAGGTCACCGTCCTCCTCGACGGCAAGCTGCTCACCTTCACCGTCTCGGTGCCCGGCCGCCACTACGCGAACAACGCCGTCGCGGCCCTCGCGGCGGGCATCGCGCTCGGCATCCCGTCCCGGAACCTGGCCGGCGCCCTGAAGTCGTACACCGGCGTCAAGCGCCGCCTCCAGCTCAAGGGCGAGGCCGCGGGCGTCCAGGTCATCGACTCCTACGCCCACCACCCGACCGAGATGACGGCCGACCTGGAGGCGATGCGCTCCGCCGCGGGCGACGCGCGCATCCTCGTCCTCTTCCAGCCCCACCTCTTCTCGCGCACCCAGGAGCTCGGCAAGGAGATGGGCGAGGCCCTCGCCCTCGCCGACTCCTCCGTGGTCCTGGACATCTACCCGGCGCGCGAGGACCCGATCCCCGGCATCACCAGCGCCCTGATCATCGACGCCGCGGGCGCGGCGGGCGCCGAGGTGGTGGCCGCGCACGACAAGACGGAGGCCGTGCGGACGATCGCGGGAATGGCGAAGCCCGGCGATCTCGTTCTCACCATGGGAGCGGGCGACGTCACGGACCTCGGCCCGCAGATCCTGGCCGAGCTGTCGAAGTAAGTCGACGTAAGGGGTTCTGAGTCATGTCGTACGACGTGGAGAAGCCGGACGAGGAGTGGCGCGCGCAGCTGACCCCCTCGGAGTACGCGGTCCTGCGCCAGGCGGGCACGGAGCCCGCGTTCGTCGGCGAGTACACCGACACCACGACCAAGGGCGTCTACTCCTGCCGGGCGTGCGGCGCCGAACTCTTCACCTCCGGCGAGAAGTTCGAGTCGCACTGCGGCTGGCCGAGCTTCTTCGACCCGAAGGACACCGACGCGGTCGAGCTGCTCCAGGACACGTCGCACGGCATGGTGCGCACGGAGGTGCGGTGCGCGCGGTGCGGATCGCATCTCGGGCACGTGTTTGAGGGCGAGGGGTATCCGACGCCCACCGATCAGCGGTACTGCATCAACAGCATCTCGCTGCGGTTGACGCCGGACGAGGGCTGACGCCCGTCGGCCGCTTCCCGGCACCGAAGCGGCCTGTCCGTGCCCACGGTGAGCTGGCAGGATCGCCGGATGCGGACCGTGAACGCACTCTTCGTGGGCATCGACGACTACCCGGGCAAGCCGCTCGACGGGTGTGTCAACGACGTGACCGAGGCCGCGGACTGGCTGTGCGGGCAGCGTGGTATCGAGCCCCGTGTCCTGGCCCTGCACGACCAACAGGCCACCCGGCAAAGGGTCGTTGACGCCATCGAGGGGCATCTGGGGCGCAGCGGGCCCGGTGACACCGCCCTGCTGTGGTTCAGCGGGCACGGCAGCGAGCGGGACACCGGTGATCCGCGTGCCGCGACCGGGAGAAGCGAGTCCCTGGTGTGCCACGACAGCCTCCGCGAGGGCGGGCAGCCGCTTCTGCGTGACAGCGAACTCGGCGCGCTCCTCGACCGGATCGCCCGTGGGGGCGCCCATGTCGTCGCCGTCCTCGACTGCTGTCACGCGGGCGGCGCGACCCGCGAGAGCACCGGTCCGGGGGCGCGGACCCGTGGCGTCGCGTGGCAGCCGTGGTGGCGTACGCGGGGGCGCCGGGGGATGCGTACGGCGCCCGTCGGCCGCGCGTGGCGGGGTGCCGGCGGGCCGGGCGCCGAAGCGGGGCGGCACGTGGTGCTCGCCGCGTGCCGGCCGAGCGAGAACGCCTACGAGACGTGGCGTGACGGCCGCAGCAACGGCTGCTTCAGCCGCGCCTTGCTCCAGTCGCTGCGGCGCCTGGACACCACGGCCACCTACGGCGCCCTGCACGCCCTCACCGAGGAGCGGGTGCGCGCGGCACACCGCGACCAGAACCCCCAGCTGCGCGGCCCCGCGAGCAGCCGCTTCCTGCACGGCGACACCCTGCCCGCGTCGCCCTTCCTGCTCCGCCACACGCGCGACGGCTGGGAGGTGAACTGCGGGTCCGCGCACGGACTGCGCGCCGTGGGCGCCGAGTTCACCCTCCCGGAGCCGGACGGCGGCCCCCCGGGCGCGCCGCCGCGGGTGGTCGTGGTGCGCGCGTTGCGACCCGAGTCCGCGCTCGTGGAGCCGGTCGGCTGGTGGCCGGGCCCCGCCGACCGGGACGCGGCGCACGGCGTGACGCCGTCCGCGCTGGCCTTCCCACCGGCCGCGGTCACGCTCTCCGGCCCCGGCGCGGCCGTACGCCTGCTCTCGACGGCCCTCGACGGACAGCCGCTCCTGGCCAGGGGCGGCGACGGGCTGCCGCTGGGCGTGGCGGTGGGCGGCGACGGTCTGGCCCGCGTCTCCGGCGGGGCCGGGCACCCCCTGCCCCCGCTGCCGCTGCGGACGGCCGGCGATGCCGCCGCGGTCGCCGACTGCCTTGCCCACGTGGTGCGTTGGCACCATCTGCGGGACCTCGCCAACCCCGACCGGAGGCTGTCGGAGCGGCTGCGGATCACCGTCGAGCCCCTGGTGGGCGACATCGACGTACACACGGACGGTGGCGGCGAGACCGTCTGCTCGTACACGCGCGACCGTGCCGAACCGCAGGTCCGGGTGCGGATCCACAATGACTGGCACCGGCAACTGTGGTGCGTGCTCCTTGACTTGACCGACAGCTATGCGGTGTCGCCCGCGCTCTACGAGGGCGACTTCGTCGGGCCCGGTCGCGCGGGCCTCGCGCGGCAGGGCGAACCGGTGTGGCTGCGGCTGCCGCCGGGGCGTTCCGTGGTGCGCGGCGCCTTCACCCGGGACGTACTGAAGGTGATCGCCGCGGAGAACGAGCTGAACACCGCGCCGTTCGTGCTGCCTGCCTGGTCGCCCGGGGGTTCGACGGGTGTGCGAGGCGCCGGAGCCGGCCACGGGGGAGGGGAGTTGGTGTGGCTGGCCGGGCGGGCGGCCGGCCGCGACGCGGGTGCGGCGCCGCGGGGCGCCGGCCGCTGGGGCACGGCGTCGGTGACGATCCGCACCGAGGTGCCCTGAGGCCGGTCCTCGGGACTCTTGCCGCTCACCAGCCGAGGTGTGTGAAGCCGGCCCAGCCCGTCAGGTCGTCGCCCTTGATGCGGGGCACCTGGGCCCGCAGGTGCGGCGGCATGCCGTCCGGCGCCCGCCGCCCGTCGTCCAGCATCCACAGCTGGGCGCGGCGCAGGGCCCGGCCCGGCGGCAGGCCCTCGCCGCTCATGAAGTGGTGCGTCATGTACATCAGGAGCGACGTCGCCTCGTCCGGCACCGGCCACATCGAGCCGATCACCGAGCGGGCCCCCGCGACGAGGAAGGCGGTTGCCAGGCTGTACGCCTCGTCGTAGCCGCGCCCCGACACATGCGTGCGGCACGCCGCGAGCAGCACCAGCTCCAGCCGCCGGTGACCCGACATGCCGTCGGTCAGCTCCTCCGCCGCCAACTCGCCTCCGGACAGGGCGAGATACGCGCTGTGCCGCTCGCCCTGGCGCACCACGCCATGGCAGGCGAGGTGCAGCGTCCCGCCGTGCTGGCGCCGCAGCCAGTCCCGTACGGCGGCGGGCGTGGCCGTGCCGGGGCCCAGGAGGCTGCCGCCCGGGTGGAAGGCGCGGTGGATGGCCGCGGCCTCCTCGCCTGCGTGGTGGAGGTCCCGGGTGGGGTTGCCGACGACGAGGGCGTCCGGGGCGCCTGCCGCGTGGCGCCCGCCGGCCGGCGGGCGCGCCGCCACCTCGCACAGCATGCGGGCGGACGGCACGGCCGAGATCTGTGCCTGTTGGCAGGCGTGGCGGCGTGCGCCCCGCCACCGGCCGGGCAGGCGGGCGGCGTGCCAGGGCACCACGCCCAGCTCTCCCATGGGGACGAGTACGAGGGAGGGGGCCGTGCCGTAGCCGCGGGGCAGCTTCTCCAGGAGCGGGCCCATCACCGCTCTGCCCGCCCAGTCGCACAGCCGCTCCAGCGCCCGGCCGCCGTCTGCCGGGGACGGCACGGGGGGCGGGGGAGAGGCCGGATTCTGCGCGGCGGCCGGGGGTCCGCCCGCGTCGCGCCCGGGCCCGCTCCACGTGCGGTACTCCTTCAACGGGGGCGCGTCCAGCGCGAGTTCGGGAAGCCGCAGCGCACTGACGGATCCGTCGGCGGAGACGACGAGCGCCGTGCCGGGAATGTGGTCGCCCGCGGGCACCAGATAGACCAGCGCGGTCGTGCCCATGGCGCGCAGGGCCTGTCCGATGTCCCCGGGCGAGGGGGTGTCGAGGAGCCGCCGCCGCACCGGTGAGGCGCCGAGCGCCTCCAGGGCGCGGCGGCGGAGCCGGCTGGAGGGGCCCGACGCCGCGGCCCGGCCGGTCAGCACGGCCGCGTCGCCCGGTTCGGGCCCCACGGCCCCCGCCGCCCGCCACTCGTCGGCGAGGGCGGCCGCGCCGACGGACTCCAGCATCTCGGGCACCGATGCCGAGACGGTGGCCGCGTGCAGCACGAGGCCGCGTCCGCAGTCCAGGGCGTGTACCGCGTCGTCGAGAAAGCCGTCGGCGATGCACCACCGGGCCACGCTGAGCGCTTGGTCCCCGGCGTGGCGCGCGCTCTGTGCCGCGTGCGCGCTGCCGGACTGGAGCAGGGCGCTCCAGGACGAGGCCCGCGCCGCGTCCAGGCCCACTCGGCGGGCCTCGGCGTAATTGAGTTCCCTGGCACGGGAGTTGCGCTTGTTCTCTTCGCCGCGTGTGCGATAGGCACCGGCCAGGATCATGCCCGTGTTGACCCGCATCGGGTGCTCGGGGCCCTCGGTCAGTCGTCGTGCGTGGGCGAGCCAGGCGATGCCCTGGTCGAGGTGGCGGGCGCGGTCGGCGCGGGGCACTCCCCGACGCTGGGACTGCATGTAGTGCCCGCCGCCGAGCGCGCAGGCGGCGCGCAGCCACCGCTCGTCGTCGGGTTCGAGGAGGTCGAGGGCGTCCTCCAACAGGCCCATGGACAGGACCACTTCCTGGGGGGACTCGGCGGAGACGGCGAGTCCCATGCGGGTGCTCCCGGCCTCCAGGAAGAGGTCGGCCCGAGCGTTGCGCGGCATGCTGGTGATCTGGCGCCGCACCTCGCCCACCGTCGCCGTTCCCGCCAGGGCCGCGGGGTCGCGGTAGGGAAGCGACTTGTAGGGGTCGGGCAGCCCGGCGCGGTGCGCCCGCAGGATCGTCAGATTGCCCCGGTCCGCGTTGAGCTGCGCCTCCATCCGGACGCGGTCCATGTGGTCGGGCGGCAGTCGCGCGAGGACGGCCTCCTGCTCGCGGACGTGCGCGGCGAGGGCCGACTCGTCCTCGCGCCGGGCGGCCTGCATGGCCCGGAACGAAGCGAGCTGGCCGTCGATCGTCAGCCGCTGGTCCGCGGTGAGGACCGGCGAGTCCCGCAGCCGGGCCAGGTCGTCCACGGCCGAGTCGAAGTCGTCGACGCCGCCGTGGAGCTGGGCCAGGTGCGCCCGCAGACAGGCGTGCACCATGTCGAAGGCGTCGCGGAGCGGGCTGTCCTGCGGCAGCGCCTGCCTGGCGTGCTCGATCCGCACCAGGGCCGCCTCCAGCTCGGCGGGGCTCTGCGTCGAGGGGAACTGCGTCACCGCCACCGTGTCGAGGGCGGTGATGTTCGCCTGCCACTGCGCGTCCGAGGGGCCGTGGTCCTTCGCCGCGCGGCGGAGTTCGTCCATTCCGTCGGACGGGATCTGTCCGGCGAACCCCAGCAGCGGCAGGATGTTCAGGATCTGGCCCGCGCGCGTGCCGGAGAGCATCGTGCCCGCGGGCAGCGCACGCCAGTCGGCGTGGAGCACGGCGAAGGCCTCGGCCGCCGTGGCGCAGCCGAGCCGGTCGAGGATCAGCGTCGTGAGCCGCGTCAGGTCGTGGGCGCTCGACAGGCCCTGGGCGGACGTCTGCTTGATCTCCCACAGCAAGGCGTGGAGGTCGTACGGCTTTCCCGGCATCTGCCCTCCCGGTGTTCGTTCTCCCGATGCCTGTTCTGCTGGCATCCGCTTTCCCGGCATCCGCTCTCCCGGCATCCGAGTGCCGGACGGCGTCCTTCCGCGTGCGTACGGCGAGGCCCCTCACTCCCCCGCGTGCACCAGGCTCGACCACGTCCAGGGCCGGTCCCGGTGGCTGTGGCGCAGCGCGCTCACCGTGCGGTGCAGGGCGAGCGCGGCGGGCAGCGGGCGCGCGGCCGGCATCGCGGGCGCCAGGGTGCGGTGGAACAGCGGGTGTGGCGCGTGAACAGGCTCATGGCCAGGCAGGCGCGGGCCTCGGTGTGCTCCGGCGAGCCGGGGGCCAGCTCGGCGACGGAGCGGCGGCAGCCCTTCACCGCTCGCTCCGGCGCGTCGAAGCGGTCGAACGGTGACTCGTCCGCGTATGCCAACGCGGTGTGCGCGCCGAACAGTTCGGGCGTGACCCCGATCTCCTGGAGGAGGGCGGGCATCGTCTCCATCGACTCCCGCATCAGCGGCAGGGCCTCCCGCATCGCCCGCAGCCGCGTCTTCTGGTCGCCCGGGGTGTGCATGGCCTTCAGTACGAGCAGCATGCCGCGCATGTCGCGCAGGAAGCGGTGTTCCCGGCAGCCGGCGGGGATGCGGGGCCTCAACCGGTCGTGGACGTCCAGGAGTTCGTCGAGGGCGCCGGTGTCCACAGGGTGCTCGGGCGGGGCGTCCGACGGGTCGGCCTCGCCGTCCAGGAACGCGGCGAGCGCGGCGGAGCGCTGCTCGTCGGGCAGCCGGGCGATGCGTCTGGCCTCCAGTTCGGTGGCCTTGGCCATGACGTCGGCCGCGCCGGTTCGGTCGCCGTAGCCCAGGATCAGATCGCCGAACCCGGTGAGCTCCGCGTCGCGGCTCCCGTCGGCGCGCGGACCGAAGCCGAGCAGCTTCGTCACGGCGGCCAGCGGGTGGTCGGCACGCTCCCCGGAGAGTGCGGGGCGCAGCATCTCGTCGATGGCCCGCTGGTCCTCCTCCTGCTCGGGCGTCAGGCCGGAGCGGGAGGCGAGCTCGCCCTTGAGCACCGCGGCCCGGAACATCACGGCCTCCACGGTCCGCGTCCGCTCGGCGTCGCCGTCGAAGGCGGCCGCGCTGCGGGTGAGCAGGTCCAAGGCCTCCTGCGGGCGCATCGCCCCCACCAGGATCACCGCCAGGCGCAGCGTCACGCCCGCGTGGTCCGGGTGGTGGGACGGGGTGAGGGTGTGCAGGCGCCGGAGCGGTTCGACGGCCTCCTCGGCGCGGGCGGCGGCCTCGGGGCGGTTCTTCGGCGTGGCGCCGGTCAGTACGGCGTCGGCGAGCCGGTCCAGGCGTACGCGCAGCGTCTCGTGGTCGTCGTCCGGGGTGAGTTCCAGCGAGCGGCGCAGCGCCTGGACGGCCTCCTCGCGCGACGCGGGGTCCAACTCCCAGCCGTCGTCGGCGGACTTGGCGTACGAGGTCAGGGCGTAGCCGAGGTCCGCGTACATCTGCGGGACGTTGTCGTCGATGTCGGTGGCCGTCCGGGTGGCGATGCGGAACATCGCGGCGGCTTCCGGGAACCGGGTGCGGTCCTTGGCGTGCGCGGCGGCGGTGAGCAGGGCGAGGCCGAGTCCGTTGGCGCACCGGGCGTGGTCGGGGTGTGCGCGGGGCGTCGCCGCGAACGCGGCGCGCAGGACGCAGACGGCCTCGGCGGACTGCTCGGGGGAGGGCTCCCGGTCGGGGCCGGGGCCACCGATGAGCAGCGCGTAGCCGAGGTTGCAGCCGGCCACCGCGCGGTCCGGTCCCTCGGCCGCCAGGTGCGGCAGGGCGCCGCGCAGGATGTCGGCCGATGCGCGGGCGGCGGCCGGGTACTCCAGCGTGACGGCGAGTTCCAGGAGGAGCATCCCGAGGTTGGCGAGGGACTCGGCGTGCGCCTGGGCCGCCTGTTCGGGGTCGGTGGGACGCAGGCCCTCGGGGCCGAGGATGTGGTCGAGTCCGGCGCGCAGGGGCGGGGGCAGGACGTCGGGCCGGCCCGGCGGGTGGAAGTAGAAGGGGGCGAGCAGCAGGAGGGCGAGCCGCGCCTCGTGCTCGGTGGCGGGGGCGGTGGGGCGGTCGTCGGCGCGGCACAGGTACAACACGCCCAAGGCGTAAGCCACTTCGGGGTCGACGCCGTGGGCGGGGGTGCGGGCGGCCGCGGTGGCCGCGGTGGAACTGTCCGGGGGGCCGCTTCTCGTGGTGCCGTCCGGGCGGCCGCTCGCGGTGCTCGTGCGGGCGGTCCCGGCGGCGCTTTCGCCGGTGCCGTCCGGGTGGCCGCCCTCGTCGGCGAGACCGGCCTCGTCGACGACCATGACCAGGTGGCGCAGCCGCAGCTCCGCGTCCCGCCCCGCCTCCTCGGTGTGCAGATGGGCGTTGCCCGCGGGCCCGCCCACCGCGTCGACGCGGGCCCGCACCGCCCGCAGCAGCCGCTCGCGTTCGGCCGCCGACCGCCCGCCCGCGGGTTCCCCGCCCGTGTGCAAGGCGTGTGGTTCCGTCATCCTCGAAGCACCCCGTGTTCCGTGCGGGTCCGGTGGTCAGTGGTGCCGCGGCCCCGCTCCCTTGCGGAACCGCTCCGTGAGGGCCGCGCCGAGGCTCGGCCTGATGGGTCTGGTCTCCTCGTCGAACTGCTCGAAGAGCTCCTGGAGATGGACGTCGACCGCCGACTCGACGAGCTCCGCGTACTCTTCGGCCCGTTCGCGCCCGCGCCGCCACGCCACGAGCCCCGCACCGGCCCCGGCCACGGCGGCGGGCCACCAGACCGCGCCGAGCAGGAGATGGAGGGCCGACCAGCCGCCGAGGCGCATCGCCTCGTCGAAGCGCTGCCGCGACTCGGTGAGGGGCGCGCGTGTGGTGTCGGGGAGCAGCAGCCACAACCGGGGCCAGGCGTCGGCGAGTTCGAGGCGGTACTCGCGGCGGACGCGGTCGGCCGGGGCGTTCACGCGGTCGCCGGTCCAGGTCGGGGCGTGCGGCGGGCCGAGGGACAGCTGGTTGCGGTCGGCCTCCAGGGTCCCGAGCCGGGCGCCGAGTTCAGCGGCGTACGCCCGCCCTTCGGGGGTGTCCGCGGCGCTGTCCGCCCGGGCCCGCGCCAGCTCCGTGCGGGCGCTCAGGCAGGCCTCGTCCCGCTCCCGCCAGGCCGCGCGGCGCCGCTCGGTGAGCGCCCGGGCCAGGCGGTTCAGCGGCCGGGGCCAGCGGCCGATCGCCATGCGTTCGTACGGCCCCGCGAGCCCCTCGGCGAGCAGTCCGGCGGCGAAGGAGGCGGCGAGGACCACGAGGAGCAGCACCGCGGTCCGCGTCGAGCCGGATCCCGCAGCGCTCAGCTTGTCCCACTCGGCCCGCAGCAGGGCCAGATCGGACCAGTGGCGCTGGCGCAGGGTCAGCGCGGCGGCGGCGACCGCGGTGAACACGAGGCCGGGCATGACCAGCGTGGTGGCCCAGCGGTCGGCGAGGCGGCGGCCGAAGTCGGTGACGAGTCCGGTGAACACGGGCGGCCGCTCAGGGGCCGGCGACGAAGCGCAGCGTCAGGTCGAAGACGTCGCACACCGGCCGCTCGTCGCCGGCCGCGCGTTGTTCCTGGCGCCCGCAGACGTCCCGCGGGCAGACGTGGTGTCCGGGCAGGGCGTGCGGGGTGCCGTCCGGCACCCGGGGCGGCAGGGACCGGGACACGCTGTCGTCGTCCGGTCCCTCGCCCGCGGCGCGGGTGCCGAGGCCGAGCTGCGCCAGGAACTCCCCGACCGGTTCGCCCGCCCGCGCCGCCCGTACCGCGCTCTCGATCACCCTCCGCCTGGCCGCGCCGACCGGGCCCCGGTGCAGGGCGCGCAGCCGCGGCAACTGTGAACACAGGAGGGCCAGTTGATGGCTCTGATCAGAAGGTGACAGCACGTCGTTCATGGTAGCGACGGGGTTCCGGCCGGGGAG
This sequence comes from Streptomyces sp. NPDC025651, assembly GCF_055558735.1. Lineage (NCBI taxonomy): Bacteria > Bacillati > Actinomycetota > Actinomycetes > Kitasatosporales > Streptomycetaceae > Streptomyces > Streptomyces sp. NPDC025651. The sequence continues at coordinate 176,079 of NZ_JBVHLZ010000009.1, forward strand.
CCGGAGCTGTCGGAATGTCAGCTCCGGCGTGCGGGAAGTCCGGCGTGCGGGAAGTCCGGCGCGCTGGAGGGACGCGCCGTCCGTCAGAACGTCAGCTTCCAGCTGTTGATGTACCCCGTGTCCTGCGCCGCCACATCCTGCACCCGCAGCTTCCAGGCCCCGTTGGCCGCCTCGCTGGACGCGTCGACCGTGTACGTGGCGATGACGTTGTCCGCCGAGTCGTTGCCGCTGGAGTTCTTCAGGCGGTACGCCGTGCCGTCGGGTGCGAGCAGGTCGACGACGAGGTCGCCGCGCCAGGTGTGGCGGATGTCGACGTCCACCTTCAGCGTGGCGGGGGCGTTGCCCGTGCGGCCGGTCACGTTCACCGTCGACGTCACCGCGGCGCCGTTGTCGGGCACGGAGACGTCCGTGGTGTTCTCGTACGTGTCACCGGGCGGGACGGAGGTGTCCGTGCCGAGGGCCCACACCGCGTGCGCGATGGCGTCGCTGTTGCGGTCCAGGGCGGTGTCGTTGATGTTCGACGTGGTGTCGCAGGACGAGTGGTAGCAGCGGTCGAAGGACTGGCCCGCCGTGCCGCCCCACTTCTGGGCCTGCGCGCTGGTCTTGGACCGCTCGGCGCCGCTGAACAGACCGCCGACCGGGATGCCCACGTTCTTGAACGGGGCGTGGTCGGAGCGGCCGTCGCCGTCGGTGTCGATCTCGGTGGGGACGTTCAGACCCGCGTAGTAGTCCTTGAGGGTCTTCTCGATGGTGGGGTCGTCGTCGTAGACGAAGTAGCCGGGGTTCGGCGAGCCGATCATGTCGAAGTTCAGATATCCGCTGACCTTCGAACGCTCGGTGGAGGGAAGGTTGTTGACGTAGTAGCGCGAGCCGACGAGGCCGATCTCCTCGGCGCCCCACCAGGCGAACCGCAGGTGCTTGGTCGGCTTGAGCTGGGCGCGCGAGACGGCGAGCGCGGTCTCCAGGACGCCGGCCGAGCCCGAGCCGTTGTCGTTGATGCCGGGGCCCGACGAGACGCTGTCGAGGTGGGCGCCCGCCATCAGGACCTTGTTCGGGTCGCCGCCCGGCCAGTCCGCGATCAGGTTGTAGCCGGTGGTGCCGCTCGCCGTGAACTGCTGGACGGTGGTGGTGAATCCGGCCGCGTCCAGCTTGCCCTTCACGTAGTCGATGGAGGCCTTGTAGCCGGGCCGTCCGTGGGCGCGGTTGCCGCCGTTGGCCTGGGCGATGGACTGGAGCTGGGAGAGGTGCGCCTTGACGTTGGCGAGGGGGATGTCGGGGGCCGCGAGCGTCGGGGAAGGGGCCGCGGCCGCGGGGGTGGCGGTGGCGAGCAGGCCGCCGATGGCCAGAGCGGCGGCACCGACGGCCGCCCGTCTGAAGAGGTTCATGTGGGGCTCCGTATTCCGAACAGCGTGAGGGACGGAACGTGCGAGGCGCCCTGCGACGCGGGTGTCGCAGGACGCCTTTGGAGCTGTGCGTTGCCTGATATTCAGGGTGGTCCGACCCTCCGTCAAGGGCGGAAACCGGTCACAATGCGGTCTGGGGCGTTCGTATATCGGACATCCTCAGAAGAACACCCCGCACCGCAGCAGCACATTCGCGTAAGGACGGGCCTCGCCCGTGCGCACCACCAGGCGGGCCGCCGCCGAGAGGGCCTTGAGTTCCTCGTGCGGGACCAGGTCGAGCGCGGGCAGGCTCTCCCGCAGCAGGCCCGCCGCCGCCGGGTTCGCCTCCCTCACCTCGTGCGCCGCGGTGCCGCCCTCCACCACCAGCTCGGCGAGAAGGCCGTCGAGGACCTCCGCGAAGGAGGGGACCCCGGCGCGGAAGGCCAGGTCCACCACGCGCGGGCCCGCCGGGACCGGCATCCCCGCGTCGCAGACCAGCACGGTGTCGCCGTGGCCCAACTCGGCCAGGGCGCCCGCGAGATGCCGGTTGAGGATGCCCGACCGCTTCACGAGGGCGTGGCCTGCGAAGCGGCCGGGGCCAGCTCCGACTCCGTCGGGTACGAGTCCTGCGCGCCCTTGCGGGTGACCGCCGCCGCCCCCACCCGCACCGCGTACGCCGCCGCCGTCGCCAGGTCCTCGCCGAGGCCGAGCCGCCAGCCGAGCGCCGCCGTGAAGGCGTCGCCCGCGCCCGTCGTGTCCACCGCGTCCACCTTCGGGCTCGGAACCCGGACCATGTTCTGGTTCTGGTTCTGGTTCTCGTCCTCGTCCCCGTCCCCGTCCTGGTTCCGCGCGGTGAGCGCGCCCTCGGCGCCCAGCGTGATCACCACCGAGCGCGGGCCGAGCGCCAGCAGGCCGCGCGCCCACTCCTCGGGGGTCTCGCCCGCGCCGTCGCCGAGGATCACGCGGGCCTCGTGCTCGTTGACCACCAGCGGGTCGCAGGCGGCGAGGACCTCGGCGGGCAGCGGGGCCGGCGGCGAGGGGTTCAGGACGAGGCGCGTGCCGGGCCGCAGCCCGCGGACCAGCTCGGCGACCGTGTCCAGCGGGATCTCCAGCTGAGTGGAGACCACCCGCGCCGCCGCGAGCAGACTGCCCGCCGAGCGGATGTCCTCGGGCGTCAGACGGGCGTTGGCGCCGGGCGACACCACGATGCTGTTGTCGCCCGAGGGATCGACCGTGATCAGCGCGACGCCGGTGGGCGCGCCGCCCACCAGGACGCCGACCGTGTCCACGCCCGCCGCGCGCTGGGCGTCGAGGAGGAGGGCGCCGTGGGCGTCGTCGCCCACCCGGGCGAGCAGCGCGGTGCGGGCGCCGAGGCGGGCGGCGGCGACCGCCTGGTTGCCGCCCTTGCCGCCCGGGTGGACGGCCAGGTCGGAGCCGAGGACCGTCTCGCCGGGCGCGGGGCGTCGCTCCACGCCGACCACCAGATCGGCGTTGGCGGAGCCCACGACCAGGAGGTCGTACTCGTTCATGTGGTGTTCCCTGCTTTCTTACTTGAGGAGGTGGCGCGCGGGGCGTGCGAGGAGGCGGTCGTCACGAGAAGTCGGCGACGTTCTTCGACGTCACGACCTTCACCGGCACCTTCACCGTCTCCTCGACCTTCTTGCCCTGGGCCGCCCTGACCGCGTTCTCCACCGCGATCCTGCCGAGCTCCTTCGGCTGCTGCGCCACCGACGCGTACAGCGTGCCCGCCTCGACCGCCTTGAGGCCATCCGGGGTCCCGTCGAAGCCGACCACGGGGACGGACTTCCCGGCCTTGTCGCCGAGCGCCTTGACCGCGCCGAGCGCCATCTCGTCGTTCTCGGCGAAGACGCCGTTCACGCCCTTGTGGGACTGGAGGAGGTTCGTCATGACGTCCAGGCCCTTGGTGCGGTCGAAGTCCGCGGGCTGCTTGGCGACCACGTCGATGCCGGGGTACGCCTTGATGCCCTCGGCGAAGCCCTGCCCGCGCTCGCGGCTCGCGGAGGTGCCCGGCGTGCCCTGGAGGACGACGACCTTGCCCTTGCCGCCCAGCTTCTGGGCGAGGGTCTTCGCCGCCAGCCTGCCGCCCGCGACGTTGTCGGAGGCGACGAGCGTGGCGGTCTCCGCCTTGTTCACGCCGCGGTCCGCGGCGATCACCGGGATGTCCGACTTGTTGGCGCCCCGCACCGCGGGGCCCGCCGCGTCGGAGTCCACCGGGTTGACGATGATCGACTTCACGCCCTCGCCGGTGAAGTTCTGCAACTGGTTGGACTGCTGGGACGCGTCGTTCTGGGCGTCGGTCACCGTCAGGTCGATGCCCGCCTTCTCGGCCTCGGCCTGCGCGCCCTCCTTCATCTGGACGAAGAAGGGGTTGTTGAGGGTGGACAGCGACATGCCGACCTTCGTGGTCGTGCCGGACGAGCCCTGGTCGAAGAAGGAGACCGCGCCGACGACGGCCGCCACGACCACGGCGGCGACCGCGTACTTCGCCGCCTGCGGCCCCTTGCCGCGCACACCGCCGGACGCGCCGGACGAGGCCCCCGGAGCCGCACCGGCCCGCCTGCGCAGCGTGTCCAGGAGGACCGCGAGGGCGATGACGACGCCGATCACGACCTGCTGCCAGAACGCGGAGACGGACAGGAGGTTGAGGCCGTTGCGCAGCACCGCGAGGATCAGCGCGCCGACGAGCGTCCCGGACGCCTTGCCGACGCCGCCCGCCAGGCTCGCGCCGCCGATGACGACCGCGGCGATGGCGTCGAGCTCGTACCCCTGCGCGGCCTGCGGCTGCGCGGAGACCAGACGGGAGGCGAGGACGATGCCCGCGACGGCCGCGAAGAGCCCGGAGAGCCCGTAGATGACGAGCTTCTGGCGCTTGACGCGGAGCCCGGAGAGACGGGCCGCCTCCTCGTTGCCGCCGATCGCGTACATGGAGCGGCCGATGAACGTACGGCCGAGGACGACCGCCGTCACCAGGCCCATCGCGACCATCACGATCACCGGGACCGGCAGCCAGCCGCCGACGGTGTCGCCCAGGTGCGAGACGGAGTCGGGGAACGCGATCGGGCTGCCCTGCGAGATCACCAGGGAGAGGCCGCGGGCCACCGACAGCATCGCGAGGGTGGCGATGAACGGGGGCAGCTTCCCGTACGAGACGAGCAGGCCGTTCACGAACCCGCACGCCATGCCGGTCGCGACGGCGAGGACGACCGCGAGCCAGACCGGCAGGCCCTGTGAAGTCGCCGTCCAGGCAAGGACGGTGGCCGAGAGGGCGGCCACCGAGCCGACCGACAGGTCGATGCCCGCCGAGACGATCACGAACGTGACGCCGAACGCGAGGATCGCGGTCACGGCGGCCTGCACGCCGACGTTGAGCAGGTTCTGCGTGGTGAGGAAGTCGCCGGAGAGCAGCGACATCGCCACGACCAGGACTATCAGCGCGCTCAGCGCGCCGTTGTCGAGCAGGACGCGGCGGAGTGCCGATGCGCCGCCCGCGTCGCGCTTCAGGGTTTCAGTGGCCACGGGAGCCCTCCGCCTCTTCTTCGTTCCGTACTGCCGCGGTGGAGACGGCGAGCGCCATCACCGCGTCCTGGGTGGCCTCTTCGGCCGTGAGTTCACCGGCGATCCGGCCCTGCGCCATGACGAGGACGCGGTCGCTCATGCCGAGCACCTCGGGCAGATCACTGGAGATCATCAGCACCGCGTGCCCGGCGGCCGTCAGCTCGTTGATCAGCTGGTAGATCTCGACCTTCGCGCCCACGTCGATGCCGCGTGTCGGCTCGTCGAGGATGAGCACCTTGACGTCGGCGAGCAGCCACTTCCCGATGACGACCTTCTGCTGGTTGCCGCCGGACAGGGTGCGCACGTGCTGGCCGAGCCCGGCCATCCGCACGCCGAGCTGCTCGGCGATCCGCGCGGCCGCCTTCTGCTGCCCCTTGAGGTCCACGAGTCCGGCACGCGTCGCCGAACGCAGCGTCACCAGGCCGAGGTTCTCCTGCACGGAGGCGTCCAGGACGAGGCCCTGGCCCTTGCGGTCCTCGGGCACCAGGCCGATGCCCGCGCCCATCGCCGCGTTCACGTCGTGCCGGGGCAGCCGCTGCCCGCGCACGTCGACGGAGCCCGCGTCGTAGGGATCGGCGCCGAACACGGCGCGCGCCACCTCGGTGCGGCCCGCGCCGACCAGCCCCGCGAGCCCGACGACCTCACCGGCCCGCACCTCGAAGCCGACGTCGTGGAAGACGCCGTCGCGGGTGAGGCCGTCCACGCGCAGCAACGGAGCGCCCGTGTCCGGGCGTTGGCGCGGATACTGCTGCTCGATGCTGCGGCCCACCATGAGGCGTACGAGCTCGTCCTCGTCGGTGGAGGCGGGCACCTGGTCGACGCTGCGGCCGTCGCGCAGGACGGTGACGCGGTCGCCGAGGGCCGCGATCTCCTCCAGGTGGTGGGTGATGAAGACGACGCCGACGCCGTCCTCGCGCAGCCGACGCACGATCCCGAAGAGCTTGTCGACCTCCTCGGAGGTGAGCACGGCGGTCGGCTCGTCCATGATCAGGACGCGGGCCTCCAGGCTCAGCGCCTTGGCGATCTCGACCATCTGGAGCCGGGCGATGCCCAGTTCGCGCACCTTGGCGCGCGGCGAGACCCGGACGCCGACCCGCTTGAGCAGCTCCTCGGCGTCGGCCTCCATCGTCTTCCGGTCGATCATCCCGAAGCGGCGCGGCTGGCGCCCCAGGAAGATGTTCTCGGCGACGGTCAGGTCGGGGACGAGGTTGAACTCCTGGTAAATGGTGGCGATGCCGAGCCGTTCGGCGTCCTGCGCGCCGTGGATGCGCACCTCGTCGCCGTCCACGAGGATGCGCCCGCCGTCCGGACGGTAGGCGCCGGAGAGCATCTTGATGAGGGTGCTCTTGCCCGCGCCGTTCTCGCCGAGCAGGACGTGCACCTCCCCGCGCCGCAGGTCGAAGTCGACGGAGTCCAGCGCGACGACGCCGGGGAACGTCTTGCGTATGCCTTCGACGCGCAGCAACTCGTCCTGGTCGCTCACGGGTTGCTCCTTCGTACGGAGGTGTCCTCGCCGGCGCCCTCACCGCAGGAGCGGCGGACGACGAGGCGGGCGGGCAGGGTCACGGACCGGGGGCTCCTGCCCTCGATCCGGTCGATCAGCGCGTGCACGGCGGCCCTGCCGAGGTCGCCGGTCGGCTGGGCGATCGCGGTGACCGGCGGGTCGGTGTGCACGAACCAGGGGATGTCGTCGAAGGCGGCGAGCCCGATGTCGTGCGGCACGCGCAGGCCGTGCGCGCGGATCGCGTCCAGGGCGCCGAGGGCCATCAGGTTGTCGGCGGCGAAGACGACCTCGGGCGGCTCGGGCAGGGCGAGGAAACGCTCCGTGGCGCGGCGGCCGCTGTCGGCCTGGAAGTCGCCCTGGCCGATGTACTCCTTCGGCAGGGCGGTGCCGTGCTCGCGCAGCGCGTCGCGGAAGGCGTCGACGCGCTCGCTGCCGGTGGTGGTCGCGGCGGGGCCCGCGATGATGGCGAGCCTGCGGTGGCCGACGCGGTGCAGGTGGGCGACGAGGTCCCGCACCGCCGCGCGCCCGTCGGAGCGGACGACGGGGACGTCCACGCCGGGGATCCACCGGTCCACGAAGACCATCGGGGTGCCGGCGCGCGCGGCGTCGAGCATCAGCGGGGAGCCGCCGTCGGTGGGGGAGACGAGCAGTCCGTCGATGCGCCGGTCCAAAAGCGTGCGTACGTGGTGGTCCTGCAGCTCGGGCCGCTCGTCGGCGTTGCCGATGATCACGCTGTAGCCGAGCGCGCGGGCCGCCTCCTCGACGGAGCGGGCGAGCTCCGTGAAGTACGGATTGAGTACGTCGCTGATGACCAGGCCGAGGGTCCGGGTCTGGTCGGTGCGCAGGGAGCGGGCGACGGCGTTGGGCCGGTAGCCGAGCGCCTCCACGGCGGCGAGCACGCGGGCGCGGGACGCGGGGCTGACGGAGGGGTGGCTGTTGAGCACGCGCGACACGGTGGCGACGGACACCCCGGCCTCGGCCGCGACGTCCTTGATGCTCGCGGAGCCCTGCGCCATCGTCGGTCCACCTCCTCGTGGAATCGATTACACGAGGATTGGAAACGATTACACGGAAGGGACGCAAGGGGTGGGAGGGAGGCGAGAGGCGAGTGAGATCTGATCGTGATGTGGTGAGGGGGGTGGCTCAGATGAGCGTGACGGGGGGCGGGCGGAAGCGGACCGGGGCCGGGACGGGGGCGGGCGGAAGCGGTCGGGGCCGGAGCGATGCCGATGCCGAGGCCGGGGCGGGTTTGGCGGTCGCCGCCGCAGGGGGAGGCAGGTGCCGTGAACTGGATGACCCTGCTCGCCACCGTCGTCGGCGCCGCGATCGCCACCGGCACCGCGCTGCTCGTCGAACGCCGGCGCGACCGGCGGGAGAGCGCGCGGGAGTGGCACGCCACCCGGCGGGAGCTGTACACGTCCTATCTCGCGGTGGTCTCCGAGGCCCGCAACGAGCTGCGGTCCCTGGCCCGCGACTGCACGACCGCCCCGGCCGACCTGGCCCGCGCGGCCCGCGAGGCGTGCGCGCCGTGCTACGCGCCCCGCTACCAGATGGAGATCCTCGCGCCGCCCGCCGTCGCGGACCCGGCGGTGCGGTTCTTCCGCGCGGTGCGGGACCTGCGGGACGCGATCGCCGACGGCGTGCGGGCGGGGACCGCGGAGTACGAGGAGCTGGTCGACCGGTTCCACCGGGAGCTGGACGCGGTGCGGGACGCGATGCGGGGTGACCTGGCGGCGGGCTGAGGGCGAGGTGGCGTGCGTGCGGGGGGACGGGTGCGCGCCGGGGTGGGTGCGCAGGGGGAGCCGGGGGCTTACGGCAGGCCCTTGTGCAGGGGGGGGCGGGGGCTTACGGCAGGTCCTTGCGAAGGGGGGGCGGGGGCTTACGGCAGGTCCTTGCGCATCAGCGTGCACATGGTTTCGTACCGGCGCGGCGAACCGTCCGGCGCCTCCTGGTCCCAGGACTCGGGGCGCCTGCCGTAGGCCGCGTACCCGAGGCGTTCGTACAGCGCCCGTGCCCGCGGATTGCGCTCCTCGACGGCGAGTTCGGCACGGGGCAGGCCGCGGGACCTGACGCGCTCCTCCAAGGCGCCGATGAGGACGGTGCCCAGGCCGCACGACTGCAGGGCGGGTGCCACGCCGAGCTGCCACAGCGTGCCCGCGCCGGGCAGAGGGGCGTAGTCGACGCCACCGATCGCCACCGGGACGTCGGCGGGGGCGCACACCGCCAGGTAGTCCACCTCGCCGGCCGCGGCGCGCTCCAACTCCCCGCTCACGTGCGCCATGTGCGTGGCGGAGCCGGCCCAGGAACAGGACGGCAGGTCGGCGGGTTTCAGATCGCGGACGTGGACCGGTACGCGGATGTGCGTACGGGAGTTGGTCGCGTGGCTCATGAGGTGATCCCACCACGTCAACGATAATCGGAACCAGGGGATTTGGTGCGTACGTCCCTGACGGGTGAGGGTCCGGCGGCCCGGCAGGGATGTGGGCGGCGACGGGGATATGGGAGGGCGCAAGGGCCATGCAGGGGGACGAGCTTCGCTACGCGCTGCTGGGGACGGTCAGGGTGCTCGGCGCCGGCGGCGAGCCGATCCGCATCGCGCCGCAGCAGCGGGCGATCCTGGCGATGCTGCTGGCCAGGGGCGGCAGGGCCGTCACCGTCGGCGAGTTGGTCGACGGCGTCTGGGGAGACCCGGCGCCCGAGCGCGCCCTGTCGACCCTGCAGACCCAGATCGCGCAGCTGCGCCGCAAACTGGAGCCGGGGCGCCCGCCGCGCGCGCCCGCGGAGGTCCTGCTCTCCGCGCCCGGCGGCTACCGCCTGCGGACCGCCGAGGGCGCCTGTGACCTGGACGTCTTCGAGGGGTACGTCGAGGCGGCCGAGCGCGCGGCCCACGACGGCGATCCGCACGGGGCGCGCCGTCTGTTCGGCGCCGCGCTCGACCTGTGGCGGGGCGAGCCGCTCGCGGGGGTGCCCGGGCCGTACGCGGACACGCTGCGCGCCGCGCTCACCGAACGGCGGCTCGCCGCCCTGGAGGCCCGCGTCCGCCTGGACCTGGACCTGGGCGGGCAGGCCGAGGGCGTCGTCCCCGAACTGACCATGCTGGTCGCCGAGCACCCGCTGCGCGAGGGGCTGCGGGCCCAGCTGATGCTGGCCCTCTACCGCAGCGAGCGCCAGGGCGAGGCGCTGGCCGCGTACGCCGACGCGCGGCGGGTGCTCGGCGACGAACTCGGCGTGGAGCCGGGCCCGGAGCTGCGGGAGCTGCACCGGCGCATCCTGCGGGCCGATCCCTCGCTCGGCGGTGGCGGCGGGGCGGACGGCCCGGCGCGCGCGGGCTCGCACCATGCCCACGGGGCGGGTCCGGTGGGCTACCGCGTGCCCACACCCGCCCAACTCCCCGCTCCTCCGGCCGACTTCACCGGCCGCACGGCGGAGTCCGACCGTCTTCTCGCGGCCCTGGACTCCGGGTCGCCGCACATCGTCGTCTCCGCGATGGCCGGACTCGGCGGGGTCGGCAAGACCGTGCTCGCCCTGCACGCCGGGCACCGGGTCCGCGACCGCTACCCGGACGGGCAGTTGTACGTCGACCTGGGCGGCGCGTCGGCCGTGCCCGTCGAGCCCGCCGAGGTGCTCGCCCGCTTCCTGCGCGCCCTCGGCGTCGGCTCCGTGCCCGAGGGCGTGGACGAACGGGCCGCGCTCTACCGCTCCGTGCTCGCGGGGCGCCGCGTCCTGGTCCTCCTCGACAACGCCGCGAGCGAGCGGCAGGTCGAGCCGCTGCTGCCGGGTGCGCCGGGCTGCGCGGCCCTGGTGACCAGCAGGGCCCGGCTGCCGCTCCCGTCCGCAAGCGCCTTCGAACTGGACGTCTTCAGCGAGGCCGAGGCGCTCGCCCTCCTCGCCGGGATGGTCGGCGCGGACCGGGTCGCCGCGGAGCCGGAGGCCGCCGCCGCGCTGGTCGCCGCCTGCGCCCGGCTGCCCCTGGCGGTGCGCATCGTGGGGGCCCGGCTCGGCCGGCGCTCCTCCTGGTCGATAGCGGGCCTCGTGAACCGCCTCGCCGACGCGCGCGGCAGGCTGGCCGAGCTGAGGGTCGGCGACATGGCGGTCGAGGCGACGTTCCGCCTGAGCTACGACCAGCTGTCGCCCTGCCTCGCCCGCGCCTTCCGCCTGACGTCACTGATCGAGGGCCCGCTGTTCACGCTGCCGATGGCGGCGGCCGTACTCGACCGAACCGAACGGGAGACGGAGGACCTCCTGGAGGAACTGGTCGAGGCCAGCCTCCTGGACTCGCCCACCGCGCACAGCTACCGCTACCACGACCTGCTGCGGTTGTTCGCGCGGGCGAGGGCGGAGGAGGCGGGCGTGGCGGCGCAGTCCCCACGCGCCGAGGGGGCGGCTCCGGCCGCCGTTCCGGTGACCGAAGCCGTCGTCACCGATGGCGGCTTCACCCATGGCGGCGTGACCGAAGCCGTCGTCACCGATGGTTGCGTGAGCGAAGCCGACGCGGCCGTCGGGCGCCTCGTCGACTACTGCCTCGCCGTCGTCCGCGGTGCCTATCGGCTCGCGCGGCCCGGGTCCGTCACGCCCGAGGACCTCGCGCCCACCAAGGCCGCCGGGGTTTCCTTCGCCGATGCCAAGGACGGGCAGGAGTGGGTGCGGCGCGAGTTCGACACCGTGGTCGCCGTGTTGCGGGAAGCCGCCGGCCGCCCGGGGGTGCCGATCGCGCCCGCCGCCGATCTGCTGCTCGCCCTCGACCCGTTCGGCGAGGCGGACTTCCTGTGGCCCCGGCTGAACGGCCCTGCCGCCGCCCTCGCCGACGAGGCCGCCCTGCGCGGTGAGTCGGCCGCCGAGATCCGCGTCCGCTACATGCTGGGCGGCGGGCTCTGGCAGGTCGGCGCCGAGGAGCAGGGGCGCGCCGAGGTGGGCCGCGCCCTTGAGCTGTGCCGGGCCACCGGCGACGAGGCGGTCTACGGCCAACTGCTCAACGTCGAGGGCCTTTTGCACTCCGACGAGCCCGAGGTGATGCTCTCCCTGCTCCAGGAGGCCGTCGCCGTGCACGCCCGGCGCGGCAACCTCTGGGGCGAGCTGGAGGCGGTGCAGAACACCTGCCACCCGCTGCGGGCCCTCGGCCGTGTGCCCGAAGCCCTGGACGCCCTCACCGAGGCGCTGGTCCGCGTGAAGCCCCTCGGCTGGACCGTCATCCGCATCTACCTCCTCGGCAACCACGCCCGCCTGCTCGCCCGCCTCGGCAGGACGACCGAGGCCGTGGCCAGCTACACCGAGGCCCTGGTCGGCTGCCGCGAGGTCGGCTCGGGGTACCTGGAGCTGCTGATCGAGCACGGGCTCGGCGAGGCCGAGCGGGTGCTCGGCAGGTACGGCCGCGCCGCCGCCCACCTGGAGCACACGCTGGCCGGCGCCCGGCGGCTCGGCAACGAACGGCTGCAGGCCTCCGTGCTCCTGGACCTCGGCACCACCCTGGCCGAGGCCGGTCACGGCGAGCGCGCGGACGCCTGCCTGCGGGCCTCGTACGACCTGCACGTCCGGATCGGTCTGCCCCTGCCCGAGTCCCTGGCCGCGTACGCCACCGGACCCTGACGGCCCGTGGTGTACGCGTCCTCGGCCGCCGCGCGCGGGTGAGATGGTCTCGGGGCCTACGCGGGGGCGACGAGCCGCAGTGACTTGAGTCCGTTGATGAAGTGCGAGACCAGCCGCCGGGGCGGCGCGGCGAGCCGCAGCTCCGGGAGGACCCGCACCGACTCCTCGTGGAACACGCGCAGTTGGAGCCGGGCGAAGTGCGCGCCCAGGCAGACGTGCGGGCCCTCGCCGAACGCGACATGGGGGTTGGGTGAGCGCGACAGGTCGAGACGGTGCGGGTCGGCGAAGACGCGCTCGTCGCGGTGGGCGGACGCGTGGAAGACGACGACCTTGTCCCCGGCCGCGATGCGCGTCCCCGCGAGCTCGGTGGCGCACGTGGCGGTGCGCCGGAAGCTGAGCACCGGCGGGTGGTGGCGCAGCAGTTCGTCCACGGCGCTGGCCCAGGACACCGTCCCGCGCCGCAGCCTGTCGTACTCGGCCGGGTGCTCCGCGAGCGCGAGCAGACCGCCGGGCGCGGCACTGCGCACCGTGTCGTTGCCCGCGACGGTGAGCAGGAAGAAGAACATCTCCAGCTCGGCTCCGGTGAGTTCGGGATCGAGGGCCAGCGTGGTCAGGACGTCGTCACCGGGGTGCTCGCGCTTGTACGCGGCCAGCGAGCGCGCGTAGCCGAACATGTCGCCCAGCATCGCGGGCGAGCGGGGGTTGACGGGCCTGCCGTCCGGGCCGAGCACGGGCGGGGCCGCCTCGTCGGGGTCCTGGTAGCCGATGACGCGCCGCGTCCAGTCCAGGAGCAGGCCGCGGTCGGACGGCGGTACGCCGAGCAGGTCGGCGAGGCCCCACAGGGCGTACTCGTCGGTGACGGCGCCGACGACGTCGAAGGTGCCGTCGCCCGCGCGGGCCCCGGCCACGGCCGCCGCGAGGAGCGCCCTCGCCCGCTCGCGCGCCCCCGCCTCGAAGCGCTCCACCCGCTTCGGCGTGAACGCGCGGCTGACCAGTCTGCGCAGCCGCCCGTGGTCGTTGAGGCCTCCCGCGCCGGGCCGGGCCCCGGAGCCGGTCGCGGGGTCCTGGTTGAGCATCATGCGCCGGATGAACGGCAGGTCGTCCGGGTCGGGATCGCGGATCTGCGTGGCGCCCAGGTACGAGGAGAAGGTGGCCGCGTCCTTCAGGACGCGGACCACGTCGGCGTGCCGGGTGACCGCCCAGAACCCCGGGCCCGCGGGCCAGCCGAGCACCCCCGGCTCGTCCTGCCACGCCACCGGGTGGTGGTCGCGCAGGACGCGGTAGCGCTCGTGGGGGACGCCCTCCGCGTACAGGCGGGGGTCGAAGACGTCGGGGACGGGCGGGGTCGCGGCGTCGGGCGGAGCCGTCACGCGTCCCCGTCCCCGTCCGCGCGCAGGAAGTCCTCCACGGTACGGATCAGTTCGAGGGGCACCTCGTCCATCGCGTAGTGCCCGGCACCGGGCAGCTCGGCGAGTTCGCCCCGGGGATACGAGCGCAGCCACGTGCCGCGCATCAGGTCCGCGGAGAGCGCCGGATCGAGCGCGCCGGTGACGGCGAGCGCCGCCACGGGCGACCCTTCGACCTCGGAGTGGAAGTCCTCGCCCGCCCACGAGTCGAGCCAGGCGCGGAACGCCTTCGCGTCGCTCACGGCGAGGGAGCGCCGCACCATCCGGTCCAGCCAGGCCCGGGGCCGCACCCCGCCCGTGGTGATGTCGATGATGGTGCGCCGGTTCTCCGCGCTGTGCGCCGCCGACGCGAACAACTCCCACTGCTCCGGCGGTAGTTGGAGCCCGGACGCGGGCACGGGTGAGACTCCGACGAGGCGGCGCACCCGCTGCGGGGCCGCGGCCAGGACGCGCTGGGCGACGCTGCCGCCCATGGAGTGCCCGATCAGCGAGAACCGCTCCCAGCCGAGGCGGTCGGCCAGGTCGAGTACGTCGGCGGCGCCCTCGCCCGTCGTGAACTCGCCGACGGTGTCCCTGGCCTCGCCGTAGCCGCGCAGATCCACCACCGCGTACTGGAACGCGCCCACGTCGAGATCCGCGAGCACCGGAGCGTACGCGGACCGGTCGGCGAACCAGCCGTGGACCGCGATCACCTTGTGCGGTCCTTCGCCGAGCAGGGTGTGGGGGAGCGGGGAGGAGGCCACGTCGACTCCGATCGCCGGCAGGGTCCCCGGCACCGGGCGGTGCGGGACGTGCCCACGGTGTCCCCAACCGCTGTGCCGCGCAAGGGCGCACGAGAGGAGGGGCGCGCTCGGCCGGGGGCGGAAGGTGTGTGCCGATACGGGGGTGAACTTGGCGGACGGCCTGCGGTCCGGCGCCGCCGTTGGTCAGAATGTGGCATGGCCATCCGTCGCCTCAGCTACCGGCTCGGTCAGGAGCCGGACACCGGAACCCCCTGTCTGGTCCCCGCGGACGCGGGAGGGCAGAAGGAACACCAACTCGACGTGGAGAGCGCCGCGTTGAGCGATGCGGTCGAGCGCCTGATCGGCGCGGGGTCCGAGCTGAGCTACAGCCTGCTCCCGGACGGCGGCCGCCTCCTGTGCGCGGCGCTGCCGGGACAGCGCGTGGAGGCGCTGCACCTGAGCGCCGACACCCCGGGCCCCGGCCCCGTGTGGCCGATCGACACCTGGCGCTCCGCCACCTGGGAGCCGGGCGCCGGCGAGCGTCTCGGCGCCGGTTTCGTCGAGTCCGAACTCCCCGTACCCGAGGCGCACTTCGACCGCGAGATCCTCGTGGAGTTCGCCCGGCGGCGCGCCGAGCGCGTCGCCCCCTTCCTCGCCGACGTGCGCCGCCTCTTCGAGGACCCCGCGGGCCGGCAGATCGTCCTCGTGGAGGAGGACTCCGAGAGCGTGGCCCGCTGGGTCGCGCTCGCCTGCGCCTCCCTGCCCGAGGCGTACGTGCCCGCCCTCACGTTCACCACCTGGACCACCGACCCGTGCGGCGCCCCGCAGCAGATCATCGGCATCGGCCCGGACGTGGAGTTCGACCGTTCCGACGACGCGACCGTCGAGTACCTGTACCGGGTGCACGACGCCACCGGCGGCCCCGAGAGCCCGCCTCCCGAGTTCGACGCCTGGGCCCAGCTCACGGCCGAGCGCTGGCTCGCGGGCAACCCGCCGCGCCCCGCGCCCGGAGCGGCCGGGCGGGCCGAGGACCCTTTCGCGCTGATCCCGCTGATCGTGGGAGGGGCAGGGGCGACAGGAGCGGCAGAAGCGACGAGGGGGGAGGCAGGGAGCGGCGACGGGGCAGGCGCAGGCGCCCTCTCCGGTGCCGACCTCGCCGGCCTCAGCGGTGACTCCCTGCGTGCCGTCATCGACGCCTTCACCCAGTCCGTGACCAGGGGCGAGTCCGACCCCCGCACCCTCGGCGACCTGGACAGGCTGTGCCGCGGACTCGACGGCGACCGCGCCCTCGCGGCGCGCCCCCTCGCCCTCGCCCTCGTCAGGCACAGGATCGACGCCTGCCGCTCCCGCGGCACACTGCCCGACCTGGCCTCGTTCGAAGGGCTGCCGCTCGGCCAGGACGCCTGGCGCGAGCTGCGCGAGGAGTACGGCGGCCGGGCCGACGACGCCCTGCGCGCCCGGCTCCGCGACCCCGTCGACACCTGGACCGAACCGCTGCGGCTCGCCCGCGCTGCGGGTGCCGACGACGGCCCCGGCATCGCCGAGGCCGTGGGCCGCCTCGCCGACGCCCTGCTGCACCCCGAGCGGCGCGACTGCGCCAGGGCCGTGCGGGTCCTGACGGAGCTCGACGACCTCCCCCTCACCCGCAGGGTCCTCGCCCAGCTCATCAAGGACTTCAACGAACGCAAGCTGGACCGCCTGCGGGACCTCGCCGACTCCCCGCAGGGCGAGTGGCTGCGGCGCCACATCGACCACGCGCCGCTGACCGTCCGCCTCGCCGCGGCCGCCGCGCACTGGAGCGGCTCACCTGACCACCTGCGCGGCGCACGGCTCTTCGAACGGCTCACCGAACTCCTCTCCACGGGGCGGGTCGAGGACGTCAAGACGCTCCGGCTGCTGTGGCGCATCGTGTGGCGCAACAGCCCGCCGGACCGCTCCGAGCAGCCCTGGGTGGCCCGCACCTGCACGCCCCGCCTCATCGTCGAGGCGGGCCTCGGCCGCCGCGTCATCGGCTGGGTCAAGGAGCCGGACCACTGCGACACCGAACTGGTCGAGTTCGCCAGGACCATGCGGGCCGACGGCCAGCTGGGCGCGGGCGACCGCGACACCGCCGACCTGCTGGTGATCGCCCAGGACCTCGTCGACGGCAGGGTGCGCCTGAGCCGGCGCTCCGTCGACCGCCTCAGGGAGCTGGGCAGGAAGGTGACCCCGCTGAACGTGGTCCTGCGGCAGGGCATCGACGAGCGGGTGGGCCGCGCCCTCGCCGCCGCCAACCCCCTCGACGTGTGCGAGTCGCACGGCCTGGAGATCCTCGTCGCGGCGGGCCCCCACCTGCTGAGGACCTACCGCGCACAGCTCCTCGACGAGCGGCAGTGCGAGCGGAGGGTGCGCGAACTCCCCTACAAGCCCGCCGAGGTGGCCGCGTACTTCTACATCTGGCGGCCCCGCAAGCGGCACGGCGTCACCCCCGAGTGGCGCACGGTCGCCGAGGAGCTCCTCGAGCACGCCCTCGCGCCCGTCCTCGCGCACCTCGACCACCACCACCTCGGACAGGTGGCCACCGTGCTGCAGCGGGAGGGCAAGGACGTACAGGAATGGACGGCATGGCGTCATCGGGTGACCCAGGGGCGGCACTGACCGCACTCGACCCGCGCTCGGCCCGGGACCGCGTCGTGTGCGCCCTCCCGGCCCCGCAACCCCTTCTCCACCTCCCCACGAAAGGACCAGCGTGAGCGACACCAGCGAGACGATCGCCGACAACTTCCCCGGCGGCAGCATGGCCAGCCGCCCCGTGCACTTCATCTGGATGCTCGACTGCTCCGGCTCCATGGGCGTGAACGGCAAGATCGGCGAGCTGAACTTCGCCATCCGCGAAGCCATCCCCGAGATGCAGCAGGCCGCGCAGTCCAACCCCGCCGCATCCCTCCTGGTACGCGCCATCACCTTTGCCAGCGGGGCGAGTTGGCACGTCAGCGAGCCCACGCCGGTGGACCGGTTCTCCTGGGAGGACGTGCACATCTACGGCGGCACGGACATGGGCGCCGCGTTCAAGCTGGCGGCCGGCGCGCTGCAGACCCCGCCGATGCCGCAGCGCGCCCTGCCGCCGGTGCTCGCCCTCGCCTCCGACGGGCAGCCCACCGACGACTGGCGTGCCGGGCTGCGCGCCATCGACGCCACCCCGTGGGGCAAGCGCGCCGTGCGCGTCGCGGTCGCCATCGGGGACGACGCCGACAAGAGCATGCTCAAGGAGTTCCTCGGCAACCCCGAACTGGAGCCCCTGCAGGCGAAGAACCCCCGCCAGCTCGCCGCGGCCATCCGCTGGATGTCCACCGCAGTCGTCAAGGACGCCTCGACACCGAAGGTCGACGACGCCGGCAAGCAGGCGACGCCGATCGACGTGCCGTCGATGACCAAGGGCGAAGACGACATCTGGTGACCGGGCCGGAGACGACGACCAGACCCGGTCCCGCGGCGACCGCCCCCTGGACCCTGCTCAGCGGCGCGGTCAAGGGCGTGGCCAAGAGGTACAGCCAGGACCGCAGTACCGCGCTGTCCGTCGCCGGGGACCGCGCGATCGTCCTCGCGGTCGCCGACGGGCACGGCAGCGCCGCGCACTTCCGCAGCGACCTCGGGGCGCGCTGGGCGGTCGAGGAGTTCACGGCGTGCGCGAGGTCCTTCGCGTACGAAGCGGTCCGCGTCGGCGGCCACGCCGCGGGCTGGACCGCCCTGCGCGAGGAGGCCCGCCGGCTGCCCCAGCACGTCGGTCACCGCTGGCACCAGCGCACTCTGCTGCACGAGTGCAACTCACCCGCGCGCGGCGCCCGTTCGCTCCGCGCGGCGGCCCGCACCAGATCGCCGGAGCGGCCGCGACCGCCCGACCTCGCCGCCTACGGGAGCACCCTCATCGGTGCCGTCCTGACCGAACACATGCTGTTCTGCTGGCAGTTGGGGGACGGCGACATCGTGGTCGTCGACCAGGGCGGCGCCCCGCACACCCCGCTGTCCACCGGGCCCGACATGGGCGACGAGACCGACTCGCTCTGCGAGTCCGAGCCCTGGCGCAAGATGCGCTCCCACTGGCAGCCCTTCACCGGCGGCGCCCCGCCGTGCGTGCTGCTCTCCACCGACGGGCTCTCCAAGAGCTTCGCCGACCACCAGGGCTTCCTGGACTTCGCCACCGGGCTCGGTGAGCGCGCCGCCGACCAGGGCGTGGCGGCGGTGCAGGCCCAACTCCCGGACTGGCTGGGGCGTGCCGCCAAGTTCTCCGGGGACGACACGACCCTCGTGGGCGCCATAGCGGTGCCCCCACAGCGCAGCGACGAACGATAAGGGCAGAGAGGAACAGAATGGTGAACGGCATGCTCGCCGCCGGAAAGACCCTGGTGGCCGAGTCGGGGGAGAAGCTCAAGGTCGCCGACCTCTTCGGCTCCGGCGGCCAGGGCGAGGTCTACCGCGTCCAGACGCCCACCGGCGACCGCGCGGTCAAGTGGTACTACCCCCAACTCGCCGACGCCCGCCAGCGGGAGATCCTGGAGGGGCTCATCGCCAAGGGCTGGGACGACCCGCGCTTCCTGTGGCCGCGCTCCATCGTGATGGACCCCGCGGGCAAGCAGCCCGGCTTCGGCTACCTCATGGACGTACGCCCCGCGCGCTTCTGCGACCTGCCCGCGCTCTTCCGGCGCGATCCCTCGGTGTCCGCCGCGACGATGCGGACCCTGGTGACCGTGGCGCTGCACACCGTCGAGGCCTACCGCGCCCTGCACTCCCGCGGCATCGCCTACCGCGACATCAACTGGGGGAACATCTTCTTCGACCCTCGCACCGGCGACGTCCTGGTCTGCGACAACGACAACGCCGTCGTCGAGGGCGCCGAGGCCGCCGTGGCGGGCACCATGGACTTCATGGCCCCCGAGCTGGTCCGCGGCGACAAGGGCGCCATGCCCGGCACCCAGAGCGACCTGCACTCGCTCGCCGTGCTGCTCTTCTACCTCCTGATGAACGACCATCCCTTCAACGGCGCCCAGCAGTTCGGCGTCCGCTGCCTCGACCCGGCGGCCAAGCGCAAGCTGTACGGCACGGACCCCGTCTTCGTGTACGACCCGAAGGACACCCGCAACCGACCGGTGGCCGGCGAGCAGCCGACCATCGTCGCCAGCTGGAACGCGCTGCCGCAGATCCTGCGCGACCTGTTCGTCCAGACGTTCACGGACGGGCTGCACAGCCCCAAGCTGCGGGTGCGCGAGACGCAGTGGCGCGACGCGCTCAGCCAGGTCCTCGACGCCATCACGCAGTGCGGCGTCTGCGGCAAGCAGAACCTCACCCAGCCCGACGGCGCGCCGCCCAACTGCTGGAAGTGCCGCACCACCCTGAAGCTGCCGCCCCGCCTCGAACTGGTCACCGGCACCGGCACGCTGCGCACCAGGCGCGGCATCAGGCTCGCCCCGAGCGCCCGCGTCTACGCCCACCACCTGCGCGACGACCCGGAGCGGCACGACTTCTCCGCCGTGGTCGGCGAGGTCACCGAACACCCGCAGCAGCGCGGCAGGTTCGGCCTCACCAACCGCACCAAGTCGGTGTGGACGGCGCGCAAGGACGACGGGACCGTGCGCGACGTGGACCCCGGCAAGACGATCGCGCTGCGGTCCGGTCTGCTCATCGAGTTCGGGGGCGGTACGGAGGCGGTGGTGAAGGAGTAGCCGCGGGCCCGGCCCCCGTGGCCGGAGGCTGAGCCCTCGGCCGCCACCAGCGCCGCCACCACGCCCACCAGGGCGGCGCGGGCGGCGCCGGGGGCGGCGGAGGGGGCGGCGGAGGCGGCGGGGGAGCGGCGGGCAGGACCGCGCGGGCCGGTTCGGTGCCGATCGCCACGGCGTCGGGCCGGGGCAGCGCCACCACCGTCACGACGCACTCCGCCGCGGACACGGGCAGCTCCACCGCGCGCCCCGCCCGGTGCGCGCTGCGCGGCAGGCGTTGCTCGCCGCCGCGCCGCCCGTCGGTCCACGCCGCCCGCACCAGGACCGCGGGCTCCGGCCAGGCGAAGAACAGCTCGGCACGGTCGTCGGCGACCCGACGTACCGTCAGATCCCCTATGGCGGCCGGGTGTTCGATGACCACGCTGGGTCCGGACACGGCCCGCTCACCGAGCACGCTCACCGCCGTCACCCGCATCCGCCGCTCGGGCGGCGGCGTCAGTTCGGCGCACGACTCGGCGCCCGCCGCGGTCGCCGGGATCCGGTCGATGCCGCCCACCAGGCCGGAGACGTCCGTGCCCGGCGCGACGGGCCCCGCCGTCCAGGGCAGGAGCACCCCGTCGCCCAGGTCGGGCGGCCGCCACGCGAGGGTCACCCGGTCGCCGTCCGGGTGCCGCCGCACGGTGAGCTCCTCGACCGGCGAGGGCCAGCGCTCGGCGTGGGCGGTGACGGTGACGCCGCGGGACCACACCAGGTCCCCGTCCGGATCGCGATAGCCGCACCGCACCTCGTACGTGTACGTCCCCGGGGCGAGCGGCACGTCGAGCACCCCGTCGTGCGCGCACTCCACCCGGACCAGCGACGCCCCGCCCCAGCCCGCGGAGTCCGCCGCGGTGCCGGAGCGCGTCACCCGCACCTCGGCCGCCGCCGGGTCGGGCCGCCAGCTCAGCCGCACCCCGCCGGGGACCACGGCGGCGTGCGCCCGTGTCACGACCGGGGTGACCAGCACCGGGGCGGTGACGCGCGGCACCCCGGCGATGCGGTCGCCGCGCAGCGGGACGACCGCGTACCGCAGGGAGCGGCCCACGGGCGCGTCCGCGTCCACGGCGCCGGTCCCGCGCACGCCCGCCGCCGTCTCGACCGCCAGATGCGGGGCGCCGTCGGGGAAGCGGAGGACGCGGTACGTGACTCCGTCGGCCCGTCGCGGCGGCGTGCACCAGGACAGGCGCACCGCCCGCTCGTCGGTCGTGGCGGGCACCGCCGCCTCGGCCGGGGCGAAGGCGTCGTCGGCGAGGAGCGCGGCCACGCGCAGCAGTCCCGTCTGGGCGTCCGCGTCGTCCCTGGCCAGGCGGAGCGCCCCGAGCCAGGCGGCGGCAGCGGTCCGCAGCGCGCCGGTGGACTCCGCGGCGGCGCCCTCGGCGGTGAGCTCGGCGACCCGCGCTGCCCGCGCGCGCACGCCGTCGACGAGCGCGGCGAGGCGGTGGTCGTCGGGGTCGTCGGGGTAGACGGAGGCGCGCGGCAGCCGCGCCACGACACGCTCGGCCTCGCGCAGCCGCACACCGGGCCATACGTCGTTGAGGGTCTCGGCGGCGTGCCGCGCGGGGCCCGCCGCGGGGAAGCCGGCGGCCACGGCGGAGGCGAGCACCTTCGCCTCGTCGCGATGCACGCCGAGCGCCACGGCCTCGGCCTCGCCGGGACGCTCGCCGCCGTCCCTCAGGAGGCAGCACACCTCCCACAGGACCAGGCGGCGCAGGCCCATCGCGTCGTCCCGTACGAGGGTCTCCAGGGTGTCCACCAGGGCCGCCGCGGTGTCGGCGCGCGGGTCCGCACAGGACAGCCACTGGCCGCGCGCCCGCTGGACGAACTGCAGGTCGACGCGTTGCCAGATGCCGCCGCGGCCCGGGAACCAGAGGCCGTCGAGCACCCGGAAGCCGTCGTCCGTGGCGGCCCGCGGGAGCGTGCCGAAGACGGAGTTCGCGGCGGGGGCGGGGGCCGGTGCGCGCAGCACGTCCGCCGCGTGCCGGAACGTCAACTGGCGCAGGGCTTCGTGCAGGTGGACGTAGCCGCGCAGGCCGGGGCAGCGTGGCAGGGCGGGCAGCGGCGGGCGGGCGCCGCTCGCCTTCGGGTGTTCGCCGGGGCGCAGGACGGCCATGGGCTCAGTCGCCCGGCGCCGTGTAGAAGTACACGCGGACCACCGCGGTCTCGGCGGGCTTGCGGAGGCTGTGGTAGTCGTCCGTGGCCGTCTTCTTGGTGAACATCTCCGGACGGGCCTCGCCGAGCAGGCCGTTGACGCGGTGGGCGTAGACCGTGCCGTTCGCGCTGCCGCCGAAGGTGAGCACGAGCGCGGCCTCGCGCCCCGACCACCTGCGGGTGTCCTTCGCGATCTGCCGGACGAGGTCGCCCTTCTTCCTGCCCGACACCTCGAACTCCTGGGGGTGGCGGTCCACGGAGCGCGGCCCCGTGGGCTTCTTGGACGACTCACCGCTCTTCGACGGCCCGGGCCCGGGCCGGTCGTCGGCCTGCGGGTCGGGCCGGTCGGCCATCGACACCAGGGCGAGCACCAGCAGCAGATCGGCGAAGAGCCACCCGGCGAGCATGACGGCCCCGAGGCGCCCGCCGCGCCGCCGCCGCGGCCGCGGTCGGGTCACGCGGCGCCTCCGTCCCTCGGCGCGGGCGGGGGCAGACGCGTCGTCGGGGCGTCAAGGGGTGCGTCGGGCGCCGGGTCGAGCGGCGGGTCGGCGGCGGGGCGGCCGGGTGAGGGCACCGAACTCGCCTCGCCGGGGCGGCCGTTGGCGCCACCGTTGACCGACCCGCCGCCGTTGTACGCGCCGTGCGTCCCGCCCTGCGGCGGCAGTGACAGCGAGGGCAGCGCGCCCGCGAGCGTGTCCATGCGGGCGTCGAGGCGGGCCGCCGCGTCCTGCCAGTGGGCCGCCGCCGCGTCCCAGCGCTCCGTGGCCTCGCGCATGCCGTCCACCGCGTCGCCGGTGCGGCCGGTGCTCGACACCAGGGCCTGCGAGGCCAGTTCGGTCGCCTTCGCCACCGACTCGGACTTGGCGACGAGCGACTGCTGGGCCGCGACCAGCGCCTTGAGGGAGGCCTCGACGGTGCTGCCCGCCGACCTGACGTGGTCGGCGATCCCGCGGGCCGCCGCCGCGTTGTCCTGTCCCGCCTTGACGGTCTGCGCCGTGCCGTCGCGCAGGGTGGTGTCGATGCGGGCCGCGGCGTCGCCGAGCTTGGGCACCTCCTTGGTGAGGGACAGCGCGGCCTGCTTGAGCGCGTCGGTGGCCCGGGTCACCGACGCCGTCGCGCCCGAGA
This sequence comes from Streptomyces sp. NPDC025651, assembly GCF_055558735.1. NCBI lineage: Bacteria > Bacillati > Actinomycetota > Actinomycetes > Kitasatosporales > Streptomycetaceae > Streptomyces > Streptomyces sp. NPDC025651. The sequence goes on from NZ_JBVHLZ010000009.1 coordinate 199,254, forward strand.
GCGCCGCGTGGCTCTGCTGGGCCTTGTGCGTCGCCTGCTGCATGTCCTGCGCGGCTTTCGTCAGCTGCGCCGTGAACTGCTGGGGCGACGCGCTGCGACAGGGCGCGACCAGCATCTGGGTGCGGGTCAGCACCGAGGCGAGTTCCGCGAGCAGCCTGTCGCGCCGGGCTTCCTGTGTGTCCTCCTCGCGCTCGGCGCGCACCCGCACGCGCGCGTGCCACACCGAGAGCGCGACGAGCAGGGCGATCAGGAGGACGGCCATCAGGGCCACGTTCTCGAAGCGGCCGAGCGACGACAGGTGCCCGCCGAAGCCGGACTGCCACAGCTGCAGGAAGGGGCGCGTGGACTGCTCGGCGTCCTCCGCGGCGAGCTCGCCGTAAGCCCGCACGGCCTCGCGAAGACCGAACCAGGTGATCAGGAGCGGCACGAAGACGAGCACGCCGAGGGCCGCCTCCAGCAGGCGGTCGTGCCGCCCCGACGTCCGCTCGGCCGGCGGCCGCACGCTCTCGGGGCGTACGTAGGTCTGGACGAGGTCGACCTCGGCCCATCGGTCGAGCTGCGAGTCCGCCGCCAAGTCCTGGTGCAGCACGGTCAGTTCGGGCGCGCGCGGCGAGAGCTCGGGCAGGGCCGCAAGCCGCCGCAACTCCTTGACGATCAAGGCTTTGTCGAGCAGTTGTGCGGGCGTCAAACCTCATCCTCCCTGGCTTGCGGGGGTGGCTCACGGGGCGGATCGCGGGCCCTCTACCCGAGGACGTCCCCCCTGCCACGCCGGTTCCTGCCGTCACGGTTCAAACGCCTCAACAGCGCCTCGGCGTCGGCGTGTTCAGGATCCCACGTCAGACACTTCCCCAGGGCCTCAATCGCCTCATCCCGCTGCCCCCGCCGGTCCAGCTCCACGGCGTGCCGGTAGGTCCGCTCGGCGAGCAGCCCGCGCACCCGTACGTTCGTCGGGTCGTGGCCGTACGCGCAGTTGAGCCACCGCTCGGCGTCGGCGAAGTGCTCCGGCGCCATGTCGGCCATCGCGGCCGCGCAGTGCACGTCGATCATCGCGTCCAGCATGTCGGCCCCGGTCGGCCTGGTCGCCGCGTCCTGCCAGGCGATGTGCGCCGCCTGCACGGCGTGGTCGTACCTGCCGAGCGACAACAGGGCCTGGGCGCGGGCGAGTTGGCGCCGCGAGGTGTAGTCGAGGGCCGGGGCGGGGTCGGGGGGCGGGGAGGTCGCGGCGCGGGCCGACGCGGCCGGCTGGACCTCCGACCGCGCGGGCGGCGCGGGGTCGGGTCCCGGGGGGCGGCGGTCCAGGCCGTCGAGCAGCTCCTGCGCCTCGGCGATGATCTCCCGGAGCAGCGCGGCGGCCTCGGCCTCGCGTCCCTGCCGGGCGAGCAGCCGCGCCCGCGCCACGCCACGGGACTCCCGGCCGTCGCCCGCCTCACGCGCGGCGCCCGCGTCATCCCGTACGCCACGCGGATCCCGTACGCCACGCGGGTCCCGCCCGTCATGTGGACCCGGCCCGCCACGTGCGTCCCGTACGACACCCGAATCCCGCGCACCGCCCGGCTCCCGCTCCTCCGCGCCCACCAGCGTCGCCGCCAGCGGAGGCGCGTCCGAGAGGGTGTCCTGGGGCGCGGCGGCCGGCTCCAGCGGGCCCTCCTCCAGGGCGGCGGGACCGGAGGACGCGGCGCCGCCCGCTAGCCGCACCGCATGCTTCAGGGCGCCGAGCGCGAGCAGCTCCGGCGGTGCCTGCACGCTCTTCCTGCCGAGCCCCGCCACCCGTGAACGCACCTGCTCCATCAGGGTGTTGCCGCCCACGAGCAGCAGCGTGTCGACGTCCGAAGGCGTCATCCCCGACTGGTCGAGCAGCGCCTCCGCCCGGTCGAGGGTGCGCCGCACATGCCGGTCCAGATACGCGTCGAGGTCGGGCCGCGCGAACCGCACCCACAACGGCGGCCCCGCGCCGAGCTCCAGGTCGAGCACCGCGGCCTCCGGCCCGCCCGGCGCGCCGAGCGCCTCCCGTGCCTCCTGCCCGCGCGCGCGAAGACCCTGCCACACCGACGCGTCGACCCCGGTGACCCAGCCCGCGCCCCGGTGCCGGCGCAGCAGCCGCACCGCCGACGACAGCGTCTCCGCGTCGAACGCCCGGCCCCCCGACGTCACCCCGCCCTCGTAGCCGAGGGAGCGGAAGTGACCGCGCACGCTGCGGATCAGGCCGATCTCGAACCCCTCGTACCCCATGCCGTAGACCAGGCACGTGCCGCTGTCCCGCTCCGTCATGTGGCCGATCACCGCGGCCATGGAGTCGCTCACCAGGCGCGCGGGGTCCAGGCCCGCCTCGCGCGCCGCGTCCCGCAGCGCGGCCCGCTGCGCCGAGCCGAAGCGCGCGGGCACGCTGATCACCGTCTGCGCCACCCGCCCCGGCGCCGCCGCCTCCACGCGCTCGCGCACCGACCGCAGCAGCCGCACCACCAGCTGGTCCGCGTCGAACGACTTGCCCGCGATCCGCACCGGACGCCCGCTCCCCAGACGGCTCTTGAGGCTCGGGAAGGTCACCGGGAGCTCGCCCATGTCGGCGGGCTCGCACAGCAGCCACGGCCCGTCGCCCGACTCCGGTTCGAGGCGCCGCCCCGGCTTGTCCGGCAGGGCGAAGAGCGCCCGCACGCCCGTGGCGCCGAAGTCGATGCCGAGGCTGACCGGGGCCGCGGCCCCCGACGCCGGCCGGTGCGCCGGCCGCGCCTGCGTCATCCGCCGGCCGTCTCTCCGGCGAACCGCAGGATGCCCTTGTAGTCCGGCTTGTCGGGGAGCGTCGGCACGGCCCGCTCCGACTGGGCCACCGCCACCAGGTTCACGAGGTTGCGCGCCTGCTGGGCGGTCTGCACGCGATTGCCCTGCCGGTGGGCCTGCTTGACGTACTCGACCGCTTCGTTGATCTGCCGCACCGTCTCCGGCGGCGCGCCCTCCGAGGCGAGCTCGGCCTGGCGGAACTGGCTCGCCAGACCGCACTGGCGGTACATGTCGTCGAGCAGCAGCTCGGTCAGGCGCTTGTACTCGCCGCTGTCGCCCATCGCCGCCGCCCGCTGCGCCTGCTCGATGTCGCGGCGCACCTTCATCGCCTGCACCGGCTCGATGTAGGGCCCGTACCGCCTCAGGAAGTGGTCGGCCTCCCGCTCGGCGAAGCCCAGCTGCTCGCGCAGCACCGCGCTGTCCAGCTCCTCCACGGGCTCGGGCGGCGGGGTGCGCGGCTTCTCCCGGTTGGGCGTGGCCTCCAGGACCATGTCCGTGCCGCGCACCGAGATCTTCACCGTGATGATGCGGTCCGCCGAGTAGTTGAAGGAGACGTCCACCTGGCGGTTGATCTCGATCTCCTGCGGCAGCTCGAACTCGACCACGCCCTGCTCGTGGTTCTCGCTCGCCACCTTGCTGTCGCCCTCGTACACGGGCACGCGGATGCGGCGGCTGTCCGTCGCGTGGAACGTGCGCTGACGCGGCTCGGAGAGCGGATAGGGCGAGCCCGCCTCGATGATCTCGACGAACACGTCGCGCTGGTTGCCCTTGATCGCGGCGATGCCCATCGCCATGGGCGTCGACTCGTACAGGCCCGTGTCGCCCTTGGAGCGCCCGTCGGCCAGGCCCCTGCCGCAGGCCGTACAGGCCTCCGCCCCGTACTCGTTGACGCACCGGCACTCCGGGTCCGAGCACTCGACACCGCGCAGCGTCTCGGCGAGCACGCCCGCGCCGAAGGCGACGCACTCCATGGGGTTGATGTTCCTGCGCACCTTCTCCGCGCCGAAGAACGCCTCGACCGCCTCGTACACCGGCCGGGTGAGCGTGCCGCCGCCCACGAGCAGGACGTCGGAGATGTCGTCCGTGGAGAGTTCGTAGCGGCCCAGGGACTCCTGGACGAGGTTCATGGTCCTGGCCACCAGCGGCGCGATCATGCCCTGGAACTCGCCGCGCGTCAGCTTCATCTCGACGTCCAGGACGCCGTTCTCGCTGCGGTACGCGGCCGGGATCACGATGTACGTCTCCGGCAGGTCGTTCAGCTCCCGCTTGGCGCGCTCGGCGGCCTTCTTCGCCTGGAACAGGAACGCCTTGTCCCCCGACGGGTCCACGTGGTGCTCCTCGCGCATCCACGCGATGATCCGCTCCACGATCGCCAGGTCGAAGTCGTCCCCGCCCAGCCAGATGTCACCGGCCGCCCGCAGCACCTGGAACTGGCTTCTGCCCTCCTGGTCCTTGACCGCGTTGAGGATCGAGATGTCGAAGGTGCCGCCGCCCAGGTCGTAGACGAGCACCCGGCTGCGGGCGCCGCCCGGCTTGTGCAGACCGAAGGCGACCGCGGCGGCCGTCGGCTCGTCGACGATCTTCTTCACCACCAGGCCGGCCTTCTCCGCGGCCTCGCGCGTGGCGGCGCGCTGCGCGTCACGGAAGTAGGCGGGCACGGTGATCACGGCGTGCGTCACCGGCTCGCCCAGGGTGCGCGCGGCATCCCTGACCAGCTTGTCCAGGATCACACTCGAGATCTCCGCGGGGGTGCGGGCGCGCCCGGCGAGCAACACGTGCGCCCGCGGATCCTCGTCGGGCCCCGCGACGATCTCGTAGCTCATCCGGTCGCGGGCCCGCGCCACCGACGCGTCCGCGAAGTCCCTCCCCATCAGGCGCTTGACGGAGACGATGGTCTCCTTGGGCTGCCGGATCGCCCAGTTCAGCGCGTCCTCGCCGACCAGCGGCTGGTCCTTGCCGTCACGGTGGACGACGCCGACGACGGACGGGGTGAGCCGCTCGCCCTTGCTGTTGGTGAGCACCGCGATGTCCGCGCGGTGCGGATCGTGGGCGGCGACCGCGCTGTTGGTGGTGCCGAGGTCGATGCCGATGGCCTTCATTCCCGCTCCGTCCCTTGCTCCGTGCCGCCCTCGACGGCGACGACCACCCGGGCGGCGCGCAGCACTTGCCCCCGGTATCGATACCCGCGCTGCAGAATCTCAAGGACCTCGTCGCCCTGTGTTCCGGCGGGCGCCGCGCGGACCTCGGCGACGTGGTGCGTGGCCGGTTCGGCCCGCTCGCCGACGTGCCCGACGCGTTCGAGCCCCTCCTCGGCCAGGGCCCGCTCCAACTGCCCGGCGATCAGCGCCACACTCCTTCGGTACCTCTCCACGTCGCTCCCCGCGCCGTCCGCGAGGAGCCGGTCGAAGGAGTCGAGGACGTCGGCGCAGCGCAGCAGAAGGCGTTCGGTGAGGGCCCGGTGGGCGGCGTCGCGGGCGGCGATGTCGCGTGCGTGCTCGTAGGCCAGCCGGGCCGTCGGATCCTGGCCCCGCTCAGACATCGAACCGGATCAGGTCGTTCAGGAGGCGCGCGTCGTCCTCCGGGAGCGGCTGCGCCGGCACGTCCCGCGGCCCGCTCTCCCCGGCGAGCTCGCGGTCGATGTCGGCCTGGACGAGCGGGAGTTCGGCCGCGAGGTCCACGTCGTACAGGAGGAGGTCGACGAGCAGTCTGCGGCGTACGCTGCGCAGCTCGTCCCACGCCTGCTGGGTGACCGGTGTCATCAGGTGCCGGGCGAGCAGCTCGAAGGAGACGTCCTGCATGTCCGCGTGGGACGTCCAGGGGGTCACGCCCGCCGGGGCGAGCGCGCCGTAGGGAAAGGGTCCGTCCCAGCTCGCGGAAGGGTCCTCGATCACGCGACGCTGCCTCCTTCTCGGTTCTTGCCGTTCCCGCGCCCGGGTACGAGTTCGACGAGCCAGCGGCGCACCGCGTCGAGCAGGGCCCGGCGGATCCGGCTGTCGGTGGGGTCCGCGCGGGTGGCGCGGATCAGGTGGTGCAGGGCCCACAGGATGTCGCCGCCGCGCAGCGCACGCTCCGCCCGGTCGGTCAACTCCGCGGCCCAGGTGGGCAGATCGTCGTCGTCCGGCGGGGTCTCCTTGCCGTCGCTGCGGATCAGGTCGCCCATGCCGCCGACGCCGAGGTGCCGGGTGAGCAGCTTCTCCATCTCGTCCAGGGCCTCGCCGAGCGTCTCGCGGTAGCGGTGCGTCAGGGCCTGCCCGAGGCCCACGTCCAGGAGGGCGAGGGCCTCGCGCAGCAACTCCAGGCGCTCGGGCACCTCGTACGTCCGGTCGTCGAGGGTGAACACCAGGGCGCGCGCGAGGTTGTCGCGGGCGTGGCTGGACTCCGGGTTGAGGACGAGGGCGCGGCGCAGGTCGGCCTCCGCGCCGTACACGTCGGAGCGCATGCCGTGCCTGGTGCGGGTGTAGCCGCGCCACACACCGCGCATCGACAGCAACGCCGAGAGTTTCGCGTGCAGTTGGCCGAGCAGGTCGCGGTCGAGCGGGTGCAGCACCGTGATGACGGACTCGACGAGCGTGACGGCCTCGTCCAGACAGGTGCCGAGCTGGACGCCGTCCTCGTCGGTGAGCGCCTCGACGCGGCCGAGGACCGTGCGGATCACGGCCTTCTTCGAGCGGGCCTGCATGCCCGCGTTGCGGGACACCTTCACCAGCTCGCCCCACTGCTCCAGGGCGTCGTCGAGCCCGCCGTCGCCGCGGGTCAGGGCGGTCTTCGCGAGCGAGAGGCGGACGTGCACGGCGAGTTCGACGCCGTCCTGGAGGAGGCGGGCGTGACGGCGCGGCAGACGGACGTAGGCGGGGTTGCGGCGCAGGAAGTCCTGGCAGTGGCCGCACTCCTCGGTGTGCCACGCCGCCGACGCGGGGCCCGCGCAGTCGTCCGGCAGGGTGGTCAGGGTGCGCAGCGCGGGCAGGGCGCGCAGCGCGGTCTCGAACTTCCGCACCTCGCACAGGGCGAAACTCTGCGCCAACTCCGAGAACGCCCAGCGCAGTTCGCGCACCGTGTACTCGCCGGGGTCCTTGCCCTCCTTGGCGGCCGCGTCGAGCTGCGCGGCGAGCTCGGCGAGCGGCGCCTGGAGGTTCAGCAGCCGCAGATAGCGCGGCCCGCAGGCCAGGGTGGCGCCCGCGCCGGGCACGTCCGGCAGCCCGCCCACGTCCTTGAGGACGCGCGCGCCGCCGAGCTCCGACTCCAGGACGCCCGCCAACGCCTGGTAGGCGTCGGCCTGTTCGGGGCGGTCCTGCTCGGTGTGCCGCTGCTCGTAGGCCGACAGCTGGCCGAAGAGGTGCTGGCTGAGCTCCCAGCGCAGCGACGCCATGTCCTCGTGCGTCAGGTCGCGTTCGTAGCAGGCGGCGCGCTCGGCGCGCCAGCCGTCCCAGTACCCGTCGTCGCTGAGCAGCGTCGCCCAGTACGCGAGCGCCGACTCCCAGGCGGCCACCGCGTGTTCCCACGCGCCGCTCTGCTCCAGCTCCTGCGCCTGCCACAGCCGGGCGGCGGCGAGCCCGTGGACCACGGCCATGTCGCCCGGCGCCGCCGTCAGGCGCCGCTCCCACTCGGCCGCGGCGGCCTCGCGGTCCCTGGCGAGCAGGAGCAGCAGCGGGGCGTCCCGCGGGAAGCGTTCGCACAGGGCGTCCAGGAGGCCGGGGCCCTCGTCCGGCGAGAGTTCGGCGAGGGCGTCGCGCAGGGCGGCGGGGGAGGACCACCGGTAGAGCAGCGCGTCGAGCCGGAGGCGCCGGCCGGGCAGCCGGAGCCGCTCCAGGGCGACGCGCTCGTGCCACGACATCGTGCCGCGTTCGAGCAAGGCGTACGAGGCGTTCTTGACGACGTCCATGGAGGCGCCGGGGTCCACGCCCGCGTCCCGGAGGGCGAGATACGGAAAGGTCTGGTCCCGTACGGCGAAGGGGTCGGCGACCAGGGGGGCGCTGGTGAGGCCGTCCGCCCACGGCAGCAGCCCGATGAGCCGCCGCAGCCTGCGGCACCGCACGTCGGCGCGGTCGAGGGCGCCGCAGGCCCGGTCGTACGCGGTGATCGCCGCGCTCCACTTCCCCGCGGCCTCCAGCAACCGCCCCTCGGCGTAGGCGAGATGGGCGTCGGCGTCCCGGTGTCCCGGACACTGCCGGAAGGCGTCGGCGGCCCGCTGCCACTCCTGGTGCGCGTCGGCGATGCGCCCGCGCGCGTAGGCGGCGACGGCGGGCGCGTCACGGTGCTCCCCGAGGGCGTCGGCCTCGGCGGCCACACCCGCCCAGTCCCCCTCGGCCGCGGCGGCCCGCACGCGCGCGTACCGCCCCCGCGAGGCGACGTCCACGCCCCGCACCCCGTCCGCCTCCAGCGCGGCGTAGGCCTCGCCGACGGCCCGCCAGTCATCGCCCCCGGAGGCGCACTCCTCCGCGATCCGCGCCTGCACGTAACGCCGCCGCACCTCGACGTCGGCCCACGCGCCGTCCATCGACTGATGGACCCCGAGCGCCTCCTGCCAGCGCCCGGCCGCCTCGTGGGCACGGGCGAGGGCGTAGCGGTAGAGGTGGATGGCTTCGGGGTCGGGGGCCGGGGCCGCCGTGTCCGCACGCTCCTCCGGCGCGCTCGTGGCGGCGTCCGGTGCGCCCCCGGGAAACGCCTTCGCGTAGATCTCGCACGCCGTCGTCCAGTCGTCCGCCTCCTCCGCCCTGCGGCCCTCCGCCTTGCGGCGCAGGGCGCCCGCCGCGCACTCGCGGGCCTCGTCCGGGACTCCGGTGAGCAGCCCGAGGACCGCCGTCCAGTCGCCGCGCAGATCGGCGGCCACACGCGCGCGTGCGTACCGGCGGCGTACGCCCACCTCGCCGTGCGCGTACGTGTCGGGCAGCCGGCCGAAGCCGTCGATGACGCCGTTCCACTCGCCCCGCGCGTCGGCGGCCCGCCCGCGGGAGTACAGCACCCGGTCGGGGACGTCGGCCAACTCCGACGGCAGCCCCGCGAAGAGCGCGAGAGCCTCGTCCCAGAGTTCCCGCTCCTGGCAGAGGCGTCCCTGGGCATAGGCGTGGAGGGCGTGCGCGTCGGCGGGAACGCGATCCGCGGGACCGGACGGCGTATCCGCAGCCCGCCCCCGCCCCCCGGCCCCGCTCGACCGCAGATCCGCGCCTTCGGCGGGGCTGCCGTGTCGGTGCGGGTCTTCGGCGGGGTTGCCGCGCCCGTGCCGGTTTTCGGCGGTGGTGTCGTGTCGGTGCGGGTCTTCGGTGGGGTTGCCGTGTGCGTGCCGGTTTTCGGCGGTGGTGTCGTGTCGGTGCGGGTCTTCGGCGGGGTTGCCGTGTGCGTGCCGGGGCTCAGCGGTGGTGCCGTGTGCGTGTCGGTCTTCAGCGGTGGTGCCGTGTCCGTGCCGGGCCTCAGCCGTGTCGCCGCGCCCGTGCCTGTCTTCAGTGGAGTCGCCGCGCCCGTGCCGGGCCTCAGCGGGGCGGCCGCGTTCGTCCCCGTCCCCGGCTCCGCTCCCTTCGCCGTCCCCGCCCCCGCCCCCGCCCCCTTCGCGGTCCGCGCCCAGGGGCTGGCGCCCGTCCCGGCTGCCCGGCCCGCCCGCCTTGCCGCCCCCGGCGGCCAGGCATTCCCCGAACGCCTCCGCCGCCGCGGCCCAGTCACCGGCGACCGCCGCCGACCGCCCCTGCGCGTAGTGCCTGAGGCCTCGCGTGGCGCGGTAGTCGTCCGGGAGCGGGGTCAGATGGGTGAGCACGGACTGCCAGTCCGCCGCCTCCGTGGCGGTGAGCGCGGCCTCGTACACACGTCGGCGCAGATCGCTCAGCCACGGCTCCGTGTCCCAGCCCCGCGCGTCCGCCGCCGCCAGGTCGGTGAGCGCGTCGGCGAGGCGTCCGGCCCGCACCGCGGCCCGGCCCCGCGCGAACAGGAGGCGCACCGCACTGTCCAGGAGATCGCCCGCCGCCGCATAGCCCTCCGCGGCCCGCTCCCACGCGCCCTCCGCGTCCGCCGCACGCCCCGCGGCATACGCACTCCAGGCCTCCGCGCCCGGCCCCGCCTGCGCGAAGGCGTCCCGCGCCGCGGCCCAGTCCCCGAACTCCGCCGCGGCCCGCCCCCGCGCATGCGCCGCCCGCCCCGCCGCGTCGTCGAGGTCCGCGCACGCGGCGTACGCGTACTCCGCGGCCGCCCAGTCCCCGTTCGCCTCGGCGGCCCGCCCGGCCAGGTAGGAGGACCACGCCGTGGCCACCACGTGACCCGGGCGCAGCGCGAGGACGGCGGCGTAGGCCCGGGCGGCGGCGCCCCAGTCGCCCGCGCGCCGCGCCAGCTCGCCCTCCTCGCAGGTCCGCGCCACGTGCAGCTCGTCACGCGCCGCCGCGAGCCGCTCCGTCACGTCCCGCGGCCCGCCGGGCCGCGCGGCGAGCACTTCCTCGTAGCGGTCGATCGCCGTGGCCCAGTCGGCCGCGGCCTCCGCGGCCCGCGCCTGGTCGATCAGCGAGGTGAGCCGCCGCAGCCCGGCCACCTCCGCCGCCAGCGCGCCGGGCACGGGGCCGGGCAGCAGCTCCCGCACCACCGCGAGCTGCGCCTCGGCGCCCGCCGCGTCCCGCTCGTCCGCGAGCAGCGCGCACAGCTTCTCCAGCTCGGGCCAGGCCAGTTCGAAGGCGGCCTCGGCCCGCATGCGGCGCTGCTCGTCGGCGTAGCTCTGGGTCTGCGTGCGCAGGATCCGCTGGACCTGCGCCCAGTGCCCGAGGTCCCGCTGGAAGCGCGCCGCGTCGATCAGAACGGCCGCGCCGACGTGCCCGTAGGGGTTCTGGAAGGTGCTCAGCGCCTCCGCGCCCTCGCGCAGCGGGTCCGCCGACGCCCCCGTCCCGCATGCGTCGTCACGGACCTCCCGCGCCTTGAACAGCCAGCCCTGCCTGCACTCCTCGTGCAGGAACAGCGCGGGCGTCGCCCACTCCACCGCCGTGTGCTCCGGCTGGTGGGAGATGCGCAGCCGCGCGGCGGCCATGGACTCGTCGACGGTCTTGTTGGTCGCGATGCCCTTCAGGAGCTCAGGGCTGAACGCGCCCGCCGACACGTCGCTCACCTTGCCCCGCATCGCCACCACGGCGGGCACGCCGCCGCCGATCAGCGCCTGCGCGAGTCCGGAGAAGGGTTCGAGGTGCGAACTGTCCGCTCCGGAGCAGAGGTTGAGTGCGACGAGCCGCAGCCGCTGCGCCTTGAGCAGGATCCCGCTGAGCAGATCCGCGGGCACCCGGTCGATGCCGCCGCTCTCCGTCTCCAGGGCGACCACGCCCTTGCCGAGCTCGTGGTCGTACGTCCCGTGCGCGATCAGCAGGACGGCGGTGGGCAGGTCGGAGTGCGCGCCGAGCGCCGCCTCCAGGCCCGCCCGCGTCGCCCGCTCCAACACCGTGGTCTGCACGGCCACTTCGGGCAGGTCGTGGCGGAGCGCGGCCACCTCGGCCGCGGCCCGCAGCGGATCGAGGCCTCGGGGGGACGCGCACGCCACCAGGAGCCGGATCAGGCTCGGCTCGTCCGCGGGGTCGGGCAGCCGCTGCCCCAGGGGTCCGCCCGGCAGCGAACGCACCAGTGAATAGCCGTGGTTGAGCGCGAGGGACTGCTGCGGGCTGCCGGGCGGCGCGCACAGCGACTCCAGGGGGAGGTCGCGCAGTTCGGGCGGCAGGTCGAAGCGGAGCCGCAGGCCGCGCGCCGGGCGCATCCGCTGCGCGCGGTCCAGCGCGGTGTCGACGCAGAGCCCGACGCGGGCGCCGACACCCTCGCAGGAGCCGTCCGCGCCGCCGCCCGCCGCCTCCTGCTCCTCGCCGGAGCCTTGACCGGCATCCGCGTCGGAGCCGCCGAACAGCAGCCGGAACACCCCGCGCCCCAGCGTCCGCAGCTGCGCCGCGGTGTGCTGCTCGCCCATCGGCGCGAACCCGAGCTCCGAGGCGATGAGCCGGTCCCACTGCTCGCGGAACGCCGCGGGTTCCCCGCCGACCGCGATCACCTCGGCCGCGCACGCCGGGCCGCCCGCCGTCACGAGATAGCGGGACGCGCCGACGCGGCGGACCCGGATGCGGAGTTCCTCGTAGGCGAGCACGGCCGTCACTGCTCGCTCACGTCGGGCTGCCACATGACGAGGTTGAGGTCGGAGACCGCGGCCTCCCGCTGCTCCTCCAGGTCGGGGTCGTCGGGGAAGAGCGCCAGCGCGGCGGTGAGCTGGTCGATGGCCTCGCGCAGGGTGGACCGCGCGCCGGACAGGCTGCCCGAGGTCCAGCGGGCCGCGGCGAGCCCGCGCAGGACGACGCCGAGGCTGACCTGGGCCCGCAGCAGATGGGGGTTGAAGGCGACGGAGCGGCGCAGGTCGGCGGCGGGCTGGTCGAGCAGGGCCTCCTCGTCGTTGGCCACGGAGATGCCGCGGTCGGCGAGGACCCGCGCCAACTGGCCCTCCAGGCGGGCCCGTTCGTTGGCGCCGATCACCGAGCGCGTCGTCTCCAGGGTGGACACGGCCAGGCTCAGCCGCCCCTCGCGGTGGGCCGCGCGCGCCGCGCCGAGCGCCATGTCGACGATGGCGGTCTGCGTCTCGCGGTACCGCTCGAGCTCCCTGCTGTGCACCAGGGCGCGCCGCCAGTACGCGGCGGCCGCGCCGAAGTCCGGTCGCGCGCAGGTCAGTTCGGTGCGCCCCATGACGAGGCGGGCCTCCAGGGCGAGGCCCCGCGCGTCGAGGGAGAGCCTGCGGTGCTTGTCCGGGAGTCCCGCATAGCCGGGGTTGAGCTCGTCGAAGCGGGCGCACCCCGGCTCGCACACGGCCGCGGCGCCGGTCGCGCTCCCGCCCGCCCGGCAGCCGGGGCAGCGCAGCTCGGAGAGGGAGGCGAGGGCGTCGGCGGCCTTGTCCTGGCCCAACAGGAGCTGTGCGAAGCCGAGTTCGGAGAAGGCGTACGTGAGGGAGGCGTACGCGCCCGACTCGTCCTGCGCGGCGGCGAACGCGCCGAACTCCGCCGACCTGCCGAGCTCCGCGATGCGCAGCGGCCCGCAGAACAGGGGGACGCCGCCGCCTTCGGCGGACGGGAAGCCGCCGACGGCCGCGAGCAGCTTCGCCGCGTCGGCCTCGCGCTGGAGCAGCGGTCCCGGCGCGACGCGCGTACCGGCGGCTTCGTCGCCGGGCATACGGCGTTCGAGCACCTCGCGCAGTCCGGCGCGCAGGACGGGCACGAGGGAGTCCTCCACGGCGACGCCGTAGCGCCGGGCGGCGGTGGCCCGCACACGCTCCCAGAACCCGGCGTCGTGCAGTACGGCGGCCCAGGCGGCGACGCAGGGCTCCCACGCGGAGTTCCCTTCCTGCCTCGGCTGCGCTTCCTGCGTTTCCTTCTCTTGCTGGGCTCCCTGCGCTTCAGGGGCCTCCTGTGCCTCCCGTGCCTCCTGTGTCTCCCGTACCTCTTGTGTTTCCTGTGCCTCCTGCGCTGCCTGTGTTTCCTGTGCCCCTTGTTCCCCTCGCTCCTCCTGCTCCTCCCGCTCCTCTCGTTCCTCCCCCCTCTCCCGCCTCTCCTCGCCTTCCAGGTCGGGGGAGTTGAGGAGGGCCAGGGCGAGGGCGTGGGTGACCCGGTGGTCGGCGGGGTCGTGCCGCACGGCGTCCTTGAGCAGCTCGACGGCGGCCTCGCGCCGCCCCGAGCGGACCAGCGCCACGGCGTGCAGCGGGGCGTACGCCAGGGGAGCCCGGTCGAGCCCGCGCGCGGCGGCGATCAGCTGCCCGGCCCGTTCCCACTCCCCGGCGTCCGTCGGCCCGCGCCGTTCGCCGAGGCCGGTCAGCGAGGTGACCGCCGCCCTGCGGAGCCGCAGCGCCACCTCGCGCGCGGAGCGGCCCGAGAGCACGGCGAGCACCCAGCGGGCCTCGTCGTCCAGGGGTGCGGACAGGGAGGCGGCGCGGAGGTCGGCGAGTGCGGCGTCGCGGTCGCCCGCGCGGGCGTGGACGTAGGCGCGCTGGACCAGGCTCCTGCCGTGCGGGACGGCGCAGCCGAGGGAAGCGGTGAAGTGGCGCTCCGCGGCGCCGAGGTCCCCTTGGCGCGCGGCGGCGCAGCCGAGCCAGTGCAAGGGCCCCGCGGCGGCGGGCCGCAGGGCCCGGGCCCGCTCGAACTCACTTACGGCACCGTCGACTTCGCCGCGCGCGAGCATCACACGCCCGGCCCCGGTCAGGGCCCGAGCGGCGATCCGGGCCGCGCCTTCGCCGTTCGGCACCGGGTCTGCGCCGCCCTGGCCGAAGCCGCCGTTCCCGCCGCCCTGGCCGAAGCCGCCGTTCCCGCCGCCCTGGCCGAAGCCGCCGTTCGCGGCACCCTGGGGTTCCGTGTCTTTCGTGTCCCCCGGAGCCACCCCGACCAGACCCAACGCCTCCCGGAAGAGGCTCTCGGCCGTCGCGGTGTCGGCCCGGGTCAGTGCCGACTCGCCCTCGGCGCACGCCTGTTCGGCGCGGGTCAGGTCCGTACGCGCGGTGTACGCAGTCACAGTCAGCCCCCGATCCGCGGCGGGCGGCCCGCCGCGACCTCCGGCCGGCAGGTCAGCCGGCGGCCTCGTCAAGGACCGAACGCCAGCGGCCCTGGGCGCGGTCGTAGTGCAGCGGGCCCACCGCGAACCGCGTCAGGTCGAGCGCGGCGAGCCTCTCGTACGCCTCGGCGGGCAGGTCGGGCTCCAGCACGACGTCCAGTCCGGTCGCCGCGTCCTGCAGCACGATCGGCCGTGCCCTGCGGGCCTCGCCCAGGGTGCCGGGCGCGGGTGACGCGGGGCGGGCCGTCCTGCGTACGACAGCCTTGAACTTCTCGTACGCGTCCTTGACCGCCTCCGCGCCGAGCCCGCTGAGGAACGCCTGCAGGGGCAGCGACGCGAGGACGATCCAGGGGATGTCGGCCGCGCCGCGGTGGTCGAGGACTCGGCGGACCCGGGCCGGCGGGAAGCCGAGTCCGGCGAACGCGGCGACCAGCTCGTGGCGCAGCTCTTCGGGGACCTCTCGGTCCAGGAGCAGCTCCGCTCGCGGCGGCGCATCGGTCATGGAAGTGCTTCCTTCCGGGGGTGTGCACCGCAGCCTAGAGGCGTGAGCCGTGCGTACGCGGGGAAACCGGTGATTCAGTGAGGCCGATCCGGGACGCGGTCCCGAAGGGGGTCCCGCACGTCGTTCGGATCACGCGCCCGAGGGCGCCCTGGAAGGGGCGGTCCGGGGCGCCGCCCCTTCCACACGCGCGCCCTCACCACCCGTCGAACTGATGTCAATTCACGCGATGGTGCGATCATCGCGCGCCCCGAGGATGGCCGTCGGAGCCCCCGGGTAGGGCCGGGCCATGAATCAGCCGTTCGAACTGCCGCACTTCTACATGCCGTATCCCGCGCGGCTCAACCCCCACCTGGAGGAGGCGCGCGCGCACTCCACCCGGTGGGCGCGGGACATGGGCATGCTGGAGGGTTCCGGCATCTGGGAACAGAGCGACCTCGACGCGCACGACTACGGCCTGTTGTGCGCGTACACCCACCCCGACTGCGACGGCCCCGCGCTGTCCCTGATCACCGACTGGTACGTGTGGGTCTTCTTCTTCGACGACCACTTCCTGGACATGTACAAGCGCACGCAGGACCGCTCCGCCGGCAAGGCCCATCTGGACCGGCTGCCTCTCTTCATGCCGATGGACCTCGCGACTCCCGTGCCCGAGCCGGAGAATCCGGTGGAGGCGGGCCTCGCCGACCTGTGGGCGCGCACGGTGCCCGCGATGTCCGCGGACTGGCGCCGCCGCTTCGCCCGCTCCACGGAGCACCTCCTGAACGAATCCCTGTGGGAGCTGTCCAACATCAACGAAGGGCGGATCGCCAACCCCGTCGAGTACATCGAGATGCGCCGCAAGGTGGGCGGCGCCCCCTGGTCGGCGGGCCTCGTCGAGTACGCGACGGCCGAAGTGCCCGCCGCCGTCGCGGAGTCGAGGCCGCTGCGCGTGCTCATGGAGACGTTCTCCGACAGCGTCCACCTGCGCAACGACCTCTTCTCGTACCAGCGCGAGGTCCAGGACGAGGGCGAGCTCAGCAATGGGGTGCTCGTCCTGGAGACCTTCTTCGACTGCACGGCCCAGGAGGCCGCCGACACCGTCAACGACGTCCTGACCTCACGCCTGCACCAGTTCGAGCACACCGCGCTCACCGAAGTGCCCGCCCTCGCCCTGGAGAAGGGCCTCACCGCGCCCGAGGTCGCGTCGGTCGCCGCGTACACCAAGGGACTTCAGGACTGGCAGTCGGGCGGCCACGAATGGCACCTGCGCTCCAGCCGGTACATGAACGAAGGCGCCCTCGCCTCCTCGCCGCTCTCCGGGCCCACCGGCATCGGCACCTCCGCGGCCGATGTCGGCGCGCTGCTCGCGACCGCCGACGCGGAGCGGCTGAGGCCCTTCACGCACGTGCCGTTCCAGAAGGTGGGCCCCTCGCGGATCCCGGACATTCACATGCCGTTCGAGCTGCGCCTCAACCCGGAACTGGACGCGGCGCGGCACCGGCTCACCGGCTGGGCGCACGCCACGGGCATCCTCGCCGAGGGTGTCTGGGACGAGGACAAGCTCGACGCGTACGACCTTGCGCTGTGCGCGGCGGGCATGGACCCGGACGGCACCCCGGAAGCCCTCGACCTCAGTGCGCAGTGGCTGGCCTGGGGGACCTACGGCGACGACTACTACCCCCTCCTCTTCGGCCACCGCCGCGACTTCGCCGCAGCCAAGCTCTGCACCGAGCGCCTGACCGCGTGCATGCCGCTGGTCGAGGCAGAGCCCGTCCCGGCGCCTTCGAACGCGCTGGAGCGCGGCCTCGCCGACCTGTGGCGGCGCACCACCCGCGCCATGACCGCCGACCAGCGGCGCACCCTGAGGGCCTCCGTGGAGGTCATGACGGAGAGCTGGCTGTGGGAGCTCTCCAACCAGCTGCAGAACCGTATCCCCGACCCGGTCGACTACCTGGAGATGCGCCGCGCCACCTTCGGCGCCGACCTCACCACGAGCCTGTGCCGGATGGGCCACGGCCCCGCCGTGCCGCCCGAGGTGTACCGCAGCGGCCCCGTGCGCTCCCTGGAGAACGCCGCCGTCGACTACGCGATGCTCGTGAACGACATCTTCTCGTACCAGAAGGAGATCGAGTACGAGGGCGAGATCCACAACGGCATCCTGGTCGTGCAGAACTTCTTCGGCTGCGACTACCCGACCGCGCTGCGCGTCGTGCACGACCTCGCGACACAGCGCATGCAGCAGTTCGAACACATCGCCGCACACGAATTCCCCGTCCTGTACGAGGACTTCGAGATGTCCGCGCAGGCGCGCGCGACCCTGGAGGGCTACGTGGTCGAGCTGCGGAACTGGATGGCGGGCATCCTGAACTGGCACCGCGGCTGCCGTCGTTACGGCGCCGAGGACCTGGCACGGCGCACGCACGGCTTCGTGCCCGACCGGGTGCCGAGGATGCCGTCGATCGCGGGCCTGCGCTGAGGCCGACCGCCGTTCCGTGCTGAAGCGGACGGCCGTTCCGCGCTGATCCCCAGAGACGTGTACAGGCCCCGTCGGACGCACCGGCGGGGCCTCGTTCGGATGGTTTCATCCGGAATGCTGGATTCGCGGAACTTCGATGTTTTCCCGGGAGTCTTCTCCAGTGAAGGGCGGCCTTCGACCGGCCGCGACATGGGGGAAGAACACGGGGGTGTTCGATCTTGACCGACATCATTGAGCGCATCACTGACCGACCGACGGGGGACGAGGCGGAGGCGAAGGCGCCCGCGGACGGCGAACTGACACCGTTCCTCGCACCGTTGACCGTCCCGCCGGTCCTGCGCCCCGACTCCGCGGACGTGCGCGAGGAGACGGAGATCGCGCTGCGTCCCACCTGGGTGCGCCTGCACCCGCAACTGCCACCGACCCTGATGTGGGGGTACGACGGCTCGGTGCCGGGCCCCACCATCGAGGTGCGCCGCGGACAGCGCGTCCGCATCGCCTGGACCAACCGCATCCCGCAGGGCGAGTATCCCGTCACCGCCGTCGAGGTCCCGCTCGGCGACCCGGCGAAGGACCCGCCGCCCAGCACCGAGCCCGGCCGCGCGGGCGTCGAGCCGAACAAGGACGTGGCCGCGCTGCCCGCCTGGTCGGTGACGCACCTGCACGGCGCCCAGACGGGCGGCGGCAACGACGGCTGGGCGGACAACGCCGTGGGGTACGGCGACGCCCAGCTCTCCGAGTACCCGAACGACCACCAGGCGGTCCAGTGGTGGTATCACGACCACGCCATGAACATCACCCGGTGGAACGTCATGGCGGGGTTGTACGGCACCTACCTCGTCCGGGACGACGAGGAGGACGCGCTCCAACTCCCCTGCGGGGAGCGGGAGATACCACTGATCATCGCCGACAGGAACCTCGACACGGACGAGGGCGACGACCGGCTGAACGGCCGCCTGCTGCACAAGACCGTCATCGTCGACCCGAAGAATCCGGAGACGGGCAAGCCGGTCTCGCTGCCCTTCTCGGGCCCGTTCACCACGGTCAACGGCCGCATCTGGCCGTACGCCGACGTGGACCCGGCCTGGTACCGCTTCCGCCTGGTCAACGCGTCGAACGCCCGCATCTACAACCTGGTTCTCGTCGACGAGGACAACAACCCGGTGCGGGGCGTCCTGCACCAGATCGGCAGCGACGGCGGGCTCCTGCCGCGTCCCGTCCCCGTCGACTTCGAGGGGGAGCTGCCCACGCTCACCGTGGCGCCCGCCGAGCGCATGGACCTCCTGATCGACTTCAGGGAGCTGGTGGGCAAGCGCCTGCGCCTGGTGAACAAGGGGCGCGGGCAGCCGGCCGGCGTGCCCGACGTGCCGAACGACGTGCGCTATCCGCAGGTCATGGAGTTCCGGGTGGGCGAGTGCGCCGATCCCGACACCTTCGAACTGCCGGAGGTCCTCTCGGGTTCGTTCCGCCCTCTGACGCACGACATCAAGCACGGCCACCGGCTGATCGTGCTGACCCCGCCCGCCACCAAGGGAGGCGGTGGCCACCCGGAGATCTGGGAGATGGCCGAGGTCGAGAAGCCCGGCGACATCCAGGTCCCGACCGAGGGGATCATCCAGCTGCGCGGTGAGGACGGCAAGGTCAAGACGTACCGCCGCATCGCCCGTACGTTCAACGACGGCCTCGGCATCAACATCGCCGAGGGTGCCTACGAGCAGTGGAGCTTCCTGAACCTCGCGGTGAACCCGCCGGTGACCCATCCGATGCACATCCACTTGGCGGACTTCCAACTCCTCGGCCGTGACGCGTACGACGTCTCGGGCTTCGACACCAGGAGCGGCGGCACCGACGCCCCGGTCGCCTTCGACCCGAACCGGCGGATCCCGCTGGCTCCGAACGAGCGCGGCTGGAAGGACGTCTTCCGGGTGCCCGGAGGTCAACTCCTGCGGGTCATGGGCAAGTTCGACGGCGCGTACGGCCGCTTCATGTACCACTGCCACTTCCTGGAGCACGAGGACATGGGCATGATGCGTCCCTTCGTCGTCATGCCGAAGGAGGCCCTGAAGTTCGACCACGGCGCGGGGCACGGCGGCGGCCACGGGGACCACGCGGCCTAGGCGTGCCCGGCGCGGTGGGTCAGGCGGGCGTTGCCCGCGTGACGCACGGCGGCTCGCGCCAGCGCCCGCACGATCGGGTGCGGGCGCGAGCCGTCGCCGGCCAGCTCGGGCTGGAAGAGGGTGGCCAGGAAGAAGGGGTGGCCGGGGAGTTCGGCGATCCGCACCTGGCCGGTCGCGTCCTCGCCCGAGAAGCGCAGGCCGTGCGCGCGCAGCGTGTCGAGGTGGGCGCTCGGGCCGTAGTCGCAGTGGTAGCGCTCGACGGAGCCGCGGGCACCGACGACCGACTCGGCGAGCGAGTCGGGGGCGATCGTGACGGCGCCCTCGTGGCCGACCAGCGAGCAGGCGAGCGGCGCGATCAGCAGATCGTCGGCGTCCGGGTCGTTCTCGGCGTGCGCGACGTCCGACAGGCCGCACACATGGCGCGCGAATTCCAGAAGCGTGTGCTGGAAGCCGCCGCAGGTGCCGAGGAAGGGCACGCCGTCCTCGCGTGCCGCGCGGATCGCCGCGAGCGCGCCCGCCTCGCTGCGGTAGGGGCTGCCGGGCAGCACCCACACCGCGTCGAAGCCGCGCACGGCGTCCGGCTCCGCGGCGTCCTCGGTCGGGATCCAGTACGTGTCGAGGCGGCGACCTCGTCGACGCCCGGTGGATCGACGCCCCCGGCGCGGGGCTGCCGCTGGCCCAACTCCGCACCGCAGACGGCACGTCGGGCTTCCGGCCCGCGCTGCGCTACGACGGCACGGACCTGCGTACCCTCGTCGCGCTCGCCGCGGCGGGCCACGGCCTCGCGCTGCTGCCGCGCTCGGCGGCGGAGCAGGCGCCGGGCGCGGTCGCCGTGCCGCTGACGTCGCCCCGCGTCGTGCACCGCGTCGAAGCGGTCCACGCGGGCACCCTGCGCGGGCCCGCGGCGGCCCTTGCCGCACAGCTGGACGCCGCCTCACCCGTTCGTGAGGCGTCGCCGCCGGGTCACGCCGGGTAGGGCTGTGGCCGGAGGCGAGCCATGGATCAGACCACGTTGCGTCCGAAGCCGATGCCGGGCCAGAACCCCGGCCAGACCCCGGGCGCGGACCCCGGGAAACACCCGAAGCACCCGGGAAAGCGCTGGGCGATGGGCCTGGGCAAGGGGCCCGGGAAGGGGCAGGCCCTGGGCGGCGCCCCGGGGACTCCCCAGCCGCAGTCCCCTTCCGAGGCCCAGTCCGAGGCCCAGGCCCAAGCCCAGTCCCAGTCCCAGACCCAGGGAAATCCCCCGGTGAAGGGCCACCGTCCCCACGCCGCGCGGCGCCGCGGCAGGCGCCTGACGACCCTGCTGTTCGGACTGCTGTTCGCGGCGGTCCTGGTGCTCTCGGGCGTCGGCCTGGGCACGGTCAGCGCCACCGTCATAGGCATGAGCAAGCTCGCGGAGATGCAGAAGGAGGCAGCGGCGGCAGGGGCGAAGGCCGGGGGTCCCGCGGCCGCGAAGCCACCCGCGCCGCAGCCGGCCGAGGCCCGGACGGCACCGGGCGCGCGCCCGCACGCCGCCGAGTCGAGGGCCGCCACGCTCGGGGTCGAGGCGGTCGACGCCCCGTCCGGCGCGGGCGCGCTGCTGGTCGGCGTCCACATCCCGGGCCCCGGCCACTCGGCCGGTCTCGTACGGGGCGACACCGTGCTCACGTTCGCCGAGACCCGCATCGACTCGGCGGCGGACCTGGCCACGGCGGTCACCGCGGCACGCCCCGGCAGGGCGACCACCCTGACGGTCCGCCACGAGAACGGCACCCGCCAGTCCCTCGCGGTGAGGCCGGGCGTCGTGACGTGAGCGCGCGGACCCCGGGTTCGCGCCCGCGGACCGCCGGGGGCAGGATGCCGGGGGAGACGCCCGCGCAAGGCCGCCCGGCGGGGCGGCCTCGTCGGGCGGTCAGGAACCGGCGCCCCGGCAGGGGCGAAGCGACAGACAGCAGGAGGTCCTCATGAGCAGCGAGCCCGCGCCTTTCACCGCCGACGACTACCGGGCCCGCATGGACCGTGCGGCGGCGAGCGCCGCCGACGCGGGGCTCGCGGGTGTCCTCGTCGCCCCGGGGCCCGATCTCGTGTGGCTCACCGGATACCGGCCGACCGCGACGACCGAGCGCCTGACGGTCCTCGTGCTCGCCGCGGGGCAGGACCCCGTCCTCGTCGTGCCGACCCTGGAGGCCCCGGACGCCGCCCGTGCCGCGGGCGCGTCCGCGCTCACCCTGCGCGACTGGACCGACGGCAAGGACCCGTACGCCGTCACCGCGCCGCTCCTGGACGTGTCCGGCCGCTTCGGAGTGAGCGACAACGCCTGGGCGATGCACCTCCTCGGCTTCCAGCAGGCGCTGCCCGGCACCTCCTACGTCTCGCTCACCCAGGCGCTGCCCATGCTCCGCGCGGTCAAGGACGCCGCCGAACTGGAGCGCCTCGCGGCGGCGGGCGCGGCGGCCGACGCGGCGTACGAGGAGATCCAGCAGGTCCCCTTCGCGGGCCGCAAGGAGACGGACGTCGCCGCCGACCTCGCTGACCTGCTGCGGCGGTTCGGGCACTCCCAGGTGGACTTCACCGTGGTCGGCTCGGGCCCCAACGGCGCCAACCCCCACCACGAGGCGGGCGACCGCGTCATCGAGCACGGCGACATGGTCGTCCTCGACTTCGGCGGCCTCCTGCACGGCTACGGCTCCGACACCTCCCGCACCGTCCACGTGGGCGAGCCGACCGCCGAGGAGCGACGCGTGCACGACGTGGTGCGTGAGGCCCAGGCGGCGGGCTGCGCGGCGGTGCGGCCCGGCGCGGCCTGCCAGGACGTCGACCGCGCGGCCCGCGCGGTGATCACCGAGTTCGGCTACGGCGAGTACTTCATCCACCGCACGGGACACGGCATCGGCGTCACCACCCACGAGCCGCCCTACATGATCGAGGGCGAGGAACAGCCGCTCGTGCCGGGCATGTGCTTCTCCGTGGAGCCCGGCATCTATCTGCCGGGCCGTTTCGGCGTACGCATCGAGGACATCGTGACCGTCACCGAGGACGGCGGGCGGCGGCTGAACACCACCGCCCGCGAGATGGCCATCGTCAACTGAGGCCGACGTCACCGCAGTTCGGCCGGGAAGGGTCTCAGCCGAAGTCCGTGCGGGGCCCCGTCCGCGGCTCGCGGCCCGGGTAGTGCGCGAGCACGTCGTACGGAGGCGGCAGCGGCCGCGCGCTCGCCGACGTCAGGCGCTGGACCTGCTCGGGCGTCAACTCCCAGTCCACACAGCCGAGATTGTCCCTCAGCTGCTCCACCGACCGCGCCCCGACGATGGGCGCGGTCACCCCGGGCTGCTGCAGCAGCCAGCGCAGCGCCACCTGGGAGGCGGTGCGCCCGGCCTCCTCGGCGACCTCCAGGACCGCGTCGACGACCCGCCAGGTCTCCTCGGTGTTCCGCTCGTCCCAGGCGGCCGAGCCGCGCGCGCCCTCGGGCGGCGCGGCCATGCCGCGCCGGAACTTCCCCGAGAGCCAGCCGCCGTGCAGCGGGCTGTAGGGGATGACGCCGACGCCCTCCGCCGCGCTGAGAGGCGCCAGCTCCCACTCGGCCTGGCGGGCCAGGAGGTTGTAGACCGGCTGCAGACAGGAGTACGGCTCCCAGTTCCGCGCCCGCGCCACGTCGAGGGCCTTCTGCAGCTGGCCGGGGGAGTGGTTGCTCGCTCCCAGGTAGCGCACCTTGCCGGCCTTCACGAGGGTGTCCAGCGTGGACAGGGTCTCCTCGATCGGCGTCGTCGCGTCCCAGACGTGCGTCTGGTAGAGGTCGATGTGGTCGGTGCCCAGGCGCCGCAGGCTCGCCTCGACCGCCGAGACGATGTGCTTGCGGCTCAGACCGCCCGCGTTCGGCGCCTCGCCCATGGTGGCGAACACCTTGGTGGCGATGACGAGTTCGTCCCTGCGGCGGCCCTTGAGCCAGCGGCCGAGGATCTCCTCGGACACACCGCCCCCGTACATGTCGGCCGTGTCGATGAAGGTGCCGCCCGCTTCCGTGAACGCGTCCAGCATGCGGTGCGACGTCGCCTCGTCGGCCCCGCTGCCGAACGTCATCGCGCCGAAGCACAGCTCGCTGACGCGCAGCCCGGTCCGGCCGAGAAACCGCTGTTTCATGATCCGCCTCCCCTTGGTCGACCCTCAACATAGGGGCTCCGTACGGCATTTCAGGGGCTCGTGCGCACAGCGGTGCCGGACCGGCCGTGCGCACAGCGGTGCCGGACCGGCCGTGCGCGCCACAGCGCTACGCGGAGGCGAGCACCGCGCACGACTCGGCGGGCAGCCGCAGCACCCCGTCGGCGCCGGGCGGCTCGACCGGATCCCACGCGGCGAGCACGCGCGCGCGGCGAGCGCCCAGCGGAATGGCGACGGCCTCCTTGCCGAGGTTCACGGCGATCCGCACGTCCCCGCGCCGCACCGCGAACCAGCGGGCCCCTTCGTCGTACGCGACCCGGACCGCGGCCAGGTCGGGGTCGGTGAGGTCGCCGCGGGCGCGCCGCAGGGCGATCAGCCCGCGGTGCCAGGCCAGCAGCCGCGCATGGTGGCCGTCCGCCGCCTCGGCCCAGTCGAGGCAGGACCGCTCACGGGTCCCGTGGTCCTGCGGGTCCGGTATGTCCTCCTCGGCCCAGCCGTGCGCCGCGAACTCCCGCCGCCTGCCCCGGCGCACGGCCTCGGCGAGCTCGGGGTCGGTGTGGTCGGTGAAGAACTGCCAGGGCGTCGACGCGCCCCACTCCTCGCCCATGAACAGCATCGGCGTGAAGGGGCCCGTCAGGGTGAGCGCGGCCGCGCAGGCGAGCAGACCGGGGGAGAGCGATGCCGAAAGGCGGTCCCCCTGCGCGCGGTTGCCGACCTGGTCGTGGGTCTGGGCGTAGCCGAGGAAGCGGTGGGCGGATGTCCGCGCGCGGTCCACGGGGCGGCCGTGGGCGCGCCCGCGGAACGACGAGTACGTCCCGTCGTGGAAGAAGCCGCGCGTCATCGTCTTGCCGAGCGCGGCAAGCGGGGCCCGCGCGAAGTCCTCGTAATAGCCCTGCGACTCGCCGGTGAGCGCGGTGTGCAGCGCGTGGTGGAAGTCGTCGTTCCACTGCGCCTGCATGCCGAGGCCGCCGCCCGCGCGCGGGGTGACGACCCGCGGGTCGCCGAGGTCCGACTCGGCGATCAGGGACAGCGGCCTGCCGAGCTCGGCGGCCAAGGAGTCCACGGCGGCGGAGAGTTCCTCCAGGAAGTGGCACGCGCGCGTGTCCCGCAGCGCGTGCACCGCGTCGAGCCGCAGGCCGTCGATCCGGTAGTCGCGCAGCCACGCCAGGGCGCTGCCGATCAGATACGCGCGCACCTCGTCCGAGCCGGGCGCGTCCAGGTTGACCGCGGCGCCCCAGGGCGTCTGGTGCGTCTCCGTGAAGTAGGGCCCGAACGCCGGCAGGTAGTTGCCGGACGGGCCGAGGTGGTTGTGGACCACGTCAAGGACGACACCGAGCCCGAGCGCGTGCGCCGCGTCGACACATCGTTTCAACGCCTCGGGGCCGCCGTAGGGTTCGTGCACCGCCCACAGCGACACCCCCTCGTACCCCCAGCCGTGCCGCCCGGGGAAGGGGCACAGCGGCATCAGCTCCACATGCGTGACGCCGAGCTCCGCGAGGTGCCCGAGCCGGCCGGCCGCCGCGTCGAGCGTGCCCTCGCGGGTGTACGTCCCCACGTGCAGCTCGTACAGGACCGCGTCCCGCACACCGCGCCCCGCCCAGGGCGTGCGCCACGCGTACCGGTCGTGGTCGACGACGGCGCTGAGCCCGTCGGGCCCGTCCGGCTGGCGTCGCGAGCGCGGGTCGGGCAGGACGGGGCCGCCGTCCAGCGAGAAGCCGTAACGCGTGCCGTCCTCGGCGTCCGCCTGGGCGGTCCACCACCCCGAGCGGTCCCCGTCGCGCTCCAACGCACGCGTGACGCCCGCGCACTCCAGAGCGACGCGTTCGGCCTCCGGTGCCCACACCTCGAACTCCACCGACAGTTCCCCCTCGTCCGCAGTCCGCCACACCGTGCGTTCCATGGTGCGTCAGAACCCGCTGATGAAGTCAACATGCCGAGCAGGGGTGTGAAACTGGCGGCCTCGCGTGATCGAGAGTCCCGTATTCCTTGCCGGTGAGGGCTCGTGATCACCGGGAGTGGCCGTGGCGAGCATGGCGGCTCCGGGGTCCTCCGGCTTCCGCTACGAGGCGGGCGTTCAGGCCACTGGGCGGATCCGGCCACCGGTCGCCTGTCGCAACGCGGCTTCCAGCCGGTCGCGGGCCTCGGTCTGGGCAGCGATCCGTTCGTCGAGGACCGCCAGCCGTTCCCGCGCGACCCGCAGGCCCTTGTCCGAGGGCGGTGCGTTGGCCACATCGCCGTCCAGGCACGGCAGGAACACCTGCACGTCGTCCAGGGTGAGCCCGGCGGCCAGCAGGTAGCGGATATTGCGGACCCGCACCACCGCCCGCTCGTCGTAGACGCGGTAGCCGTTGGGGGCCCGCCGCGAGCAGAGCAGCCCGGCCTGCTCGTAGTGGCGCAGCGCACGGGCGGTTGTCCCAGTCGCCCTGGCCAGCTCGCCGATCCGCACCTGTCCCACCTCCCGCACCACTCGTATCACGCCACGACCGCTCCGCCGTCGACGGGGAGTACCACTCCGGTGACGAACGACGCGGCTGGGGCGGCAAGCTGGGTGACTACCCGGGCCACCTCCTCGGGGCGGCCGATCCGGGCCAGTGGGGTGTGCGCCAGCTGCCACTCCCGCACCGCTGCCATTCGCTCCGGTGTCAGGCCCTGGTGCTCGCCGATGGGGGTGTCGATCGCCCCGGGGGCGACCGCCACCACCCGGATCCCGCGCGGTGCCAGCTCGACCGCCCAACTGCGCGTCAGCGACTCCAGAGCCGTCTTGCCGGCCGCATAGACCGAGCTGCCCGGCCAGGCCCGCTGCCCCACCGACGTGCTGACATTGACGATCACCCCGCCCGACTCCTCCAGGAGTGGCAGCGCGGCCTGGGACAGCAGGATGGGCGCGACGAGGTTGGTGGCGAGCTGAGTTGCGATGCCCTCTGGCGTCAGCGTGCCGAGGGCACCGCTGCGCACGATGCCTGCGTTGTTGACCAGTACGTCCAGTCGGCCGTGTGTCTCCAGCGCGGCCCGAACGATCCGGTCCGGCTCGCCCTCGGCGGTGATGTCGGCGGCCAGCGGCGTGATTCGGTCGTGCCTGGCCGCGGTCTCCTTGAGGGGCTCGGCCCGCCGCCCGATCGCGATCACGTGGGCGCCCTCGGCGGCGAAGGCATGGGCGGTGGCCCGGCCGATCCCGGTGCCGGCTCCGGTGACGGCGACGATCCTGCTGCTCTGTGGTGCGGTGCTGTTCATGCCGGACATCGTGCAACCCTGCCGCCAGCGGCAAGGTCAAACAGCGCCTGACGGGCAGAAGTCACCGCCAGTGGTCACCGGGGGAACAGCGCCGCCGAGTCCGGCCTCTTCGGCGATCCGGGGGCGCGGTCGTCGTGGTGGCCGAGCATCCTGACGATCACCGCGGCGGGAGCGGGACAGCGGCATCGGGGTGGGGACGCCGTCCTCCGCGTCATGCGTCAACGCAGGTCGCCCGCAATGGTGTTGCCAGTTACAGCCGAGGTGCCGAACGTGCCCGACAGGTCATCCCCGGGCATGCCGCGGGTGGCTTGGCAGGTGATGACCTTCAGGCACTGCTCCAGGCGGTGGTCCCGGGACGGCTGCGTGGCCAGGCTCAGCAATGGGGACTGGCTCCGCGCGGTGAGCCGGGCACCGGCCGTGTCGAGCGGGTGTCTCGGCCGGGGCCCGGGCCGAAGGGCTCAGCAGTAGGGTTCGATGGTGCCGATGTTCTCGGCCCAGCGTGCCGCGATCCAGCCTTGCCCGTCGAACAGCCGGTACCACCGCGGATTGCCGTCGACGACGGTGGAGTCGACCTTGCAGCGGATCAGGACCGTGTGCCCCTGT
Source organism: Streptomyces sp. NPDC025651 (assembly GCF_055558735.1). Lineage (NCBI taxonomy): Bacteria > Bacillati > Actinomycetota > Actinomycetes > Kitasatosporales > Streptomycetaceae > Streptomyces > Streptomyces sp. NPDC025651. The sequence continues at coordinate 226,585 of NZ_JBVHLZ010000009.1, forward strand.
GGCAGGCGGCCCACCACCCGGTACTGCGTTCCGGCTCCTTGCCGGATGCTCAGGTCCCGTGCGATGACACGCACGCGGAAAGGATCTGCCTCGGTGTGTCCGCCCCCCATGGGCCCGGTCGGTCCGGCCTCACCCCTGGGACCTTGAGGGCCTGTCGGCCCGGTACTTCCATCCGCGCCGACTGCTCCTGCCGGTCCGGTCTCGCCGCGCGGGCCGCCGGGGCCCTGCGGGCCTGTGGGGCCCGCAGGCCCGGGGGGTCCCGTGGGGCCGGGGGGTCCCGTGGGGCCGGTTCGGGTGGTGGCGCCCTCGCAGGACTACGGTCCGTGCCCGCGCCAGCAGGCGCCCTACCGCCGGGCCTGTTTCACCAACCTCCCCGCCCGACACCTGCACCCCGGCCCCCTGACCGGCCGGCAGGTTGCCAGGACCCTGGCCTGGTGTGCACGCGCCCCCCGAGACAACGACCGCCGCGCGTGCACCGCCGGGACCGGACAGCAGGTCATGAAGCGCAGCCTGGAGCGCGCACCATGGGCGGCCGGGCGCTGCCGCACCGGCCGACCCTGGCAGCACCGGCCCTGCCTCGTCGCGGCCATCACCTACCACCACGTGTTCTGGCACGGCACCCCCAGGGCCGAGGAGCCCCTGTGCCCACAGCTCTCCCACCCCGCAGGCCTCGACCTGTGCGACGGCCTCCTCATCACCCACCACGTCCCGCGGCGGGATCGCATCCGGCGCCATGGCGGGCGCGAGGCGTATCGCTCCAGCGAGCGGACTGAGGCGTCAGGGCGAAGGTTGGTTCGGTCCTGCGGCGCCGGCCGCCGCTCGATCGGCACCCCCTCCGCCCGATGCTCGGGCGGCCGTTCGCCGGCCGAACACCGGTAGAGCCGCACCTGGTTGCGGGACAGGCCCGCATCCTCGGCGAACATCCCCGGTGTCGTGTGCACGCCGAACGGCTCTTCGGCCGTGGCGGGCCCCGGCCTCACCCCGCGAGCGTCAACCCACCATGAGATCCAGAGCAGTCAATGGCTACGGCTCCCGTGCGCGGCCCTTCTCGTTCGGGCTCTCGGAAACGGCCGTTCCGTGGGGCGAAGAGATCGATCGGCCCTGCTCCCACCGTTTCTGGACACCCGGGGCGCGCTTGCCCGACAATCTCCTGGTGACATCCTCTTTCGAGTTCTCCACGCACCCCGCTCGGGTCACGGACGCCGAGCGTGACCGCGCGCTGGACGCACTCAAGGAGGGTGCGGCCGTCGGCAGGCTCTCGCACGACACGTTCCTGCGCCGCATGGAGCTCGTGCTCGCCGCCCGCAGGCCCGACGAACTGGCCGCCCTCACCGCCGATCTGCGCTCCGAGGGACGCTGGACGCGGATGGTGCTCGGCAGCGTCGGCGCGGTCTCCGGTTTCACGATGAAGCTGCGCAGGGCCTGGCAGGCCGAGCGCCTGCCCAAGCTGCTTCTGCCGGCGCCGGACAATCCGTACCCGCTGCGGATCGGCCGCGACCCGGCCAACGGCCTGCGGCTCAGCCACGACACGGTCTCCCGGGTGCACGCCGAGCTGAGCCGCCAGGGCGGCATGTGGGTGCTGCGCGACCTCGGCTCGACCAACGGCACGTCCGTGAACGGCCGCAGGGTGATCGGCGCCGCCCTCGTCCAGGACGGCGATCTCGTGAGCTTCGGCCGGATGGCCTTCAGACTCGCCGTGAGTTGATCCCGTTCGGGTGAGTCCGGGTGGGCAAGGGGCCCCACTGTGTCGATGGATGCAGGGGCGTGGGCGAACCGCCCGCGCGCACCCCGAGCTCAAGGAACACGGTGACGGTCATGGCCAGGACGGTACGGAACGCTCTGCTCGCGGCGGCGGCCGCGGGAACCCTGCTCGCCGCGGGCGCGACCACGGCGACGGCACAGGCCCCCTCCGAGCAACGGTTCCCCGGCAACTGGCTGTACGTGGCCGTCATGCAGGGCGAGGACGCCTTCGGCGACGTGGACGGCACGATGCTGCGCTGCGGCAAGGGCGGCCGCGGCGGCAGCCACCCGGAGGCCGCCAAGGCCTGTCGCCAACTCGCGCGCGCGGGCGGCGACATCAACAAGATCCCGCACGAGAACACGCCCTGCACCATGATCTACAAGCCGGTGACCGCCGCCGCGTACGGCATGTGGAACGGCCACCGCGTCGCGTACGTGAAGAACTTCCCCAACGCGTGCGTGATGGGCGCCCACACGGGCTCGGTCTTCAAGCTGTCGTAAGTGCCGCGGCACACCCTCCTCACGCGCGCGTGCGGTCGATGTCGGCCTGCACGCGCGCGTGGCGCGCGGCGGCGACCGTCGTGCGCGACTGGTGCTCGACCTGGTGTTCCAGGGGCACCCAGCGGGCCCTGAACCGCTCCGCGAACGCCTCGCTCCACTGCGTCACCAGCTGCTCCAGACGCGGCGCCGCACGGTCGCCCGCCTCGTCCAGGACCCGCAGCAGCATCGCGGCCGCCCGCAGCGGCAGCCGCCTGCCGAAGGCGTCGACGCTCCCGATGTACGCCATGCTGGTGCCCGCGGGCGGCAGCCGCCCCCAGTCGTCGGCGAGGCCGGGCACCAAGGAGAGCGCCCAGCGCCCCGCCCGCAGCAGCGGACCGTCCACGCCGGGCAGCCGCGGCAGCGCCTCGTCCAGGATCTCCTGGACGAGCAGCGTGTCCCTCCTGAGCCGCCGCGCGAACGTCCGCATCGCCCGCACCGGCGCCGGATGCGCCGCGGGGTCGTCGACCAGGTCGCTCGCCCACATCGGCACCTCGACGATCGCGGTACGCCCGCCGTAGCGGTGGGCGTGGTGCCAGGTGGTGAGCCGGGCGTCCTCGGGCAGGCTCGGATAGGCCGCGTCCGTGTCCGGCCCCGGCAGCACGTGGATCCCGGGCCCTGAGACCGGCCAGCCCGCGGCGTCGGAGGCCCCCGTCTCCACCGGGATGTGCAGCTCCGCCGCCGACTTGGCGAACGGCTCCGCGAGACCGGGGATGTCCTTCGTCAGCTGCACCCAGCTGCCGCCCAGGTCGGTGCCGTGCAGGGACACCTGCAAGTAGGGCCGCAGTTCGTCGATGACGCCGGTCAGGGCGCGGGTCTCCGGCGGCAGCCGGTCGGGCGGCAGCACGGAGGGGGACCACTCCGGCTGCTCCGGCGCCGCGGGGCGGAAGAAGTTCCGGTGGTAGTCCAGGAGCGAACGGGGGGCGGGCGTGCGGTGCAGGCTCGCGCCGTCCGGGTCCGCGCAGAGCAGGAAGTGCCAGGAGGTGTCGGCGCGCAGCCGCCGGTCGCGCAGGGTTCGCTCGGCGAGGTGCAGGAGCGTCGAGCCGCCGGTCGGTTCGTTGGCGTGGGCGCCCGCGACGACGAGGACGGCGCGCCGCGACCTCCCCACGGACAGCAGGTGCAGCGGACGGCCCGCGCGCGAGACGCCTACCTGGCGAAGGGTGCCCAGGTCGGGTCGGTGGGCCGCCAACTGCCGTGCGGAGGTGAAGAGTTCGGACACAGTGGGATAGCGCTGCACCGCCAGTTGACTCACCCCCGTCTGGTCCGCCACTGACGCCATCGCAGTACGCCACGCCCCGGGGGAGGTGTCAAGGTCGCCTACCAGGGGCGGCACCTCCGACGTGTGTCACCCGTACGGGCGCACGGAACCTGCGGGGCGGCCCCCGCGGTGGTCGTCTGGAACACAGCCGCGCGGCTCCTCGTCGCGCCGACGCACAGGTGGGAGCCCCGCGGTGCGCTGCATTCCCGTCCCGCCGGACGGTCCGATCTCCACGGCGCCGCCGTGGCACTCCCTGTCGGTGGCCTCCGGCGTGCGCGTGCGAGATGCCGCCCCCGGCGCGCGGGAAGTCCCGCGTCACGAACCCCCGCGCCGCGCCGCCCCCGTCGAGGCGTCGCGCAGGCCCGTCGCGGGGTCCGGGCGGCGGCGCAGGCTGCCCGCGCCCAGCCTCCTGTCGCCCGGCGTCGCGCGGGACCCGTACCCGCTGTACCGCATGCTCCGCGAGGACTTCCCGCTCGTGCGCGACGAGGCCTTCGGGGCGTGGCTGGTCAGCCGGTACGCCGACGTGCGCGGCGCCCTCGCGCGCCCCCGGCTCGTCGCGCCGCCGCCGGGGCGGACCCTCGCGCACATGGAGGGCGCCACGCACCGCGCGCACCGTGCCCTGGTCGAGCCGGCGCTGGGCGGGCGCGCCGTCGCCGCCCTGGCCGCGGGGATCTCCCGCACCGCCTACGTCCTGGCCCGCCGCGTCGCCCTCCGCCAGGAGGCCGATCTCGTCGTGGAGTTCTGCCAGTGGCTGCCCGCCGCCGCGGCCGTCGCCGCCCTCGGTCTGCCCCGCGAGGACGCCGCCCGCGTCCACGCGTGGTGCCGCGAGGGGCTCACCCACCTCGGCGGCCACCACCGCGCACTGGACGCCTGTCTGCGCCCTCACCTGGCGCGGCGGCGGGCCCACCCCGGCGACGACCTGCTGTCCGTGCTGTGCGCGGCCGAGGTCGCGGGGCGGCCCCTGTCCGACGAGGCCGTGACCGGTCTCGTGGGCTCGCTGCTCGGCGGGGGCGGCGAGACCACCGCGCTCGCGCTCGCCTCGTTCCTCGCCGACCTCCTCGACCACCCGCGCCAGTTGGCCCTGGTCCGCGAGCGGCCCGAGCTGCTCCCCGCGGCCTGGGCGGAGTCCCTGCGCCGCGATCCGCCCGCCCCCGTCGTGCTGCGCCGCGCGGTCCGCCCGGTCGCCGTGGCGGGCGTCCTGCTGCCCGCGGGCGCGACCGTGGCGTGCCTGGTCGGCTCGGCGGGCCGGGACCCCGCGCGGTTCGCCGACCCCGACCGCTACGACGTCTTTCGCGCGGACCGGGGCCATCTCGCGTTCGGCGCGGGCCGCCACGCCTGCCTCGGGACCGAACTCGCCGCCGCTGTCGCGGAGTACGGCGTCCGTGCCCTGCTCGACGCCCTGCCGGGGCTGTGCTGGGCACCGGGCTTCCGGCCGGCCGCCCAGGGGCTGCTGACCCGCGGCCCGCGGACGCTCCTCGTACGCCCCGGGTGAGCGACGCACTCCTCGGGGGGGCTCACGGGGAGACCCGCTCCAGGAGCGCCACCGGCGACTGAGCGAAAAGCTCCTCCACGCGCGCGTGCCCGTCGAACTCCCGCCCCGGGACGAGCAGGTCGGCCCACCGTCCCTCCGGCAGCGCGAGCTCCGTCTCGCGCCAGCCGCCCGCGTCGGCCAGCCGCAGGGACAGCCGCGTCACCGCCGCCACGACGTCCCCGGAGCGCGTGAACGCGACGCAGTGCGCGGCGCCGGGCCCCTCGGCGGTCAGCGGCTCGTACGTCGCCGCGCCCCCGAACAGCTCAGGACGCCGCCCGCGCAGCCGCAGCGCCGCCGCGGTGAGCGCCAGCTTCTCCTCCGAGAGGTCCCAGCGCTCCCGCTGCGTGTCCAGCCGCTCAAGGACGTGCGGCTGGAAGCGCGCGGGCCGCCGGTTGTCCGGGTCGACCAGGGCGCGGTACTCGCCCTCCGTGCCCTGGTACAGGTCCGGCACCCCGGGCATCGTCAGATGCAGCAGCGCGGCCCCGAGGACGTTCGCCCGCACATGGGGGCCGAGCTCGCGCGCGAAGGCCGCCACCGCGTACAGCGGCGGCCCGCACGGCCCCGCGTCCACGAACGCCTCCACCGCCTTCTCGTACGCCTCGTTGGGCTCGGTCCAGCCGGTGTGCAGGCCCGCCTCGCGCACGTGCTTCAGGAGCGCGTTCTGCAGCCGCTCGTCGTAGGGGAAGCCGAAGCCGACCGCCGTCTGCCAGGCGGCCCAGGCGAGTTGGGGGTCGGGCGCGCAGGTGCCGCCCATGCGCGAGGTCTGCTCGGTCAGCTCGACGAGGAGGTCCGCCCACCGGTCGGGGCACTGCGTCAGGATCGATATGCCCGCCCGTACGTCGGCGCTGCGCTTGGTGTCGTGGGTCGTCAGGACCGTGCCCGAGTAGGGCCAGTCGCGCTGCACGCGCGCGCAGTACGCGTGGAACTCCTCCACGGGCACCGCGGGACGCTCGGGCGCGCCGCCCACCTCCGCCGCCGAGAGGAGCGGCGCGTGCCGGTAGAACGCGGTGTCCTCGACGGCCTTGGCACGCAGCGCGGACGCCGTCTGCGCGAACCGCGCGCGGAACTCCTCGACCGCCGCCGACACCTCCACCGGCCCCGCGCCGTGCCGCCCCAGCGCCAAGTCCCGTACGACGTCGACCGCCTGGGCCTCCTCGGGCACGCCGAAGGTCGCCCTCGCCTCCTCCGCGGCGCGGACGGTGAGCACCGTCTCCGGAGCGGCGCCCCCGGACACGTACGGCCGGTAGACGGGCACCCGCACGAGCAGTTCCCGCAGCGCGGTGCGCAGCGCCCACGGCGCGTGGTCGCGCAGGGACGGGTCCGCCGCGCAGATCGCGGCCGCCACGCGCGTGAGGCGGTCGACCTCGGCGGCCAGTTCGTGCGTGACGACCTTGTACGCGGCGCGGCGCACCGTCGCGCCCCAGTCGCCGCCCCGGTCGGCGGGCGGCGCGGCGAACCGCCGGTACTGGCCGAGGAGTTCACCGGCGCCCGCGGGGTCGGTGAAGACGCCGTCGACGTGGCGCAGCGCGTCGTACCCGGTGGTCCCCGCCACCGGCCAGGCCGCGGGCAGGTGTTCGCCGTCGGCGAGGATCTTCTCGACGACCGTCCAGCGCCCGCCGGTCGCCTCGTGCAGTCTCTGGAGGTACGCCCCCGGGTCCGCGAGGCCGTCCGGGTGGTCGACGCGCAGCCCTTCGACGACGCCCTCGCGCAGCAGTTGCAGGATCTTGCCGTGGGTCGCCGCGAACACCTCGGGATTCTCGACCCGCACCGCGATGAGGTCGGAAATGGTGAAAAAGCGGCGGTAGTTGAGCTCGGTGCGGGCGAGCCGCCACCAGGACAGGCGGTACCACTGCGCGTCGAGGAGCTCCGGCAGCGGCAGCTCCTCGGTGCCCTCGCGGATCGGGAAGGCGTGCTCGTGATAGCGCAGGACCTGCCCGTCGACGCGCAGCCGCCCCAGCTCGTCGCCGACCCTGCCGCCGAGGAAGGGCAGCAGGACGCGCCCGCCGCCCGCCTCCCAGTCGACGTCGAACCAGCGCGCGTACGGCGAGTCGGGGCCCTCGCGCAGCATCTCCCACAGCGCGTGGTTGTGGCGCGGCACCGCCGCCATGTGGTTCGGCACGATGTCCACGACCAGACCGAGCCCGGCCTCCCGGGCCGCGCGGGACAGCGACCGCAGGCCGTCCTCGCCGCCCAGCTCGTCGCGCACGCGCGCGTGGTCCACGACGTCGTACCCGTGGGTCGACCCCGGGACGGCATCGAGGACCGGCGACAGATGCAGGTGCGAGACACCGAGCGAGGCGAGATACGGCACGGCCGCCTCGGCGGCCGCGAAGGTGAAGTCCGGCTGCAGCTGCAGCCGGTACGTGGCGGTGGGCGGAGCCGGCACCGCGGGCCCGGAGCGCTCCGGCGTCATGCGCGTCATGCGAACGTACGTACCCGCCTGGGCGGCTTTCGTGCCATCGACTCATGCGTGTCCGCGTCAGGGCGCCGCTAGCTTCGGACGATGGCCGAGAACACATGGGACGCGTACCGCACAGTGCTCCGGATGACCGGGGCCCCGCTGCCCGTCATCTCCTTCCTCGGCCGGCTCCCCGTGGCCATGATCCAGTTCGGCAGCGTGCTCCTGGTGACCGAGACCAGCGGCTCGCTGGCCACCGGCGGGATCGTCGCCTGCGCGCTCGCGCTCGGCCAGGTGACGCTCGGGCCCTTCGTCGGACGCCTCGCGGACCGGCACGGCCAGCGCCCCGTGGTGCTCGCCTTCTCGCTCGTCAACGCCCTGGCCATCGCCGTGTACACCCTCGGCGCGGTCGCCGACCTGCCCACGCCCGCCCTCGCCGCCCTGGGAACGCTCGCGGGCGCCACCGTCCCGGGGATCGGCCCGCTCGCCAGAGCCCGCGTCGTCCCGCTGGTCCGCGCCAAGGGCGGCGACGACCGGCTCGCGGGCACCGTGCTGTCCCTGGAGAGCACCATGGACGAGCTGTCCTTCGTGCTCGGCCCCGCCCTGGTGGGACTCGCGTCCGTGGCGGGCCACCCGGCGTACGCCTTCTGGGCGGCCGCGCTCCTGGTCGCCCTCTGCGGGACGGGCTTCGCGCTGCACCCCACGGCGCGCGCCACAGGGATCGCGCCCCGGAGTGCGGCACGCGCGCGTGGGCCACGGCCGCGGCTGCCGCGCTCGGTGTACGTGGTGCGGGTGGGCCTGGTCTTCCTGGGCGTGCTGCTCGGCGCGTGCGGGGCGGGGATCACCGCGCTGACCGAGGAGTTGGGGCAGCCGGGGCAGGCCGGGCTCGTCTACGCGGCGATGGGCGTCATGAGCGCCGCCACCGGTCTCTCCATGGCCGCGCTGCCCGAGCGCTTCGGGCTGCTCGCGCGCTGGCGGGTGGCGACGGCGGCCGCGGCGCTCCTCGCGCTGCCCCTGGTGTGGACGGACAGTCTGACGGGTCTCTACGTGATGGTCACCCTGTTCGGGGCGGTCTTCGCGCCGAACCTCATCACAGGCTTCGCGCTGACCGAGCGCGCCGTGCCCCCGCAGCGGCTCGCCGAGGGCATGACGTTCGCGTCGAGCGCCTTCGTGGGGGGCCAGGCGGTGACGCTCGCGGGGGCGGGGCGCCTCGCGGAGTCGCACGGCGCGGGGGCGGCGTTCGCGCTCGGCGGCGCGGCGGCCGCCGTCGCGTTCGTGATCGCCCTGATCGCCCGTCACGAGCGGCCCCGGGAGCCGCCGCGCGAGCAGCCCCTCGCCGGGGCCGCCGCCCGGCCGCCCCGCGCCGCCGTCACGCCGGACGCTGCAGCACCGCAAGGCTCCGATCGGCCAGCGTGAGCCGGTCGCCCGCCCGCACCTTGGCCGGATCCGGCGGGACCCCGTCCTCGTGCGCCGTGTCGACCACGACCTGCCACTGCCGGCCGTGGTTGACCGGCACCACGAACTCCAGGGGTTCCGGCGAGGCGTTGAACATCAGCAGGAACGAGTCGTCGCAGATCCGCTCGCCGCGCTGGCCCGGCTCCGAGATGGCGTTGCCGTTCAGGAAGACGCTGAGCGCCCGCGCGTGCGAGGCGTCCCAGTCGCTCTCCTGCATCTCCCCGCCCTCCGGGGTGAACCAGGCGATGTCGGACAGTTCGTCGTGCGTGCCCTGGACCGGGCGGCCGTGGAAGAACCGGCGCCTGCGGAAGACCGGGTGGTCGCGCCGGAGCATCGCCATCGCGCGCGTGAAGGCCAGCTGGGCGCTCTCGCCCTCCGGCCAGTGCACCCAGGCCAGTTCGTTGTCCTGGCAGTAGGCGTTGTTGTTGCCGCCCTGCGTGCGCGCGAACTCGTCGCCGTGGCTGAGCATCGGCACGCCCTGGGAGAGCATCAGGGTGGCGATGAAGTTCCGCATCTGCCGCTCGCGCAGGGCCAGCACGTCCGGGTCGTCGGTCTCGCCCTCGACGCCGCAGTTCCAGGAGCGGTTGTGGCTCTCGCCGTCCTGGTTGTCCTCGCCGTTGGCGTCGTTGTGCTTGTCGTTGTACGCGACGAGGTCGTGCAGGGTGAAACCGTCGTGGCAGGTGGTGAAGTTGATGGATGCCAGCGGGCGCCGTCCGTCGTCCTGGTAGAGGTCGGAGGAGCCGGTGAGCCGGGACGCGAACTCCGCCAGTGTCCGCGGCTCGCCGCGCCACAGGTCGCGCACCGTGTCGCGGTACATGCCGTTCCACTCGGTCCACAGGGGCGGGAAGTTGCCCACCTGATAGCCGCCCTCGCCGACGTCCCAGGGCTCGGCGATCAGCTTCACCTGGCTGACCACGGGGTCCTGCTGTACGAGGTCGAAGAAGGACGAGAGCCGGTCCACCTCGTGGAACTGGCGCGCGAGGGTCGCCGCGAGGTCGAAGCGGAAGCCGTCCACGTGCATGTCCGTGACCCAGTGCCGCAGCGAATCCATGATCATCTGGAGGACGTGCGGCGAGCGCATCAGGAGCGAGTTGCCCGTCCCCGTGGTGTCCATGTAGTAGCGGGGATCGTCCATGAGGCGGTAGTACGAGGCGTTGTCCAGGCCCTTGTAGGAGAGGGTCGGGCCCAGGTGGTTGCCCTCGGCCGTGTGGTTGTAGACGACGTCGAGGATCACCTCGATGCCGGCCTCGTGCAGCGCCTTGACGGCCTGCTTGAACTCCAGGACCTGCTCGCCCCGGTCGCCCCAGGAGGCGTACGCGTTGTGCGGGGCGAAGAAGCCGATGGTGTTGTAGCCCCAGTAGTTGTTGAGGCCCATGTCCACCAGGCGGTGGTCGTTCACGAACTGGTGCACCGGCATCAACTCCAGGGCGGTGACGCCCAGTTCGGAGAGGTGCTCGATGACCGCCGGGTGCGCGAGCGCCGCGTACGATCCGCGGAGATCGTCCGGAAGGTCGGGGTGCAGCATCGTCAGGCCCTTCACATGGGCCTCGTAGATCACCGTCTCGTGGTACGGCGTGCGGGGCGGCCGGTCGTCGCCCCAGTCGAAGTACGGATTGACCACCACCGACGTCATCATGTGCGGCGCCGAGTCCAGGTCGTTGCGCTCGTCGGGCTCGTCGAAGTGGTAGCCGTACACCTCCTCGCCCCAGTCGACGCGCCCGCTGACCGCGCGCGCGTACGGATCGAGCAGCAGCTTCGCGGAGTTGCAGCGGTGTCCCTGCGAGGGGTCGTAGGGGCCGTGCGCCCGGAAGCCGTAGCGCTGTCCGGGCATGATGCCCGGCAGGTACGCGTGTCGCACGAAGGCGTCCGACTCGCGCAGCTCGACGGCCACCTCCGAACCGTCGTCGTGCAGCAGACACAGCTCCACGCGCTCTGCGGCCTCGGAGAAGACCGCGAAATTCGTGCCGGCTCCGTCGTACGTGGCACCTAAGGGGTACGCCTGTCCAGGCCAGACCTGCATGAATACGACTCTTCCACTAACGCCCCCTCGGGTTGGGGCCACTTTGGCCAGAGTCTCCCCGAAAGTGGGGCAACCACCCAGGAGTTGAACCCGTCTAACGGTCTGACCACATACTCGGTATGCCCACGAATGGGGCGCCAGGGGAGTAGGGGGAGTAAGTGCGACAGATAGCCAGACGTCACCTCGGGAAGGTGGTGGCGGGCACGGCGGTCGTGGCCGCCGCGACCGCCGTGCTGGTGGGCGTCAATCTGCCGGGATCGGGGGCGGGCGGCTCGGGGGACCGCCAGGCCAACGCGGCAGCGGCGAAGCAGGACGCCGTGGCGAAGGACGGCGTCGTGCAAGCCGCGCCCGAGGAGGGTGAGAAGGGGATCGGCAGCGACCCGCTGACCGACAACGAGATCGAGCGCGCCGAGAAGGCGTCGGTTTCGGGCCAGATGCGTTCCAGTGCCCGGGACGTCGAGGGGGACCGCGGCCCGCAGCTGCTGTCCACGAACCTCAGCGAGCCGGAGCCGGGTGACGGCGGAGCAGCGGCCCCGCGCAGGGCCGAAGTCGTCTACTACGACTACAAGAAGGACGCCGTCATCACCAAGACGGTCAATCTGGAGACCGGCAAGGTGGACGACACGGCCACCGCGCAGAACGTCCAGCCGCCGCCCAGTCAGGAAGAGCTCGCCGAGGGCGCCAGGCTGCTGATCGCCGACCAGCTCGGCAAGGGCCTGAAGAAGGACTTCAAGCACGCCACGGGCAAGGCGCTGACCAACCCGGACCAGCTGCAGCTGAGCGGAATGGTGTTCCGCAAGGAGACCGTGGAGCGCGTGCCCTCCGCCCTCACCGAGTGCGGCAAGCACCGGTGCCTGCAGGTCGTCACCAAGGTCAAGAACGGCCCGTGGATCGACACCCGGTCCCTCGTCGTGGACCTGAGCACCCGCACGGTGGGCCGCCTCGGCTGATCCCGGCCGTCCGCGCTCGACACCACACATCAACTTCTCCTCGTACGAGGGAGTTCACTCCACCATGCACGTCAACAGACTTTCGCGCGCCCGCAAGAGGGCCACGATGGCCCTCGCGGTCTCCGCGCTCCTCGGCGGCACCGTCATGACCACCGCGGGACCCGCCTCCGCCACCCCCAAAGCCGCACCGAACGCCCCCGCGGCCGCAGCCGACTGCAGCGACGCCTACAAGATCGAGCAGACCGTCGACGGCGGCACGACCTGGCGCATGTGCTGGCACTACAACACGCTCTCCGGCCTGGTCCTCGACAAGGTCAGCTACCAGCCGAAGGGCGAGCCCAAGCCGATACCCGTCCTCACCAGTGCCCGCCTCGCGCAGGTTCATGTCCCCTACGACGACGGCGAGTCCGAGTACGACGACGTCACCGGCACCGACTTCGGCCAGGCCCTGCAGGACCTCAACCCCGGAGAGTGCCCCGGCGGCACCATCAAGACCGTCAAGGTCCCGCACCGGGGCAACGTGAAGGGTCTGTGCACCACCACGCGCGCGCGTGGGCACGCGTACCGCCTCAACGACGACGGGTCCACGGGCGGCACCGACAAGGTGTACAGCGGCCAGGGCAAGGACCTGCTCGTCTACACCGTGAACAAGGCCTCCTGGTACGAGTACATCACCGAGTGGCGGTTCTCCTCGGACGGCACCATCACGTCCAACGTCGGCGCGACCGGCAGCCTCTCCCCGTTCGACTACGACGGCGGCGACAGCCGCGGCTGGCCCATCGGCAAGGGCGACCAGGCCAAGGCGGAGAGCCACGCGCACAACGTCTTCTGGCGGCTCAACTTCGGCCTCGACGGCTCCCCGAAGGCCAAGGTCGAGCAGTACGACTCCAAGGTCACCCCGCCCACCGGCGACGGCAGCCCGACCACGAAGACCACCCGCACCAAGGTCACCAAGGAGCTCGCGGGCGACCGCAAGGACATGCGCTGGTGGCGTGTGGTCAGCGGGGCCGGCAAGAACAAGGACGGCCACCCCCGTTCGTACGAGATCGTGCCGGGCCCCAGCAACAAGCACGCGGGCCGCGAGTTCACCAAGCACGACGTGTACTTCACCCAGTACAAGAAGTGCGAGCAGTACGCGAGCAACAACCCCGGCTGCCCCAACGGCACCCCGGACAGCGTCGACAAGTGGGTGAACGGCCAGAGCCTCACGCACCCGGTCACCTGGGTGCACATCGGCTTCCACCACATCGCCCGTGACGAGGACCAGCAGCCCATGCCGGTCCACTGGCAGGGCTTCTCGCTCGCCGCGCGCGACGTCACCGCTATGAGCCCGCTCACTCCGCAGGACCTCGCGAACCAGAACGGCCAGCCCCCGCTGGGTGGTTGAGAAACCACCCTTCCCATCGGGCTGCACCGCCGGCCGCTCCCGGAGTACCCTTCCTTGATCGTTGACCGGGGGAGTGCTCGGGGGAGCGGAAGGCGGGTGTGCGGGTGAGCTCGGGTGGGCGGGAGCTGCCCCCTGGTGACGAGGGTCACGAGGGGAGCTCCGCGGACGTTCCACCCGGAGCGGTGTCCCTGGCACGGCCGATGGAGATGGGATCCCAGATCGGACCCGAACTGGACTGGGGCGCCGACGCCTGGCGCGAGGTCCGCACCCGCGCGCAGCGCGCCGGTCGGGCCTACATCTGGCTGAATCTGGTGGAACAGCGGCTGCGCGCGGTCGTGGCCGCTGTTCTGCGTCCCGTGTACGAACCCGTCCACGCCGACGACTGGGTCGTCGCCGCCGCGGGCCCCGCCGGACAGGAGTGGGTCCAGCGGGCCGTCGCCGTGCGCGAGGTGAGCCGCCGCAAGGGCTATCTGCTCGACCCCGCCGACGACAACGTCCTCAGCTTCCTCACGCTGCCGCAGCTGCGCGAGCTGATGGTGCAGCACTGGCCGTGCTTCGAGCCCTATCTCGACGACCGGCGCGACGTCGAACTGGCCCTGGACGAGCTGGAGGTCACCCGCAACGTCGTCTCCCGCAACCGCGCCCTGTCCGAGACGGTCCTCGCCCAGGCCGAGCGCGCCTCGGCCAGACTCCTGGACATACTCGGCGCGGGCACCGACACGCCCTCCGCGCGGCGCCTGCCCGTCGACGCCGTCGAGGACCTCGTCGGTGACCGGTACGCGGACGTGGTCGGCGTGCACTCCGACCGCGTACGGCTGCTGCGGCAGTTCCCCGCGGAGGACCTCTTCGGCGGCGCCCGCCGACTCGACGCGATCGGCATCGGCCTCAACCTCCTCGTGCAGAACTTCTCCGGGCGCCGCCTCGTCCGGCTCGCCGAGTCCGGCTGCCGGGTACGGCTCCTCTTCCTCAACCCGGCGAGCAGCGCGGTCAAGCGCAGGGAGCGGGAACTGGGCATCAAGAAGGGCGAGATGAGCCGCTCCGTCGAGATGAACATCCTCCACATGCGCCGGGTGCGGGCCCGCCTGCGCGACCCCGGGGCCTTCGAGATCCAGGTCTTCGACGAGACGCCGCGCTTCACCGCGTACCTGGTCGACGGGGACGGCGCGGACGGCATCGCGGTCGTCCAGTCCTATCTGCGCAGGACGCGCGGGATGGAGGCGCCGGTGCTCGTGCTGCGGGGCGGCGGCCGTGTGGTGCGGCCGGGCGACTCGGGCGAGGGCGGGCTCTTCTCGACGTATCGCGAGGAGTTCGAGCTGGCCTGGGCGGACTCGCGGCCGGTGTCGTGACCACGCGGACGGGCGAAGCGGAACGCGGCCCTCGGATTGTCAGTGGCGCATGGGATCGTGGTGGTCACTGGGGGAAAGCACCACGAAGAAGGGGGCGGCCATGGGCTGGCACCGGGAGCTGCTGATCGGTTTCGACCTGGAGACGACGGGGACGGACCCGGGCGAGGCGCGCATCGTCACGGGGGCGGTGATCGAGGTCAAGGCCGGCGAGACGCTGGGCCGCCGCACCTGGCTCGCGGACCCGGGCGTCCCGATCCCCGCGGAAGCGGTGGCCGTGCACGGCATCACGGACGAGCGAGCGGCCGCCGAGGGCAGGCCCGCCGCCGAGGTGGCGGACGCCCTCGCCGACGTCCTGGTCTCGTACTGGCAGTCGGGCGTCCCGGTTGTCGCGTACAACGCGGTCTTCGACCTGAGCCTGCTCTCCGCGGAGCTGCGGCGGCACGGCCTGCCGTCGCTCAGCGACCGCCTCGGCGGCATCGACCCGGGCCCGGTCATCGATCCGTACACCATCGACCGCTCGGTGGACCGCTACCGCAGGGGCAAGCGGAACCTCGCGGCGGTCTGCGAGGAGTACGGCGTGGCCCTGGAGTCCGCCCATGACGCCGCGGCGGACGCCCAGGCCGCGGCGAGCCTCGCCTGCGCGATAGCCGACCGCCACCCCAAGATCGCCTCCCTCGGCCCGGCGGAACTGCACCGCCGCCAGGTCGAGTGGTACGCGCAGTGGGCGGCGGACTTCCAGAGCTTCCTCAGGAAGAAGGGGAACGCGGAGGCGGTGGTGGAGGGGGACTGGCCCCTCCGGGCACAGAGCTAGACGTCACTGCTGTGGGCAGGCGTTCAGAAGGGATACCAGCGAACCTCGGCGTCCCCGTCCCGCAGCGACGCCACCCTGCGCCGGAACTCCGCCAAGGCCTTCGGACTCGTGGCCGCATGCTGCGCGACCCACGCGCAGCTCGCGGTCTCCCGGGCGCCCCGCAGCACCGCACACCCCTCCCACTCCCGCACATCCCACCCGTACTCCGACACGAACCCGTCATAAGCCTCCGGCGCAAGCCCGTACCGGTCACGGGACAGAGCCATGACGACCAGGTCGTGCTCCCGCAGGTCGAAGGAGAAGGTCTCCAGGTCGACGAGGACGGGCCCTTCGGGACCGACCAGGACGTTGCGCGGCAGCGCGTCGCCGTGGATCGGGCCCGGCGCGAGACGCGGGACCAATGCCGCGGCGGCGGAGGCGAACCCGTCCCTCCGCTCCCGCAGGTACTCCGCGTCGGCCGGGTCGATCGCGTCGCCCGCGAGCCGCAGCCAGCGCTCCACCCCGCCGAGCAGTTCACGGCGCGGCAGTTCGAAGGAGGGGGATTCCAGTGCGTGCACGAGGCGGAGCAGCGAGGCGAGGTCACGCGGCTCGGCGGGCCGTACGGCGTCGGGAAGCCGGTGCCAGAGCGTCACCGGATGACCGTCCACGAGCCGCGCCTCGGGCTCGGCGGCCCGCACGGCGGGGACGCCCGCCTGTTCCAGCCACTGCGCGACGTCCAGCTCGCGCCGGGCCCTGTCCAGGAGTTCGGGGGCTCCGCGGCCGACCTTGACGACGAGCTCCCCGGCGGCGAACACCGCGTTCTCGCCGAGCGCCAGCAGCCGGGCCCCGTCCGCCCCGCCCTTCAGATCCGCCGCGTCCAGGACGTCCCGCGCCCGTGCCTCGTCCATCCCTTGCCTCCCGCACCCGTTGCCGTTCGCGCACAGTCTCGCATCAGCACAGGCCAGCAGCCGTGCGAGGGGCGCGCGGCTGCTTGACGTATCAAGGTCACATCAGCACGATGACGGAGGCCGCCAGGGCGGCCGGACCGCCCGAGCGCTCCGCCGGAAGAGCGGTACGTCATCTGCGGATCCGATGTGGCTGGTCGCGCAGTCCCCGCGCCCCTTGCGGGACGCGGGGCCGCAGTGGACCGCCATGAGAACGCCGAGCCGCCCGAAGGAGCCGATTCCGTGACATTGGCGACCGCGACGAAGCGGTCAGCGAGAGGCACGCAGGGCCGCAGACCCGCGGACCACGGCGCGTGGTTCCTCGTGCTGCCCGCGCTGATCCCGATCCTCGTCCTGAGCGTGGGACCGCTCCTCTACGGCATCGCGCTGGCGTTCACCGACTCCCAGTCGGGCCGCACCGAGCCCACCCAGTGGGTCGGCGCCCTCAACTTCCAGGACCTGCTGCACGACACGCTGTTCTGGGACTCGTTCCGGATCGGCCTGCTGTGGGCGTTCGGCGTCACCGTGCCGCAGTTCCTGCTCGCGCTCGGTCTCGCGCTCCTGCTCAACCAGAACCTGCGCTTCCGCTGGCTGGCGCGGGCGCTGGCGATCATTCCCTGGGCGATGCCCGAGGTGGTCGTCGGCATCATGTGGCGGCTCGTCTACCACCCGGACGCGGGCGTGCTGAACGAGACGCTCTCCAACCTGGGCCTCGGCGAAGGGAAGGACTGGCTGACCGGCACCGCCACCGCGCTCCTCGCGGTGATCGTCGTCGGTGTCTGGGCGGGCATGCCGCAGACCACCGTCGCGCTCCTCGCCGGCCTGCAGAACACTCCGCGCGAACTGCACGAGGCGGCCGCGATGGACGGCGCGGGCGCGTGGCGCCGCTTCCTCACCGTCACCTGGCCCGCGATCAAGCCGGTCGCCCTCGCCATCACGGCGCTCAACTTCATCTGGAACTTCAACTCCTTCGCCCTGGTCTACGTCCTCACCCAGGGCGGCCCCGGCGGCCGCACCCGCCTGCCCATGCTCTTCGCCTACGAAGAGGCGTTCCGTTACGGCCAGTTCGGCTACGCCGCGGCCATGGGCTGTGTGATGGTCGCCGTGATCTCCGTGATCCTCGCCTTCTACCTCGTGGGCCGCCTGAAGGGAGGCGACGAGGCATGATGCGTACGAAGAGGACGACGCGCGCCGCGCAGTACCTCGCGCTCGCCGCCTATCTGGTCTTTCTCGCCTTCCCGTTCCTCTGGCTGATCTCCACGGCCTTCAAGCCCGCGCGGGAACTGGGCAGTCTGCATCCCACCTGGATCCCCGAGGACCCGACGCTGGAGAACTTCCGCCAGGCCTTCGACGAGCAGCCGCTGCTCCAGGCCGCGGGCAACTCCCTGATCGCGGCGCTCAGCGCGGCACTGATCGCGGTCGTCATCGCGACCCCGATGGCGTATGTGATGGCGCGTCACCGCACCCGCCTCGCGAAGGCCGCGACGGGGTGGGTGGTGATCAGTCAGGCGTTCCCGTTCGTCCTGATCATCATCCCGCTGTTCCTGATCCTGAAGAACCTGCACCTGATCAACTCGCTGCTCGGTCTGATCATGGTGTACGTGGTGTGGTCGCTGCCCTTCGCGCTCTGGATGCTCGTCGGATACGTCCGCGCGGTGCCCGCGGAGCTGGAGGAGGCGGCGGCGGTGGACGGCGCGAGCAAGGTGCGGACGTTCGTCTCGGTCGTCGCGCCGCTGCTCGCGCCCGGCGTCGTGGCCACCGCGATGTTCGCCTTCATCACCGCGTGGAACGAGTTCTTCTTCGCCCTCGTCCTGCTCAAGACCCCGGAGAAACAGACCTTGCCGGTCATCCTCAACCGCTTCATCGGCACGGAGGGCGTCGCGGACCTCGGGCCGCTCGCCGCGGCCGCGTTCCTCGCGACCATCCCCTCGCTGGTCATCTTCGCGATCATCCAGAAGCGGATCACGGGCGGCATGCTGGCAGGGGCGGTGAAGGCCTGATGCGTACGACCCGACGGCCGGCGGCGGCCGCGGCCGCCGCCCTCGCGCTGCTGCTGAGCGGCTGCAGCGGCGACTCCGGCGACGACGACGGGAAGATCACGCTCCAGTTCCAGTCCCTGGCCTGGCAGAAGGAGTCCGTCGACGCCAACAAGGCACTCGTCGAGGAGTGGAACGCCACCCACCCCGACGTCGAGGTCGAGTACGTCCAGGGCAGTTGGGACAGCGTCCACGACCAGCTGCTCACCTCCTTCGAGGGCGGCGAGGCCCCGGACATCATCCACGACGCCTCCGACGACCTCGCCGACTTCGCGTACGGCGGCTATCTGGCCGACCTCACCGGGCTGCTCCCCGAGCGGCTGAAGTCCGACATCCCGCAGCGCAGTTGGGAGACGACGACCTTCAAGGACAAGGTCTACGGCGTGCCGTTCCTGCAGGAGCCGCGCGTCCTGATCGCCAACGCGACGTGGCTGAAGGAGTCGGGCGTCCGCGTCCCGACCCCCGAGAAGCCGTGGAGCTGGCGGGAGTTCAGGAAGATCACCAAGGAGCTCGGCGACGGCACGGACGGGAAGTACGGCGTCGCCTGGCCGCTGAAGGAGCCGGTCTCCGCCACGCTCAACCTCTCCCTGTCGACCGGCGGAAAGATGTTCCACCGCGGCGCGGACGGCAAGGTCGACGTCCGCTTCGACGAGGCCGACGAGATCATGCCGCGCACGGTCCACGACCAGGTCAACATCGACAGGAGCGCGTCGGGCACGACGCTCGGCATGGGCGGGTCCGACACCCTGCCCGGCTTCTTCGGGGGGAAGTACGCGATGGTCCCGCTCGGCTTCTCGTACCGTCAGCAGATCGTCCAGCAGGCCCCCGAGGGCTTCGACTGGCAGGTGCTTCCGGCCCCGGCGGGCAAGGAGGGACTCGCGCAGGGCGTCAGCCCGCAGACCCTGTCGGTCTCCGAGGACAGCCCGCACAAGAAGGAGGCGGCCGAGTTCATCGACTTCTTCCTGCGGCCGGAGAACATGGTGAAGCTCGCCCGCGGCGACTGGATGCTGCCGACCGGCCAGGAGGCCCTGAAGGACCCGGCACTGCACACGAAGAAGGACGACTGGGCCGCGGGCACGGCCCTCGCGAAGGACCTGCGCTCGGCCCCCGCCCAGTCCGTCCGCGGCTACCCGGAGTGGAAGGACAAGGTCGCGACCCCCGCGCTCCAGGAGTACTACAGCGGGGCGATCGGCCTGGACGAGCTGAGGAAACGGCTGGTGGAGGACGGCAACCTGGTGCTCGCGCGCTATCAGCGGTGAGCGCTTTGCCGGGGTGCGGTGATCGACCTGCGGCTCGGTGGGGGCTGGGCGCGCACTTCCCCGCGCCCCTGACGGGGCGCCCGGTACCGCGCCGGGCGTTCAGAGACCGGCCCCGTTCCCCTGTCCCGCCCGCACGAGCCCCGTCTCGTACGCCGCGATGACCGCCTGCGCCCGGTCGCGTACACCCAGCTTGGCGAAGATGCCGGAGGCGTGGTTCTTCACGGTCTGGACGCCGATCTCCATCCGCCGCGCGATCTCGGTGTTGTCGAGGCCCGAGGCGATCAGGCGGAGCACCTCGACCTCGCGCGGGGTGAGGCGGGAGAGGTCCGAGGCGGGCGGATGTGCGGCCGGAGCCGGGGCCACGAACGTGGCGATGAGCCGGGTCAGCAGCCGAGGCGCCACCGCCGCCTCGCCGCGGTGGACGGTGCGCAGCGCCGCCACCAGCTCCTCGGGCGAGACGTCCTTGGGCAGGAAGCCCGAGGCCCCCGCCCGCAGCGCGCCGACCACGTGCTCGTCCATGTCGAAGGTGCTGAGCGCGAGGACCCGGCACCGGGGCAGCTCGGCGGTCAGGCGCTCGGTGGCCCTGACCCCGTCGAGCACCGGCATGCGGATGTCCATCAGGACCACGTCGGGGCGGAGTTCGAGGGCCGCGGCGATCGCCTGCTCGCCGTCGCCGACCTCCCCGACGACCCGGATCGCGGGGTCCGAGAGCAGGATCAGCGACAGGCCGCGGCGCACCAGCGGCTGGTCGTCCGCGATGAGCACGGTGATGTCGGCGGCTCCGGGCTCGGCTCGGGGCCCGGCTGCGGGCTCGGGCTCGCTCCCGGGCCCGTACTCGGTGGGAGTGGTCATCGGGTCCCGTCCTTCTTGTACGTCGCCTTGTACGTCGCCGCGGGCAGGGGCACGCTCGCCGCCACCCGGAACCCGCCGTCCTCACGGCTGCCGACCTGCAGGGAGCCGTCGTGCAGGGCGACGCGTTCGCGCATGCCCAGCAGACCGTATCCGCCGCCTCCACCGCTCCCGTCGGGGGCCCTGCCGTCACCGGCGCCGTCGTCGGTCACCTCGACGGTGACGCGGCCCTCCAGATGGGCGAGCCGGACCGTGGCGCGGGCGGGACCCGCGTGCTTGCGGGCGTTGGTCAACGCTTCCTGGACGATGCGGTAGAGGGTGAGGCCGACGGTCATCGGCAGCGGGCGGGGCTGCCCGGTGACGTGGAACTCGGTCGGCAGACCCGCGGCGGTGGCATCGGCGACGAGCCGCTCGATGCCGTCCACCCCGGGCTGCGGCTCCGACGGCGCCTCCTCCGGGGCGTCGGTGCTGCGCAGCACCCCGAGGAGCTGGCGCATCTCCTGGAGCGCCGTGCGCCCCGACTCCTCCAGGGTCATCAGGGCCTCGCGGGCCGTCTCCGGGTCGCGGTCCAGCGTCGACCTGGCCCCGCCGGACATCAGATACATGGTGGTGATGTGGTGGGCCACGATGTCGTGGAGCTCCCGCGCGATGCGGCGCCGCTCCTCGGTCACCGCGCGGTCGGCGAGGAGCCTGCGGTTGATGTCCAGCTGCCGTTTCCACTGCCGCACGGCCAGGCCCACGGCGACGATGACGCACGGGGTGAGCAGTACGTCGGTGATGCCCACCCCGACAAGGGGCAGGTCGTTGTGCCCGTACCGCACGAGCTGTACGGGAACGGTGGCCGCGACGCCCAGCGCGACGGTACGCCGTTCGCCGTACCGGGCCACGGTGTAGAGCGCCACCGCGACGGCGCCGCCGTAGCTGTTGGTCATCGGCGTACCCGGGTCGACGGCGAGGCCCAGGTTGCCGGCCAACTGCACGGCGAGCACCGCGCCGAGCACCGGCACGGGGTGATGGCGCCGGAAGAGCAGCGGGAGCACGGAGGAGACGACCAACAGCACACCGGGGAGGGTGACCGGCGCCCCCGTGCCCTCCGCACCGGGGGCGAGGTAGGCCAGCACGTCGAGCCCCACCGTGACGACGGCGACCAGGACGTCGCCCGGCGTCGGCCGTGCCCCGCCCGCGGGCGGCACCGGAGGGAAGAAGTCGCGACCCATCCGGGCGCCTCCAAGTCGAGCAGATGGAACAGATCGGGCCGCACCATTACATCCCGGCCCGCCGGGCGGGGGATCGGCGCGGAGGTGGTTCTTCCCCCAGTACCGGGGTACTGCCCGCACCGGATCACCGGACCCGCGTCCCGGACGCGTCCCCTCCCGGCGGCCGACGTGCTCAAGAACCCCCGCGTGATGACCTGTCGGCATGATCCGCAAGCTGACCTCGTTCTCCACCCGACATCGATGGCTGATGGTCCTCGTCTGGACCGTCCTCGGAGCGGCGCTGTCGTTCGGGGGACAAGCGCTGATGTACGACGTGACCGACTCCCAGGCCGGGGATTTCCTGCCCAAGAAGTACGACTCGGCCGTGGCGCTGCGCACCGCCGAGGAGAAGTTCGGCACCAAGCCCGACGCCAACGCCCTGACCGTGCTGGTCGCCAGGGAGGACGGCGGGAAGCTCACCCCGGAGGACCAGCGGCGGATCGCGGGCACCGCGGCCGACCTCGGTCACCGGCGGATCATCGCGCCGGAGCCCGAAGGGCTGATGAGGGACCACTCCCAGACCCCGCGGGTCTCGGCGGGCGCCGTGGCCCCGGACGGGAGTTTCCGGCTCCTCACCGTCTCGCTGGACGGGAATCCCGACGACCCCGGCCTGCAGGACGTCTACAGGAACTTTCGGGACACCGCGAAGGACGAGTTCGCCCGCGCCGACCTGCGCGTCGGATTCACCGGCGGCATCGCTTCCAGAGTGGACGACGCGGACGCGGAGGAGACGACGGGGAAGGTCATCGGCAGCCTGACGATGGGCCTCATCGTCCTCCTGAACGTGCTGGTGTTCCGCAGCCCGGCGGCCGCGCTCGTGCCGCTGATCGCCGTGGCGCTGATCGGCGGTGTCGCGTCGGGGGCGGTGGTCGGCGCGGCGAAGCTCTTCGACATCCGACTCGACCCGTCCACCCCTTCACTGATCGGTGTCGTCCTGCTGGGCATCGGCATCGACTACTTCCTCTTTCTGCTGTTCCGCTTCCGGGAGCAGTTGCGGAACCACCCCGAGCAGGACGCCCGGACGGCCGCGGCCGCGACGACCGGGCGCGTGGGGGCCGCGATCACGTCCGCGGCGCTGACGATCGTGGCGGCCTTCGCGACCCTCGGCCTCGCGAGCTTCGGGCAGTTCCGGGTCCTCGGCCCCGCCATCGCGATCTCCGTACTCGTGATGCTCCTCGCGAGCCTCACGCTCATGCCCGCGCTCCTCGCCGTGCTCGGGCGCGGCATGTTCTGGCCCTCACGGGCCTGGCAGGAGGAGCGCACCGGCGGCTTCGGCGCACGCCTGGGGCAGGCGGTGAGCAGCAGGCCGCTGCGGTACGTTCTCGGCAGCCTGGTGCTGCTCGGCGCGCTCGGCGCGGGCGCGCTCGGCATGAAGATGAGTTACGACCAGCAGGGCATGCCCGAGACCGCCGCCGTCAGGACCGCCGAGCAGATCTCCCGCAGCCTGCCCGCGGGAGTCTCCGACCCGCACACCGTGTACGTACGGAGCACGAACGGCGGTGACATCGAGGCGAGTTCGCTCACCGGCATGACCCGCGCCCTCGCCGGGGCCGAGGGCGTCGGCAAGGTGGGCGAGCCGGTGCTCAGCAAGGACCGCACGGCCGCGCGGGTCGATCTGTTCCTGAGCGTGCGGTCCGACACGCAGAAGGCGCGCGACCTGGTTTCGGGCCCCGTCAGGGCCGCCGCCGCGAAGACCGCGCCGCAGGGCACGCAGGCGCATGTCACGGGAACGGCCGCGGTCTACGCCGACATCTCGACGGCGGTGGAGAAGGACCTGCGCCTGGTGTTCCCGGTCGCCGCCCTGCTGATCGCCGTGATCCTCTTCCTGCTGCTGCGCTCCCTGCTCGCCCCCGTGGTGCTGATGATCGCGGTGGGGCTCGGGTTCGTGGCCACGCTCGGCGCGAGCACGCTGGTCTTCCAGAGCGGCCTGGACCGGCCCGGGGTCTCGTTCACGCTGCCCCTGGTGCTCTTCCTCTTCGTCGTCGCCCTCGGGACCGACTACAACATCCTGATCACCGACCGGATCAGGGAGGAAACGGCGAAGCCGGGCGGGGCGCGGCACGCGGTGGCCGAAGCGGTGCGGCACACCGCGCCCGCCATCGCCACGGCCGGGATCGTGCTCGCCGGTTCCTTCGCCGGGCTGGCCGCGAGCCCCGCCACACAGGAGATCGGCTTCGCCACCGGGCTCGGGATCCTCCTGTCCTCGCTCGTGCTCTCCCTCGTGCTGGTGCCCGCCCTGGCCGCCCTCCTCGGCCGCGGTCTGTGGTGGCCGCGCAGGTCCGGCCGGACGCGGGGCCACCGGGGGCCGGAGGAGTCGTCCGTACCCGAGCGGTCCCGGTCCTCGTCACGCCTGCCGGTGTGACGAGGACCGGGACCGGCCGAAGCGCTCCTGCGGCGCCGTGCGGCGCCGTGCGGCGTCAGACGGCCACCGACTCCTCCATCTCCTCCTCCTGGGCCTCGCGCTCCTGGGCCCCCCGCCCCGCCGCGTGCCGCGCGGCGGGGACGGCGGCGGTGCGCTGCCGCCGCTCCCACAGGGCCGCGACGCCGACGAGCAGCAGGCCGAGCGCCAGCCAGCCCGTCAACGTCCAGACGTGCCGGTCCAGTTGGTGGCCGCCGAAGTAGAGGTGGCTGCGGATGCCCTCGACGAAGCCCGCGCCGTTCCAGAACGCGTGCAGTGAGCCGAAGAAGCCGTTCTGCAGCTCGGGCCTGAAGAGCCCGCCGGACGTCGTGAAGTTGAGCATCACGAAGAGCACCATCATCGCCAGCGTCGTCCAGCGCTTGAGGAAGGTGTGCAGGCCCACGCCGATGAACAGGACGCCCGCCGAGTAGAGCCAGCACATCGCCCACACGCCCCACAGGCCCTGGTGCACCAGGTGGAAGACCGGCCCCGCGAGCGCCGCGCCGATCAGGCTGACGGCGAGCGAGACCCCCACGACGAGCCCCGCGCGGGCCCGCATCCGCAGCCCGGCCCCGGCCGCGCCGAGCACCGCCACCGACGCGTACGAGCCGATGCTCACGGCGACGAGCAGGAAGAACAGGCCCTGGCCCGTGGGGTCGTCCTCGACCGGCGCGGCCACGTCCGTGACCTTCAGGGGCACGCCCTGCTTCGCCGCGACGGGCGTGAAGATCTTCTGTGCCGCCATCGCGCTCATGTCGGAGCCCGCGGAGGCCACGATCAGCTCGGGCGCCTTCGCGTCGGGCAGGTAGGCGCCCGCTATGTCCAGGGACTTGAGGGCGTCGACCGCCTGCGCGCGGGTGGCGAGGGTGCGTACGTCGAGCGCGTCGCCCGCCTTGTCCTTGACGGTCTGCGCGAGGACCTGGGTCTGCGGCCCCGAGCCGACGACGGCGATCGGCATGTCGTGCGGCTCGGGCGTGACGAACGCGCCCATGTAGGCGAGGCCCATGCCGAGGCACATCAGCAGGGGCGTGACCAGGTGGACGAGGACGTGGCGCAGGGCGGCGCGCAGTCCGGGGGCGGGTTCCGCGGTGGCGGACATGGATCTCTCCGGTGGTCGAGTGGTTGATGCCCAACAGATGGTTGGCATGTACAACAGAGTTCGATGTTGTACTCTACAACCATTCGTGGAGAGGGAGAAAACGTGACCGACCGAGACGGGTCCCGGCCGGGGGGCCGGGACGAGTCCATCGAGATCATCCAGCGGGAGATGACCGCGTTCGCCCGGCGGGCGCGCGCCACCGCCGCGCGGATGCACCCCGAGCTCTCGCTCGTGTCCTTCACGCTGCTCAGCCACCTGGAGCACCAGGGGGGCTGCCGGGCCACGGACCTGGCCGCGCACTACACGCTCGACAAGTCGACGATCAGCAGGCAGGTCGGCGCGCTGGAGAAGGCCGGGCTCGTCGAGCGGCGCCTGGACCCGACTGATCACCGGGTGCACGTGCTGCACCTCACCGACCGGGGCGGCGAGGTCCTCGCGCAGGTCGGCGAGGCGCGCCGGATCGCCTTCCATGAGCGCCTGGAGGGGTGGAGCGGTCCGGATCTGTCGCGGTTCGCCGAGTATCTGCTGCGCTACAACGAGGCCGCGGCCGGTGACGGGGGCGCGGAGTAGGGGCCGCGTTACCGCGAACAGAGTTGCACGAGACGTATCGTCTCGCTTAAGGTCCGGTCATGACCTCACCCCGGCCCGCCCATATCGCCATGTTCTCGATCGCCGCCCACGGGCACGTGAACCCGAGCCTCGAAGTGATCCGTGAGCTCGTCGCCCGCGGCCACCGCGTCACGTACGCCATCCCGCACGCCTTCGAGGAGAAGGTCGCGGAGACCGGTGCCGAGCCCCGGCTCTACACCACGACGCTGCCCTCGCCGGACGACGACCCGGAGGCCTGGGGCACCGAACTCATCGACAACATCGAGCCGTTCCTCGCCGACGCGATCCAGGTCCTGCCGGAGCTCGCCGCGGCCTATGAAGGGGACGAGCCCGAACTCGTCCTGTACGACATCACCTCCTACCCGGCGCGCGTCCTCGCCCGCCGCTGGGGCGTCCCCGAGATCTCGCTCTCGCCGAACCTGGTGGCCTGGGAGGGATACGAGGAGGAGGTCGCCGAGCCGATGTACGCGGAGCTGAAGACGACCGAGCGCGGCCAGGCGTATTACGCCCGCTTCATCGCCTGGCTCGCGGAGAACGGCATCACCCAGCACCCCGACCCCTTCGTCGGCCGGCCGCCCCGCTCCCTCGTGCTGATCCCCAAGGCGCTGCAGCCCAACGCCGACCGGGTCGACGAGGGTGTGCACACCTTCGTCGGCGCCTGTCAGGGCGACCGTGCCGTGCAGGGCGACTGGGAGCGGCCCGCCGGTGCCGAGAAGGTGCTGCTCGTCTCGCTGGGGTCGTCCTTCACCAAGCAGCCCGGGTTCTACCGCGAGTGCATCCGCGCCTTCGGCGACCTGCCCGGCTGGCACGTGGTGCTCCAGGTCGGCAAGCACGTCGACGCGGGCGAGCTGGGGAACGTGCCCACGAACGTGGAAGTACGCGACTGGGTACCGCAGTTGGCGGTCCTGAAGAAGGCCGACGCCTTCATCACGCACGCCGGCGCGGGCGGCAGTCAGGAGGGGCTCGCCACCGCCACCCCGATGGTGGCCGTGCCGCAGGCCGTCGACCAGTTCGGCAACGCCGACATGCTCCAGGGTCTCGGTGTCGCCCGGCACGTGCCGATGGCGGAGGCCACCGCGGAGACGCTGCGCGAGGCCGTCCTCACGCTGGCCGGGGACCCCGAAGTCGCCCGCAGGCTGGGCGAGATCCAGGCCTCGATGGCAGGAGAGGGCGGCACCAGGACGGCGGCCGACCTCATCGAGGAGGAGCTGGTGAAGGCGCGGGCCGCGCGCGGCTGACGTAACGCTCCGTGACGCGTTTCGGTAACGTCCCGGTCATTCGGTAACGCTCCGGTAACGCGGCACTGTCCTGGAAGGGCCATTGACTCGTCCTGAAAGGTTGACCGTTACCCCCGGTCAAAGGTTGCACGGGAGAGATCTTGTTCCTTGCGCGAACGCCTTCCTAGCGTGGGGTGAACTTTCGTCGAACGCCAGGAAGTTGACCCCCATGCGTCGAGACATACCGCCCCTCGCCGAGGTGCGCCGCATCACCCAGAAGAAGCGCGACGCGTGGTGGACCGTGTTGCTTGTCGACCCGGTCGCCACGCCGCTCGTGCGGCTCACCGCGATGCGTACGAGAATCACGCCCAACCAGATCACCTGGGGCGCGTTCCTCCTCGGCCTCGGCTCCGCCGCGTGCTTCGCGCTCGGCGAGTGGCGCTGGCTCGCGCTCGGTGCCGTCATCTACCACCTCAGCTTCATCCTCGACTGCATGGACGGCAAGGTCGCCCGGCTCACCGGGCAGGGCTCGGTGTTCGGCGCCTGGCTGGACTTCGTCTTCGACCGGATCCGCGTCATGGTGTGCGGCGTCGCGCTGATGGGCGGCCAGTACCACCGCACCGGCGACACCCTCTACATCTGGCTCGCGCTCGCCGTCGTGGCCCTCGACACCCTGCGGTACATCAACTCGCTGGAGATCTTCAAGATCCGCCACTCCATGCGCAAGCAGATCAAGGCGCGCATGCGGGCCGCGAAGCGCGCGCAGAACGAGGCGGAGCTCGCCTTCATGGAGGACCTGCTGCGGGAGAACCCCTCGGCGGACATCGAGCAGGACCTGCAGAGGGCCGCGGGTGAGGCCGGCTACGCCGCTGCCGACCACGCCGAGCGTCCCGCCGAGGAGGCCGGTGCCGACGGGGAGGCGGCACCGGCGCCCAAGGCCCAGGTGATCGATCTGCACCAGGAGTTCCGGCGGAAGTTCCCCGCCTATCTGCGGGTCCGTTCGTTCCTGCTGCGCCACCGCATCCGCGCGCACCTGGTGAGCGGAATCGAGTTCCAGATGGGCGTCTTCATGATCGGCCCGCTCTTCGACGCGGTGATCCCCGCGACGATCGTCTCCGGGGCGCTCCTTCTGGTCTTCGAACTCGCCATCATCTACAAGCTGCTGCTCTCGACGCGTGACTTCACGCGGACGATCGACTCCTTCGAGGAGCAGAAAGTCGTCGCGGCGGCCTGATTCGCGCCCCCTGTCTGTCCCGCTCTGTCTTGTATCTGTTCCGCATCCTTCTTCCATGCGCCGGGCGGGCTGGTTTCCTCCAGCCCGCCCGGCGCTGCTCATGCGGCACAAAGTGCCTCCTGTTACCCGGAGTTGGGGTGACTGTGGCCCCAGATGTCCGATCCTTCGGGCGGGGTCCGGTTTGTTATTACGGAACCTTGTTGAACAAGTCACAGCTGTATGTAGGTATTGATCTGCGCGCGTCAATCAGACAGGGTTTCGTCCCAACACCCGGAGATCTTCCGGCCCTCAAGGGGTGTCGCAACGAACTTGTTGTCACGACAGGCCCTTGGGAAGACAGCTGAATACCCCCCACACATCCCCCCACACAGCACTGAGGAGACCCCTCTTCATGGCAACTCACAAGCGTGCCCGCACGATGAAGCTCACCGCCGCGATAGCCACCGCCGCCACCGCGGTCGGTGTCACCGTCTTCGCGACCTCCTTCGCCGGCGCGGCCACCCCCGCCGAGGGCAAGGTGTACGGCCTGGACGCCAAGGGCGCCGTCGCCGGCAGCTACATCGTGATGCTCGACGAGAAGGCCAGCAAGGACGCCAAGTCCGACCTCGCCAAGGAGTACGGCGGCGAGCTGAAGCGCAACTACTCCTCCGCGATCAACGGCTTCTCGGCCAAGGGCCTGAGCGAGACCGACGCCAAGCGCCTGGCCGCCGACCCGGCCGTCGGCAAGGTCGTCCAGTCGAAGAAGTTCACCATCGACGCCACCCAGGACAACCCGCCGTCGTGGGGCCTTGACCGCATCGACCAGGCGGACACCGCGGGCGACAAGAAGTACACCTACCCCGACGCCGGGGGCGAGGGCGCCACCGCGTACGTCATCGACACCGGTGTCCGCGTCAGCCACAAGGACTTCGGCGGCCGCGCCACGTCCGGCTTCGACGCCGTCGACAACGACGACAACGCCGACGACGGCAACGGCCACGGCACGCACGTCGCCGGCACCATCGCCGGTGAGGCGCACGGCGTCGCCAAGAAGGCGAAGATCGTCGCCGTCCGCGTGCTCGACGACAACGGCTCGGGCACCACCGAGCAGGTCGTCGCGGGCATCGACTGGGTCACCAAGAACCACCAGGGCCCGTCCGTCGCCAACATGAGCCTCGGCGGCGGCGCCGACGAAGCCCTCGACGAGGCCGTCAAGAAGTCCATCGCCTCCGGCGTGACCTTCGCGGTCGCCGCGGGCAACGAGTCGACCGACGCCGGTCAGGGCTCCCCGTCCCGCGTGAAGGAGGCCATCACGGTCGCCTCCTCCACCAAGGACGACGAGCAGTCGGACTTCTCCAACTACGGCTCCGTCGTGGACATCTACGCCCCCGGCTCGGACATCACGTCCGCCTGGAACACCGGTGACGACGCCACCAACACCATCTCCGGTACGTCGATGGCGACCCCGCACGTCGTGGGCGCCGCCGCCGTCTACGTCGCCGCCCACCCGGACGCCAAGCCCGAGGACGTCGCCAAGGCGCTGACCGACGGTGCGACCCCGGACAAGATCAGCAACCCGAGCGAGGGCACGCCCAACAAGCTCCTGAAGGTCGTCGAGTAATCTCGCCGCCGCTTGAGCCGCGGCCGTCGTGCCCACCCCCACGGGGCACGGCGGCCGCTTTATGGTGTGCGCATGGCGATCAGGACTTACGCGACGCTGCTGCGCGGCATCAACGTGGGCGGCCACAAGAAGGTGCCCATGGCCGAGCTCCGGGCGCTCCTGGAAGGGCTCGGCCTCGACGGCGTACGGACGTATCTGCAGAGCGGCAACGCGGTCTTCACCGCCGACCGGGGCGACGAGGAGTCGCTGGCCGCCGAGGTCGGGGCGGCGATCGAGGAGCGCTTCGGCCTCGCCGTGGACGTCCTGGTGCGCGACGGCGCGTATCTGGAGGCGGTGGCCGACGCCTGCCCGTTCCCCGCAGCCGAGCTGGAGGCGAAGCAGCTGCACGTCACCTACTTCTCCGCGCCCGTCGAGCCGGACCGCTTCGCCGCCGTCGACCGAGCCGCCTTCCTGCCCGAGGAGTTCGGGCTCGGTGACCGCGTCCTGTACCTGTACGCGCCCCAAGGCCTCGGCTGCTCCAAGCTCGCCGAGCGGCTGGCTCGACCCGCCCTGAACAAGGGGCTCATCGCCACCACCCGCAACTGGAACACCGTCACCCGGCTAGTGGAGATGACCCGTGTCTGAGCAGTCCTCCGAGCAGTTCTCCGAACAGTCCTCCGCCGGTCGCACCCCCGCCGTCGAAGCCGCCATCGAGGGCGAGCTGCGCCTCCTGGACCCCGAGGTGCGCGCCTCGCCCGAGCTCTTCGGGGCGCTGCTGCACCCGGAGTTCACCGAGTTCGGGGCGTCCGGGGCGCGGTGGGACCGGGAGTCGATCGTGCGGGTCCTCACCCAGGCCCCGGCGCCCGGCGGCCGCCCCGTCACGACCTGTCGCATGCGCGGTGTGCAGCTCGCCGACGACGTGGTGCACCTGACCTTCGACACGGACAGCAACGGCCGTACCGCACACCGCAGTTCGCTGTGGCGGCGTACGGAGAGCGGCTGGCGCCTCTGGTTCCACCAGGCGACGCCGTTCGATGCGGGGTAGATCGCTGTTCGGCGTGGCGCCCGTGTGCGAGGCCCGGGCGCATGCGCTGCAGGATCATCGGGGTTGCGGGGCTATGGGAGGCGTGAAGTGAGCTGCAGGGTCGTTCTGCCGTTTTCCTCCGGTACTTCCCGCGTCTGCGTGTAGCCGAGGCGCTTGAGCACCGAGAGGGACGGGGTGTTCTCCGAGTCGACGGTCGCGTGCACCTCGGCCAGGTGCAGGGTCTCGTGCCCGTACGAGGTCAGGAGCCGCGCCAGCTCCGTGCCGAGGCCGAGGCCCCAGCTCTCCCTGGTCAGGCCGTAGACGATCTCGTGTCCTTCGAGCCACTCCTCCGGCGACGGCTTGATCTCGGCGTGGCCGACATAGCGCCCCTCGTACCGGACCGCCCACACGGGAAAGCGCTCCTCCGCGTAGACGAGGCTGAACAGCCTGCCGAACAGCGCGCGGTCGTCCTCGGCGCTCTGCATCCCGTCCCCGAACC
Organism: Streptomyces sp. NPDC025651; assembly: GCF_055558735.1. NCBI lineage: Bacteria > Bacillati > Actinomycetota > Actinomycetes > Kitasatosporales > Streptomycetaceae > Streptomyces > Streptomyces sp. NPDC025651. The sequence continues at coordinate 258,000 of NZ_JBVHLZ010000009.1, forward strand.
AGCGGCCCACGGCCTCGTCCTGGAACAGCGAGACGAAGTCCGCCTCGTCGGAGGCGACGTAGGGGGACAGGGAGAGCCGTTCGGACCGCAGTTCGGGTGTCATCCGCGTGACGGTAGAGGGGGGTGGGGGACGCCGCAAGCCAATTCCGCTCAGCCCGCCGTCCGCGGCAGCCCGATCGGGTTCGGGAACGGCAGGACGTCCGAGTCCAGGATGCGGCGGGCCGGGGGTTCCAGGGCCGCCAGGAGGGCGTCCGTCTCCGTGGGGGAGAGGGGGCGCAGCAGGCGGTCGGCGAGGCGGTCCGTGTCGTCCTCGATCAGCTCGCGTTCCGTGACGCCCTGTTCGGTGACGCGGCCCGAGGGGTCCAGCAGGCCGCGGACGCGCAGGCGGTCCACGGAGGCCGCCCACTCCTCCTCGCTCCAGCCGCGGTCCTGGCGGATGCCGGAGGGGTCCACGCGGTCGGTCGCCGCGGCCAGGACGAGGGACTCACGGGCGTCCAGGCCGTGGGCGGCGAGTACGGCGACATGGGCGTCGCCGCGGAACTCGCGTACGCAGGTGGCCAGTTGCCACAGCCGTTCCACCGGGTCGGAGCGCCGGGTCAGATCGCGGTTGGCGGCGAAGAGCGGGCGGGCGAGCGGCGGCGCGTCCTCGACCAGGAATGCCAGGGGTTCGTTGACCTGGGACGCCAACGCGTCGGCGTCGGGGAGGAGTTCGCGCAGGGCGCGGGCCGCGAGGCGGGCGCGTTCCTCGACGACCCGGTCCGGTGAGGCGTACTCCCAGGCCGACGGCAGGGAGCGCGCCACCATGCCGGGAGCGAAGACGCCGAGCGCCGCCGCGGCGACCCCGGGGCCCACCCGGCCCATCGGGGCGGTGCGGGCGGCGAAGTACCCCATCCAGAAGCCCTTGAGGCCCACCGCCCTGCCGAGGCCGCGGCAGCGCTCCTCGAAGTAGATCACCGCGTGCAGGGGTTCGGTCCGCAGCCACAGTGTGCGGGATCGGCTCGGGGTCATGAACCCACAAGCTAGGCCAGTGCGGGAATCCGCGCCAGAGGAGGAACTTGGCAGGTGCCAGGGGCATGGACTTCGTCGTAGCGCCGCACGAGGAGCCGTGCCACCGCCGGGGCGGGACCGAGGACGTCGGCCAGTACGTCGGCGTCGGCGGCGCCCCGCGCGATGCGGTCCGGCAGGAAGCCGGGGGCGAGCACGTAGGGGGCGACGGCCACCCGGCGCACCCCTGTCACGGCCCGCAGTTCGCGCACGGCGTCCTCCGTGCGCGGCAGAGATGCGGAGGCGAACGCAGGCCGCACGGCGCACCAACCGGTACGCCGCCACTCCCGCGCGATGTCAGCGATCACTGCGATCGCCTCCGGGTCCGACGACCCCGCCGAGGCCAGCACGACCCCGGTCGAGGACTTCTGGGCGGGGTCCAACCCCGCCTCGTACAACCGCTGTTCCAGTGCGGACAGGAGCAGCGGGGACGGGCCGAGCACCGCCGCCTGCCGGATGCGCAGGGCGGGCGGGGCCTCGCGCAGCACCGCGGGGATGTCCGCCTTCGCGTGGAACGCGCGCGTCAGGAGCAGCGGCAGGGCCACCACATCCCGTACGCCCTCCGCGGCGAGCCGCTCCAACACCCCGGTGACGGTGGGGGCGTTGAAGTCCAGGAAGCCCGTCTCCACCCGCAGCCCGGGCCGCAGCGACCGCACCGCGCGCACCAGGGCACCCACGGTCGCGGCGTGCCGCGGATCGCGGCTGCCGTGGGCGATGACCAGCAGGACGGGTCGGTGCATGGCGGATCAGCTCTTCACGAGGAGGCCGCGGCCGCGCAGGACGTGCCGCTCCAGCGGGCTGAAGATCAGCAGGTCGATGGCGATGCCGACGATGAGGATGAGGAAGATGGCGAGGAAGACCAGGGACATGGAGCTGGCGTTGCGGCCGTTCTCCAGGAGCTTGCCGAGCCCCACGCCGAGGTCGGGCGAGGACGCGATGATCTCCGCGGCCATCAGCGAGCGCCAGGAGAACGCCCAGCCCTGCTTGAGCCCCGCGAGATAGCCGGGCAGGGCGGCGGGGAGGACGATGTGCCAGGTGTGCTTCAGTCCCGTCGCGCCGAGCGTGCGGCCCGCGCGCAGGAACAGCGGCGGCACCTGGTCGACGCCGGAGACCAGGCCGTTGGCGATGGAGGGCACGGCGCCGAGCAGGATCACCGCGTACATCATCTGGTTGTTCAGTCCCAGCCAGATCACGGCCGGCGGCACCCAGGCCACCGACGGCAGCGACTGCAGGCCGGAGAGGATCGGCCCGATCGCGGCCCGCACGAACCGCACCCGCGCCACGATCAGGCCGAGCGGCGTGCCGATCGCGAGGGCGAAGAGGAAGCCGAGCAGGCCGCGCGAGACGGACGTCCAGATGTAGTCGAGCAGGGTGCCCTGCAGCCACGCCTCGGACACCTCGTCCCACACGGCGGACGGCGCGGGCAGCTTGGTCGGATCGTCGACGATCTTGAAGGAGACCAGCGCCTGCCAGACCACGAGGACGAGCAGGACGGCGGTCAGCGGCGGCAGCACCTTCTGGACCAGGACCTGGCGCACCGGGGTGCGGGTGGGGCCCGCGCCGGACTCCAGCGCGTCGAGGCCCGCCTCCAGACCCGCGAGGTCCTGGCCCTCCTCGGACTCCTTGAGCGGCGTGGACGTCTCAGTGCTTGCCATGGCGGCGGATCTCCCCACGCAGTTGTTCGGTGATCTCGACGGACAGTTCCGCCACGGCGGTGTCCTCGATGCGGCGCGGGTGCTCGATGTCGACCCGCCACTCGTGCGCCACCCGGCCCGGGCGCGAGGAGAGGAGCACGACGCGCTGGGCCAGGCGCACGGCCTCGCGGACGTTGTGCGTGACGAAGAGGACGGAGACGTCGGTCTCGCGCCAGATGCGGGTCAGCTCGTCGTGCAGGACGTCCCGGGTGATCGCGTCCAGCGCCGCGAACGGCTCGTCCATCAGCAGGAGTCGGCTGTCCTGGGCGAGCGCCCGGGCCATCGCCACGCGCTGGCGCATGCCGCCCGACAGCTCGTGCACCCGCTTGCGGTGCGCGCCCTGCAGGCGGACCAGTTCGAGCAGTTCCTCGGCGCGCTCGCGCCGCTCGGTCTTCGGCACCCCCCGCAGCTTGAGGGCGAGCTCGATGTTCTTGCCCGCGGTCAGCCACGGGAAGAGCGCGTGCTCCTGGAACATCAGGGCCGGGCGGCCGTCGGTCGTGATGGTGCCCTCGGACGGATCGTCCAGCCCGGCGACGAGGTTGAGCAGGGTCGACTTGCCGCAGCCCGAGGCTCCCAGAAGGGTGACGAACTCGCCCGGCGCGACGTCGAGGGTGATGTCGTCGAGGACGAGCTGGGGTCCGGCGGGGCCGCCGAAGGACTTCGAGACGTGCTCGATCCTGGCGGCGTGCTCGGCCGTGGTGCGGGTGTCCTCCGCGGCCTTGGCGAGGGTGGTTGCCATGGTCGTCACCTCCTGGGAACTCGGCTGCTTGGCGGGCTACTTGACGCCGAGACCGGCGTCGTCGACCGGGGACTCGCCCTCGGCCTTGAGGACCTTGTTCAGCGGACCGAGGTCGTAGATGCCCCCCAGGTCGGGCTTCTCCAGGAGGCCGGCCTTGACCGCGTGGTCCGCCTCGGCGTCGAGCGTCGCGGCCAGCGGGTCGTTGGTCGTCCGGATGGACTTCCACGCCGGGTCGAGCACCTCGGCGGGCAGCGGCTTGCCGGTGTCCGCCTTCAGCCGGGCGTTCGCGGCGGCCTTGGCCTTCTCGGGGTTCTTCGCGATCCACGCGTTGGTCTTCACGGCGCCGCGCAGGACGGCCTCGACGACCTTCGGGTGCTCCTTGAGGAACTCCTGGCGCACGATGATGTTCGTGATCACGAACTTCTTGTCCGGCCACAGGTCGGCCTCGTCGAGGAGGACCTTCGCACCCTCGGCGACCAGCTTGGACGCGGTCGGCTCCGGCACCCAGGCGCCGTCGATGGAGCCGGACTTGTAGGCGTCCGGGGTGATCTTGTTGTCGGTGCGGAGCACCGACACGTCGCCCTTGCCGCTCTGCGCGTCGACCTTCCAGCCCTGCTCGGCGATCCAGTTGAGGAAGGCCACGTCCTGGGTGTTGCCGAGCTGCGGCGTCGCGATCTTCTTGCCCTTGACGTCGTCCTGGGACTTGATCTTCTTCGGGTTCACGACGAGCTTCACGCCGCCGGACGCCGAACCGCCGATGATCCGCAGGTTCTTGCCCTGGGACTTGGTGTAGCCGTTGATGGCGGGGGACGGGCCGATCCAGCCGATGTCGATCGATCCCGCATTGAGCGCCTCGATCTCCGAGGGGCCCGCGTTGAACTGGGAGTACTTCGCCTCCGTGCCGCCGAGCTCCTTCTGGAACAGGCCCTCCTGGTTGCCGACCAGGGCGGTGGCGTGGGTGAGGTTCGGGAAGTACCCGATCTTCACGCTGTCCAGACCGTCGATCTTCTCGGCACCCTCGGCGATCTCGGCCTTGCCGTCGGTGTCGGTCGCTTCGGATCCGTAGCCGCAGGCGCCGAGCGCCAGGGCCAACAGGGGCAGGGCCGCGAGGGCGGCGAGTCGGGTGCGTGGTGCAGGCACGGGAGGTGGTCCTCTCGTTGGCCCGGTCTCACGCCGTCAGGTCGTGGCCGGGAGGTCGGCAGGTCTTCGTCTTCGTACGGAAGTGCCCGCGAGGCAGGGGCGGGCGTGGGCGCGCGAGCGGTGCGCGTGCACCTGCCCCGCCAAGGGCGTCACGCCGCACATCGCGCGACTCCGCCCTGCCCGCTGCCGAGGGCGCCGCTGCCGATGCGGCCGCCCTCTTTCGCGAACGTCGCGAACACGTCGACGTAGGTCATGGTCAGAAGTCCCAACCCGCGTCGTCCGCCGCGGAGTCGTCCTCGTCGGCGGGCGTGGCGAAGGCGTCGCCCGCCATGCCCGCCGCGAGCGTCGTGCCGTCCGCCGGGTCGATCAGGAGGAAGGATCCGGTGCGGCGCGAGTCGGCGTACGCGTCGAGCGCGAGGGGCTCGGCGGTGCGGACCTTCACACGGCCGATGTCGTTGGCCACCAGCTGACCCGGCTCCGGGTGCTGTGAGAGGTCGTCGAGGGTGAGCCGGGACGGGATCTCCTTGACGATCGCCTTGACCGTGCGGGTGGTGTGCTTGAGCAGCACCCGCTGGCCGACGCTCAGCGCGGTGTCCGCGACATGGCAGACGGTCGCCTCGATGTCCTGCGTGGTGGGCGGGGTGTCGCCGCTCGGCACGATCAGGTCACCGCGGGAGATGTCGATGTCGTCGTCGAGGAGCAGCGTGACGGACTGCGGCGTCCACGCCACGTCCACCGGCTTGCCCAGCAGGTCGATCCCGGAGATCTTCGAGGTCCGCCCCGAGGGCAGCACCGTCACGGACTCGCCGACCCGGAACGTGCCCGCCGCGATCTGCCCCGCATAGCCCCGGTAGTCGGGGTGCTCGGCGGTCTGCGGGCGGATCACGTACTGCACGGGAAGGCGCGCGTGGCAGGAGGTCAGGTCATGGCTGACCGGGACCGTCTCCAGGTGCTCGAGGACGGTCGGGCCGCCGTACCAGTCCATGTTCGACGACGGCTCGACGACGTTGTCGCCCGCGAGCGCGGAGATCGGGATCGCGGTGATCTCCGGAACGCCCAACTCCCCGGCGTACGAGGTGAATTCCTCGGCGATCCGCGCGAAGACCGTCTCGTCGTACGCGACGAGGTCCATCTTGTTCACGGCGAGCACGACGTGCGGGACGCGCAGCAGCGCCGCGACCGCGGCGTGCCTGCGGGTCTGCTCGATGACGCCGTTGCGGGCGTCGACCAGGACGACGGCGAGGTCGGCCGTGGACGCGCCGGTGACCATGTTCCGGGTGTACTGCACGTGCCCCGGGGTGTCGGCGAGGATGAACCGGCGCCGGGCCGTGGCGAAGTAGCGGTACGCCACGTCGATGGTGATGCCCTGCTCCCGCTCGGCCCGCAGGCCGTCCGTGAGCAGCGCCAGGTCGGGGGCGTCGGCGCCGCGGCTCGCCGAGGCGCGCTCCACGGCCTCCAGCTGGTCGGTGAGGACCGACTTGGAGTCGTGCAGCAGGCGGCCCACCAGGGTGGACTTGCCGTCGTCGACGGATCCGGCGGTGGCGAACCGCAGCAGGGTGGTGGCGGACAACTGCTCGGTGGAGAGCGGCTGTACCGGCTCAGTGGTGCTGTTGCTCATGGTTAGAAGTACCCCTCGCGCTTGCGGTCTTCCATCGCGGCCTCGGAGAGCTTGTCGTCCGCCCGCGTCGCCCCGCGCTCGGTGAGGCGGGACGCGGCGATCTCGGCGATGACGGCGTCCAGCGTCGTCGCGTCCGAGTCGACGGCGCCGGTGCAGGACATGTCGCCCACCGTGCGGTAGCGGATCAGCCGCCTGACGACCTCCTCGCCCTCCTTGGGGCCGCCCCAGTCGCCCGCGGTCAGCCACATCCCGGAGCGCTTGAAGACGTCCCGCTCGTGCGCGAAGTAGATCTGCGGGAGCTCGATCTCCTCGCGGGCGATGTACTGCCACACGTCCAGCTCGGTCCAGTTGGAGAGCGGGAAGACGCGGACGTGCTCGCCGGGCGCGTGCCGGCCGTTGTAGAGCTGCCACAGCTCGGGGCGCTGGCGGCGCGGGTCCCACTGCGAGAACTCGTCGCGCAGCGAGAACACCCGCTCCTTGGCGCGGGCCTTCTCCTCGTCACGGCGCCCGCCGCCGAAGACCGCGTCGAACCTCTCGCTCTGGATCTTCTCGGTGAGCGGCACGGTCTGCAGCGGATTGCGCGTCCCGTCCGGCCGCTCGCGGAGCTTGCCCGCGTCGATGTACTCCTGCACGGAGGCGACGTGCAGCCGCAGTCCGTGCTCGGCGACCACGCGGTCGCGGTACTCGATGACCTCGGGGAAGTTGTGCCCGGTGTCGACGTGGAGCAGCGAGAAGGGGATCGACGCCGGGGCGAACGCCTTCAGCGCCAGGTGCAGCATGACGATGGAGTCCTTGCCGCCGGAGAACAGGATCACCGGCCGCTCGAACTCGCCCGCCACCTCGCGGAAGATGTGCACCGCCTCGGACTCCAGGGCGTCCAGGTGGCTGAGCGCGTAGGGGCTGTCGGTGCCCTCGTCGTTCACTGTGGCGACGGTGGTCATGCGAGACCCCTCTCGGTGAGCAGCGCGTGCAGCGCCGCCGCGGACTCCTGCACGGTCTGGTCCTGCGACTCGATGCGCAGATCGGGGGAGTCCGGTGCCTCGTAGGGGTCGTCGACCCCGGTGAGCCCGGATATCTCGCCCGCCGCCTGCTTGGCGTACAGACCCTTCACATCGCGTACGGAGCAGACCTCGACCGGCGTCGCGACGTGCACCTCGACGTACGCGGTGCCGCCCGCCTGGTGGCGCTTGCGGACCGCCTCGCGGCTGTCCGCGAACGGGGCGATCACCGGGACCAGGGCCAACACGCCGTTGCGCGCGAGGAGTTCGGCGACGAAGCCGATCCGCTGCACGTTGGTGTCCCGGTCCGCGCGGCTGAAGCCGAGGCCCGCCGAGAGGAACTCGCGGATCTCGTCGCCGTCGAGGACCTCGACGCGGCGGCCCTCCTCGCGCAGGCGGCCCGCCAGTTCGTACGCGATGGTGGTCTTGCCGGCGCTGGGCAGGCCGGTGAGCCAGACGGTGGCTCCGGTCGTCACGTGGTTCTCCCGGGTCGGTGGCTGAATCTGTGGCGCGGGCATCAGTGGATTCCGCACTCGGTCTTGTTGTTCCCCGCCCAGCGTCCCGCGCGCGCGTCCTCGCCCTCCAGGAGCCGGCGGGTGCAGGGCGCGCAGCCCACCGAGCCGTAGCCGTCCATCAGGAGCGGATTGGTCAGGACGCCGTGCTCGGCGACGTACGCGTCCACGTCGTCCTGCGTCCAGCGGGCGATCGGCGAGACCTTGACCTTCTGCCGCTTCTCGTCCCAGCCGACGACCGGGGTGTTCGCGCGGGTCGGCGACTCGTCGCGGCGTAGCCCGGTGGCCCACGCCGCGTAGCCCGCCAGGCCGTCCTCCAGCGGCTGCACCTTGCGCAGCCTGCAGCACAGGTCGGGGTCGCGGTCGTGCAGCTTCGGGCCGTACTCGGCGTCCTGCTCGGCCACGGTCCGACGCGGCGTCAAGGTGATGACGTTGACGTCCATCACGGCCTCGACGGCGTCGCGGGTGCCGATGGTCTCCGGGAAGTGGTAGCCGGTGTCCAGGAACACGACGTCCACACCGGGCAGGGTCCGCGAGGCGAGATGGGCGACGACCGCGTCCTCCATCGAGGAGGTCACGCAGAACCCGGCGCCGAACGTGGAGACCGCCCACCGGAGGATCTCCAGCGCGGAGGCGTCCTCCAGGTCACGCCCCGCCTGCTCGGCGAGCGCCTTCAACTCGTCGTTCGTGCGCCGCTCGTGAGTCTGAGCCGTCGTCATATCTCTTCCCCTCCACCGCTGGTGTGCCGAACACCCCGGGACAGCAGCCCGAGGAACGTCAGCTGGAAGGCTCGATTGCACGCCGCGCATTCCCAGGCGCCGTGCCCGGTCTCGTTCGGGCGCAGGTCCTCGTCGCCGCAGTAGGGGCAGTGGAAGGGGGCGGCACGCTCGCTCACTTGAGGGCCTCCTCGGGTGCGCGCGCGGCCCAGGTGGCGAACCGCTCGCCGTCCTTGCGGCCCTCCTGGAAGCGCTTGAGGACCCGCTCGACGTAGTCGGGCAGCTCGGCCGCGGTGACCTTCAGGCCGCGCACCTTGCGGCCGAACCCGGCGTCCAGGCCGAGCGCGCCGCCCAGGTGCACCTGGTAGCCCTCGACCTGGTTGCCCTCGTCGTCCAGGACCAGCTGGCCCTTGAGGCCGATGTCGGCGACCTGGATGCGGGCGCAGGCGTTCGGGCAGCCGTTGATGTTGATGGTGATCGGCTGGTCGAACTCCGGGATGCGGCGCTCCAGTTCGTCGATGAGCGAGGCGCCGCGCGCCTTGGTCTCGACGATGGCGAGCTTGCAGAACTCGATGCCGGTGCAGGCCATGGTGCCGCGCCGGAAGGGCGAGGCGTTGACCCTGAGGTCGAGGGCCTCCAGGGCGGAGACGAGCGAGTCGACCTGCTCCCGCTCGACGTCGAGCACGATCATCTTCTGCTCGGCGGTGGTGCGCAGGCGGCCCGAGCCGTGCGCCTCGGCGACCTCGGCGATCTTCGTGAGGGTGGTGCCGTCCACCCGGCCGACGCGGGGCGCGAAGCCGACGTAAAAGCGCCCGTCCTTCTGCTTGTGCACGCCGAGGTGGTCGCGCCAGGTGCCGCTGGGCTGCTCGGGCGCGGGCCCGTCGGTGAGCCGCCGCCCCAGGTACTCGTCCTCCAGGACCTGCCGGAACTTCTCCGGGCCCCAGTCGGCGACGAGGAACTTCAGGCGGGCGCGGTTGCGCAGCCGGCGGTAGCCGTAGTCGCGGAAGATGCCGATGACGCCGCCGAACACGTCGGGGACGTCCTCCAGGGAGACCCATGTGCCAAGGCGCACACCGAGCTTGGGGTTGGTGGAGAGGCCGCCGCCGACCCACAGGTCGAAGCCGGGGCCGTGCTCGGGGTGGTGGACGCCGACGAAGGCGATGTCGTTGATCTCGTGCGCCACGTCGAGCTGCGGCGAGCCGGAGATCGCGGACTTGAACTTGCGCGGCAGGTTCGAGAAGTCGGGGTTGCCGATGAAGCGGCGCTGTATCTCGTCGATGGCGGGGGAGCCGTCGATGATCTCGTTCTCGGCGATCCCCGCGACCGGCGAGCCGAGGATCACGCGGGGCGTGTCACCGCAGGCCTCGGTCGTGGAGAGCCCCACGGCCTCCAGGCGCCGCCAGATCTCGGGGACGTCCTCGATGCGGATCCAGTGGTACTGGATGTTCTGCCGGTCGGTGAGGTCGGCGGTGCCGCGCGCGAACTCCTGGGAGACCTCGCCGATGACCCGCAGCTGCTCGGTGGTCAGGCGCCCGCCGTCGATCCGGACCCGGAGCATGAAGTACTCGTCGTCCAGCTCCTCCGGCTCCAGGATCGCGGTCTTGCCGCCGTCGATCCCGGGCTTGCGCTGGGTGTAGAGGCCCCACCAGCGCATCCGCCCGCGCAGGTCGTTCGGGTCGATCGAGTCGAATCCGCGCTTCGAGTAGATCGTCTCAATGCGTGTCCGCACATTGAGACCGTCGTCGTCCTTCTTGAACTGCTCGTTCCCGTTGAGCGGCGTGAAGTGACCCACGGCCCACTGGCCCTCGCCGCGGTGACGGCTCGCCTTGCGGCGGGGCGTGGCTGGGGCGGGCTTCTCTGGAGTGGTGGGCATGGGTGTACGTCCTTCGGGCAGCGGGAAATGCGGCTCTGACCTGCGGGTATGGGCACATGCGGAAATGTGCGCGCGGCGCTGCGCAGGGAGGGTTCAGGGAGGATCGAGAGCGATCGGGGATCAGATGTGCGGCGGTGCTGAGTCGATCAGCAAGCCGGACACATGGCGCTGGACATGCGGCCGAGGTCGACGTGACGTCGACTCACCAAGGCGATTCCAGTGCGATCCATGCCGGAAGCGTGTCACGGGACTTTCGGCCCAGTCCAGCATTATCCAAAATGTGGACACCCTTGTCCCGGATCGTGGACAAGGGTGTCGTGGGTCACTCGCGGGCGACCCGTGGGCCGGGTCGGGTGGGCGGGGCCTGGCGGGTCAGGCGCGGTACGCCCCCGGCCAGGGGCCGGGGGCCGCGGCGTCCGGCTCCTGCTCGACCTTCGTGTCGAAGAGCTTGAAGCCGCGCCGCTGGTAGTTGTCCATGGCGTGCTCGCCGTCCTTGGAGCAGGTGTGCAGCCACACCCGCTCGGTCGGCGCGAGTCCCGGCCACCGCTCGGCCAGGTCCCAGGCGCGGGCGGTGGCGTACGAGAGGAGGTGGCCGCCGATGCGGCGCCCCCGGAAGGCGGGGATCAGCCCGAAGTAGACGATCTCCACGACGCCCTCCGCCCCGTCGCCCTTCTCGCCCCGGGCCGCCAGCTCCACGTACCCGGCGGGCGTGCCGTTCTCGTAGGCGACCCAGGTCTCCACGCCCGGCCGCTCCAGGAGCTTCTGCCACTCGGCATGGGTGAGGGTGAGCCGGTCGGTCCAGCGGATGTCCCCGCCCACGGACGCGTACAGGAACCGGCTGAACTCGGGCGAGGGCACTTCGGCGCGCACGATCCGCACGTCGCCGTCGGGCGCGGCGGCCGGGAGCAGGTCGGTGGGAGACGTCTGCTCCAGGGACCAGGTGGTGACAGTGATGCTCATGGGGCCCAGCGAATCACGCTCCGGGATCCGGGGCGAGGCCGGGATCCCGGCCGTCGGGATCGGGCGGGGGAGGGCGAAGGCTCATGGCTCCGCCACGCTCCTCGCCTTCCGTATGGCCGGCGCGGTCGAGTGCGGCAGGAGGTCCGCGGGGCGCTCCGGCAGGACCACCTCCACGTCGACCTCCTCGCGGAAGCGGTAGGGGCGGTGGGCGAGCAGACCGCCCAAGTAGCGTCGTACGCGCGAGAGTTCGGCACGCACCGTCACCGTGCGCGCCGGGTCCCCGAACATGTCCTCGGCCAGGCCCGAAGCGGTGCGCCCCGTGCGGTGCGTGGCGAGCAGGTAGAGCAACTCGGCGTGGCGCGGGGTCAGTTCATGGGTCCAGTCGCGCGCGCCGCCGAGCACCGCGAGCGTCCACCGGCGCGGGCCGCTGACGTCCAGGACGAGCCGGGTTGCGGCGACCGGTTCGGGGGTGTCGCCCGGGCTCTCCAGGCGGAGCAGCCAGCCGCCGGGCAGCGGCTCCACCCGGCAGGAGCCGAGCGTCGGCAGCCAAGTGCGGCCCGGCCCGAAGGACTTGGGGAGGGCGAAGCGGTCCTCGGGGGGCATGCCCGTCACCGCGGCGGTCCAGCCGTGCGTGTCCACCGCGATCGCCCGGCCGTCCAGGCGGGACAGGATCGGCGCCGCCACCGCACGCAGCCGGTCGAGGGAGGTGGTGTGCCGCTCCCGCAGCCGGGCCTCGGCGAGCTTGGCCACCGAGTCGACCAGGGCGAGCGTCGCCGGATGCATGGTCTGCAGCGGGCCGCTGACGTCGACCACGCCGAGCAGGCTGCCGTCGCGCGGATCGGTGACCGGAGCGCCCGTACACGTCCAGGGGTGGTGGGTCTGCACGAAGTGCTCGGCGGAGAAGACCTGCACGGGGCGGCGCACCACCAGCGGGGTCCCTATGCCGTTCGTGCCGACGACGCCCTCGCTCCAGTCCGCGCCCAGCTCGAAGCCGAGCGAGTCCGCCTTGCGCAGCACCCCGGAGCTGCCCTCGCGCCACAGCACGCGACCGTCCGGGTCGCAGACGACCATGATGTGCTGCGCGGCGTCCGCCACCGACACCAGGGCGTTGCGCAGGACGGGCAGGATCTCCAGGAGCTGCGACGTGCGGCGGCGCTGCTCCAACTCCTCCTCGTTCAGGAGCCGGGACCGGAAGTCGTGGTCGGGGTCGACCCCGCCGAGGATCATCCGCCCCCAGGAGTCGCCGATCACGGGCCGCGGCAGGACGCGCGGCCGCTGCCCTGACAGCGTCGCGTCGCGCACCCCCTTCAAGAGGCGCGCGGCGTGCGCGAGATCCATGGCGGATATGCGCGCGAGATCGATCGTCGAAGGGGAGTTCATCACCACTGGGTCCTTTCCGGCCAGACCAGTGCGTAGGGGCATGTATTCATCGTGCCCTCTGAGGGCTTCCCCGGGTGAGGCATCGGCGATGAATCAGGGGGAGGCCGCGGCGGGTTGCAACCTCATGCAACTCTGGCGAACGACTGTGCGGTGCCCGAATCTGGTCACAACGCCGCCCGTGCGGTGTTCATGCTCCTCAAGGGGCCTGAGAGACGGGGGTGGTGCCGTGTCGGCGCAGCACCACCCCCGTGTCAGCTCCGGTCGCTAGACCCCCGGGGCCGCCCGTTCCACCACGGACGCCAGATCGAGGCTGTGCGGCAGCGTGCCGAACGCCGCGCCCCAGTCACCGCCGAGCCGCGAGCCGCAGAACGCGTCGGCGACCTCCGGCGGCGCGTGCCGCACGAGCAGCGACCCCTGGAGCACCAGCGCCATGCGCTCCACCAGGCGCCGCGCCCGGCCCTCGATGCCGTCCAGGTCGGCCAGTTCGGTCAGCAGGCCCTTGATCGCCCCGTCCAGACGGTGGTCGGCGCCGCGCGCCTCCCCGACCTCCCGCAGGAACGCGTTCAGGGCCGTCGGCTCGCGCTGCAGCGCCCTCAGCACATCGAGGGCCTGGACATTTCCCGAGCCCTCCCAGATGGAGTTGAGCGGCGCCTCGCGCAGCAGCCGCGGCATGCCCGACTCCTCGACGTAGCCGTTGCCGCCCAGGCACTCCAGGGCCTCGCCCGCCAGCGGTGTGCACCGCTTGGTCACCCAGTACTTCGCGGCCGGCACCGCGAGCCGCAGGAACGCCCGCTCCTGCTCGCCCCCGTCGTCGTACGCCGCCGCGAGCCGCATCGCCAGCGTCGTGGCCGCCTCCGACTCCAGGGCCATGTCCGCGAGGACGTTGCGCATGAGCGGCTTGTCGACGAGCTTGCCGCCGAACGCCTCCCGGTACGTGGCGTGGTGCACCGCCTGCGCGACGGCCTGCCGCATCAGCGCCGCCGAACCGATCACGCAGTCGAGCCGGGTCGCCGCCACCATCTCGATGATGGTGCGCACCCCGCGCCCCTCCTCCCCGACCCGGCGCGCCCACGTCCCGTCGAACTCGACCTCGCTCGACGCGTTGGACCTGTTGCCCAGCTTGTCCTTGAGCCGCTGGACGGCGAAGACGTTGCGCGAGCCGTCCTCCAGGACGCGCGGCACCAGGAAGCAGGTCAGCCCCCGCTCGGCCTGCGCCAGCACCAGGAAGGCGTCCGACATCGGCGCCGAGCAGAACCACTTGTGCCCCGTCAGCTCGTACGTCCCCTCCTCCGCGAGGGCCCGCGCGCGCGTGGTGTTGGCCCGTACGTCGCTGCCGCCCTGCTTCTCCGTCATGCCCATCCCGAAGAGGACGCCCGCCTTCTGCGACGCCGGACGCAGCCCCTCGTCGTACACGGTCGACGTCAGACGCGGCTCCCACTCGGCGGCCAGCGCGGGATCGGCGCGCAGCGCGGGCACCGCCGCGTGCGTCATCGACACCGGGCAGCCGTGCCCGCCCTCGGTCTGCGTCCACACCAGGAACCCCGCCGCCCGCCGCACATGCCCGCCCGGCCGCGACCAGGCCGCCGTCAGCCCCGCGGAGACCGCCTTGCCGAGCAGCCGGTGCCAGGACGGATGGAAGTCGACCTCGTCGATCCGGTTCCCATAGCGGTCATGTGTCCGCAGAACGGGAGGATTCTCGTTGGCGAGCGCTCCCCACCTCTGCGCCTGGGCGGAACCAGCGGTGCGGCCGAGCAGGGAGAGCTCCTCGCGGGCGGAATCCAGGAGCGCCGGGTCCAGGTGCCGCTCGACGCCCTCCACAAGGGCCCGGTCGGACGCGAATACGTCATATCCCACCAGGGGCGGAGCCTGGTTGGTCACTGTGTGGGTGCTGGCTGCCATGCCGCTACGGTAAGGAGGTGCACCAGGCAAAAGAAACACCCGGGCGGCCCTCTGGCCGCTGGAACCGGGCCCGCGCTCTCTACCGGAACGTCTCCAAGCGCAGGACCGCCTGGCTGCTGCTCAAGGACACCGTCAACTCATGCATTGAGTACCGCATCCTGGGGCTCGCGGCCGAGGCGGCGTTCTTCACGCTCCTGTCCGTGCCGCCGCTGCTCCTGAGCCTCATCGGGCTGCTCGCGTACGTCGACCGCTGGACCGGCGCGGACACCATCGCCAGCGTGCAGAACAACATCCTGGAGGCGTCCCGCACGGTCCTGTCCGACCGGGGCGTCCACCAGATCGCGGAACCGATACTGGACGACGTGCTGCGGGTCAGCCGGCCCGACGTCATCTCCATCGGCTTCCTCTTCGCGCTGTGGTCGGGCTCCCGCGCGGTGAACGTCTTCATCGACACCATCACCGTGATGTACGGCCTCGACGGCGTGCGCGGCATCGTCAAGACGCGGATCCTCGCCTTCGGCCTGTTCATCGTGGCGCTGCTGATCGGTTCGGTGGCGCTGCCGCTGATGGTGGCGGGGCCCGACGCGGTGGTGAATCTCCTGCCGGGCTCGACGACGGTCGTCCAGATCCTCTACTGGCCGGTCGTCGTCATCCTCTCCGTCGTCTTCCTGACGACGCTGTACCACGTGTCCGTGCCGGTGCGTTCGCCGTGGGTCGAGGACATGCCGGGCGCGCTGATCGCGCTGGCCATGTGGGTGCTCGGCAGCTTCCTGCTCCGCATCTACCTGACCAGCACGGTGGAGGGCCCCACGATCTACGGCTCGCTGGCGGCCCCGGTCGCCGTGTTGCTGTGGATCGGCGTGTCGGCCTTCGCCGTCCTGGTCGGCGCCGCGGTCAACGCGGCGATCGACCGGGTCTGGCCGTCCGTCGCCACGGCCGCGGCGCGCGCCGCCAACGACCGCATAAGGGAGGCGCAGGCCGCGGAGGTGGTCGCCCGCGCGGCCGCCGCGCGCGAGGCGGTCACGGACCCCGAGGACCCCGAAATGCCCTCGGAGTTCCCCGAACGCTGGTCCCGCTTCCTCCCGCCGGACGACGTGACATCACGGTTGCGGACGCACGCGAAGAAGAACGGCACGAATCCTCCTCCGGAGTAGGGGGCGCCGTACATCACCGGCTTCGCCGAGTTCGTCCTCAATCGCCGGACGGGCTCAGGAGACCTGTGGCCCCGAAATCTCTCAGCCCCTCCGGCGTTTGAGGAGCGGGGTCTGGGGCGGAGCCCCGGGGGGCGAGCCACGGAGGGGGCCCGGGGGCTTCGCCCCCGGTTTCGGGAAGGGGCGGGGTCGGGGAGAGTTCACGCCTTCCAGACGCCCGCCTCCGCGCACTCCCGGACGAAGTCCGCGAAGTCACGGGGCGCCCGGCCGAGGGCCTGCTGGACCCCGTCCGAGAGACGGGCATTGCGGCCGTCCAGGTTCGTCTCGAACAGCTCGATCAGGAACCCCACCTCCTCCTCCGGCACCCCGAACTCCGCCAGCGCCACCCCGTACTCCCGCGCGGACACGGGCACGTACGCGATCTCCCGCCCCACGGCCGCCGCGACCTCCGCCACCGCCTCACGGAAGGAGAGCAGGCGGGGCCCGGTGAGGTCGAGGGTGCGGCCCGCGAAACGGGCGGTGTCGTCGGTGAGCGCGGCGACGACCACGTCCGCGACGTCCCGCGTGTCGACGAACGGTTCGAGGACCTCCCCGGCGGGGAACACCAGCTCCCCGCCCCGCATCCCGTCCAGGAGCGGCCCCTCGCTGAGGTTCTGCGCGAACCACGCGGCCCGCACGACCGTCCACACCGCGCCCGACTCCCGCACGGCCCGCTCCGTCGCGTGCGCCTGCTCCTCGCCCCGCGCCGACAGCAGCGTCAGCCGCCGTACGCCGAGTTCGACCGCGAGCCGCGCGAACGCGCCCACCGCATCGGCCGCGCCGGGAGCCCCGACGTCCGGCAGGTAGGCGAGGTGTGCCGCGTCGGCGCCCCGCAGGGCGTCCGCCCAGGTCGACCGGTCCGCCCAGTCGAACCGCACCGCGCCGGACCGCGAGGCCGCCCGCACGGTGAGCCCCGCTGCCTCGGCGGACTCCACGACCCTGCGGCCCACCCGGCCGGTCGCGCCCGTCACCAGTACCGTCGTGTTCGTCTCGTTCTTCTTGTCCGTCGTCATGCGTTCAGTCAACTGCCCGGTGCCGCGGCGGACCATCGTCCAGAAGCTCACGCGCATGCGCGTGCGTCTACGCTGCCGCCATGGACGTACTCGCAGGTCTGCTCGAGGGCCCCCGCGCGCGGGGAGCCTTCATGATCCGTGCGCTGTTCGACCCGCCCTGGTCGGTCCGCATCGCGGACGAGGCGCCTCTGTCGGTCATGGTCATGGTGCGCGGCACCGGCTGGATCGTCCCCGAGGACGGCGGCCCCGCCCAGCGCATCCGCCCCGGCGACCTCGCCATCGCCCGCGGCCCCGACCACTACACCTGCGCCGGCGAGGCCACCACCGCGCCCTTCGCCGAGATCCGGCCCGGCGAGCGCTGCGTGCCCCTGGACGGCGCCCCCGTGGCCCGCTACCGCGACCTGGGCCCGCGTGCCTGGGGCGAGTCGCCGACGAGCTCGGTGGAGATGCTGATCGGCACCTACCAGATGCGCGGTGAGATCACCGGACGCCTCCTGGACGCGCTGCCGCCGCTGCTCGTGCTGCCCACCGAGGTGTGGGACTGCCCCCTCACCCCGCTGCTCGCCGACGAGATCAGCAAGGACGAGCCGGGCCAGGACGTCGTCCTCGACCGGCTCCTCGACCTGCTCCTGATCGCCGCGTTGCGCGCCTGGTTCTCCCGCCCGGAGGCGGCGGCCCCCGCCTGGTACGGCGCGCTCGGCGACCCCGTCGTCGGCCGCGCCCTGCGCCTGCTCCAGGACGACCCCGCGCACCCCTGGACGATCGCGGACCTCGCCGCGAAGTCGGGCGTCTCGCGGGCCGCGCTGGCCCGGCGGTTCGCCGAGCTCGTGGGGGAGCCCCCGATGACGTACCTGACGAACTGGCGGCTCGCGCTCGCCGCGGACCTGCTGCGCGACACCGGCCTGACGATCGCCTCGATAGCCGCCCGCGTCGGGTACGGCAGCGCGTTCGCCCTGTCCAGCGCCTTCAAGCGGGTCTACGGGGTCAGCCCGCAGGAGCACCGCACGCGCGCGGCGTAGCCTGGGTCCCGTGGCCACAAAGAGCGTCGCGCCCGGCGACTACCGGGAGCGGCCGTCCCGGCTGACCGGCGCGGTCGTGTGGACCCGCGTGGCCACGGGCGCCCCCGGCGACTCCCGCCCCGTGCTGCCCGACGGCTGCATGGACCTGCTGTGGACCGAGGGCCGGCTCTTCGTCGCGGGCCCGGACACCCATGCGTACGTCCCCCAGGTCACGGGCCCCGAAAGCCGCTACGTCGGCATCCGCTTCCACCCCGGCACCGCCCCGTCCTTCCTCGGCGTCCCGGCCCACGAACTGCGGGACCGGCGCGTGGAGTTGGCCGACCTGTGGGGCGGAGCCGAGGCGCGCCGCCTCACCGAGCGGGTGGACGGTGCGGCCGACCCGACGGCCGCCCTGGAGGCCGTCGCCGTGGAGCGCGCCGCGGGCGCCGAGCCGCCCGACCGGCTCCTCGCCCACATCGTCGCGTCCCTGGGCGCGGGTCACTCCATCGCGCGGACCGCGGCGGACGCGGGCGTCAACACCCGTCTGCTGCACCGCCGTTCGCTGCCCGCCTTCGGGTACGGGCCCAAGACGCTGGCTCGGGTCCTTCGCCTGCAGCGGGCGCTCGCGCTGGCCCGCGAAGGCCTGTCGTACGCGGACACGGCGGCCGTCGCGGGCTTCGCCGACCAGGCTCATCTCGCCCGCGACGTCAAGGAGTTGACGGGGGTGCCGCTCGGCACGCTGCTCGGCGGCCACCCCTAGCGGGCGGTCCCTAGTGGGCGTTCCCCAGCGGCGCGAAGAGGTCGACGCCGTTGCCGTCCGGGTCGAGCACGACGGCGTACCGCTGCCCCCAGGGCGCGTCGAACGGCTTGAGTCCGCTCCCGTACCCGGCGCCCACCAGGTCCTCGTAGGACGCGTCGACGCCCTCGGGCGTCGTGCAGTGGAAGGCGAGTCCGATGCGCCCCGCGGAGGCGGGCGGCCGCCAGCCGGGGTGGAAGGAGCGGATGGTCTCCTCCGTGTCGAGGGCGAGGCGCAGGCCGCCGGGCAGGGCGGCCTCGGCGTGCGGCGCGCTCTCGGACCCCTCGGGGAACTCCAGTCCGATCCTGCGGTAGAAGGCGAGGGAGGCGGCCATGTCGGAGACGACGAGGCCGATCAGGTCGAAGCGTGGCGTGGGTGTGCTGTTCATGTGCGCGAGCGTAGGCGCGGGGCGCGCGAGGGGTCTTGAACGAATCGGACACCACCTGCACGACTGTCCGGACCCCGCGTTCCCCGCTACGGTGGAAAGCATGGACTATCCCGGCGACATCCGGCTCGCGGCGGCCGTCGTGGCCCATCGAGGCCGCGTCCTGCTCGTGCGGCGCAGCGAGACCGAGCGGTTCCTGCCGCGGGTGTGGGGTGTTCCGTGCGGGAAGCTCGAACCGGGTGAGAGTCCGCGGGACGGTGTGCTGAGGGAGCTCAAGGAGGAGACCGGACTGCTCGGCCAAGTGCTGCGCAAGGTCGGCGAGTCCTCCTTCGTCAGCACCTTCCACGGCCACGAGGTGAAGAACTGGCAGGACAACTTCCTCGTCAGGCCGCTCACCTTCGACGTGGCGCTGCCGCTGCCCGACCAGGCCCACCGCTGGCTCGCCCCCGGCGACCTCGACTCGGTGGACATCGACGACTACAACCGCGAGATCGTCCGCCAGGCCTTCCGCTGATCCGGGGGCATCCGGCCCGATCCGGGGGCATCCGGCCCGCCGTCAACCGAGCAGCTCCGCAAGGCCGTTCAGCTCGGCCAGGTAGTCCGCCACCTCCATCGGCTTCTTCGCCACCGCCGAGGCGTCGGCCTCCGCCACGGACGCGGTGGTGAACACGTCCGTGTAGTGCCGCCGCCCCGAGCCCGTCTCCAGGAACAGCGTGACCGTCGGCCCCCGCGAGGCGCACCACGCGCGGTGCAGGACGTGCGGAGGCAGGGCGTAGCCGCCGCCCGCCGCGTACTGGGCCGTCTGGGTCAGCCGCAGCCGTGCCCGGCCCGCAGGTTCGAGGAGCCAGTCGCCCTCGTCGCCCGCCAGGGACTCGCGGTACCAGGGCGCGACGACGCCGCCACCGGTCTCCGGGTCCTCCGCTTCGTACAGCTCCATGCCGAGCGCGCCCCGCACCACGTACGAGGCGAGCGGCGAGCGGTGGTTGTGGACGTCCTCGCGCGTGTGCGCGCCCGGGTGCCAGATGTGGGCGCGCAGCATGTGCCGCGGCCCGCCGTCGATCAGCAGCAGCTTGTCGAAGCCGAGGATGTGGCGGTACGAGAGCCGCGCGCACCCCGAGGGGTCGCCGAGGCCCTGCGCCAGTTCGCGGACGAGCGGCAACAGGCGCTCCGGAGCGCCCAGTTCGGCGATCACCGTGCGGGCGGCCCGCACCAGTTCGTCCCCCGTGGACCCGTCGAGGGCCTCTTCCAGGAGCCGCCTGGCGACATGGACGTGCGGACCACCCACGGCACTCTCCCCCGTTCCCGCGCACGCGCGCCGAGCCGGGGGTTCAGATACCCGGCTGATACATCCATACGGCATGTGCCCGCAGCGCCGAAAGACCTTGATAGGTCATCCACATCGGGTGGGCGAGATCGTCACCGTCCCATGTCCAGATCCCGCCGTCCTGCCGGCGCCAGACCGCGGCGGCCGCGCCCGAGACCAGCTCCTGCCAGGCCGTTTCCAGGCCATCGTCCGCCGCGGTCCGCCGGGCGCCCTCGGTGAGCAGGGCCCGCAGCACCCAGGCCGCCGCGAAGTGCCGTACGGAGAGCACCTCGTGGCGCGAGGCGTCCACCGGGTGCGGGCGGCGCACCGTCTCGTGGCTGCTCTCCAGGTCCTCGCAGCCGTCGTGCGCGGGTCCCGGGCAGGACAGCAGCCAGCGGATGCCGTCCTGGCGGGTGGCCTGGGCGTTCGCGTCCTCGCCGAGCACGCGCGCCGCCCGGTCCAGGGCGACGACGGCCTGCGCGGTGTGCACGGGCGACGGCGCCACGGGCCGGCCGCCGAGCGGCGCGAGCCTGGCGCCCCAGCAGCGGCGGTGCGCACGCGCGGGGTCGGTGACGGCGCCGTCGACGAGCACCTCGCGCAGTCGCGGCAGGGCGGGCGAGTACGGGGCCGCGCGCAGCAGTCCGCGCAGCACCGTGGTGACGACGTGCGTCATCTCCAGTCCCGCGGGCTCCAGTTCACGGCGGAAGCGGTCGGCGCACTGTGCGGCCTCCTCCGCGAGCCGCACGGGGTCGGCACCGGCCCGCGCGAGCGCGCCGAGCACCAGCGCGGTCACCTCGGGGCGCGGCACGGCCCCTTGGGAGCGCGCCGCCCAGCCGCCGTCGGGAAGTCGCAGCCGCCACAGCGTCTCGACCAGGTCGGTGGCGCGCAACCGGCCGTCGGGCACGCCCAGTTCGAGCACGACGTGCAGTCCGTACGCGGTTCCGGTCGCCGTCGGCCGCACCGGCTGCGCCTCCTCGTCGAGGGCGTGCGGCCAGCCGCTGAGACGGCCCCGCAGCGGATCGTCGAAGACGGTCAGGCGCTCGGTGAGCGTGGCGTACGAGGCGGCCGAGAGGCCCGGCAGCGGTCCGGGTCCGCCCGTCGCCCCGTCCTCCGCCGCGGCCGTGCGCCCGCCGCGCGGCGCGGGCACGCCGTCGAGGGCGACGGCGGGCTCGCCGTCCGCCGCGCCCCTGGCCCGCATCAGGGCGCCCGCGAGCCAGACGGAGAGTCCCGTGCCGAGGCCGCTGACCACGGCGAGCGAGTAGCGGGCGGTGTCCCCGAAGAGGCTGTCGGGCAGCAGCCCCACCAGGGCCTGGAACACGGCGTATCCCACGGCGATCGGCCCGAATCTGCCGAGCCATGCCACGAGCCGCCCGGACGGCGGTCCGGCCGGCGGCTCGGGCGGCGCGGGCGGTCCTGCGGGGTCTGCGCCGCCGCGCACGTGTGCTGTATGCATGAACTCCACTTACCCATATGACACATGACACTGGTGACGCGAGGGAGTCGACGGACGGCCGCACCCATGATGTCCGATGTCCATGAGAAGGAGACAGAGTCAGGTGTGGTCCTGGTTCCCCGGGTTCAGCTCCGCCCGGTCAGGGAGAACAGGTACCCGAAGCGCTCGTGGCGCGCGGCCAGTTCGTACGCGGGGAGCACACCGGGGCCGCACGACTGCGAGCCGATGCCGTGCAGGCCCGCGTCGAGGTTGACCCAGACCGTGTCACCGGGCACGAGTTCGGTGCGGTGCCGGGCGGCGTCGAGCTGTTCGGTGGTCCAGCGGCGCGCGGTGAACGCGCCGTCGTGGTCGCCCGCGATCCGCAGGCCGCCCACCTCCACCCAGCGGACGTCCGGGCGGGCGCCGTTCTCCTGCGGGCGCACGTACGGGGTCTGCAGCGCGTCCACGTCGGACTCCCACACGCCGGTCATCGAGGCCGCCGCGGTGTCGGGGTAGGCCTCGCCGGGTCCGCCGCCGAACCACCGCACGGACCCGGACGCGCCGGGCAGCCCGAAGCGGACGCCGACGCGGGGCAGCGGCACCGTCCACTCGCCCTCCGGTTCGACGTCCACCGTCAGCGCGAGCCGGATCCCGTCGGACCGCCAGCGGTAGGCCACGCGCAGGCCCAGATCGGTCGCCGCCGGCGCCACCCGGGTGCGTACGGTCAAGGAGTCGTCGCCGAGCTCCACGGCGTCGAGGCGGTGGTGCACGCGGTCCAGGCCCAGCTTGCGCCAGCGCGCGGCCACCGACGGCTCGGGGCGCCAGGGCATGCCGTTGTCGTTGTCGGTGGGCGCACGCCACACGTCCAGGCGAAGATCCCTGATCTCCAGGCCGCCGAAGGAGAGCAGCGTTCCGCGGGCGTCGAAGGCGGCGGGGCCGAGCACGATCCGCCGCCGCTCGCGCACCGGGGCCACACCCCCCGGCACGGGCAGGATCGTGCCGACCTCGACGGGCAGTTGGGCCCACGCGACCACATGGCCGCGATCCGCCCACGCCGTGTCGTCGGCGAGCCGGGCCCGCACCGTCCACTGCGTCTCCGCGTCCCGGCCCCGCGTCGGCGCGGGCGGCAGCTTCACCTCTACCTGCTCGCCGGGCGCGACCGGGGGCACGGGCAGGACGCCGTCGGCCACGCTCTCGCCGTCCACCTCGTACGACCAGGTGAAGGCCAGGTGGGAGAGGTCCGCGAAGTCGTGCAGGTTGGTGATGCGCACGGTCCCCGCGCGGCCGTCGCCCTCGATGCGGACCGGCTCGATCACCTTCTTGAACTCGACGAGGCCGGGGGACGGCGTCCGGTCGGGCAGGAGCAGCCCGTCGCAGACGAAGTTCCCGTCGTGGAGCTCCTCACCGAAGTCGCCGCCGTACGCGTATCCGTACGCCGGGTGCGCCATGCCGTGGTCGATCCACTCCCAGACGAAGCCGCCCTGGAGCCGCTCGTAGGTCTCGAAGAGCCGCTGGTACTCGCTCAGGCCGCCGGGGCCGTTGCCCATGGCGTGGGCGTACTCGCACAGGACGAAGGGGAGGCGGGCGCGCCGCTCCGGTCCCTCGTCGGTGCCCCGGCCGATGCGCTCGACCTCGGCGTGGTCGGCGTACATCCGCGAGTAGACGTCGGTGTCCTCGCAGGACCTGTCGCCCTCGTAGTGCAGCAGGCGGCTGTCGTCCCGCGCGCGGATCCACTCGGCCATGGCGGTCAGGCCGCGCCCCGTCCCGCATTCGTTGCCGAGCGACCAGAAGACGACCGACGGATGGTTCTTGTCGCGCTCGACCATGCGGGCCGCGCGGTCCAGGAGGGCGGGCGTCCAGCGGTCGTCGTCGACCGGGTTGCCGCGCCAGCCGACCGCCGTGAAGCCGTGGGTCTCCAGGTCGCACTCGTCGATCACCCACAGGCCGAGCTCGTCGCACAGGTCGAGGAAGGCGGGGTGCGGCGGATAGTGGCTGGTGCGCACCGCGTTGATGTTGTGACGCTTCATCAGCAGCACGTCGGCGCGCATGGTGTCGAGGCCGACGGCGCGGCCCGTCTCCGGGTGGAACTCGTGGCGGTTGACGCCCCGGAGCAGGATCGGGCGGCCGTTGACCTTGATGAGGCCGTCCTCGACGGCGACCGTGCGGAAGCCCACGCGCAGCGGGATCCGCTCGCCCGCCGTGGCGAGCACGCCGTCGTAGAGCCGCGGGGTCTCGGCGGTCCATGGCTCGACGGGCACGGTGATCTGCTCGCCCGTCGTGACGTCGATCCCCAACTCGCCCACGGTGACGCGCCCTTGGACGTCCGAGTCCACCCGCAGCGCGCCCGTGCCCGTGCGGTGGTCGTACGAGGCGTGGACGAAGAAGTCGCCCGCGCAGCCCTCGGGCCGGTGCAGCAGTGTCACGTCGCGGAAGATGCCCGGCAGCCACCACTGGTCCTGGTCCTCCAGGTACGAGCCGGACGACCACTGGTGGACGCGGACCGCGAGGACGTTGCCCTCGGGGCGAAGGAGCGGGCCGACCGCGAACTCGTGGGCGAGGCGGGAGCCCTTGAACTCGCCGAGCTCCGTGCCGTTGAGCCAGACGCGGGCGAAGGACTCGACGCCGTCGAAGCGGAGCACGCTGTCGCCGCCGCCGGGCCAGGACGAGGGGAGGTCGAAGGTGCGCAGATGGTCGCCGGTGGGGTTCTCGGTGGGCACGCGCGGCGGGTCGAGCGGGAACGGGTAGAGCTGGTTCGTGTACTGGGGCGCGCCGTGTCCCTGGAGCACCCAGTGGCCCGGCACGGCGATCTCGGGCCAGGAATCGGCGTCGTACACGCCGGACGCGAAGGAGGTGTCCTCGGAGTCCGAGGTGGGGCAGAGGCGGAAGCGCCACCTGCCGTTCAGCGAGAGAGCGGCGGCGTCCGACGCTGCGTACCAGGATCGGGGCGGGAGGCTTCCGGTGCCGGGGGATACGTCCTCGTGGCGGGGGAGGTCCATGCGTCCATCAGACCGCGCCGGGGCGGCGCCCCACAATTGTTTCGGAGCGGGAGTTGTTGGACTCTTCGGGCACGGCTTGGACGGGCGGGGAGGTGCGGGTCGGTACGGATTCGGCCCGGACCCGTGCCTGCGCGTCCGGCTCCCGGGCGTCCTCGGTGTCGCCCCACGACAGGGTGCAGTCGAGCAGGGCGCGGTGAGCCCTTCTCGGGCATGGCGCCCCCCTTCCCCCGTGCATCGCCGGATCGGTGCCCGCTGAATCGCACCAAGATCAGGTGGGGACGGTATCGAGTGGGAACCCTTGTCGCCGGTGGGGGCTTCTGCTTGACTCCGGCCGCCGGAACGCCGCTTCGCAAGGGGAGGTCGTCATGGAGATCACGCGCAGACGCCTGCTGTCCGCCCTGTCTGCCGCCGGACTCCTGGCGGTGATCCCCGTCGGCCGCGCGGACGCGGCCCGGGTCGCGGCCGACCGTGCCCGGCTGCTCGCCAACACCGTCGCCGTCTTCGCCGGGACCGAGGCGTCCAACGCGCGCCCCGAGACGGCCGCGAAGCTCGCCGCGATCGACAAGGCGGCGCGGGCGAACCTGAAGGCCATGGACGACGCGGCCGAGGGCGAGCTCTTCGCGGGCCTGGCGCTCGGCGCCGACGAGACCAACCTCAACACCGCCTACCGCAGGCTCTACGAGATCGCCCTCGCCACCCGCGCCCCCGGAACCCCTTCCGACCTGTACGGGAACACGGCCGTGCGGCGCCGCGTGATCGACGGTCTGGTCCGGCTGCACGAGCGGTACTACGGCGACCAGTCGAAGGGCTACTACGGCAACTGGTTCCACTGGGAGATAGGCATGTCGCAGCACATCAGCAGGGCGCTCGTGCTGCTGGCCGACGAAGTGCGGGCGTACAGACCGGAGTTGATCCGCACCTACGTCGCCTCCATGGACGCCTACCTCCGCAACGGCACCGGCGGCGACGTGGACCTCGACTCGCGCTTCCACACCGGCGCCAACCTCGCCGACATCACCACCAACCGCATCCTGCAGGGCGCCCTCCTGGACGACGGGGGCGAGGCCCGGATCCGCAAGGCCCTCACCGACCAGCTGACGGTCTTCGTCACCATCGACCCGTACCACCTCGACCACGGCGTCACGGACGGCCATTACGCGGACGGCTCCTTCATCCAGCACGCCTCCGTCGCGTACACCGGCTCGTACGGAAAGGGCCTGCTGACCCGTGTCGTGCAGACCCTGAAGATCCTCGACGGCACGGGCTTCGCCCACGGCGAGGAGCTGGTGCCGACCGTGTACGGCTGGGTCAGGGACGGCTTCGCCCCGCTGATCTTCGAGGGCTGGATGATGGAGATCGTCAAGGGCCGAGCGGTGTCGCGCACGGACTCCGGCTACACCGACGTGGCGGTGGTCGTCGAGGCGGTCGTCGACCTCTCCTCGCTCGCGCGGGGCGCCGACGCCACCGCCCTGAAGAGCTATGTGAAGCACGTCAGGGCCACCTCGCGCACCGCACCCGACCCGGCCCGCTTCGTCTCCCCGGTCAGCGTCGTGCGCTACGCCGACATCGTCGCCGACGCCGCCGTGGAGCCCGCCGACCTCAACCCCGCCGCGCGCAGCGTCGCGTTCAACGCCATGGACAAGACCGTCCACCGCAGGCCCGGTTATGCCTTCGCGCTCGCCCGCAGCTCGGAGCGGATCAGCAAGTACGAGTACATGAGCGGCGAGAACCTCATGCCGTGGTTCCAGGGAGACGGCGCCTACTACCTCTACCTCTCCGGCCAGGACCAGACGCAGGCGTACGGCGTCGACTACTACACCACCGTCTCGCCGTACGGCCTCGCGGGCGTCACCGCCCCGGTCGAACAGCGCCGCACCGTACCGGAGTTGTACGGCAAGCCCTTCTACGACAACCCCGGCCACCCGCTGCACTTCACCTCGTCGTCGGAGTCGCAGAACACGTACGTCTACTTCCCGCGCGGCACGAACCGCCACTCCGGCGGGGCCGTCCTCGGCGCGTACGGCGCGGCCTGCGCGGTGCAGTCCAGCGACGCGGCGTACCACGACCGGCGCCTGCTGCCCGACGACTTCGTCGTGTACCGGAACGCGACGTCCACCAAGTCGTGGTTCCTGCTCGACGACGAGATCGTGGTCCTCGCCGCGGACGTCGGTGACGGCGCGGGGCGCGCCGTCACCACGACCGTCGACGCCCGCACCGCCGCCCCCGGCGACCGGACCTCGCTCACCGGCGTGCTCCGCGACGGCCGCCCCTGGACGGGGCCGGGCAGCGCGGAGCTGCGCTGGCTGCGCTACGCCAACGCCACGCAGGGCACCGGTGTCGGCTACGTCTTCCTCGACGTCCCGCGGGTGCGGGTCACCCAGGAGCTGGTCACCCGCAGCCGCCGGGCCGTGCGCACCGCCAACCCCGACACCGCCGTGACCCGTTCCGTCCTCGGCGTCACGGTCGACGGGGCGGCGGGGGCACGCCCCGGCCGCCTCGCCTACGCGCTGGTGCCGAACGCGGGCGAGGCCCAGCTGCGCTCCTACCGCCACGGGCCGATCGAGGTCCTCGCCAACTCCCCGCGCCTGCAGGCCGTCACGCACACCGGGCTCGGTCTGACGGCGGCCAACACCTTCGCGCCGGGGCGGCACGAGACGGCGGGCCTGCGCGTGGACGGGCCCGCCTCGGTGATCGTGCGCAGGCGGGGCCGGCACGGCGCGACCACCTCCGTCGCCGTGTCCGACCCGACCATGGGCAGGGACACCGTCACGCTCCTGCTGCGCGGCCGCCGGCTGCGCGAGGTCACCGCGGACCCGCAGGTCCGGGTGAGCCGGGTCCCCGGCGGTACCCGCGTCGAGGTGAACACCCACCACGCGTACGGCAGGAGCTTCACGGCCACGCTGGCGGGGTGACCGCCCGCGCGGCCGAGCGCGCCGCCCTCACGCCACCCCGCGGTCAGCTCTCCCCGACGCTGATGGCCTGCACCGGGCAGGCCCGCACGGCCTCGGCGACCATCGGGTCGCCGCCGCCGTCCTCGCGGCCCGGCAGCAGTTCGCTGAGGCCGTCGTCGTCCTGGGTGAAGACGTTCGGCGCGGTGAGCGCGCACATGCCCGCGCCCACGCACAGGTCCTGGTCTATGTGGATCGCTTTACCGGTCGTCTCTTTCGTCATGCCCAACTCCTACCAGGTGACCGGCAGTTCGAGCATGCCCTGAAGAGTGTCGCCCGGTTTGTGCGGGATCTCCTCCGCGGGAGCGGCGAGTCGCAGCCCCGGCAGGCGCTCGAGGAGCGAGCGCAGGGCGATCTCGATCTCGGCGCGGGCGAGGTTCTGGCCCAGGCACTGGTGGACGCCGAAGCCGAAGGCGAGGTGGTGCCGGTCGGGGCGGTGCCAGTCCAGTTCCTCGGGCGCTTCGTACGCCGTGCCGTCGCGGTTGATGAGGGAGGTGGAGAAGATGACGCCGTCATCGGCGCGGATGGTGCTGCCCGCGATCTCGATGTCCTCCTTGGCGACCCGCATCATCCCGTCCGCGATGGACAGGAAGCGCAGCAGCTCGTCGACCGCCGCGGGCATCAGCGGCCGTCCCTGCCGCAGCCCTTCCCGCAGCTCGGAGAGCCGCTCGGGGTGCCGCAGCAGCGTGAACACGCTCAGGGAGATCATGTTCGCCGTGGTCTCGTGCCCCGCGACCAGCAGGATCGTGGCCAGGCTCACCAGTTCGTCGCGGTCCACGGCGCCCGAGGCGAGCTGCTGGTGGATCAGCCCGTCGAGCAGCCCGTCGCCCGGCTCCCGGCGCTTGCGGTCGATCAACGCGTAGAAGTACGCGTCGAGTTCGTCCCGTGCCGCGAGCACCTGGTCGGCGCCGGGCCCACGCAGCAGCCGCCGCGACTGCTCCTCGAAGAAGTCGTGGTCGGCGTAGGGCACCCCGAGGAGTTCGGAGATCACGAACGACGGGAGCGGCAGCGCGAAGGCGCTCACCAGCTCGGCGGGCGGCCCCTGTTCGACCATGGCGTCGAGGAGCCGGTCGACCGTCTCCTGGATCCGCGGGCGCAGCGCCGCGATGCGCTTGACCGAGAAGCTGGGGATCAGCATCCTGCGCTGGGTGTTGTGCCGTGGGTCGTCGACGCCGAGCAGGGCGACGCTCCGGTCGCGGGACTTGGCGAAGCGTTCGGACTGCGAGGGGAAGGCGTCGTGGGTCCGGTCGGAGGAGAGGCGGGGATCGGCGAGGAGCTCGCGGGCCGCCGGCTGTCCGGTGACCAGCCACACGGAGCGGCCGTCGAAGAGCCTGACGCGGGAGAGCGGCCGCTCCTCGCGCAGCGGCGCGTACGCGGCCGGTGGGTGGTAGGGGCACGTGCGGTCCTGGGGGAAGGCGATGGGCTGCGTCGGCTGCACGGGCTCCGCCGACTTCGTTGACTCCGTCATCGATGTACCTCGCAAGCGCAGTTCTTCCCTTACGTCCCCCATTAGATGCCTGGGGCATCTATATCTCCACGGCAAGACCGGCCAGATGGCCCGCGGGGCGCATGTCCGGAATCGTCTCCTCCGCTCAACCTGCTTGCGTCTGCGGCCTCTCGGCGGTGTGTGGTAGCACTGCGGGCATGAAGGACAAGCCCGCAGCGCGCTCCGGCTACCACCACGGCTCACTCCCCGAGGCCCTCGTCACCGCGGCGCTGGAACTCCTCGACGAGGAGGGATCCGAGCGGGTCACGGTCCGTGAGATCGCGCGCCGCGCCGGGGTCTCCCCGGGGGCGCCGTTCCGTCACTTCGCCGACCGGCAGGCGCTGTTGACCGCCGTGGCGGTGCGAATTCTGGCCGACTACGAGGCGTGGCAGCTGGCCGAGGTCGAGAAGGCGGAGGGCTCCGCGATGCGCGCCTTCGGGCTCGGCTTCGTGCGGTACGCGATCCGCCACCCGCACCGCTTCGAACTCGTCAAGCCCTGGGTGTTCGGCCCCCGCCGCCCGGCCGAGCTCGACGAGCGCCTGGCCGCCATCCAGGAGGCCTTCGCAGGCGTCGTTATCGCCGACCAGCGTGCGGGCGAACTGCGCGCGGGGGATCCCGCCGTGGTGGGCCTCGCGGGGCAGGCGCTCGTCTATGGACTCTCGCAGATGATCGTCGACGGATATCTGCCACCGGACCGGGCGGAGCACCTGGCCGAACAGGTCCTTGACACCTTCGGCCTGGGTGTCGTCAACGTGGCGCGCCACAAGGGCTGTTGATCACCTGCCGATCCCTTGACCCCCTCTTCGCGCGCTGATGTAATCGCCGATTACATCAGCGCTGGAGCCAGCGCCCGCCGCGCTGCCCGCGGCGGCGCACCGACTGGGGGAGTCGCATGTTCGCCAAGCCGACGCCGGGCTACACCACCGCGGACGCCGAAGGGGACGTGACGGTCCTGCTCATCGGCATGCGCGTCAACCACTTCTGGGCGGTACACCACTGGGGGCGCGTGATGCTCGCCATGCTGCGCATGCTCCGCGAACTGGAGAAGGACCCCGGGCGCGGCCTGCTCGGCCGCGTCCTGCTGACCGCGTCACCCCGTACGTACTACGTGGTCCAGTACTGGGAGTCCAAGGACAAGCTCTACGCCTACGCCAAGGCACCCGACGCCTTCCACCACAAGGCCTGGGGGATCGTCAACCGCAAGGTCCGCGCCGGGAGGACCCGTGGACACGTGGGGCTGTGGCACGAGACGTACATCGCCCCGGAGGGCTCGTACGAGTCGATCTACTTCGACATGCCTCCCTTCGGCCTCGCGGGCGCGAAGGGGGCTCTGCCGGTGGAGCGCCGCGGCCGCACCGCCGCGGCCCGTCTCGCCCACCGCTCCCAGCGGGCGTAGGGCGCCGAGGCGGCCATGCGAAGATCCAGGGATCACGCACGGCCACTGTGGAGGATGAGGATGTTCGCGATGTCGCTGGGGGACGGAGCCGAGCTGAGCCCCCTGGAGCCCTGGCAGGCCGAGGAGTTCCTCGCCCACATGGACCGCGGCCGCGACTACATAGGCCGGTACGTGGGTCTGCCCGACGTCGCGGCCGACCTCGACGCCGCGCGCTCCTGGCTCCAGGTGTACGCCGACAGGGCCGCCGCCGACACCGGCCGCCTGTACGGCATCCGGCTCGACGGGCGCCTCGTCGGCGGCGTCCTCTTCCGGGTCTTCGACACGACGACCGGCACCTGCGAGGCCGGCTGCTGGCTGGAGCCGGACGCCGCGGGGCGCGGCCTGGTCACCCGCGCGGTGCGCGCCCTCGTCGACTGGGCCTTCGACGAGCGCGGCATGCACCGCGTGGAGTGGCTGGTCGCCGCCGAGAACACCGCCAGCATCAACGTGGCCAAACGGCTCGGCATGAGCCGCGACGGCGTCCTCCGCGAGAACGACCCCTACCGGGGCGTGCGCCAGGACACCGAGGTCTGGTCGGTGCTCGCCCCCGAGTGGCGCGCCGCACGCGCCGCCGCCTGAGGGGCCGCGCGATGACGGACGACTCCGCCCGCACCACGGTCGACGAGGCCTACGGCAACCCGCGCCTCGCCGCGCTCTACGACCCGCTCGACCCCGACCGCAGTGATCTCGACGCGTATCTGCGCATGGCCGAGGAGTTCGGCGCGCGCAGTGTGCTCGACATCGGCTGCGGAACGGGCGTGTTCGCGCTGCTGCTCGCCGAGCGCGGCATCGACGTCGTCGGCGTCGACCCCGCGGCCGCCTCCCTCGACGTGGCCCGCGCAAAGCCGGGTGGTGAGCGGGTGCGCTGGCTCCGCGGCGACGCGACCGAACTCCCGCCGCTGCGGGTCGACCTGGCCACCATGACGGCGAACGTAGTCCAGCACATCATCGATCCGGACGCCTGGCGGGCGAGCCTGCGGGGCGTCCGCGAGGCCCTGCGTCCCGGCGGACGCCTGGTGTTCGAGACCCGGGACCCGGCGCGCAGGGCCTGGGAGGGGTGGAACCGCGAGGCCACCCACGGGGTCACGGAGGTCCCCGGCGCCGGGACGGTCGAGAGCTGGGCCGAGGTGACCGACGTCGAGGGCCCGCTGGTGACGTTCCGCTGGACCTACGTCTTCACCGCGGACGGGCAGGTGGCGACCTCGGACTCGACGCTGCGCTTTCGCGAGCGCGCCGAGGTCGAGGCCGACTTGGCCGCCCAGGGGTACGTCGTGGACGACGTCCGCGACGCCCCCGACCGGCCGGGCCGCGAGTTCGTGTTCGTGGCGCGACGCCCGGACGGGGACAGGGGCCGGGAGGAGCGGCGTCAGGAGGAGCGGCGTCAGGAGGAGCGGGGCTAGGGCCTGTCCGATGGATCGGTGACTGGTTCGTGCGCCACCTGTTGGTTGCCTCGTGGGGTGGGGCGACTTATCGAGCGGCGAGTGGGCACGGCTGCGGCCCCATGTGCCCCGAAACGGCAAGCGTGGTGGCCAGTGGAAGAGCCGTGTCCGCGTACACCCCAACGTGGCCAGCCGGACGCAGAGTCACGTCCCGGCGCCCGCTGTGCCGGCCGTCCTCGTGGGCGCGGCGTTCGTGCTCGCCCTGGCGCCGCACCGAGCGTCCCGGGAGCCGGTCGAGCGAAGGCCAGGGCCTCTCACCGGGCTGTTCGGTCGGCGGGCGTTGAGACAGCGCCGAATCGTCCGACCGGCGGGGCTGTTGGGGGTGCCGCGCCTGGTGGGATGCGGCAAAGCTGATGGGCAGAGCGAAGGCGCGCACCGCTACCAGATGTGATCGCCGTAGGCGAAACGGTAGTCACCGTGTGGAGCCGCGCTGTGATCATGATCGCCGTGGGCTCGTCCGGGGTCCGCTTGCCCAACCAAGGAGGCCACATGCCGATCAAGGTCATTCCGACGCGCCTGATATATCGCTCTGGTCAGAAGAGCACGTCCGTGAACATAGCCAACCCGGGGACACGGCCTGCGCTGTGCGAGGCGTGGGTCGACGAGAGGGGCGCTGATTCACAGCCGGGGCAGGTCCAGGTGCCGTTCGTGGTGTCCCCCGCGCGCCAGATCGTGGACGGGGGCAGGGACACGGCCATCAGGATCTCCTACATGCCCGGGGCGGCCACTGCCCTGCCTGACGACAGGGAGAGCCTGTTCTTCCTCTACGTTCAGGGAACCCCGCCGAGTTCGACAGGCACGGAAGGAGACGATTCCCTGCGAGGTGCTGTTCAGCAGCGCATCAAACTGTTCCATCGCCCGAATGGGCTGCCGGGCACGGCTCTTGAAGCCGCCGAGGCGCTGCAGTTCACCTGCGCCGACGGCACGGTGCAGGTGCATAACCCGTCGCGCTATTACGTAACGCCGATGACGGTCACCGTGGACGGGGTGAGCACCGACATCCATGTCGGGAGCATCCCGCCCGGACAGACGCAAACCCTGGACAACCTCAACGGGAAAGCCGTGGAGGGCTGGTCCTACCTGGACGACATCGGGATCGAGCGCACCGCGCGACCGGCGTGACAGGTAGCCGGCTTCCGGCAGTAGCCAGCGATCCGGGTATGCCGGCACGACCGGGCAGTCCCGGCGGCGTGCAGGGGAGGGGCTGTTGGGTCAGGGAGGCGGGGCGGGGTTGAGGGCGTGGGCGATGCCGGTGTCGAGGTCGATGGCGTAGCCGGCGCGGTACGCGGTCTCGTAGGCGTCTTCACCGAGGGCGGTGCGGGTCTGCTGTTCGCAGGCGCGGTGGGCGGTCACCAGCGAGGGGACACCCGCCTGCGCACTGCCGAGCTTCTCCCACAGTTGCGTGGTCAGGCCGAGCAGCCAGGCGGCGTCCGTGTTCTGGCCCGTGGCGGTGGCGGATTGGGCCAGTGATTCGAGGGCCATGCCGGTGCCCACGTCGTCGCGCAGCCGGTGGTTGACGAGCAGGGCGGCCCGGGCGTGCTCCTGCGCGGCCCGGTGGCGGCCGCGGGCCAGTTCGGCCGTGGCGTGGACGGTGTCGCCCCAGGCCCGCATGAAGCGCTCGCCGTTGCGTGCGCAGACGCTGCTCAGCTCGTCCAGCCAGGCGACGGCCTCCTCAAGGTGGCCTGTGAAGACGTGCGCGTGGGCGCCGATCACCAGGGCCGCCAGGGGGAGGAAGGTGAGCGGTCGCTCGCGCCAGTCCGTGGCGAGCAGGGCCTCGGCCAGCGACACCGCCTGGGCCAGGTCGCCGCGCAGGGCTGTTACGCGCAGGTCGGTGGCCGTCGCGTACGCCTGCTCCGTGTCGCCGAAGTGCGCGGCCAGGGCGGTGG
Source organism: Streptomyces sp. NPDC025651 (assembly GCF_055558735.1). Taxonomy (NCBI): domain Bacteria; kingdom Bacillati; phylum Actinomycetota; class Actinomycetes; order Kitasatosporales; family Streptomycetaceae; genus Streptomyces; species Streptomyces sp. NPDC025651. Next base: position 291,880 of record NZ_JBVHLZ010000009.1, read on the forward strand.
ACTCGGCGGCGCATTGTTCGAGGGCGGGCAGATCGCCGAGGAGGAGCAGCAGGATGCCGCTGGCGTACAGGGCCTTCGCCCGCTCCCGGGAGGGTGCGGTGTCGGAGGCCAGGGCCCGGTCCAGGTAGAGGCGGCCTTCCTTGAGGAACCCGCAGGCGTACCAGAAGAACCACAGTGCTCCGGCCAGCTCCAGCGCGGTGTGGTCGTGGTCGGCCGGTTCGGCGAGGCTGTGGTCCAGTGCGGTGCGGAGGTTGTCGTGCTCGGCGGTCATCCGGTCGTACCAGGGGAACTGGTCGGGGCCGATCCAGGCGGCGTCGCCCCGGCGGGCCAGGTCCAGGTAGTGGTCGCGGTGGCGGCGGCGCTGGACGTCCTCTTCGCCGAGGTCGCGCAGCCAGTGGGCCCCGTACTCGCGGATGGTGTCCAGCATCCGGTAGCGCTCGCCGCCTCCGGTGGGCTGCCAGGTCAGGATCGACTTCTCCGCCAGGGCGCCCAGCAGGGGCGGGATCCGCCGGGCCGGGAGGTGCTCGTCGGCGCAGACCTGCTGGGCCGTGGCGGCGTCGAGGCTGCCGGCGAAGACGGAGAGGCGGGCCCACAGGAGCCGTTCGGCAGGGGTGCACAGCTGGTGGCTCCAGCCGATCGCGGTGCGCAGGGCCTGGTGCCAGGGGGGATCGGCGTCGTAGTCCGCGGACTCGGTGTTGCCGAGGACCGCGTAGCGGTCGTCCAGGCGCTGGTTGAGCTCGGCCAGCGACAGCTCGCGCAGGCGGGCGGCGGCCAGTTCCAGGGCGAGCGGCAGTCCTTCCAGGCGGCGGCACAGCCGGGCGGCTTCGGCCAGGTCGGATCCGGGGAGGACGAACCCGGGCACTGCCGTGGCGGCCCGCTCGGCCAGCAGCACCAGCGCGTCCGCCGCGTCATCGTCATCGGACTCGGGGACCGGCAGCGGCTCAAGGGTGAGGACTTCCTCCCCGGGCAGGCCGAGGGTGCGGCGGCTGGTGGCCAGGATGCGCAGCCCGGGGGCGGTGGTCAGCAGCGTGGCCACCGCCTTCTGACAGTCCTCCACCAGGTGTTCGCAGGTGTCAAGGACCAGCAGTGCCTCCCGCTCGGCCAGGTACTCGGCCACGACCTCCAGCATGGGCCGGGTGGTCTGGTCGGTCAGCGGCAGCGCCTCGGCGAGGGCGTAGGGCAGCACGTGGCTCGCCCGGTTCACCGGTGACAGCTCCACCCACCATGCCCCGTCCGGGAACGCGGACTGCTGGTCCTGTGCCGCCCGCAGTGCGAGCCGTGTCTTGCCCACTCCGCCGACACCGGCCAGCGTCACCAGCCGGGACCGCCCCAACAATCGGCGCAGCTCTGCCAGTTCGTCCCGTCGCCCGACCAGCACCGTGGTCTCCGCGGGCAGGTTGCCTGCTGCCCGCTGTCGCCGTGCGTCCATGATCGCCTCCTCCGTCCCGATCCGGGATGCGCGAAGCTCCCGCCACCCGCCGCTCAGCGGGACGATCAGCAGGAAGAAGCCTCCCGTCTCCCGTCGGCCTGCGGGACGATCAGCAAGAAAGTGCCCGACTATGACTACGGCGGACCGTGACGGCGCGGAAACGGACGACCTCGCGCCCAGCCACGCAGGCGGCCGCACAGCAGCACCGTGCACACAGGATCGGACCCGTCCTCGGATCACGGGAAGCGGCCCCAGGCGCTGCCGCTCCTGATCCTTTGGACAGGCCCTAGGGCTTGAGGCGTTTCAGGATGCGGTCCATTCCGCTGTTCCAGTTGTCCTCCAGTGCCGCCGTCGCCGCCTCCAGGTCGCCGCGCTGCAGGCACAGCGCGATGCGCTCGTGCTCCTCGGCGGAGCGCTCCAGGACGTCCTGGTCGCCGAGGGCCACGCGCTCGTAACGGTGCATCGTGACCTTCAGGGACGTGATCAGCTGCATCAGGCGGCCGTTGGCGCAGCCCGACAGGAGCAGGTCGTGCCAGGCGTCGTCGTAGCGCTCGATCACGTCGTGCGGGGCCTGCGGGGCGGCGAACGCCCTTGCCTCCGAGAGGAGTTGCGGGGCGATCGTCGCGAGGTACTCGGGGGCGGTGGACCGCAGGGCGAGCGCCTCCAGGGTGGTGACGATCGCCGTCAGGTCGCGGAACTCCTGGGCGCTCAGCGGCGTGAAGCGGAAGCCCTTGCCGCGCTCGCTGGTGATGACGCCCTCGCGCTCCAGCGTGATCAGCGCCTCGCGCAGCGGCGTACGGCTGACACCCAGCTCGGCGGCCAACTGCACTTCGTTGATCGTCTCGTTCGTGGCGATCGTGCCGCTGCCGAGGCGCCTGAGCAGTTCCTCCTTCACCTGCTCACGCAGCGGTCGGTTCTCGATTGGCATGTGCGGCGGCCCTCCCCTTCGGTTGCTCGATTATCCGCCACCGGCTGGTCAGGCGGTACCTGCGCCGTCGACGGGGATGATCGCCCCACTGATGAACCCGGCCGCGTCGGACGCCAGGAACGCCACCGTCCGCGCGATGTCGTGGGGCTGGCCGACGCGGCCGAGGGGGCGGTCGGCCGCTTCGGCGTAGAACGCGTCCGCCCGCTCGCCCAGCTGCCGGGCCTCCTCCGCCAGCATGCCGGTGGCGGTGTCGCCGGGGCACACGCAGTTGACGCGGATGTTGTCCGGGCCGTGGTCGATCGCCATGGCGCGGGTCATGTTGACGACGGCACCCTTCGACGCGCAGTACGAGACCGCGCGGGCGCCGCCCGAAATGCCCCAGCCGGAGCCGGTGTTGATGATCGAGCCGCCGCCCCGGGCCGCCATGCCCGGGATGACGAGACGGCTCATCAGCAGGATCGAGCGCACGTTCACCGCCATCACCAGGTCCCAGTCGTCCTCGGTGATCTCGCACACCGTGGAGCGGCGGATCACGCCCGCGTTGTTGAAGAGGACGTCGACGCCGCCGAAGCGGTCCTGGGCGGTGGCCACCACGGCCTCGCAGTCGGCACGCCGCGACACGTCACAGCGTACGAAGACACCCCCGGTGTCCTTCGCGGTCCGCTCGCCGCCCTCCGCGTCGATGTCGGCGACCACGACGCGGGCGCCGAGCTCGGCGAGGACCTGGGCCGTGGCGCGTCCGATGCCGGCGCCGCCACCGGTGACGACGGCGCGCTTTCCGTCGAGAGAGATCATCGTGTGCTCCTTGTCCCTGGGGATCAGCTGGTCACGGGGTAGAGGGAGACGCGCCGGTGCCCGGTGAGCACCGGCAGGTATCCGGTCAACTCGGCGTCCAGGGCCGGGTCACCGGTGTCGAGGAGCAGCGGGCGGCCGCCGAGCGCCGCCAGCTTCTGCTCCGGGCACAGGACGAGCAGCCGTTCGCGGCCGCCCGCCGCGCGCAGCACGCGAGGCGAGATCTGCTGGTTGCCGCGGCCGAGCAGGAAGCCCTGGCCGCCGATGGGGGAGAGCGCGATCCAGCAGCGCCCCCGGCCGATCCGCGCGAGCAGCTCCGCCTCGCCCGCGTCGCGCGCCACCACCTCGGCGCGGCCCTCGCGCAGGGCCAGCACGTCGACCCCGGAGAGCGAGGCGTCGGCGCCGAGCGCGCGGGCCACGGCGCGGGTGGTGCTGCCGGGGCCCAGGACGAGCAGCCCGTCGCCGACGCGCCCCGCGGTCTCCGCCGCGATGCCCCAGGACGCCTCGGCGGTGGCGGCCGTGCCGCCCGTCTTGCGCTGCTGCACCCGCGCCGGTACGTCGGGCACGGGCAGCCAGCCGAAGAGCCGCGAGGCCACCCGGCCCTCGCGCAGCGCGGCGTCGTCGCGGTCCATGACCTCGGAGTCCCGCAGCCGTACGCCGCCCTTTCCCGTCAGCCAGGCTGCGGCGACCTCGCCCGCCGCGCGCGGGCCGACCGCGAAGACCGCCGAGTGCATCTTGACGCCGGTCGGGATGCCGAGGACGGGGCAACGGGCTGCGCCGAGCGCGCCCAGCACGTCGCGCGCGGTGCCGTCGCCACCGGCGAAGAGCAGGAGCTCGACGCCGGAGCGGACGACGGCGCGGACCGCGGCGAGGGTGTCGGCGGGGGTGGTACGGGCGGGCACGGGCACCCGTACCGGCACCGGCTCAAGACCCGCCGCCCGCACCGCATCCGCCCCCATCACCCCCGGCACGGTCACGACCACCGGATCCGGGACCACGGCCCGCAGCGCCCGCACCGCCTGGGCCGCGCGCGCACCGGCCAGCGGGCGTGCCCCCAACTCCACCGCGCGCGCGGCCCGTTCGGGCCCGTCCGTGCCGCCGAGACCCACCCGGCCGCCGAGCCCGGCGACCGGGTTGACCACCAGGCCGACACGCGGGGTCCTCACGCCGGCTCGCCCAGGATCTTGCGGCGGTAGGCCCGCCAGGACACCGCCCACGTCTTCGGGTCGTCCAGCGCCTCGGGCCGCACCCGGTGGACGCTGGAGCGGTGCGGCGCCGTGCGCACGGTCTCAGGGTCCTCGTACGCCTCGCGCGCGACCTCCGCGAGGATCTCCGCGTACTCGTCGAGGTCGGCCCGGCTGTAGGACTCGGTGGGCTCCAGGGTCATCGGCTCGGGCACCACGTAGGGATGGTGGCTGGTCCAGTAGTGGGTGCCGAAGTCGGCGGCGCGCAGGCCGATGTCCTCCGAGTGGACGCCGGTGTCCTCGTGCAGCTTCTGCCAGCTGTAGCGGACCTGCTCCACGCGCGGCCGTCCCTGCGCGTACGGCACCGAGACGCCCGGGATCCGCCGGACCTTGTGGAGCAGGTAGTTGTTGTTGAGGACCGCCGTCTCGGCCGCCGCCCGCAGCCCCTGTGCGCCGAGCGACCTGATCCAGGCGTACGCGCGCACCAGGTTCGGCACGACTCCGTAGAACGGCCGCATCTTGCCGACCGAATGCGGCCGGTCGTGATCCAGGAACAGCCGGTCTCCTTCCGACTCCACTGTGGGGTAAGGGAGATACGGCGCCAGCTCCTCGGTCACCGCGCAGGCGCCCGCCGCGGGGCCGCCGCACGCGTGCGGCGTCGAGAACGTCTTGTGCAGATTGAAGTGGCACAGGTCGAAGCCCGCGTCACGGGCGCGGGTGATGCCGAGGATGCCGTTGGCGTTCGCCTGGTCGTAGGAGCACAGGCCGCCCGCCTCGTGCACGATCCGCACGAACTCCTCGATGCGCGGGTTGTAAATGCCGGTGTCCTCCGGGTTGGTGATCAGCAGGGCCGCGGTGCGCGGGCCGACCGCCGCCTTGAGGGCCCCGATGTCGGGGTAGCCGTCCGCGTCCGGGTGCAGCGTGATCACCTTGAACCCCGCGGTCTTCGCGCAGGCCGCGTTCGAGGGGTGCGAGAAGACCGTCGTGATGACCTCGTCGCGCCGCTCCAGCTCGCCGCGCGCCGCGAAGTAGGCGCGGATCATGGCGACGTTCGTGTAGATGGCCGCGGAGCCCGCGGCGGGCTGGAGCGAGACCCGGTCCATGCCGGAGATCTCGCACAGGAGCCGCTCCAGGTCGTGGATGACGCGCAGCACGCCCTGGACGGTGTCCTCGTCCTGGAGCGGATGGAGCGCGGCGATCCGGGGGTCGCGCACGAACCGGTCGTTGACCTTCGGGCTGTACTTCATGGTGCAGGTGCCCTGGCCGACGTCGATGTTCAGGTCGGCGCCGAGGTTCTCCTGCGAGAGCCTCAAGTAGTGGCGCAGAACCTGCTGTTGGGAGAGCTCGGGCAGTGCGGGCGGTGCCGTGCGGCGCAGGGCGGCCGGGATCCGCGGGACGGCGAGCGAGGGGTCGGCGGCCGGTGGCAGCACACCCCGCTTACCCGGCCCGCCGAGCTCGAAGACCAGCTTCTCGTCCCAGGAGGCCTGCCGGAACCGGCGCAGCCGCGGCTTCGCCGCGATCCGCGCGTCCTCGGGCGTCACCGGCACGGGCGCGGACGCGTGGTGGTCGCTCACTTGACGATCTCCTCCAGGGTCGCGGCGAGCCGGTCGATGTCGGCCTTGGTGTGGACTTCGGTGACGCAGTACGCCGCTTCCCGCTCGCCGGTCGGCACGCCGCCGAAGATGCCGCGCTCCTTCAGGCGGGCGCGGATGTCGGCGGCCGTGCGGGAGCCGGTGTAGCGGACGGTGAAGTCGGCGAAGTGCAGGGCGTCCCCGAACGGCACGTCCACACAGGAGACTTCGGCCAGGCGCCGCCGCGCGTACGCGGTGAGGGAGAGGATGGTCTCGCCGATCTCGCGCATGCCCCGCGGCCCCATCAGTGCCAGATACACCCCGGCGCCGATGCCGTGCAGCGCGGCCGCCGTGCCGACCCACTCCTTGCCCTCCTCGCGCCGGGCGAAGGAGGTCCGTTCATAGGCGACGTCGCCGAAGCCGTACTCGCCCTCGACCTCGGTGGGCACCAGCCCGAACAGGCGCGAGGGGAACTCGGCCACCAGGTGCTCCTCGTCGCGCGTCGCGATGAACCCGGCGTTGCCGCCGCCGAAGCTCTGGTGGATGCCGAGCGGCTGGATGTCGCCGCACGCGATGTCCGCGCCGTACGAGGACGGCGGGGCGAGCACGCCAAGGGTGAGCGGATTGCAGCCGACCACGTACAACGCCCCTGCCGCGTGGGCGAGTTCGGCGAGCTCGGGAAGGTGCTCGTCGACCAGTCCGACGGCCGAGGGGGCCTCCGCGTACACGGCGGCCGTGTCGCCCGGGTCCAGTGCCCCGCGGATCGCGGCGAGGTCCGCGCGGCCGGTCTCCCGGTCCACGGGGACGAGCGTCACGTCGTGGTCGGGCCGTACGTAGTCCCGTACGCGCGACAGCTTGTCCGCGTCGAGCGCCGTGGCCACGACGAGGCGGCGGCGCCCTGTGATCCGGCCCGCCATGCGCAGCGCCGTGCCCGCGGCCTGGAAGCCGTCGTACACGGGGACGTTGACGACCTCCACGTCGAGCAGTTCGGCCATCATCGACTGGTACTCCCACAGGGCCTGGAAGCGGCCGTGGTCCTCGTACGGTTCGCCGGCGTACGCCGTGAGGAACTCGGCGCGGTTCACGACCTCGTCGACCACCGCGGGGACGTGGTGCTGGTAGCAGCCCTTGCCGAGGAAGCTGAGGGCCTGACGGGTGGTGGTGTTGCGGGAGAGCAACTCCTCCATGTGCCGGGTGAGTTCGGCCTCCGAGCGCAGCGGCTCCGGCAGGTCGAGGGGGCGGTGCAGGCGGATGGAGTCGGGGATGTCGGCGTAGAACTCCTCGACGCTCGCCGCGCCGATCTCGTCGAGCATCGCCTGTCGGACGGCGGGCACCGCGTTCGGGATGTACGGGTGGGTCATGCCGCACCTTTCGCGTGTGCAGAAGTCTTCGGGTGCAGAAGTCTTTGTGCGCAGGCCTCTTGACGGTCGGTCATGTCATTCAGTGTTCTGAATACAGAATTAGGCATTCAGTCCTCAGGAGGCAAGAGTGTCAACAAGACCACCCCGGCGGCGAGTTGTGGCCGCGGGACTCGCCGCCTCGGCATCCGCGCTGCTCGGCTCCTGCGCCATGGGAGGGGCGGGCGGAGCGGGCGGCGGCCCGCGTGAGCTGGGCGGCGAAGGGGAGGACGAAGGCCCCGAAGGCACGGGAAGCCGCAAGCTCACCGGCAGGATCACCGTCTGGTCGTGGGACGTGGCCGCCACCGCGATGAAGCGGCTCCGGCACGCCTTCCAGGAGCGCCACCCGGACGTGCGCGTCGACGTGGTCGACATCGGCTACGACAACGCCTACGACAAGATCACCGTGGGCCTGCGCGGCGGCACCGGACTCGCCGACGTCCTCACCGTCGAGGGCGGCTACCTGCCCCGCTACACCGCCAACTTCCCCGGCGGCTTCTACGACGTGGCACGGCGTGCCCGCCGCCACGAAGCCGACTTCGACCGCGCCGCCTGGCGCACCGTCACCGGCGGCACGGACGGCACGAAGGTCTTCGGGATCCCGTGGGACATCGGCCCGTGCGCCCTCTTCTACCGCGCCGACCACCTGCGCGCCGCCGACGTCGACCCCAAGTCCCTGCGGACCTGGGGGGACTACCTCCGCGCCGGCGTCCGCGTCAAGCGGGCCACCGGGCGCAAGCTGCTCGTCCACGATCCGACGGGAGCGGGAATGTTCCCGATGCTCCTTCAGCAGCAGGGCCAGTCCTCGTTCCGCGGCGGCCGCATCGCCCTGGAGACCCCGGCCGCCGTACGGGCCCTGACGCTGATGAAGCGGCTCGCCGAGGAAGGGCTCCTCGCCTACGAGAAGAACTGGGACGGCCTGGTCACCGCCACCAAGGACGGCAAGGTCGCCACCACCCCCAACGCCGCCTGGTGGACGGGCACCCTCACCGGTGAGATGCCGGAGCTGAAGGGGAAGTTCGGCGTGGTACCGCTGCCCGGGTTCACCGCCGACGGCGTACGCACCTCCAACATCGGCGGCTCCACCCTCTGCATCCCCGCCCAGAGCGAACACCCCGAGACCGCCTGGGAGTTCATCCGCTTCGTCCTCGCCGACAAGGGCAACCAGGTGGCCATGCTCAAGCGCGACGGCCTCTTCCCCGCCTACCTGCCCGCGCTCGAAGACCCGTATCTGAGCCGGAGACAGGAGTACTTCGGCGGACAGCGCACGGGTGCCGTGTTCGCGCGACTCGCCCGGCGCATCCCGCCCATCGAGTACACGAAGGACGACGCCAAGGAGAAGGACATCACCATCTCCGCCGTCAACGGCGTGCTGCTGCACGGCGAGGACCCGCGCGCCTCCCTCGTCTCGGCGGCCGAGCGGCTCGCCGACGCGACCGGACGAAAGAGAGTGGCGTAGCCCATGGTCGCCCTGAACTCCGGGCAGCGCACCGCCGTGCCCGCCCGCACGCCCGGCCCGCCGCGCCGCCCCCGGCGCCGCGCCCGCCTGTCGGGGTGGATCTTCGCGGGCCCCGCCGCCGCGCTGTTCGCCCTCTTCTTCGCCTATCCCCTCGGCGCGAGCCTCCTGCAGTCGTTCACCACCGAGGACGCGGGAGCCCTGCGCTGGGTCGGCCTCGACCAGTACCGACGGCTGCTGCACGACCCGGCGTTCGCCGAGTCGCTGCTCAACACCGGGCTGATCCTCGTCGTCCAGGTCCCGGTGATGATCTGCCTCGCACTGGTCGTCGCCGCACTCCTCAACCAGTCGTGGCTCCGCTTCCGCGGCACCTGGCGCGCCGTGCACTTCCTGCCCGCGGTGACCACGCTCGTCGCGTACGCCGTGGTCTTCCAGGTCCTGCTCAAGACCGACAACGGCCTCGTCAACCAGGCCCTCGGCGCCGTCGGCGCGGGCCCGGTCGACTGGCTCAACGACCCGACCTGGGCCCGCGTCTCCCTCGTCCTCACCCTCACCTGGCGCTGGACCGGCTACAACGCCGTCATCCTCCTCGCGGGTCTGCAGTCCATCGGCAAGGACCAGTACGAGGCCGCCGCCCTCGACGGCGCCTCCACCTTCACCACGTACAGGCGCGTGATCCTGCCGCAGCTGCGGCCCGTGGTCCTCTTCTGCGTCGTCACCTCCACCATCGGCACGCTCCAGCTCTTCGACGAGAACTACGTCCTGACCCGGGGCGGCCCCGACGACGCCACCCTCACCCCCGTGCTGCACCTCTACCGCGTCGGCTTCCAGCAGTTCGACTTCGGGTACGCCGCCGCCATCGCCTGGGTGGTGGTCGCGATCATCGCCGCGGTCTCCGCGCTCCAGTACCTCGCCTTCGGAAGGGAGCGCCGCCGATGAACCGCGGCCCTGCCGTCGTCACAGGCGTCGGAAGGATCGCCGCGCGGGCGGTGCTCCTGCTCGGCGCGGTGGCCGGCCTCGTGCCGTTCCTGTGGATGGCGATCGCCGCCACCCACTCCTCCGCCGACCTGTTCCACTCGCCGCCGCCGTTCCTGCCCGGCGGCGAACTCCTGGACAACCTCGCCCGGCTCCAGGACACCATCGGCTTCGGCCGGGTCATGCTCAACAGCCTCGGCATCGCCGTCGTCCAGACCGCGCTCAGCTCCCTCGTCTCCGCGATGTGCGGCTACGGCCTGGCCAAGTACCGCTTCCGGGGACGGGGGCTGGTGCTCGCCGCCGTGCTCGCGACGATGATGATCCCCTTCCAGGTGCTGCTCGTGCCGCTCTTCCAGATGATGGCGAGCATCGGCTGGATCAACTCCTACCAGGCGGTGATCCTGCCGTTCCTCGCCAATTCCTTCGGCATCCTCCTGATGCGCCAGGGCTTCGTCGACTTTCCCGACGAGCTCGTCGAGTCGGCCCGCATGGACGGCTGCGGCGAGCTGCGCACCTTCTACCGCGTCGTACTGCCGTGCGTGCGGCCGCAGTTGGGCGCCCTCGTCATCTTCACGTTCACGGCGGCCTGGAACAGCTTCATCTGGCCCCTTCTCGTGCTCAACACGGAGGACAAGTACACCGTGCCCGTCGCCCTCAACACCCTCACCGGACTCTCCCGCGTCGACTACTCCGGACTGATGCTCGGCTCGCTGCTCGCCACCCTGCCCCTCATGGCGCTGTTCCTGCTGTTCCAGCGGCAGTTCGTGGCCGGCCTGCTCGGCGGGGCGGTGAAGGGATGAGCGAGCGCCTGACGTCCGTGCCCGGACTGCTCTACGGCGGCGACTACAACCCCGAGCAGTGGCCCGAGGAGACCTGGGCCGAGGACGCCGCGCTGATGAAGGAGGCCGGGGTCACCCTGGTCACCGTGGGCGTCTTCTCCTGGGCCCGGCTCCAACCCGGCCCCGACGCCTGGGACTTCGGCTGGCTCGACCGGCTCATGGACCTCCTCCGCACCCACGGCATCGCCGTCGACCTGGCCACCGCCACCGCCTCCCCGCCCGCCTGGCTGGTGCGCGCCCACCCCGAGATCCTGCCGGTCACCGCCGACGGCGTACGCCTCGAATTCGGCTCGCGCCAGCACTACTGCCCCTCGTCCCCGCACTACCGGCAGGCGGCGCTGCGCCTGACCCGCGCACTGGCCGAGCGGTACACCGGCCACCCGGCGCTCGCCCTGTGGCACATCCACAACGAGTACGGCGACCACGTCACCGAGTGCTTCTGCCCGTGCTCGGCGGCGCACTTCCGCGCCTGGCTGCGGGAGCGGTACGGCGGCATCGGCGCCCTCAACCACGCCTGGGGCACGGCCTTCTGGTCCCAGCGGTACGGCACCTACGACGAGATCGAACCGCCGCGCACCGCGCCGGGCCCCGTCAACCCGACCCAGCTCCTGGACTGGCGCCGCTTCTGCTCGGATGCCCTGCTCGCCCTGCACCGCGCCGAGCGCGACGTCCTCGCCGAGGTGAGCCCCGGCACCCCGGCGACGACCAACTTCATGTCGATGCTGAAGGAGCTCGACTACTGGCGGTGGGCCGAGCACGAGGACTTCGTCTCCGACGACGCCTACCCCGACCCCGCCGACCCCCGGGCCCACGTCACCGCCGCCCTGAACTACGACCTGATGCGCTCACTCAAGCGCGGCAAGCCGTGGCTGCTGATGGAACAGGCCCCCTCCGCGGTCAGCTGGCGGCCGGTCAACGTCCCCAAGAAGCCGGGGCTGCAACGCCTCTGGTCGCTCCAGGCCGTGGCCCGCGGCGCCGACGGCGTCCTGTACTTCCAGTGGCGCGCCTCGCGGGCGGGCGCGGAGAAGTACCACAGTGCCCTGCTCCCGCACCGCGGCACCGTGTCGCGCGGCTGGCGCGAGACCGTCCGCTTCGGCGCCGAACTGGGCAGGATCGCCGAGGTCGCGGGCAGCCGCGTCACCGCCTCCGTGGCCCTCGTCCTGGACTGGGAGTCGTGGTGGGCCCTGGAGTCCGACGACCATCCCTCCGCCCGCATGCGCTGGCCCGACCTGCTCCGCCCCTGGTACGCGGCCCTGCACGCGCGCGGCGTCACCGCCGACTTCGTGCCGCCGCACGCCGGGCTCTGCGGCTACCGCGCGGTCCTCGCCCCCAGCCTGCACCTGCTGCGCACCGCCGACGCCGAGCGGCTCACCGCGTACGTCCACGGTGGCGGCCACCTCGTCGTCGGACCGTTCAGCGGGGTCGTCGACGAGCACGACCACATCCACGACGGGGGAGCGCCGGGACCGCTGAGGGACGTGCTCGGCCTGTCCGTCGACGAGTTCTGGCCGGTGCCCGACGCCGAAACGGTGCCCCTCGCCTCCGGCGCCCGGGCCACGGTGTGGAGCGAGTGGATCGAGGCGGAGGACGCCGAGCCCCTCGACACCTACGCCGCGGGACCGCTCGCGGGCCGGCCCGCCGTCACCCGCCGCACCCACGGCGCGGGCACCGCCCGGTACGTGAGCTGCCACCTGCCCGACCACATCGCGGACGTCCTCGACCCGGCGCTCGCCGAAGCGGGCGTCACCCCGTGCGCGCCGGTCCCCGAAGGCGTCGAGGCCACCGTCCGCACCGGCCCCGACGCCTCCTACCTGTTCCTCCTCAACCACACGGACAGGACCGTCGAGATCGAGGCCGACGGCACGGACCTGCTCACCGGGGCTGCGGTGAGCGGCGCCGTGCACCTCCCGCCGCTCGGCGCGGCGGTGCTCCGCACGACCACCCCTTCTGGAGGTGAGCGTTCGTGACCGGCCCTCGCGCGCCAGGCGTCGCGTCCCGGCCCGCGCACGCGGCCCCCGCCGTCACGGAGTGCGCCCCCGCCTACGCCGTGCTCCGCACCCCCGACCTTCCCGGAGGCATCCCCTCGTGACCGGACCCCGCACCTCCCGCCTCGCGTTCCTCACCGCGCTGCTGCTCGCGGGCGGCGCCGCCCTGGCCGCCCCGCCCGCGAGCGCCGGCCCCGCCCCCACGGCCAAGGACCCCGCCACCCCCGCCTACGCCGACGTCCTCGACCTGCACGGCACCCCCACCGCCGCGCTGCCCGGCGGCGACGACGACGTCAACCGCGTCAACGTCTTCGCCGACCGGGGCGCCTGGCACGCCTACGCCCTGCCCGAGCCCGGCGACCGCTCCGCGTACGGCGGCTTCACCGGGCCCCTCTACATCGCCCAGGAGTACCCCTGGTGGCTGAGCGGCTCCTTCAGCCGCATCCGGCTCACCGAGGACGGGCACGCCCTCGACCTCGCCGCGGGCGGCGCGCCCCGCCTCACCTCGCTGCCCGGCCGGCTCGTCCAGTCCTACGACCTCGGGCGCGGCCTGCGCCTCACCCTGACGCTGCGCTTCGCCACCCACCGCAGCGCCCTGATCCGCGCCGAGGTCCGCAACACAGGGACCGCCCCGCGCACCCTCGGCGCCGACTGGACCGGCAGCCTCCTGCGGCCCGCGAAGGCGCCGATGCGGGACGCGCCGCGTCTTGCCCCGACCGCCACGGGCGTCGGCGTCGACTTCGCGAAGGTGCGCGAGACCTGGGACTACCTCACCGACGGCACCGAGCGCTTCGAGGTCACCCACAAGGAGCCCGTGCGCACCACCGTCGACGGCGACTCCTACCGCACACGCACCACCGCGCCGGTCTTGCTCGCGCCCGGGGCCGCGCACCACTTCGACTGGACCGAGTCCTACACCTTCACCGCCGCCGAGCGCGCCCGTCAGGCGCGGAGCGTGCGCACGGTCCTGGCCCGCCCGCAGGCGTACGCGTCGGCCGGCGACGCCCGCTGGCGCGGCTATGTGGCGGGGGTGACGCGCGGCGTGCCCACCGACCGGCGCCGCACGGCCGTCAAGTCCCTGCAGACACTGGTCACCAACTGGCGTTCGGCGGCTGGGCAGTTGAAGCACGACGGCATCACGCCGTCCATCTCGTACAAGTGGTTCACCGGCGGCCTGTGGTCCTGGGACACCTGGAAGCAGGCCGTGGGCACCGCCCGCTTCGACCCGGCGCTCGCGCAGACGCAGATCCGCGCCCTGTTCGACTGGCAGATCACGGCGGACTCGACGACCCGCCCGCAGGACGCGGGGATGATCCCCGACGCCGTCTTCTACAACGCCCCCGCGCGCGACGGCGGCAACTGGAACGAACGCAACTCCAAGCCGCCCCTGGCGAGTTGGGCGGTGTGGGAGGTCTACCGCAAGAGCGGCGACCGCGCCTTCCTGCGCGAGATGTACCCGAAGCTCGCCGCCTACCAGGCCTGGTGGTACCGCAACCGGGACCACGACCACGACGGCCTCGCCGAGTACGGCGCCACCGTCGACCCGGCCAACGACTCCACGCGGGAGCGCCGCCTGGCCGCCGCCTGGGAGAGCGGCATGGACAACGCGCCCCGCTTCGACGCCGAGCTCGGCACCTCCGTCGTCGCCAACCGCGCCGCCGACGGCACCCTCCTCGGCTACTCCCTCACCCAGGAGTCCGTCGACCTGAACGCCTATCTCGCCCAGGACCAGGACCACTTGGCGCGCATCGCCAAGACGCTGGGCGAGCGCGCCGACGCCGCGCGCTGGCAGCGCAGGGCGGACGCGACGCACGCCGCCGTGCGTGCCACGATGTACGACCCGGCCACCGGCTGGTTCCACGACATCGGCCTGGACTCCGGCACCCGGCTCACCGCCCGCGGCCGCGGCATCGAGGGCGCCGTCCCGCTGTGGACGGGCTCGGCGTCGCGGGGCCAGGCGCGGGCGGTGCGGGCCATGTTGATCGACTCGGCCGAGTTCGCGACGACGGTGCCGTTCCCGACGGTCGCCAAGTCGTCCCCGTACTTCTCCGCGACCCGCTACTGGCGCGGCCCGGTCTGGCTCGACCAGGCCCACTTCGCCCTCGGCGGCCTGCGCCGCTACGGCTACGACCGCGACGCGGACGCCCTCACCGACCGCCTGCTCGCCGACGCGGCCGGGCTGACGGGAAGGGCCCCGGTCATGGAGAACTACAACCCCCTGACCGGAGCCCCTCTCAACGCGCCGAACTTCAGCTGGTCGGCGGCGCTGCTGCTGCCGCTGCTCGACCGGTCATGAGACGGTCACCGCCCGGCCGTGGCGTCGCAGTCGCCCGCGGCGCACCGGTCCAGCCATGCGTCGAAGTCGGCGTCGTAGCGGGTGCCGATGGTGCCGGTGAGCAGCGTGCGGGCGGCGTCCCAGTCGCCCGCGCGGTAGTGGCCGAGGAGGGTCGCCACGTCCTGCGGGTGGGACTGGAGCAGATAGCGGACCGCCAGGTAGCCCCACTGGTAGGTGCGGGTGGTGTCGGTGTTCTCGTAGGTGGTGTCGAAGAGCGTGCTCAGCTTGTACGTCTTCTTGCCCGCCTCGGCGACGGCCTTCTCGTACGTCTCGCCCCGGTAGGAGTAGGAGATGTACTCGGCGAAGCCCTCCACCCACATCACGGTCGGCGTCTTCATGTTCTCCGTGAAGTCGCCGTACATGTTGAAGCGGCCGTCGAGGTAGTGGGTGTACTCGTGGTTCAGGTTCCAGATCTGGAAGTCGGGGCGCACCCACTCGGCCTCGTACGCGATGAAGCGCGGCAGGTTGCCCTGCTGTGCGGGGTTGCCCTCCAGGTACATGCCGCCGTTGTCGGTGTCGATGCCGAAGACCACACCGGCGTACGTCTGGTAGTCGGTGCTGGAGTCGAAGGCGACCACTTCGAGGGTGGTGTTGTGGTCGTCCTTGACCGGTCCGCTGTCCTTGGCCACGCCGTGGAAGAAGTCGTCCTGCTTGAGGAGGCTGTCGCAGGAGGCGGCGAGCTCGGCGGCGGTCATCTGCTGGGCGACGATCTTCAGGGAGCCGCCGCAGGTGTGCTTGACCGTGAGCACGGCGTCGCGCACCCGGTTCGCCAGGTCGCAGGTGCCGTACTGCGAGCAGTTCTCCTTGTCGTAGGCGTCCGTCATCTCGGCGACGCCGATCCAGAGCCTGGCGGTGCGGCCGGTCATCCGGCTGCGGTCGAGGAGCTCCTTGGCCAGCGGGGTGACGGCGGGCCTGAGGTCCGCGTGCTGCAGGAAGCGGCCGAGCTCGCGCCCCGCGTTGTAGACCAGGTAGGACTTGTCGGTGCCGAGCAGGCCGTCGTGCCTGACGGCGAAGTCGCGCAGGATCGTGAGGTTGCTCCGGTCGGCCTTGACGGCGGCGAGGAACGCCGGGACCTGGTGGCCGCGGAAGTAGACCTGGAAGGTGTTGTTCACCGCCGCGACCATGCCCCAGAACTTGTCGTACGAGGCGTCGTAGCCGTTCAACAGGCGCTTGGTCACGTGCAGATAGCGGTCGTTCTCCTGGGCGCTGTCGACCAGGGTGACCGCCTCGGCCAGGGTGGTGCCGTTGGCCTCGGTGACGTCGAAGGCGTGGGACGAGCCGAAGAAGGCGTCGAGGCCGCCCTGGATCGCGCTCTTGAGCGCGGGGCCGTACTCGCCGACCTCGTCCTGGTTGCCCCACTGCACGTAGTAGCCGGCCCGCAGGTACAGGACGATCTGGGCGGCGGACGTGGTGTTGTCACCGGGGTAGGCGGAGCCGACGTCGCGCAGCGCGTTCGCCACCGTCACCATCTGCTCCTCGCGGAACAGCGCCCCGGCGTCCGGACCGGTCACGGAGAACAGGGTGTTGACGCAGGCGGTCTCGACGCTCTTGATCTGCTGGACCAGGGCGTCGCCGGTCTTCGACGCGAAGTCGGAGACGCGGCACTCCGCGGCCTTGCCCCTGGCCTTGCGGGCCTTCTCCGGGGCGACCTGGATCGGCGGCCGCTTCGACACGTCCTTGGACGGCTCGGCCATGCGCTCCGCCTCGGCGTCGGCCGGTGTGGGGGTGGCGGGCCGCGGGGCGGCCTTCGCACTCGGCGCGACGGGCTTGCCGGCGGCGGCGTTCGCCGTGGCCGCCGTGTCGAGGGGGGTGAGCAGGGCGAGTCCCAGGCAGGCGGCGAGGGCGGCTATCAGTGCTCGCGCGCGAGTGCTCGGTGTGGGGGGTCTGGTTTTCAAGGTGGCCTCCGGGCCGGGTCGCGGCCGTGTCATGCCAGGTCATGTCATGCCCACGGCGGATGTGTGACATGTACCATTGCACACGTCACATGGCCCTGAAAAGCCGTTGTGCGCAAGGGAGTTGGCGGGCGGGCCCGCCCAGGGAAAACCAGTGGTGCCGCGACGCCGCCGTCCCCTACGCTCGGCCGAGCAAGCCGTTGAGCACGTATGCACGCACGCACGTATGGACGTACGGAAGTGCACATACGAAAGATCAGGAGGTGGCCTTCGATGAATGCCGTCGCGCAGGGCGCTGCCCGCACTCAGGAATTCCTTGCCACCCCTGTGGCCTCCGGCTGACCTTGACCTGACTCACCGCGCGCCGAGCGCGCCGCCGGGGCCACCCTTGTGAAGGGTCACCCCTTGTCTTTCTCTTCTCTCCCGTTCTCTTCTTCCCTGGGCTCGTCCGCGTCCTCTGCCGCGTCCTCGTCCGCCCCGCACCCCCTGGCCCCGTACGGCTGGGACGCGGGCTGGGAGGCGGAGTTCGCGCCGTACGCGGAGCGGGGCCTCGTGCCCGGCCGCGTCGTCCGTGTGGACCGCGGGCAGTGCGACGTCGTCACCGCCGACGGGATGGTGCGTGCCGACACCGAGTTCGTCACCCCGCGCGATCCGCTGAAGGTCGTCTGCACCGGCGACTGGGCCGTCGTCGACCCGGACGGCGGCGACCCCCGCTACGTACGGGCGTATCTGCCGCGTCGTACGTCCTTCGTGCGCTCCACCTCGTCCAAGCGGTCCGAGGGACAGATCCTCGCGGCCAACGTCGACCACTCGATCATCGCCGTGTCGCTCGCCGCCGAGCTCGACCTCGGGCGCATCGAGCGGTTCCTCGCGCTCGGCTGGGAGTCGGGCGGGCAGCCGGTGATCGTTCTCACCAAGGCCGACCTCGTGCCGGACGCCGCCACGCTCGCGCATCTCGTCGAGGACGTCGAGACCACGGCGCCCGGCGTGCAGGTCCTGCCGGTCAGCGCGGCGCGGGGGGAGGGCGTCGACGTCCTCGCCGCCGTCGTCTCCGGCGGTACGTCGGTGCTGCTCGGGCAGTCCGGCGCGGGCAAGTCGACACTCGCGAACGCGCTCGCCGGGACCGACGTCATGGAGGTCCAGGCGATCCGTGACGTCGACGGCAAGGGCCGTCACACCACGACGACCCGCAACCTCATCCTGCTGCCCGGCGGCGGGGTCCTCATCGACACCCCGGGGCTGCGCGGGGTGGGTCTGTTCGACGCCGAGACCGGCGTCGGACAGGTCTTCTCCGAGATCGAGGAGCTGGCGGAGGACTGCCGGTTCCACGACTGCGCGCACGCGGCGGAGCCGGGGTGCGCGGTGCTCGCCGCCGTCGAGGACGGCACGCTTCCCGAACGCCGGCTCGACAGCTACCGCAAGCTGATCCGTGAGAACCAGCGGATCGTCGCCAAGACCGACGCGAGGGCCCGGGCGGAACTTCGGCGGGAGTGGCGGCTCAGGGGCGCGGAGGGGCGCGCGGCGATGGAAGCCAAGCGGGGGCGCGTGCGCTGAGCTTGGGCGGTGGGGCGCGTGCGGGGTGGGGACGGTGTGGGGTGGGGGTGGCTGCGGGCCTGTTGTGGCTGAGCGCGCAGTTCCCCGCGCCCCTGCGGGGCCCGTCATGAGCTGCGGCTGCCCGTGTCCCCGCACACCTGCCCCCCCCAAGGCTCCGTGTCCGAATTCCGCCAGCCGTTGTGGAGTCCCCGCCCCACAATGGAGGGCGTGATCGATGAAGAGACCAGGTACGAGGCCGTGCGCAGCAGGGACGCCCGGTTCGACGGAGAGTTCTTCTTCGCCGTCGAGACGACCGGGATCTACTGCAGGCCCAGCTGCCCCGCCGTCACCCCCAAGCGGCAGAACGTCCGCTACTACGCCACCGCGGCCGCCGCCCAGACCTCCGGCTTCCGTGCCTGCCGACGCTGCAGGCCGGACGCCGTGCCGGGCTCCGCCGAGTGGAACGTACGCGCGGACGTGGTGGGCCGCGCCATGCGGATGATCGGCGACGGCGTCGTCGACCGCGAGGGCGTCCCGGGGCTCGCGGTGCGCCTCGGCTACAGCGCCCGGCAGGTGCAGCGCCAGCTCACCGCCGAACTGGGCGCCGGCCCCGTGGCCCTGGCGCGGGCGCAGCGCGCGCACACCGCCCGGGTGCTGCTGCAGACCACGGACCTGCCGATCACGGAGATCGCGTTCGCCGCGGGGTTCGCCAGCGTGCGGCAGTTCAACGACACGATCAGGGCGGTGTACGCGCTCACGCCGACCGCCCTGCGCGCCGCGGCCCCCAAGCGCGGCACGGCCAGGGCCACGCCCGCCGCCGGGATCCCGCTGCGCCTCGCGCACCGCGGGCCCTACCGGGCCGAGGCCGTCTTCGACCTGCTCGCCGACGAGGCGGTCGCCGGGATCGAGGAGGTCACGGGGGAGCGGGGCACCCGCACCTACCGGCGTACGCTCCGACTGCCGTACGGGACCGGCATCGTGGCCGTCGAGGAGGCGCACACCGCGCACACCGCGAGGGCGACCGGCGGCGGTTCGAGCGCCGAGGCCGTGCACCGCGGCGGCTGGCTCGACGCCCGGCTGCACCTGGGCGACCTGCGCGACCTCACCACGGCCGTGCAGCGCATGCGCCGCCTCTTCGACCTGGACGCGGATCCGTACGCCGTGGACGACCGGCTCGGCGCCGACCCCCGCCTCGCCCCGCTCGTCGCCGCACGGCCGGGGCTCAGGTCGCCGGGGGCAGCCGACCCGGAGGAGTTCGCGGTGCGGGCACTCGTGGGGCGCGAGGCCGCCGAACGCCTGGTGGAGCGGTACGGCAAGGCCCTGGACGCGGCGTGCGGCCGGCTCACGCACGTGTTCCCGGCCCCGTCGGACCTGACCGAGGAGCCGGGCACGCTCGGCGCCCTGGCCACCGCGCTCGCGGACGGCACCCTGCGCCTGGACGCGGGCGCGGACCGCGACGACGCGGAGTCGGCCCTGCGCTCCCTGCCCGGCATGCCCGACCGCACGGCCGCCCTCATCCGCATGCGGGCCCTGGGCGACCCGGACGTGTCCCTGCCGGACGAGCCCACCCCGATCCAGGACGCCTGGCGCCCCTGGCGCTCGTACGCACTGCGGCACGTGAGGGCGGAGTCCGCCTAGCGAGGTGCCGGTTCAGCTCTCCTCCAGACCCCAGCTGTGGATCCGCTTCGGGTGGACGCGGATCAGTTCCTCGCTGAAGCGGGGGCCCAACTCGTGCGGTCCCGTGAGGAGTTCCGCCTCGCCCCGGATCTCGATGCCGCGCACCTTCCACGGCCTCAGGCTCACGATGTCGTCGACGACGAGGGACACCTTCGGGTTCGCGAGGAGGTTGCGCCACTTCTTCGTCGTGCCCAGGGCGAAACCGCCGATCAGGATCGTGCCGTCGTCCTGCGGGAAGAACCCCACGGGGTTCGCCTGCGGCTGGCCCTTCGGGTCGACCGTGGCCATGCGCCCCAGGCGCTGGGAGGCGAGGTACGCGCGCTCGGCTTCGCTGAATTCGGTCATGCCGCGAAGCCTCGCACGCGTAAGGGACGGCCCGCAGGCCCGGCCCGGGGCAGGGCAGGCCACGGAGCAGGCCTAGCCCCAGAACACCGCCCCCAGCCACGCCCCCACGATCAACAGGCACGCGAACAGCTCGGCAAGGACGCTGCTCCCGCCCATCCGCATCGCGGTCCGCGTCGCCGTCACCGCCTCGCCGTGCCCGCCGAGCCGCAGCCGTTCCCCGGCGTAGATGCCGCCGATGAACCCCGGGATCGACCCGATCACCGGCACCACGCAGAACCCGAGCAGCGCCCCGGCCCCGGCGAAGACCGCCATCCGGCGCGTCGCCCCGCTCTCCCGCAGCCGTCTGGGCGGCAGCTGCCAGCGCACCGCCTGCGCCGCGAGCAGCACGACGGTCGCGCCGACCAGGACGCCCCAGGCGAGGCCGTTCGGGTCCTGGAGCGCCCACCACAGAACCGCGGCCCACACCAGCCACGGTCCCGGCACCCCGGGCACCAGCACTCCGCACAGGCCGAGCAGCATGACCACGCCGACCAGCAGGAGTTCCCACGCTCCCATCTGCCCAGGGTGCAGGAGATCCGGCGAAACCGCAGGTCAGGTTAGTCCCGAGGCGGCGGGTGCGGGCGGGGCGCGGGTCGGTTGCGGGGTGGCGGGGGCAGGGCGGGGCCCGGTCGGTTCCGGAGGGGCGGGGGCAGGGCGGGGCCCCGGTCAGGCGCGGGGCGTGGGGGAACGGCGTGCCACCCAGTCCCTCTCGTACGCGTGCCAGCCCAGCTGGAGCCGTGTCGTCACGCCCGCGAGCTCCATCAGCCGCTTCACCCGGCGCTGCACCGTCCGCAGCCCGAGGTCGAGCTGCTTGGCGACGCTGGCGTCGGTCAGTCCCGCGAGGAGCAGCGACAGGATCTCCAGGTCGGTGCCGTCAGGGCCTTCCGGCGCGTCCTCGGTGAGCCTGCCGTCCTCGCCGATGCGCAGCGGCAGCGCGTCCCGCCACACCGCCTCGAACAGGCCCGTCAGGGATTCGAGCAGCCCGCTCGCGTGCACGACGAGAGCGGCGGGCTCCGCCGTCCGCGAGGTGAGCGGCACCATCGCGAGCGAGCCGTCGGCGATGACCAGCTTGGTCGGGACGCGGTCCACCACCCGCACCTGCTCGTCGCGGCCGATCGCCGTCGACAGCTCGACGAGGCCCGTCGGCAGGTCGAGGACCGTGCGCTCGACCACCACGCGGTAGCTGACGCCCCGGTCCGTGGCCTGCTCCTCGGCGCTGTTCTCCATGCCGGTGATCGCGACGGGGCTGCCGGTCACCAGGGCGCACACCTCGTCGCTCGCGCCCAGCTGCAGCTGGAGGAAGCGCTGGGAGACCGCGGCCGCCCCGGTGACCACCTCGACCAGGTCGTGGACGGTGGGCTCGGCGGCCTGCGCGCGGTACTCCTCGGCGAGCAGGGTCGCCGCGAGCTCCGCCTTCTCCAGCTCGTGCCGCTGCTGGGTGAGGAGCGCGCCGAGCGCGACGCCGGGCGGCGCGGCCACCCAGCGGCCCGCCCTGCCCGACGCCTGCGCGGCCAGCCCGTGCCGCTCCAGGCGGCGCAGCGTCCGCTCGGTCTCCGGTTCGCCGAGGGTGAGCCTGCGCGCGAGATCGGGCACGTCGGCGGCGCCCACCGACACCAGCGCCCGGTACGCCGACTCGTGCGTCTCGTCCAGACCTATCGCAGCCAGCATGCGGCGACGTCCCTCCCCTGTGCTCCGTTCGACGGCGTCGTGGCGGGAAGCAGCCACGGCGTAAACCCGCCCGGGGACATCATCCCCGCACCACCCTTCCCGATGACAAGGTGACGCCACCGCAGCACCGACCGCGGCCGCTTTTGCGGCCTTTGGTCCGTCCTGGCCTGCGGTCCTGCATGCCCACCTACCCCTGGGGAGAGCGATGCGCCCGATATCGCGTACGGCCTTGGGGGCGGCGTCCGCCGTCGCCCTCGCCGTCACCGCGGCCGTCCCGTCCGTGGCCGAGCCACGCGCGGACACGGCGAACACGAGGCCACTGGTGGGCAGCGCCCCCCAGCGCGAGGGCGGCTCGGTCGTCACCCTCGTCACCGGCGACCGGATCCTGGTGACGTCCGACGGCAAGGGCAGAGCGGGGGCGGCCGCGCTGCCCGGCGAGGACGGCACGGCGCCGCTGATCCAGACCAGACAGTCGGGCAACGACCTGTACGTCTATCCCGAGGGTGCCGTCCACGCCATCGCCGAGGGCACGGTCGACGAGGAGCTCTTCAACGTCACCGGGCTCGTCCGCCAGGGCTACGACGACGCGCACGCCGAGAAGCTGCCGCTCATCGCCGTGTACGACAAGTCCGTCGACGTCGCGCGCTCGCTGCCCGCGACACCGCGCGGCGCCGAGCGGGGCCTCGTCCTGGAGCCCGTCGACGGCGTCGCCCTGAAGGCCGACAAGAAGAAGGCCACCCGCTTCTGGGCGGAGGTCACGAACCCCAAGTCCCGTTCCGCCACCCACCTGAAGAAGCTCTGGCTCGACGCCAAGGTCGAGGCCACCCTCGACAGGTCCACGAAGCAGGTGCACGCACCCGAGGCCTGGGCGGCCGGCTACGACGGCAAGGGCACCAAGGTCGCCGTCCTCGACACCGGCGCCGACGCCGACCACCCCGACCTCAAGGGCCGCATCGGCGCGACAAAGAACTTCACGGACTCGCCGGACGGCGAGGACCGCCAGGGCCACGGCACCCACACCACCTCCACCGTCGGCGGCTCCGGCGCGGCGAGCGGCGGCAAGAAGAAGGGCGTCGCGCCCGGCGCCGAACTGCTGCACGGCAAGGTCCTGGGCGACAGCGGCTCCGGCGCCACTTCGTGGATCATCGCGGGCATGCAGTGGGCCGTCGACCAGAAGGCCGACGTCATCTCGATGAGCCTCGGCAACCCGGCGCGGACCGACTGCACCGACCCGATGAGCACGGCGACCGAGGAGCTCGCGCAGTCCGCGGAGGACACCCTCTTCGTCATCGCGGCGGGCAACACGGGCCCGACCCTCGACTCCGTCTCCTCGCCCGGCTGCGCGCCGAGCGTGCTCACCGTCGGAGCCGTCGACCGCGACGACACCACCGCGAACTTCTCCAGCCGCGGCCCCGCCCACGGCTCGCACACCCTCAAGCCGGAGATCGCCGCGCCCGGCGTCGGCATCTCCGCGGCCGCGGCGGGCGGCCGGGGCCCCTACGCCTACCAGTCCATGAGCGGTACGTCGATGGCGGCCCCGCACGTCGCGGGCGCCGCCGCCCTCGTCAAGCAGCGCCACCCCGACTGGAGTGCGCGGCAGGTCAAGGCGGCCCTCGTGTCGTCCGCGGACAGCGGCATCCCCGGCGACGCGCGCGAGACCGGCGGCGGACGGCTCGACGCCAAGGCCGCGATCGACCAGAAGGTGCTCGGCTCCCCGGCGGTGCAGGGCGGCAGCTTCGGCTGGCCCCAGGACTCCTCGGACCGCACCTCGGTCGACGTGCCGTACACCAACACCACCGACGGAACAGTGAAGTTGAAGCTGTCGCTCCAGGACGTCACCGGCAACGACGGCACCGCCGTGCGCTCCGGCGTCGCGAAGCTCGGCGCGCGCACCGTGACCGTCCCGGCGGGCGCCACCGTGAAGGTCCCGCTGTTGCTCACCCCCGACGCGGACCTCAAGCGCTCCCAGTACGGCGACATCACGGGTCGCGTGCTGGCCGCGGCGGACGGCGGTACCCGCGTCTCCACCCCCTTCTCCCTCTACGTCCAGCCGGAGACCGTCAGCCTCCGCGTGAAGCTGATCGACCGCAACGGCAAGCCCGCTGACGGACCGTCATCCGTCGACCTCATCGGCACGGACACCGCGAGCGGCGAGCGCCGCTTCAACGAGGGCGCGCACGACCAGACGTACCAAGTCCGCCCCGGCGCCTACTTCCTGACGGGATTCATCGCGACCCCCGACGCGGGCGGCGACGGCAGGCTGACCGACTCCCTCACCCACATCGCGCGCCCCCAGGCCGAGGTCGAGAAGGACACGACGATCACCCTCGACGCACGCAAGGCCCACCGCCTCGCCGTCAGGACCGACAAGGCGTCCGAAGTGCGCGGCGCCACCCTCGCCTTCGCCCGCACCTGGGGCAGGGACAACTGGCTGCACGCGGGCACCGCGGCGGGGCCGCGCACGATCCGCGGCTACTACCAGCTCGTCGAGGGCAAGGCGTCCGACGGCACCTTCGAGTCCGGCAGCTACTGGCGCGCCGCGGCGCCCCAGATCTCCGAACTCGCCGTGGCGGGCGGCAGGACGCTCCACCCGCTGACGGCCTCGACCGGCTCCGCCAACCTCGACGGCACCGGCAGGGCGGCTCTCGTCGACGCCAGGTCCGGCACGGCCGAGGAGCTGGCCGCCGCCGGGGTCAAGGGCAGGGTCGCGCTCGTGAAGGTCCCCGACAGCGGCGAGGCGGCAGCCGTGGCGGCCGAGGCGAAGAAGGCGGGCGCCGTCGCCGTCCTCGCCCACCGCGCCGCCCCCGGCCGCTGGTATCCGTCCGCGGGCTTCACCGGATCCCCGCTGCCGGTCCTCGGCGTCCCGACGGGCGAGGCGGCGTACCTCCTCGCCCGACTCGCCTCCGGTACCGTCGAGTTGAAGTGGAAGGCGACGGCGAAGAGCCCCTACGCCTACAACCTGGCGTTCCCCGAGACGGGCCGGATCCGCGACGACCGCACCTACCGCGTGCGGGACAAGGACCTCGCCGCGAACGAGGCGACGTACCGGGCGATGGGCCAGGCCACGGACTACGTGGACCTGCCGTCGGCGGTCCGCCCCACCGGCCTGGAGATCTACTTCGGCGACATCGCCTCGGTCCCTGCCCCCGGACGGCGCACCGAGTACTACTCGGCGGGCACGACCGGCTGGGGCCACCAGGTGTCCAGCAGCTTCCCGTACGGCGAGTTCATGATCGACCCGGTGCGTACGTACAAGAAGGGCGAGCGGCGCGGCGAGACCTGGTACGACGGCGTCCTCACCCCCGGCGCGCCGCGCGACGCCGCGGGCGAGCAGGCCCTTGCGGGTGAGCGGCAGGGCAACCTGATCGGCGTGGCGCCCGGCTTCTGGTCGGACGCGCAACACGCGGGAGTCCAGGGCAGCTTCGGCGACATCGGCTCCGTGCGGCTGAAGCGGAACGGTGAGGTCGTGGGCGAGTCGGGGTGGCCGTCCGGGGTGTTCACGGTGCCGGCGGAGGACTCCGCGTACGAACTCACCCTGAGCACCCAGAAGATCGGCTCGAAGGTCTGGCAGCGGTCGACGTCGACGGAGACGACCTGGTCCTTCCGCTCGCGCCTGGACGAGTCCGCGTACTCGCAGGGCATCCCGATGCTCTTCCCGACGTACGCGCTCGCCGAGGATGGCCTGAAGACCCTGCCCGCGAAGGACGGGCAGCGGATTGAACTCGGCGTGACGGGGCACGCGGGCTACAAGCCGGGTGCGCTCACCGAGGTGAAGCTGTCGTACTCCTACGACGAGGGCGAGAGCTGGCGGGCGGCCACCACCGCCGAACAGGGCGGAAAGTGGAGCGCCACCGTGGACCACGCGGGCGCCTCCGGCAAGCGGGTCCGGCTCAGGGCCCAACTGACGGACGCCAAGGGCAACTCCGTCACACAGACCGTGGCTCGCGCCTACGACGTGCGCTAGCCACACCGGCACCGCCGGGCGGTCCTCCTGTGGGGGGTGGGCCCGCCCGGCGGCCCTCTGTCCGCCCCCTTCCGGCCGGAATTTCCGGATGCACCGTTTTCGTACGCCCTCAGCGGTGGAAAATAGGGGCATGAGCCAGCAGGGGGAGAGGCGCACCGGTCGCGACGACGACTGGTGGGGGCAGCTGTACGACGACTCCGCGCAGGACACGGGCCCGACACCCGCACCGGACACCCTCGACGACAGATTCGCCTCGGCGGCGAGCACGGTGAAGGAAGGGTTCCCCTCACCACAGGACGACGGGAACGAAGGCCCCCCGGAGGCACAAGGTTCCGGAGACGCCCCGTGGCCTCCGGAGGCATGGGGCCGCGGGAGCGCCCACCTCCCGGAGCCACGCGACAGCGAGGGCACGCGCCCCCGGCCAACACCGACCCCCGCGACCCCACGGCCCCAGGCCCCCGCGGGTCCATGGCCTCCGGAAGCGCAAGGCCCCGCTGGCTCTCGGCCCCCGGAAGAGCAAGCCCCTTCTGGCCCTTGGCCCCCGGATGGGCGGGGCCCTGCGGGCGCGCGGCCTCCGGAAGGGCAAGGTCCCGCGGGCGTGCGGCCTCCGGAAGCGCAGGGTTCTGCGGGTGCGGGGGTGTCGGAGGTTGAGGGCTCTGGTGGCTCGTGGCCTGCGGATGCGCGGAACGCTGTGGGCGCGCGGCCTCCGGAAGGGCAAGTCCCCTCTGGCTCTCGGCCCCCGGATGAGCAAGCCCCTTCTGGCCCTTGGCCCCCGGATGCGCGGGGCCCCGCGGCCGTGCCGACCGCTCCCGGGTCGCCCCCCGCGCCCGGCCCCGCAGTCGCGGGGCTGCCGCAGGCGGCGCTCCCGGCGAGCGGGGGCTTTGCAGGTGCGGACGGTGGGTCCGACGGGAAGACCGAGCCGCATGCCTCTGGCGGCTCCGGCGCGGGGCCTGTGTCGCATGGCGCTGGTGGGTCCGGCGCGGGGCCTGTGTCCCATCGCTCTGGTGGGACTCGTGCGATGCCTGAGCCGCATGCCTCCGCCGGGCCCTATGTGTCGGCCCCCGCCGGGGCGGTGCCGGGCGGTGGGCCCTCGCCCTGGGAGTTGCCCACCGCTCCCGGCGGGCCCGTGACCTTCGGGACAGGGGCCGCGGGGGAGGGCGGTGGGTATTCGACTCCGTCCACCGAAGAGCCCCGCGGAGCCGTCCCCACCTCCCGAGGGCCCGAGCGGTCCACCGCGCCGCCGGGCGCCCGCCCGGCGGAGGGGGAGGCGCGGGGACCCGCCGGGGAAGGAACCCCTCCGGCCCCCCTCGCCTACGTGGGGGACGGGCCGCCCACCTACGAGGCCGAGCCCACCGTCCTGCCCGCGGCCGACCCCGACAACCTGGACGACCTCATCGCCGACACCGTGCTGGACGGCGCGCGGTACGGATCCTGCACCCTGCGCGCCGCCTCCGTACGCGGCGACTCCGCCAGGTACCGCGGCGAGCCCCGCAGGGACTCCCTGCTCACCGCCCGCTTCGGCACCGGCGAGAACGCCCTGGTGCTCGTCGCCATGGCCACCGGCGCCCGCGCGACCCCGGGCGCGCACCGCGCCGCCGCCGAGGCCTGCGAGTGGATCGGCAGGGCCGTGGGCCGCAGCCACCGCCGCCTCGCCGAGGACATCAGGGCCGCCCGCCGCGGCGACCTCAAGTCGGGCCTGCACCGCCTCACCGACCGCAGCCTCGGCAAACTCCGCGCCCGCGCCGCCGACCTCGGCCTGGAACCCGAGGAGTACGCCGCCTCCCTGCGCTGCCTCCTCCTGCCCGCCGACCCCGAGTGCCGCACCCGCGTCTTCTTCGGCGTCGGTTCGGGCGGCCTCTTCCGGCTCCGCGGCGGCGAGTGGCAGGACATCGAGCCCCGCGTCGCCGACGCCACCGGCGACGCCGTGGTCGGCTTCGGCTCGCTGCCCGCCGAGAGCGGGGACGGCGACCGCCTCACGATGGACCTCGGCATCACCACACCCCCGAGTCCCTACGAACCCGCGCCCGAGCCACCCCGCGAGCCCTTCCGCTTCCGCGCCTCGGTCGCCCGCCCGGGTGACACGCTCGTCCTGTGCAGCGGCGGCCTCGCCGAACCGCTGCGCGGCGAGCCCGAGCTCGCCGAACACCTCACCCGCAGGTGGGAGAAGAGCGGCCCGCCGGGACTCGCCGCCTTCCTGGCCGACATCCAGGTCAGGGTGAAGGGGTACGCGGACGACAGGACCGCCGCCGCCGTTTGGGAGGCATGACCGCCGCACCTGTGAATTCATGGACCACAGAGCGATCAAAGGGTTCACGGGTTCGAAAGGGTGCGTGCAGCATGGCCAAGCAGAACGTCGCCGAGCAGTTCGTCGACATCGTCGTCCGCGCGGGCGTCAAGCGCCTGTACGGGGTCGTCGGCGACAGCCTCAACCCGGTCGTGGACGCGATCCGCAGGACCAAGGCGATCGACTGGATCCAGGTGCGGCACGAGGAGACCGCCGCCTTCGCCGCCGGCGCCGAGGCCCAGGTCACCGGGAAGCTGGCCGCCTGCGCGGGCTCCTGCGGCCCCGGCAACCTCCACCTCATCAACGGCCTGTACGACGCGCACCGCTCCATGGCCCCGGTCCTCGCCCTCGCCTCCCACATCCCCTCCAGCGAGATCGGCCTCGGCTACTTCCAGGAGACCCACCCCGACCAGCTGTTCCGCGAGTGCAGCCACTACAGCGAGCTGATCTCCAACCCGAAGCAGATGCCCCGGCTGCTGCAGACCGCCATCCAGCACGCCGTCGGCCAGTCCGGCGTCAGCGTCGTCTCGCTGCCCGGCGACATCGCCTCCGAGCCCGCCCCGGAGAAGGCGGCCGAGACCGCCCTCGTCACCTCCCGCCCCTCGGTGCGCCCCGGCGACGCCGAGATCGAGAAGCTCGCCGCGATGATCGACGAGGCCGACAAGGTCACCCTCTTCTGCGGCAGCGGCACCGCGGGCGCCCACGCCGAGGTCATGGAGTTCGCCGAGAAGGTCAAGTCCCCGGTGGGCCACGCCCTGCGCGGCAAGGAGTGGATCCAGTACGACAACCCGTACGACGTAGGCATGAGCGGACTGCTCGGCTACGGCGCGGCCTACGAGGCCACCCACGAGTGCGACCTGCTGATCCTGCTGGGCACGGACTTCCCGTACAACGCCTTCCTGCCCGACGACGTGAAGATCGTCCAGGTGGACATCAGGCCCGAGCACCTGGGCCGCCGCTCCAAGCTGGACCTCGCGGTCTGGGGCGACGTGCGCGAGACCCTGCGCTGTCTGACCCCGCGGATCTCGCCGAAGACGAACCGCAAGTTCCTCGACAAGATGCTGAAGAAGCACGCCGACGCCCTCGAAGGCGTCGTCAAGGCGTACACGCGCAAGGTCGAGAAGCACGTCCCGATCCACCCCGAGTACGTCGCCTCGGTCCTCGACGAACTCGCCGCCGACGACGCGGTGTTCACCGTCGACACGGGCATGTGCAACGTGTGGGCCGCCCGTTATCTCACCCCCAACGGCAAGCGCCGCATCATCGGCTCCTTCAGCCACGGCTCGATGGCCAACGCCCTGCCGCAGGCGATCGGCGCCCAGTTCGTCGACCGGCGCCGCCAGGTCGTCTCGATGTCGGGCGACGGCGGCTTCTCGATGCTGATGGGCGACTTCCTCACCCTCGTCCAGCACGACCTGCCGGTGAAGGTCGTCCTCTTCAACAACTCCTCCTTGGGCATGGTCGAGTTGGAGATGCTGGTGGCGGGCCTGCCGTCGTACGGCACGGCCAACCACAACCCGGACTTCGCGGCCGTCGCCCGTGCCTGCGGGGCCTACGGCGTACGCGTGGAGAAGCCCAAGCAGCTCGCGGGCGCCCTGAAGGACGCCTTCGCGCACAAGGGCCCGGCGCTCGTCGACATCGTCACCGACCCGAACGCCCTCTCCATCCCGCCCAAGATCAGCTCGGAGATGGTGACGGGCTTCGCGCTCTCCGCCAGCAAGATCGTCCTGGACGGCGGCGTGGGCCGGATGGTGCAGATGGCCCGATCGAATCTGCGCAACGTACCGAGGCCCTGACCTCGTACAAGACACGACAGCGGCGCGTGTGCGGCCCGATCCGCGCCTGCGCCGTACGAGTGGAAGAGGCGGCCGGGCGGAGGACTCCCCGGCGCGGCGCGGAAATGTCACCAAGTGACCATCACACTTTCTCCACAGGAAGGTCCGTGACACCCATGTCGTCCTACCGTCGCGTCTCCGCCGTCGCCGTCGCCGCGCTGCTGATCTCCGGAGTCACCGCCCCCGCCGCGCTCGCCGCGACCCCCGACAAGGCGCCCGCCGCCACCTCCGTGGCGCCGAGCCCGGACACCCCGCTGATCGGTGCGGGCCTCTCCCTCGACCTCAACGCCGCCCTCGACCTGGAGGCCCACGGCATCGTGGCCGCGGCTGTCGGAGGTGCGGTCGACGTCGACGGTGCCGTCGAGCTGAAGGTCGGCAAGGGCAGCAAGATCTCGCACAAGCAGGGCAAGATCCTCGGCGGCAAGGTCATGCTCAACGGCGGCATCGAGCTGTCGAAGGGCGCCAAGAAGGTCCGCATCTCGAACGTCGCCGTGGACATCAGGACCGGCACGATCACCGCCAAGGTCGGGGCCAAGGCCAACGTCCGCATCGGTGCCGTCGCCAACCCGTCGGCCGCCGAGGTCGTCCTCGCGGAGGGCACGACCAACGCCACCATCAAGCTCGGCAACGACGGCATCATCCTGAACGCCGGCCTCATCGCCGACCTCGACGCCTCGCTCGGCGCCTGCCTGTCCACGAACGTGGACGTCGACGCCGGTGTCATGGTGGACGCCGCCCTCGACGTCGACGCCAACCTCGCCGTGGGCACGCGGCTCGACGCGGACCTGATCGTCGCGCTCGGCCTGGACGCCGACATCGACCTCGACCTCGGCGTCCAGGGCCTCCTGGACCTGGTCCTCGACGTCGACATCGACCTGCTCTGAGTCAGGGCACACGCCTTTCGTCGGTGCCCGGCCCGATTTTCGGGCCGGGCACCGACGCGTCCCTGAAAGGGGCGCGGGGAACTGCGCGCTCAACCACAAACAACCCGCAGACTCACACAGGCCCCGACAGGCTCACGCGGGCCGCAGCCGCAGCGTCACGATCTCGAACGGGCGCAACGCGAGGCCAAGCCCGGCCTCGCCCGTTTCAGCCTCCCGCAGAGGCCGCTCCAACAGATCCGTGACTTCCGCCCGTGCCACAGGGAACGACGTGCTCAGCACGGCCGAGGCCCGCCCACCCCGCGATTCATAGAGCCGAACCACGACATCCCCGCTCCGGTCGTCCGCCAGCTTCACCGACTCCACGGTCACCGCGGGATGGTCGACGCTCACCAAGGACTTCCGCACCGGCGCGTCCGCCACCCGCAGCGGCAGATTGAGCGCGAGCCCCTCCTGCACCGCGTCACCGGTCGTGGCCCCCGGCAGCAGCGCGTACGTGAAGCGGTGCGTGCCCTGGTCGGTCTCCGGGTCGGGGCTGTGCGGGGCCCGCAGCAGGGTCAGCCGCACCGTCGTGCCGAGCGTCCCGCCGTGCTCCGTGCGCGTCACGTCATGGCCGTACGTCGAGTCGTTCAGCACCGCGACCCCGTACCCCTCCTCGGCCACCCGCAGCCAGCGGTGCGCGCAGATCTCGTAACGAGCCGCGTCCCAGCCGGTGTTGGCGTGCGTGGGCCGGTGCACATGGCCGAACTGGATCTCGGCGGCGGACCGTTCGGCGTGCACGTCGAGCGGGAACGCGGCCTTGAGGACCTTCTCCGACTCCCGCCAGTCGACGTCCGTGACGACGTCCACGCGCCTGCTGCCTGCCGCGAGGCGGATCTCCTGCGTGATCCGCGAGTCCCCGAAGGCCCGCACCACCCGCACCGCGACCCGCAGCGGCCCGTCCTCGACGAGCTCGACGGACTCGGCGTCCGTGAGGTCGGTGTGCCGGCGCCGGTAGTGCCGGTCGAGGTCCCAGGCGTCGTAGTGCGTGGGGTGGTCGGGGTGCAGCTGGAGGAGGTTGCCGGGGGCCGCGAGGACCTCACGGCCCTGCGCCAGGTCCCGTACGGAGGTGAGGAGTCCGGCCGCGTCGACGGTGACCCGCAGATGCTCGTTCGACAGCACGATCGCCGTGCCGTCCGTCAGCGCGGACACGCCCGTGCCCGGCTCCCGGGTGAAGGCCGCGGCGGCGTCCAGGCTCCGGGTGCCGAGCGCGGGCACGGAGACGTGCACCAGCGTGCCGTCGCCGGTCTCGACGACCTCGCTGCGCGGATAGGGCGACGCGTTGAGCGCCGCGGGGCCGCCCGCGCCGAGGGAGCGCGCGGCCGCGAGGGTGAGCTCGTCGAGCTCGGCCAGGACGCGCTCGTAGGTCTCGCGGGCCTCCCGGTGCACCCAGGCGATCGACGAGCCCGGCAGGATGTCGTGGAACTGGTGCAGCAGCACCGTCTTCCACAGGCGGTCGAGCGTGTCGTACGGATAGACGTACGCCGGGTCGTTCACCGCGGCGGCCGTGCACCACAACTCCGCCTCGCGCAAGGCGTGTTCGCTGCGACGATTGCCACGCTTGGTCGCCGCCTGGGTGGTGTACGTCGCGCGGTGCAGCTCCAGGTACAGCTCGCCCGACCAGACCGGGGCCTGGGCGCCGTACTCCTCCTCGGCCGCCGCGAAGAACGCCGACGGTTTCTCGATCTCGACGCGCGGCGAGCCCTCCAGGGAGCGCAGCCGCCGGGCGCGCTCCATCATCTCGCGGGTGGGGCCGCCCCCGCCGTCGCCCCAGCCGAACGGCACCAGAGAGCGTGTCGCGCGGCCCTTGTCGGCGAAGTTCCGCTCGGCGTGGGCGAGTTCGGAGCCGTGGAACTGCGAGTTGTAGGTGTCCACGGGCGGGAAGTGGGTGAAGACCCGGGTGCCGTCGATGCCCTCCCACCAGAAGGTGTGGTGCGGCATCTTGTTGGACTGGTTCCAGCTCAGCTTCTGCGTGAGGAACCAGCGGATGCCCGCGAGCTTCGCCAACTGCGGGAAGGCGGCGGTGTATCCGAAGGAGTCCGGCAGCCAGATCTCCTCCGTCTCGACGCCGAACTCCTCGCGGAAGAAGCGCCTGCCGTGCGTGATCTGCCGCGCGAGCGCCTCGCCGCCGGGCATGTTGGCGTCCGACTCGACCCACATGGAACCCACGGGCGCCCAGTTCCCGTCCGCCACGGCCTTCTTGATGCGCTCCCAGATGTGCGGCTGGTGCTCCTTGACCCAGGCGTACTGCTGGGCCTGCGAGCAGGAGAAGACCAGCTCCGGATACTCCTCGGCCAGGGCCGTCACATTGGCGAAGGTGCGCGAGGCCTTGCGCACCGTCTCGCGCAGCGGCCACAGCCACGCCGAGTCGATATGCGCGTGTCCGGTTGCCGATACGCGGTGTGCGCTGGCGTGGGCGGGCTTCGCCAGGACGCCGGCGAGTTCGGCGCGCGCCGCGGCCGCCGTGTTGGACACGTCGTGCAGATCGAGCGCGTCGAGCATGTCCTCCAGGGCCCGCAGGATCTCGTGCCGGCGCGGACGGTCGGGGTCCAGTTCACCCATGAGCTCCGAGAGGACCTCGATGTCCAAGACCAACTGCCAGACCTCCTCGTCCAGTACGGCGAGATCGGCAGACGCGAATCGGTAGATCGGGGTATTGCCTGCGGTCAGTACGTCGCCGAGGGGGGTCGGCACGAAGTCGTGCAGGACGGCCGGATTGGCCGCCGCCTCCAGGAGTAGGTGCACCGTTTCGCCGCCCCGCGCCAGGTCGGCCACTGGAATATGCCGATTGCACGGGTGAATCCCCTTCAGGGGAACGCCCGACGCGTCGTACACGAGCCCCTCCGCCTGGAAGCCGGGCCCCTCGCCGGAGAAGCCGGGGTCGACGACCGCTTCGACGCGGCGCCCCCGCCACGCGTCGGGCACCTGTCCTTGAAGCCGGAACCAACTTGTGGACCAGGGATTTCCCCACTCCGTGCCCGTCTCGAAGGGTTCGTACGCGGCTTCGAGAGCGGTCGCGACGGGCACGGGCTCGCCCGGCGCGTGCCAGACGGAGAGGGCGAGCGGCGCCCGGAGCGCGTACTGGGCGGGGCGGATGAACTGGCGCAGCGCCCGCTCCAGGCGGCCTTCCACCAGCAGTCTGTCGTCGTGCACTCGGGCTCCTCGGAACGCTCGGCGGTGGGGGTCCACCGCTTCACTTCCCCTCATCCCCGGGGCGCACCCCCGCCGTTGATTGACGATTCGACAGGAGTGCGGGGTGCGGCCCGGGGCATGCATTCCGTGAGGTTGTTCGAGCAGGGAGGCCGGGTCATCGCTTGGTGGGCGGGGGTCATGACGAGGCAGTCACGTGGGGGAGGCCCCGGGGGAATCGGGGCCTCTTCGAAGGTACGGGACGAGACGACCGGGGAGGCGCCGGACGGATCCGACGGGATCCAGCTGAGGCGCCGGCTGGGGAGAGCGGATCTGCGTGCGGTGGCCGAGGTCAGGAAGGCCCTGAGGGATCTTCTGCGGCACTGGGGAAAACCGGGCGGATCCGAGATAGCGGAGCTCCTCACCAGTGAACTGGTCACGAACGCACTGGTGCACACCGATCACGACGCGATCGTCACCGCGACCGTGAGTCCACGCGGACTCCGGGTCGAGGTGAGGGACTTCGTGGGGCGCCGCCCCCAGCCGCGGGTACCGAACGCCGACGACGGTACGCACGGCAGGGGCCTGGTCCTCGTGCAGTCCCTGGCCGACTCGTGGGGCGTGCGGGCGCACGGGGTGGGGAAGGTGGTGTGGTTCGAGCTGAGCGGCGGCGGCGTGGTGTGACCCCCGCCGCCGCCGGGCCCGTGACGTCCTGTCACGCCACGGGCCTGACCTGGTGCGATCAGCCGAACTGCTGCTCCAGGTCCTTCAGCTTCTGCTCCAGCGAGTCGAGCCGGGGCAGGGTCATCGTGTCGTCCTCCGCCGTCAGGTCGACGGTGACGGGGGCGGCACTCTCAGGGCCGCCCTTGACGGCCTGGAGGGAGGGTCGGGCGCGCACCGGCAGCTGTTCCTGCGCCGCTATGGCAGGGTCCGCGCCGACTTGCGCGGACCCGGCGGACGGAGCGACGGCCTGCATCTCCACCTGACGGCCGCCGCCCCGGGGGTAGCCCCGGTGGCCGCGGCTGATCGCCTTGAGCTGGGCGCGCTCCAGCTTCTCCTGGTCGCGCCTGCGCAGTCGCGTGCGCTCCTTCTCGCGGCGGTCCTCCCGCACCTCCTCGACGGCCTCGTCCAGGGTGCGTACGCCTTCCAGGAGCATCAGCGACCAGGCGCCGAAGGTCTCGCGGGGCGCGCGCAGCCACCGCACGATGCGGATCTGCGGCAGCGGCCTGGGCACCAGGCCCTGCTCGCGCAGCGCCGCCCTGCGGGTCTGCTTGAGCGCGCGGTCGAAGAGCACCGCGGCCGACAGCGACATCCCGGCGAAGAACTGCGGGGCGCCCGCGTGTCCCAACCCCCGTGGCGCGTGCACCCAGTTGAACCAGGCGGCCGCGCCCGCGAACGTCCACACGAGCAGCCGCGAGCCGAGCGCGGCGTCGCCGTGGCTGGCCTCGCGCACGGCGAGGACGGAGCAGAACATCGCCGCGCCGTCGAGGCCGAAGGGGACGAGGTACTCCCAGCCGCCGGAGAGGCTGAGGTTCTGTCGGCCGAAGCCGACCAGGCCGTGGAAGGAGAGCGCGGCGGCGACCGCGGCGCAGCAGAACAGCAGCACGTAGGAGGCGGTGCCGTAGATGGCTTCCTTGCGTCTGCGGCGTTCCTCGCTGCGTTCCCACGAGTCGTCGCTCGTGGCCGCCTTCTCCTGCGCGCGCTTGCCGCGTGTGAGCACCGCCACCGCCACCAGCATGCCCAGGAGCAGGACGCCGCCGGGGAGCAGCCAGTCCAGCGATATGTCGGTCAGTCTCATCTGGGGTCCCTTGCAATCGCGGTAGGGCGTATCGGGCGCCATAGTGGCCCAATCCCGATGCCCCTCAGGGGGTTTCGGGGCAAGAGAACGCCAAGGGGGTGCAAGGGAGCACGCAGAGCGCACTTTTCGTCGAACTCCCGCCGGGTGGGGCGGAGTTGAGTTCGATTAAACGCGCGCGAAAGGGTGGTTCAGGAGGAAGCGGTTGCGCTGAGGCGCGCGATGCGCTCCGCGTCGCAGGTGCGCGGGCAGGTGACGCAGGTGTCCTCGGGGCGCAGCGTGTAGAACATGCAGCAGCTCGCCCGGTCGCGGGTCGGCAGCGCCTCGCCGTTCGGACCCGTCAGCTCCCGGAAGCCCGCCGTGCCCACGTACGGCTTGGTGGCGCCGGGCAGGAGCCGCTCCAGCTCCTCCATGGCCCGCCGCTCCTCGCCGAGGAGGTGCGCGATGTACCAGAGGCCCTCGACGATCTCGTCGGTGGCGACGCTCCACAGGGCGCGCGAGCGGCGCCGCATCCGCGGGCCGAAGCCGTCGAGGAGCGGGCCCAGGTGCTCGGCGACCGCGGCCCGCACCTCGGCGCGCAGGGCCTCCTCGTCCGGTACGACGCGGGCGCCGGGCAGGGTCGCGGCCGGATCGCCCGGGAGGCAGGCGAAGCCGTCCGTGCGTACGGCCATACGGCCCAGCGTCCGCTGGAAGGAGACGTTCGCCACCGGGAAGCGCGGGACGCGGCGGTGCAGGAACCACGGGACGGTGATGAGCAGGGTGGCCGGCCAGGCGTAGCGGTGCAGTCCGAAACTGGCCACCACGTCGGGGCGCGCCTGGGTGCCGTAGTCCTTCAGGACCTGCGCGTTGTCCCAGGCGAGAAACGCGTCGAGGTCGGCCCCGCCCTCCGCGAGCCGGGCGGCGGTGACCCAGCCGCCGCCCTGGGGGGCCTGTTCCTCGGGAGCGAGCTCGGTGACGCACAGCCCGGGAAACACCTCGGTGAGGCGGGCGTAGGAGTCCGCTACGGCACTGGGGGCGCCCGGGGAGGGCGGCGCGGCCAAGGTGGGGACGGACATGCGGGGACCACCGAATCGCGATCGATTGCAGGTTAGCCTTACCTTACCCGACGTGATCGAGGTTTCAACTGCAGTCCTGTCCGCCTATGGTGCCTCTCGTACCTTTCGGAGCGGACAGAGGCAGGGCGGGCGGACGCGGGTGGACGTCGTGGAGGAGACCGGAGGGCGTGGGGCGGAGCCCGACGCCCGGGCGCCGCGCGTCCGGGTGCCGGAGCAGGCGGGCGTACAGACCCGCAGGCCGGCGGGGGAGGCCCGCGGGGAACACACGCACGGCGAGCCCGAGGCGCCACGGCGCACGGTCCGGCGCACCTCGGTGCGCGGGCAGATCCTGGACGCGCTGCGCGCCGCCCTGGTCGGCGGCGAACTCACCCCCGGCGAGGTGTACTCGGCGCCGGTGCTCGCCGAGCGCTTCGGCGTCTCCGCGACGCCCGTGCGCGAGGCGATGCAGCAGCTGGCCGTCGAGGGCGCCGTGGAGGTCGTGCCCAACCGCGGCTTCCGGGTCACCGAGCGCAGCGGCCGGGAGCTCGCGGAGCTGGCCGAGGTGCGCGCGCTGATAGAGGTGCCGGTGATGCTGCGGCTCGCCCGCTCGGTGCCGGCGGCGCGCTGGGCCGAGCTGCGGCCGCTGGCCGAGGCGACCGCGGCGGCCGCCGCGGTCGGTGACCTCGCGCGCTACGCCGAGTGCGACCGCGCCTTCCACGGCGCGGTGCTCTCCCTCGCGGGCAACCAGCAGCTGGTGCAGGTCGCGGACGATCTGCACAGGCGCTCGCAGTGGCCCCTGGTGAGCGGCCCCGTCGCGGGCAGGAGGGCCGATCTGGTGGCGGACGCCGCGGAGCACATGGCCCTCCTCGACGCCCTGGCGGCCCAGGACCTGGGTGTTGTCTCCGCCCTGGTCAGGGAGCACTTCAAG
Organism: Streptomyces sp. NPDC025651; assembly: GCF_055558735.1. Classification (NCBI taxonomy): domain Bacteria; kingdom Bacillati; phylum Actinomycetota; class Actinomycetes; order Kitasatosporales; family Streptomycetaceae; genus Streptomyces; species Streptomyces sp. NPDC025651. The sequence continues at coordinate 329,814 of NZ_JBVHLZ010000009.1, forward strand.
GGTGCCGCGGCCTGAGAGTGCCGATCACCCGGCGGTGATCCTCCTCCGGCGTGGATACCACCACGGAGAGTCACATTGTGGTCGACTCCGGTGACGTTCAGCGACCTGCCGAATGGTTCGAGCGGGCGCGTCGAACGATCGGAAGGGACCCCCCATGTTCAGAACGGTGTTCATCGGTGGCGCCACGGCGGCCCTCGTCGCCGCCTTCACTCCGGCCGCGGGGAGCGCGCAGGCCCCCGCCGTCCTCGCCCCGCCCGGCAAGGTCACCATCGACCTCGTCTCCGTCAACGGTTCGGGCTGCCGCCCCGGCACCGCGACCGTGGCCGTCGCCCCGGACAACACGGCCTTCACCGTCACCTACAGCGAGTACCTCGCCCAGGTGGGCAAGGGGGCCAAGCCGACCGACTTCCGCAAGAACTGCCAGCTCGGCCTCAACGTGCACGCCCCGCAGGGCTTCACCTACGCCGTCGCCAAGGCCGATTACCGCGGCTTCATGAACCTGCACAAGGGCGCGAGCGCCACGCAGCAGGCCAACTACTACTTCCAGGGCATGTCCCGGACGACGTACCGCACCCACCGCTTCCACGGCCAGCGCCAGGGCAACTGGCAGGTCTCCGACACCACGCCGATCCACGCGATCGTGCACGCGCCCTGCGGCGAGCAGCGGAACTTCAACGTCAACACCGAACTGCTGGTGAACGGCGGCCGTTCCGACACGGTCAACACCAACAGCTTCATCGCCATGGACTCCACGGACGGCGACTTCACCACCAAGTACCACTTCTCCTGGAAGAAGTGCCCGGTGCGGCGCTGACCGCGGCCGCGCGTTCCCGGCAGTCGACCCACCGGCCGCACGGCCGGTGGGTCGCGTGCTCACACGGCGGGCGCGGGCGGCGTCAGGTGCTGGGCCAGCCAGGACGGCACCCCGCCCAGGAGCCGGAAGAGGCGGGTCGCCTCGGCCCGCAGCCGGGTGGCCTCCGGCTCCGGCTCCGCGTCCGCGAGCGCGGCGAGCGCGGGCGCCGTACCGACCAGGTAGCCGAGCTCCTCGCGGAGGCGCAGGGACTCGGCGAAGCCGTGCCGCGCCTCCGCCAACTCCCCGTCCCGCAGGGCGAGTCCGGCGAGATGGCGCCAGGTGAAGGAGAGCAGCAGCGAGTCGGAGTGCGCCGTGGCGCCCGCGTGCGCCCTGCGGTACGCGGCCTTCGCGGCCTGCGGCGAGTCCGCGATGTGCTCCGCGATCAGCCCCCTGCGGAAGTCGAGCAGCGGCCGCCCCGGGGCGTTCGGGGCGAGCAGTGCGGCCGCCCTGCCGAGCGCGGTGCGCGCCTCGTCGGCCCGGTCGCGTACGCCCAGGACCGTTGACGCGTACGCCAGTTGGCCCCGCTCGCAGGCCGCCGCGCCGCGGTCGTCGTCGTTCTCGGCGAGCGCCTCCGCGGTGCGCAGGCCGTCCTCGGCCTCGCCCCAGCCGTCCCCGGTGAACAGGCACCGCTCGACGAGGAGTGCCGTTCGCTGAAGTGCGGGTGCCACCCCGGTCCGCGAGGCCAACAGCGCCGCAGCGTCGGTCCAGCAGCCGCGCGAGCGCAGCCGCCATACCGCGGTCTGGAGTGGATCGTGCTCTGCAGTCGTTCCGGTACCAGACATGGCGGTATGCGCCACGTTGCCCTCCCCGAGCACACCATTGAGCTGTTGAGTCGTGGGCGAATCTCAGCATGGATCCCGGCGTCCGGCCAAGAGGCTGGGTGAAAGAATTCACAAAGGGCGGGCAAGGAACGGGGTTCGAGCCGACCGGCGACGTGTCGCCTCCGGTCGGCTCGTGCGGGATTTGCTCAGCTCATACGCAGGGCGAGGAAGAAATCGAGCTTGTCCTCGAGGCGCGAGAGGTCACGGCCCGTCAACTGCTCGATACGGCCCACCCGGTAGCGCAGCGTGTTGACGTGGAGGTGCAGCCGCGTGGCGCAACGGGTCCAGGAGCCGTCGCAGTCGAGGAACGCCTCCAGGGTCGGGATCAGCTCGGCGCGGTGCCGCTGGTCGTACTCGCGCAGGGGGTCCAGGAGCCGTGCCGTGAACGCCCGGCGCACGTCGTCCGGGACGAAGGGCAGCAGCAGGACGTGCGAGGCCAGCTCCTGGTGTCCCGCCGCGCAGACCCGGCCGGGGCGTGCCGCGGCGACCCTGCGGGCGTGCCGAGCCTCCTCGAGGGCGCCGCGCAGCCCCTCCGCCGAGTGCACGGACGCGCTGACGCCCAGCGTGAGGCGGCCGTCGTCGGCGAGGCCCGCCGACAGGGGGTCGTGGACGGAGGCGAGGAGCGCGTCCGCGAGCAGACCCGTCTCCGAGCCGTCCTGCTCGCCCGTGACCGCGGGCAGCGGCACGAGCGCGATGGCCTCGCCGCCGGTGTGCGCGACCGCGATCCGGTCCGAGGGCTCGGGTCCGGCCGAGATGGGGCCTCCCCTGTTCGCGTCGGTCCGAGAACTCGGGGAAGGGTCGACGAGGATCTCCTCCAGGAGCGACTGGGCCACCGGGCCGCCGTCGATGTCCCCGCCCTCCCACTCCACACGGGCCACCACGACCTGCCAGTGCGGGGCGGCGCCGAGGCCGGGCAGCAGGACCGGCGCCGCCACGCGCAGACGCGCGGCGATCTCCGCGGGCGCGGCGCCCGTCTGCACCAGCTCCAGGACCTCCTGGGCCAGGCGGCGGCGGACCGTGCGGGCCGCGTCGCGCCGGTCGCGCTCCACCGCGATCAGCTGTGTCACGCCCTGCAGCAGGTCGAGCCGCTCCTCGGGCCAGTCGCCCGCGTCGGCCTCCACGGCGAGCACCCAGTCCGAGAGCACCGTCTCACGCACGTCGCGCGAGGCGCCGGCCGTCCCCCGGCCTCCCCCCTCCACCGAGGGGAGGTGCCCCCTCGTCCGCACGGGGAACAGCGAGTACGTCACTCCGTCCACCGTCACCCGGTGCGGCCCCCGCCGCCCCGTCCTGGTCGCCGCCAGGTGCTCCCCGGCGAGCCGAGCGCACAGGGCGCCCGGCAACGTCGTGCCCGCCGCGCTCGACCCGGCGATGACGCGCCCCGCGGGCGAGAGCACCCAGGCGCGCAGGTCCAGGTCGCTGCCGAGCAGGTCGAGGACGACGTCGGGGCCGCCGCCCGCCGGGCCCGAGGTCATCAGGCGGCGGTGCCGGTCGACCACGGCCGCCAGGTCGCCCGCGCGCTCGCCGGATACCTGTCGTACGACGTGCTCGGTGATCGTCGCGAAGGCGACGCGTTCGTTGACCGCGAAGAGCGGCAGGCGGTGCCGGGCGCAGGCCTCGACGATGTCGTCGGGGACGTCGCCGAGCTCGGCCTCACCGGCGGCCAGGGCCGCCACCCCGGCGTTCGCGAGGATGCGTACGAACGGCTCGGTGTCCGAGGCGTCCCTGCGCCAGGCGAGGCCCGTCAGGACCAGCTCGCCGCCGGTCAGATAGCGGCTGGGGTCCCGCAGGTCCGTGGTCATCACACCGCGCACGGTGCGGTCGAGTTCGTCCTCGCCGCCGAGCAGCCGCAGGCCCAGCGCGTCGGTGTCAAGGAGTGCGCGCAGCCGCATGGTGTCGTCGCCGCCGATCTGTCTCGAATGTGGTGTACAAGCAGGTGGGCCCCGTAGAGCCGGGGGCCTGCGCCGTGGGGCGCCTCCGGTTTCCCGGGGGATTCCGCGAGGTTACTGAGGCCCGTTCTTCATACGAATCTACAAGACGCGTCCCTTGGCCAGCCAACTCCTTCATGGTTTCGGTGACTGACCCCATCGGAGGACCGGGCGGTGTACTGGGCCCACTCCGCGTTAACAGCACATGAACGAGCAGTCGAGGGACCAAAGGCCCGAGTGGCCTGAACGGAGTCCCCCAACGGAATCTCTCCGTCCCTCGAAGCGAACGACCCTCGATACGAAGAAGAGAGCCTCATGGACTTCCTTCGCCCCGCCAGCTGGGAGGAGGCGCTCGCCGCCAAGGCCGAGCACCCCACGGCTGTGCCGATTGCGGGTGGCACCGACGTGATGGTCGAGATCAACTTCGACCACCGTCGTCCCGAGTACCTGCTTGACCTCAACCGCATCGTCGAACTGCGCGAGTGGGAGGTGGGCGAGGAGACGGTCCGGCTCGGTGCCTCCGTCCCGTACACCCAGATCATGGAGGAGCTGCGCACGGAGCTTCCCGGTCTGGCCCTCGCCTCGCACACGGTCGCGTCCCCGCAGATCCGCAACCGCGGCGGCGTCGGCGGCAACCTCGGCACGGCCTCCCCGGCCGGCGACGCCCACCCGGCGCTGCTCGCCGCCGACTGCGAGGTCGAGGTGGAGTCGGTGCGCGGCTCGCGCCTGATCCCGATCGACGAGTTCTACACCGGCGTGAAGCGCAACGCGCTCGCCGCCGACGAGCTCATCAAGTCCGTGCACATCAAGAAGGCGGACGGACCGCAGCAGTACTCCAAGGTCGGCACCCGCAACGCCATGGTCATCGCCGTGTGCGCGTTCGGCATCGCGCTGCACCCCGAGACCCGCACCGTGCGGACCGGCATCGGCTCCGCCGCCCCGACGCCCATCCGGGCGAAGGCGGCCGAGGAGTTCCTGAACGCGGCGCTCGAAGAGGGCGGCTTCTGGGACAGCAAGAAGATCATCACCCCCTCGATCGCCAAGCAGTTCGCGGAGCTCGCCTCCGGAGCCGCCAACCCGATCGACGACGTGCGCGGCACGGCGAACTACCGCCGTCACGCCGTCGGGATCATGGCCCGCCGCACGCTCGGCTGGACCTGGGAGTCGTACCGCGGCCAGGGCCGCAGCACTGAGGGAGTCGCATAATGCGCGTGAACTTCACGGTCAACGGCCGTCAACAGGAAGCCGACGACGTCTGGGAGGGCGAGTCCCTTCTGTACGTGCTGCGCGAGCGCATGGGTCTGCCGGGTTCCAAGAACGCCTGTGAGCAGGGTGAGTGCGGTTCCTGCACCGTCCGCCTCGACGGCGTGCCGGTGTGTTCGTGCCTGGTCGCGGCCGGACAGGTGGAGGGCCGTGAGGTCACCACCGTCGAGGGCCTCGCCGACTACGCCAAGCACCGCGAGAGCGCCCACCCCGGCGGCGGCTGCGCCTCCGGCGCCTGCGGCACCTCGCTCCAGGACGCCCAGCAGTGGAAGGCGAAGGGGCAGGACTCGCAGACCGGCGAGGGCGCCGAACTCTCCCCGATCCAGCAGGCGTTCATCGACGCCGGTGCCGTCCAGTGCGGCTTCTGCACCCCCGGTCTGCTCGTCGCGGCCGACGAGCTCCTGGAGCGCAACGACACGCCCTCGGACGCGGACATCCGCGAGGCGCTGTCCGGCAACCTCTGCCGCTGCACCGGTTACGAGAAGATCCTCGACGCGGTCCGCCTGGCCGCGGCCCGTCAGGATCGTCAAGGACTCCAGGAAGGCGCGGTCTGATCATGGCTGGCACCACCACCGGCATCCCCGCCAACGTCACCCAGGGCTCCCAGACCAAGGGCGGCGTCGGCGAGTCGATGCTGCGCCCCGACGGCACCCTGAAGGTCACCGGCGAATTCGCCTACTCCTCCGACATGTGGCACGAGGAGATGATCTGGGGCCAGGCCCTGCGCTCCACCGTCGCGCACGCCGAGATCGTGTCCATCGACACCTCCGAGGCCCTGGCCCTGTCGGGCGTCTACGCCGTCCTGACGGCCGACGACCTGCCGGCCGCGAAGAACTACGGCATGGAGTACCAGGACACCCCCGTCCTCGCCTACGGCAAGGTCCGCCACCACGGCGAGCCGGTCGCGCTGGTGGCCGCGGACCACCCGGAGACCGCGCGCCGCGCCGCCGCGAAGATCAAGATCGAGTACCGGGAGCTCCCGGTCATCACGGACGAGGCGTCCGCGACCGCTCCCGACGCGATCCTGGTCCACGAGAACCGCGGCGACCACCACGCCGGGCACGTCCCGCACCCGAACATCGTGCACCGCCAGCCGATCATCCGCGGCAACGCCGCCGAGGCCGCGAAGAAGGCCGACGTGATCGTCAGGGGCGAGTACACCTTCGGCATGCAGGACCAGGCCTTCCTCGGCCCGGAGTCCGGCCTCGCGGTGCCCGCCGAGGACGGCGGCGTCGACCTGTACGTCGCCACCCAGTGGCTGCACTCGGACCTCAAGCAGATCGCCCCCTGCCTCGGCCTGCCCGAGGAGAAGGTCCGCATGACGATGGCCGGCGTCGGCGGCGCGTTCGGCGGCCGCGAGGACATCTCGATGCAGATCCTCGCCTCCGTGCTCGCCCTGCGCACGGGCAAGCCGGTGAAGATGGTCTACAACCGGTACGAGTCCTTCTTCGGCCACGTCCACCGGCACCCGGCCAAGCTCTACTACGAGCACGGCGCCACCAAGGACGGCAAGATCACGCACATGAAGTGCAAGATCGTCCTGGACGGCGGCGCGTACATGTCGTCGACGCCCTCGGTCGTCGGCAACGCCTCGTCCCTCTCGGTCGGCCCGTACGTCATCGACGACGTGGAGATCGAGGCGATCGGCCTCTACACCAACAACCCGCCCTGCGGCGCCATGCGCGGCTTCGGCGCGGTCCAGGCGTGCTTCGCGTACGAGGCCCAGATGGACAAGCTGGCGGCGAAGTTGGGCATGGACCCGGTGGAGCTGAGGCAGAAGAACGCGATGGAGCAGGGCACCATCATGCCGACCGGCCAGCCGGTCGACTCGCCCGCTCCCGTCGCCGAACTCCTGCGCCGGGTCAAGGCCCGCCCCATGCCGCCCGAGCGCCAGTGGGAGTCCAGCGAGGGCGCCGACGTCCGCGCGCTGCCCGGCGGTCTGTCCAACACCACGCACGGCGAGGGCGTCGTCCGCGGCGTCGGCTACGCGGTCGGCATCAAGAACGTCGGCTTCTCCGAGGGCTTCGACGACTACTCGACCGCGAAGATCCGCATCGAGGTCATCAACGGCGAGGCCGTGGCCACGGTCCACACCGCGGCGGCCGAGGTCGGCCAGGGCGGCGTCACCATCCACGCGCAGATCGCCCGCACCGAGCTCGGCGTCCAGCAGGTCACCATCGCCCCCGCCGACACCCAGGTGGGCTCGGCGGGCTCGACCTCCGCGGGCCGTCAGACGTACATGACCGGCGGCGCCATCAAGAACTCCTGCGAGATCGTCCGCGAGAGGGTCCTGGAGATCGGCCGGCGCAAGTTCGGCTCGTACCACCCGGCCTGGGCGAGCGCCGAACTCCTCCTGGAGGGCGGCAAGGTCGTCACCGACGGCGGCGAGGCCCTCGCCACGATCGTGGACGTCCTGGAGGACGAGGCCGTGGAGGTGGAGGAGGAGTTCAGGCACCGCCCCACCGAGGCCTTCGACCTGCGCACCGGACAGGGCAACGGCCACGTCCAGTACGCCTTCGCCGCGCACCGCGCGGTCGTCGAGGTCGACACCGAGCTCGGCCTCGTCAAGGTCATCGAGCTGGCCTGCGCCCAGGACGTCGGCAAGGCGGTCAACCCGCTCTCCGTCATCGGCCAGATCCAGGGCGGCACCACGCAGGGCCTGGGCGTCGCGGTGATGGAGGAGATCATCGTCGACCCGAAGACCGCGAAGGTGAAGAACCCCTCCTTCACGGACTACCTGCTCCCGACCATCCTCGACACCCCGACCATCCCGGTCGACTACCTGGAGCTCGCCGACCCGCACGCGCCCTACGGCGTACGCGGCATCGGCGAGGCCCCCACCCTCTCCTCGACCCCGGCCGTCCTCGCGGCGATCCGCGCGGCCACGGGTCTGGAGCTCAACAAGACGCCGGTGCGCCCCGAGCACCTCACCGGTACGTGATCCCTCCGGGGATCTGATCCCCCGCTCGGGGATCAGCAAGTCCCTCCGAGCGGTGTGTGCCTCCCGGAACGTCACACTTCCCGCCCACACCGCTCGGAGCTCAACTCCCCTTCTCTTTGTGGGAGAAGTCGTTCGTCTCGGGCCGTCCCCCGGGTCGTGCAGCCAACGCACCATCCCAAATCCCGCAGCTCTGCGGGTGCCCCTGTGAACCTTGGGAGTAGGCACCATGACCCAGTCGTCAGTGGAGCCGAAGACCACCGCAGAGGACGCGGGCCACGGCTCGCGCGTCCCCGCCGGCAGGTCTTGGCTCGATCGGTACTTTCACATATCCCGGCGAGGATCCACGGTCGCGCGTGAGGTGCGCGGCGGCATCACCACCTTCATGGCGATGGCGTACATCGTCCTGCTCAACCCCCTGATCCTGTCCGGCAAGGACGCGGCGGGGGACACCATGGGCCAGAAGGCCCTGATCACCGCGACGGCGCTCGCCGCGGCGGTCACCACGCTCCTCATGGGCTTCGTCGGCAAGGTGCCGCTCGCGCTCGCCGCCGGGCTCTCCGTGTCCGGCGTGATCGCCTCGCAGGTCGCACCCGAGATGACCTGGCCGCAGGCCATGGGCATGTGTGTGATGTACGGCGTGGTGATCATGCTTCTCGTGGTCACCGGGCTGCGCGAGATGATCATGAATGCGATCCCGCTCGCCCTCAAGCACGGCATCACCATGGGCATCGGCCTCTTCATCGCCATCATCGGCCTGGTCAAGGGCGGCTTCGTCCACCAGGGCAAGGCGACCCCGCTCACGCTCGGCCCCGCCGGTGAACTCGCGGGCTGGCCCGTCCTGCTCTTCGCGGGCACCCTGCTCCTCATCTTCATGCTGCAGGCGCGCAACACCCCCGGCGCGATCCTGATCGGCATCGTCACCGGCACGGTCGTGGCCGTCATCCTGAACGCCCTCGACGTGATCGACCCCAAGCAGTGGGCGAACGGCGCCCCCGAACTGCACGGCAGCGCGGTCTCCACGCCCGACTTCTCGCTCATGGGCGACGTCGAGTTCGGCGGCTGGGGCCAGGTCGGCGCGATGACCGTCGGCATGATCGTCTTCACGCTCGTGCTCGCCGGCTTCTTCGACGCGATGGCCACCATCATCGGCGTCGGCACCGAGGCCAACCTCGCCGACGACAAGGGCCGCATGCCCGGACTGTCCAAGGCGCTGTTCATCGACGGCGCGGGCGGTGCCATCGGCGGTGTGGCGGGCGGCTCGGGACAGACGGTCTTCGTCGAGTCCGCCACCGGCGTCGGCGAGGGCGCCCGCACGGGTCTCGCCTCGGTCGTCACCGGCCTGTTCTTCGCGGCCTGCCTCTTCTTCACGCCGCTCACCGCGATCGTGCCGCAGGAGGTCGCGTCCGCCGCGCTCGTCGTCATCGGAGCGATGATGATGATGAACGCCCGGCACGTCGACTGGGCCGACCGCGCCACCGCCATCCCGGTCTTCCTGACCGTGGTGCTCATGCCCTTCACGTACACCATCACCACCGGTGTCGCGGCGGGCGTCATCTCCTGGGTCGCCATCAAGATCGCCCAGGGCAAGGCCCGTGAGATCGGCGCCTTCATGTGGGGCCTGACGGTGATCTTCATCGTCTACTTCGCCCTCAACCCCATCGAAGGATGGCTGGGCGTCCACTGAGGCGCTGAGCCCTCCGCACACCCGTAGAGCCTTGAGGAGGCCGAGATGCTGGACATCGCCGACGAGCTGAACCGGTGGGTCGGGCAGGGACGTGACTTCGCCGTCGCCACCGTGGTGGCGGTCGGCGGGAGCGCGCCCCGGCAGCCGGGCGCCGCGCTCGCCGTCGACAGCGAGGGCACGGCGATCGGTTCGGTCTCCGGCGGATGTGTGGAGGGCGCCGTCTACGAACTGTGCAGGCAGGCGCTGGAGGACGGCGAGACCGTGCTCGAACGCTTCGGCTACAGCGACGACGACGCCTTCGCCGTGGGGCTGACCTGCGGCGGCGTCATCGACATCCTCGTCACCCCGGTCCGCGCGGACGCCGCGGCCCGTCCGGTGCTCGGCGCCGCCCTGGCCGCCGCCTCCGTGGGGGAGGCGGCGGCGGTCGCGCGCGTCACGTCGGGGCCCGCCGAACTGCTCGGCCGTGCCCTGCTCGTCCGCTCCTCGGGGGAGTACGAGGGCGGCCTCGGCGGACATCCGGAACTGGACCGCACCGTGGCGGGCGAGGCCCGCGCCCTGCTCGACGCCGGGCGCACCGCGACCGTGGAGATCGGTGAGGACGGCTCGCGGTGCGGTCAGCCGCTGGTGGTCCTCGTCGAGTCCTGCGTCCCGCCGCCCCGCATGATCGTGTTCGGCGCGATCGACTTCGCCTCCGCGCTGGTGCGGATCGGCAAGTTCCTCGGCTACCACGTGACCGTGTGCGACGCGCGCCCCGTCTTCGCGACGCCCATCCGCTTCCCCGACGCCGACGAGATCGTCGTCGAGTGGCCCCACACCTACCTGGAGCGCACGGAGGTCGACGCCCGCACCGTGCTGTGCGTCCTGACCCACGACGCCAAGTTCGACGTCCCCCTGCTGCGGCTCGCCCTGCGCCTGCCCGTCGCCTACGTCGGCGCGATGGGCTCGCGCCGCACCCATGTGGAGCGCAACGAACGCCTGCGGGAAGTCGGCGTGACGGAGCTGGAGTTGGCGCGGCTCCGGTCGCCCATCGGGCTCGACCTCGGCGCGCGTACGCCTGAGGAGACCGCGCTGTCCATCGCCTCGGAGATCGTCGCCAATCGCCGTGGCGGGAGCGGGGTTTCGTTGGCCGGGGCCCACACGCCCATCCATCACGAGGGGACGCGGGGGCCTTCTGGGCGGATCGGATCCGTGGCGTGACAGGTGGTTCGCCGACCGCGGGTCGGATGTGGCTGGTCGCGCAGTTCCCCGCGCCCCTCAAGGGGCGTCCACCGTCAGGCGGTCGACCACTCGGGCGAACACTCGGCGGGATGCCGCTGAAAGCGCCCCGTCGCACCACTCGGGCAGCCACCGCACCCTGAGGTCCTCCCGCCAGACGACCCGCGCCCCCGCGGAACCCTCGTGCACCTCGATCTCCGCCCAGCCCGTCACGAACGTGCCCCGCTTCTCCAGGCGGCAGCGGCCCGGGGCGGTGGTGGTCGGCGGGGTCCATGCCACGACCTCCATCACGTCGTCGAAGCCGACGGGGCCGAGCGCGCTGCGGGCCACGAAGACCGTGCCGACGTGCGTGGGCGGGGGAGTCAGGACGGTGACGCGGGTGAGCGGGACGACGTCGGCGTGCCGTTCCCACGTGGTCAGCCGGCGCCACGCCTCGGCCGCCGGCAGGGACGTCGGCCTGGTGAACTGGAAGAGGGCCACACCCATGAGCGTGCCAGGTGACGGCCGGATGCGTTCTTCCGCCCCGCCGGTGGCCCCGTCACGATGGGGGGACACCGCAGCCGCGCCGCTGCCCGGAGGCCCCGTGGATCCTCAACCGCACGACAGGCTCGCCGTGTTGACCCGCGACCCCTATCCGCTCTACGACCGCGCCCGCCGAGCCGAGGGGCTCACCTTCGTCCCCGAGTTCGACGCCTGGCTGGTGGCCCGCGACGCCGATGTGCGCGAGGTGCTCCGGCGGCCCGACGACTTCTCGTCGGCCAATGTGCTGCGCGGCGACGTACGCCCCTCGCCCGCCGCGCTCGCCGTCCTGGCGGAGGGCTTCGGCGGCCGCCAGGTCGTCGTCGGCGCGGACGGCGAAGCGCACCGGCGGCTGCGCACGCCGCTGGTCCGCGGTCTGTCGGCGGTGCGCGTGGCGAACGTACTGCCGTACGCGCGGGAGCGGGCCGAGGCGCTCGTCGAGGGCTTCCTGCCGGACGGGCGCGTGGAGTTGATGGCGGCGTACGCGCGACGGCTGCCCGGCGACGTCATCGGCAGGCTCGTCGGGATCGCCCCCGAGGACGTGCCGACCGCCGTGCGCGCGGGGCGCCGTACCGAGGAGCTGGTGTTCCGGCCGATGGCCGAGGCGGAGCAGGTGGCCGCGGCGCGGGACATCGTGGCCGGGCAGACGGTGCTCGACGCCTTGGCCCGGGAGCGCAGGGCCGCGCCGCGCGAGGACCTGTGCACGGAGCTGGTCACCTCGCTCGCGCCGGGCCCGGCGGACGAGCCGCTCTCCCTGGACGAGCGCCACGAGGTCGTCGCGCAGCTGGCGAACTTCCTGATCGCCGGGCATCTGACGACCACGGCCCTGATCGGCACCACGCTCTTCCATCTGCTGCGCCACCCGAGCCAGTGGAAGCTGCTGTGCGAACAGCCCGAGCGGATTCCCGCCGCGATCGAGGAGGCCGCCCGGCACGACACCGCCGTGCAGGCCTTCCGCCGCGTCACCACCCGTCCCCTCACCCTGGCGGGCACCGAACTCCCGGAAGGCGCCGCCCTGTTGGTGGCCTTCGGGGCGGCGGGCCGCGACGGGGCACGGCATGCGCGGCCCGACGCCTTCGACATCACGCGCCGCCAGGACGCCCGTCATCTGGCGTTCGGCCTCGGCCCGCACGGCTGCCCCGGCGCCCAGCTCGCCCGCGGGCAGCTCAGGATCACCCTGGAGCTGTTCACGCGGCGTCTGCCGGGGCTGCGGATCGACGAGGGCCGGCCGCCGGTCACGATGCGGCCGACCATGATCCACCGCTCACCGGAGGAACTGCACCTGACGTGGTGACGAGCGGCTCCGTGGCCTAGCGGTAGATCTTGCCCGGCTCCGCCTTGCCGGGGGCAAGGAGCTGGGGCACGGTCACGAAGACGAATCCCCGCTTCTTCAGCCCGTCGATGACGCCGGGCACGGCGGGCACGGTGCCCTTGTAGATGTCGTGCAGCAGGATGATGCCGTCGCGCTTGGTCTGGTCGAGCACCCGCTTCTCGATCAGCTTGGAGTCATTGGTCGTGTAGTCCTTGGCGGTGACGGTCCACAGGACCTCCGCGAGGCCGAGCTCCTTGGAGAGCTTGTTCACGTCGTCGTTCGTGCGGCCCTGCGGCGGGCGCATCAGCGTCGGCTTCTTGCCGATGAGCTTCTCGATCGCCTCGTTGGGGCGCTCCAGCTCCTTGCGCGCCTCCTTGGCGTCGATCTTCGTCAGGATCTTGTGCGACCAGGTGTGGCTGGCGACCTCGTGCCCCTCGGCGTCCATCTGCTTCACGAGCTCGGGGTACTTCTCTATGTGGTTCTTGCCGAGCGTGAAGAAGGTGGCGGGGACCTCCTTCTCCTTGAGGATCTTGAGCAGCCTCGGCGTGTTCTCGCTGGGGCCCGCGTCGAAGGTCAGGGCCACGCACTTGGCCTTGCGGCAGTCGACGGTGCCGAACTTCGCCTGGTCCGCGGCCTTCGCCTCCGCGGCGTCCTTGCGGACGGTGCTGGGCGAGGTGGTGTCGAGCTTGGTGCACCCGGTCAGCGCGAGGGTGAGGGCGGCCCCCGCCGCGAGGACGGAGGCGGTGCGAGGCAACCTCTTGGGCGAGCGCGTCGTCTTGTTCGGGGCAGGCATGTTCACGGCAGGCATACGAGCACTATACACATGGCGTATACAGCCCGTTCATAGTGCTCGCCCCTGGGCCCGGCCCCCGGCTCGGCCGGGCGTGGCCCCGGCTCAGGACGCGTCCGCGACCCAGCTGCCGTGCAGCCCCATCGGCACACGCCCCGGCAGATGGATCCGGGCGAGCGGCTCCCCGGTGAAGTCCTGCGCGGAGAGGATCACGAGGTCCGTCGCGCCGCGCTCGGGGTCGGCGACGTACGCCATCGCGTAGCCGTCGTCCTCGGCCGCCGAGTCCTGCGCGGGGACGTACACGGCCTCCCCCGCGGTGGCGTGCCTCGGCAGCCGGTGCACCTCTGCCGTGCCCTTCGCCAGGTCCTGCTTGATCAGGGCGTTGTCGTACGCCCGGCCGCCCGGCCTGCCGTCGACGAAGTCGTACCCCTCGTACAGCGGGGCCGTCGAGGCCAGATAGCCGAACCGGTGCCTGCGCGAGACCAGCGACTCGTTGATCCGCGGGAACTCCTGCGGGCGGTCGTCGACGCGCCGCGTGCGGACGCGGCCCGCCGTCAGGTCGATCGTCCAGCGCTCCAGGGACGGCGTGCCGCTGGCCGCCGGGCCGCCCGAGCCGCGGCCGCCCACCAGGAACGGGGCCGGGAAGGCGGTGAGGTCGACGACCACGCGGTCGCCGTCGTCGTACGCGTTCAGGGTGTGCGAGTAGTAGACGTTCTCCGTCTCGAACCACCGCACCGGGCCGCCGCCCCTCGCCATCACCCCGACCCGCGCCGGATGGGCCTCGTTCCAGGCGTACGGCACCGGCGCGCCGGCCTCGGCGGCCCCGCGGTCGAAGGTGACGGGGATGTCGAGGATCACCACGAACCGCTCGGTGAGCGCGAAGTCGTGCAGCATCGGGCTGTCCGCCACCGGGATCCGCGTCGTCCGCGTGACCCTGCCCGACTCGGTGAGCACGAGGTGGCGCACGTGGTCCCACGTCGGGTGGTAGGTGACGGCGTGCAGTTCGTCGGCCGCCGCGTCGAACTTCGTGTGCGACATGAACGACCCGTCCAGCGTCCCCTCGAAGTCGTACGGGCCGACGGTGTTCAGCTCGCCGTCGAGCTCGTACGGCCTCGGCCCCGCCTCCTGCAGCGCGAGGACGCGCCCCTTGTAGCCGATGACGTGCGTGTTCGGCGCGAAGTCGCCCTCGGGCACGGTCCAGGGGTACGGCTCGCCCAACTTCCGTGCCACGGAAGCCGAGCGGACCCAGCGGTTGCGGTACCACTCGGCCCTGCCGTCGCGCAGCCGCACCCCGTGCACCATGCCCTCGCCGAGCATCCAGTGGTGCGCCTTGGGGTCCTCGACGCCGAGGGCGTTCGGACCGACCCGCAGGTAACGGCCGTTCAGCTCCCTCGGGATGCGGCCCGTCACCGGCAGGTCGAACTCGGTCACCTCTTCCCGGACGGGCGTGTAGGCGCCCTCCAGGAAGGGGTGGCCGGGCTCCGTGCGCTGTGCCTTGCTCCGTGTGTGCTGCGTCTGTTCCGTCATGACCACCACTGTGGTCCGGCGGAACGATCACGTCGCTGGGCCTGGGCACCGTCTTGGGGTGGTGCCAGGTACCCCTCGGGAGCCGGGTGTCCCTCAGCCCCCGACCGGGATCACCCTGATCGACGGGTGGATCGCCGTGTTCAGGTACAGCCGTTCCTTCTTGCGCTCCTGCTCCAGCTCCAGCACGAGCCGGTACCGGTACAGGCCGGGCTTCGCGGTGCTCATCACCGTGCCCGCCCAGTAGTAGTAGACGGGCGTGAACTTGTCCCGGGTGCGGTCGGGGCCGCCGTAGATCTTCAGCTCGTTGAAGATCCTCCGCTCCGCCACGTCCTCCTCGTCACCCACCTCGGTGTCGAGGAAGACGATGTTGTTGATCTTCGGCATGGGCGGCCAGGTGCCGTCGAGCCGCTTCTCCATGTCGATGGGGCGCACGATCCAGTTGATGACCTGCCCCTGCTTGCAGACGGTCTCCAGCGACGACGTGCCCTGACCCTTGCCGCCGATGCTGTTGTCCATCATGTACATCGAGTCGCTCAGCGAGCCCGTCTCCGTCGCCCGCTCCATGTTGATGAGCGTCACGATGTTGAGCTGGACCGAGTTCAGCTGGCCGGGATTCTGCTTCTCCTGCGCGCCGGACTGCTGCGCGCCGGTGTGCGTGCTCGTGCTCACCGTGCCTCCTTCGCGTACGCCGTCATGACTGCTCGGTCAGCCGATGATGGCCGACGACAGGGTGGTGGTGATCGGTTCGTCCCTCGTGCCCAGCTTGAACTTGATCTGGTACGTGATCGGCCCCGCGTCCTTCTTCACCGTGCCGGTCCAGTACGCGACGTCGGTGCCCGGGTACACCTTCCGCTCCGGCTCGCAGACGTCGGGGTCGATGATGATGCCGTCGATGGCGACGTACGCCTCGCACTCCAACGCCAGGCAGTTCCACAGGAGTTGGTCGCCGCGCCGGGCCCTGGTCTGCAGCTCCTCGCTGCCGAACCCGGTGGAGCCGCCGGACTTGTTCGTGTCGTACATGTACAGGTGCCCGTTCATGTCGCCGGCCGCGAGCGCGCCCACGGCATCCACGACGGCGGTGATGGAGATCGGCCGCTTCGCGGCCACTTCCCGCCTCGGCTTGGTGGTCATCTGGTCCTCCTCGTCCGGTGGGGTCAGGCGCCGCGGGCGGGCGGCGGCGTCTGGGGGATGGGCAGCGGGCCGATGCCCGCCTTGGTGAAGGCGTTGCGCCGCGGCTCGGAGGTGATCCGCAGCGACGAGGTACAGGTCAGGTTGACCGGGTCCCACCGGAGTTCGCCGTTCGTCTGCGCCAGCTTGTGCAGCTGGATGCGCATCGTGTACGAGTACGTCCCCGGGCGGGACGTGTCGACCGACGCCGACCAGTACCAGCCGTCGGTCACCATGTCCGGCGAGCCGTACTCCGCCGGGTACATGATCTTCGCGTCGACCGCCTCGCCGTAGATGTCCGTGATCACGGGCGCCGGGTAGCTGTGCGCGGCCGTCGCGTCGTCGGTGACGACCTGGCCCGTGACGTCCACGATCTTCTGGCCGGACAGCCGGCCGCGGGTGCGCCGCGTGGTCTTGACGCGGGTGCCCACGCTCCTGCGGATGCGGTTGAGCTCCGCCGTCGCGTCGGCGCTCGGCACCGTGGACTTGGCCGCGAGTTCCTGCAGTTCGGCGAGGGCCTGCTCGTCGCTCTGCCGCGCCCGCTCGACCTCGTAGCCGCGGGGCACGGTCGGCGGGATCGAACCGAGGCTGTACGGCAGCCAGTTGAGCACCTGCTCGCTGGCCTGCGAGCCGTCCCGCCAGTACGAGCCGTGGATCGCGGTCACCAGCTCGCCGGTGCCCTGGTTCGTGGAGCCGTGCAGCTTCATGTTGTCGAACAGATAGGTGTTGCCGTCGAGCGTGTTGGACTCCAGCGCATTGCCGACGTCCACGAGCACGATGATCGCCAACTGTTGGGGCATGATTCCGCCTTCGTCGTCGTTCCCGGCTTTCCCGTCGTGGTGTCGGCCGCTACTGGCACAACAGCGCGGGGGAGTCGATGTGCATGATGCTGTTGGAGCCGTCGTACATCTGGACCTCGAGCCGGTACTGGTAGGGCACGCCCCGCGCCATCCAGTGCGGCACCACGCCCGTCCACACGTCCAGGTCGAGCTTGGCGCTGGCCGGGTCCCCGTGGGTCTGCTCGCCGCCCTGCGCCGACTGGGCGGCGCCGTAGGACGGCTGCCCGAGGGCTCCGGGCCCGGGGGCTCCGGGCCCGGCGCCTCCGGGCCCGGAGGCGCCGGGGACGGGCCCCCTTGCCGCGCCCTGCTGGGGAGTTCCGTACGAGGCGGCGCCCTGGGCCCCCGCGCCGGTCTGGCCGTTGCCCGGCAGGAACGAGATGTTCTTGATCTCGACCGGCGTCTGCAGGTCCACGGCGAGCGCGGTCCACGAGACGACCTGCCCCGGCTTGACGACGGTGACGAGATTCGGCGTCCCCTGGTGGGCGCTGTTGAACGCCCCGTCGTCCACCATGCAGAGATTGCCGTCGAGCAGCGACTTGATCGACAGGGCCCCGATGACGTCCACGACAGCGATGATGTTCACTTGCGATTTCGATCCACTCACGGTCATTCCACTCCTGTCCTCGCACCTGGTGGTTGCGCGCGGTGCCCCGCGCCTAGCCGCGGTCCCGCACCAGCGGGACCTTTCCGACCGCGGTCCGCTCGATCTCGGCGGACATCCTGGGCACGAACTTGAGCCGGAGGGTGTAGCCGGTCTTCTCGATCGACGCGGCGTTCGCCTCGCCGTGGTTGAACAGCGAAAGGGCCCGCGGCAGGGCGTTCACGAACACCTGCTGCAGGCCGTAGGGCCCAAGGACCGTGTCCGCCCGGTAGGTGAGGCCGAGCACGTCGTCCACCGCCGCGTACAGCGTGATCGTCCTGCCCTCGCGGTGGTTGACGAACTGGATGTCGTGCGCCACCGCGTCCAGGTCGACCACCTCGGCCGCCTTCAGCTCGTCGCGCAGTGAGGCGTAGGCACGGGCTGCCGAGTACTGGCTGTCGTTGAGGTGCAGCACGTCACCGGTGCGGCCCGCGAACTCGAACTGCCGGGTCTTGAGGCCGGGGCCGTCCGTGCGGGGCCGGTGGATCATCCGGTCGCCCAGCTTCAGGCGCAGCAGCGGGGTCTCGTGCGCGTGCAGGCGCGTGACGACGAGTTCGCCCTCCTCGCCCTCGGGGACCTGGCGCCCCTCCTCGTCGACGATCTCGATGAAGTGCAGGCCCGGCACCGCCGACAGATGGGGCGACGCGGCGTCCAGCTGCAGGCCGATGGTCTCCGCCTGGGTGGCGGCGAAGTAGCTGAGGATCGACAGGTTCGGGTACAGCGCCTGGAGTTCGACCCGCTTGCGCTGGGGCAGGACGCCGCTGCCGTAGAGGGCGACGCGGAAGCTCTCGCGGTACTCCTTGCGCATGCCCGCGCCGAGTTCGGCGAGGATCGCGATGCCCGCGGAGATGCCCATCAGGGCCTTGGGGCCCCGGTAGGAGAACATGTGCTCAAGGACGGGGGCGGTGACGGGCCCCGCGCCGACGTAGTTGACGCCGGGCACGTTCTGCAGCACGCCGCCGACCATGGTGCCGCTGGACCACATCTGGTAGTCGGCCAGCGTGGTGAACAGCCACTTGGGGTCGGCGCCCGCGAGGTGCTCGGCGAGCTGGTACGCCCCCATGAAGCGGCCCGCGATCTCGTAGGTGTCCTTCAACTCCCGCAGGGAGTAGACGACTTCGAGCGGGCTGCCGCCGCTGGTGCCGCCGCTCGCCACGATCTCGAACTCGCCGCGGGTCAGGGGGACGACCATGCCGGGCCGCGTGTCCATGAAGAAGTCGCGCTGGACGTCCTTGTCGGACAGCGGGACGCGCTGCCACTCCTCGTACGTCCGGGGGGCCTTGGTGACGCCGGCCCCGCGCAGCCGCTCGCGCCACAGGGGGTTGAGCATCACGGTGTTCACCATCTGCTGCAGGCGGCGCAGGACGAGGGCGTCCTGGACCTCGTGCGAGATCTCGCTGTACAGGGTCTGGCAGACCCGCTCGCACTCGCGCATCTTGCTCGCGAAGGAGGGGAGTACGGCGACGGCCTCGACGGACTCGGGATGCAGCTCCCAGTCCGGGATGAGCCAGTTGGCCAGTTCGAGGGCGCCGTTCGGCGCCGGTGCGGGCGGTGGAACATACGGTGCCTGTGGAGCGTGAGATGTGCTCAACATCCGTCCCCTCTACGCAATTTCTGTTCCCTGTTCGCTTGCTGTTCCCTGTGCGTTGTCGAGCAGGTCCTGCCCGGTCCTTCTGATTTCGGCGAGCAGCATCCTGAAGTGCTCGCCGGTGATCTGGTGGTTCATCATGACCACGCGCAGAGCGGCGACTCCGTCGACGTTCACCTTCGAGATGAAGAAGTTTCCCTCGAACTTCACGCGGTTCCTGATGGCGATCTGGAGGCGGTGTACTTCCTTCTTGCCGAACTTGCCGCCCGGCTCATTTCCGTACTTCTTCTCCAGGTCGGCGGGACGGTAGCGGAAGCACAGGATGTTGGCTTCCGGACGGTGCAGGGTCTCGAAGTCGGGATCGGCCCTCAGGACGTCATGGGCGTCCCGTGTCAACTGGCAGAGATACTCGATCTTCTCCGCGAAAAGTGCCCTGCCGTAAATGGCCCACAGCGCCCACAGGGTCATGATCATCGGGCGCTTCGTGCACTCGAAGTTCTTTCCCCCGCTGTCAAAGGCGGTGTAGATGTCCTGTTCCTCGTCGAAGACGTAGCTGGCCTTCTGTCGGAATGCCGAGAGCGCGTTCTCCTTGTTCCGGTAGAAGAGCATCGTGCAGGGCGCGGGCACGAACATCATCTTGTGCGCGTCCCAGGTCAGGGAATCCGCGCGCTCGATGCCGCGCAGCTTCTCGCGGAGCGTCTCCGAGACCAGCAGGCTCGCGCCGTGCGCGCCGTCGACGTGCAGCCAGATGTCCTTCTCCCGTGCCACGTCGGCGAGTTCGTCGATGGGGTCGAAGGCGCCGACCGACGTGCTGCCCGCCGACGCGACCATGCAGAACACCTTGAGGTTCTGCCGCTCGGCGGCCTCCAGCGTCGCGCGCACCTCGCCCGCGGAGATCTGCTGCTGCCGGTTGAGCGGCAGGCGGACGAGCTGTGCGTCACCGATGCCGAGCACGCCGGCCGCCCGCGCGACGCTGTAGTGGACGTCCGCGCCCACGGCGATGGCGGGCCGGGGCTGGCCGCGCACCGCCGAGCCGCCCTGCGACCAGTAGCCGGGCAGCTTCTCGTTCCTGGCCGCGAGCAGGGCGGTCAGATTGGCCAGGGAGCCGCCCGACGTGGTCAGCATGGTGAAGCGCTCGGGGTCCCAGCCGATGAAGCGGTTCAGCTCGTCGGCCATGATCCGCTCCACGACGTTGGGCAACTGGCCCGCCTCGTAGAACGAGGACGGCTGGTTGACCATGGAGCTCACGAAGTCGATGACGCCCGCGACCGGCACGACGCCCGAGAACTGTCGCCCCATGTAGCCGGGGGAGTGCACTTGGATGCCCGTCCTGATGTACAGGTCGATGATCCCCGCGAGCCGCTCCTCGTCGAAGGCGGCGACGCTCTCGCGCTCGGTCGTCATCAGGCCCTTCGCGGCCTGCGACAACTTCGCCGGGTCGATCAGTTCGAGCCCTCTGATCGACATGTCGGACAGATGCTTCTCCAACTTCGCCAGAGCGGTTTCTGAATTCTCCCGGAAATGCTGTGGATCAAAGGCCTCGAGCAGTAAGCCGCTTCGATCCGCCCCGGGATCGCTCGACTGAGATTCCGTCACTAGGGTCCCCCCTCGGAATGCCCCTGGGTCATCCGAACATGGTTGAGTCGGCGCAGGCGGCCGCGCCGGGTCGGTTCTGCTCCACGCCAAAAAGAGAGGCCCGCCGCCCGGCTGGTCGAACCGGGCGGCAATGCCGGTTCCTGCGGCGCGCGTTCTGCGCAGGCCGCGCGGAATCCCCCCTCGAATGGTGCTACGTAGCCGTCATCTCCTCGGCATGGTGAGTGCCTGCCCCTCTACAGCGACAACCGTAGGCGGTGGGGATTCAACGAGAAATCGAAAGTCCGGGGTCTGTCCGAAAAGGCGCGTGAACCATCTGATGGTTCGTCACTCAACATGAGTCACACGCGTAACCAGAGGTTCGTGGGGGCCCTGAACTCACTCCACGGTTTTCGGACACTGTGCCTCCGGCATGTGCGCGGCAGAAAGTCCGACCATGCAGGACGGTGGACCTGATCGGCGCGGCGCAAGGCGTTTCCTGCCATCTTCGGCCCCGGATCCCGGGCGCCGTTACACGCGTTCCACGTGCTTCCGGGCGTCGGACAATGGGCGAGTAATTCCCGCTGCGTCACGGCGATCCGGCCATGCCGGACCGCCGGTAACAGAGAGGAGCGGGGGAGGGATCGAACGGACTAGTCAGCTGGGACCAGGAGTATGCGGATCGACTGGTCCTCGGGGCGGTACCGGTCGTTCGCCGCGCCCTGCTTCGTGAACTCCCTTCTCCGCGCCGGGCGTCGCCCGACCGCCGGCGGGTGAACCGGCCGTGGCCGCGGCAGGGATTTCAGGAGGAGCGCACGGAGTGTTCGAGGGAGTCGGTGAGCCATACGTAGGACGTGCCGAGGGTGACCGGGTCGCCGCCGGCCTCGGCCGCGAGGCGCCAGTAGCGGCGCATGCGCGGGTCGCGGTCGGGGGCGACGTGGGCGAGCAGCCGGTTCCTGAACCGCGGGGTGTCGCGCGCGCGGCGGACCGAGGCGTGGGCCGCGACGAACCGGTCGAGCGCGGCGCCCGCGCGCGGCGGCTCGCCCGCCCGGACCATCGGCACCGCCAGCGCGCACGCCTCGCCGATCCCCTCCATCAACGCGTCCTCGTCGTGCCCGAGTTCGGCGCTCGCGTGCGCCCTCTCCAGCAGTCCGCGACTCAGCCCGCGGTCTCCGGCCAGGGCGAACAGCTTGGCGAACGCCACCACTTGGGCCGGTGTCGGGTCGGCGGGCGGCTCGGGAACGGCCAGGGTGACGAACGCGGTGAGCATCGCGTCGGACACCGGCGCGACCATCGTGCGCCTCCAGAAGTCGATCAGCGCGTCGCGGGCGGCGTCCCCGCCCCGGACGGCGGCGAGCAGGTCGAGCCGGGCGGCGCGGTCGGCGGGGCCGCCGGCCTCCTCGACGGCGCGCAGCGAGGCCCGACGCCAGGCCAGATCGGCGAGTTGTACGTCGAGCGCGGCCCGCTCGGCCGCGACGGCCTCGGCCACGGAGTGCTCACCGGCGAGCACGCGCCGGACGGAGGGCAGCCCGAGCCCCAGCCCGCGCAGCCGCCTGACGAGACCGAGCCGCTCCACCGCGGCCCGGTCGAAGCGGCGGTGCCCGCCGGTGCTGCGTACCGAGTCGACGATGCCTTCGTCGCAGTAGAAGCGAATGGTCCGCACCGGGACGCCGGTCAGCCGTGCCAGGTCGCCGATCCCGAACGTGGCGTCGGCCACAGGCACTTGAACCTCCACTGGACTGGAGTTCCTACGGTACCGGCGTCACCCCATGAGAGGAGCTTTCGTGATGATGACCACGACGCCGCCGACGTCGACGCCGGACACCGCACGGCTGGTGGAGGGCCTGCGCGAACAGACGACGGGCTTCGCCCGCGCGGTCGCGGGCGGGGACCCCGATGCCCGGGTCCCCACCTGCCCGGACTGGCCGCTGCGCACCCTCGTCGGCCACGTGGGCCAGGAGCACCGCTGGGCGGCCGAACTCATCCGCAAGGGCGAGCAGTTGCCGGTCCCGGACCCGAACGAGGCGGACCCGGGCGCCCCGGAGGCCTGGTCCGCATGGCTGCGCGAGGGCGCGGAGGACGTGATCCGCGCGATCGAGGAGATCGGCGCGGACACGACGACACAAACGCTCTTCGGCCCGCGCCCGGCGTCGTTCTGGCTGCGCAGAATGCTGAGCGACACGAGCGTCCACCACTATGACGCGGTGCGGGCCAGGGAGGCGGCGGCTCGTGCGGGCGAGGCTCGCGCGGGCACGGGTTCTGCAGTCATGTCTCCCGCGGTGACCTCTCCCGAGGTCACGTCTCCCGAGGTCACGTCTCCCGCGGGTACGGCCTCCGAGAGCCGCGACGGCATCGAGATCCGCGACGGCTTCGAGATCGCCGACGACCTCGCGGTGGACGTGATCGACGAGAACCTGACCCTCCTGACCACCCCGGCCTTCGCCGCACTCAAGCCGGCCGTCGCGGAACTGCGCGGCCGAGGCGAACGCATCGCCCTGCGCCCGGCCGCACAGAAGGGCTGGCGGATCACGAGAACCCCCGAGGGCCCGCGCCGTGAACGCATCCACGCCAAGGCGGACGTGACGGTCTGGGGCCCGCCGACCGCCCTCATGCTCCTTCTCGCGGGCCGCGTCGGACCGCAGGACGACAGGGTGACGGTGACGGGTGACCGCGCGCTCCTGGACCACTGGCTGACACACGCGACGCTGTAGCCCCACCGGTCGTCGTCGGCCACAAGTGCTCCACGGCCCCGCTGAGTTGACGTCGTCGTGCGATCCTGTTGATCGCGCGGCGTCGGCGGTGGCGTCGCGTCCCGACCGGTTCGTACGAAGGAGAGCAGGGCGGCATGATCGTCGAGCACGTGATCTTCGACTGGGCGGGCACGCTCACCCCGTGGCACACCGTGGATCTGCCGGGCATCTGGCGCGAGACCGCGGCCGCGCTGGACGGCGTGGAGCCGCACCGGGTCGATGAGGTGGGCGAGCGGCTGTTCCAGGCCGAGCGCGAGCTGATGGCCCGCTGCCGCGAGACCCAGTGCTCGGCCCGGCTCGACGAGGTGTTCGAGCTGGCCGGGGTGGCGGCGCACGCGCGGGCCCTCGCCGTGTACCGCCGTGCCTGGGAGGCCCACACCTTCACCGACCCGGAGGCCCTGGAGATGCTCGCGGGCCTGCGCGAGCGCGGCGTGGGCATCGGAGTCCTGTCCAACACGCTGTGGCCGGCCGCCTGGCACGAGGAGATCTTCGACCGGGACGGCGTGCTCGGCTTCGTCGACTGCGCGATCTACTCGAGCGAGGTGTCCTGGAGCAAGCCGCACCCCGAGATCTTCGCCGCGGCCCTCGCGGCGATCGGCGCGACGTCGCCCGACGCCTGCGTGTACGTGGGGGACCGCTCCTTCGAGGACGTCCACGGCGCCCGGCAGGCCGGAATGAGGGCGATCTTCGTCCCGCACAGCTCCGTCCCGGCCGACGAACTCGGCGACCACGCCGCCGAGCCGGACGCGATCGTCACCACCCTCAAGGACGTGCTGACGGTGGTCGACGACTGGAACAGGGGAGCCGACCGCACGGGCGCGTGAGCGGTCAGCGGGCGTCGGGCACCTGAATGCGCGGGCACCCGAATGCCCGGCTGCTTGAACGCCCGGCCACTTGAATGCCCGCCACCCGTACGTCCGGTGGGTGCGAACCGCGGCCGTACACCTGCCCTCCGCTCGCCGTCTCCAGGGCGCCGTCGCGGACCTGGGCCTGGACGCCGGCACCCCGGTGTCCGCCCTTGGCACGGGAGCATCAACCAAGAGGGATACCCGCCGGTTGACCTTGCACATACGATGCTGGGACCCGCATTCACCTGGCGTATGTGACTCGCCCCTGCCGCGACCCGGCCGGGGGTGACCGCACCAAGGAGCCACCGCCCATGCACGTCGAAGACCTCCTCCAGCTCACCTCCCTGGACCTGAACCTGCGGTGGGGCGACGGCACTTCGCTGTCACGGGAGATCCGCGGCGTCACGGCGGCCGACCTGGACGACCTGCACGACCCGGAGGCCCCGACGTGCTTCCCGCGGTCGGGCGAGGCCGTGTGGAGCGGCCTCGCCCGGTGGAGCCCCGACGAGGGGCAGGCGAAGGCCGACCGGTTCGTCGCGGCCCTCGCCGCCGCGGGCGTCACCGTCCTGCTCGCTGCCGAGGAGACCCACGGCGCCGTACCCGAAGCCTTCGTGGACGCCTGCCGCGCGCACGGCGTCGCGCTGGTCTCGGTGCCGCCGCACACCGACTTCCGCGCCGTCACCGACGCGATCCACCGGCGCTGTCAGGAAGGCCTGAGCCGGCGGCGCCCCGACCGCCCCGCGCTGCCCGAGAACGTACGCGTCGAACTGAACCGTCTCCTGGCGGCGGACGCCGACGCCGCCACCCTCCTCGACCGCGCCTTCGACCACCTCGGCACCCCGGCCTGCCATCTGCTCACCGCGACCGGCCGCACCGTCGCCCGCACGTCCTCCGCCCCGCACCTCTCCCCGGAGCAGGCCGTCCGGCAGTTGACCCGGCCGTGGGGGACATGCCTGCGGATCGACACGGACGCGACGGCGTACGACAGTTGGCACCTGTACCTCCCTCACGCGGACGAGGCGCCGCCACGTCTGCCGCACGAGATGGCCGACGTCCTGGCCCGGCACCGGGAACGGCGCGTGCGTGCGGAGTCCGTGACGCGGGAGCGCGCCGCGGCTCTCCTCGCCCTCCTCGACGGGGCGGCCCCCGCGCCGACGGCCGCGGTGCTGCGTGAGGCGCTGAGGGACTGCGGGCTGCCGGAGGAGGGGCCGTACCAGGTGATCGCCGCGTCGGTGGGCGCCGGTGAACGGGGCCTGGCCGAGCGGGGCCTGGCCGAACGGGGCCCGGACGAGCCGGGCCCGGACGAACGAGGCATGGGTGAACGGGATAGAGGCATGGGTGAACGGGACAGGGGCGAGGACGGCGCGCGCGAGCAAGGCGTGGGCACGCGGAACGCCCCGGCCCTCGCCGCCCTCACGGAGGCGCTGCGGCACCTCCCCGACGCCCCGCCCTTCGCCGTCGGCGCCCTCGCGGACGGCGGGGCGGTAGCCGTGATCCACCTGGGTGCCGCCACCGACGCCCCGGACGGCGTCCAACTCCAGGACATCTGGCCCCTGTTGACCGCCCGCACCCCGAGCACCCCCTTGCACGGCGGCCTCGGCGCGGCGGTGCGCACGCCGGAACTGCTCGCGCGCGGCCTGGCCCAGGCCCGCTACGCCCTCGACGCCGCCCGCGCCGCCGCGCCCCGGCACGGCCTGCTGACCCGCACGGACGCGATGACCACGCTCACCGGCCTGGTCGCGGGCGTGCCCGAGGCCGTGCGCACCGCGTTCACCGCCCGCACGCTGGGCCCGCTGACCGACGAGACCGACGCCTCCTCGCGCACGCTCCTGCACACCCTGGAGACCTACCTCACGCACAGCGGCTCCTGGGCCCGCACCGCCGAGGCCCTCCAACTGCACGTGAACACCGTGCACTACCGCATCCAGCGCATCGAGCACCTCACCGGCCGCGACCTGTCCCGCCTCGACCACAGACTCGACCTGTACGCCGCGCTGCGCTGCCGCAGACCGGTCGCGCCGTAGCGCTTGGAACGGGCCCGGTGCCGAACGGCCCGCGAAGTCGCGCCGGGCAGGGGGCGCCTGGCCGACGCCGAATGCGGCACGCGGGGAACTCAGTCCGCCTCCAGCACGAAGGACGCCTGCGCCGTGGTCAGCCTCGGCGCCCGCGCCTCCACCAAGTAGGTGCCCACGCTCGCCGGACCCGCCTCCGGCGCGCCGCAGCCGGGAGCGCTGGGCTCGCGGTCCCATTCGACGGTGCGGCTCGCACGGTCCCCGGCGGGTACGCGGACGAGGGAGCTGCCGGGTCCCGTGGGGCAGTGGGCGGAGGACCACAGGGGTTCCTCGGCGCCGGCCCGGGTCACCGTGAGAACGGTCTTCGTCGGCCCGAGATCCAGCTTGCAGTCGCTGCCGGAGGAGTTCGCGGCGGTCAGTTCGAGGGCCGGATCCTCGCCGGGGGCATAGCTGTTGTGGACGCTGCGCACCGTGAACTCCACCGCGCCCGCCGTGCAGTAGGGCAGGCTGGAGCGGCCGTCCGCGTCGGCTTGGCCCGCGTCTGAACCGCCGTCCCCCTTTGCCGTACTCGGCTTGCTCGCCGTACTCGGCTTGCTCGGCTCGCTCGACCCGCCCGCTTCGCCGGAGCGGCTCGACCCGCTCGTCGGGGGCGTGGCGTCGGGGCCGGTTCCGGGGCCGGGTGCGGAACTGCCGGACGTGGCCGACACTCCGGCCCCGGCAGCCCTCCTCGCCCCGTCGCCGTCGCCTCCGTCGTCGCCGAAGGAGGCCAGCACCCAGGTCGTCGTGGCGAGAAGGCCGAGCAGCGCCAGAGCGGAGAGCGCCAGCCACCCGTGACGACGCCGGGCACCGGGGCCGCCTCCGCTCACCACCTCCGCACCCGCGCCCACCTCCGCACCCGCGTCCGCCTCCGTCGCCGTCTCCACGAGGGGAGCCGTCGGCGGCTTCCGCGTCTTCGACGGAGGCAGCACGAGAAACGTGTCGGAAGGCATGTCGCCGACGGTCCGCAGCGTCTGGGGCTGCCCCTTCTTCCGGTACGCCCGGTGCAGCTCCGTCACCCGCTCCTGGACCTCCGCCGCGAACGCGTCGAGACGGAGCGCCGTGGCGGCCGGCTGGGCGGCGACGACGTCCGACACCGACCGCGAGAAGATGCTGAACGATTCACCGGGGCCGATGCCGGGAACCGGGTCCGCCGCCGACTCCTGCGGACGCACGAACAGCGCGAGCTGGGCGGGTGAACAGGCGTAGACGTAGGCCACTTTGCGGCGCAGCGCGGCGCTGATCTTCTGCCGGCTCCACTGTCTGACGCCCGCCACGCCCATCGCCCCCTGCTCGATCCCTTCCCGGCAGGCGTCGATCAGGAAGACCACGTGCCCGGCGGGGGTCTCGTCGAGGTGCCGGCGCCAGTCGATCGCCACGCACCCCGATTCGAAGGGGTGGGTGTCCTCGTCGATGTCCTCCGGTACGAGATAGTCGTGGCCCCCGGCGTGCACGCCGTGTCCGCTCAGCAGGACGAGCAGCGTGTCGCCGGGGCGTGCGCGCCTGAGGAATCCGATGACGCGGGCGTTCACGAAGTTCGCCGAGACCTGCTTCCCGCCGTCCCGCGCCGCCAGTACCTGCACCTCGGCGAAACCTCGTTCCTCCAGGGCGGATCCGAGGCGGGCGAGGTCGCCGGGGACGAAGGGGAGCGGCGCCACACCGGACGCGTCGTAGTCGCTCGCCCCGATGAGCAGGGCACGGTGACACCCCATCAGACGCGCGTCACTTCCTGGAGGCAGGCAGGGCGCCGCGGCTGCTCCGCGCCTGAGGGCCGCCGATGAACCGCACGGGCGGGGACGGTTCATCGGACGGGACAGCGGCTGCGGTCACGGATCCCCCTGGGTCATCGATGGAGTGCCAACTCTACGAAGACAGCGGGGGGTTCATGACGGACTGGCGGAAAAGGGCGGACTGGACGCGCCGGTGCGGCCGCGCGGGAGTTCAGCGGAGTCGGCGGACAAAGCCGTCGTAGGCGCCGTTCGTGTCGTCGGGGACGAGCTGCGCCGATTCGCTGCCCAGGCCGATCCGCCGGGCCCCCGCGCCCACCGAGTGGACCGACACGGAGCTGTCCGTGACCGGCCCTCCCGTGGTGGACTCGCTGACCAGTCGCGTCGTGCCGGTGCGCAGGTCCCGCAGGTAGACGTTGGCGGGACCGGTGCGGCCGTCCGCCGTGCGCGGATCCGCCAGATAGGCCACGTACCGCCCGTCGGCGCTGAGCACGGGCTGCCGCACCCGGTCCTCCCCGGCGGGGCCGGCCTTGACGCGGCGGGTCACGTCCTCGCGCAGGTCCCGGACATAGGCGGAGGAGCCTTCGTCGGGCCTCTCGCCGGGGACCAGCTCCTCGTCGCCCCAGTAGTCGAAGGCGATGGACCGGCCGTCCGCGGAGAACGAGCCGCCCATCCCGTACCGCACGGCGGGGGAGCCGTCCGGCTTGACGTTGACCTGCTCCTCGGTGCCGGTCCTGCGGTCGTGCACCAGCAGGCGGCCGTACGAACTGCGCGGCACCAGCTGGGTGTACGCGACGTAGCGTCCGTCGGCGCTCATGTCCTGCAGGAGCGCCGGATTGGTGGGGCTGTTCCGGTTGGTGACCCGCTTCACGTCGCCGGTGCGGCGGTCGAGGACGTACACGGCTCCGAAGAGGTCGGCGGGGTCGTCCTCCATCCGGTCCGCCTTGGCGTTGAAGGCGACGTACCGGGCGTTCGACGACATGGTGGCGCCCCCGGCGAAGGCGGTGCCTCCGTCGCGGGCGACGCTGATCCGCTTCGTGCTGCCGGTGCGCCGGTCGTGCAGGTAGATGTCGTCACCCGCGCCGGCCGGGGGAGGGGTGTCCCAGTGGACCAGGTTGTCGGCGTTGGAGCGGAACAGGACGTACCGCCCGTCGGCGCTGATGGCCTGCGCGGACGATTCGCCGTCGCCCTGCGCGCCGTCCGAACTGACGCTGACCCGCTCGACGGTCCCCTTGCGCAGATCGCGTACGAAGACGTCGGAGGAGCCGTTCGTGTCGCCGGGCACGAGATTGGACGCGTACGCGCTGAAGAGGGCGAAGCGGCCGTCGGCGCTGAACTGGGGCCCGTACGACGCGCCGTTGCCCTGTTCCCCGGTGGCGGACAGGGTGACCCGCTCGGTCCCGGCCCCGACCGTGGCCCTGGACGCCGAGGCGGGCGACGTCACCGACAGCGCGACCATCGCCCCGGCGAGCGCCGCCACGGATACCCCACGCATGGCTCTGAACACAGTTCCCCCCGATTTTCCCCGTTTTCGCATGGCCTCAAGTCCCCTGCCCAAGGCCCACCTTGAGGCAAACGCATCACCACGCACACCGTCAATACCCCGAATTGATCACAACCCGGACGCGGGGTCAGGCGTCCGCGAGGCGGCGACGCGAATGGGAAGGTAAGGCGGTCCGTAATCGAACAAGGGGAGAGGTCCTTCGGCATGGCCGTCATCCACCGCACCACCCTCAGACCGACCAAGCTCGAACTGCTCACCGCCTGGCTGCCCACCCGCCCCTGGTACCGCGGCGCTCCCGTGCCTGAGCTGGCCAAGTCCGGCGGGTTCCGCATCGACGACCCGCAGGGCGAGGTGGGCGTCGAGTTCATGGTGGTCACCGACACCTCGGGACCGCGCCCGACCGCCTATCTGGTGCCGCTCACCTACCGCGGCGCGCCGCTCGACGGCGCGGAGCACGCCCTCGTCGGCACCATGGAGCACGGCGTCCTCGGACGGCGCTGGGCCTACGACGGAGCCCACGACCCGGTGGTGGCCGCCCAGTTGCCCGCCCTGGTCGAGGGACGGATCCAGGCCCAGGACCAGAACACCAGCGACGTACCGGACCGGGACGTCACGTCCTCGTACACCGGTGAGGGGCCGATCTCCGCCGCGGCCGGGGTCACCGCCGCCGACGACGACGAAGGCACCGCCCTGACGCTCCCGGACGGCCGCGTCCTGCGTCTGCGCCGCGCCCTGCGGCCCGCCCAGGACGATCCGGCTGCCCTTCCGCAAGGAGCGATCGGTCACATCTCCGGGGCCTGGAGCCTGCCGAACGGCACGCGCGCGCGTGGGCTGTTCGCCGTGCTGCACGCGTAATCCCGGGCCTGGCGGCGCCCGTTGCCGCTCTCTTGCCGTCGCGCAGGTGATCCATGGTGTGGCCGGTGCCTCGCAGGTGGGCTGTTGCCCTGCCACCAGGGTGCCCGAGTAGGGTCGGAGGCCGCGTGACGGCTGACGGCCGCACCCCGGCCTTCCGGCCCTCGTGAGGGCACATGCCTTGCGGGGGCACATGCGTACGTGGCCTTCCCGGCCCCACCCGGGAGGGCGCTCGGCATGCGCGCGTACGGGAGAACCCCGTACGCGCCGGGCACCGGGATGCGGCTCCTGACGTCTCACGGGCAGCACGGCGGACCTCCGGGTCCGCACCCCCCCACACATAAAGAGCCGCGCGTGCGCGGCCGCAGATCAGGAGCACCAGTGCAGGGCACCCCCCACATAGCCAGCACACCGCACGACGGGCGATGGTCGCCCGTACCCCCTGCCCGCAGAGCGCAGTACGCCGGGCAGGACATGCGGTACGCAGGGCAGGACACGCAGTACGCCGGGCAGGACATGGCGCAGCCCGTGCCGCACTCCATGCCGCAGCAAGGGGAGGCGGCGCCCTACGTCGCCCCGGTGGCGCGCCGCCCTCAGGACGACGAGCCCCAACTCCCCGTCTTCATCGACGAGTCGGGCTGGCGCAGGCGCGCGCTGCAAGGCGTGGCGCTGGTCGTGGGCCTCGTCTGCATCGGATATCTGCTGTTCGTCGGCGCGCTGGTCAGCGGGCTCATGCAGCCGGTCGGCACGCACCCGCCGCGCATGAACGGTCCGGTGCCCGCGGGACCGGACACCGGCGACAGACCCGCCCCGCCGCCGGCCGGAGCCCCGAAGCAGTGAGCAGGAGTGCCGCCGTCCGTCGCCCGCCGCGCGGACACTGGCTGGTGCTCCTGCTGGTGCTCCTGGTGGTCGCCGTCACCCTTCTCTTCGAGGGCTGGACGACCCACCAGGTCGACGCCGCGCGCACCAAACCGCCGTGCACCAGACCGATCCCGCGCGAGGCGGACGACGGCAGGCCGCTGCTGCGGTTCGGCCCCAAGGGGGTCACCACCGCCGCCATGCCGCCGGGAACCGTCGCGCTCACCTTCGACGGCGGGCCCGACCCGGTGTGGACGCCGCGCCTGCTCGACCTGCTGCGCGCACACCATGCGCGGGCGACCTTCTTCGTCTACGGGAAGGACGCGGCCGAGCACCCGAAGCTGATGCGGCGCATCCTGTACGAGGGGCACGAGATCGGCTCGTACACCTACAGCGGCGGCGACCTCGGCGTCGCGTCGTCGCTGCGCGCCCGCCTCGAACTGTCGCTCACCCAGGCCGCCCTGGCGGGTTCCGTCGGCGTCAACACCACCCTGCTGCGGCTGCCGCACACCACGGCGGCGGACACCCTCTGCGGCCCCCAGTGGCCGGCCGCGCGCCGCGCCGCGGAGCAGGGGTACCTGGTGGCCGCCTCGGACCACAAGGACCGCAAGCCCCGGCAAGGGCTGGTGTCGCAGCACAGCCAGACCGACCTGGGCTACCACGAGGCGCAGGACCTGCTGCGGGACCGCGGCGCGAAGCGGTTCACCACGATCAGCGGCGGCCTCGACCGCCCCTCCTTCGTCGAGGAGGTCCCGGTCGCCCAGGAGATCAAGGGCGAGGGCCTGATCTGGTCGAAGCGGCTGGGGCACGCCTTCCTCACCGTGATGGTGTGGACGCTGACCCTCGCCGGCGCGCTCGGCGTCCTGCGGATGCTCCTGTTCTCGGTGTTCGCCCGGCTCCACGTGCGCAGGCTGCACCGGTACCGGCCCGGCGCGCCACGGCTGCGGGAGGTGCGCGACCCGGTGACGGTGCTCGTGCCCGCGTACAACGAAGAGGCCGGTATCGCCTCCACCGTGTACTCGCTGCTCGCCTCCACGTACCCGCACTTCCAGATCATCGTGATCGACGACGGCTCGACCGACGCCACCGCCGACATCGCCGAGGAGATCGACGACCCGCGGGTGACGGTGATCCGCCAGCCCAACGGCGGCAAGCCGAGCGCCCTCAACACCGGCCTGGCGCACGCCGGGTACGACATCGTCGTGATGGTCGACGCGGACACCATCTTCGAACCCGAGGCCCTGGCCCGGCTCGTCCAGCCGCTCGCCCACCCGGCGGTCGGCGCGGTCAGCGGCAACACCAAGGTCGGCAACCGGCGCCGCATCCTCGGCAAGTGGCAGCACCTGGAGTACGTGCTCGGCTTCAACCTGGACCGGCGGATGTTCGAGGTCCTGGAGTGCATGCCGACGGTGCCGGGCGCGATCGGCGCCTTCCGCAGGGACGCGCTGATGGGCGTCGGCGGCGTCAGCGACGAGACCCTGGCCGAGGACACCGACCTCACGATGGCGCTCTGGCGGGCCGGCTGGCGCGTCGTCTACGAGCAGTCGGCGGTCGCCTGGACCGAAGTCCCCACCACCCTGCGGCAGCTGTGGCGCCAGCGCTACCGCTGGTGCTACGGCACCCTGCAGTCGATGTGGAAGCACCGGCACGCGGTGGTGGAGGTCGGACCCGCCGGACGCTTCGGCCGGCGCGTGCTGCTCTACGTCACGCTGTTCCAGATCGTCCTTCCGCTGTGCGCTCCGGTCGTCGACATGTTCGCCCTGTTCGGGGCGTTCTTCCGGGACCCCGTGGAGGCCGCCCTCGTCTGGTTCGGGTTCCTCTCCGTCCAGCTGGTCACCGCCGCGTACGCGCTGCGCCTCGACCGCGAACGGCTGCGGGTGCTGTGGGTGCTTCCGCTCCAGCAGTTCGTCTACCGGCAGCTGATGTACCTGGTGGTCTTCCACTCCGTGACCACGGCGCTGCTCGGCACCCGCCTGAAGTGGCACAGCATGAAGCGCGCCGGGACCGCCGACCCGTATCTGCTCGATGCGCCCGCGCCGCCCGAAGAGGCGCGGCAGAGTCTGCAAGGGAGTTGACCATGACAGATCCGCTTGCCGCGCGTGAGCGGTTCGCCGAGCGCCCCAGCTCCCACTACGGCCCCCGGCGCGCCCACGCCCGCCAGTCGAAGGTGAAGCGCAGGAGGCTGCGGCGGGCGGTGCTCGTCCTGCTGGCGGTCGTGGCCGTCGTGGTGGGCGGGACGTACGGCTGGGCCGAGACCCGGCTCCAGCGCGACGTCGACCTCGGCGCGTACGGGGACCGGCCGCCGCCCGGCGAGGGCACCAACTACCTCATCGTGGGCTCGGACAGCCGCGACGGGCTCTCCGAGGGCGACGTGGCGGACCTGCACGCGGGCGGGGGAGGCGGGCGGCGCACCGACTCGATGATGCTGCTGCACACCGGGGCCCACGGCACCAGCATGGTCAGCCTGCCGCGCGACTCCTGGGTCACCGTGCCGGGCCGCCTGGACACGACGACGGGCAAGACGAAGCGCCCTGAGGGGGACAAGCTCAACGCCGCGTTCTCCTACGGCGGCCCGGAGCTCCTCGTCCACACCGTCGAGCGGAACACCGGGCTGCGCATCGACCACTACGCGGAGATCGGCTTCGCCGGGTTCGTGAACATCGTCGACGCGATCGGTGGCGTACGCATGTGCCTGGACCGGGACATCAAGGACGAGAAGTCGGGCGCCGACCTGCGCAAGGGCTGCCAGACCCTGAACGGCAAGCAGGCGCTCGCCTTCGTCCGGCAGCGGCACCAGGAGAGGGAGGGCGACCTGGGCCGCTCCAGGAACCAGCAGAAGTTCCTGTCGACCCTCGCCCACCAGGCCGCCGGGCCCGGCACCCTGTTCGACCCGACGGAGATCGGCCCGGCCGTGGAGGCCGGGCTCGACACGCTCATCGTCGACGAGGACATGAGCCTGCGGGACCTCGCCGACATGTTCCGCGCGGTGCAGGGTGTCGCGGGCGGCCGGGGCAAGCAGATCAACGTGCCCGTGTCCGGCATCGGCGTCCCCACCTCCAAGGGCAACGTACTGAAGTGGCACGCGAAGAGGTCGCAGAAGCTCTTCGACGACCTGCGGCACGACCGCCCGGTGACGGAGACGGGAAAGGTGACGCGCAAGCGCCCCTGACTCCCGCGAGGCAGCGCCCCTGACTCACACGAGTTCGGGCGCCGCCGGTTGCGGCTCCGCCTGCCGGGGGAGCCGCACCGGCGCGGGCTTCGCGTCCCACAGCCGCGTCGTCCGTACGTAGCCGTAGATGACGGACAGCATCAGCGCGACGACCAGCGGACCGAACAGCCACGGACGCGCGGCCATCTCGACCGGCAGAAAGCGGTAGGACACGAGGAGCGCGGTGAAGACGGCCGTGCCGTACGCGACCAGGCGGATCCCCGACCGGTCCCAGCCGCGGTCGAACGTGCGCAGGCCCGCCTCGACGGTGAGGGCGAACACCACGCCGGCGAGGAGGT
Source organism: Streptomyces sp. NPDC025651 (assembly GCF_055558735.1). NCBI lineage: Bacteria > Bacillati > Actinomycetota > Actinomycetes > Kitasatosporales > Streptomycetaceae > Streptomyces > Streptomyces sp. NPDC025651. Next base: position 364,564 of record NZ_JBVHLZ010000009.1, read on the forward strand.
CCACGCCGTAGTGGTAGCCGAAGCCCAGCGTGGCGCAGAGGGTGGCGACGAGCCAGAACGTCCCCGCGTACCGCAGGAGGCGCGGCCCCTTGCGGGAGTGGACGAAGATCGTGACGGCCCATGCCGTGTGCAGGCTGGGCATGCAGTTGCGCGGGGTGATCCCGTCGTACGGCACCGGGTGCGGGACGCCGATCGAGGGCGCCGTGTGCGGCCACAGGTCGGCGACCGCCCACTCCACGCCGCCGGTGCCCGAGGTGCCGGGACCGTAGGCGAAGATCGGCCCGACCACCGGGAAGATCATGTAAAAGGCGGGCCCGATCAGGCCGATCAGCAGGAACGTGCGCACCAGGTGGTGGCGCGGGAAGCGCCGCTCGACCGCGACGTTGCGCAGCTGGTAGAGCGCGACGGCGACCGCGGCCACGGCGAGCTGGGCGTAGACCAGGTCGAGCACGTACGTGCTGACGGGGCCACTGGCCTCGAGAAGCCGCCCGGCCAGCCACGACGGATTGCCGAGCGCGTGATCGGCGGCGGCCACGTACGGATCGAGGACCGTCGGGCGGGTCTTCGCCGTGATGAGCAGCCAGGTGTCACCGGTCTTGCGCCCGGCCACGAGCAGCAGCCCGAGTCCGACGCCCTTGAGCAGCAGCACCCGCTCCTGGCCCGTGCGGCGTGTGAGGGCGATGACCCCGACACCCAGCATCACCCACAGCGCGCCGTTGCCGAAGAACTGGTCCTCGGGCACCTCGGCACCGACCGCCCACCGCACCAGCACGAAGACGGCATCGATCCCGATGGCGGCCCCGGCGGCGACGAACCGCTGCCGCCAGGTGAGCACGACCATCATCAACGCCAGGCCGCCGTAGAGCGGCCCCGGCTTGGGCGGGAAGATCACCTCGCGGAGCTGGTTGGTGATCGGCCCCGGTTCACCGCCGTAGCGGCGCGCGGCGACCTCCAACGCGACAAGCAGCCCGAGGGCCACCGCGCCGGCCGTGGCCCACAGGATGATCCGGGGCCGACGCAGCGCGGCGAACGTCATTCGGCTGTTTATTCGCGAAAACACCCGCGAAACTATAGACATCAATTGTTTGACAGGTTTGTTCGGTGATGCTCGCGTACCTGGGCGACTGGCGGCAGGACCTGATCGAGGCGGCCGAGGCGGTCGCGCAAGCCCGTCGGTGGTTCGCGTGCGCTGCCGCTTCGCGGGATCTGTCCATGCAGGCATCCTCCTGCATGGGGCTCGACCTCAAGACGTCACCCCATGAGTCGGCCACAGGGGCGGCATGGTGAGGCCCGCGCGAAGACTTCGCGCGGGCCTTCGGTCTGCTCGGGGTCACTGATGCGAGGTGTCCGAGGTGTCACGGCTGCCGCTCTTGGCCAGGCCCCGGCTGACCAGGTAGCCGATGGTCAACAGGGTGACGTACAGCCAGGCCTGGTCGGCGGGGAACCGGTCCACGCCGTCGGAGCCGTCACCGACCGCCAGAGAAGCGATCAGAACGGCCAGTACCGAGGCGATGTAGACGAACATCTCGGAGGTCTTGAACGAGGGTTTCGTCTCTGACCAGACGTGACGTGCCGGACGTGCGCCCCGGGCCTGGCCGGCTTCCGGATACCCGGGGGACGAAGCTGCGGTCATCTTGTCTCTGCCTCCTGGATGGGGGTGCCCTGTGGCGTGCGGGCAGGCGAGCGTGTACCCGAGGCCCCGGTCCCGGAACGCTCTGCCGGACGCGTCGGCTCCCCTTCCGCCACTCATCGGCCAGGCGCCCAAGAGGCGGCGGAGCAGCATGCGTTCGGGAGGACTGCGCCAGGTGACCGGTGTCGCCGCGGGGTACGCATGGGGCCCGGGAGCCACCGCGCACTCCGGCCGGAATGGCGCGCACGCCACCGGGACGGGGGCGCTTTGGTGCTGCGCGACACACGTCGGGTCATGCCGGAAACAAGGTTCTCCCTTCAGGGGCGGGAACGCGAGAGGGTGGGCAGGAAGCGTATGCGGACTGCGCGGGACGGAGGGCGGCGTGAACTGGGTTCGGTTTGCGGAGCAGGTGGCGGCGATGGCGCGGGACCTTCTGGCGCAGGACTCGGTGGAGGCCACACTGCGGCGGATCACCGCGTCGGCCACCGAGCTGGTGCAGGGCTGCGAGGAGGCGGGCATCCTCGTCATGCACGGAAAGAAGGTGGAGACCCTCGCGCCCACCCACCAACTGGTCGTCGACAGCGACCAGTTGCAGGAAAGCCAGGGCGAGGAACCTTGCTTCGACGCCGCCCTCCGCCTGGGCGGGCAGCGGGTCTTCCGCATCGCCGACCTCTCCGGCGAGCAGCCGCGCTGGCCCAAGTACGCTCCCCGCGCCCGCGCTCTCGGTGTGGGCAGCATGATGGGCTTCCTGCTCTTCACCGAGGACCAGGAGCTCGGCGCGCTGAACCTCTACTCCCGTCGGCCCGGCGCGTTCACCGAGGCCAGTGAGACGGCCGGCGTGCTGCTCGCCTCCCATGCCGCCGTCGCGTTCTCCAGCGCCCGTACCCACGCCCAGCTCGCGCAGGCCCTCGCCACCCGCCACACGATCGGCGAGGCCATGGGCATCCTGATGAACAGGCACCGGCTCACGGAGGGGGAGGCGTTCGACATGCTGCGCCGTTACTCGCAGGACAACAACATCAAGCTTCGCGATGTCGCGCACCAGATCTGCAAGAAGGGCGAGTTCTCCGGCCCTTGAGGTGTTTCGCCCCGGCCCTGAGCCGTGCGCGGCTTCCCCAGCTCAAGGTCCGAACCGGGAAAGCCTGGGCTGGAGCAGCCCCTAGGGAATGCCGCGAACCCGCCCTGCAGGCCAAGTTCCCCGCCCCGCACCCTTCACGCGCGGACAGCCCGGTCGCGATGCCGGGCCCCGGCCCCCGAGTCGAGGCGTGTGTGCCGCGCGCTTTCGCCCACGGTGGCGTCTGCTCACCCTCAGTGACCACCGCATCGAACTGGCCGAATGATCCGCGGCTGGAGCGCCGTCACAGGAGCATCCGTGCATGCCTGAACGCGGTGCCCCTCACGCCCGCGCGCCATCGGCATGCCTCAACTTGCCCGCAACGCACACAACTTGCCTCTCCCGCAAGCAACTCCTTTAGTACGCGCGAGAGTTGATGCCACCCTTGCGCCGGGCGGCGCCGGTGTCCCCGAAGGGGCTCGTGTCACGGCGGCGCGCCGACGCGGCAGCCCTGTTCCGCATGCCCGTGAGTACGCGGCCCGAGCCCGGCGGCACACCGTCCGAACCCCGGCGGCGCACCGTCCGGGCGCTCCGGCCGGCGGGTCCGGTCACGGATGGCGACGCTCCCGTTCCGTATGGCCGAAACCTGTAGCTGGGCGACCGAACAATCTTGGGATTCTCTGGTCATGCGCCCCTTCAGGCACTTAAGTACCTGTCGGGCACTCACTACCGGCCAAGAACGAAAGCCACCGCACGAGTTGTGCGCCGGCAGTCGATCCCGCCCCACCCCGCCCCACCCCGTCCCAACTGTTCCGAGGGTCCTTCTGCCTATGCTCGCCAGTGCACACCGTTCGGTGTCGTGCTCACACTCCCCGGCGAGCCGCAGCGCTCACGGCAGCCGTCCGAACCGGCCGGTCGCCGCGTGAAGGCGCCCACACCGCCAAGACGCCTCCCTGCGGCGCCGGTTGGCGTCCCCCTGTGGCCCGCCCTGTGCCCGGCCGGCCTGGGGAGGCGCTGATGGAGAGCTCGAACGCGGCCGGCGGGACGCACCCGGCCGGCCGGGACACCGACCTCTATGCGGCAGTGCAGGACATCCGGGCGGGCTACTGGATGCAGATGCGGCAGGTGCTGGCCCGGACGGGCAACTGGGCGCAGTGGACGTCCCGTACCCAGGTACTGGGGGTCGTCGCGGCTCAGGCCAACGTCGTGGAGCTGTGGCTCAAAGAGGAACCCGAGAGCCTCGCGGCCCGGGTGATGTACGCGAGAGTCGCCACCGAACGGGTGCTGCAGGCCCACCGAAGGAACTGGGGGCGTGACTACCGGCGGGCAGCGGACCTGGAGAAACTGGTGGCCCGGGCCAGGGACGCGTGCCACAGGGCGGGCGAGGGGAACCCCGACGACTCGGTGCCCTGGATCTGCCGACTGGCCCTGGCCGAAGCGGACACGGCAGGACGCCACCCGGAGCACCACGTGGCTCCGCCACCCCATGAGTACCTGCTGCCCGGCGGACCATGGGGCCTGCTCGGGGAGGTGCACCGACGGGACCCGTTCAACCGCGAGGCATGGCACCGCATGTCCCAGGCGCTCCAGGCCCGCCCGGGGCCGGCGGGCCGCCAGGCGGTCGCGACGGACTTCGCCCGCTGGACGGTCTCCTTCGCGCCGCCCGACTCGCCGCTGCTTCTGCTGCCCCTCTACGCCCGTGTGCAGGAGCACCGGGAGCGACGGGACAAAGGCGCCGACGGCATGCTGAACCTCCTGTGGACCAGGGAGGACACCACCCGGGCCATCACGCAGGCGTTCGAGGGCTGGTTCCGGAAGTGCGATCCGGCCACCAGTTCCCAGCTGGATCTGAACTACCTCGCCTACGCCCTGGCCAGGGGCGGCTTCGCCCAGTGGGCCACCGAAGTGTTCGACGCCATCGGCGACTTCGCCACCCCCGCCCCGTGGCAGCACGACGCCCGTCACCCCGAGGGCCGGTGGCGGAAGGCATTCGAGGAGGACCGCGTCGCCTGCCTGAGATCCCACCCGCGGCATACGGGAGAACACCCGTGACCGCCGCCCCGGTTCCACGGGCCGGCGGGCGGCCACCCCGCCTGCACCCCCTACGTCAGCCTTCCTGTGCGGAGAACCCATGACTTCGGTAAGAACACCGCGCCAGCAGTCGAACCCGGTCGACGACGACGGGGAGGACGCACGCATCCTCCAGTCGCTGGGCTACACCCAGCAACTGCACCGCAGGATGGGGGCCTTCGGCAATTTCTCGGCCTCCCTTTCGGTGATCTCGATCATGTCGGGGACCTTGCTGCTGTTCGGCTACGGCCTGAACTCGGGAGGCCCCGCGGTGATCACGTGGGGGTGGCTCGCCGTCGGGCCCCTGGTGTTGTGCCTGGCCGCGGCCCTGGCCGAGATCACCTCCCGCTACCCCACCAGCGGCGGCCTGTACTACATGGCCCGCCAGCTCGGCGGCGAGCGCTGGAGCTGGTACACCGGCTGGCTCAACCTCCTCGGCCTGCTCGGCGGAATCGCCGCCCAGGACTACGGCATCGCGACGTTCACCGCCGCGTGGATGAACCTGCAGTTCGGCTACACGCCGACTCCCGGCTCCCTCCTCGCCCTGTACGCGGTCATCCTCGCGCTGCACGCGGTCCTGAACCTCTTCGGCACCCGGCTGATGAACATCCTGACGTCCCTGAGCGCGTGGTGGCACCTGGCGGGGGCCGTCGTCATCATCGGCTCCCTCGCGATCGTGCCCTCCCACCACCAGTCGGCCGGCTTCGTCTTCTCCGAGTTCACCAACAACACCGGCTGGAGCGCCCCGGTCTACGTGATCCTGCTGGGCATGCTGCTGCCGGTCTTCGCCCTGGCCGGCTACGACACCTCGGCCCACCTGAGCGAGGAGACCAACCACGCCTCCGTCGCCGCGGCCCGCGGCATCTTCCGCTCGGTGGCGGTGTCCTGGATCGCCGGCGGCATCCTGCTGACCACGCTGCTGTTCGCCATCCAGGACTACGCGGCGACCCTGTCCGGCCCGACCGGCGTACCAGTGGCGCAGATCCTTCTGGACGCGCTGGGCATGGCGGCGGCCAAGGCGCTGCTCCTCGTGATCATCGTGGCCCAGTTCCTGTGCGGTTACACGGTGACCGCCAGCGCCAGCCGGATGATCTACGCCTTCGCCCGGGACGGTGCCCTGCCCGGATCGGGGCTCTGGAAGAAGGTCAGCCGCCGCACCGCCATCCCCGCCAACGCGGTCTGGCTCGCGGTCGCCGTCGCGTTCGTGCTCGCGCTGCCGTCCTTGTACTCCTCGACGGCGTTCTCGGCGGTGACCGCCATCTCGGTCGTGGGATTCACCTCGGCCTACGCCATCCCGGTGCTGCTGCGGCTGCTCCACCGTGACCGATTCTCCCCGGGGCCCTGGCACTTGGGCCGCTGGAGCCGTCCGATCGGCTGGGTGGCTGTGGTGTGGGCGGCCGCGGTCACGGTGCTGTTCCTGCTGCCGCAGAGCAGCCCGATCACCGCCGGCACCTTCAACTACACCCCCGTAGCCGTAGTGGTGGCCTTCCTCATAGCCGCCCTGTGGCGGCGCTTCGGACGCGACTCCTACCACGTGCCCCGCTCCAGTTCCCCTGCCGAGGACAACCAGTTCGAAGGCATCATCTGACGGCAACGACACGGCAACGCCCGACATCCCCAATACCCCAAGATCCCCAACAACCCATGGGAGTACGGTGACTGGCCTCACGGAGTCCATCGAATCGGCACGGCAGCTCACGGTGGCCTGGCGGCCCCTGGTGCTCGACCGTGACGCGGAAGCGGACGTGCGCGACCTCCCCGGCATCGCCGTCCGCTGGGCCGACTGCCGGTTCTCGTTCTACAACTGCGTCACCCTGACCGACCAGGGAGCGGGGGCCGATCTCGTCGCGCAACGCCTGAGCCAGGCGGCGGACATCATGCGCGCGAAGAAGCACCCGGGCTTCCTCTGGCTCTTCGAGGACCTCCTCGACGAGGAGGCCCGCACCGCGCTGCCCACGGCGGCCGAGCAGGCAGGCCTGCAGTACGCCTTCCCCGGCCGGGGCATGGCCGGAGACCTGCTGCCCATCCCCGACCCGGTCCACCCCGACCTGACGTTCGTGCGTGTGCGCACCGACGAGCACCTGCGGGCCTACGCGGACCTCCAGTCCCGCGCCTACGGCTTCCCCTTGGAGGAAGGCCGCGACGGCCTGGTCGGATCCGCGTACTGGAGGAGCGGGATGTACGCCTACCTCGCCATGCGAGGCGACGTTCCGGTGGCGTGCGCCGCGACGGTCGAAGCGGAAGGCCGCCTCTTCGTCGCCTTCGTCGCCACCGACCCGCAGTGGCAGCGCAGGGGCTACGGCGAGGCGGTCACGCGCAAGGCGCTGCACGAGGGCGCCCGGGCCACCGGCCTGACCCGCGCCACCTTGCACGCGACCGTCGCCGGGGCCCCCGTCTACCCGCGTATCGGTTTCACGCCGAACTCACCCATCCACTTCTACAACGTGAAGGAGTGAGCCGACGGGGGCGGGCCGACGCCGGGACCAGGCACCTCACGGGACCAGCCACACCACGGGACCAGGCGCATCAGCGGGGCGTCCGGGTCGGCGGCGGCCGAGAGGCCCCGGTCGCCCGCCTCGGCGGTGCGCAGCCACTCCTGGAAGAGGCCGCCCCCGATCCCGCGGCCGAGTCGGATCACCGCGCTCTGCCGGCGCGGGCAGGGTCCTCGGGTCAGGCCGCGGCCCCTTGGCGGGCCCCGACGGTGGCCAGGTCCGCCGCTCGCCGGACCGAATCGGCGGAGGCGGCCAGCAGCGGCAGCCGGACGGCCGGGCTGGGGATACGGCCCTGGGCGTGCAACACCCCCTTGATCACGGTGGGGTTGGGCTCGGCGAAGAGCGCGGCGGACATCCGGGCCAGCTCGGCTCCCAGCCTGCGGGCCGGTCCGGTGGCGTCGCGCCGCCACAGCGAGATCAGCTCGGCGTAGTCGGCGGTGCGGACATTGGCCGACGCCAGGATGCCGCCGTGGGCGCCCGCCGCGAGCAGGGGCGAGATGACGGCGTCATCACCGCCGAGCACCGCGAAGCCCGGGGGCGGTGAGCCGAGCAGCTCCATCGCGGCTGCGTCGATCGCACCGGTCGCGTACTTGACCCCGACGACCTCCGGCAGGTGCCCGAGCGAGTTCAGCGCGCTGACGCTGAGGGACTGAGCGGTGCGGTACGGGATGTCGTAGACGACCAGAGGCAGACCCCCGTGCTCGGCGAGCGCCGTGAAGTGCGCCAGCGTGCCCGCCTCACCGGGCCGGGTGTAGGGCGGCGCCGGAACCAGCGCCGCGGCGACGTCACCGCTCTGGGCGAGCTCCCGCAGTGCCGTGACGGCGGCGGCGGTGTCGTTGGTGCCGACGCCGACGATCAGCGGAGCTCCGTGCGCCCGGCAGGCGGCCGAGCAGATGCGGACCACGGCCCGCTTCTCCTCGGTGGTCAGCGTGGCCGCTTCCGCGGTGGTGCCGAGGGCGACGAGTCCGCGGGCGCCGCCCGCCGACAGCGCCTCGTCGGCGAGGCGGGCGAGCGCGTCCGGGGCGAGGCGCAGGTCGTCGGTGAACGGGGTCACCAAGGGGACGAACAAGCCGGTGAGGTTCGCTTCTGGCTTCATGCGCCCAGCCTGACCGACGCAAACCCAGTAGATCCAGTTCATGTTTCTATGCCTATGCGTAAGCTCACCTTATGCTCGATGTGCGACGTCTCCACCTGCTGCGCGAACTGGACCGGCGCGGCACCATCGCGGCCGTCGCCGAGGCGCTGACCTTCACCGCCTCGGCCGTCTCCCAGCAACTGAGCGTGCTGGAGCGCGAGGCGGGCGTACCCCTGCTCGAACGGAGTGGCAGACGGGTGGTGCTCACCCCCGCGGGCCGCACCCTCGTCACCCACGCCGACGCCGTCCTGGAGCGCCTCGAACTGGCGGTCTCCGAGCTGGCCGGGGCACGCGAGGGCATCGGCGGTCCGCTGCGGATCGGGACGTTTCCCTCCGGCGGCCCCGCGATCGTGCCCGCCACGCTGGCCGAACTGGCCGAGCGGCACCCCGCGCTGGAGCCGATGGTGCAGGAGATCGACTCGGCGCGGGTCTCCGACGGCCTGCGCGCCGGCGAACTCGACGTGGCCCTCGTCCACGACTACGACTTCGTGCCCGCCTCCCCGGACACCACGGTCGATCAGGTGCCCTTGTTGGAGGAGCCGGTGTACCTCGCCACGGGCGCCGGCGCCGGTGCCGCGACAGGTCCCGTGGCCCGCGGTGACACGCTGGCGGAGCTGCTCGGGCCGTGGGCCACGGCCCCATGGATCACGGCCCGGGACGGCACGACCGGCCACGCGATGGCCGTACGCGCCTGTCAGGCGGCCGGTTTCCAGCCGCGCATCCGCCATCAGGTCAACGACTTCCGCACGGTCCTGGCGCTGGCCGCCATCGGGCAAGGCGCCGGATTCGTACCGGAGATGGCCACCGCACACGCCCCCGAGGGCGTGGTCCTGACCCGGTTGCCCCTCTTCCGCCGCTCGCGGGTCGCCTTCCGCGCGGGCGGCGGCACCCACCCGGCGATCGCGGCTTTCGTGGCGGCGGCGCGAGCGGCGGTAGGCGCCACGGGCCGTGCCTCCTGACCGATCGCTTCGGTGAGCCGAGCCGCGGGAGCGGAGGTCTTTGGGGTGACTACTCGACGAGTTCCTGGGCCGGTCGAGTGGGATCGGCGGCAGGTCCGTCGCCTGCGAACCACTGCAGACGCGGTCTGCCGCCCCAGCCGTCGAACTCCAGGAAGACGGCCTGTCGGTACTGGAACACCGAGAGGAATCCCGTCAACTTGAGGTAGTCGTACTCCCGGGCCCGGGAGCTGACGGCGCCCTTCTTCGCCTCCAGGACAAGGAGGTTGTGCTCGGGGCCGTCATGGCCGGGGTGATGGACGATCAGGTCCGGGAGAACCAGTCGCTCGCGCCCCCCGGCCCGGAAGTCCGGGAGGAACTTCCGCCGCACCTCCTCCAGACCGTCGGGGTGCCACCGGTTGTACTCCACATCCACCCTCCAGCCCTGGTCCCACTCCGCGACCAGGGACGCCAGGGCCATGGCCAGAGCCCCCACCACGGTTCGCTCGCCCACATCGTGGCCGATCAGATCGGGACGCTCGCTCCACACCGTACGAAGCGCGGTGCGCAGCGCCTGACGGACGGCGGTGTCGTCGTCAACGGCCTCTGGAATCACGGGAGTCATGCCGGAAGTCTGCCGCATTCCCCCGGATCCGCCCCAGCGGTTGGAATCCTCCGCTACAGCCAGTCCCGCCGCTTGAAGATGAAGTACAGGCTCACGCACACCACGGCCATCAGCAGGATCGCGAACGGATAGCCGAACGCCCAGTTCAGCTCGGGCATGCGGTCGAAGTTCATGCCGTAGATCGTGCCGACCAGGGTGGGGGCGAAGAGGATGGCTGCCCAGGAGGAGAACTTCTTGAAGTCTTCGCCCTGGAGGTGCTGACCTGGGGTTATGTGTCCAGCGGGCCCTCTGGCCTGGGCAGGAGCACCTTTCAGGTGCTTTCAGAGTTGGTCAGCTTTACGTAGTCGATTCTCCCCAGGCGCTCCCCGGGGCTGTCCAAACTCCCCAGATTCTCCCCAGGGGTGGCCCTTTGCTGGGGGTGCAAACGGAGTGCAAACATGCTCATCGGTTAGGTGCCGGTTCCGTGCCCTTCACTGTACGTGCTCGCCCAGCGCGCCCGTCGGGAGCGGGCGTGGCGGTAGAGGAGAGGACTGAACCACCCATGGACGACCCGAACCCGGTCACCATGACTGCGACCTGTCGGACACCTGCATGCCCGGTGGAGGGCCAGCCCTTCGTAGCCGCCTTCTACGCCAACAGTACGCCGCCATCTACCGGGGCACCTGCCTGCAATGCGGCCAGGAGCTCACCGGTCTCGTGCCCGCCTACACCTCCGGAGAGCGGAGCGGAACGGAGCAAACGGTGGCTTCGTAGCGGACGGCGAGCTTTTCGTACAGGGGCCCAGCCCACACGGTGGCCAACAAGCCCGCCAGACTGAGCCCATGGACGCAGGGCTCGCCGCTCTCCTCGGCGCCGCCGTCGGCTCACTGCGCGCTGTCATCGGAAAGCAGCCCGACGGGACGAGCGGAATCATTGCAGTCAACGGGCCCAGGCCACCCGCCCCTTCGCCCCCGCAGGTGGAGCCGGTGCTCGGCGGTGTGCGCATCACCTGGGACGGTGGCTTCGCCAGCGGTGAGCCCGCCCCGCTGGTTCTGGCGTGTGTCCAGGTGCACGTCCGCACGTCAGCGGACGCAGAGCCGGACGTGCAGTGGCCCACCACCACGATCGAGGCAGCATCGGGAGCCTCGGTGACGGTCGCGGTCAACCACTACGGCCCGTGTGGGGGCGACTGGTCGCGGTGAACAGCTCCGGCGCACCAAGCGCACCCTCCGAAGCCGTGGAAGCCACGGCGCGCCGGGCAGCAACTGATGACCTCGGCAGCGGTGCCGTGCAGCGTGAGAACGTGGCGGCGGGCGCGATCACCGCCGACCTGCTGCACGCGGACGCGATCAACGGCAAGATCATCACCGGCGCCACGGTGCAGACCGCCGCTGATGGGCCGCGCGTGGTGCTCAACAACGCGCGGCTGCGGGCGATCGGCACGAACGGGTCCGCGATCGGTATGGAGCCCAACGACGCCTATCCGTACATCTATTGGTCGTCCGTGGACGGCACGAATCAGGCGTTCATCAACGTCAGCGGCAGCAGTACCGCAGATGCGAACATCGGCATCAACTCCGGCACCTTCACCGACCCCAATGACAACGAGACCTACCGGTGGCGGACGTTCTTCGGCAACGACTTCTACACAGCGGAGCGCATCACCGCCAAGGGCAGCAAGCCCGTCGGAGGGCGGCTCTTACTCGGCAAGAGCTCCGCACACGTGCAGTCCGGGCCAGGCGGCGGCAGCATCTCCCTGACCAAGGGCTCGGCATCGGTGTCCGCGGCGTCGATCCGCGCGGCCGGCGTGCTGCGGGCGGACAACGTGTCCATGGGCACGGCGACCATCACCCCAGTGGCGAACAAGCCGACGTCCGTCACCCTGACCGGGGAAACATCAAGGGCACGAACTTCCGTGCCTTTGTCACGCCCAACACCTCGGTGCCCGGCAAGACCGTCGAGGGCGTGGGCATCACCGGCGTCTCATCGAGCGGCCTGACGATCTGGGTGCACCGCACCAACACCACACCGACCCAGGTGCACTGGATGATCGTCGGAGAGGACTGAAATGCCCGTGGATGATGAGAGTACGGTGACTCTGATCGCGACGTGCCGCACATCGGCATGTCCGGTTGCAGGGCAGCCGTTCACAGCTCTCTTCTACGCGAACAGCGAGCCCCCTACTTTCCGAGGCATGTGTATGCGCTGCGGTCAGGAACTCACCGATCTCGTAGCTGCCCGCGTCTCCAGAGAACGGGGCGGAACGAAATGGGAGGAGTGAGTCATCCTGTTGCGCCCATTACAGTTCAATGGGACGGTACGCCAATGCTTGGTCGACCACTTGCTCTGCGGTCAGCGGGGGGTCCTGGTAGAAGATCAAGTCAGATACACGCGGGTGCGGGACACTCGCCATCAACTCTTCCAGCAATGCGTCCTCTTCCGTTTCCGGCAGAGTTGCATCGATGAGTTTCTGTACAATCTCGACGAGTTCGGTGCGGGTCTTGGGGGGCATTGAGGGTGTCCTCTCGCTTGTGGCTCTCATTTACCGAAATGGTAGCCGCGATCAAGTATTTCCTTGTGGTAGCGCGGGGTTATGACGACAAGGTTATCAAGGTCGTAGACGCCGCCACCACGCTGGATGGGCTGCAGGTGGTGCAGGACGTATCGATACTGGCCAGGTTCCGCCTGGGCTGCGAGGACGAAGGGGGAATTACCGCCCGCCATTGCTGTTTGCCCGGACTTGGAGAATTGCTTGGCAATGTCGGGATGCTTGGATACTTCTTCCCAGAACGCCGATCGGAAGTCGTTGAAGGTCTTGAACTGCCGCCCTTGCAGCCCTCTTGCCACTTGTCCCGGGATGCGTCCGGCATTTCCTTCGGATCCCCTGAGCCACCGGCCGTTGACGTCCGGAAGTCTACTGCCTCCCGTTACCGACCCCGGAGTGTTCCGGAGCTGCGTGGAACTCTTTCTGGCTCCGATCATGCACGGAGAAAGCCCCAGTGGGTCACCAGCTATGTGCGGGTTGTCCACATAGGAGGATGGGTTTGGTGCGGGCTCTAGTCCGAGCGGATCAGTGGTGAGGTAGCGGGCGGTTTCGGGGTCGTAGTAGCGAAAGTAGTTGTAATGGAGGCCGGTCTCCAAGTCGTAGTACTGGCCAGGGAATCGCAGAGGAGTGTATGCGCTGCTGCCCGTTGCCCATGCTGTCGTTCCCCACAGGGTGCTGCGGGCACGCCAAGCGACGGCTCCGTCTTCGTCGATGAGTTCGGAGGGCGCGCCGACGAGGTCACTGACGATGGCGAAGAAGCGTGAGTCGATCTCGTCTTGGGAGGCATCGGCGACCGTGACACGTTCGGACTGAGTGATCGGGCTCAGGCCGTCGTGCTCCCAGGTGAGGGTGACCGGGTTCGGGTGTGCGTGGGAACGGGTGGTCTGTTCACACAGAACTGGCCCGTCCCACGTGAAGTCGGTCTGCTCCAGGATCGTTTCGCCGGTGGCCGTCAGATGTTGTTTCGCGGTGCGGCGTCCGAGAGGGTCGTAGGAGTAGCGCCACAGTGTCCCGTCGGGGGTGACGACCTGGGCCAGGCGGTCTTCTGCGTCCCAGGTGTAGCGCCAGGTGTCGGGTTTGCGGGACAGGCGGTGCCGTTGGCGCAGAGTGACGCGTCCGGCCGCGTCGTGTTCGTAGCGGACCCGGCCGGCGCGGGTGAGGCGTGTGCGGCTGTAGGCGCGCGGACCGGTGGCTTCATGGCTCGGGTGGGTGCCCGGCCATGAGGCGTGTGTCTGGTTGCCCGTCTCGTCGTAGGCGTAGCTCTCGGTCCAGTTGGCGGCTTGGACCGCGGTGACGCGGCCAGTGGTGTCCAACTCGAAGCGACGGGGGCCGTTGAGCTGGTCATCGAGTGCGATGAGAGCGCCGTCGGCGCGGTAGGTGTATGTCCTCTTTTGGATTGAGGTACGCCGGGCATCGGTGATGGTCTGGCTACTCAGCCGTCCCAGGGGGTCGAAGGCACTGGTCACGGTGAGATTGCTGCCGAAGTGGCGGGACAGCTCGTGGCCTGCCGGGTCGTGTTCGAAGGTCAGGGTGCGGCCGCAGGCGTTGAGTTGGGTGCGGTTGCCGCCTGCGTCGTAGGTGTAGGTGCTGGTCGCGCCCGTGGGGGTGGTGCGCGATGTGGGGCGGCCTAGAAGGTCGTAGGTGTAGGTGGTGGTGCGGTCGTTAACCGTCTCGGACACCAGACGTCCGACCGCGTCGTGGTGGAGGGCCAGCGCTGCCTCAGGGCTGGAAGCTCGCGTCAGGCGGCCTGCCGCATCGTAGGAATAGGTGGTCACTGTGCCGGCAGCGTCCTTGGCCAAGATACGGCCCATGGAGTCGAGCTCGTAGCGGACCGTCTGTCCGGCTGCCGCAGTGCGGGAAGTGAGCCGACCCGCGGCGTCGTGGGTGTAAGTGAGCGTGCGGTCGTCGAAGTCCGTCTCAGAGATGAGTCGGCCCGCAGGATCGTAGGCGTAGCCCCAGGTCGCGCCGTGCGGGTTCGTGACCTGGGTCAGGCGGAGTTCGGTGTCGTGAGTAAAGGTGTGGCGGACTCCGTCGGGGCCGGTACGTGCTGCGAGGAGGTCGAAGTGGGTGTACTCGAAGCGGGAAACTCCCCCCAACACGTCCGTGTGTGTGGTGCAGTTGCCCTCGCCGTCGTACTCCCATGACTCGCTGGCACCGTCTGGGGTAGTGAGACGCGACAGCCTGCCCTCCGCCGTCCAGACCAGGCGGGTCACGGCCCCCAGGGGGTCGGTGAGGGTTACGGGGCGTCCGAACAGGTCCCGTTCATAGGCGGTGCGGGCCCCGAGCGGATCAGTGACCTCGGTGGGCAGTCCCGCCGGATTGCAGCGCACCCGCACGGTATCGCCCAAAGCATCAGTGATGGCTGCGAGATGACCGGCAGCGGTAAGGGTGTAGTGGGTGGTGGCGCCAGCAGGGTCGGTCAGGCGAGTGCGGTTGCCCCGCTCGTCGTATTCCTGGCTCCACCGGGAGCCGTCCGGCTCAATGATGGTGGTCGGCAGACCGAGCAAGTTGTACTCCGCGCCGGCTTCACGGCCGTCGGGAAGGCACACGGATACGACCCGGCCCTGCTCATCGTGGGCGTAGCGCGTGGTGTGCCCAAGGGCGTCGGTAACGGCGATCAGCCGGTGCTCGGCATCCCATTCCTGGACGGTGGTGTGGCCCAGCGGATCCGTCTCCCTGACCAGCCGCAGAGCCTCGTTGTGCTCATAACGAGTGGTATGCCCCAGGGAGTTGGTGACGGTGGTGGTACGGATGGCGTCGTCGTAGCTGAGTGTGCCGGAGAGAAAGTCGGCGCTGCCCTCAGTGTGAACAACTCGGCCATGCTCGTCGTAGGTGTAGTGGTACGCGGTGTCGTTGCGGTCGGTCCACGAGGTGATACGGCCCTCGGAATCGTAGGTGAACCGAAGAGGAAGGCCGGAGGAGTTGGTGACCTCGGTGAGGTGCCCGTCCTCGCTGTAGCCGTAGGAGATAAGGACGGTGCCGAGGCTGTCCGGCCGCTCGGGGTCCAGCAGCCGCAGGGCGCTGATGCGGGGCAGGTCGCGGTGGCGGTCGAGGGCGATGCGGTAGCCGCCGGAGTGGGCGACTTCCACGGGCGTGCCGTCGGCCGCGTAGAGGAGGGTGATGCGCTGGCCGTTGCGGTCCTGGATGGACTGCAAGGGCAAGTCGACAGCGTCGCTGTTGTCGGTGGGCCGTGGGGTGTGGAAGGTGTAGGCCAGCCCTGTGTCCAGGTCGGTGATGCGCAATGCGCCGTCGACTTCGCCATCCCAGGTCAGGGGTATTCGCGGTCCGAGCTCTGGATAGACAGGGTCGGCAGTGTCGGGGGCAGGGTGTGGATAGATCAGCCGTGCACCGTCGGCTGCCGCGTAGACGATGCATTCGTCATCGGCTTGGAGGCGCTGGTCGAGGGTGGAGGCCCAGGTGGGGCCGAACCAGCCGCCCCAGCGGTACGAAGACAGGTGGGTTCGTTCCAGTACCAGGGACAGTGTGCCGGGCAGTTCGACGTCGGTCTGCGGCAGCAGCATGTCGCCGGTAGCCACATCGATCGGGTCACGGTCGCACTTCTTGAACATGGACCGGATGGAGGCGGGCAGTTTCTCCCACTCCGAGGGGCGAAGCTTGAGCCGGGGCAGGCCGGAGCCGTCCATCCCCAACTTCTGGCCCAGCTTGGCGAGTTCGCTAGGCTTGAGCTTGCCCAAGCCCTTACCGAGGAGCTTGCCCAGACCTCCCGCACCGACCCCGAACGCCGCCCCTATGGCTAGCGTCTCCGCCAGTTTGCCCGGGTCCTTGAAGGTCCCCGGATCCTGCAGGGCAGCGTCGAAAGCGGCGAACTTCATGCCCTCGCCCGCAAGTTTGCCGGCCCTGGCGATCGTCTTGATCTCGCCGAGGGCCTTCAGCGCCCGCTCCAGGCCGCGGATCGCCTCCATCACGGTGCGGATGACCGAGGCCATGCGGGTCCCGGACTTCTCGATCCGGGCGATCAGTGCCACGACCTTCGCCGCCCGCGCACCGGCCGCAAGATTCCCGGCGATCACGGATAGGCCGCCGGTCAGCACCGACAGGGCCAGGCTCGCGATCTCGAACTCGGCGATCTCCGCGAGGATCACGCCGATCTCGGTCAGCAGCTCGTGGGCCTCGTCGGCGAAGTCGTCCAGCGCCTTGGCGCCATCGCGCAGCGAGTCGGCCATGCTGGTGGCCTGCGTGCGGGCGGTCTTGGCTCGCTTGTGGAGGGCCTTGGCGGCCTTGCCCTCCCACTCCAGGTCCGTGAGCGCCGTCTCGGCGGCGTGAGCGGCGGCGTCAAGCCCCTTGGCCAGGGCCCGCCACTGCTTGGCTATCTCGCGGATGCCGTCGGGGTCGACGGCGGGATCGGTGATGCCGAGGAACTCCAGATTACTGGCGAGGGTGTCGCCGAAGGCGTGGTTGGCCTTGTTGATCCATTTCAGCGGGTTGAGGTCGTCGGCGTCGATGCCGGGGATGTCGAAGCCCATGGACGGCTCAGCCCTTCTTGGCGCGGGCCGCGGCCGTCAGCAGGACATCGAGGAGGTCGAAGGCGTCCGAGACATCCCCCAGGAACTTCGCCTCTTCCTCCCACTCCTTGTGCAGGCTCTTGGTGAGCTTGGCGATGGTGTCCATGCCGTCCTGGATGTCGTCCTTGGCGCTCATCAGCGAGCCCAGCACGCCGAAGGCGGACAAGTCGTGCGAGGCCGCCTTGAAGCCGTGCAGCGGCTTGGTGGTGTGGTGATCGACCTTGCCCAGGGCGGAGGCCGCCTTGTGCAGCGACTCCGCGTCCTTCTTCAGGTCCGACATGCCTGCCCGCCCCCGTTGACTGAGATGGTTCTACGCGTGATGCGCCGACGCGTGCAGACCGGACCGGCCTGCAGCCTCGGTCAGCGGTTGATGGACTGGATCTCCTGGACGTCCATGTCCTGGGTGGTCTCGAAGGTGCCATCCGGCAGATCGCCCTTCGCGCCGCCCGTGCCCTCCCAGGAGATCGCCCAGGTGATCGACGCCTTCAACTCGTACGGCTCACCGCTCGTGGCGCGGAGGTACTGAATCCCGCACGGCGGCTCCTGCCCGGCATCGCCCTTCTTGTACGGGGCACCGATGGAACCGTCCTCATTCACCGGGCAGTCACCGGAAGCGGGGAAGGTCTTCGCATCCTCGGTGCCCGGCTCCAGATGGAGGGCCACCGGCTTGGCCGTCGTCACCGCCCACAGGCCGGTGCCGGGCAGGTCGGCACGGACCGTGACGCCCTTGAAGGTGGCCTTGTCCAGCCACACCCAAGTGGGCAGGTTCACCGTCGACTTACCCTCGGGCTTCAACTCGACCTCGGTGTCCGGGACCTTGATCTTGTCGTACGCGAAGGCGGCGAGAGTCTCGGGAGTGGGGGCGTTCTTGTCCTTCGGGATGGTCCCGGCTTCCTGCCAGAACATGATGCGGCCGCAGTCCCACGCCTTGGAGTCCTGGTACATGCCCTCGCGGACCGTGCTGCGCCAGAACATGCCCTTCTTGCCGAGGTTGTAGTTCTTGTAGCCGTCGGCGCTGGTGTCCTCGGGAAGCGTCAGGTCGAAGTTGTTGTCGGCCTTCCCCTTCTCGTAGTGGTCCACCCAGAGGCCGTTGCTCCACCACACGTGGGCGTTGACGAGTCCGCCCTCGCCGGTGGCAACCGCGTCCTTGAGCTGCTTCGGGGAGAAGACCGGTTCGTACCAGCAGGCGGGCGGCTCCCAGTTGGGATCGATGGACTTCAGCGCGCCCACCGACGCCTTCGCCGTCCGGCCGCCGGGGTACGTGAGCTTGATCTTCGAGTTGGACACCGATGCCATGAGCGATTTGCCGGAGGCGTCGCCACTGGGGCCTGAGGGCTTGCTCGGCTGCTTGGACTTGTCGTCCTCGCCGAACGCGTGGGCCATGCCGGGCACCGCAACAACGACGAGTGCTGAGGCAATCAGCAGGCTCGCTGCCCTGTAGTGGCGCGGCATGGTCAGCAGCCTCCCCGTTCGGTCTCCGAGTAGCGCGTCTTCCACACACCCTGTGGCGTCTTGTCGAGCCGGTTGCGGTACTGGACGCGCGCTTTGGAGTTCTGGGGTGTGTGCTCGACCTTGCCGGTCTTGGTGTTCTTGGTGGAGCCCTTGCTCTCGTCGACGCAGTAGAACAACACGCCGCTGCCGTCATCGGCGATGCTCACCTGCGGCTTCGACACCGTGGCGCGGCCGATCAGAACCAGGTCCTTGTCGACGAAGCCCTTGATCCATTTACGGGCCGACTGGCCGGCGGCTTCGTCGGTGTAGAAGGCCAGCGCCTTGGAGTCCGGGTTTCCCTTGATGATCGCGGCGTACTCAGCCAGCAGTTCCTGCCTGCCGTCATCCAAGATCGCCTGCTTCTTGGGGTCCGAGTTCGTCCACCCCTGGAAGTCGGCCTGGAAGCTCTTGGGGAGCGTGATCTTTGGGCGGCCCGCTGCCGTGTCGGAGGGTGCAGCGGAGGCCGACGGGCTGGCACTCGATCGCGTGTCCGCCCCGGCGATCTTCTTGTTGTCCTTGTCGTCGTCCGAGCCGCCGCAAGCGGTCAACAGCAGGGCAGCGGAAGCCGCGAGCGCGGCCGCCGCGAGCCGGGGCGAGCGGTTCACTGTTGTCTCCGGTGAGGTGAGGGTCAACTAGAGCGAAGCAACGCTATCCGTGACCACCCGGTGACCATGAGAGCGGGTCGGACTTTGGCTGAGACGTAACTGTGCTGAACCGACCCGGTTCAGGTGGAGACCGCAGCGATTCCGCTACGCGCGCCTCTTCTCCAGGTTCCCCAGCACCTGTCCAGCTACCTTGCGCACCTGGCTGTTGAGGTCCTTCTCGGCCACCATGTGGGCGGGCGAGTACCTCTCGACGTACAGGAACTGCCCCGCTCCGATGTTCACCGTGAGCGACGCCCGCCATGTGTCGCCGTACATGTCCTGCCGCGCTGCGTTCCGGCCCTTGAGGATCACAGGGACGGCCTTCGTCGGGCTGGAGTCCGTCGCGTCGGAGACCTGGAGCAGCGCGGTCTCGTTCTTGAACAGGCTGACGACGTAGCCTGCCGGATTGTCCTCGTCGGACGTCATCAAGAAGTAGCAACTGACCTCGCCCTCGTCCGAGTCGGGCTCGGTGTCCTCGATACCGGCGGCCTGCTGCTGGGCATCCGTGAGCGCGGCTTGGCAGATGGAGCTCTCGTCGACTCCATCTGCCTTGATCGGTACGGTGGTCGCCGTACGTTCAGCGGCGGGCTTGGCGGACGTTGTCGCCGGGGACTCCGAGGAGGAGCATCCCGTCACCAGCAGGGCGGCGAGTGACATCAGGGGCCACGCGCGCGACGACATACGCACTGCGGATTCTCCTCAATCAGCCTTTGGCTGCGGCGAGCTGTAGCGGGCACGACATCGTAGCCACCAGATCTCCGCCCACCTCACGCCAGCAGCTGCGCAACCTCCTGAGCGCACCCCCAAGACAAGGTCGCCCCGGCGCCTCCGTGCCCGTAGTTGTGCACCACAGGCGCTCTGCCGGCCTCACGAGTGTCGACCTTGACCCGCACCTCCGCCGACGCAAGCCCAGTGATCGACCCACAGCAGGTGTGGGTCATGATGACCGCGTGCCGCCGCGCTAAGCAACGGTGGCGAGCGATGGGGGGAACACGGGATGCAGACCATCGGCCTCTACTACCCGTACGTCCACGTCCAGAACGACGTCTGGCTGAAGACCGCCGCCCTCTACTGGCCCAGACTCGCCCGCGTGGTTGCCGACGGCTATCCGGTCCGTGATCCCGCGACAGCCACTGCCTTGGGTGATGGGCTCGATTTCTGGGAGGACCTCGATCCGAAGCGCGCCGCGGTCGCGATCGAGGCCCCCTTCCTGTCTGTTCTCAGCGAGCACGCTGCAGCTCTTCGGCATCTCTACTCGGTCCAGCCCGATCAGCTCCGTGGCGGCGACGGTGCCGATCCCTCGCCGCGGAGAGTGAATCGCGTCAACCAGTACGCGCCTCCACCCGCGCTGGGAGGCCCCGGCGGGCCCCGGAGATCTGCTCGAGCCGCAGAACTGTTCTGGGACGAGGTCTCCCCAGATCTCCGCGAAACCCTGATCAACGAGGGCCTCGCGCTGAACACCGATCGGCCCTTCGCGCGATCCGGATACGTGGACAGCCACTGGATATCCACGGACCCGATGCTGGCCTGGGTGTACAAGTGCGCCCTCACGCACGAGATCGCCTCCCGGAACCGCCTGCACCCCACCACGGACCAGATCGACGCACACCGCGCGGCTCAAGCCTGGGACGCTGCGCGTATATCGGCAGTCCTCCTGGGGCACCGTGTGGGACCGTCCGATGAGCCAGTGGCGGGGCGTCTCGGCCAGCTCGCGGTCCAGATGGTCCTTCCGGACAACATCGCGCAGGTCCCGGTGCAGAAGATTGTCGATCTGCGCAAGCGCCACGAGAGCGAGTTCAGCGCCTTCATGGGCGCTGTCTCTCTGGCGGCGGAGGATGTGCAGGGAGAGCTCGTCGGCATCGAGAGCCCCAAGATCCTTTCCTCCTACCTCGACCACGTACGGCAGGAGCATTTCCAGAAGCTACTGGATGACCTCAAGGCCGCCACTCCTTCGCGCTCCTGGAGGCCGAGGAACGCGGGCTGCGGGCAGAGCTGGCCGACGAGTTCCCGCTGCTCGACGATCCTCTGCTGGTGGACGCGTTGGTGTACTGCGATATGACCACGACGCCGGACGGCGGGCGTACGACGTCGGAGGAGCGGGTGGGCGAGATCCTGGGCCGCTACGGCGAGGACAGTGTCGTGGGGCGGTTTATCCGCCGGGCCGCACCTGAGATCCACGAGAGCGTGGGCCGGGTGCGGGCGGCGGCGAACGAGCTGGGCGTGGCGCTCTGAGCGACTATCCCAGGTAGGGGTAGGTGCCGGCCAGGTAGTCGCCGATCTGCTGGCGCATGCTGGGGTGGATGTCGTAGTCGTCGAGGTTGTCGGGCCGGACGAAGCGGACGCCGTCGGCTTCGTCGTTGATGGTGGGCTTACCGCCGATGGGGCGGCCGATGTAGGTGTTCTCGTACTGCTGGCGGATCTCGCCGTCGGTGTAGGCGACGATGTGGTGCGGGTTGGTATAGACGCCGAGGAATCCGGTGACTTCGGCGACGATGCCGGTCTCTTCCTCGCATTCGCGGACGGCGCACTGGGCTGCTGTCTCCCCGATGTCCTGGGCGCCTCCGGGCAGGGCCCATTGGCCGGTATCGCGGCGCCGTTGCAGGAGGATCTCGCCTTCGGCGTTCACGACGATCATGTTGCTGGCGGGGATCAGGGTGTTGGCCTTGGGAGCCTTGGGGTCGTTGTAGTACTCAATCCTGCCCACTGCGGTGGTGCTCCTTGCTGTCGGTTTTGTCAAGCGCCCACAGGCGCGCTGTCTTCCAGACCGCGTCGAAGCTCTCGTCGTACCGGTCGAACCATTCTGCGTTGGCGGTGCGGCGGAGCTGGAAGAGCGGGTTTGCGCTGGCTGGCTGGCCCCAGATGTGGGGGTTGACCAGGAGGTGGTCGTCGTAGCGGAAGATCGAGTTGTACAGCGTCGTGTCGTGCAGCCGGATCTCGCAGCCCGGGTGGCCGACGAGGGTGCGGTAGTAGGTGAGCGAAGCCCTGATCTTGGCGGCCAGGGTGTCGCCGATGCCTTCCTCGTGGCCACGGATGCGTACGGCTTCTCCCGTCGGATCGCCGAAGCACAGCCGTACTCGCACACCGGCCTGCGCGCGTTCCTGGAGCATGCGCGCGATGTGGGGGTTGGTCTGGGCGAAGAAGGTGCCGGAAAAGACCAGGACGTCGATCTGCTTCATCGCCCCTAACAGCAGGGAGATCCAGACGTCGCGGGGGACGCTCGCGCGGTTCGGGTACGTGTCCGCGATCTCGGACTGGGTGGAACCGAAGCGCGACGTCTTCTGGTCTGCCTCTGGCCACAGGTAAGTCTCGTCCACACGGAGCAAGTTGGCGACGGTCCAGCGATGTCGACGGTGGGGAACCCGGCCGCCGATCCAGCGACTGGCCATTTTGGGGTCGACGGCGCAGGCGTTCGCTCATCCGCCTCGGACGGCGAGGCAGGAAGTGACGACTGGCGGTGGGGACAGGTCGTACGGCAGGCTGACGGCCCCGCGCGTCACGTCCGAGCTGAGCGAGCGGTCGATCCTCTGCCTGCCGGTCGGGTCACTGGAGCAGCACGGCCCGCACCTGCCGCTCAATACCGACGCCGTCATCGCCGAGCGCTTCGCCGCCCGACTGGCCACGCACGTCGCGGACCGGCACGACCTCTGGGTCGTGCCACCCGTTCCCTACGGGCTCTCCCCCGAGCACGCGTGGGCGCCCGGCACCATCACCCTGAACATCGCGCTCTACACCTCCCTGATCGAGACGCTCGTGGGGGAGTACGTCCGCTCCACACCGGCACGGGCGATCCTCATCGTCAACGGCCATGGCGGCAACAAGGGCGGCCTTGAGGCCCTCGTGCACCAGCTCCAGCGCACCCACGACGTGGCCACCTGCGTGGTCAACCCCGGCTCCCTCGCCGCCGGTCAGCTCCAGGCCGACGGCGAGTTCCCCGAGGTGCACGCCGGCATTCGCGAGACCTCCCTCATGCTCGCCCTCGCCCCCGACTACGTACGGCTGGATCTCCTCCCGAGCGGGTCCATCCCCGGCCCCGGCCAGCGGGAGGCGATCCAGCGTCTCGTCTTCGGCCGCGGCGCCACCTGGCCCTGGTCGTCCGACAACCCCGCGATCTCCACGCACGGCGTCATCGGCGGCGACCCGCGACAGGCCACTGCGGAGCACGGCCAGACGCTCGTCATCGCTGCCCTGGATGCGTGCGCGGACGTCCTCGACCGGCTCGCCCCACCCGCATCGCACGAACCGACCGACGTACGGAGGGCCCATGAGTCTCACAGCTGAGGAGAAGGCAAACTTCAAACGGGACGGAGTCCTCATACGCCGCGGGCTGGCCGCCCCCGACCTGGTCAAGCGAGCCGTCACCCTGATCGACGCGTCGTACCGCAAGGAGATGACCGCGGACGACATACCCGCGTACTCCCGGCGCACCTTCGCCCCGGAACTTGGAAACAGCGCAGAACTGCTCTCCCTGTACACGGAGACCGGTGCGGTCGGGCTCGCTGGCGACCTGCTCGGCGACACGGCCCCGGTCACGACCGCCCAGGTCCAGATCCGTGTGCCCGAAGGCGAGTTCCCCGGCGTGCAACCCGAGAAAGCCATGCACGTCGACGGAGTCTCCTGCCCCCACCTGGACCCGCGCGAACTGCGCACGTTCTCCCTGCTCGTTGGCATCGTCCTGTCCAACATCAGCGACCCGCGGTGCGGGGCCCTGCACTACCTCCCAGGCGGGCACCTGGCCATGGCCCGCTGGTTCGCCGACAAGTGGTCACTCGGAATGACGGAGCAGGTTCCGCCGGAGATCGACTGCGAACGCGGGACACCGATCCTCGGCATGCCCGGGGACGTCCTGCTGATGCACCACCTCGCCCCCCACACGGTGGCCCAGAACCTCATGCCCTTCCCCAGGGTGATGGCGTACTTCCGCGTCTCCCACCCGGACCACGCGGGCCGTCGCCTCGAAGCCCTTCGCGACCCCTGGCTCGACTACCCGCCCCTCACGGACCTCCCCACGCCTACCTTCCAGGAGTAGCACCATGCGCACGATCCACCCCGGCGAACTCGACACAGCAGCCCGTGCCCTCGAAGGCGGAGAGCTCGTCATCGTCCCCACCAACCGCTGGTACATGATCTGCGCCGACGCCAGCAACGCGGACGCCTCCGGCAGCATCTTCACGGGCAAGCGGCGCCCCAGCGGCAAGTCCCTCGCCTACGTCGTGCCCTCGCTCGCCGTCTGCGAGCAGCACTTCCAACTCGGCGCCGAGGCACGGAAACTCGCCCAGCAGTTCTGGCCCGGTGACCTCGCACTCCTCCTGCCATGGCGAGACCCCGACGATGCCGCACGCCATGCCGCAGTCGGCTCGCCGACGCTCACCACCATGGCGCCCGGAGTCCTCGGCGAACTGGCGGCACGAGCCAAGGTTCCCGTCGCCGCGACGACGGCCAACATCTCCGGCGACGCGGGTCTGAACGACCGTGGTCCCGCCGTGACCCTTGCCGAGGTCCACGCCTTCCTCGCCGCCTCCGGCCTCGCGGTGTCCGTCATCGTCGACGGCGGCGTATGCCCCGCGGCCAACCACATGACGATCGTGGACTGCTTCACCCCGGAGGCGAAGCTCGTGCGCACCGGCCTCGTCCACCAGTGGGCCGTCACCGCGGCTCTTGGGCGGGAAGTGCGGCCTTCCTGATGGAGTTACCGAGCCGCGTTACGCGAAGACGGATAGCGAGGCCCCGGAGGCCGGCGGCCGAGTGGGGACGGGGATGAAGAAGGGATGAACCCCAGACAACTCCTCGACGCGCACCCTGCACGGGATGACGGGGCGCTACGCCGGGTCCTCGAAGACGCCTCCATGGGCCGCTGGGAGGGCCCGCGCGATCTGCTGGCTTCCACCGGGTCGGATTGGGACCGCCGGATCTTCCGCCTCCAGGTCCTCGCCGAGGCCGGGGCGCGGCTCCGGTTCGCCGATACCTGGGCGAAGGCCGAACCACGCTCACCACACGCGCTGACCCTCCTTGCGAACGTGCAGGCTCTGCGCGCGATGATCGCCGGGCGCGACAGCGGCTGGGGGCTGATGGAGGAAGCCTGGGCCACCTGCCGCACCGCCCTGGACATGTGGTCGCGGGATGTCGCCCCACTGATTGTCATGCTCGCGCTACTTCGCACTCACGCTCCCGACCGGAACACGCTCGGCCGCGTGTGGGAGGAGATCAAGCAGCGCGACCCGTGGAACCGCGAAGCGCACCACGAGGTCGTCACCTACCTGTTCGCCCGCCACCACGGCAAGCCGGGCGAGGCTGCGTGGTGGGCTGAGGAGCAGGCGTCCATCGCTCCCCAGGGCTTGCCCATCGCCGTCCTGCCCCTGGTTGTCCTGGCAGAAGCGCACCGGTCCCGCCAGGAGCAGGACCAGAAGGCGTACGGCCTGACGATCCACCCCTGGGTCGACTGTCCGCAGATCGACCCCGTGCTGGAGCGGTGGTGGCGCTACCGCGCCCCGCGCCCGCACGCCTGCTTCGCCGATGACGCCAACTACCTGGCCCACGCACTGTCGTTCGCGAACCGCCATCACGAGGCCCTGGAGGTCTTCGACGCGATCGGCCCGTACGCCACGCAGGTGCCGTGGTCGTACTGCGGCCAGGCCCACGAACTGTTCCTGCGGCACCGCGGCTGGGCCTACAGCCCGCCCCGGCGCCGGCACCGCTGAAGATCTGCCCCACCCCTCTCAAGTACGAAGGACGGAACCTCCATGCCTCTCGATGTCTCCCGTGTCTCCGACGAGGAACGCCTCAAGCAACTCGGCTACCAGCAGACGCTGTCGCGCTCGATGTCCGGCCGCGCGAACTTCGGCGTTAGCTTCACGATCATCTCGATCCTGTCTGGCTGCATGACGATGTACGGCTACGGCATGAACACCGGCGGCCCCGCGGTCATCATGTGGGGCTGGTTATTCGTCGGCCTCATGACCCTCTTCGTCGGGCTGTCTATGGCCGAGGTCTGCTCCTCCTACCCCACCAGCGCCGGCCTGTACTTCTGGGCCCACCGCATGGCCCCCAGACGATCAGCGGCAGCGTGGGCGTGGTTCACCGGCTGGTTCAACACCCTGGGCCAGATAGCGGTCACCGCAGGCATCGACTTCGGCGCCGCCAACTTCCTCAATGCCCTGCTCGATCTCCAATTCGGCTATGCCGCCACGCCCGGTCACACCATCACGCTGTTCGGGATCATCCTGGTCCTGCACGGCATCCTGAACACCTTCGGCGTACGCATCGTCGCCTTCCTCAACGAGGTGTCCATCTGGTGGCACATCCTCGGCGTCGTCGTCATCTGCGGCGCCCTGGTCCTCGTCCCCGACCACCACCAGTCGACCCACTTCGTCCTCGGCGAATTCGTCAACAACACCGGCTTCTCGTCCAGCATCTACGTGGTGCTCATCGGGCTGCTGATGGCGCAGTACACCTTCACCGGCTACGACGCCTCCGCCCACATGACCGAGGAGACCATCGACGCGGCCACCGCCGGCCCCAAGGGCATCGTCCGGTCCATCCTCGTCTCCCTCGCCGCCGGATTCGTCCTCCTCTTCGGCTTCACCTACGCCATCGACTCCTACACCGGTGCCCTCGACTCCAGCACCGGCGTACCCCCGGCACAGATCCTCATGGACGCGCTTGGCGCGGCGGCTGGCAAGTGGCTCCTCGTGGTGATCATCGTCGCCCAGCTGTTCTGTGGCATGGCCTCGGTGACGGCCAACTCCCGCATGATCTACGCCTTCTCCCGCGACGGTGCGCTGCCCTTCTCCAGGACCTGACACAAGCTCAACCCCGCCACCCGCACCCCCACCAATGCCGTCTGGCTCGCTGCGGGTGGCGCCTTCGTCCTCGGCCTTCCCTACCTGTGGAACAGCACCGCGTACGCGGCCGTCACCTCGATCGCGACCATCGGCCTGTACATCGCGTACGTGATCCCGACCTTCCTGCGGCTGCGCCTGGGGAGCAGGTTCGAGCGCGGCCCCTGGCACCTCGGTTCCTGGTCCACCATCGTCGGCACGATCGCCGTCGCGTGGGTCGTGGTGATCACGGTGCTGTTCATGCTGCCGCAGAGCTCCCCGGTCACCGTGGACACCTTCAATTACGCCCCGATCGCGGTCGGCGTCGTCGTCGCCTTCTGCGGCATCTGGTGGCTGGCCTCGGCCCGCAAGTGGTTCCTCAACCCGGCCCACCCCCGCAACGCCAGCCCCGCTCGCGATCACGCTCACGGACAAGAAGCGGCTCGCTCATAGATCGGCCTGAGTAGGCATCGCCGTGGCCCGCGCCAAAGCGGTGCGGGCCAGGTGAAGTCTGTGTGCGACAGCCCTAGCTGCTCGGTCGAGTACCTCAGTGCTCGTCACGCACCTGTACCACCGCTAATCCTGTGGCCCTTCGGCGACCTCGTATTCCACACTTGACTCCAGGCCGATACGAGGCAAGCCCGCTCAGCAGCGGGAACTGTCCATGCCTGAGCGTTCCAACCCGCAAGCCCGAGGTCACCACTGCGACTTGGGGCACTGCCTGTCGGCCACTCCGCTCCCGCAAGCACCTATGCCTGCACGTTCACACGCTTCCGGACCAGGGCACCACCACGCCTATTCCGGGATGCTCGACAAGAGAGGGAGGACCTACGTGCCGAAGCCCCCGCGCGTGGAATACGTCATAACCAAGCCCAACTCACCGACCTGGTGGAGGAAGAACCGTCACCTGGTCCTGCTCGTCGTGGGCCTTCTCGTTGGTGCGTGGCTGGTCAGCGACCACGACAGCACGGCCACGCCGTCCCCTGACCGGACGAGACCGGCCCACTTGAACGTGCCCGAGCCCGGCAACAGCGAGCGCTGAGGTTTCGGGCTGCCCCGGCTCCGCGCAGTGACTGGATGCCCGGGGCGTCCGCCACCTGACCGTCTGAGAACGGTGGGAACGGCTGAAGCCAGCCGAACGGGCCGTGAAGGTCGCAGGTCGCCGACTCCTCGACTCCTGGTGTGCGCGGCCGTCCTGGCCGAAAACGGTGCACTCCCGGTGATCGACCCCTGACGCGATGTCAGTGCTGCGTGCTGTCATGCGAACTACGCGGGGATGCGTGACCAACAACCTTGGCTGGAGGGGGAGTTTCTCCATGGCGGTTCAGGTGAAGGCGCATGTTCGGGGCGGGGCCCCGGTGCGGGCGCACACAAGGTCTCATCCCGGATCAGGGCAGCTCACGATCGCGGCCATTGTCGCGCTCCCGGTCTGGGGAGCCTCCGAGGGCGGCATCAAGTTCGAGGGTGAGGTCAAGACACCTCCGCCGCACCGCTCCCCTTCCACCGCGCCCGCACAGCCTGGCGGGCTCCGATGAGCCGCCGCCGTCCGGTACGGCGCACCTCGCGGCGCCGACCGATGCGCCGCCGTTCCAGGAAGCAGGACGAGCAGGTCGCGTTGCTGGTGGCCGCGGTCGTCGCGATCGGCCTGGTCGTCGCCGTCGTGCAGTGGCTGCTCGTGCACTGGTGGGTCCTCGTCCTCGCCGCGCTGGGTGCCGTCGGCGCGGGTGGGCTGTGGTTCCGGCAGGTACGGCAGCGGGCGGAGTGGGTACGCGTCCGTGCCCAGGCCCTGCGGCTGCGCATTGCTGAGATAGATGCCCTGGATCACCGTGCGTTCGAGTTCGCCATACGGGACTTGATGCGCCGGGACGGCTACCGGGCCGAGCAGCTTGGCGGCGCCGGCGACAACGCCTGCGATGTACGTGCTGTCGACCCAGCGGGCCGCGTGTGGGCGATCCAGTGCAAGCACCGCCGCGACGGCGACCGTGGCTCAGCCGTCGGCGTCGGGGTGCTTCAGCAGGTCAACGGCACCGCCCGGCAGATCCATGGGGCGGACATCGCGGTCGTCCTCACCAACGGCCGCTTCTCCTCCAAGGCGATCCCCTGGGGCCGGGAGCACCGCATCCATCTCGTCGACCGCCGCAAGCTCGGAGAGTGGGCGGCGGGCTCGCGCCCGCTGTGGGACCTGCTGGACCGCATCCCACCGCCGCGTCGGCCGACGATCCTGTCCTGACCCGGCAAGCGCAAGCGGCACGACGATTTCAGGCGGCTCCGCACGCGGATACTGCAGAGCCTGCCGGGCGACTCGTCTGCCTCTTCACCGTCGTTCCTTGCACTCCGTGCGCTAGTCACGGCCGCGGCGATCCGGTGTGCAATGGCGCTGGATACGGGATAGGTCCGGTCGAGTCCAGAAGAGGGTGAGAAGATCACATCGGCAAGCTCGGTGAACGGCAGGGGTGGGGCGAGGGCATGGCAAAGAGGTCCGCATTGCGGGGGTACTTGCTTGAGGAGGCCCTGGCCTGGTTGCTCCGGCACAGCGGCTACCGTCTGCTCGTCGACTATCGACAGGACGATGCCGAACTCATCGGATCAGGTGGCGCTCTGCGTGTCCGAGGCCGTGGCGCGGTCCATCAGGTGGACGTGCTTGGTGAGTTCGCTTTCACTCCTGCCTTTTCTCTCCCTGTGCGGCTGTTCCTGGAAGCCAAGCACTACTCGACCCCGTGCGAACTGGAGGTCGTGCGCAATGCGCACGGCGTCCTGCACGACGTCAACGAAAACTTCATGAGTCATGCCGGTACCCGGCCCCGGCGGCGGTACCAGTACACCTACGCGCTCTTTTCCGCCAACGGGTTCACGCAGAGTGCCCAGCAGTATGCCCTCGCCCACCAGATCTCCTTGGTGGACCTGTCCGGAGAGTCCTTCATATGGCTGCGTCAGGCGATCCGTACCGCTGCGGCCAGCCTCTACTCGGCGCAGCTCGCCCATGCCGTCGCGCGCTTCCCTGTGACGTGGCTGCGCAAAGTGCTCCGCGAGGCTCTCGGTACATGGCCGACAGGGGTGCCGTCACTGCCGGTCACTACCAACGCCGAGCAGTTCGAGGCTGCAGCCTCTGTGATCCTTGCCCAGTTCGTCGGCACCTTGGAACAGCACGCTGCGGCTGAGTTGCTGCTCGGTTTCCCTGCGGCCCCGTTCATCCTGCCGCTGGTCGCCGAGGATCAGGAGCAGTTCCTCGCCTATGCCGAACAGTGCCCCGACCACGCTGTGCGGCTGCGTCGGTCGGGGCAAGCCGCAACTGCTGAGTGGACGCTTTCCCCACGAGAAGACGAGGGCGCTTATCGTCTGGCCTTCAAGCTGCCGGAACACATTGAGGTGTGGATCAGCGGGGTTGAAGAGAGGGAGCGGCAACGCATCCTGGACATCAAGCAGCAGTTCCTGTCGAGCATCACGATCTACCGCATGAATGGCAGCGGTGTCCGCGCTTATCAACTCAGCTATGAGCCGAGCGAGTTGCGACCGCATCCTGACGGAGGCCAGCAGTAGATCAGCTAGAGCAGAAGAACTGCAACGGCAGTAAATCGCCCGTGTGCCGGGTTGTTTAGGTGCCCCATTCCATCCGTACGGGCTCGCGGGCCGTGGCGAGGGCGCCGTCGAAGTCGGCGAGGCGTTCGGCGAGGGTGGTGGTGGCGATGCGGGGCGGGAGGGCTACCGAGAACTTCAGGCCGCGGACGGCTCGCGGGTCGACGGTGGGCAGGGTGAGGGAGTCGGGGAGTTCGGCGCGGGCGGTCTTCCAGTCGGTGGGGGCGAGGTCCTGGCGGAGCCGGATATGGGTGTCGGTGGGGCGCTGTACGGGGTCGGCGAGGTTGCCGAGGGAGGCGGCGAGGGTGGCGTTGGCGCGGTAGCCGGCCCACGTCCACCAGCGGGTGGCGTCGGCGTCGCGGACCAGCAGGGTGCCTGCCGGGTGTACTTCGTGGGGTGCGAGGTCCAGGCGGAGTTCGGCGAGGGCCGCGTCGGCGCGGCGGGTGAGGCGGACGTCGGGGTCCGTGCCGAGGAGGACGTCGCGCATGGCGCGGGTGAGGGCGTAGGACAGGCTGCGGGCTTCGCTGCCCTGCCATTTGGCGATGCCGCCGTCCTCGACGGGTTCCACGAAGGCACGGCGGCGGGCCCAGTCGATGAACGTGACCTGCCAGCTGCGGCCGGCCAGCAGCAGGCGGCGCGGGCCTGGGCGTTCTTCGGTGAGGACGGTGGGGTCGGTGGTGCCGATCTCGGTGCGTCCGGCGAGCACGGTGAACTCGGGGGGCGCGGTGAAGGATGCGGTCAGCTCCATGAAGTGACGGCGACCGAAGTGCTTCTCGGCTTCGGGGCCGATGAACAGCATGCCGCCGTCGTTGTCGAGGAAGTCTTCCGCGACCAGGTGGGACAGGATGGGCGCGGCGGACTGGTCGAAGGGAGCCAGGCCGTTCCACTGCTCGGGCCACAGCCGGTCGCCGATGCGGTGTTCCTGCAGGGTGACTGCGAGGAGTTGTTGTGCGACGAGATGGCGGGGTGAGGGCGGCGGGGTGACGGGTTCCACCCAGCCTCGGGCCCACAGAGTGAGCAGGCCGGCTGCTTGGAGCAGGGTGTCGGGCCGTGTTGCGAGGAACAGGCAGTTGCGGGAGGTTCCGGAGCGGCGTCCGGTGCGGCCGATGCGCTGCAGGAAGGAGGCCACGGTGCTGGGTGAGTCGATCTGGATGACGCGGTCGAGGTCGCCGACGTCGATGCCGAGTTCGAGGGTGGAGGTGGAGACGATGACGCAGTCGCGGGCTTCGGCGAATGCCTGCTCGGAGCGTGTGCGTTCGTCGGTGGAGAGGGAGGCGTGGGAGAGGAACACGGTAACGTCGCGGGCGCGCAGCGCCGCACCGAGTTCTTCGACCTGTTTGCGGGAGTCGCAGAAGACGAGCCGTTTCTCGCCCTTGTGCAGGGCGGAGATCACCTTGGCGGCGTTGGCGAGCGATCCGACGTAGTCGAGCTCCACCTCTCCTGCGGGGCGCGGGAGTTCGGTACTGCTGGCGTTGCCAGAAGTGGCGGGCAGAGTGACGCCGGGGGCGACGACCCGGCCGGGGCGGTCGGCTGGGCTCGCGCCTTGGAGCCAAGTGAGCAGGGCGTCGGGGTTGCCTACCGTGGCGGACAGGCCGATGCGCTGGATGCGGTGGCCGGCGAGCCGCTCCAGGCGCTCGAGTACGGCGAGCAGGTGCCAGCCACGGTCGTCCCCGGCGAAGGCGTGCACCTCATCGACGACGACGGCACGCACCCGGCCCAGCATGTGCGCGTGGTCGGTCTTGACGCTGATGAGCATCGCTTCGAGGGACTCGGGCGTGGTGAGAAGGAAGTCGGGGGACTCGGTGCGGATGCGACGGCGTACGGACTCGGGGGTGTCGCCGTGCCAGAGGGCGGCTCGCCGCCCCAGCCACTGGGCGTAGCTGTCGACCCGGTGCACCAGATTGTTGAGGAGCGCCTTGAGCGGGGCCAGGTAGAGGACAGAGGTGCCGGTCCAGCGCTGCTCTCGCATGGCGGACAGCAGCGGGAAGGTAGCGGCCTCCGTCTTCCCGCCGGCCGTCGGGGCGAGCAGGACCGCGTCCTCGCCGTCCATCAGCGGATACACGGACGCCTTCTGCAGGGGTCGTAGATCGGGCCACCCGAGCGTGTTGACGATGTGGTGCAGGACTACCGGGTCGAGGCGATCCACCGGGTCGGTGCCGCGCGGCTGCTCCTGCACGTCTGTAACTCCAGGGCTGCTCGTCAAAGTTGGGGACTTCGGAAACTGGGTCGTCAGAGGTCGAGGTCGAGGTCGTCCGCCGAGGCGGCCGGTGCGGGCGCGGCGAAGTTCCGTTCGGTGGCGGTGAGATCACCGCTGCCCACGGTCAGCTTGTAGTGCGTGCGCGGGTCGAAGTCGGGGAACTGGTCGATCCGGTCGAGTACGTCGCCGACCAGCTTCTTCAGGTACAGCCGCGGTGCGACCCCGACCTTCCCGCCGAGAGCTCCGCCCACAGCTCGGGCCAGGTCGGTGAGGTAGACGTCGTCGGCGAGCTGCTTGATGCGATCGGGGGACTGGGAGCCTTCGGCATACAGGTCACGGATGGTGGATCCGAGTCCGACCAGCGATTCCTCGGTGAATCCAGGCAAGCGGATCTGGACGGCCCGCGGATTGTCGAAGCGCGGGTCCGTGGTGAAGTCCGTAGCGAGGCGCTGGGCGAGCGGCGCGAGTCGCTGGACGCCCTGCTGCCCGTCGTAGAAGGCGGGCGTGCCGGTGATCACGAGGTACAGGCCAGGGAAGCGGCCGGAGTGGACCTCGTCGATGAGCTGGCGCAGGGCGTTGAGTGCCTTGTCGCGGGCGTCGGAGCGGACCCGTTGCAGGGTTTCCACCTCGTCCAGGACGAGGATGAGTCCCGCGTGTCCGGCATCTCGGAGCACGGTGAGCAGGCCCTGCAGGAAGCCGAAGGCACCGAAGTGGTCGAGGTCGCCTCGGACGCCGGCGCTGCGCCGGGCGGCTGCGGCGACGTGCGGCTGGCCGCCGAGCCAGGACATCACTGCGGCGGCGGTGGCCTCGTCGCCGGCGTCCAGGGACTGCTTGTATCCGCGTAGGGCGGTGGCGAAGGCGGGCGCGTGCCGGGACACCTCGGCCAGGCGGGCGGTGAGCAGCCGGTCTACCGCCTGCGCCAGCTCCCCCTCGCCGGTGCCGTCGTCGAGGGCGTCTTCTTCCAGGGCGTAGAACCAGGCGTCGGTTACCGGGCGCAGAGCGCTGGGTGGGAAGCTCGCGGTGGTCAGGCGTTCGGTGAGGCGCCGGTAGACGGTCTCGAGCTTGTGCAGGGGTGTCTCGGTCTCCGACACCTGCACTTCGGCCACGGCGAAGGTGCGCCGTTTGGCGCGTTCGCCGAGCCAGCGAGTGAAGAAGGTCTTGCCGGAGCCGTACTCGCCGCGTACGGCCTTGAACACTGAGCCGCCGGCGGCGACGGTGTCCAGTTCTTCGTCGACTGCCTGCTCGAACCGGCCGAGTCCGGTGGCGAGCAGGTCGAGACCGCTCTCGGGGACAGCGCCGCGCCGCAGCGCGTCCACCACGGCGCGTCGGCGTACGGCCCCGACGGGGGCGGTGGCACCGGAGGCTGAAGATTCAAACCCGTTCACCGGAACACTCTCCCATCCGGCCGGACGCGGTCCCGCCGGTTCGAAGGCCGATGGGGTCGGTGGCATGGGTTCACAGACCGAACTGCTCGATCAGCTGGGCCCGGTGTAGGCGCAGGGTGCGGTTGTCGGGGAGGATCTCCAGGATCTGGGCGCCGTCGTAGTTGAGGATCTGGGCGAGCGTCGCAGCGAAGCCAGGGGCGCGGGTGGCCGGCTGGCCGGCGCGCTCGGCGAGGGCGGTCATCGACAATGTGCCCGCTTCGACGAGCGCGGTCAGCGCCTTCGGGAGGACCGTCTTGTCGCGTGGCTTACGGGCGAGCAGGTCCAGCTGCGTCCGGTACAGCTCGGTGGCCATGAGTCGCTCCACGAGTGCGGTGGCTGGGGCAGCTGCCGGGGCAGGGGAGGGGGCGACCTCCGTCTTCGAAGGCTCGGCAACGGCCTGCTGTGCAGGTTCGGCAGTTGCCTGCTGTGTCGGGGGCGCCACCTCCTCTTCGTCGAAGAGGCCGATGACGCCCTCGGGCACGGGCGGGGCGGACTTCTTGGACTGCTTACGCTGCGGGTGCACTGGGGCAGCGTCGTGGGTAGGCGCCGCTTCTTCCTCAACTTCGACTGCAGCCTCGGCGCCCTCCCACCACATGGGTGCCGGGTCGCCCAGCTCGCGCCAACCTGCGGGCGGCTCAGCGCCGAACGGCAGGAGGGCGAGCAGCGGGATGGTGAACTCGGCGAGTGTCGCTCCGCCGTGATAGCCCGCCTTTAGCGCGGTGTACCGGGCGTCGTGGTCGCGCAGCGCGACGATCCGCGATCCCGGTTCCGGCCAGACGACCCGGGGCCCGGACAGCTCGATCTCGGCCGGTGCGATAGGTCCGCCGGGGGTGCGATGGCGTGCCGAGCCGACGGTGCCGCCGGCCGCATCGAGCTTGCTACTGCGCCGCTCCACGACATGGCCGTGGTCAGAGGTGATGAGCACGGTCATGTCGTTCGCTCGGGCGGCGCGCAGAAGCGGTTCCAGGCCGCCGATCTCCTTCGCGGCCCATGCGCCGTCGCCGAGCTTCTGCTCCTTGCCGAGTCGGTCGTCCACGGTGTTGAGGACGACCGCGACGTGGGTGCGCTCGTCGGCCAGCGCCTCGGTGAGAGCGGTGGAGAAGGGCGAGCCGGTGTCGGGGCCGCGCAGGTCGTCCTTGTGGAATACGGCAGCCGGGGCCCCGTTCCAGCAGGGATGGAGAGGGAAGAGCCGCTTCTCGTCGTTCTGGTCGCCTTTCATCAGGGTGCCCGCGAACAGAGAGGTGCGACAGACGGCGGTCAGTGTGGGCAGTGCGGCAGCCACCGCCCGTCGGACCGGCACCCCGGTCGCTTCGGCGAGGGGGTCGAACTCGGCCCACTGGCCTCGTAGTTCTTCGCCGAGCTCGGCGGCGATCGCCGCACTCATGCCGTCGACGAGGAGCAGCAGAACCCGTCGGCCAGGACTCTGGACGACAGGCGTGACGACGCGGTTGAGGAACCTCTCCACGGTGAGCATGGAGCGGGGATCGGTGCCGTCCGTGGTCCACACCGCAAGCCGCTCGGAGAATGCCTGGTCCAGCTCCCTGCGCCGCTCGCGGACCTGGTTGCCGATCCGGCTGTACGCATCGGAGAGTGCGGCGTCCGCGTCGCCGCCCGCTTCCAGGTGTTCCAAAGCTCGGTCCACCCAGCCGAGTTCGTGGATCTGACGGGCGGTGCCGTCGGCCACCGAGGCGATGTCGGATTCGGGCTGGGTCGTGAGCCAGCGCCGCAGCCGTGCTGCCATCCGTACCCGCTCGATTCGGGCCTGGTTGGTACCGTCCGTGGCCAGCGCGTGCTCGACCAGGGCGGTGACGGCGGCTGCGACCTTCTCCCCGCCTCCGTCGACGAGTGCGTGGCCCGCCGTGGTGAAACGTGCGTCGAGTCCGGCTTCGAGCAGAGGGCTGGCCGAAGCGGCAGCTTGTGCCCCGAACTGCGTGACGAGCTGTGCGGCCCGCGTCAGGACGGGGTCGACGAGCCGGTGTTCTCTCCGGTCGACCAGGCTGCGGACATACGTCTCACCGCTCTGCCCGAAGAAGGTGAGGAGCCTGTCGAGATCGTCACCCTGGGCGGGCGGCGCCTCGCCGAGCCACCGCTCGGCACGCCCGCGCGCCCGGTACAGGTCGTGGTCGGCTTCCGCGTGCCCCCACAGCGCTGCGCACACCACCGCATACGCCGCCGCGTCCGCCCCGTGCTCGGCGTCCACCAGAGCGGTGACGATCCGGCCGGTGGAACCGCCCTGTTCGGGCTCGGACAGGAAGCGGGCCAGACCGGCCCGCTCCGGGCCGCGCAGGTCACGCAGGAGGTCCGGTCCACCGGGGGTGAGGGTCCACTGGAACAGTGCGACCGGATCGATGCGGTCTCCGTCGTCGTGAGCGGCCGGCCGTCCGAGTGGGTTCGTGTCGTGGCGGCCGAGCCGCAGGCGCCGCCGGGCCAGCCGGGTGAGGGCCTCGTCGCGGGAGAGCAGGCCCCTGCCGAGTGAGGGCCAGCCCCGGGTTGCGGCAGCGTCGAGAAGAGCTTCGGCCGCCCACTTCTCGCTGCGCAGCCGCCCGTCGAGGCCGCGCGCGTCGAACGCCTCCTGTACGACTTCCCAGTTGTCGACGGATCGGATCCGGCCGCCGTAGACACGGGCGAGCAGCCCGGGGTCGAGGTCGGTGTCCTCGCGGTCGGTGAGGACGACAAGGACCTTGGGATCGACGGGCTCCGCCGCGTCGAGATGGCCCAGGATCTGTTCGTGTACGGCGAGCACCGAGGGAGCCACGGCCACCCGTACCTGCAGCCCGCCAGCCGTCCGCTGCACGGCGGGCGCGTCCCAAGAGGGAGCGGCTCGCAGCAGCAGTACGCGGGGCGTGCCATCGCCGAGCCGGCTGCGGGCGGCGACGTACTGACGGACGGTCCCTGCGGACAGTCGGGCGGGGCCGACGGTCGTGGGGGCTGTGGTGACCGTGTCGGGCATCAGTCGACGACCTTCCAGACGACCTCGACGGTGGCGTTCGGGTTCTCGGCTGCGAGCGCCGCGATCTCAGCCTGCAGTTCGGCGGCGGCTCGGGAGGCGGTGGTACGCCCGCCGCCGGAGCGGGCCGCGGACCGCGACGGAGTCTGAGGCCCTGGCCCCGGCCCTGGCTCCGGTAGTACCTGCGGGTGGGCTGAACCGGTGTTCAGATCCACGCTCTCGGAGCTGGGCGGCGGTTCGGCGGGCGGCTGGGGCTGCTCGGCCGCGGTCCGCCGGGACCTCAGCAGGGACAGCACCTCCCGGCCGGCGGCGGTCAATACTCCGGGCAGGTCGGGGTAGTCACCGGGGTCGCCGGCAGCGGCGTCCCGCACCCGCTCCAGGATCGCCGCGCCGTCCACGTCGAGGGTGTCGGCCAGGCTCAGCTGGTCCCAGACGGTGTTCTGCAGCGCGTCGGCGACCTTCCCGGAACTCATCAGCGACATGCCGAAGCGATGTGGGGTGAAGTCGCCGAGGTCGAAGCGGGCGAGCCGGTCCACCACGGACTTGGCATCGATCCCGGCCTCGGTCACCTCCTTGACCAACTCCTGCGCCCGTCGGGCGAGAACGAGCCGGGGCGAGTCGTCGCTGAGCTGGAGGAAGTCGCGGTGCTTCTCCAGCTCCCCGACGAGCCGTCCGGTGTCCTGCGCGAGCGCTCCGGCAGCCTGCCTGATCTGCCCGGCGAACTGGTTGACGATCCGCCCGCGCCGCAACTGCGGTGCCCCCTTCCCGAGCATCGGCTCGAAGCGCTTGCGCGCCTCGTCCCAGTCGCTCTCGCTGGGCAGCTGCTGCTCGCGCAGCGCGTAGTCCCGCTTCAACTCGTTTGGTGCGGGCGCGGGTTCGATGGGCACCCCGCCGCGCACCCACACCCGGTCGGTCATCTCCGCATACGCGGCGGCCACCAACCGCTGCAACGGCTCCGGCAGCCCACGCCGATTGGGCAGCTCACTCCAGTCGCACAGCTTGACCAGGGTCGGCTCGGCGACGCCGTCCCGGAGGGCCTGGGCGTTGAAGTGGTCGGGCCAGGCGGTGGACTGCCGGTAGTACGCCTCCCGCATGGCGCCGAGACCGAGC
The DNA here is from genome assembly GCF_055558735.1 of Streptomyces sp. NPDC025651. Taxonomy (NCBI): domain Bacteria; kingdom Bacillati; phylum Actinomycetota; class Actinomycetes; order Kitasatosporales; family Streptomycetaceae; genus Streptomyces; species Streptomyces sp. NPDC025651. The sequence continues at coordinate 402,752 of NZ_JBVHLZ010000009.1, forward strand.
CCGCCCGCGATCCGCGCCATGACCTTGCGGTCCTTGGCCTCTACCTCGACCTGTCCGTCACGGTCCTCGGCGGCCTTACGGACGTACTCGAAGACGGTCCTGATCTCGGCAGGCTTCACGGGCCTGCCCGAGCCGTCGGGGTCCAGGTCAGGATGCGCGGGGTACTGCTGCGCAAGGAGCTTGCCCACCAGATCGCGGGCAGCGGAATCCAGCGGCGCCCCGAGAGGGAGCCGCAAATCGGGTACGTCCTGTTGGGCGACCAGATGGTTCTCGAAGCTGAGGTCGACCACCCCTTCCTGCTTCTGCGCAAGCCCGTACGCCTGCCGCAGGGACAGGCTGACCCGCTCAGTGAGGACGACGAGCTGGGACTGGAGCATGCCCTTGGCGCGCTCCTTGTCGTCCGCGTTCAGGCTCCGCGCATACTCGGCATCGAAGCGGGCTTCGTCCGCGAGAGCCTTGTCGATGACGACGAGACGCTCGAAGTCGGCGCGGGAGGCATCCGTCAGATGGGTGGGAAGCCAGGCAAGGGTCCGCGAGTCACCGCCAGGCTTCTCCCGCAGGGCGCGCAGCCGCTGCAAGTCATCCATCGGGCCGAACTCGCCCTCGTCGTAAGGGAAGTCGACGACGAGGCGCCAGGCGTCGTCCTGACTGGGACGCAGAGTGGTCTCGGGCAGGGAGTCGGGATCGGCGACGTTCCCGAAGACCACCTCGACCTGCCGCTCGGTCCCCTTCCACACCAGGCCGAGTACGTCGTACGCGTCGAAACCGCCGGGACCATCGCTGACGCCGAGCGCGTCCTTGAGCAGGGCACGCATCTTGGTGCGCCGGTTGCCCTGGTTGTTGTGGACCTGGGCGTTGGCGAGGACGGCGTCCAGGTCGACGCCGGTGAGTTCCAGGCGCACCACCGCACCCGGCCCGGTACCGGTGACCTTTATCTCCGGGAAGTTCACCGCCCATTCCTTGGCCTTGTGCTCAAGGCGGCCGACCTCGGTACCCGCGATACGGGTGGTGATGGAACCATGGTTGAGGGCATGCAGCCGCGCGAGGGTGAGATCCGCGAGAGCGGGCACACTCGGCGCCAGTGCGGAAAGCAGCAGCGTCTGCAGCAGCCGACTGTCACCGGTGAAGTCCCGGCAGCGGGCCGTGAGCTGGGGATCGTTGAGGGTCTCGGGATGACGGCGGTACGCCTCGACCTGGTCCTCAGTGACCTGGTTGGCCTTCAGCAAGTACGGGCGCAACTTGTCCCGGTACAGCTTGTCGGCGGCCTCGAAGTGAACACTGGTCTCCCCGCTGAACGCCTTGTCACCGCCCCCCGCGATCGCCGGGTACAGATCACCGAGCGGCACGAGCTGCCCGAGCCGCCAGTCGTCGCGGTGATCGACGAGCAGCTGGCTCATCAACTTCAGACCGGTACGGGAGCGCTGCAGCGCGGCCGAGATGTGCACCAGCGTGTCCATGAACGCCGGCGGAAACGGATACGTCCGCCGGAACGCGGTCTCATCCGCCCCCGTGGTCGACTTGTCGTGACCGAGCAGGGTGTCCCACACATCCGGGCCGAGCTTTTTGGCGTCGGCGAACGCGGCCTCCACCTTCGCCTCGGCCTCGTCGGTGGCCGGCTTGAGCAGCCGGGCCTGTGCGATCTGCGGAAGGTTCCGGTCCTCGAGCACCACCTTGTCAAAGCGCCCACCACTGAACTTCAAGGTGTCCTGTACGGCGGCCTCGGCGGCCCCCGACATCTCCTCGCCGACCAGCTCGCGCAGATCGCGCTGGCGGGCGATGAACGACACGACCGGGATGGCGCGCCGTTCGTCTGCGCCCTCCACAAAGTTCGTGATCTTGTCGGCTTCGCGGGAGACGAACTTCTGGTCGTGGATACGAGAGGCCAGCCACAGGATCAACTCGTCCATGAACAGGACGAGCCCGTCGTAGTTGAGGTCCTTGGCGTGGGCGGCGATGATGCCGAGCCCCTTGTCCAGAGAGACGAAGCCGTCGGCGTCCTCGGAGGCGTTCCGCGCGAAGGAGGGGAACAGGGTCTGGGTGAGGTCCTGAACGAGCCGGGCCCTCAATTCTTGTGGCGTGGAGGGGCTCTCCAGGTCGAGGCTCTTGGTGTTGTCGTGTTCCTCCTGCGCGGCGACCGCCTGATCGAGCAGCTCGGTCGTCCAGGCGAACGAGTCACCCCACTCGTCCTCCTGGCCGTCACCGGCATCGGCGAGCTGCTCGATCACCCGCTCGTCGCCGTTCCGTCGACGCTGCTCGGCGAAGTCCTCGAACAGCCCGTCGGTCAGATAGACCTGCGGCAACGGGCATCCGGGGTGCAGCTTGCGTACGTGCTCCACGTACTTGCCGAGCACGCGCTGCTCCAGGGACTTGGAGCCCAGCATGTGGTACGGCACCAGCAGGAACTTGCGGTCGTCCGAGTCCAGCCAGGAGTGCCGCGTCCGTACGGGATCGAGATCCGCGCGGGCCCGAGCAGCCTGATTCCGCGACAGCAGCGCATACAGCACCGCCATGAAGTGCGACTTACCGGAACCGAACGAACCGTGCAGATAGGCCGCCTTGGACGAATGACTGTCCAGCGCCGACTTGATCAGGTCGAGCGCCTCGTCGAAGTTGCCGAGCAGCCGGTCGGTGACGACGTAGTCCTTCAGCGCAGCCTCGGCACCCTCGGGAGTGACCGCCTCGTTCAGCTTCAGCACGAAGTCGGAGGTCGACACCGACTCCGGGATGTCGATCAACTCGCGCAGCAGCGGCCGGTCTTCGGGGCGAGTGTTGCTCTTGCTCATGAACGCCATGATGTGTCTGCTTCTCCTCGCCCTGCTCAGTCGGACTCGGTGCCGATGGCGGCATCGGTTGCTGCGTTGGTAATGGTGTCCGTGTCGGACGCCGGGTCGGCGGCCTTCGCGCCGGCGCGCTTCTTCGGGGTGGCGGCCTTCTTCGCGCCGCGTCCGCGGGTGGCGGCTGCCGGGCGCCAGGCCCGCAGCGCGTCGTCCGTCAGCCCGAGCTCGCCCTGCTTCGACTGCCGGAACGCCAGGATCTCGGCAGCCGGTGATGCTCCGAACTCCGGGTCGTACTCGCCATACCACTGCTCCAGCCACGGCTGCAGCTCCAGCAACCCGGCCAGATACGGCACGAGCTCGTCCTCGCCGAGCCCGGCCTGCTGGATGTACGAGGCGAGCGCGAGCGCCTGCTCCAGGTGATCCCAGCCGGCCCACCCGTAGAGTTCCGGCGACTGCGCGTTGACCGTGCCGTAGGACACGAACCGTTCCTTGGGAACGTCGAGCTTGCCGCGCGCACGCCAGTAGCTCGGCTTCAGGAAATCAGCCGAGGTGTACTTCGGCGGTACGGGAATCCGCTCACGGATCTTGCGCTTGGCGGGCTCGTCGGGCGCGGCGTCCTCCTCACGCTGGAGGCCCCAGACGTGCTCCCAGTCGGCGCGCTTCTTCAGCCCGGCCGGCTTGTAGCGAAGGGCCGGGATGAAGGGCACGTGCTCCTCGGACAGCAGCCCCCGTACGGTCTTCACGAGGTCCTGCCGGGGTGCGTACAGCTCGGCGACGGAGGTGAAGTCCTCGTCGGCGGACAGGTTTTCGGCGAGGCGGGCGAGGGCGATGACGGTGGGGTTGCCGCTGGGGTCGAACCAGTGGGCGCGGTCCTCGATCCGGTCGAGCAGCCAGGACTTCAGCGCCTTCTGGCGCATGGAGTCCCAGCCCTCGGTGGTCCAGCGCCGCTTGTACTCGGGGCGTTCCACCATTCCGATGGCTCGGTTCGACTCGATGGCCTCGATCCGCCGCTGCACGAGCGCCTGATAGTTGGCGGGCCAGTGCGCGGGGATCTCCGTGATTTGCGTCGAGCCGTGTCGCTTGAACCACTCGCCACTGGCCTCACCGGCCGTGATCCGTCGTGCGAGCACGATCTCGAAAGCTCGCTCGCCTAGGGCAAGTTCGGGCGCGGTGGAGGTGTCGGGCAGGCGCAGATCCTCGGAGTGTAGGTCGTAGAGGGAGTACACCTGCCAGTCCAGCTCCTCCTGGAGGGCGATCATGCGTGCGCGGGTGGAGTTGTAGTGGGCCTCAGCCTCACGGAGCGCGGCGGCGGTGGGGACGGCCTCGGCGGCGAGCGCGGCGGGGGATGTCGCGGCGAGTTGCTGGGCGAGGGAATCGAGCTCGGTGGCGAGAGTGGTTGGGTATTCAGCAGGAAGAGGGAATTCCTCCAAATTGGTGCCCGTGAACTCGTAGCGCTCTTCCCAGGCTTCGCTTTGGATTCCCCGACCCAAACCGCTACCCCCTTTCGCTTGGCTCACCATTTTCAGCCAGAACCCAGCGGTGGAGCTATTGAGCAGCCCAAGTAGCCGCACATGCTCCTCCTCGCTCGCCCCCTTGCGCAGCTTGATTACAGGAGCGTGCTTGTTGAAGATGCTGCCGCCTCGATCCAAGACGAAGTGGTTCTGCGTCGCCACGAAGGCGAACATCAGGGAGAGCGGCGTTGCATAGGCAGAGGACGTGTACTGCATGTACTCCCACCATTCGCGCCCTGCATCAGCCATATCACCTTGGAATGTCCGGCGTTCACGTAGGTCAGTGCGGAATGCCCACAGTTCTTCCTGAAATTGCTGCCGGTCAATCCCCTCCGCGTAGGGGAACCAGATCCGGTTGCTCGCCTTCGAGCTCCAATCCCTCACTCCGTCGCCGGTCAGGAACGGACGCAGCGCTGTCTGGTCCGCTTTGGTCTGGTAGGTCTGTCGGACGGGCCTCACGTAGGCATCGTCAGCGCCAACTCGTACTGCCCGTCCAATGCCTGGGTCGATCGCATGAAGCAGAGTCTCCGGCGCCTTCTCGGACAGTGTTTCGAGAAGCTCTCGTCCGCCGTCTGCGAGTACCCAAGGCTGTTTCGCGAAATACCGTCCGCGTTCCAGATCGTCCACGGACACCCACTGCCCTGCGCTTCCGGGACGGTCGATCTGTTCTACGATCGATCGCCAGACCAGCCCTTCTGCCGCGTTCTCCGGTGCGGCTGGTTCCCCCTGAACGCTACGGACCGTGCGGATGGTGGCCCGGCGGGCGCCCGTGTAATCCAGCGGGCGGCCGACGAGGATGACCGTCGGCGTCCCATGCCCCGGGATGTACGCCCCCGACGTGTCGATGACCTCTGTCAGTTCGACCTGATCCCGGAAGAAAATCTCGATCAGCTTCGACCCGAACTCCCTTTTCATGAACGAGTTGGCCGTGATTTGACCGACCATGCCGTAGCCGAGCCCGGACTTCTCTTCGCCCCGAACCGCAAGCTCGAAAAAGCGCTGCGCGAACGGGACCGACAGCGCGTACGTACCAGCGCACGCGTCGTACAGCTTGCGATACAGCTCGTTGAGAGTCTTGTCCTTGACTGTGATGTACGGAGGATTCCCCACCACCACGTGGTAGCGGCCCCTGTTCAGGATTTGCGGGTACTCGAACACGTCCTCTGTGCTCAGCGCGTAGTAGGGGGCTTCGGCGTCGCCCGATTCCACACTGTCGCCGAGGCTCAGCTGCTCGTCGCCAAACAGACCCTCCTGCCGGTGTTCCGTTGGCAGCAGCGAGTCGCCCACCGCGAGTTGGATTGGCCACTCATACTTCCGCGCCTCCGCGAACGTTCGCATGTCGCTTGAAGCCATCGCCGCGACCAGCAGCCGGAAGCGGGCAACCGCGATCGCGAACGGGTTGAGGTCCACCCCATGCACAGACTCCAACGCTGCCCGCACCCGTTCGTACGGGCCGACTTCGGGTCGCTGCGACGCCCACATCCGCACCAGCCGCCGGAACGCCCCGAGCACGAAGTGACCCGACCCACACGTCGGGTCGATCATCTTCAGCTCTTCGAAGCCGAACTCCCGCACTGCCGGTGTCATCGTCCGGTCGAGGATGAACTCCTCCACGAACTCCGGCGTCTGCAGTAGCGCGTACGTCTTGCGGGCCGCCTCGCTCAGGTCCTGGTAAAGGTCCCCGAGGAACCGGGTATCCCACCCCTTGGTGCCGTCTTCGCTCAGCGGATCGCTGAAGTCGTGCACGAGTACCGGGCCGCTGCCCTCACCGGACTCATCGTCCGCGCCGACCGAACCCTCGCCAGCGCGCTGCTCCCGCCAGAACGCGAGCAGCGCGCCAGCGCCGTCGTGCGAAAGCGGAATCTGGTACAGCGGGTTGTGCTCCTGATCGAAGAGCAGCCGCCCCGCCTGCCCAGCCCCCAACTCGGCGAACGCCGTCTCCAGCCACCCTCGATACGTAGGATCGGAATCCTTCTCCAGATACTCCTCGTACCGTGCCTGCGCTGTCTCCCGCCCCGCCACATCCGGCGCCGTGATGTACGGCTCGGCGATCAGTCGGTTGTCCTCGCTGAATCGGACGAACACCGTACCCAGTACCCAGGCCACCGCGACCTGCGTGATCCGTTCACCGAGCCAGGCGTTCCACGTCGCCGCCGTCCGGCCCAGCTTCCGGGCCTGGTCGTACTCGCCGCGTAGCCGCGTCCCGACCTCGGGGACAGCCTTGACCTGCTGCTCGAGGTCAGTCTCTGCCGCCCTGACCTGCTTCTGCAGGTCGGTGAGGAGGCTCTTGCGGTCGATCACGTACGGCTCCTGTGGAGAGTGGGAGAGAGCGGAAGAAGATCAGGTAACGAGGGTCAGGCGTCAGGTACGAGGTGCTTGCGGGTGACCCAGGCATCCGGCACGACGATCCACTCGTCGAACCCCGCCTGGTAAGGAACACTCTGCCCGGCCAGACGCGGCGCCCGTGCCGGATCGGACTGCGCGACGAGCAGCCACAGTGGGTTGCCGCCCTGCCGGGCCTCCTCCGCGAGCCGCCCGAGCAGGTCCAGCGCGTCGTACCGGGCCAGCGCCGCGGTGTCGGTGAGGAGCAGTGGGCCGGGCCCTTCCGCCAACCGCTCCCGCAGCCGCGGCTCGATGCGCCCCCACGCCTTGTCGGTGCGGATGCGCAGCTGCTGATGGGCCCGGCTGCTCGGTTCGGCGGCGTCTGCCTTGAGGACGGTCTCCCAGGTGGGACGCTCCGCCTCGCTGACCACCCCGCGCAGTTCGTCAACGAACAGTCCGGTCAGCGACACCGGCCGTGCACCGAACGGTTCACTGGCCAGCCATCGCACCGCCTCCTCGGCCCGCCGCTGCGGCACGGTCAGCACCCGGAAGCCGTCCCGCCGCGCCGAATGCGTAAGCCGCTGATCGGCCTTGACCGCGGCGGCGACCGCCGCGTCCGCGTCGTACTGGGTCGGGGCCGAGCGACGCGCAGCGGAGGCGCCCCAACTCGCCGAGGTCAGCCCGGCGGTGGCGTCCCCGGACCGGCGGTCCGGGACAAGACGCAGGACCTTGTCGTAGCGGGTGGCCAGCTTCAGCTCAAAGCCGGCCTCCTTGAGGGCGCGGACGAGGGCGCTGCCGGTGGGCAGCTTGCGCGGCACCAGCGGATCCGTACCCAGGTCGGGGAAGCGGGTCGCAACCCGCTTGTGCAGTGCGTCCACCGTCAAGCCCGGAAGGCGGTCCTCCTCGACGCCGGGCTGCACGGCGACCACACCAGCCTGGGTGATCCTCAGAGCGCGCACGAGGTCCAGGTCGCGCGGGTAGATCTCCAGACGTGGGGTGAGCGCGGCCCGCGTCGAGGCGGCGACCGCGATCTCGGCGGTGCGCCGCTCATCCCAGCCCAGGCTGCCCGGCGGCCGACGCACCCCGTCCAGTTCGGTCAGGACCGTGCTCGCCGTCGGAAGGGACTCGAGCGCTGCGAGCCGGTCGGCACGTGCGCCCAGGTTCAGCGCGTACTCCTGCAGGGCAGGAAGCGACGGGGTATCGGGGCCGTCCACGCCCTCCCGGACGTCCAGGGCGAGCAGGCCGATCACCGGATCGGCGCCCTTGGGCATCCGGGCGTGGAAGTAGCGGAAGAGCTGCGGGGACTCGTCGTCCCCGCTCTCGCGTTCCACCAGCGCCCGGCTCTCGCGTTCCACCAGCGCCCGCAACAGGGACAGCGCGAGCGCACGCCGGTCGCGCCGTCCCACATGCTGGGTGCCGCGCCGGGCGATCAGTGCGTCGGCGAGTTCGATCACCGGGGCGACCCGGCCTCGCTCGGCGAGGAGCTCCACCAGCTCCTCGCGCAGCAGCCCGAGGGCGGCATCCTCGTGCCAGCGCTCGCGTGCCTTCTTCACGATCTGCGGGATACGGCCGACGGTCAGGCCCACGGCTTCGGCGACGTCCCGCTGGCGCACCCACGCGAGACCGTCGGGCAGGCGGCCCTCGTCGTCGGGCAGGCGCAGGAGCAGCCGTACGGCTTCGCGCTCCTTGGCATTGGAACGGGCGTTGCCGCCGGACGGCCTCGGCACCAGACGAGCGGCGAGCGCGTCCAGGCTCAGGCCGCTCAGCGCCTGCGGGACGGTGACGTCTACGCCGGCCTCGGCGATTGCGTCGGCGGCCGCCCGCTCCAAGGCGGTGCGCTCCTGGTTCGCCGCCTTGAGGGCCGCTGCGCTCAGCGGCGAGGGTGCGGTCTTGCCGAGCCGGAGGTTCCACTCCTTTTGCCGACGCTGGATCTCCTCCCGGGTGCGCGAGCCCATGCCCGGCGCGGTGAGGAACTTCTTCGCCGAGTACTCCAAGACGTCCCCGACGGTATTCAGCCCCATCGCGAACAGCTGCGACTGTGCCGCGAGCGTCAGACCGGCCACCGACAGCGGCGTCTTCCGGTCGGCGCGCTCTGCCTGCTGGTCGCGGACCTGCTCGGCGGAGACGTCGTCGTCCTCCCGCCCGATCCGCGGCTGCGCCGCCGACTCGGCTCCCGCGTCCGTGCTGCCCTTCGCTCCGCGCCCTGGCTTCTCGCCGTGACCGGTGCTCGGTGCCGTCGTCTGCTGTGCGTCCAGGAAGATGCGCTGCCAGGCGCGCTCCATCGGCTTGAGATCCGGGAAGCGGTCCTTCACGTCCCGGGCCAGGGCCTTACGGAAGAACGCCACCAGGCCGTCCCGGACGGCCGGTTCGAATGCGTCGGCCGCGAGCCGCGGGTAGGGCCACTCCTTTGCATCTGTCTGCCGGGCCGTGACCGAGCCGTCGCCCCAGCGGGGCAGCTCGTTCGATGCCATCTCGTGCAGCGTCACGGCCAGTGCGTACCGCTCGGCATGTCCGTCGTACGAGCCGCGCGTGATGATCCCCACGAACGGGTCCAGATAGCCCTCGGTACCTGCCTCGACCTCCTTCGCCGGATATCCGGCGAGCGAGAAGTCGATCAATACCAGCTGTCGGGTGCCGTTGGGGCGAATCCGGATCGCGATGTTGTCCGGCTTCAGGTCCCGGTGCCAGATCCCCTCCGCCTCCAGGTGCTCCACCGCGCCGAACAGGTACTTCCCGTACGCCTCCAGCTGGTCCATGCCCAGGCGGCCGTTGTCCCGCAGCTGGCGGGCGACGGTGTCCTCACGGCGGCGCGGCCCCTTACTCGTGCTGCCGTCCTGGTCCTTCAGCTCCCGGCTGTCGCCCACGTACTCCAGGACCAGGACCCGGCGCCCGGCCAGCATCAGCGGTTCCGGCTCGTACAGCGAGATGATGCTGGAATCCCGGTGGATACGGCCCAGGACCTCCGCCTCGCGATCCAGGACCGCGTGCTTGGCCTCACTCAGCGCGACCTTCAGCACAGCCACCGGCAGGGCGCCGCTCCGCCGCGGCTCGCCCTCCAGATCTCGCACCAGGAATGCCCGCGAGGTCGAGCCCGTACCGAGTCGGCGCACGACTTCCCAGCGTCCGGCCAGCACATCCCCGGCCACCGCCTCCAGCGGGTCCTTCTCCGGCTCGGACCGCTCCTCGCCCGAGCCTGTGGCCGAACCACCGTCCGCGCTCGCGTCTGCAGCCGTATCCCCGCCGCCGGGGACCTCCTCGACGAACGCCTGCTCGACGTACTCCAGCATCTCCAGAAAATCGTCGACCGTGGACAGGCGCCGACCGGGTTCGTACGCGGTGGACGCCTCCACCAGATCGTCGATGTCCGGATTGAGGCCGTCGACGAGCGCGCTTGGGCGCAGACTCTCGCCGGCTTCCAGACGCGCCATGACCTCGTTCTGGCTCGCGCCCGGCGCCTGCCCGGTGACCAGCAGATGCGTGAGCACTCCGAGCCCGTACACATCGAGGCGCACCGGATCGGCCTTCGGAATCCTCAGCTCCGGAGCCAGGTACGGATCTGCCTGCTCCGCGACATGGAACCCCGACACGTTGGTCGGGGCCAGAGTCAGCGGCCGACCGCGGCTGGCACTTGCCCCGGTGGCGATCTGCCAGTCTGCGATCTGCGTCCACGGACGCAGCCAGCGCTGCTCTTCGCCGAGCTCCCGCCCTCGCGGGCCACGATCGCGCGGAATCACATGCACCGCGTGCGCCGACAGCGTGCGGTGGTGGACCCGCCGGGAGTGCGCGGAGCGCACTGTCTCGGCAAGCTGCCGCACCAGCGCGAGGCGCCCCTGCAGGTCGAGACCCTCACCGTGCTGGACGAGGTAGTCGTCCAGGCGCAGCGTCTCCGGGTGGTAGTCGAAGAGGATCGCGGGCCCGGCGGGATGCCCTGACGGCAGATAGTTCTTCAGCTGTACCGCGCCGGGATGACGAAACCGGCTGAGTACCGACGCCTCGCGGGCGGCGGCTCGCTCCACCGAGCGCCGCTCGTCATTGGAGGCGCCACGCTCGCTGAGGAAGACCCGTACCCGCGCCAGATCGTGCAGCTGGGAATGGCGGCCCAGATAGTCGGCCCAGGTCATCCCGGAATCGAACGCCTTCGCCTCCAGGAGGTAGGAGCCCACCTCGTGCTGGCGGCGGATCGGTGCGATACGGAGCTGCTTGAGAGCCGCATCGACGCGGCGGGACGTCTCGGCTGTGGTCTGGTACCGGGCGTCCCCCGGGGGTACGGCCAGCATCTCCACCAGCTGCTTGACCGTGAACACGCCGTTCATATCGGCGGCCGGAAGGTTCACCCGAAGCTGGTCGTCGGTGAAGCAGACTGCTTCCCCCACCCAGATTCTCGGTCGATTAGCGGGCTGACCAGCGACACCGTTGATCAGGCCCGATAGCTCCTTGGCCTTCCGGTTCGACAGGTGCAGCGGATTACCGTGCCGACGGCTGGTCCCACCGGACGTGGTCTGCACCCAGTCGTTGCCCCCGCCGTGGACCGAGCCGTGCCAGTCCTTCAGCTCGACCACGAACACTCCGGCCGGCGCCACCACCAGAAGATCGACCTCACGGACGTGCCCGCTGTTCGCGGTGAACGCGAAGTTTGACCAGGCGCGCCACGGCTCCTCGTCCGGCAGGCGCCTGCGGATCGTCTCAAGACCGCGGCGCTCGTGCTCATACTCGGACTCGGTGACCGTCGTCCACCGGCCATCCAGCATGCGGCTCCCCGTCCCCAATCTCTGTCTGCTTGTGGGTGCGTGTGCCTGCCACATTCCTGTCGGCGCGTTCAGGAAGCCCGACTCCACCCTTGGACCGAATCCTAAAGGGTGGCACTGACAACAAGAGGGGGCTGAGCTTGTTACGACAAAGGTCCCGCAGCCCAGCCCTGGCGGCGGTGGACCGGGGCGGAGTGCATCGCGAACGGATTCGGCCAGGCGGACCGGAGTGATTTCAGCCGAGGCGGCGCCGAGTCGGCGCCTCTAGGGATGAAGCGCGGCGGGTGGTGGAGCGGCGATCACATCGCCGTACACGGTGACGCCATGCCTTTGTATCGCGGCGATGCCAGAACGGTGCTCATGCGTCACAGGCAGCTGCTGGGGGAGCGGCCATTCGTCGGCTGATTAGCAGGAACGGGCAGTCACGGTGGTGCCCTGCCGGATGCGGCTGGATATGCAATGGCGACCTTGAGTATCCGGTCTCGGCGGTGGGTTCAGCCCACGGCAGACGAGAAAGAGCCCCAAGAGAATGGAACCTTCTTGGGAAGCATGCCAACGTACGACATCCCAGAAAGCGCCAGGTCAGCGGAGGGGTGCTGACTTCCAGATCGACCGGCAGAGCACCCCGTACCCCGCACGACGCGGCCTCGCCGCCGAGGCCCCCGACCCCAGGAGACCCACCTGTCGAATCCCGCAATCCGATCTGCCCGCTTCACCGCCCCGTCCTCTTGGCGCTCGGCGCCCTGAATGACTGGACCGCACAGCAGCGTGACGACTACGGCGCTGTCTCCACGGCATTGTGCCTCTGTGTTGCGCGGCCGGGCTGTTCGGCGAGGACTTGGTGCAACGTGGCGACCGTCGTGATCGAGCAATCCTCGCACACATCGCGACCCATCCCGGGGCTGCAACGCGGCATGTTGCCCAAGGCGTTGGAGTCTCCGAGCGAGTTGTGGGCCGCAACCTCGACCGGCTCACCGACGACGGACTCCTGGTGCTCGTCACGGACGGCGCTAATCGCGCTCTCCGGTCGTACCGGCTGGCTTCCTGACCGAATCATCCTTCTGGGCGCTTGGCGAGGTTTCATCGCGCAGCGCGATACATAGCGGACGATCCCCGGTTACCGAAACCGGGGATCGTCCGGAGCATTGATGGTGTTCGCACTCGGCTGTGCTTGGCGGTGGAGCCGTAGCGGATGCAGTAGACAGCGCCGCAAAAGATGGGAGGCAATAAGCGGCCCCTGCCCGCTGCCGCCCATAATCTGCAGCACTTTCACTGGAAGGCGACGACGTCCTCGTCGGTCGGCGTGGGAATCGCCGGTGCTGTCGGTCTCGTTCTGGCGCCCGGTGCGCTGCTCCGTAAAGGATCCCTCTCGTATGCCGATTTGCGATACCTCCATGCCTCTTCACGCTTCGAAGCCGGGCAAGGCGCCCACCCATACCCCATCAGGGCGCGAGTCCGGCACAAGTGACGCGTTTGAGCAGGCGTTCCTGAACGTCAAGAGCGCTGCACGATACCTGGGTATATCACCAAATACATTGTATGTCTGGCGGCATCGTCGCCAGGGGCCTCCGAGCTTCCGGCTTGGTCCGCGTGGGCGAGTGGCATATCGGCTCACGGCCCTCGACGCCTGGGTGTCTGAACAAGAACGAGCGGACTCCCGTTCCAACGACGCCCTCAATCCGCTTAACGGATCCCCTGAAGCGCGAACTCCTTCACCCCTTGCCTGATCTGGGCGACCGGCGAATCATGTCTCGCTGCTGCACCACGTAAGAGGAAACTGTTCTTTGGCTGGCTACATAGAAGACCGCTGGGTCAAAAAGGAGAAGGACCCAGCCACCGGAAAGCGGGAACGCACTACCCGCTACGGCAAGGGAAAACGCTACCGAGTTTCGGGTATCCCTGGTGTGCGGGACATGTCCTTCGGGACGTTGGAAGACGCCAAGACATGGCTGAGCACTGCCAGCACCGACAAGGGGCGGGGTGAGTTCGTCGACCCCCGAGACGGCTCGATTGAACTCACCGACTACGTGACGCGTTTTTGGTGGCAAGGCGTCCGCGGTGTGCCGGGGACCATCAAGAGGATGGATGAGCGCGTACGGCTCCACATCCTGCCGCACCTCGGAGACGTTGCCCTGCGCGACATCTCCGCAACAGTGCTCCGGGGATACATCACGGCCCTTGAGAAGGAATGCGCGGCCCGCTACGCCCGGCAGATCCTCACTGTGCTCTCGAACATCTTCGAGACGGCGATTGACGACAAACGGTTGCTGCGCAACCCACTTCGGGCCAAGACTGTCCGCTGGCCCAAGGCGCCTGACGACCTGCGGGAGGCATGGCCTCTAGAGGTCGCCCGGAAGGTGCGGGACGCGATCAAGGCACGGTATCGCATTGCCGTTGTGCTCGGGCTTGGGTGTGGTCTGCGCCAAGGCGAAGTCTTTGGTCTCTCGCCACAGGACGTTGACTTCGCACGCGGACTCATCCGGGTTCGTCGGCAGGTGCAACTCCTGGGTGGGCGGCTGTACTTCGCGCTGCCGAAGGGCGGTAAGACGCGGACGGTCGACATGCCTGAGGCCGTTGCCCGTGAGCTAGCCGAGTACTTTGCCGAGTATCCGGCAGTCGAGGTCGAGCTGCCCTGGGGCGGGCCAGATCCTGACCTGGATACCAAGAAGTTCCCGCTCATCCTTACCATCACGTACGGCAACGCCATCCGCGCGAATATCTTCAATGTTGAGGTGTGGAAGCCAGCCCTGGCCGCGGCGGGCGTCATCCCCATGCGTGAGAAGGGAGCACGCTGGCAGGCATCCCGCAAGGACGGCTTTCATGCGCTGCGGCACACCTACGCGTCCATTCTCCTCGAAGCCGGGGAGTCCGTTGTCACGCTGGCTCGCTGGCTTGGCCATTCGTCTCCGACGATCACCCTGGACTTCTACGCCCACTTCATGCCGGAGGCCGGAGCGAAGGGGCGCTCGGCCATCGACGCGCTGCTCGATGACGCTCCCGACGGCGTCGTGCTAGATCAGGAGGTCTCCATCTCTGTTGAGGCGCGGGTATCCACACCCGAACCCCCCTTGTGCGTAGCGGATATTGGCTCGTATCTCCTCGCGTTCCGCCATCGTGAGCATGCGGAGACCGTGGTGGATCAGTGGCAGAAGGACTGGCCTGGGCGGAGGGCAGTTGTGGAGGAGTGGGACCTCCAGCGTTGGGGGAGGCTGGGGCCGGGCGGCATGCGGGCGATCCGCGATCGTGTTCCCGACCGGCGCCTCGTGCACCAGGCCCATGCCGCCTTCCTGCCTGATGGCAGCAGGCTTCAGACTGCGGTCCCGCAGACCTGGTCGGTGCCCGCCTGGGAATTCATGGTCGACGAATACAGCACGTCGTCGGCGCACTGGCGTACTGAGAGACGACCTGGTCCTGATTGGACCGTCGAGGCCCAGGTCCGCGGCACCGACGAGGCGGCGGTTGCCGAGGCGTTTGGGCTGGCGTGCCGAGAGGCGGTCGACCGAGCCACGCATCCAGAGAGGTACGGCGACCCCGCGGATTGGTAGGTCCCTTTCACGCAGCATAAGGGGGAGCGACAGGCGTCGGGGCTTTACCGAAGGCGGCTGGGGCACAGCGAGTGCTGTGCCCCAGCCGCCTTCGGCGTATCACCGATGGCTACTCTGCGTCACCCTTTCGGAGGCTGGTCCAGTCCGGTGGTACGTGGCGGCACCTGCAGGTAGGGGTCCACGGCGGCGACTGCAGCCCGCGCGGCTCCAGTCGATTCTCCCCAGATTCTCCCCAGGGGGCTCCAGGTGTGCCTGAGAGCGGCTGATCCGCATCTTGTGCATGGACGGTCCCCATTGTTGACGTGGTTACTCAGAGCCAATCTCGACGCTTGAACACAAGGTACAAAGTGGCGCAAACAATCCCCATCAGGGCAACGGCGAAGGGGTATCCGAACACCCAGCGTAGTTCTGGCATGGTCTCGAAGTTCATGCCGTAGATCGTGCCGACCAGGGTGGGGGCGAAGAGGATGGCTGCCCAGGAGGAGATCTTCTTGATCTCCTCGTTCTGTTCGAAGCCCGCCTCCGCCAGCGCCCGCATCTCCGCGTTCTGCTGCTGGGTGACCAGTGTCGCGTTGACCGTGAGGATGTCGGTCAGGGCCTGGCGGAAGCCGTCGACGCGTTCGCTGGTGTGTGTGACGTGGTCGGCCACGTCACGCAGGTAGCGCTGGAGTTCCTCGTCCGTGCCGTACTTCGCGAAGCCCGCCATCAGGGCGTGGAGCATGCCGACCAGGGGGCGGGTGGCGCGTTGGAACTCGACCATTTCGCGGGAGAGTTCGTAGATGCGGCGGGAGACCTCCGGGTCGCCGCTGAAGACCTCGGTCTCGATCTCGTCGATGTCGTTCTGGACGCCGGAGACGACCGGGGCGTAGCCGTCGACCACCGCGTCGAGGATCGCGTAGAGCACCGCCTCGGGGCCGAGTTTGAGGAGGTCCGGGGTCTCCTCCATGCGGCGGCGGACGCCGGACAGGTCCGGGGCCGCGCCGTGCCTGACCGTGATGACGAAGTCCGGGCCCACGAAGACGTGCAGCTCGCCGAAGTCGACCTCCTCGGGCGCGTCCAGGTAGCGGGCCGCGCGCAGGACGACGAAGAGCGTCTCGCCGTAGCGCTCCAGCTTCGGGCGCTGGTGGGCCTCCATCGCGTCCTCGACCGCCAGCTCGTGGAGGTCGAACTCGGCTGCCAGCGAGAGGAGTTCCTGTTCGGTCGGGCGGGCGAGGCCGATCCACGCCATGCCGTCCGGCTGCTCGCGCAGCTCGCGGTAGGTGTCCGCGAGGGAGGCCGGTGTCGCCACGCGGACGCCGTCGCGGTAGAGCGCCGCCTGGACGACGCTGTCCTCGTCGTCCCGCGCTGCGGCCCGCGCCGGTCGCGAGGGGCGTGCGTCCTCAGGCGCCGCCGGGGGCTGCGTCGTGCGCCGCCACGCGTGCTTTCTCGCGGTCGGTGCGGGACGGGCTCGGCGGTCCGCCATGCCGGCGCCTCCATGTCGAACGTGTGTCTAGGTGGCCACGGAGCAGGATATACGTCCCAAAAGGCGCGAGCGTGGCCATGGCGTGACGCGGGTGTGGCCGGGGCGGGGGGGGCGGGTCGTGGTGCGTGGCCACGGTGCGGGCGTGGTGGGGTCGGGTTGTGGGCCTGGAGGGTCCGGGTTGCGGACCGCATGTGTCCGCAAGTCTCGCTAGCGTGCCGGCATGACCAAGACGAACAGGGGTGCAGCGGGCGCCGGTGGGGCGAGCTCGGCGGGTGCTTCAGGCGGCGGTCCCGTGCTGAGTACGCGCGCCCTCAACCGCGCCACCCTCGACCGGCAGCTCCTCCTGCGCCGCCCCCAGGACCGCGGCCTCTCCGTCGAGGAGGCCGTCGCCCACCTCGTCGGGCTCCAGGCCCAGAACGTCAGGCCGCCCTACTACGCCCTCGCCGCGCGCCTGGACGGCTTCGACCCCGCCGAGCTCTCCGCGCTCCTGGAGTCGCGCGAGCTGGTCCGCATGGTCACCCTGCGCTCCACCATCCATCTGCACACCGCCGCCGACGCCCGCACGCTGCGGCCCCTCGCGCAGGTCGCCCTCGACCGCGAGCTGAGCGTGTTCCGCAAGGGGCTGGTCGGCGTCGACCTGGGAGAGCTCGCGGGGATCGCCCGTGAGGCCGTCGAGGCGGCACCCCGTACGCCGAAGCAGCTCCGCGAGGTGCTGCTCGCCCGGTGGCCCGACGCCGACCCGCAGTCCCTCGCCATCGCCGCGCGGTGCGCGCTGCCGCTCGTCCAGGTCACGCCCCGGGGGCTGTGGCGGCGCAGCGGGCAGGTGGCTCTGACCACCGTGGAGAAGTGGGTCGGGGAGGGGCGGGAGCGCGCCACCGCCGCCGACTCCCGCGCCGCCTCCGCCGCCGACG
This sequence comes from Streptomyces sp. NPDC025651, assembly GCF_055558735.1. Lineage (NCBI taxonomy): Bacteria > Bacillati > Actinomycetota > Actinomycetes > Kitasatosporales > Streptomycetaceae > Streptomyces > Streptomyces sp. NPDC025651. Next base: position 420,025 of record NZ_JBVHLZ010000009.1, read on the forward strand.
TCCGCGCCACCCCGGCCTCCGCCACCCCCGCCTCCGCCACCCCCGAAGCCCTGCCCGCCCTCGACGCCCTCGCCCTCCGCTACCTCGCCGCCTTCGGCCCCGCCTCCGTCAAGGACATGCAGACCTGGGCCCGCCTCACCCGGCTGAGGGAAGTCTTCGAGCGGCTGCGGCCCCGGCTGCGTACGTTCCGCGACGAGCACGGCGTCGAGCTCTTCGACCTTCCGCAGGCGCCACGCCCCGACGCGGACACCCCGGCCCCGCCCCGCTTCCTGCCCGAGTACGACAACCTCCTCCTGTCGCACGCCGACCGTGCCCGCGTCGTCCCCGCCGAGTACAAGGGCCGCACGTGGAAGGGGAACTTCGCTTACTGCGTCTTCCTCCTCGACGGGTTCCTCGCCGGGCTGTGGCGGCTGGAGGAGGACGCGAAGAGCGGGGCCGCCGTGCTCACCATCGAGCCGTTCGGGCGGCCCACGCGCGCCCAGCGCGACGAGCTGACCCGGGAGGCCGAGTACATGCTGGGGCGGATCGCCGAGACCTCGGCCCCGTCCTCGTACGACATCCGCTTCGGGACCGTCGTGGACCCGTGACCCGTGACCCGTGACCCCTGCCTCGTGTGCCCGTGCCTCGTGTGCCCGTGCCCCTTGACCTGTGAGCCGGGCGGACGGCGGCGCAGGCCGTGCGGGTCGCCCGCATAGGCTGCCCGCATGGAACTGCGGCAGCTCAGCTACTTCGTGACCGTCGCCGACGAGCTGCACTTCGGGCGCGCGGCCGAGCGGCTGCACATCGTCCAGTCCGCGGTCAGCCAGCAGATACGGCGCCTGGAAAGGGAGTTGGGCGCCGAGCTCTTCGACCGCTCGCCCCGCCACGTACGGCTCACCGGCGCGGGGGAGCGGCTGCTGCCCGAGGCGCGGGCGGTGCTCGCCGCCGCGGAGCGGGCACGGGCCGCGGTCGCCCCGCCCGCCGGGCTGAGGCTCGCCACCAGCACGGGCCTCGGGGAACACCTGGACCGGATCCTCGCCGAGTTCGCCGTACGGGCGCCCGGCGTGCCCGTGGAGCTGGTGTCGAGCGGCGCGCGCGAGCGGCTGGAGCAGGTCGTCGACGGGCGGGTCGACGCCGCCTTCGTACGCTCCTCGGACCCCGCCCCCGGCGTGCGGATCGTGCCCCTGTGGGACGACCCCCTGGTCGCCGTCGTCCCGGCCGGGCATCCGCTGGCCGCGCGGCCGGACGTGGCCCTGGCCGACCTCGCCGCGGTGCCGCTCGCGATCACCGCGCGGCGCAACAACCCCGCGCTCGTGGACCTCGTCGTCGGGGCCTGCCACGACGCCGGGTTCGAACCGCTGCCCGGGCCCGCCGGGGGCTCGCTGCAGGACAGGCTCGCCACGATCGGGGCGGGAGTCGTGCCGCAGTGGACGGTCGTGTACGCCTCGCACGCGCGCGTCCTGCACAGCCCCCGGGTGGCCTTCCTGCCGTTCCGCGCGCCGGGGCTCGCCCTCGCCACGGGGCTCGCCGTGCGGGTGGGGGAGCGGGCGCCGGGCCTCGACGTGTTCCTCGCGGCCTGCGCGGCGGCCGCCGCGCCCGTCACCAGCGGCGATCACGGGAACTGATCGCTGCGGTCGCGGGCTGCCCCTTGGTCGGCGGGCGCGGCCGGGATGGACTGGGGTCGTACCGAGAAACCCGGTACGAACCAAACCCCGTACGAGCCGAAATCCCGTACGAACCAAACCCTGAACGGGTCAAACCCCGTGTCAAACAAGGGAGTTCCGTCATGCCCATCGTCACCGTCCAGCAGGGTCCCCGCGACGTCGCGCTCAAGCGGGAGCTCGTCAAGCAGATCACCGACGCGTTCGTGGACGCGTACAGGATCCCGGCCGAGAGTGTGCACGTCTGGATCCACGAGACCCCGGCGGACAGCTGGGGCGTGGCCGGGAAGCTGACCGCGGACAAGTGAGTGACGCCGCCGGGCGGGTCACGGGGGAGCCCGCCCGGCGGAGCCGGTGACCGACGGTCACCGGAGTGAGGCGGTCACGGCAGCAACCCCGCCCGCCGCGCCGCCACCACCGCCTCGAGGCGCGTATGCGCGCCCAACTTCCGCATCGCCGAACGCAGATACCCCTTCACCGTCTCCGGGCGCAGCCCCAACCGCTCGGCCGCCGCCGCGTTCGTCACGCCCGTCGCGACGCAGGACAGGACGTCCACCTCGCGCGGGGCGAGCGCGACGGCGCGCTCCTGTTCGTGCTCCGGGACCGTCGCCGCGGACTCCAACCGGCCGCACACCGCCAGGAGTTCGGAGCGCAGCGCGGGGTCGGTCACCCGCGGGGCCAGGGCGCGCAGCGCGCCGTGCGCCTCGCGGACCTCCTCCCACGCCCCCGGGCCCACCACCGGCTCCCGGGCCGCCGCGAGCAGCGTCCGCACTTCGTCGCGTACGAGAAGGGCCTGCTCCACGTCGCGCGCCGCCGCCACCGCGGCCGACAGGGCCCGGTCGCCGAGCGGTTGGGCCGCGCGCAGCGCGCCGTAGAGCACGCCGCGCACCCTGCGGCGTACCACCACCGGTACCGCGAGCACCGACCGCAGGCCCTCGGCGGCGACCGCGGCGTCGTACTCGTGGCTGATGTGCCGCGAGACGTGGTAGTCGGTGACGGCGCACGGCCGTGACAGGGCGACGGCCTTGCCGCCGAGGCCGTTGCCGGAGGAGATGGCGAGGCCGTTCAGGGCGCGCGTCGCCGTGCCGCTCAGTTCGCCGATCCGCACCCTGCGCGGTCCTTCGGGGGCGCCGCCGCCCTCCAGGAGTCCGCCGAAGGCCACCGGAAGCCCCGTGCCGCGGCGCAGCCGCAGCAGAGCGGCTCGCATCTCCACCGTCTCGCCGCCGTCAGCCGACACCCTTCGCCCTTTCGGTCCGTGACTTCCCGTGACTTCGCTCCGCGACCCACCTGGGGACACCCCCGTACGGGGGTGGTGAGATCCGCATCACGAATTACACGATGTCACGTAGCGTCCGGCAATGAGTACGGCAGCACGCGCAGCGACGAGTTCAAGGGCAGCGGGACACCGCGGCGGGATCGACGAGGGGTGCACATGACGAGGACCGGGACGAATGCCACGGAGCAGTTCCGTACCGCGCGGGACTTCCTCCTGCGGCATCGAGAGGACTACGCCGCCGCGTACGAGGGCTTCGCCTGGCCCCGGCCCGAGCGGTTCAACTGGGCGCTCGACTGGTTCGACGTCATCGCCGACGGCAACGACAGGACCGCGCTGCACATCGTCGAGGAGAACGGCGACGAGGCCCGCTTCTCCTTCGCCCGGCTGTCGGCGCGCTCGGACCGCGCCGCCAACTGGCTGCGCGCGCGGGGCGTCAGGGCGGGCGACCGCGTCGTGGTGATGCTCGGCAACCAGGTCGAGCTCTGGGAGATCGCCCTCGCCGCGATGAAGCTGCGCGCGGTCGTCATCCCGGCGACTCCGCTGCTCGGCCCGGTCGACCTGCGCGACCGCATCGGCCGCGGCCGCGCCCGGCACGTGGTCGTACGCCCCGAGGACACGGCGAAGTTCGACGACGTGCCGGGCGACTACACGCGGATCGTGGTGGGCGCCGGCGGCGACACCGGCGGCGCGGGCTGGATCTCGTACGACGGTGTGGACGAGGCCCCCGAGACCTTCGAGCCCGACGGAATCACGCTCGCCGACGACCCGCTGATGCTCTACTTCACGTCCGGCACCACCGCGCGTCCGAAGCTCGTCGAGCACACCCATGTCTCCTACCCCGTGGGGCACTTGGCGACGATGTACTGGATCGGACTCAAGCCGGGCGACGTCCACCTGAACATCTCGTCGCCGGGCTGGGCCAAGCACGCGTGGTCGAACCTGTTCGCGCCGTGGAACGCCGAGGCGACCGTCTTCATCCACAACTACTCCCGCTTTGACGCGGGGAGGCTGATGGCGGAGATGGACCGGGCGGGGGTGACGTCGTTCTGCGCCCCGCCCACGGTGTGGCGGATGCTGATCCAGGCGGACCTGACGCAGCTGCGCACGCCGCCGCGCGAGGTCGTCGCCGCGGGCGAGCCGCTGAACCCCGAGGTCATCGAGCAGGTGAACCGCGCGTGGGGCGTGGTGATCCGCGACGGCTTCGGGCAGACGGAGACGGCCGTGCAGGTCGCCAACTCGCCCGGCCAGAAGCTGAAGCCGGGCTCGATGGGCCGCCCCACGCCGGGCTTCGCGGTGGAGCTCCTCGACCCGGTGACCGGCAGGCCGGGCGCGCAGGAGGGCGAGATCTCCCTGGACCTGGGCGCGAACCCGGTGGGCCTGATGGTCGGCTACCACGGCGACCCCGAACGCACCGCGGAGGTCATGGCGGGCGGCTACTACCGCACCGGCGACATCGGTTCGCGCGATGCCGAGGGCTACGTCACGTACGTGGGCAGGGCCGACGACGTCTTCAAGGCATCGGACTACAAGATCTCCCCGTTCGAGCTGGAGAGCGCGCTCCTGGAGCACGAGGCGGTGGCCGAGGCCGCGGTCGTCCCGGCCCCGGACGTGGTGCGGCTCGCGGTCCCGAAGGCGTACGTGGTGCTGGCCAAGGGCTGGTCGCCGGACGAGAGGACGGCGGAGCTGATCTTTGAGCACGCGCGGTCGGTGCTGGCTCCCTACAAGCGGATCCGGCGCATCGAGTTCACCGCGGAGCTGCCCAAGACGATCTCCGGCAAGATCCGGAGGGTCGACCTGCGGGAGCGTGCGGCGCAGGGGGCGCCGGACGAGTGGCGGGAGCCGGGGAGGGGCTGAGGCACTGGGGCGCGCAGGCCTTCGCCGGCGACTGGACTTCTCGGTCGAAACCCGTCAGGCGACTGGACTTCACGGTCGAAACCCGTGAACCGTGCGGGCACGGTTCATGAACATGGCCCTCGTTCCCGGCGAGGTTCTCGGAGCTCGGGGACGAAGCCCCGATGACGGGCCATTCACTTCACACCCCGAGCGGAATAGGCGGCCGCCTGGCGCAGGACGTGCGCCAGGCGGCCTTTTCTTCCCGGTCAGCGGCAACGGGCGTGCCCGGTCAGCGGCGGCAGGTGTGCCCGGCCATCGGCGGCCGGCGCCCTGGGCCCGCGGTCAGGCGGGTTCCTTGGCCGGATCCTGTCCGTCCACGGCCCCTCGGGGGCGGGCGTGCGGGGATCGGTGCCCGCGCGGACCCGTGCCCGGTGTCTGCCGGGAGACCCTGGGGCGCGCGGCCACAGGCGCGTAAACGCCCTTGTCATCGATGGCGTGATACGGCGCGACGACATCCCTTCGGAACTCCTCCTGTTACGGAGGTTTTGTGTCATCTGAACCTCCTTTTCAGGATCAACAAGATCCATTTCAAAGGAGTGCCCGCGGTTTCCGGACGCACAAAGGGCAATGGCCGGGTGCGGGGCAGAGTGATTGTCTGTACCTGGGTCGTATGCAATAGTATTGCTTGGTTCGAATCGGCCGTGCGGGGGGAGCCACCTGCGATGGCCTGCACAATTTGATTCCCTGACCCGGAATACGACCGCTCTGTTTGTGCTTGGACTCTCATTACGGGGTGATTCAGATGTGTGCTGCCAGGAAGGTTCAGGAAGAACAGACATCTTGGCCACGCAGGCCTTCACATTCGACGCTTCGACGCCAGCAGCCCGGTGGGGAAATGCCCGCGCGTGGGCAGGTGTACACGACGGGGGTGGGGCTGCAGATACCCGCCGATCTCACCTTTGAGGACTGGGAACGCGCTGGTCAGCAGCTTGCGGGCGTGGTCAATTCCTCGGTCTGGTGGCTTGGTGACTGGCTTGTCCATGGGAAGGACCACTTCTCCGACCGCTATAAGAGGGGAGTGCGTGGAGCCGGGTTGCGCTACCAAACCCTGCGCAACTACGCATGGGTGTCGCGCCGATTTGAATTAAGCAGGCGGCGGCCCAAACTGAGCTTCCAGCACCACGCTGAAGTCGCGTCTCTTTCGGTCGAGGAGCAGGAAATTCTGCTGGACCGTGCAGAGCAGTTGAAATGGAACACGAAGCAACTCAGGGATGCCATCAGGGATTCCCGTGAAGGCGCCGATGAATGCGGCAGGAAGAGTTCGGACACCCAGCGCCTCGCGATCCCCGTGGACCGGCTCCAGTGGTGGCGCGAGGCCGCGAAGCAATCGGGAATCGACTTCGACAAATGGGTGCTGGAGACCCTCGACGGCGCGGCCAAGCAGGTGCTGGACGACCTCGAGGGATCCCTCGACGGCTCCGGCGAGCCCGACGGGTCCGAACGGTTCGGCGTGATCGGGAGCGCGGCCGAGGTCGTGGTGGCGAGAGTGCCCGCCCCGCGGGCCTCCTGAGGGTCGGTACGCGAGCGGAGCCCGCACGGCGGCGTCGTCGGCCGGCCGTGCCGCTCCGCCGCGTACTGCTTTCTGTGTCCAACCGGCGTCCCCTCCCCTCTGTCAATGGTGCGGGTGCGCTTCTCGGGATCCTGTGTGGCGCGTGAGGCGTGCGTCAAGAGTCCTGTCCTGTCGACCGGACAGTGGTGCCATGGTGCACGGTCAGGTGCGCCTGAGGGCCACCTTACGAGCCAACATGGCGCCATTTCAAGTAGCCCTAAATATGGGTGTATTGACGTGATTCACAGGATATTTGGGCTGTGAGTGGCTGCGCGGGGGCGTCACCGCGGCACTTGCTTTGGTGCCATCGCTGCGCCACTATGGCGCCATGGACTTGACGCCCTACGTCGACAAACTCCGCCTCGACTTCCTGGCCGCGGCAGAGGCGCGCGGCGATGAGGTCCTCGCTCTCGGGGAGAGCCTCACTGCGGCATTCGACTCGTCAGTCCGGCTCACGCTGCACAAAGCGCTGTCGGACGCCGCGGATGAGATCACCCGCGACCTCGTTCCCGGGTCGGTGCAGGTGCGACTGGAAAGCCTCGATCTCAGCTTCGTGGTGACACGGCCGCCCGAACCCGTCTCCGGCGACGAGGTCGTCGAGCAGGGCCCGTCGGCCGGCCCCGACGACAGCCTGGCGCGGATCAACTTCCGTCCCCCCGAGGCGCTCAAGCGCCAGATGGTGGAGGCGGCGGGCCGCGAGTGGCTGTCGGTCAACGCCTGGCTGGTGCGCACCCTCACCACTGCGCTGCGCAACGAAGGCCGGCGGGCCGGGCGGCGTGGGCACCGGGGGAACCGGCACTACAGCGGATGGGCGCGGTAGCGGAGCCATGAAGACGCAAGCGGGCCCACGAGGAGGACCGGCAATGGTCAGTTTCGATACCCCTGAACCGATCTCCGTGGCGGTGGAGATCGCCATCGGAGACATCAGGCTGATAGCGAGCGGACGCAGGGACACCGTCGTCGAGGTCCGGCCGACGGACAGCTCCAAGGAGTCCGACATCAGGGCGGCCGAGCAGGTGGAGGTCGACTTCTCGCGCGGGAAATTGCTGGTCAGGAACGTCAAGCGGCTGTTCAAGCGGAACGAGGCGCTGCGCGAGGACGCCGGTTCGGTCGACGTGACGATCGAACTGCCCGAGGGGTCAGGGGTGCGGGGCGGCTCCGTGTGGGCGGCGCTGCGCTCCGAGGGCCGCCTCGGCGCGTGCCGGTTCGAGACCGTACAGAGCGACATCAGGCTCGAACGCACCGGCCCGCTGCAGCTGACCGCCGTCTGCGGTGACATCTCCGTGGACCGGATGACGGGCCATGGGGCGATCACCAACAAGTCCGGTCTGATCCGCATCGGCGAGATCGACGGCAGCGCGGTGATCAGGAACGACCACGGCCACAACTCGGTCGGCGAGGTCACCGGATCCCTCCGCGTGACCGGGGCCAAGGGCGACATCGACATCGCCAGGGCCTACGGCGGCGTCGAGGCCAAGACGGCCCACGGCAGCATCCGGGTCGGCGAGGCCCGCCGCGGCCTGGTGCTGCTCACCGCGGCATCGGGCGAGGTCGAGGTCGGCATCCGCGAAGGCACCGCGGTGAAGTACGACGTGAACACCGTCTCGGGACAGGTGCACAACTCCCTGGAGTCCGTCGAAGGACCGGGAGACGCGACCGATGTCGTCGAGGTCCGTGTCTCCACCTTCGACGGAGACGTGGTGATCCGCCGGTCCACGTGACCGCGGACCCTTCGGCGGGGCGGTCGCACACCGTCCCACCGCCCCTCAGCGCGGCGGCCTGGAACCGATCATCCCCCGTGCGGTACTCCGGGCCGCCGCTTCTTCAACACCTCTATTTCCCCCGATTTCCCCCAGGGCAGCTGTTCCTCAGGGACGAGTGCCCCGCACGGTTCTGTTGACGAAGAGAGGAACGACCATGAACACGAGCGAGGAGGTGGTGCTCGATGTCGAGGGTCTGCGCATGCGGTACGGCTCCACCGATGTCCTGCACGACGTGACCTTCCAGGTCCGCCAGGGCGAGGTGATGTGCCTGCTCGGCCCGAACGGCGCGGGAAAGACCACCACGATCGAGATCATGGAGGGCTTCCGCATGCGCTCGGCCGGGCGGGTCGAGGTGCTGGGAGTGGACCCCGCGCACGCCGACGAGCGATGGCGGGCCCGCGTCGGAGTCGTGCTCCAGTCGTGGCGTGACCACGGCCGGTGGTACGTACGTGAACTCCTGGCGCACCTGGGCAGTTACTACGCCCCGTACTCCACCGATGGGATCAAGCGGCCCTGGGACCCGGACGAACTCGTCGCGGCGGTCGGCCTGACCGAGCACGCGAACAAAAAGGTCCGGATGCTGTCCGGCGGGCAGCGCCGCAGGCTGGACGTGGCCGTCGGCATCGCGGGCCGCCCCGAACTGCTCTTCCTGGACGAGCCCACCGCGGGTCTGGACCCCGTGGCGCGCCGGGAGTTCCACGGTCTGGTCGACAGGCTCGCCCGCGAGCACGAGACCACGATCCTGCTCACCACGCACGACCTGCAGGAGGCCGAGAAGCTCGCCGACCGCATCATGATCCTCAACGGCGGACGGATCATCGGGGACGGCACCGCGAAGGAGCTCGCCCAGCGGATCGCGGGACAGGACACGGTCGGCTGGACCCGTGGCGGTGAGCGCTTCGAGGAGTCGACGGCCGACGCCACCAGGTTCACGTACCAGCTGTTCCAGCGGTACGGCGAGGAGATCTCCGAGCTCGAAGTCCGCAGGGCCTCGCTGGAGGACACCTACCTCTCCATGGTGAGGGAGGCCGAGACGGCCCGGAGCGCGCCCGAGGAGACACCGCGTCCGGGAGGCGCGGACGGGGACGGGCCTTTGGCGGCGGAGGACCACAGGCACCAGGCGAACGAGCCGCAGGGAGTGGCCCGATGAACCCGACCACCATCGCCCTGCGCGCGGGCTGGACCCGCGGCGTGATCGAGATCCGGCAGTCCGTCACCAACGCCGGCGACATCTTCAACCACTTCTTCTGGCCCGTGCTGATGCTCGCCGTCATGTTCTTCATGCGCGACAAGGACTTCGGCGACAGCGGCTTCCTGCTCGGCACGCTGATGCTCCCCAGCATTCTCGGCATGAACGCCTCGATGGCCATGATCAGCATGAGCCAGCAGCTCACGGCCGACCGCGAGGACGGCACGCTGCTGCGGGCGAAGGCGACACCGAACGGCATGGTGGGCTATCTCTTCGGGAAGATCGTCTCGGTCTCCGGCTGTCTGCTCATCGACCTCGCCATCTTCCTGATCCCGGGCCTGGTGATCATCGACGGCATCGCGATCGGCAGCGTGAGCGCCTGGCTGACCCTCGCCTGGGTGCTGGGGCTCGGCCTGATGGCGACTCTGCCGATCGGCGCGGTCCTCGGCTCGGTGTTCACCAACGCGCGCAGCCAGGGCCTGTTGCTGCTGCCGATCCTCGCCATGATCGGTATCTCCGGCATCTTCTATCCCATCAGCGCCCTGCCCGACTGGGTGCAGGGACTCGCCCAGGTGTTCCCGGTCTACTGGCTCGGGCTCGGCATGCGCTCGGCGCTGCTGCCGGACGGCGCGGCAGCCGTCGAGATCGGCGACTCGTGGCGCCACCTGGAGACCGTGGTGGCCCTGGGCGGCTGGGCCGTGGTCGGCCTGCTCCTGGCCCCTGCCGTGCTGCGCCGCATGGCGCGCCGGGAGTCGGGGTCGAGCGTCGCCGAGCGCAGGGAGAAGGCGCTGCAGCGGGTCGGCTGACCCTCCTCGGCCGCCTCGGCTCCTGTACGCGCACGCCACAAAGGCGGGGCCCGTGCCACCGACCGGAAGGTCGGTGCACGGGCCCCGCCTTTGTGCTGCCGGGAACTGCCGTTTTCTGCTGCCGGGAACTGCCGTTGAGGGCAGGGGATTCAGGGATAGATGTCGGCGATAGAGCCGCCATAGATGCCGGATAGCACGGCGGAGCACAATCGTGCCCGACCGGCGGGGTCCAGGCCCCGCGCAGTGGCCAGCCATCTGAACCGAGGTGCCGACGTGAGCGTGCAGAACCCAGAAAAGGTCGTCATTGTCGGTGGCGGAACCGCCGGCTGGATGACCGCCTCATATCTGAAGGCGGCATTCGGCGACCGTGTTTCCATCACTCTCGTCGAGTCCGGAAAGATCGGCACCATCGGAGTCGGCGAGGCGACCTTCAGCGACATCCGGCACTTCTTCGAATTCCTTGACCTCAAGGAAGAGGAGTGGATGCCGGCCTGCAACGCCACCTACAAACTCGCCGTCCGGTTCCAGGACTGGCGACGTCCGGGTCACCACTTTTACCACCCGTTCGAGCAGGTCAGATCGGTCAACGGATTCCCGCTGACCGACTGGTGGCTGCAGAACGGGCCGACCGACCGGTTCGACAAGGACTGCTTCGTCATGGCGTCCCTGTGCGACAGCGGACGCAGCCCCCGGCAGCTGGACGGCACCCTGCTCGGCGCCGAAGTCACCGGCGGCGGCGAGGAGCCCGTCGGCCTGACGATGTCCGAACACCAGGGGAAGACGCAGTTCCCGTACGCCTACCACTTCGAGGCCGCGCTCCTGGCCAAGTACCTCACCGGGTACTCGGTGGACCGCGGCGTGCGGCACGTCGTGGACGACGTGCTCGACGTCGTGCTCGACGAGCGGGGCTGGATCGACCACGTCGTCACCCGGGAGCACGGCGAGATCCACGGCGACCTGTTCGTCGACTGCACCGGATTCCGCGGACTGCTCCTGAACCGCGCGCTCGACGTGCCGTTCGTCTCCTACCAGGACTCGCTGCCCAATGACAGCGCGGTGGCACTCCAGGTGCCGCTGGACATGAAGAAGAACGGCATCCGTCCGTGCACGACCGCCACCGCCCAGGACGCCGGGTGGATATGGACGATTCCGCTGTTCGGCAGGATCGGTACGGGTTACGTCTACGCCAAGGACTACTGCTCTCCCGAAGAGGCCGAACGCACGCTGCGCGAATTCGTGGGTCCGGCCGCGGCCGAGGCCGAGGCCAACCACATTCGTATGCGCATCGGCCGGAGCGAAGAATCATGGGTGAACAACTGTGTCGCCATCGGCCTGTCCAGCGGATTCGTCGAGCCGCTCGAATCGACCGGGATCTTCTTCATCCACCACGCGATCGAACAGCTGGTACAGCACTTCCCCGCCGCCGACTGGAACCCGAATCTCCGGAAGATGTACAACTCCGCCGTCTCCCATGTGATGGACGGCGTCCGGGAATTCCTGGTGCTGCACTACAAGGGTGCGGCACGGAACAACACCCAGTACTGGAAGGACGCCAAGACCCGGGCCGTGCCCGACGGTCTCGCCGAACGCCTGGAGCGGTGGCAGACCCGGCTGCCCGACTCCGAGAACGTGTTCCCCTACTACCACGGCCTCCCGCCGTACTCGTACAACTGCATCCTGCTGGGGACCGGAGGCATCCAGCCGAGCCCTTCGCCCGCACTGGGCCTCACCGACGACAAGCTCGCCCAGAAGGAGTTCGCGGCCATCCGCGACAAGGCGCGGCACATGGTCGACACGCTGCCCTCGCATTACGACTACTTCGCCAGGATGCGTGGGCTCGATGGCTGACCCCACCGTCTCGATCACACGATCGGTCGGGCAGGAGACACGGGACGGGCTGCGCACCATGATGAGCGGCTTCCCGACCGGGGTGGCGGTCGTGACCGCGACCGGCCCCGACGGCAGGCCGTGGGGGATGACCTGCTCCTCGGTGTGCAGCGTCGCCCTGGAACCACCGACGCTGCTCGTCTGCCTGCGCGCCGCGAGCCCGACCCTGGCGGCCGTCCGGGGCTCGGGCGGCTTCGCGGTGAACCTGCTGCACGAGGGCGCCCAGGCCACCGCCGAACTGTTCGCGTCGGGCCGCAAGGACCGCTTCGACCACGTCGGCTGGCGCCTCGACGGCGAGGACCGGGGGCCGCACCTGTGGGCCGACGCGCTCGCCGTCGCCGACTGCAGGGCCGACCGGACCGTGCCGGTCGGCGACCACGTCGTGGTGTTCGGAGAGGTGCTGGCCGTGGAGCGGCGCCAGGGCAGCCTGCCGCTCCTCTACGGCCTGCGCCGGTACAGCAGTTGGCCCGCGGCCTGACAGCACAGGCGCCCGCCGTCGTGCGGCGCGCCGGGCCCCGGCTCAGGGCCCGCGGTGAGGATGGCGTGGTGCACCTCGCGCAGCAGTGCCCCGGGGCCCACCCCGAGCTCCTCCGCCAACGTGCGCCTGCCCTGCTCGTACAGGGCGAGCGCCTCGGCCTGCCGGTCGCACCGGTACAGCGAGGTCATCAACTGGGCCCGGAAGCGTTCGCGCAACGGGTGCTGCCCCACGAGCCAGGTCAGTTCGGGCAGCACCTGGGCGTGTCTGCCCACCGCGAGGTCCGCCTCGATCCGGCTCTCCAGGACGGACATCCGGGCCTCGTCGATCCGCGGCCGCTCCGCGTCGGCCAGCTGCTCCGAGACGTCGGCGAGCGTCGGCCCGCGCCACAGGGCCAGCGCCGAACACAGCAGGCGGCGGCCCTCCTCGTGCCGTCCCGCGGCGAGCGCGCTCTGGCCGCGTGCCGCCAGTTCCTGGAACTCGACGAGGTCGAGCGAGGCGGCGCCGACCCGCATCTGGTAGCCGGGCGAGCGGCGGACGATGCTCGCCGGCCCCACGGCCTTCCGCAGCCGGGAGACGTAGTTGTAGATCTGGGCGTTGTGCGTCCCGGGCGGACGGGAGCCCCACAGCAGGGCGGTCAGCTCGGTGTCGGAGAGGAAACCGCCCTCGGTGAGGAGCAGGGCCGCGAGCACGGTCCGCTGCTTCTCGCCGTCGAGCGGCAGCCGGGTGCCCCGGTCCCGCACTTCGACCGGACCCAGTACGCAGTACTCCATCTTCTCGGCCTCACAGACGACTCGGTCGGGATCACGAAGAGCGGAACGGGGCGGCCGGGTCCGGCTCGGCCGCCCCGCGCCGCTCGGTCTTGCGGCCATCCGGACCCGCTACGCGACCGGTGTCCCCTCCATGAGGTGGTACGCGGGCATGCCGGGCTCCAGCTTCATGGCGACCGTCGAGGAGAGGGCGAAGCCCGCACCCTCGAACAGCGCCCGGAACTCGTCCTCGGTGCGCTCCCTGCCGCCGGCGTACACCAGGTTGTTGAGGTCGGTCATGCCGTACGTGGCGGAGTCCTCCGGCGTGAGCACGGCGGGGACCAGCGTCTCCACCACCACGACCCGGCCGCCGGGCACCATGGCCGCGCGGCAGTTGCGCAGGATCGCCGTGGCCCGGTCGTCGTCGTGGTCCCTGAGCACATGGCCCAGCAGGCAGACGTCGGCTCCCGGGGGCACCGGTCCGAGGACGTCCCCGGGGAAGGTCTCGCAGCGTTCCGCGACACCCGCGCCGGCCAGCGCTGCCGCCGCGCGCTCCAGCGCCTCGGGCCGCTCCAGGAGAAGCCCCCGCGGGCCCGGCGCCGCGGCCAGGACCGCGGCGAGCAGGGTGGCCTCGTCGCCGCTCAGGTCGGCGACGACGGCGAACCGGGAGAAGTCGTACGCCTCCGTGATGCCCGCCGTGAGCACCTGGTTGCCCATGATCTTCGCGAGACGGAACTTCTCGGCGAGCTCCGGGTCGCGCATCAGCATCTCGTGCGGCGTCAGTCCGGTGTCGGGGTTCCTCGGCACCTCGCCGTCCCGTACGACCCGCGGCAACTCGCCCCAGGCGCGCCACAGTTCCGGCATCGCCGACAGCAGGACCTCGTCCCGCAGCGAGCCGGGCGCGTCCCGGGTCAGCAGGCGGCCGGACCCGGTGAGGGCGAAGCGGGTCGCGTCCTGCTGGTCGACCACGCCGAGCCCCACCAGCGCCCGCAGCAGGCGGCGCAGCGCGGCGGGGTCGGCGCCGGTCCGGTCCGCGATGTCCCGGTGGTCGAGCGGGCCGTCAGCGAGGGCCTCGGCCACCCCCAACTCCGTGGCGGTGTAGAGGATCTGCGCGGGGATGTAGCCGAAGGACATCTGTGCCAGGGGCTGTTCGATCGTCACGGGTTCCTCTTCTTCCTGCGTCGCGGGGACGTTCTCCGGTGCGGGCACGCCTCACGAGGTGTACAGGGGCAGCGAGTTGACGCCGATCATGTCGGCGGTGGGGAAGAACCCGGGCGCCTTCCCGGGGTCCGTACGGAGCACGGGGAAGCGGTCGAGGAGCTTGTTCAGCGCGATGCGGCCCTCCAGCTGGCTCAGCGCGGCACCGATGCAGTAGTGGATGCCGCGGCCGAACCCGAAGTGCGGATTGGGGGAGCGGGCGGGGTCGTACACCTCGGGGTCGGTGAAGCGGAGCGGGTCGCGGTTGGCGGCGCCCAGCCACAGGAAGACCAGTTGGTCCTTGGGGATGAGCTGCCCGGCGATCTCCACGTCCCCGGTGGTGCCCCGGGCGAGCGTCGCCGAGGGCGGCAGCATCCGCAGCGCCTCCTCGATGGCGCCGGGGACCAGCGACCGGTCCGCGCGCACCCGGGCGAACTGTTCGGGCGACGCGTCCAGGCACAGCACCGTGTTGCCGAGCAGCATGGTGGTGGTGATGTGCCCGGTGACCAGGAGGATGTTCGCGACGTTGACGACCTCGTTGTCGGTGAGGCGTTCGCCGTCGGCCTCCGCCAGCGCAAGCTGGGTCAGGAGGTCGTCCTTCGGGTGGCGCCGGCGGTCGGCGACGTGGTCCGCCAGGTAGGCGAGGAGGGGCTTCAGGCGCTCCGTCGCGTCCTGGAGTTCCTGGGTGCTCTCCTCGCTGTCGTCGAGGAACGAGGCGCCGCTGAAGCCCTCGATGATGTTGTCGGCCCACTTCTTGAACAGGTCGCGGTCACTGTCCGGGATGCCGAGGAGCTCGGCGATGACGATGACCGGCAGCGGGTAGGCCAGGTCGGCGACGAGCTCCAGCTCGGACCTGCCGTCCATCTCCTCGATCAGGTCGTCGACGATCTCGGTGATCCGCGGTTCGAGGCCGGCGATCAGCCGGGGGGTGAAGGCCCGGCTGACCAGGCCGCGGAACGCGCGGTGGCGCGGCGGGTCCATCTGCGACATGTCGCCCTCGGTCAGCGAGGGGTCGACGCTCACGGGCAGGAGCCGGGCGGTGTCGGAGGAGAACGTGCCGGGGGTGCTGAGGATCTCCAGGCACTCGGCGTGGCCGTAGACGTTCCACAGCCCCTGTGCCTCGTCGAACTGAACGGGTGCGGCCGGGCGTTGGCCGCGCAGCCAGCGGTGGTCCGGGTGGATGTTCCACCGGTCGACGACCGTCGTCATCAGATCACTCTTCTTCCGGGAGGGAGGGGTACGGGGGCTCGGTCGGTCCGCCCGGTCCAACTGGCGCAGCCGGTTCAGCCGTTGAGGACCGGCAGTCTGGCCACGCCGGTGGCGTCCACCACGTGCCCGAACCTCGGCGGGTGTGCCGGGTCGGTGCGCAGCTCGGGGAGGCGGTCGAGGAGGATGTTCGTCGCGGTCCTGGCCTCCAGCCTGGCCAGCCTCCTGCCCATGCAGAAGTGGACGCCGCGGCCGAACCCGAGGTGCGGGTTGGGGGAGCGGCCGGCGTCGAAGGTGTGCGGGTCGGCGAAGACCCGCTCGTCGCGGTTGGCCGCGCCGCACCAGGCCATGACCATCCGGTCCCCGGGGATGAGCTGCCCGCCGACCTCCACATCGGTGGTGCTCACGCGCATCACCCCCGCGAGCGGGCTGAGGTAGCGCAGGGACTCCTCGATCAGGGCGGGCACCAGGGACCGGTCGTCGCGCACCCGCCGCGCCTGGTCGGGGAGTTCGATGAGGCACAGCGCCGTGTTGCCGACGAGCAGTTCGGTCGTGTGGTGTCCGTTGATCAGCATCCGGTTCGCGATGTTGAACACCGCTCCCTCGGAGAGCCGTTCGCCCTCGAACTCCGCATGGACGAGGTGGCTCAGCAGGTCCTCACGGGGGTGCTTGCGGCGCTCGGCGGCCTGCTCGGCCCAGTAGTCGCGCATCTCCCGGAGCAGGCCGAACTGGTCGTCCATGGTGGCTTCCTGCTCCTTGATGCTCTCGGGCGAGTCCAGCTCGCCCGCATCGTCGAGCAGCCCGTGCATCCAGCGCTTGAACAGGTCGCGGTCGCTGTGCGGGACGCCGAGCAGCTCGGAGATGACCGCGACCGGCAGCGGGTTGGCGAAGTCCAGGACCAGGTCGAAACGGTCCCGGTCCACCAGGCCGTCGACCAGCTCGTGGATGATCTGTTCGACCCGGGGCTGGAGGGCGGCCACCAGTTTGGGGGTGAACGCGAAGTCCACGAGACCGCGCAGCTTGCGATGGAGCGGTGGGTCCATCTGCGGGAAGTCGCCCTCCTTCACCCAGTCCTCGACCTCGGCGTCCACCAGACGCCATCCGTCGTTCGAGAACTTCTGGGGCTGGGTGAGGACTTCGACCGTCTCGGGATAGCCGTAGACCATCCACATTTCCAACTCTTCGTTGTATTCGACGGACCGTTCCGGCTGCTTTCCGGTCAGCCAGAAATGGTTCGGGTGTATGTCCCACTGATCCACGGGCATAGACACGGAAGATATCCCTCCTGGGGGATCAGGATTCGGCTGACGCGGATGCGATTCGCTGTCCAGTGTTCAAGTGCCGCCTTGCGCCTGTCAAGGTCGGGGAAGTCGGGCGGAACGCATGTGAACCAGTGTGGAACAGGAGCGGTCCGGCGGATGTGGAACGTTACCGGGAAGGAGATATGCGGCCCATCATCGAGGCGACGTCGCGCTGTTTTCCGGGTGGGCCGGAGGCGAACGAGCAGCGCACCCGTTCTCGGGCGTCGTATTCCTGCTCCTGACTCAGTTTGAACATCCCGTCGACCTGCGAGACGGCGATGTGGAACGCGCCGACGCCGGGCAGGATCCGGCGGAAGTAGTCCACCGAAGCCGACATGTCCCAACCGGCGCCGAACTCCGCCTCCAGAGCGCTCACCGTGGCCTTGATGACCTCGAGCGTCTCCTCGGGCGACTCGATCCTGGTCAGCGTCCCGCGCGCGTGAACCGCGGTGAAGTTCCAGGTCGGAGCGGCCGGCGTGCGCCCGTACAGCGTCGGTGAGACATAGGCGTGCGGCCCCGTGAACGTCACCACGGCGGGCGCCCCGTCGGCCAGGGCCGACCAGTGCGGATTCGCCCGGTTCATATGGCCCCACAGCGTCGCGCCCGGCAGCTCCGCAGGCGGTTGCCCCGGCCTGGGATCGAAGATGACGGGCACGTGCGTCGCGTACGGTGCGGCGCCGGCGCCGCCATTGCTGGCCAACTGGGCCAGCGGATTCTCGCGTATCAGATTGACGATCCACGACCCATCCGGTTCACGGTACTGATCGGGAACGAACATACGGGGCTCCTTTCTCGATGCCGTGGTGCTCTCGGTGTTCATGGCGTGCAGACGATAGTTCGTCGCCCCGGCTCTCTGCCACTCTTTCGTGCACGGGATTCCTGCGGGCCCAGGGAAACAATCGGTGCGGGTGGATAAATGCTTCCGGGGTGGTATGTTCGGCGCCCCGCAGAGCGGCCGTGATTTCCTTTGTCCGGGCCGTACTTCGAAGCCGAGGATTTCTTCCGCTTCGGCCCGCGCCGCCGCGGCTTTTCCCTCACTCACCACGATCGGAGTGCCATGAGAATGCGCAGCCCGCGGCCGCGCCGCTACCTGATGTGCCGGCCCGACCACTTCGACGTCACGTACACCATCAACCCGTGGATGGACCCCTCGAAGCCCGTCGACACCGCGCTCGCCGTCGCCCAGTGGGAGCGACTCGCCGAGCTCTACCGCGAGTTGGGGCACCGGATCGACCTCATCGAGCCCGTCCCCGGTCTGCCGGACATGGTGTACGCGGCCAACGGCGCGACCGTCGTGGACGGCAGGGTCCTCGGCGCCCGCTTCCGCAACGCCGAGCGGTACGACGAAGGCCCCGCCTATCTGGAGTGGTTCCGCGCCAACGGCTACACCGAGGTGCACGACCCCGTCCACATCAACGAGGGCGAGGGCGACTTCCTCGTCACCGCCGGCTGGGTGCTGGCGGGCCGGGGCTTCCGCAGCAGCCCCGAGGGGCACGCCGAGGCGCAGGAGTTCTTCGGACGCCCCGTGATAGGCCTCGAACTGACCGACCCCCGCTACTACCACCTCGACACCGCCCTCGCGGTGCTCGACGGCGACGAGGTGATGTACAACCCGCGGGCCTTCTCGCCGGGCAGCCTCGCCGTCCTGGAGCGGCTCTTCCCCGACGCGGTCCTCGCCGCGCCCGAGGACGCCGCGGCCTTCGGGCTCAACGCGGTCAGCGACGGACTCAACGTCGTCCTGCCCGAGGCGGCCACCGGCCTCGCGGGCCGGCTGCGGGAGCGCGGTTTCACGCCCTGGCAGGTGGACCTCTCCGAACTGCTCAAGGGCGGCGGCAGCGCCAAGTGCTGCACCCTCGAACTCCGTGACTGAGCCCGTTGGTTGACGCTCCGTCCGTTCGGGGCGAGCCGCGCCGCCGCGGGGCGGCGCGGCTCCTTCCGCGTCATGGCATCCGCTCTTCGACGAGCCCGATGAACCGGGCGGCGGTCGAGTGCGCGTAGAAGTCCCGGGGCGTCACCTCGGGCAGTCCGCGCTCGCGCATCGCGGCGAGGACGCGGACCACCAGCAGCGAGTTCCCGCCCAGCTCGAAGAAGTTGTCGTCGGCTCCCACCTCGGTCCTCAGACAGTGGCTCCAGATGTCGAGGATGCTCGCGGCCGGCTCGCCCGACGCCCCGGGGGCGGACGCGGGCCCTGGCGTCGGCCGCCCGGCCCCGCGCCCGGCCGGGGCGGGCGGCGGCAGCCGGGTCGGATCCGGCTTCCCGTTCGCGGTCAGCGGCACCGAGGGGATCTCGGTGAGCGTGGCGGGCGTCATGTAGTCGGGCAGGATCCGGCGGGCGCCGGCCAGGATCCGCTGGGCGCGGGTCTGAGCGGAGCCCTCCCCGAGCCCTTCCGCCGCGTCCGCGGGAACGATGTAGGCGTCGATCCTGCTGCTCGCGGGGTCGCCGGGCGCCGCCTCGCCGACCACCACGACGGCCGCGGCGACCAGCGGATCGTCCAGGAGCACGTGGCGGATCTCGCCCAACTCGATGCGGTGCCCGCGGATCTTGACCTGGCCGTCGAGGCGGCCGAGGTGGTCGAGGGTCCCGTCGGGGTGGAGCCGCCCCATGTCGCCGCTGCGGTACAGACGCGTCCCGCTCTCCTCGTCGACGACGAACCGCCGCGCCGTCAGTTCCTCCTGGCCGAGGTACCGGTCCGCCAGTCCCGCCCCGCCCACGTAGATCTCCCCGGCGGCCCCGGGCGGCAGCAGCCGTCCCGCCGCGTCCCGCACCGACACCGACCAGCCGGGCAGCGCCCTGCCGACCGAGCGGGAGCCCGCCACGACGTCCGCGGGGGTGACGGTCCGCGCGGTCACGTGCACCGTGGTCTCGGTGATGCCGAACATGTTCACCACCCGGCACCGCGAGGGCGGGTACCGGGCGAACCACGCGGTGAGCAGGCCGACGTCGAGCGGCTCGCCGCCGAACACCAGCAGCCGAACCGGGAGTTCGCCCTTCCCCTGCTGGTCCGTGCGGACGAGCTGGGCGAAGGCCGACGGGGTCTGGTTGAGGACGGTCACGCCCTGCTCCGCCAGCAGCCGGTGGAACGCGTGGGTGTCCCTGGCCACCCAGTAGGAGACGACGACCAGGCGCCCGCCGGTCAGCAGACAGCCCCAGATCTCCCACACCGAGAAGTCGAAGGCGCTCGAATGGAAGAGCGTCCACACGTCGTCGGGCCCGAGGCCGAAGTCGGCGGTCGTGGCGTCCAGCAGGGCGGCCACGTTCCGGTGCGGGACGACCACGCCCTTGGGGCGGCCCGTCGACCCGGAGGTGTAGATGACGTACGCGTCGTCGTCGACGCCCGCCTCCCCGTCCCCGGCACCGTCGCCGGGGGAGCCGTGGGCCTCACCGGCGGCCATCAGCTCGTCGGGGCTCACCACCCGGACCCCAGGCAGGTCCGGGAAGGTCCCCGGCTCGCCGACCACCAGCCGCAGCGAGGCGCTCTCGGTGATGTAACCGACCCTGTCCGCCGGGTAGTTGACGTCCATCGGCACATAGGCGCCGCCCGCTTTGAGGATCCCCAGCAGGGCGGCGACGAGGGAGGCGTCACGGTCGAGGAACACCCCGACCCGGTGGCCGCGCGCGGTGCCGAGCGCCCGCAGCCCCGCCGCGATCCGCTCGGCCCGCTCGCCGAGTTGCCGGTACGTCAGTTCGCCCGCCTCGTCCACGACCGCCACGGCGTCCGGGCGTTGCCGCGCGACGTCGTCGAAGAGGACGTCGATGCGCGCGGCGGGCCCGGGCCGCACGCCCGCACCGCCCAGGCGCAGGACCTCCTCGGTCTCCCGGGCGTCGAGGAACGGGATGCGCGACAGCGCGCTCACCGCGGCGTCCGGGGCCCCCTCGTCCTCGGGGGCCGCTGCCGCCAACCGCGCGGCCAGCCGCTCCACGGAGGCGCAGAACAGCTCCGCCACCCGCGGCGACACCGCGCCCTCGTCGAACCAGCAGGAACCCTCGAACGTCCCGTCGGGCCGCTCGGACCCGAACACGGTGAGCGGGAAGACCGGTGCCAGGCACGGCACCCAGGTGCGGTCGTCCTTCGTACGCGACAGCACGACGCCGACCGGAGGGAGCAGCGGACCGGCATCGGTGGGAGACACGGCGCCCACCCGCGCGAGGAACTCCGCGGGCCCCTCGGCGCCGTCGGCGTCCGCGATGCGCAGCAGCTCCGCGCGCGGGGCGTCCCGCGCTGCCTCGTACCGCCCGACCTCGACCGTCCCCTCACCGCTGTACCGGGCCAGGGTGAGCGCCACGGCGGCCGTCAGCGCCGGCCCGGCGTTCCGCGCGATGCCGTCCGGCAGGGCCAGCGGCCGCGCACCGACCAGACCCGCGCGGTGCGGATCCCCCAGCCCCCAGTCGGGCGCGGCCCACGGGCCGAGGGGGCGCACGGCCCCGGAGGGCTCCGCGGGAGGCGGCCCCCCGGCTTCGGAGCCGTACGCCAACAGGTCGGCCACGGCGTCCAGGACGCCGCGCGGTACCCGTTGCCGGTCGGCGACGAGCACCAGGTCCGCCGCCCCGTCCGCGTACCGCAGCACGAGGGCGCGCAGCGGCGCCCTGCCGTCGCCCACCGGCCGCAGCGCCTCCCGCCGGGCCCGCTCCCGGGCGGCCGCCGCCGCGCGGGGCTCGGGCACCGCGGTCTCCCAGAGTCGCGCCGGACGCAGCGCGGGGCGGCGGGCGACGGCCTCGGCCAGCCGGCCGGAGAGCTCCGCCGTGGTGACGGGCTCGGCGAGGCGCAGGAGCAGGCTGTGGCACAGGCGTCCCCGGCCGGACAGCGGGACGCCGGGCAGCGGGACGCCGGAGAGCGGGACACCGGACGGCGCCGCGAACTCCCCGGGCGCTCCTCCTCGGCCGAGGCCGGGGGTGGCGCCCTCGTCGGCTGCGCGTCGTGGATTCTTCGCGGCTGTCGCCATGGTGCGGCCTCCTGCGGGGGGTGCGGGCAGTGCGATGGCATGGAGCGGGCCGGGGGAGCTCACCGGCTGGTGAAGCCGCCGTCGACGGTGACCACCGTGCCGGTGACCTGGCTTGAGTCGTCACCGGCCAGCCAGACGGCGGCTCCCGCGACGCTGGACGTCTCGACGAGCGCGTTCATCGGCTGGTCCCGCAGGAAGACCTCTTCGTGGTCGTCGGGCGGGATGTCGAGCGACCGCGCGATCTCCGCGAGCATCCGCCCGTCGGCCAGCGGGTTGTCCCGCACCGAGCCGGGACAGATCGCGTTGACGCGGATGTGGAAGGGCGCGCAGTCCAGGGCCGCGGCCTTCGTCAGCCCGATGAGGCCGTGCTTGGCCGTCACGTACCCGCCGAAATTGCGGTATCCGACCAGGCCGGCGGTGGACGAGACGTTGATGATGCTGCCGGACCGCTGCTCGATCATGGTCGGTACGACGGCCCTGATCATCCGCCAGGCTCCGTTGAGGTTGGTGTCCAGCATCAGCAGCCAGTCCGGCTCGCGGATCTCGTGCACGGGCACGCCCGAAGGCGTGGCGATCCCCGCGTTGTTGACCAGTACGTCGATGGTCTCGAAACGGTCGAGCGCCTCGTCGACCGCCGCGCCGGTGCGTTCCAGGTCCCGCACGTCGACTTCGGAGGCGATGACGGCGCCGCCCTGCCGCTCGCACAACTGCGCCGTGTACGCCAACTGGTCCCGGCTGCCGAGCGGGTAGCCGACGCCCTCGACATCGTGGCCGATGTCCAGCAGCAGCAGATCGGCGCCTTCACGCGCGAACCTGATCGCGCACTCCCTGCCCAGCCCGCGCGCCGCTCCCGTGATCACGGCTGTTCTGCCCTTGAGCAACATGCCCGCGCTCTCCCTTCAGGGGGTCCGTCAGCATCCGGCGATGGTGCGCAGCAGTGCTTCGGGGGACTCGGCGAGGTACATGTGGCCGCCCGGCAGTTCGGCGTACCGGAACTCCGCACTGGTCGTGGAGCACCACTGCCGTGCGTGCTCGCGCGTGACCAGGGTGTCGTCCGCGCCGCGCAGCGATGTCACAGGGACCCGCAGCGGCTCGTCGGACGACGGCTTGTAGTTCTCGTGCATGGCCACGTCCGCCCGCAGCACGGGCAGCAGCAGTTCGCGCAGGTCCGGGTTGTCGAACGCCTCGTGCCTGTACCCGGCGAACTCCTGTACGCGCTCCAGGAACTCGTCGTCGCTGAGCCCCGTCGCCCGCTCGTCCCGTCCGTTCCACGGGCCCGGTGAACCGCTGACGTACACGTGCGAGGGGCCCGGGTGCCCGCGCCGCGCCAGTTCGTGTGCCAGTTCGTAGGCCAGTACGGCTCCGAGGCTGTGGCCGAACAGCGCGAACCTGCCCGCCCCCGCGGTGAGGTCGACGATCTCGGGCGTGAGCCGCGCGGCGGCGTCGGCGGCCTCGGTGAAGGGTTCCTCCAGGAACAGCTCCTCACGTCCCGGCAGTTGCACCGGCAGCACCGTGATGCCGTACGCGGGCACCTCCGTCCAGGCGCGGTAGAAACCCGCACCGCTCCCGGCGAAAGGCAGACAAACCAAGGACAAGGGCTCTGACGACATGGGTTCCTCGTTCTTTCTCGGACTGCCGGCTGGGGCCCGGTGAACCGCACGGTTCCGGGACGGAAGAACGATGGCGAAACGGCTCAGGCCGTTACCGGAGAATCGGAAAGTCAATGGTGCGGGCAGTGCATCCGCTGATTTGCCGGGAGGCTATCCGAGGCGGCGAATGCCGTGCAATGACTCGCCGGGCCCGCCCGCGCACCGTGCGGCGCGGGGCGGCTCCTGCCGCAGGTCCCGCTGGTGCGAGGCGAGTCGGCGCCCTGCCGGATGTCCCGTCGACAGGACGGAACGGCCCTCGGCCGCCGGGCGCCGGTGAATCCGCGAGGCGGCCGCACGAACGCGGCGAAAGCTTGACCCAGGCAGCTCACAGGCATGAAGCTGGGCTCGGACCTGAGGGGTGATGTGCCCTGCAGGTATCAAGTCCGGTAAATCCCGCGGGGATTAACCGATGGCTGGCTCGGGTGGTGCGCCACCCCCTTCCCTGAACCTTCTTCAGGTTTTCCCTGATTGATGTCGTGGACATCAGCGCAATGCAAACCGATTCTCCGATCCATTTGTTCGGTGGGGTGATGCACGTGCGTGATCCGGTGGAGCCGTACCGGTCACTCGAGGGTTTCAACGACACGGCGACGCCGGTCCCCGGCACGACGATTCCCGAGCTGTTCGGGTACTGGGCGAGGCGGGCACCCGACGCCGTCGCCGTGGTCTGCGGCGACCGGTTGCTGACCTACCGGGAGCTGGACGTCAGGTCGGCCGGGTTGGCGCGCGAGCTGTGCGGGCGCGGGGTGGGTCCCGAGTCGCTGGTGGCCGTGGTGCTGCCCCGGTCGACGGAGCTGGCGGTGGCTCTCCTCGGGGTGCTGCGCGCCGGTGCCGCGTACCTGCCGATGGACCCCGACTACCCGGCACGGCGCGTCGAGTTCATGGTGCGCGACGCCCGGCCCGCCCTGCTGATCGGCGCCACGGAGACGGCGGAGCGCTTCGCCGAAGACTGCCCGGGACTCGACGTCGTGGACCTCGCCGACCTGGCACGGGACACGGATCCGGCGCACCTCCAAGGCCCAGCTCCCGCACCGGACTTCGACGAGCCCGCGCACCCGGGACGGCTCGCCTACGTGATCTACACGTCCGGGTCGACCGGCATCCCCAAGGGCATCGGCGTCACGCACCGGGACGTGGTGGGACTCGCGGCCGACCGGGGCCTGAGCGGGCCTCACCACGAACGGGTGCTGCTGCACTCGCCGTTGGCGTTCGACGCCTCGGTCTACGAACTGTGGGTGCCGCTGCTGAGCGGCGGCCGGGTCGTCGTGGACCCCGCCCCCGACCTGATCCCCGCGTCGCTGACCGCGCTCGTGGCACGGCACGGCGTCACCGGGATCTTCCTCACCAGCGCCCTGTTCAGCCTGCTCGTCGAGGAGGACGCGCGCTGCCTGGGCGGGCTGAAGGAGGTGTGGGCGGGCGGCGAGCGCGTCGTGCCCGAAGCGGTCCGCAAGGCCAGGGAGGCCTGCCCCGACACCGTGTTCGTGAACGCCTACGGGCCGACGGAGACCACGGTGTTCGCCCTCTGCCACCCGGTGGGGCCCGCCGAGGAGATCGGCGCGGAGGTCCCCGTCGGACGGCCGCTGGACCACCTGCGCACCCATGTGCTCGACGCGGAGCTGCGGCCGGTGGCGCCCGGCACACCGGGCGAGCTGTACATCGAGGGCATCGGCGTGGCGCGCGGCTACCTCAACCGGGCGGGGCAGACCGCCGAACGGTTCGTCGCCTGCCCGTTCGGCGCGCCGGGCGAGCGCATGTACCGGACGGGGGACGTGGTGGAGGCCACCCCCGGAGGCGCACTCGTGTACCGCGGCCGGGCGGACGGCCAGGTGAAGCTCAGGGGCTTCCGCATCGAGACGGGCGAGGTCGAGTCGGTGCTGCTCGCCCACCCGGGCGTCGGACAGGCCGCGGTCGTCGTCCGGGAGCCGGCGGGAGCCGGGTCGGCCAGACAGCTCGTCGGCTACGTGGTGCCGGCGAGGGCGGGCCGGGGCGCGGCGGGCGGGACCGGCGGCGCGGCGGAGTTCGCGCTCGGCTCCGGGCCCGCCACCGGCGAGCTGCGCGGGTTCCTCGCGGAGCGCCTGCCGCAGTTCATGGTGCCGACCGCGCTCGTGCTCCTCGACCGGCTGCCGCTCACCCCGAACGGCAAGCTCGACCGCGCCGCGCTGCCCGCCCCCGAGCTCACCAGGGGTACGTACCAGGCGCCCCGCACCCCTGCTGAGAAGGCCGTCGCCGGTCTTCTCGCCGAGGTGCTCGGTCTGGATCGGGTCGGCGTCACCGACGACTTCTTCGCCCTGGGCGGCGACAGCATCCAGGCGATCCAGGTGGTGACGCGGGCCCGCGCGCAAGGGCTGACGCTCAGCCCCCGCGAGGTCTTCCGGCACCGTACGGTCGCCGCCCTGGCCGAGGCCGCGGCCGCGGGCGGGGACCGCGGCGGCCGGCCACCGGAGCTGGCCGAGCTGCCGGGCGGCGGGGTCGGGCCGATGCCGCTGATGCCGGTGGCCAGATGGATCAGCGGACTCGGTCCGGGGTTCGACCGGCTGTCGCAGGCCGCGGTGCTCGAACTGCCCTCGGACATCGACCGGGACGGGCTGACCGCGACCCTGACGGCGGTCGTCGACCGGCACGACCTGCTGCGCACCCGGCTGACTTCCGACGGGCTGCTCACGGGCCCACCGGGGTCGGTCGACGCGGGGGCGCTCGTCCGCCGTGTCGCATGCACGGGGGACTGGTCCTCCGACGGCTGGCGGCAGCTGCTGGTGGACGAGGTCGACCGGGCCGCGGGCCGGCTCTCCCCGGCGTCGGGCGTGGTGGCACAGTTCGTCTGGTTCGACCCGGAGCCGGGCGCGGTCCTTGAGCCGGACGCTGCCCTCCATCCGGGTGCCGACCTTGAGCCGGATACTGTCCTCCCGCCGGCCGCCGCCTCCCGGGCGGACACTGTCCTCCCGCCGGCCGCCGCCCTTGAGCCGGGCGCTGTCCTTCCGCCGGGCGCCGCCCTGCCGTCGGGCGCTGTTCTCCAGTCGGGTGCCGCCTTTGAGCCGGGCGCTGTCCTCCAGCCGGACGCCGCCCCCCAACCGGCCGTCGGCCCCGGCCGCCTCCTCGTGGTGCTGCACCACCTGGTCGTCGACGGCGTGTCCTGGCGCATCCTGATGCCGGACCTCGCCGCCGCCTGGCAGCGCGTCAGGGCGGGCGACCTCCCCGAACTGCCCGCCGTCGGCACCTCGGTGCGCCGCTGGGCCCACGCCCTGGCCGAGAGGGCCGCCACCGCCGAGTGCACGGCGGAGCTGCCCCTGTGGCGATCCGTCGTCGAGGGCCCCGACCCGCTGCTCGGGGCCCGCCGCCTGGACCCCGCGGTGGACACCATGGCCACCGTGGCCAAGACGAGGATCCTGCTGCCGGTGCCCGTCACCGAGGCGCTGCTGACCTCCGTACCGCAGGCCTTCCACGGCTCCACGGCCGACGCGCTGCTCGCGGCACTCGCCCTCGCGGTCACGCGCTGGCGCCGCGGCAAGGGGGACGACGTGCCCTCGACGCTGCTCAGGCTGGAGGGCCACGGCCGCGAGGAGGATGCCGTGCCCGGCGCCGATCTGGCCCGCACCGTGGGCTGGTTCACCAGCGTCTTCCCCGTCCGGCTCGACCTGGCGGGCCTCGACGTCGACGAGGCGCTGGCGGGCGGTCCCGCGGCCGCCGCCGCGTTCAAGGCGGTCAAGGAACAGCTCCTCGCCATCCCGGGCAAGGGCCTCGGCTACGGGCTCCTGCGGTATCTCAACGACGAGACCGCGGCCGAACTCCGCGACCATCCGCTGGGCCAGATCGGGTTCAACTACCTGGGCCGGTTCTCCGCCGCCGACATGCCCGAGGAGCTGCGGGGCCTGGGCTGGACGCAGACCGAGGACCTCACGGAATTCGCCGAACTGGCCGAACTGGACGCGGGGCACGACGCCCGGATGCCCGCGCTCTGCGAGGTGGACGTCAACGCGATGGTCACCGACACCCCGGAAGGCCCCCGGCTCGGCGCCCTGTTCGGCGCGCCCACCGGAGTGCTGCCGCCCGAGGAGGTGCGGCACATCGCCGACCTGTGGGCCACCGCGCTCGAAGGCCTTGCCCGGCACGTCGCGCAGCCGGGCGCGGGCGGGCTGACCCCGTCAGACGTCCCCCTGGTGGACGTCCGGCAGAGCGAGATCGAGGAGTGGGAGCGGCGCCACCCGGGCCTCGTGGACATCTGGCCGCTGACCTCCCTCCAGGCGGGCCTGCTCTTCGAGTCCATGGCCACCGACTCCGCCTTCGACGCCTACCAGGTGCAGTACACCCTCCATCTGTCGGGACCCGTCGACGCCGCCCGGCTGCGGGACGCGGCACAAGCGCTCCTGGACCGGCACCCCGCTCTGCGTGCCGCCTTCGTGCCCAACGCCGCCGGGGACCTGGTGCAGTTGGTCGTGGAAGGCGTCACCCTGCCCTGGCACGAGAGGGACCTGAGCGGCCTCGACGAGGCGGCGGGCGACGAGGCGTTCGCCCGGCTGCTCGCCGACGACCTGGCCGCGCACTTCGACCCGGCGGCGCCGCCGCTGCTGCGGATGACCCTGGTCGCCAGAGGGGCGGGCCGCTTCGAGCTGGTGCTCACCGCGCACCACGTGCTGTTCGACGGATGGTCGATCCCGGTTCTCGCCCAGGACCTGCTCCGGCTGTACGGCTCCGGCGGCGATGCCTCCGTACTGCCCCGCGCCCGTTCCCACCGCGAGTTCCTGGCCTGGCTGGCCCGCCAGGACCGCGCCGAGTCGACCCGGGTGTGGGCGGCGGAGCTGGACGGCTTCGGCGAGCCCACGCTCCTGGTTCCCGACACCGCCCGGCCCCGCACCGCGCGGCCCGGCATCGGCCAGGTCGACGTACCGCTCCTCGCGGCGACCGCGCGCGACCTCGCCCGGCGCGCGGCGGAGCTCGGCGTCACCCTCAACACCGTCGTCCAGGGCGCCTGGGCGGTGCTCGTCGCACAGTTGACGGGGCGTCAGGACGTGGTGTTCGGGGCCACCGTGGCCGGTCGCCCCGCCGGGCTCCCCGGCGTGGAGTCCATGGTCGGGCTCTTCCTCAACACCGTTCCCGTACGCGTCAGTTGCGCGCCGGGCGACACCCTGGCCGACGTGCTGAGCGCACTCCACGACCGGCAGGGCGCACTCCTGGACCATCACCACCACCCTCTGCACGAGATCCAGCGGACCGTCGGCGCCCCCGCTCTCTTCGACACGTATGTGGCGTTCGAGTCGTTCCCGCTCGACAAGGCGGGGATCGCCGGTGCCGGTGAGGAGGCCGGGATCGCCTTCACGGGGCTGCGCCCCTTCGCCACCACGCACTATCCGCTCTCCGTGCTGGCGCTCCCCGGCGGCGACGGCGCCCCCCTGCGCCTGGTCCTCCAGCACCGGCACAGCGCCGTCGACGACGCCGAGGCGCGCACCCTCGCCGACCGCTTCGGGCGGGTGCTGCGCCGGTTCGCCGACGGCACCGCGGCGCGGGTCGGCTCGGTCGACCTCCTGGACGGGGCCGAACGGCTGCGGCTGCTGCGGGAGTTCAACGACACGGCGGTGCCGGACGCCGGGGCGACGACCGTTCCCGAGCTGTTCCGGAGCCAGGCGCGGCGGACTCCGGACGCCGTCGCCGTGGTCTGCGGCGACCGGTCGCTGACCTACCGGGAACTCGACGCGCGCTCGGACCGGCTGGCGCGCCGCCTCGCCGCGCGCGGGGCGGGCCCCGAGGCGCTGGTGGCGATCGCCCTGCCCAGGACCGAGTCGCTGGTCGTCGCGTTGCTGGGGGTGCTGAAGTCCGGCGCCGCGTATCTGCCCCTCGACCCCGGGTATCCGGGCAGCCGCCTGGAGTTCCTGCTCGCCGACGCGGGTCCCTCGCTGATCGTCACCGACGAAGCCACCGGGCGGACGCTGCCGCCGGCCGACGTACCCCTGTTGCCGGCCGAGGACCCGGACGCCGGGGACCCGGACGCCGGGGACCCTGATGCCGAGCACGCGACCGGGCACCCGAGCGGTCCGCGCCCGGAGAACACCGCGTACGTGATGTACACCTCCGGCTCCACCGGCACGTCCAAGGGCGTGGCCATCACCCATGCCAACGTGACCAGTTGCCTGCCCGCGCTCATGGCGAGCGTGGAGGCGGGGCCCGGTGTGCGCATGCTGGCGGGCTCCTCGGTCAACTTCGACGTGTCGGTCTTCGAGATCTTCTCGACGCTGTGCGCGGGCGGAGTCGTCGAGGTGGTCAGGGACGTGCTGACGCTCGGCGAGCGCGACGGCTGGTCCGGCGGCGTCGTCAGCACCGTCCCCTCGGTCTTCACCGAACTCCTCGACCAGCTGCCGGGGCGGATCAGCGCCCGCACCGTGATGCTCGCGGGCGAAGCGCTCCCGGTCTCCTTGCTGCGCCGCATCAGGGAGGCGATCCCCGGCGTCCGCGTCGTCAACGGCTACGGCCAGAGCGAGACGTTCTACGCCACCGCCTACCGCGTCGACGGCACCGACGCGTGGACGGGCGAGGGCACGGGAGCCCCGATCGGAACCCCGCTCGACACCGTCCGGGTGTACGTGCTCGGAGCGGGACTGCTGCCCGTACCGCCCGGTGTGGTGGGGGAGTTGTACGTCTCGGGGGCCACCGTCGGCCGCGGCTACCGCGGGCGACCCGCACTGACCGCGGGCCGCTTCGTCGCCGACCCGTTCGGACCCGCGGGCGCCCGCATGTACCGCACGGGCGACCTGGCCCGCTGGAGCGCGCAGGGCCAGTTGGAGTACGCGGGACGCGGCGACGCCCAGGTCAAGATCCGCGGGGCCCGCGTGGAGCCCGCGGAGGTCGAGGAGGCGCTCACCGCGCACCCCGACGTCGACCAGGCCGTCGTCACCGTGAGGGACGGCAGGGGCGCGAGCGCGGCACGGCGGCTGATCGCGTACGTGGCCCCCGGAGGCTCCCCCGAGGAGCTGCGCGGCTTCGTCGCCGAGAAGCTGCCGGACTTCATGGTGCCCACGGCGTTCGTCGTCCTGGACCGCTTCCCGCTGATGCCCAACGGCAAGCTGGACCGCTCGGCCCTGCCCGAACCCGAACTCACCGGCGCCGCCTACCGGGCGCCGCGCGACACCCGCGAAGAGACGCTGTGCCGGCTGTTCGCCGAGGTGCTCGGCGTGGCCCGGGTCGGCATCGACGACGGCTTCTTCGCCCTGGGCGGGCACTCCCTCACGGCGATGCGGCTGATCAGCCGCATCCGCTCCGAACTGGGCAGGGACCTCCCGGTCAGCGCCGTCTTCCAGCACACCACCATCGCCGAACTGTCGGGCGCGCTCGGCACCTTGGCCCCCGCGAGCAGGCCGCGCCTGCGCAGGATGACCGACCGATGAGGAGACGCGGAGTGACCCCCCTGTCCTTTGCACAACGGCGGCTGTGGTTCATCGACCGGTTCGAAGGGCCTTCGGCCACCTACAACCTGCCGTTCGTGCTCCGGCTGAACGGTGCGCTGGACGTGGCCGCGCTGGCCTCGGCCGTACGCGACGTGGTCGCCCGCCACGACAGCCTGCGGACGCTGTTCGTCGTGGACGACGACGGCCTGCCCACGCAGGCCGTCGTCCCCGCGGACGACCTGGACCTCACGGTGCCGGTCATCGACGTGGCGCCGCGCGACGGGGCCCCGGCGCCGGACGAGGCCCGGCCGGGCGAGGACGACGCGCTCGCCCGGGCGTTCGCCCACCGCTTCGACCTCGCCACCGAGATCCCGCTCCGCGCGTGCCTGCTGCGCCACGGCCCCGACGAGCACCTGCTCGTGCTGGTCGTCCACCACGCGGCGGCCGACGGCGAGTCCATGGCGCCGCTGGGCCGCGACCTGGCCGCCGCGTACACGGCCCGGCTGCGCTCCGAGCCGCCCCGATGGCCCGAACTGCCCGTGCAGTACGGCGACTACACGCTCTGGCAGCGTGAACTGCTCGGCGACGAGGACGACCCCGGCAGCGTCCTCGCCACCCAGCTGAGGTACTGGCGCGCCGAGCTCGCGGGCGCTCCCCAGCAGCTGCGGCTGCCCACCGACAGGCCGCGCCCTTCAGCCGCCAGCCACCGCGGCGACATGGTCGAGTTCGCCGTCGAGCCCGGTCTCCTCGCCGCCGCGGAGGACCTCGCCCGGGCCAGGGGCGTGACCACGGCGATGGTGATGCAGACGGCGCTGGCCGCCACCTTGCACCACCTCGGTGCGGGGGACGACGTCACGATCGGCTCCACGATCGCCGGGCGGGGCGACGAGGCGCTGACCGACCTGGTCGGGTTCTTCGTCAACACCTGGGTGCTGCGTGCCGACCTCTCGGGGAACCCGACCCTGGACCAGCTCCTGGACCGGGTGCGCGACACGGCGCTGCGCGCGTACGACAACCAGGACGTGCCCTTCGAGCGCCTGGTGGAGGCGTTGAACCCGGAGCGCTCCACCGCGTACCACCCGCTGTTCCAGACCATGTTCACCTGGCAGAACAACGCCGCCCTCGACCTCGAACTCCCCGGTCTGACAGGGCGGTTGACGGCGGCGCCCACCCCGACCGCCAAGTTCGACCTGGAGTTCAACTTCGCGGCCCTCGCCCCGGGCCGGGGCATGATCTGCAACCTGGAGTACGCCACCGACCTTTTCGACCGGTCGACGGTGGAGGCCATGGGGGAGCGGTTCCTGCGCGTTCTGCACCACCTCACCCGGGCCCCCGGCACCCGGCTGGGCGCGGTGGACGTGCTCGCCCCCGCCGAACACGCCCTGCTGGCCCGGTTCAACGACACCGCGGCCCCCACGCCCGAGCTGACGGTCACCGGGCTGATCGAGCGCCAGGTCCTGCGGGCGCCCGACACCGTCGCGGTGGTCCACGGGGCGCGGGAGCTGACCTACCGGGAACTCGACGCCCGCGCCACCCGTCTGGCCCGCGAGCTGAACCGGCACGGCGCGGGGCCCGAGACCTGCGTGGCCCTGGCCCTGCCCCGCTCCGACGACCTGGTCGTCGCGCTGCTCGGCATCCTGAAGTCCGGCGCCGCCTACCTGCCGATCGACCCCCGGTACCCGAGCACGCGACTGGACTTCATCCTCTCCGAGACGCGGCCCCGGCTGATCCTCACCGACACGGCCACGGCGCCGAAGCTCCCCGACGAGGGCACTCCCCGCCTCCACGTCGACGAACTCCCGCCCGCGGACCAGTCCCCGGAGGCCCCGGCGCCGCCCGTGCGGCCGGAGAACCTCGCGTACGTGATGTACACGTCCGGCTCGACCGGGACGCCGAAGGGCGTCGCCATCACCCACCACGGCGTCGTCAACGGCGTGACCCGGCTGGCCTCCGTGGTCGGTGTGGGCCCCGGATCGCGGATGCTCGCCGGCACCTCCGTCAACTTCGACGTGTCGGTCTTCGAGATCGTCACCACCCTCGGTGTCGGCGGCACCGTGGAGATCGTCCGCGACGTGCTGGCGCTCGGCGAACGCCCGTCCTGGTCGGGCAGCGTGATCAGCACCGTGCCCTCGGTCTTCGCGGAGCTCGTCGACCACATCGCGAGGACGACGACCGTCGAGACCGTGGTCTTCGCCGGTGAGGCACTGCCCGCCTCCCTGGTGCACCGGGTCCAGGAGGCCTTCGACGGCGTCCGTGTCGTCAACGCCTACGGGCAGAGCGAGAGCTTCTACGCCACGGCCTTCGTCGCGGGTCCCGCCGACCGGGACGCGTCGGGCAGCGCGCCGATCGGGACGCCGCTGGGCAACATGCGCGCGTACGTCCTGGGCCCCGGGCTCCTGCCCGCGGCGCCCGGAGTCGTGGGAGAGCTCTATGTCGCGGGCGCCGTGGGCCGCGGCTACCACGGCCGCGCCGCGCTGACCGCCGACCGGTTCGTCGCCGACCCGTACGGCCCCGCCGGATCGCGGATGTACCGCACGGGTGACCTCGCGCGCTGGAACGCCGAGGGACAGCTGGAGTTCGCCGGGCGGGACGACGCGCAGATGAAGGTGCGCGGCTTCCGCATCGAGCCCGGCGAGGTCGAGGCGGCGCTGACCGCGCACCCCGGCGTCGCCCAGGCCGTGGTCACCACCCACCAGGGGCCGCTCGGCACCCAACTCGTCGGCTACGTCGTCCCGGTGGCCGTCGGCAACCTGGGCACCGTCGAGAGCATCGGCCACATCGACATCGACCTGACCGCGGGCGTGTCGGTGCCCGAACTGCGCGCCTTCGTCTCGGGCAGGCTCCCCGAGTTCATGGTCCCCGCGGCCTTCGTGGTGCTGGACCGGCTGCCCCTGGCGCCCAACGGAAAGCTGGACAGGGCGGCGCTCCCCGCACCCGAGTTCAAGGGAGGCACGTACCGCGCGCCGGACTCCGTGACGGAGAAGATCCTGGCCGGGGTGTACGCGGAGGTGCTCGGCCTGGAGCGGGTGGGTGTCGACGACGACTTCTTCGCGGTCGGCGGGGACAGCATCCGCTCGATCCAGGTGGTGTCGCGGGCCCGCGCCCAGGGCGTGGAGATCACCCCGCGGCAGATCTTCGAGCGCAGGACGGTGGCCGAGCTCGCCCTGGTGGCGGGCAGCACGGGGGCCGTCGGCGTGCGGCTCGCGGAGCTGGCGGGCGGCGCCGTGGGCCGGATGCCGCTGCTGCCGGTCGCGAAGTACCTGTGCGAACTGGGCGGCGGCATCGGCCGGTTCTCCATGTCGATGGTGGTCGACCTGCCGGACGGCATCGACGCGCCGGGCCTGCACGCCACGCTGGACGCGGTGCTCGCCCGCCATGACGTGCTGCGTTCACGGCTGGTGGACGGCGCCCTGGAGGTCGTCGGGCACCCGGCGGCCGATGCGGCATCCCTCGTCCACCGGGTGGACGAGGACGGCCCCTGGGAGGAGCTGGCGACCGCGGAACTGGAGGCGGCGGCGGGGCGGCTCGATCCGGTGGCGGGGGTGATGGTGCAGTGCGTGTGGTTCGTTCCGGCGGGTCGGTTGTTGTTGGTGTTGCATCACTTGGTGGTGGACGGGGTTTCGTGGCGGATTCTGCTGCCGGATCTGGCGGAGGCGTGGCGTGGGGTGCGGGCGGGGAGTGGGGTGGTGTTGCCGGAGGTGGTGACGTCGGTGCGTCGTTGGGCGCATGCGCTGGCCGATGAGGCGGTCTCGGAGTCGCGTGTCGCGGAACTGGCCTGGTGGCGCTCGGTGGTCGAGGGCCCCGACCCGCAGCTCGGCCGACGGCCCCTGGATCCCTCGGTGGACGTCGTGTCCACGGTGGACCACGTCTGGGCCCGGTTGTCGCCGGGGGTGACACAGGCGTTGTTGACGCGGTTGCCGGCGGTGTTCCGCAGTGGTGCGGTGGATGGGTTGTTGGCGGGGCTGGCGTTGGCGGTGGTGGGGTGGCGGCGTGCGCGGGGTGTGGATGAGGCGTCGGTGTTGGTGCGGTTGGAGGGGCATGGGCGTGAGGAGGGTGTGGTTGCGGGGGCGGATCTGTCGCGGACGGTGGGTTGGTTCACGAG
>NZ_JBVHLZ010000010.1:0-138026 GCF_055558735.1 Streptomyces sp. NPDC025651
AGGGAGAAGATCGTTCCTTCGGGGACGGTCAGGTCGATGCCGTCGAGCACGGTCCTGTCGCCGTAGGACTTGCGCAGCCCGTGCGCCGCGATGGCCAAGCTGGTCATGAGAGGGACTCCTTGGAAGCTGCGGTGCGGGGGAGTGGGTGGGCTCAGAGGCTGCGGGCGGTGATGTCGCCGTACGCGGTGGTCGCGTGGATGGTCAGGCCGGGGGTGCCGTCGCTGTTCTTGAGCGCGTTGTCGATCCGGCCGTAGCCGGTACCGGCGTTGAGGGAGGCGGAGACCCCGCGGGCGGCGCCGATCGCGATCGCGCCGGACTCGGTGCGCAGCGTCACCTCGCCCCGCACGGCCTCGGTGATCCGGAGGTCGCCCTTCTGCGCGCTGATCTCCGCGGGGCCACCGAGGCGGCCGACCGAGATGTCGCCGGCCTGGACGGTGAGGCGGGCGCCCGCGGTCTCGTCGAGCTTGACCGCGCCGTGCGCGCCCTCGTAGGTGACGTCGCCGAGCCGTCCGACGCCGCGGAGTTCGGCGGCGGCCGCCTTCGCCTCGACCCGGGACCCGGCGGGCAGCTGGACCGTCACCTCGACGGAGCCGGAGTTGCCGAGGATCCGGTTCTTCGCGGCCGCGGCCTCGATGTGCAGGGCGCCGTCGGCGTACGCGACCTGGATCCGCTCCGCGGCCTGCACGTCACGGTCCTTCGACGCGTCGGCGGGCAGGACCTCGACGGTGGTGTCGGACCGGTCGGCGGCGATGAGCCGGATGCGGCCCGCGGGGATGTCGAGGACGGCGGAGATCGGGGCGGGGGTGTCGAACTTCTGCATCGTGCTTCTCCTTCGTCAGGGGCGGGCTCTCTGTCGGCCCGCCGTTTCCGATGTCGTAAAAGCTACGTTGCGTTTCATGAAGTGGCAACGACTTCGTTGCGCATGAATGCAGTAACCGCAGGTCAAAGCAGGGAAATCATTGCAATGGTTTCGAGCCTAACGCAACGCGATGCGTTCCTTTCGTTGCAATGAGGTGAGGGTGAACGCTATGCTGACGGCGCCGAAGAGGACGAATGAGGGAGAACGCGATGCCGGGAGGCAGGCTCACCCAGCAGGAACGCCAGCAGATCGCGCTGGGGCTGGCCGACGGCCTCGCCTACGCGGAGATCGCCCGGCGCCTGGACCGCCCGACCTCGACCATCACCCGCGAGGTCATGCGCAACGGCGGCCCCGCCTCCTACCGCGCCGAGCTGGCCCACCGCGCGACCGAACGCCGCACCCAGCGGCGGAAGCAGGCCGCGCCTCAGGGCGCGGAGGCGTCCCCGCAGGCCCACGGGCGCGACGCCGAGGCCGTGCGCGCGTACGAGGAGGTGTTCACCACCGTCGTCATGGCGTCGGGCATGCCGAAGATGATGTCCCGGGTCCTCGCCTGCCTCACGCTCACCGACTCGGGCAGCCTCACCGCCGCCGAACTCGCCCGGCGCCTCCAGGTCAGCCCGGCGTCCATCTCCAAGGCGGTCGCGTACCTCGACAGCCAGGGCTTCGTCCGCAGGGAGCGCGACGAACGCCGCCGCGAGCGCTATGTCGTGGACGACGACATCTGGTACCGGTCGATGATGGCCAGCGCCCGCTCCATCGCCCAGGTCGTGGAGACGGCACAGGAGGGCGTACGCGTCTTCGTCCCCGGCACTCCGGCCGCCACCCGCCTGGAGAACATCGCGCGGTTCCTCGACTTCGTCTCCGAGAGCACGGCGCGCGCGGCGGAACAGGCGCGCGAGATCCTGGGCACGAAGCCGGAGAGCGCCGGTTCCTAGCGCTCGGTCGCTCAGTTGCCCGGCCGCCCGGCCGTTCAGTCGCTCAGGGTCCGGGCCAGGTCGAGCGAGGACGCGACCCTGGCCGCGACGCTCTCCGCGTACGCCGCGTCGGGGCGCTCGAACTGCCCGCGCCCGGGGGCCCGCAGGAACGTCACCACGCCCAGCGTCCGCCCCCGGCTGCGCAGCACCGCGCACAGGGCGTGCACCGAGTCGTCGGGCCACTGCCGGGCGGCGGCCCACGCGCGGGCCCGCTCCGGCGAGGCCGCCCCCGCGCTGGAGCGCACCGACCCGGCGCGCTCCACGCACTGCGTCGCCGGATGCCCCTCCGG
The DNA here is from genome assembly GCF_055558735.1 of Streptomyces sp. NPDC025651. Lineage (NCBI taxonomy): Bacteria > Bacillati > Actinomycetota > Actinomycetes > Kitasatosporales > Streptomycetaceae > Streptomyces > Streptomyces sp. NPDC025651. Next base: position 2,124 of record NZ_JBVHLZ010000010.1, read on the forward strand.
ATAGCGCACCGGCAGCCCGGCCATGGCCACCGGCAGGCAGGGCCCCGGCGGCCCCGCGGGCGTCGCGGCGAGCCGCACGAGCCGCACCGGCTCCTCGCCCGCCACCAGGTCCACCAGGGCGTGGTCGGCGAACCCGGCGAGCGCGAAGTCCAGCTGGACCGTGGCCGCCTCCATCGGGTCCTCGCACTCGGCGGCGGCGCGCGCCGCGCGGTGCAACTGCTGCGAACGGAAGCGCAGTTGAGAGGCCTCCTGCTCGGTCTGCTTGGCCTCCGTCACGTCCTGGAAGAGCCAGCCGACGCCCAGCGGCACGGGCTCCTCCGCGAGCGGCGAGGCGAGCCGCAGGAAGCCGCTGCGCCAGCACCGCCGCTCGAACCCGTCGTCCTGGCCGCCGCCCGACCGCACGGACACCCACAGCTCGGCGGGCGCGGGCGGCGCCCCCTCGGCGAGCACATGGGCCAGCGCGCTCTCCAGCTCCTCGACGCCCTGTCCGAGCAGATCGGCGAGGGGGCGGCCGAGGGCAGCCGTACGCCCGACTCCCAGCGCGCGGGCGGCGTGCTCGTTCATCACGGCGGGCCGCAGGTCGGCATCGACGAGGACGACACCCCAGGTGGCCTTCTCGAAGAGGGCCTCGCTCAGGGCGATGGACCGCTCCAGGTCGATCTGGGCATGCACCTCGCTGAAGGCGCAGTACACCCCCGAGGGCTTCCCGTCCCCGCCGCGCACGGAGGCGGACTGCGTGCGCACGAGCACCCGGCCGCCGTCCTTGGTCACCAGGGCGAACTCGTGCACCTGCCGCCCCGGCGCGTCCATCGCGGACAGCAGCCGCCCCTCGACCTCCCCGGCATCGGCGGCCCGCACGGCCCACCCGGCGAGCCCCCGCCGCCCGACGGCCTCCGCCGCCGACCACCCGAGGATCCGCTCGGCCTCACGGTTCCAGTGCGTCACCACGCCGTCGGCATCGAAGGCGCACAGCGCGGCGTCCATCCCGTCGAGCAGCGCCGCAAGCAACTCGGCCCCTCCGGGCTCGGGCTCTTCAGGACCCAGTTCGTCAGTAGTTCCGCTCTGCCGCGAAGCGCTCACCTGGAACCCCCTGCAGGCCATGTCCTCAGATCATTCAACTCGAACGTGACGCACCCCACAGGCAGTTCCCGGAAGTTGGAGGGATTTGGAGAGAAAACGTAGTGCGCGGAAATTCGGTTGTGCGGCGCGCGGGGCGGTTCCTAGGGTGGCGTGCACACGAGAAGGGAGGTGGTTCGGCCGATGTATGGAAACCGGACGCGTGAGGTGACTGCGGGCTAGCGGCCCGTCGTCGCAACTCGAATTCGGCGCCGGACCAGCACGTGTGTGATGCGTGCAGCCGGCCCTATTCCCAAGCAGTCACCCGACCCGCGAGCCGCCGGTACGTCCGGCCGGCTTCCTCCGCCCCCGGGCGGCAGGAACCACGGCTCGCGGGTCGTCTGCGTGTGCGGGGCCGGTGCTGCGAGACCTAGCCCTTGCTGACCGCCGTGAGGATCTCCGGCAGGCGGCGGGCCACACGGGGGGACGCGAGGCGCAGGCCCAGGTCGGTGAGGGCCGCGCCGTACGCCGTGCCGACGGGCAGCAGGAGCCAGGTCCAGGTCGAGCCGGTCGAGGCGTGCAGCCAGATCGTGAGGGCGATGACCGGGGCGCACAGCAGGGCGGCTGCGACCATGCCGCCGAAGATGGAGATCCAGGCGAGTCCCGCCTGGCCGGGGGCCGCGCTCTTGTAGCCCTCCTGCGGGATCGAGTACGGGAAGCGGGCCGAGGACCACGCGCCCGTCGCCAGCATCGCGCCGAGCAGGGCGAAGGAGAGGCCGAGGGCCTCGGGGAGCGCGGGCCAGTCGCCGAGCATCGCCGTCGTGACGACCGCGACCAGGGTGGCGTACGGAAGGGTGATGACGAGGAGGGCCAGGGCCCGGCCGCGCAGCTCCACGTACGCGTCGCGGGTCGACGAGATCGTCATCGCCACCATCCAGAACGCCGAGGTGTCCTGGCCGAACTGGTTGTACATCAGGACGCCGAGCATTCCCGAAGCGAAGCACGCGAAGTAGACGGAACCGGTGCCCTGCAGGGCGTTGAAGAGCGGCACGATCAGGCCGATGGCCAGGGACGTCACCCAGGCGGCCTTGGTCTTCGGGTCGCGCCACACATAGCGCAGGCTGCGCTCCATGACGGTGCCGGTGCGGCCCGCGGGGAGCAGCCCGCCGAGGGTGCCCGACGCGCGGGAGGTGCCCTTGTCCGGTTCGGCTGCCGGGAGCGTCGAGCCGTCGGGGGCCGTCATCAGGCGGGTCAGGCTGCGCTGCCACAGGGCGAGGAGGCCCGCCAGAGCGGCCAGGGTCAGGACCAGTTGGGCCGCGGCCGTCGCGTACGCGCCCTCGCTCACCGAGTCCACCGCGCCGAGCGCCGCGGCCGGCGGGATCCAGCGCACCACGTCCGCCGCGGGGTCGAGCGTGGCGAGCCCGGACGAACCGAGCTTCTGCGCCCCGAAGTTGACGACCTGCGCGCCGATCGCGATGACGAGGCCGCTCAGGACCGCGAGGTCACGGCCCTTGCGGCTGGTCAGGAGGCGGATGTTGGCGGCGGCCACCGCGCGGGCGAGCGCCACGCAGACCAGGACGGTCAGCGCGACGGCCGCGACGCCGGTGACGGCCGCCGCCGCGCCGTGGGCCAGGGCGATGGCCGCGCCCGCCGCGAGGCAGAGCGTGAAGAGCGGCCCGATGCCCACCAGGGACGCCACGAGCAGGGCCCGCACGAGCGGGCGGGGGCGCAGCGGGAGCATGACCAGACGCGTGGGGTCGAGGGTCTCGTCGCCGCTCGGGAAGAACAGCGGCATGACCGCCCAGCCGAGCGCGAGGACCGCGACGAGCAGGACGCAGAGGGCGGCGGCGTGGTCGTTGCCGCGCAGCAGGACCAGACCGAGGAGCTGCAGCGCGGCGAACAGCAAGGAGAAGACCATCGACGCGATGTAGGCGACCCGGCGCCCGGCCGACTGCCGCAGCCCGTTGCGCAGCAGGGACAGCTTCAGACGTACGAAGACGGGGGTGATCCCGGGGGCGGAGGCGGCCGGCGACGCGGTCACGGGGGTGCTCATCGCGCACCGCCGCCCAGCCAGTCCAGGTCCGAGCCCGTGGTGCGGCCGTTCGCGCCGACGAGTTCGAGGAACGCCTCCTGCAGCGAGGCCGCCGGGCCCCGGACCTCGGCGAGCGTGCCGTGCGCGCGGATGCGGCCGGCGGCCATGACCGCGACCCAGTCGCAGAGGGACTCGACGAGCTCCATGACGTGCGAGGAGAAGACGACGGTGGCGCCGGAGGCGGTGTAGCGCTCCAGGACGCCGCGGATCGTCTGCGCGGAGACGGGGTCGACGCCCTCGAACGGCTCGTCCAGGAAGAGGACTTCGGGGTTGTGGAGGAGCGCCGCCGCCAGGCCGATCTTCTTGCGCATGCCGGTGGAGTAGTCGACGACCAGCTTGTGCTGGGCGCCCGCGAGATCGAGTACGTCGAGGAGCTGGGTGGCGCGCTTGTCGACCTCGGCACCGGGCAGCCCCCGCAACCTGCCGGTGTACGCGAGGAGTTCGCGCCCCGAGAGCCGCTCGAACAGGCGCAGCCCCTCGGGGAGCACGCCGATGCGGGCCTTGACCTCGACGGGGTCGCGCCACACGTCGTGCCCGACGACCTGGACGGTGCCCTGGTCCGGCCGCAGCAGGCCGGTGACCATGGACAGGGTGGTGGTCTTCCCGGCGCCGTTGGGGCCGACCAGGCCGATGAACTTGCCCGCGGGCAGGTCGAGATCGATCCCGGCCACGGCGATCTGTCCGCCGAACCGCTTCCAGAGCCCCTGGACCCGTACCGCCGCCGGCGCTGCCTCGGTCACCCGTTCCGCCCTCCGTCGCAGGACCGTCGTACCCGTGCTCGCACGATACGACGGAGGCGCTCGCCGCGCGGGGCAAGAACTCGGCAGCCTAGCGGCGGGCTTCCCTGCCGCAGGCATACGCCAGGGGCGAGATGATCTCCTCCGCGTCCGGCAGCCAGCGGTTGGCGGCGGTCGGACGGCACGCCCACTGCACCGCGCCGGAGGCGCCGAAGCGGGTGGGGGGAGCGGCGACGTACGCGCCCTCGCCGAGCGCGACCAGGTCGATGGCGGCCGGGGGCCAGCCCAGCTTGCGGACGAGGTCGGGGACCTTGACCGTGGCGCCGGGGAGCACGAAGAACTGCATGCGCCGGTCGGGGGTGCAGGTCACCGGGCCGAGCGTGAGCTCCATGCGCTCCATGCGGGCGAGTGCGAGGAATCCGGCGGTCTCGGGCACGTCGATCGCGTCGAACGTGCGCCCCGTCGGCAGCAGGATCGAGGCCTTGGGCTGCTTCTGCCACAGCCGCCGGGCCACGGTCGCGCTGCCGGTGGCCTGGGTCGCCCAGTCCTCGCGGGCGGGGTGCGCGCCGGGCGCGGCGCACGCGGTGTCCCCGCAGGAGCACTGCTCGGCGCCCTCGGCGGACTCGAGCCAGGTTCCGGGGAACACGTCCCAGTGACGCTCTTCCGCGTATCGCACGGCCGTGTCCAGCAAGGCTTCTCCGCGCTGCTTCGGGATCTGCGCGGCTGACGTGACTCCGATGGTCTCTTCCACGCAGTTCTCAACTCCCGCCGCCACCTCGGGTTACGGGCGCACGCGAGGGCGGACGAGGAGCATCGATCCTGCGAGCGGGGCGCATGGGAGCACGGGTGGGGGCGCGCATGGGGATTGGCTTCCGGGTGCGGGTAGCCAGGTCAAGGGCAATCAGAGGACGCCTCGGAGGAAGCCCGGGGACCGACAGGTCCGCACAGAGTCGTACTTGTTGTTCTTCATGGTTTCTTTTGCTTCTTTTGTGGCGCATCTTCACCCTGCCCCAAGGGCATTGATCATCGGGAGGCGGTCCGCGACGGCCGTCCCCAACGATGGTCCACGGTGCACACAGGGGGTACGCCATGGCCGCCAGGCCTCTCGTCGCGCGGCAGCCCAACGAACGGCTGCAGGCGCTCATTCAGGAAGCCGGCTGTTCCAACGCCGGACTGGCCCGCCGGGTCAACATGTGCGGAGCGGAACACGGTCTCGATCTGCGGTACGACAAGACATCGGTGGCCCGTTGGCTGCGTGGGCAGCAGCCGCGCGGGCGGGCGCCCGGCATCATCGCGGAGGCACTCGGCCGCAAGCTGGGCAGGACCGTCACGATCGACGAGATCGGCATGGCGAACGGCAAGAACCTCGCCTCCGGCGTGGGCCTGCAGTTCTCGCCGACCGTCCTCGGCGCCATCGAGCAGGTCTGTGAGCTGTGGCGCAGCGACGTGGGCCGCCGTGACTTCCTCTCCGGCTCGTCCGTGGCCGCCTCCGCGCTCGTCGAGCCCAGCAGGGACTGGCTGATCTCCTCGCCGGACCCGCAGGTCGGGCGCACGGCGGGGCCGCGCGTCGGGATGTCCGACGTGGCGGCGGTCAAGGCGATGACGGAGGCGCTGACGCAGCTGGACCACCAGTTCGGCAGCGGGCATGTGCGCCCCGTCGTCGTGCACTACCTCAACTCCGTGGTCTCCGGGCTGCTCGCGGGCTCCTACCGGGAGGCGGTCGGGCGCGAACTGTTCGCCGCGGTCGCGCGGTTGACGGAGCTCGCGGGCTACATGGCCGTCGACACGGGCCAACCGGGCCTCGCCCAGCGCTACTACATCCAGGCGCTGCGCCTCGCCCAGGCGGCCGGGGACAGGGGCTACGGCGGGTACGTGCTCGCCGCGTCGATGAGCCATCTGGCCGCCCAGCTCGGAAACCCGCGCGAGATCGCGCAGTTGGCGCGGGCCGCACAGGAGGGGACGCGCGGACGGGTCACCCCCCGCGCGGAGGCGATGTTCTACGCCGCGGAGGCGCGCGGGCACGCGCTGCTCGGCGACGCGCGGGCCACGCAGGTCGTCGCGGGCCGCGCGGTCGAGGCGATGGACCGTGCGTCGGGCGACGCGGGGTCCGGCGACGACCCGGTGTGGATCCGGCACTTCGACCACGCCTATCTGGCCGACGAAATGGCGCACTGTCACCGTGACTTGGGCCAGGCGGACGCGGCGGCGCGCAGCGCGCAGGAGTCCCTGGACGGGCACCCCGAGACGCGGGCGAGGCGCCGTGCGATCGGCCTCGTCCTGCTCGCCACGGCGCAGGTGCAGCGGCGCGAGGTGGAGCAGGCCTGCCACACCGGCCTGAAGGCGGTCGAACTCCTCGGCACGCTGCGGTCCAACCGCGGCGCGGAGTATCTGGAGGACTTCCAGCAGCGCCTTGAGCCCTACCGCGAGGAGCCGGTGGTACGGGAGTTCGGGGCGCGCGTCGACATCCAGGCGGCGTGAGACGCGCGCGCGTACCCGTAAGCAGCGTCAGGGAAGGAGGTTTTGTTACTCCAGCCGCTGAGCGGAGGGCAGCGTTCTGAGCTGCGTGGCAGAGCGATGTGGCGACCCGGTAGCGTGACCCGACGGTTCCGTAGGTCCCCCATTCGTAGGAGTCCCGGTGACGCAGCAGAGCGGTCAGGGCGCTGCTTCCTCCGATCCGCAGCAGCCCGCGGCCCGGCCCGCCCACGAGGGCGTCGTGCTGCCCGCGGACGGCAGCGAGCCGCTGCTTCCCGGCACCGCGGGCCGGCACAGCGCCCCGGCGGGCGGCAGCCCGTGGGGCCAGCCCTGGGGCCCCGAACCGGCGGGCCCACCGCCGCAGGCGGGCCCGGGCCAGGGCCAGGCGTGGGGCACACCACACCAGACGTCCGCCCAGCCGCTCCCTCCAGAGGGAGCACCCGCGGCCGCCCCCGACGCTTCGTACGGGGGCCAGGCGCCCTACGCCACCGGCCAGCCGGTCCAGGGCGGCCAGGTGCCGTACGGAGACCAGGCCTCGTACGGCGGCCAGGTGTCGTACGGAGACCAGGCCTCGTACGGCGGCCCGGCGACGCACGGCGGCCAGGCCTCGTACGGCGGTCCGGCGGCCCCCGGCGGCCAGGCGGCCCACGGCGGCCAGGCCTCGTACGGCGGTCCGGCGGCCCCCGGCGGCCAGATGTCCCACGGTGGTCAACCCGCCGAGAGCGGTCAGGTGGCCCCCGGCAGCCAGATGTCCCACGGTGGTCAACCGGCCCAGGGTGGTCAGGCGGCCCACGGCGGTCAACCCGCCGAGAGCGGTCAGGCGAGGTACGGCGGTCCGGCGGCCCCCGGCGGCCAGATGTCCCACGGTGGTCAACCGGCCCAGGGTGGTCAGGCAGCCCACGGTGGGCAGGCGGGGCGCGGGGGATTCGGGCACGGTGGGCAGGGCGGTCCGGGGGAGGCCTCGTACGCGGGGCAGCCGGGCCACGGTGGTGCGCATGCCGCGCCCGTGCCCCGGCAGGGCCACGGCGCGCACGCCGCCCCCACGCCACAGCAGGGCCACGGCGAGACTCCGTACACCGGCCGGCAGGGCCAGGGCGCGCGCGGGGCGCACGCGGGGCACGGCGCTCAGCCGCTGCCGCCCGCGGCCTCGGCCCAGCCGCTGCCCGCCGGGCAGGGCGCCCAGCCGCTGCCGCCCGTCGCGGTGCCCGGGGCGCCGTCCGACAGCGAGGCCACGCAGTACATCGCTCCCGTGCCCGGGGGCGGCGTCGACGAGGGGGCCACGCAGTACATACCCCCGGTGGGACCCGGCGCCCTGCCGCCCGAGGCTCCCGCCGCCGACGCCACGCAGTTCCTGGGCAGGGCCAACGCGCCCGTACCCGGCGCCGCGCCCGCCGCCTCGCCCGACAGCGAGCCCACCCAGTTCATCGCGCCCGTCCCCGGCGGAAACACCGCCCCGCCCGAGCCGTCCGCCGCCCCCTACGGCATCCGCCCCGGCGCCCCCGGCGACCGGCAGCCGCCCGCCGAGTTCGACAGCCTCTTCCGCACCGAGCCGGAGGCCGAGGGCCCCGCCTCCACGCAGCAGATGCCCCGCTTCGAGGCCCCTGAGCCCGCCCCCGCCCCTGCCCCCGCACCGGCCCCGGGCGGCCACGGTGTCGGACGCCGCGGCGGCGGTGGGCGCTCGAAGGGGACCCTCATCGCCGTACTCGGCGTCGGCATCGCCGCGCTCGGCGTCGGCGCGGGCGCGCTCCTGAGCTCCGGCGGTGACGACGACGAGAAGAAGGACGAGGGCAAGCCCGTCGCCGCGTCCGCCGAGCCGGACGAGCGGCCCTCGCCGACCGCCGACCCCGCCAAGGACCAGGCGGTCGCCCTGGACAAGCTCCTGGCCGACAGCAACAACAGCCGTGACTCGGTCATCGCCGCCGTACGCAACGTCGGCAAGTGCCAGAACCTCGGCCGGTCGGCGAAGGACCTGCGCGCCGCCGCCAAGCAGCGGAGCGGCCTCGTCACCCGGCTCGCCGCCCTGAAGGTCGACAAGCTCCCGGCCAACGACCAGCTGACCGCGTCCCTCAACAGGGCCTGGAAGGCGTCCGCCGCGGCCGACAACCACTACGCGGCGTGGGCGGACCAGGTGGCGGGCAAGAAGGGCTGCAGGAAGGGCCACGCCCGCACCACCCCGCAGACCGTGGCGGGCAACAAGCAGAGCGAGGCGGCGACGAAGTCCAAGGAGCAGGCCGCCAACCACTGGAACGCGATCGCGCGGAAGTACGGCCTGACCGAGCGGAACAAGACGCAGCTGTAGCGCTTCGCCGGACAAGGCGGTTCGGGACCCGCGCCCCTTCCGGGGCGCGGTCGCCGCTGCCTACGCCGTCTGCTCCAGTGTCTTCTCCACGTTCACGAACCCCTTGCGCGCCGGGACGAGCCGTCCGTCCCGCACCACCTGGAACGTGACGCCCGAGTTGATCAGGCGCGGGAACTCGCTCGCCGCGAGCAGGTCCTCGAAGCGCCAGCTCAGCGTGGGCGTGAGGCCGCCCGTCCGGACCCGCAGGCCGCCGTCGAGGGCGCGGCGCAGCGACTGGGCGCTGACCTCGCCGCCGTCGAGCGACTCGACGGCCTGCTTCAGGACGGTGTACGCGATCCACGTCGTCTGCACGCCCGCGTCCGCCGGGTCGACCCGGTTGTCGCCGAACGCCTGCTCCTGGATGACCTGGCGCATCTTGTCCCAGCGGGGGTCGCTGGACGCGGGGTACCAGCCGGTGACGTACGCGCCTTCGTAGGGGCCGCTCGCGCCGCCCGTGCGGTCGACGAGGGACTGGTCGACGCTGCCGAGGACCGAGGAGATGCGGACCGGCGGGTAGTCGTCCTTGGTGCGCCGGAACGAGTCGTAAAACGTGTCGGTGCGCGCCCCGAGCGCGGCGGTCACACAGCCGTCGCTCGCGCCCGCGGACTTGAGGGCCTGCTCGGCCTGCGGGGTGAGGTCGGTGCTGTCCTCGGGGGCCCGGATGTCCGCGACGGGCTTGTGGTGGCCGTCGGCGAGCCCCTGGTTGAGCAGCTTGGGCAGCTCGTCGCCGGCGAGGGTGTCGGGGCGTACGAGGGAGACGCGCTCGCAGCGGGAGGCGAGCTGGCGGCCGTTGCCCGCCATGAGCGCGGGCTCGCCGCCGTTGACGGGGTAGGAGAGCGGGCTGCTGAACTCGTCGTCGGTGATGCCGTAGCCGCCGATGAAGGGGATGCCGGCGACTTCGAGGGGGGCGAGGAAGGAGCGGCCGTGCTGACTGTAGGCGCCGACGACCGCCACGACGTCCTGGTCGACCGCCTCGCGCGCGCAGTCGGCGGCGCCCACGGGGTCGTTGTGGTCGTTGCAGGTGAGGACCTTCAGCTCGCGTCCGCCGAGGCCGCCGTGGGCGTTGACCCAGCGCGCGTAGGCCTGGGCCATGGCGGGGACGCCCGGCTTGTTGGTCGCCTTGGTCTTCTCGGGGGCCCAGGTCATGACGGTGATGGGGTCGTCCCTGGAACCCCCCGTGGCTCCAGGGATGACCCCGCACCCGGCTATCAGCGACGTACACGCCGCCGCTGCGGCCGCGGAGAGTACTGCGGTTCGGGAGGGGCGGGGGAAGAAGGTGCGTCGCCGGCCGGTCATGTCCCTGCACGATTCCGGTGGCGGGCCAACCGTGGAGTGACTCGTTCTCAACGGACAGTGACATGAAGGTGAACGGGCGGGGTCCGGTTCGCGTGCGCGCGGTGGGAACGTACGATCCATGACCGTGCAAGGTTCGGAGAAGTCTTCCCGTCGCGGCCGTCGCTCTAGCACCATGGGCGGCATGCCGACCAACGACATGCCGTGGTGGCGCTGGCGCAGCAACGTGCGCTCGGCGCTTCACATGCTCTCCGACCCGGACTTCCAGCGCGAGTGTTGGCTCGCGGGGCGCGAGGAGTACGGGGACGTGACCGACGCCGTGTACCGGCTCGTCGAGGACACGTGGCTGGACAACTGGTCCGCGGAGAAATACGTCGGGACGATCTTCCGGGACCCGCAGGAGGCGGCGCTCGTCGACACGGCGGTGCTGCGGGTGCTGCGGATCATGCACGAGGTGGGCCCGGACGCGTTGGTGTCCGTCTATCTGGAGCACCCGGGGTGGCCGGAGGCCGTGCGGGCGGCGCGGGACGCGCACGTCCGCCTGGCGGCGGGCGACGGGGAGGATCCCGATGTGCCGCCGAAGACGCTTGAGGTGCTGCGGATTCTGACTCGGTCTGCCTGAGACGGGGCCGGCGCCCGACCGATCGGTACCCGGCACCAGGGCTGTGCCCACCCGTCCCGCCCTGCGGGACGATTGCCCACAGCGGTGACGCCTGTGGGAACCTTGGCCGCATGAACGAGCAGTCCGTCGCCCCCGCCGTCCCCTCTGAGCAGTACGTCCTCACCCTCTCCTGCCCCGACAAGCAGGGCATCGTGCACGCCGTGTCGAGCTATCTCTTCATGACCGGCTGCAACATCGAGGACAGCCAGCAGTTCGGCGATCACGACACAGGACTGTTCTTCATGCGCGTCCACTTCTCGGCGGAAGCGCCGGTGTCGGTGGACAAGCTGCGGGCCAGCTTCGCCGCGGTCGGCGACTCCTTCCACATGGACTGGCAGATCAACCGCGTCGAGGACAAGATGCGGGTCGTCCTCCTGGTGTCGAAGTTCGGGCACTGCCTGAACGACCTGCTGTTCCGCTCGCGGATCGGCGCGCTGCCCGTGGAGATCGCCGCGGTCGTCTCCAACCACACGGACTTCGCCGAGCTCGTCGCCTCGTACGACATCCCCTTCCACCACATCCCGGTGACCAAGGACAACAAGCCGCAGGCCGAGGCGCGGCTCCTGGAGATCGTGCGCGAACAGGACGTGGAGCTGGTCGTCCTCGCCCGCTACATGCAGGTCCTCTCGGACGACCTGTGCAAGGAGCTCAGCGGGCGGATCATCAACATCCACCACTCCTTCCTGCCGAGCTTCAAGGGCGCGAAGCCGTACCACCAGGCACACGCGCGCGGTGTGAAGCTGATCGGTGCCACCGCGCACTATGTGACGGCCGACCTCGACGAGGGGCCGATCATCGAGCAGGAGGTCGAGCGGGTCGGCCACGACGTCACCCCCGACCAGCTGGTCGCGATCGGCCGTGACGTGGAGTGCCAGGCGCTGGCGCGGGCCGTGAAGTGGCATGCGGAGCGGCGGATTCTGCTGAACGGGCGCCGCACGGTGGTCTTCGCGTAACCCTCGGCGGGCGACCGCCTTCTTACATCCGGCTCAGCGAGGCCGCCGCGAACAGGACGTCGCGGATGGCCTCGCGGTCGCCGCCCTGGCCCGCGGCCGCTTCCTCCGGGGAGACGTGGCCCGCGGCCAGGCGGCAGAACTCGACGCCGTCCAGCGCCACATGGGCCACCTCGTGCTCGGCGGACGCGGTCGCCGCGGGGGAGTCGAGCGGGATGAACCACTCGCCGCCGCCGAGACCCTCGATCTCCAGGCGCAGGCTGCGCCCCGGCGCGCCCGCGGCGACCAGGCCGCGCGGTGGCGTGGCGAGCCCGGCACGGCGGCGCTCGGCGAGGGTGCCGGGGAGCATTCTGGCCGCGAGGTCGATCATGCGGTGGAGGTGCCGGGGCGCGGGCGGCGCGTACGGGTAGTCGACGGCGTCGGCGATGTCGCCCGCGTGGATCCAGCACTCGAAGGCGCGGTCCAGCATCGAGTCCCGCAGGGGCAGTTCGATCTGCCGCGCGGCCTCGGTGCCGGGGTCGCCGGGGACCGTCCCGTACGGCACGGGGAGTCGGCCCGAGCCTCCGCCCGTGAACGAGACCGTGCGGATCAGCTCGTGCGTCTGGTCGCGCCAGGGGCCGCGCACCGCGCGCGTGGGCGGGAAGTGCGAGGCGCGCCAGTACGCCTCGGTGCGGTGGAAGGGGTCCTGGGGTCCCGTGCGCTCGGGGCCGAGCGGGTCGTCCAGGCCCAGGGCGAGCCCGACCAGGCCGTCGACCGCGAGGAGATGCGCGATGACTCCGGCCACGGTGGTCTTCCTGCTGACCGGGGCGTCCTCCTCGAACCAGCGCAGCCGCACCGGGGCGTGCCACTCCGCGTCGCCGATGTCCTGGAGGAGGGCGTCGAGGCGGGCGGTCTCCGCGTCGTAGGGCACGGCCCACTCGGGGACCGGGATGCGCGGCGGGCGGCGGCCGAGGCAGCTCTCCAGGACGCGGGTGCGCAGACCGGGGTCGAGGTCGAGGCTCTCCTCGGGGTGCAGCAGGCCGACGGCGTCGCGCAGCCGCAGCGCCTCCTCCGCGCAGGGCCCGCAGCCGCCCAGGTGCTCCTCGACGGCGGTGGCCTCCTCGGCGGAGCACGCGGAGAGCGCCCAGGCGCCGAGGAGGGACTTCAGGACGCGGTGTTCGAGGACGAGCGGCACGGTCAGGGGCGGGACAGGGGGCGTCTCGCCGGGGTCCCGCGCCGGCGGCGGGTCGGGTACGGGCTGTCCGGTGTCCTCTATGGAGGTGCGCGGCAGCGGTATGCGCGGCGCGCCGTCCGGCGTGCCGTGCTCCATGCCGTCCGGTCGGTCCGGCTCGTCGAACGGCTCGGGGCGGTCGCAGCCGGTCACAGCACGGTCCCGAATCCGGGCGTGGTGCCGGGGGTCGGGGCCGCGGAGGGGGCGCCGGTGTCGTTGGCCGTGGACAGGAGCTGCAGGCCGAGGCGGAGCCTGCGGCGGGCCTCGTCCTCGGTGACGCCGAGGTCGGCCGCGGTCTGGCGGTAGTCGCGCCGCTGGAAGTAGGCGAGTTCGAGGGCGGCGCGCAGCGGGGTGGGCATGGCCGAGACGATGTAGTCGGCGCGGGCCGCGGCGGAGGCGCGGCGGACCTTGCGCTCCAGGTCCTCCGTGGTGCCCTCGCCGCCGCGGGCGAGGGCGGCGGACTCGGTCTGGCGGAGCCTGCGGACGGCCTGCTGGTGGGTGAGCGTGGCGATCCAGGAGCGCAGGGGGCCCTGCTTGGGGTCGTACGCGTCGGGGTTCTCCCAGATGTGGGTGAAGACCTCGCGGGTGATGCGGTCCGCGGCGCTCTCCTCGCCGAGGACGCGGTGGGCGAGGCCGTGCACGAGCGAGGCGAAGCGGTCGTACAGCTCGCCGAGCGCGGCGGCCTCTCCGTGCGCGAGCCGCTGTTGCATCCGGTGGTCCCAGCGCCGCGGCGCGTCCTTCGGCATGCGTCCCCCCTCGTGCGCTTGCCCGTACTGCTGGCCGTACTGCTGTTCGTGGTGCCTTCTTCTCCGACCGTACTTCCGTCGTTCCCGACTCTCCATCGAATGTAGTCGGCACCGCTGACAGCGCACTCCTGTTTGAGGCAAAGCGCGGCTTCTGCCGGGCACCGGATGATATTGACGGGAGCCTGCTGGTGTTTCATGGGAGAGCGGTGGGGCAGCCGAAGCAGAACGAAGCGTAAGGACTGCTTCCGGATCACTGCGGAATCAGTGGCGTGCAGGGCGAGCGGAAGGCGTGGCGGGTGACGCTCAAGGTGACGGTGGGCGAGCAGTCCGGCTGGGCGGTGCTGTGCGTGTCCGGCGAGATGGACCTGCTCACCTCGCCCGTGCTGCGCCAGCGCGTGCACGAGGCGGTGGCCGACGGCCGCCGCAGCATCGTGCTCGACCTCTCCGAAGTGCTGTTCTGCGACTCCAGCGGCGTCGGCGTGCTGATCGCCACGCGGCGTCTGATCCGCTCCTGCCAGGGGCGCCTTCGGCTGATACTGCCGGCCAAGGGCGCGGTCGACGGCTCCCATGTGAACCGCGTCCTCGCGGCCCTCGGCGTACGCCGCCTGTTCGAGGTCTTCCCGGACGTGGGGGCGGCGTTGGACGACGGGGCCACCCCGCTCTCCGCCTAGCCCCCGCACCCGACCCGGCTCCTACACGTGCCGCTTGGCCGCCGCCACAAAGGAGTTGATCGCGTCCCGCGAGATGCGCCGCCGCTCGCCGAGCACGCCGCGGTCGTCGGTCCTGTGCACGTCGGCGACCTGCTCCAGGGTCTCCGCGGCGAGCCGGACGAGCTCCTCGTCGTTGGTCAGCAACTGCACCCGGAACAGCGCCTCCTGGGCCTCGGACCGCATCTCGTAGGAGCGGAAGCGGGACTCCTCGCTCTCCTCGGTGCGGTTCTCCGCCCGGCTGAACCAGCGGTCGACCAGGACCCGCCGGTAGTTGACCAGCGCCCCCGCGTACGCGCAGTACGCGTCGATCCGTTCCTGCCGCAGCTTCTCGCCCCGGGTGAACTCCTCCGTCCGTGCGATCGCCTTCCGCTGGAAGACGTGCGTGACCCCCGCACCCAGCAGAGTTCCCAACACCGCTATGACACTCGCCGCAACCGCTTCCACGGGAACAGTGCAGCACATCACTCCCGTGCCACACCCTTGTCCCGGAATTCCGGCGGTCTTGGCACAAGCGTCGGTTTCCCGCCCCCCGGTGGCCTGCGAAGACGTACGCTCGCTGGCGGGGACACACACCCCTTGAACACGCACCCAACCGCGGAAGTGAGGCGGCCCGAAGACCATGGACAGTGCCGAGTACGAGCGTAGGATCGCGGCCCGGTTCGCCACCTTCGACCAGGACGGCAACGGCTACATCTCCCGTGAGGACTTCAGCACGGCGGCGGCCGCCCTGTGCGCGGAGTTCGGCGCGACGGCGCGCTCGGAGAAGGGGCAGGCCCTCTACATCGGAGCCGAGGCCTTCTGGCAGGGCATGGCCGGTATCGCGGACCGTGACGGGGACCAGCGGATCACCCGGGACGAGTTCGTGGGCGGCGCGGTGAAGCGGCTGCGGGACAACCCCGGCCGGTTCGCCGAGATCGCCAGGCCCTTCCTGCACGCGGTCATCGCGGTCGCCGACGGCGACACCGACGGAGCGGTGACCCCCGCCGAGGCCGGTCGGGCGCTCAAGGCGCTCGGCGTGCCCGAGGACATCGCGGGGACGGTGGCCGGCGCGCTGGACACGGACGGCGACGGCAAGGTCGCGGAGCAGGAGATCGTGACGGCGTTCGCGCAGTACTTCACGGTGCCGGAGTAGGCACCCCGGAACGGCCTCAGCCCTGGGAGAACTGTTCCCGCAGCTGATACTTCAGCACCTTGCGCAGCGTCTCGTTGCGGGGAAGCGCCTCGACCACCTCCAGCTGTTCCGGCAGCTTGTAGGTGGAGAGGCCTTCCCCGCGCAGGTACGAGACGACCGTCTCCAGGGTCAACTCACCGGCCCCCGCGCGCTGTTCGACGACCGCGCAGACCCGCTCCCCGCGCTCGGGGTCGGGCAGGCCTATGACGGCCGCGTCGCCGACGGCCGGGTGCTGGTGGAGCAGGTCCTCGATCTCCTTGGCGGAGATGTTCTCGCCCTTGCGGATGATGATGTCCTTGGCCCGCCCGGTGAGCACCAGGTGGCCGCTCTCCTTGAGGTGGCCGAGGTCGCCGGTGATCAGGAAACCGTCGGCGTCGAAGGCGTCCGCGCTCTGCCGCGGGTCCACGTAGCCCCGGCAGACGGCCTCCCCGCGCAGCCGTACCTCGCCGTCCGTGTCGGGCGGCAGCTCCTTGCCGTCCGCGTCCGTGACGCGGATCTCCATGCCCTCCGGCGGCAGCCCTTCCGTCGTCGCGAGGTTCTCCGGAGTGTCGTCCGGGGCGCCCATCGTGATCATCGGGACCTCGGTCATGCCGTACCCGTGGGTGAGTTGGCAGCCCATCTCGCGTACGACGGCGTGGTAGATCTCCGGCGGCTTGGGTGCCCCGCCGCCCGCGAGGAGGCGCAGGGTCGGGATGACCCTCTCGCCCGGATCCAGCTTGCGCTGCTCGGCCAGGAACATCGAGTAAAAGGCCGTCGACCCGCCCGCCACGGTCACGCCGTGGCGCCGGTAGCCCTCCAGCGCGGCGGGCAGCGCGAAGTGCTCGAACATGACCGCGGGGAAGCCGTAGAGCAGCAGCATCACGGTGTAGTCGGGGCCCGCGATGTGCGCGAAGGGGAACGCCATGGAGCCGACGTCGGAGGCCTTCAGGCGCAGGGCGTGGGCGAGGCAGGAGCCGCCCGCCATCAGTGAACGGTCGGTGTGCAGGACGCCCTTGGGGTCGGACGTGGTGCCCGAGGTCCAGTAGATCCAGCGGACCGCCGTGCCGTCGGAGGGCGGCGGGGGCAGGACGGACGGGTCGCCGTCGGGCAGCGTCTCGTACGCCTCGAACACCTCGAACTCGCCCCGGGCGCCGAGCCTTCGCGCCATCTCCGTGTGGTCGAAGCCGCGCCAGGTCCCGGGCACCGCGAAGTACTCGGCCTTCGACTCCCGCAGAACGAAGCCGACTTCGCGGTCGCGGTGGAAGGGGATGACGGGGGACTGGACGGCGCCGATGCGGGCGAGCGCGAAGGAGAGCAGGGCCGTCTCGATGCGGGTGGGCAGCTGCCAGGCGACGACGGTGCCGGGGCGCACCCCCATGCCGTGGAGGCCCGCGGCGACGCGTTCGGCGCGGTCCCGCAGCTCCCCGAAGGTGAGCGTGCGGTCGTCGGCGGGGTCGGCCGCGGCCTGGAGGAGCACGGGCCTTTCGGGGGTGAGGTCGGCGCGGCGCGCGATCAGCTCCCAGAGCGTGCGGGACTCACCCAGTGCGTACGCGGTCTCGTTCTCCGAGGTCCTCATGCGATCCCCTCCCGGCGCCACCGGCGGAACTGACGGGTAGTCAGATGGTGTCGAGAGCGTAGGGCTCCGCGCCTTGTCGGTCCAGGGGTGCGGGGCTAGCCTGCTGTCTGACGGGTCATCAGATCTTTTCGGAGGGCCGGAGGGGACGCGCCGCATGGACCTCACGTACACCGAAGAGGAGGAGGCCTTCCGGGCCGGCCTTCGCGACTGGCTCGCGGCGGTGCTCCCGAAGCTCCCCGCCAAGCCCTCGCCCCGGGACTGGCCCGGACGCCGCGCCTACGACACCGCGTGGCAGCGCATGCTGTACGACGCGGGCTACGGGGAGGTGCACTGGGACGCCTCCCCGACGCAGCGGCTCATCTTCCTGGAGGAGACGGAGAAGGCGGGCGCCCCCTACGTAGGGGCCAACTTCGTGGGCCTGCTGCACGCGGGGCCCACCATCGCCTCCGAAGGCACCCCCGAGCAGCGCGAGCGGTGGCTGCCGCCCGTGCTGCGCGGCGACGAGGTGTGGTGCCAGGGCTTCAGCGAGCCCGACGCCGGATCCGACCTCGCGTCGCTGCGCACGCGCGCGTGGCGCGACGGCGACCACTACGTGGTGAGCGGGTCCAAGATCTGGACCTCGCACGCCGAGGTCGCCGACTGGTGCGAGCTCCTGGTGCGTACGACGCCGGTGAGCGAGGCCGTGCCCAAGCACCGGGGCATCACCTGGCTCGCGATGCCGATGGACGCCCCCGGCATCACCGTACGCCCGCTGCGCACGCTCGCCGGATCCACGGAGTTCGCCGAGGTGTTCCTCGACGAGGTGCGGGTGCCGGTGGCCAACCGGGTCGGCGAGGAGAACGACGGCTGGCGCGTGACGATGGTGACCCTGTCGTACGAGCGGGGCACCGCCTTCGTGGGGGAGGTGGTGGCCTGCCGTCGCGTGCTCGGTGAACTCGCCCGTGAGGCACGGAAGAACGGCCGCTGGGACGACGCGGCGCTGCGGCGCGGCCTCGGGCGGCTGAGCGCGGAGTTCGCCGCGCTGTGGCGCCTCACGCAGTGGAACGTGAGCGAGGCGCAGCGCACGGGTGGAGTGCCCGGCGTGGGCGGCTCGGTCTTCAAGCTGCGGTACTCGCACGCGCGCCAGGAGCTGTACGACGCGGCGGCCGAGGTGCTCGGCGCGGGCGCGCTCGACCTCGGCCACGAGTGGAACCTCGACCGCCTGTCCTCGCTGTCGTACACGATCGCGGCGGGGACCTCGCAGATCCAGCAGAACATCGTGGCCGAGCGGATCCTCGGTCTCCCGAAGGGGCGGTGAGAGCCCGGATGGATTTCCAACTCACTGAGGACCAGGTGGCGTTGCGCGACGGGATGCGGCGGCTCCTGGAGGGGCGGTTCTCCCTGCGCGACGCCACGGACCGCGTCGACCGGGCGCTCTGGCGCGAACTGGGCGATGCCGGGTTCTTCGCGCTCACGCTGCCCGAGGAGGAGGGCGGGGTCGGACTGGGCCTGCCGGAGGCCGTGTTGGTCTTCGAGGAGGCGGGACGCGCGCTGCTGCCGGGGCCCGCGGTGGCGTCGTTCCTCGCGGCGGGGACCGTGCCGGGCGCCGCGTCGGGTGAGACCGTGGTGACCGAGGTCGACGGCTCGCTGGTGCCGTGGCTGGAGGAGGCCGACGTGGTGCTCGGAGAGGCGGCGGGCGCCGTGCCGCTGCGCTCCGTCGACCCGCTGACGCCGCTGCACCGCGTGCCCGGCGCCGGGAGCCCGGGGCGCCCCGCCGGTTCGCTGCTCCATGCGGCGCAGCAGCTCGGCGGCGCGGCCCGCACCTGCGACCTGGCCGTCCAACACGCCCGTGAGCGCGAGCAGTTCGGGCAGCCCATCGGGGCGTTCCAGGCCGTCAAGCACCTCTGCGCGCAGATGCTCGTGCGGGCCGAGCTCGCCCGCGCCGCGGTGTACGCGGCGGCCGTGACCGGGGACGCGCTGGAGATCTCCGGGGCCAAGCTGCTGGCCGACGACGCGGCCGTGCGCAACGCGCGGGACTGCCTCCAGGTGCACGGCGGCATGGGGTTCACCTGGGAGGCGGACGTGCATCTGCACCTCAAGCGGGCCTGGGTGCGCGCCGAGCTGGGGCGGACGGCGCGGGACGCGGAGGAGGAGCTGGCCGCGGCCCTCTGAGACATTGGTCTACCCGATATCGAGCGCTTTGTCCGTTGTTGCGCGGCCGGGGAGCGGCCCGCGCCGGGACTACTGAGCGTCGATATCGGGTTGTGTCCTACGCGTGACTCGTCACGGCACGGAGTCGGTGTCCGGCTCGGGTACCTTGTGTGGGATGCGAGTGGTTCTGAGGCTGAGCCATCCCGGTGTTGCCCCTGAGGCGACTCCGGGACCGGGAATGCCCGCCGTTCGCGGCGCAGGACTGGGTTCCGTACCCACCTGTTCGACCCCCCGCGGCGCGCGTCGCACAGTATGCAGCACGCGTACTCCTTCGCGCTGGAATATGCCCGAAGCGCTTGTTGGGGTGACTGAACGTCAATCATGCTGGCTCTCAATGGGTTCACGTTCCGTGACCCTGTGGAGTCGCGAGGCGATGTGTCCGCCGGTTCGGATGGTGTGAGCGGTGCAGGTGCTTCAAGTTCAGCTGGAGGTCGGGGCCGACCCCGCAGAGGTGGGACGGGCCAGGCGATGGGCCCGTTCGCGGCTGGCGGGCTCGGGAATAGAGGCCGACGAGCCGGTGGCCGAGACGCTGATCCTGCTGATCTCGGAGCTCGTCACCAACGCCGTTGTGCACACGGGCTGTCCGGCCGTGCTGCGCATGCTGCTCCCCTGCATCCCCGACGGTCCCGCCGACGCCGCGGGGACGGTCCGGGTGGAGGTCGCCGACCGCAGCGCCCGCCCGCCCGCGCCGCGGCACGCGGACGGCGACGACACCAACGGCCGCGGCCTGGAGCTCGTCGACGGCCTCGCCGACCGCTGGGGCTGGCAGCCCGAAGGCGTCGGCAAGAGCATCTGGTGCGAGGTGGACCGGTGCGACGCGGGCGTGGCAGCGGTGACCTTCGAGGGCGCGACCTATGACGCGGCGTCCTTCGACGAAGCATCCCGCGGCGAGGCCGGCGTCGCCTACGAAGCGGT
This sequence comes from Streptomyces sp. NPDC025651, assembly GCF_055558735.1. NCBI lineage: Bacteria > Bacillati > Actinomycetota > Actinomycetes > Kitasatosporales > Streptomycetaceae > Streptomyces > Streptomyces sp. NPDC025651. Next base: position 22,220 of record NZ_JBVHLZ010000010.1, read on the forward strand.
GTGAGCGGCTGGGCCCTTGAGCGTCGCGCCGGACGGCCGGCGGGTCGGCCGCGGGTGCGTCGCGGCTGGTCGCTTCCCCGAGCTCTCGGCTTCGCTCGAGCAGAGAGGTACCCCCTTCGCGGCGAAGCCGCTGATGTCACAGCCCCGCGCCCCTTCCGGGCGCCGCGTCGGCGGTGCGAGCCGCACGAGCCCCCCTCCGCTCCGGTGCGGGGCCCTCTGAGCCCGTATGCGCCGTCGTGTGCCACGATGCGCGCGCCCATGCGCGGGTGGGGCAAATCCGGCATAATTCATTAATCCCCGGCCGGGTGTTGACGTACCGTGTCCGATTGATCACGCTTGTGTGCAGCGATTCGCCGCGAGGGGACGTCGAGGGTGCTCGGTGACGGAGGTCCTTGACGAGATGTGGGTCGTGATTTCGGCGCCCATCCCTTCGGGGCCGTGAGGGGCAGGGTCGAGCGCCGGAGCCGGACGGCGGCGCGCGGCATCGCGCTCGGGGCGGAAGCCGACGCGCCGCCGTCCGAAGAGGTGGGGGTCACGGGGGCTCACAGCACGGCGACCGGGGCCACCGGCGTGCCCGTGCCGCCGGTGAACGGCTCCGGCATCGCGGAGAGCAGGAAGGCGTACCGGGAATCTTCCGCACAGGCTGTGGACAACTTCTCCAGGTTCCAGTTCTGGCCCTGCGGCATCCCCATCTCGACCAGGTCGAGCGCGTGCACGGGCAGCCAGAGGTTCTCGATCTCCGGCGGGAAGATCTCGAAGGTCAGGGTGTCGTTCGCGACCGCCGCCACGTCCCGCGCGTGGAACCACTCGGGCGTGCGCACCGAGAGGCCGGGCGACGGATAGCCGTACGCGTGCTTGTCGCCGGCCAGCAGCACCTGCGTCTGTCCCGTCCGGACGAGCACGATGTCGCCCGCGCGGACCGTGACGCCCCCGAACTCCGCCGCCTCGTCCAGGTCTTCGGGCGTGACCGCGTGGTCGCCGGGCAGCCGGTCCAGGCCCTTGGCGCGCGCGACGTCCAGGAGGACGCCGCGCGAGACGATGTACGGGATCGTGTCGATGCCGCTGAACTCGGCGCCCCGGTGGGCCGTGATGGTGTCCGCGGGGCGGCCGTTGTAGATCTTTCCCGAGTGCGAGACGTGGGTGAGCGCGTCCCAGTGGGTGGCGGTCTGCAGGCCCATCGTCACCGCGTCGTCGCTGGTGGCGACCGTGCCGGGGCCGAACAGCTCCTGGTTGATCTGCACCATCGTGTGCAGGGGGTTGATGCGGCCCGGTATCAGGCCCGTCTGGACGCCGTCCTCCTTGAGGGGCAGCGCGAGCGCGACGCGGCGGCCGCTGCGGACGGTGGCCGCGGCCTCGCGCACGACCTCGTCGGTGACGAGGTTGAGGGTGCCGATCTCGTCGTCCGCTCCCCAACGGCCCCAGTTGTTCACGCGTTTGGCGATCTCGTGGAACTCGGGCGGCAGGCCGGAGGGTGCGGCATCGGAGGGTGCGGTGCCTGAGTCTGACATGAGTCCTCCCCGGGGCTTGTCCTGAGGCATCTGACGGGTCATAGAATCTAACGGTCCGTCAGAAACCGCGGGAAGGGGCCGGACGTGGGGAACTTCTTGGCAGGCAAGGTGGTGGCCGTGACCGGCGCCGGGCGCGGCATCGGCAGGGCCGTCGCGCTCGCCGCGGCGGCCGAGGGGGCGAAGGTCGTCGTCAACGACTACGGCGTCTCCATGGAGGGCGCCGAGCCGACCAGCGAGATAGCCGACGCCGTCGTCAAGGAGATCCGGGCCGCGGGCGGCGAGGCCGTCGCCGTCGCGGACGACATCTCGACCATGGCGGGCGGGCAGCGGATCGTCGACGTCGCGCTCGCCGAGTTCGGACGTGTCGACGGCGTCGTGTGCGTCGCCGGGATCCTGCGCGAGCGGATGCTGTTCAACATGTCGGAGGAGGAGTGGGACCCGGTCGTCGCCACCCACCTGAAGGGCACCTTCACCGTCTTCCGCGCCGCGTCGGCCGTGATGCGCAAGCAGAGGTCGGGGACCTTGATCGGCTTCACCAGCGGCAACCACCAGGGCTCCGTCGCGCAGGCCAACTACAGCGCGGCGAAGGGCGGGATCATCTCGCTGGTGCGCAGCGCGGCGCTGGGACTCAACAAGTACGGGGTGACCGCCAACGCGGTGGCGCCCGTCGCGCGGACGAGGATGTCGGCGAACGTTCCCATGGAGCTGAAGGAGATCGGGGAGCCTGAGGACGTCGCCGCCCTCGTCGTGTATCTGCTGAGTGACCGGGCCCGCGAGGAGAAGATCACCGGGCAGGTCTACACGATCGCCGGGCCCAAGATCGCCGTATGGGCCCAGCCGCGCGAGCTGCGCGCCGGGTACGCGGACGGGGCCTGGACCCCCGAGAGGATCGCCGACTTCCTGCCGGGGACGGTGGGGACCGACCCGATGCCGATGCTGGCGCAGCTGGAGGCCATGGCCAAGGCGGCGGCCGACCAAGCGCGTCCGAACGCGTAGGCGGGGTGGAGCGGTGGAGTTCGGCTTCGGTCCCGAGGACGAGGAGTTCCGCACCGAGGCGCGGGCCTGGCTTGCCGAGCACCTCACCGGCGACTTCGCCGGCGCGGTGGGGCGCGGCGGGCCCGGCAGCGAGCACGAGGGCGTGGCCCAGCGGCGGGCCTGGGAGCGGGAGTTGGGGCGCGGGGGCTGGATCGGCCTCGGCTGGGACTCGGACGCGTACGGCAACCGGCGGGCCACGCTGACCCAGCAGGTGGTGTGGGCCGAGGAGTACGCGCGCGTGCGGGCGCCCGGGCGCTGTGGGCACATCGGGGAGAACCTCCTTGCGCCGACGCTCCTCGCGTACGGGAGCCAGGAGCAGCGGGACGAGTTCCTTCCGGCGATCGCCCGCGGGGAGGCCTTGTGGTGCCAGGGGTACAGCGAGCCCGGGGCCGGGTCCGATCTGGCGGGGGTGCGGACGCGGGCCGTGCGGGAGGGGGAGACCTATCGCGTCACCGGGCAGAAGATCTGGACGTCGTCGGCGCACGACGCCGATTGGTGTTTCGTGCTGGCGCGGACGGAGGAGGGGGCCCAGGGGCACCGGGGGCTGTCCCTGCTGCTGGTCCCGATGGACCAGCCCGGACGCGTCGACGTGCGGCCCATTCAACAGCTCACCGGCACCAGCGAGTTCAACGAGGTCTTCTTCGACGGCGCACGCGCGCGTGCCGCGCATGTCGTCGGCGGTGCCGGCCAGGGGTGGCGTGTCGCGATGGGGCTGCTCGGCTTCGAGCGCGGGGTGTCGACCCTGGTCCAGCAGATCGGCTTCGCCGAGGAGTTGGCGGGCGTCGTGCGGGAGGCTGTGGCGAGCGGGGCGGTCCGGGACGCCGTGGTGCGCGATCGCATCGTGCGGCAGTGGGCCGAGCTGCGGGTCATGCGGTGGAACGCGTTGCGGACGCTGGGAGGCGGGGGCAGGGGAGGGGGCAGGGGCGGGAACGGGGGAGCGGGGTCGGGTGCGGGTGCGGGGCAGGACCTCGGGGCGCCCAGTGTGGCCAAGCTGCTGTGGGGGCGGTGGCATCAGCGGCTCGGGGAGCTCGCCATGGAGGTGCGGGGGGCGGCCGCCGCGGTCGGTCCCTCGGACTGGCGTGCCGAGACTCCGTACGAACTCGACGCCCTGCAGCGGCTCTTCCTGTTCAGCCGTGCCGACACCATCTACGGCGGCTCGGACGAAGTGCAGCGGAACATCATCGCCGAGCGGGTGCTCGGTCTGCCGAGAGAGGCCAGGGGGCCTCGGTGAGGGGTGAGTGATGAGGGGCGTTGTCTTCGACGGGGAGCGGGTCGAGGTCGTCGACGATCTGGAGATACGGGATCCGGGGCCCGGTGAGGTCCTTGTCGCGGTGGCCGCGGCCGGGCTGTGCCACAGCGATCTCTCGGTGATCGACGGGACGATTCCGTTTCCGCCGCCGGTGGTGCTCGGACACGAGGGCGCGGGGATGGTGGAGGCGGTCGGGGCCGGGGTCACACATGTGGCTCCCGGGGACCATGTGGCTCTGTCCACCATCGCGAGCTGTGGGGCGTGCGCCGAGTGCAACCGGGGGCGGCCGACGATGTGCCGCAAGGCGATCGGGCGGCCGGACCAGCCGTTCTCGCGGGGCGGGAAGCCGGTGTACCAGTTCGCGGCGAACTCCGCCTTCGCCGAGCGCACGATCGTCAAGGCCGTGCAGGCCGTGAGGATCGCGGAGGACATCCCGCTGACGTCGGCGGCGTTGATCGGGTGCGCGGTCGTGACGGGGGTGGGGGCGGCGTTGAACCGGGCCCGGGTCGGGCTCGGGGACTCGGTCGCCGTCATCGGCGCCGGGGGGATCGGCCTCAATGTGCTGCAGGGGGCGCGGATCGCGGGGGCCTCGACGATCGTCGCGGTGGACGCGAATCCGGAGAAGGAGGCGGTGGCGCGGCAGTTCGGGGCGACGCACTTCTTCGGTTCCGTGTCGGGGGTGCGGGAGGTCCTGCCGGACGGGGTCGACCACGCGTTTGAGTGCGTGGGGCGGGTGGAGCTGGTGCGGGAGGCGGTCGATCTGCTGGACCGGCACGGGCAGGCGGTGCTCCTGGGGATGCCGGCGGCGGGCGCCGAGGCGTCGTTCGTGGTGGCTTCGATGTTCCTGGACAAGTCGATCCTGGGCTGCCGGTACGGGAGTTCGCGGCCGCAGCGGGATTTCGCGGTGTACGCGGAGATGTACCGGGGCGGGCGGCTGCTGCTGGACGAGTTGGTGACGGCGACGTACGCGGTGGAGGACTTCGGGAAGGCGGCGGAGGACGCGCGGGCGGGGCGGGTCGCGCGGGGGGTTCTGACGTTCTGATCCGGGCGGCGGCCGGACCTGGCCGGGCCGCCGGGCAACCGGTCGGCCTCGCGGGGAAATTGAGGGGACGGCGGTAGCGGGGGCGTCTACGTTCGGGGGATGGGTTATCGCGAGGTCATGAACAGGGGCGTGCTGCGGTGGGGGGCCGTGGCCGTGGGGGCGCGGATGCCTGTGGCGGGGGCGCCGCTGGCCCTCGTGTTTCTGGTGCGGGAGCGGCCTGGGGGGTATGCCCTCGGAGCCGTGCTCGCCGCCGTTTATGTGGTGGGCGAGATCGTCGGGGCGCCGCTCCTCGGGATGCGGATGCGGGCCGAGCGGGCCCGGCCGCAGCTTGCCGCGGGGCTTGCCGCGGGAGCCGTCGGGTTCCTGGCGCTGGGGGTTCTGCCGGATGCCCATCCGGTCGCGCTCGGAGGCTTCGCCTTCCTCGCCGGGGCCGCGCCCGCCGCCGCCCCCGGAGGGCTCCGCGCGCTGCTGACCAGCCTCGTACCGGAGAAGGCCGTCGCCCAGGCCCTGTCCGTCGAGTCCATGTTGACCTTCGGGATCTGGGCCGTGGCCCCGGCCGCCGTGACCGGGCTCGCGCTGGGGGCCTCGCCCGCTCTGCCGCTCCTGCTCGCCGGAGCCTTGATGGCCTCCGCCGTCGCCGGGCTCTGGATGCTGCCCGCGGGGTGGCGGGCGGAGGCGGACGACCGCGGAGGGGAGTCCATGGCGCGGATCCTCGTACGCGCCTGGCCGGTCTTCGTCACGGGGGCGGCCAGCCTGTCCATGCTCGCCCTCGCCGAACTGGTGCTGCCCGCCCTGCTGGAGCAGCGGGGCGTCGGGGTCGGCTGGGCGGGGCCCCTCCTGGTGGTGCTCGCCGTGGGGTCCGCCGTGGGGTCGTTCGTCTACGGGCTCAGGGCGTGGCCCGGACGGCTGCGGACGCAGAGCATGGTGTTGATGTTCGCGGTCTCCGGGTGTCTCGCGCTGGTCGCCGTCGTGCCCGGTGTGGGATGGATGTTCGGTGTGCTCGGGGTCGCCGGTGTGCTGCAGGCCGGGGTCATGGTCACCCGCAACCTCTCCCTGCGCGAAGTGCTGCCGCCCGGCGCCCTCGCCGCCGGCTACTCGGTGATGTACGCGGCGGTCGGCGCGGGTTACGCGGCGAGCGGGTCGCTGGCGGGTGGGTTGCTGAGCGTTGTCCCGCCTTCCACGGCCGTGTTGGCGGGGGTGGGCCTCGGTCTCGTACTCACCGTGATCGCGATGTCGGGGGAGGCGAGGCCCCCGGACGCGGAGGGCTCAGGCGGTGGTGACGTCGCGGAACGTGCGGCGGTACGCGGTGGGGGTGACCCCGAGCGCCGCCTGTAGGTGCTGCCGCATCGACTGCGCCGTGCCGAACCCCGCGTCGCGCGCCACCTGGTCGACCGAGAGGCCGGTCGACTCGAGGAGGTGGCGGGCCCGCTCCACCCGCTGCTGCGTCAGCCACTGGCCGGGGCTGACCCCGACCTCCTCGCGGAAGCGCCGGGTGAAGGTGCGGACCGACATCGCCTCCTGCTCGGCCATGTCGCGCAGCTGCAGGGGCTGGTCGAGGCGGCCGAGCGCCCAGGCCCGCGCCGTCCGTGTGGTCGCCAACTGCGGCTCGGGGAGCGGGCGTTGGATGTACTGCGCCTGGCCGCCGTCGCGGTGCGGGGGGACGACGGTGCGGCGGGCCACGTCGTTGGCGACCGCGGTGCCGTGGTCGCGGCGCACGACGTGGAGGCAGAGGTCGAGGCCCGCTGCCACGCCCGCCGACGTCAGGACGTCGCCGTCGTCGATGAACAGCACGTCCGCGTCCACCTGGACCTGCGGGAAGAGCTCCTGGAAGTGCTCGGCCGACGCCCAGTGCGTGGTCGCGGCGCGGCCGTCCAGGTAGCCCGCGGCGGCCAGGACGTACCCACCCGTGCAGATCGCGACCAGACGCGTGCCCGGCCTGATGTGGGCGAGGGCGGCGGCCAGTTCGTCGGTGAGACGGCCCTCCTCGTACACCGGACCCAGTTCGTACGAGGCCGGGACCACGACCGTGTCCGCCTCGGCCAGCGCCTCGGGGCCGTTCTCGACCAGGATCGCGAAGTCGGCGTCCGTGCGGACCGGGCCCGGCGGGCGGATCGAGCAGGTCACCACGGAGTAGAGGCGTCGGCCCTCCGGCGTGCGCGCACGGCCGAAGATCCTTTGGGGGATGCCCAGTTCGAAGGGGATCACCCCGTCCAGGGCGAGGACGGCGACGCGGTGCCGGTCCGGCCCGGTGGAGGGCGCAAGGGTGTCGGCCATGGCCCGATCCTAGCGAATGCTGTCCCTCGGGCCACTCGTTCGGGGAGGGCGGTCCGCGGATTCTGGAGGGCGTGAACCAGACAACCGAGACGCCCGCGCGGACCTCCCCGCCGAACGGGCCCGCGCGCCGCCGTCCCCGTATCCACCGCGCGTGGTTCGTCGCCGCCGTCACGTTCGTGACGATCATCGGTGCCGCCGCGTTCCGCTCCCTGCCCGGCCTGCTCATCGACCCGCTGCACCAGGAGTTCCACTGGTCGCGCGGCACCATCGGCCTCGCGGTCTCCGTCAACCTCGCGCTGTACGGCCTGACCGCGCCGTTCGCCGCCGCGCTCATGGACCGCTTCGGCATCCGCAAGGTCGTCGCGGTCGCCCTGGTCGTGATCGCGGTGGGCTCCGGCCTGACCGTGTGGATGGACTCCGCCTGGCAGCTGCTCCTGTACTGGGGCTTCCTCGTCGGGCTCGGCTCCGGCTCGATGGCGCTCGCCTTCGCCGCCACCGTCACCAACCGGTGGTTCACCGAGCGGCGCGGCCTGGTCACCGGCATCCTCACCGCGGCCTCCGCATCAGGGCAGTTGATCTTCCTGCCGCTGCTCTCCTGGATCGTCGACGAGTACGCGTGGCGGCCCGCCGCCGTGACGGTCGCGCTCGCGGCGCTCGTGGTCGTGCCCTTCGTGTGGCTGCTGCTGCGCGACCACCCGGCCGACGTGGGCCTGAAGCCGTACGGCGCACAGGAGTTCGTGGAGAAGCCCGCGCCCGTCACGGGCGCCGCCCGGCGCACCCTCGGCGTGCTGTTCAAGGCCGCCCGCACCGGGCCCTTCTGGCTCCTCGCGGGCAGCTTCGCGATCTGCGGCGCCTCGACGAACGGGCTCGTCCAGACCCACTTCGTGCCCGCCGCGCACGACCACGGCATGCCCATCCAGGCCGCGGCCTCGCTGCTCGCCGTCATCGGGGTCTTCGACGTCATCGGGACCGTCGCCTCCGGCTGGCTCACGGACCGCTTCGACGCGCGGCGCCTGCTCGCCGTGTACTACGCGCTGCGCGGCGTCTCGCTGCTCTTCCTGCCGATCCTGCTCGCGCCGAACGTCCACCCGCCGATGCTCTTCTTCGTCGTCTTCTACGGCCTGGACTGGGTGGCCACCGTCCCGCCGACCCTGGCCCTGTGCCGCGAGCAGTACGGCGACGACAGCGCGATCGTCTTCGGCTGGGTCCTTGCCTCGCACCAGGTGGGCGCCGCCCTGGTCGCGTTCCTCGGCGGCGTGGCACGGGACACCTTCGGGTCGTACGACGTGATCTGGTACGCCTCCGGTGCGCTGTGCGCGGCGGCCGCGCTGATGGCGCTGGTGATCCGGCGGCGCGAGACGGCTCCGGTGGCGCTCAGCGCGTGAAGCGGCCGAAGGTGCCCTTGTGGAAGAGCAGCGGTGCGCGGTCGCCGTCCGGTGTGCCGAGGGCGTCCACCCGGCCCACCACGATGAGGTGGTCGCCGCCGGTGTGCACGGCCTGGATCGTGCAGTCGATCCAGGCGGGCGCCCCGGCCAGGCGCGGGGAGCCGGTCACCGGCGCCGCGTCGTAGGCGACCCCGGCGAACTTGTCGGCGCCGCTCACCGCGAAGGCGCGGCACAGGTCGCCCTGGTCGGCGCCGAGGACGTTCACGCAGAAGACGCCCGCGCGCGCGATGCGGGGCCACGTCGTCGACGTACGCGCCACCATGAAGGAGACAAGCGGCGGGTCCAGGGAGAGCGACGAGAAGGACTGGCAGGCGAAGCCGGCGGGGCCGGTGCGGCTTTCGGGGCCGGTCCTGCCTTCCGGGTCGTCCGTGACGGCGGGGGCCGTGATCACGGTGACGCCCGTCGCGAAGTTCCCGAGCACGCGCCGGAACTCGCCCGGATCGAGCGGCGCCCGCTCGTCGTCGCCGACCGCGCGCAGCTGGGGGCGCGGTAGAGCCTCCACGGGGCCCGTGGTGGGGGCCCCGACCGACCTGAGGTATCGAACAGCGGTGGCCGCCATCCCTGCGTGTCCCATCACGCCACCCATTGAAGCTGACGGGTCGTCAGATGGGAAGGGTGTGGGCGGCAGCCTCGGGGCCGCAGCCTCAGGGGCGCCGCCTCAGGGCCGCCGCCTCAGGGTCGCCGCCTCCGGGGCGACTCGGAGACGGCTCGGGGCCGCGCGTATCTTCACCCCCATGACGTGGGGGAACGGCGGAAAGTCACTACGCGACGGCTGGAACGACGGCGGCGTCGCGGCCGCCGCGGCGGCCTGTGCCGCCCAGATACCGGCGGCCGTCACGCTGGCCTGGGTGCTGTCGTTCGACAACGACGACTACGGAGTGCCCGAGGGCGGCGTCTTCGGCCTGGCCTGCGCGTTCCTCTTCGGGCCCGTGCTGTTCCCGCTCGCCGGTCTCGTGCACTCGGTGGTCCTGACGCTCCCCGCGGTCTCCCTGGGGCGCAGGGGCGCGCGGTGGCGCGGCAAGGGCCCGGAGTGGGCGTGGTCCCTGGCGGCGCTCGTGCCCGTGGCCCTGGCCTGGGCGGTCCTCTTCGCGGCGCTCGGCGGCCCGTTCGCCGGGCCGGCCCTGTGGATCGCGGCGAGCGGCGTCCTGCCCGCGCTCGCCGTCGCCTGCCACCGCGGGTACGAGGCCCGTACCGGCAAGCCGCCGCGGCGGCGCAGGATGTGGCTCTGGTCGGTGCCCGCGTCGATCGCCCTCTTCGGGGGCGCCCTGACGTTCGGCTTCGTGGCCACGGGGACGGGCCTGATCACGGAGTACGAGCCGCCGCGGCTCACCACCGAGCAGCTCGTCGGCGTCTGGCGCGGCGGGGACGGGGACGGGCACGGGGACGCGGTCGAACTGCGGCTGCGCGAGGACGGCCGTGCCCAGGTGCGCGGCTGCCCGGAGAGCGGCACCTGGACGGTGGACGTCGACACGGACCTGGACCGCCCCTCGGTCCGGATCGATGTCCTCTCCGGGACAGACGCCTCGGACACCGACGATCCCTACGAAGCCGCCTGCGACGGCTTCCAGGGGTGGATCATCGGCGGCACGGAGGACGACCCCGAGCTCTTCGTGAGCGAGGGCGACCCGGACTCGCCCGACATCCGGATCCTGCGCCGGGACCGCTGACCCGCTGCCGCCTCCGCTACGCCTGCTCCAGGACCCACCGCTGCGTCGGCGCGCCCTTCCAGCGGGTCAGCAGGATCTCCGCCACCGCGCTGTCCTTCTCCAGCTCGAACGACTGGTCGGAGTGCGGGCTCAGGATGCGCACGACGCCCTCGTCGACGTACTCGATCGACCAGGTGAGCGGCGTGGGGCGGGAGCCGGCCCGGGGCGGGAAGAGCCGTGACGCGAGCTGCCCCGCGTACACCTCGCCGAGCTTGCTCTTGATCGTGTACGTGTTGGTGTGGATGTCGTCGGGGTCAGGCTCCACCGCGACCAACTCCCACTGCTGGCTCGGCCCCTTGTGGGCCGGTCCGCCGGCGAGCGGCACGTTCGGGCCGAGGTCGCCGTCGGTCAACTCGACGTACAGGTCGTCGGCGTCGCTCCTGATCAGATAGACGCCGTCGCGTGGGGTGCGGGCCATGTGCCCTCCTCTGCCGCGCCGTTGGGCATCACGATAGGAGGTCGCGCGGCGACGTCAACGCCCCTCGTACGACGGGGTGCGGCGCTCCACGAAGCTCGCCACGCCCTCGTTGGCGTCCGCCGTGGTCATGTTGATCTCCTGGGCCGCGGCCTCCGCGGCGAAGGCCGTCGCGCGGTCCGACTCCAGGGAGGCGTTCACCAGCTGCTTGGTCATGGCGAGCGCGCGGGTCGGCCCGGCCGCGAGCCGCTCCGCCCACGCGCGGGCCGTCTTCTCCAGGTCGTCCGCGGGTACGACGCGGTTGACGAGCCCGAACCGTTCGGCGTCCTCGGCCGGCACGGAGTCCCCGAAGAACATCAGCTCCTTGGCGCGCTGCGGCCCGATCAGACGCGGCAGCAGATACGCGCCGCCGCCGTCGGGCACGAGGCCGCGGCGTACGAACACCTCGATGAACCTGGCCCGTTCGGCGGCGATGACCAGGTCGCAGGCGAACGCGAGGTGGGCGCCGATGCCGGCCGCGGTGCCGTTCACCGCGGCGATCACCGGCTTCTCGCAGTCGAGCACGGCCGCGATGAGGCGCTGGGCGCCCTGGCGGATGGTGCGGGCGACGTCGCCGGGTACGCGTTCGCCCGCGCCGCCCGCGCCGCCCGCGCCGCCGACGCCGCCCGGGGTGCCGCGCAGGTCGGCGCCCGCGCAGAACCCCTTGCCGGTCGCAGTGATCACCACGGCGCGCACGGCGGGGTCGCAGGAGGCCTCGCCGAGCAGCGCGATGACGCGTTCGCGCTGGTCCCAGGTGACGGCGTTCATGGCCTCCGGCCGGTTGAGCGTGATCCATGAGACGCCGTTGTCAGTGGCGTGGAGTATCAATGAGTCGAGGGGATCGTGGGGGGCTTCGGGGCCGGGGGAGGCTGTCATGGGGGAGTGGCTCCGTTTCGTGTGGAGGCGGGTGCGGTGGAGGCTCGGGTCAACGACATGTCGCGAGGGCGTCGAGGGCCACGGCCCCCTGCCCCCGAGGCAGCACCATCAGCGGATTGATCTCCAACTCCGCCAGCTCGTCCGCCAGTTCCAGCGCCATCCGCTGCACCCGCAGCACGACCTCGACGAGCGCGTCGACGTCGGCGGGCGGCGCCCCCCGGACCCCGTCCAGCAAGGCACGCCCCCGCAGTTCCAGCAGCATCGCCTTCGCCTGGTCCTCCCCGAAGGGCGGCACCCGCACGGCCGCGTCCCGCAGCACTTCCACGAGTACGCCGCCGAGTCCGACCGTCACGGTCGGCCCGAAGAGCGCGTCGTGCGTGACGCCGACGACCATCTCGACGCCCCGCTCGACCATCTGGCAGACCAGGACGCCGTCCAGCGCGACGCCCTCGTGGCGGGCGATGTCCGTGAGCTCCCGATAGGCGTCCCGCACCTGGCTCGCCGAGGTCAACCCCACCTTCACCAGGCCCAGTTCGGACTTGTGCGCCAGCTGCGGGCCCGAGGCCTTCATGACGACCGGGTAGCCGACGAGCCCGGCCGCGCGGACGGCCGCCGCCGCGCTGGTCACCAACTGCTCCCGCGGCACCCGTATCCCGTACGCGCGCAGCAGCTGCTTCGCCGCGTGCTCGCTGAGCTGCTGGCCCGGCCGCATCAGGGCCTGCGCCTTGCGGAAGGAGGGCGAGGGGGAGCGCGGCGCCTCCTCGAAGGGGGAGCGGTAGGCGGCCGTGAAGCGGTGGTGGTCCAGATAGGCGCGCACCGCCGTGATGCAGTTGGCGAAGGTGCGGAAGGTGGCGACGCGCGAGGAGCCGAGCAGCGTGGTGCGATAGGCCTCCTCGGTGCCCACGGGCGAGCCCCACACCACGCACACCAGCTTGTCCGTCTGCTCCGCCGCGTCCACCAGGTCCTGCGCGAGCTTGTCGCTCATCGGCGGGAAGGGGCCGGTGATCGGACAGATCAGCACCCCCACCTCAGGGTCGTCGAGGAGCGCGTCGATGATCTTGCGGCCGCGCCAGTCGCCGACGGGGTGCCCGCCGTTGTCGACGGGGTTGGCGACGTTCAGGTACTCCGGTATCCACTGGTGCAGCTCCGCCTGCTTGGCGTCACAGAGCGTGGGCAGGGACAGGCCCGCCTCGGTCGCCAGGTCGGAGAAGTGCGCGCCCGTGCCGCCCGAGATCGAATAGACGACGACGCCGTCGGCCTTCGGCGGCCGCGCCCGCGCCAACAGGGCGGAGGTGTCCTGGAGTTCGTCGAGCCCGTCGACGCGGATCACGCCGAACTGCCGCATCGCCGCGTCCACCACCGCGTCGGCGCCGGTCAGTTTGCCGGTGTGTGAGGCGGCCATGCGGGCGCCGGTCTCGGTCCGGCCGACCTTGACGGCGACGACGGGCACCCCCTGCCTCGCCGCCCGGTCGGCGGCGAGCAGGAACGCGCGGCCGTCCTTGAGGCCCTCGACGTAGGCGGCGATGGCGCCGACCTCGGGCTGCCCGGCGAAGTAGGAGATGAAGTCGGCGGTCTCCAGGTCGGCCTCGTTGCCGGTGGGTGCCCAGTGCGAGAGGCGCACGCCCAGCTCCTGCAGGGTGAAGACGGGGCGGCCCTGGTGTCCCGACTGGGTGATCAGCGCGATGGCGGGGCCTTCGAGGTCGTCGCGGAACTCCTCGAAGGCGTTGAGGTTGGTGTTCGGGCCGAGCAGCCTGAGGCCCGAGCGCCGCACGGCGGCCGCGAGGCGGGCCTGCGCGGCGGCGCCCTCCTCGCCGGTCTCGGCGAACCCGGAGGCGAAGGCGACGGCGAACTTCACCTTCTCCTCGGCGAGCCGCTCGATGACCGGCAGCGGGTCGCCGACCAACAGCACGGCCAGATCGACCTGTTCGGGCAGGTCGGCGACGGAAGGGAAGCAGGGGATGCCGAAGACCGACGGGCGTGTGGGGTGCACGGGGTGCAGGCGCGCGCCGACCCGCTCGGCCCAGGCGACGAGCCGGCGGGTGATGCCGGTGTTGGGGCGGCCCTCGGCGTCGGACGCGCCGACGACGGCGACGGACTCGGGCCGGAAGAAGCGGTCCAGATCGGGTACGTCGGCGTGCAGTGGGCGGCCGCTGACGTCCCGGTCGGCCGCGGGGTCGGTCCTGCCGTGGACCGTGTGAGGGGGGAGTTCGCCGCAGGCCACAACATGCGCGCGGCGGGGGTCGGTGGTGAAGGTGCCGTGAGTCGATCCAAGCATCGGTCCGCCCGCTCCTGTGTGACAGCACTTAACTGACGCACAGTCAGATTACTGAACTGACGCTGTGTCAGGAATGGTGCTGCGCGTAAAGCCTGGCGCCGAGGGCGGCGGGGGTGCGGTGTTTCCGGGGCGCTGTTGTTCTCGTCTGCTTACGGAAGCGCAGGGTCCGGCTCGTGCCAAGGGGGTGAATCAGCCGGGAGTGGTGGGGCGCCTGTTCGCCGTGGGGTGTTTGTTGTTTCGCGGGATCGGTCGGGTGTGGTTGCTCGCGCAGTTCCCCGCGCCCCTTACGGGGCCGCTATCGCCTTCGCGATCTTCTCGGCGTCTCGCGCCAGTTCTCTGAGCATTCCGCTGACGGGGTTCGTGAAGCCGGTGAAGTACAGGCCGGGAGCCTGCTTCGAGGTGCGGCGGCCGTGGGGCTTCGGGCGGCCCCGGGCGTCGAGGACGTCGAGGTCGCCCACCAGGTTCTCCAGGGCGCGGCGGTAGCCGGTCGCGGCGATGACCGTGTCCGGGCCGATGCGGGTGCCGTCGGCCAGGACGATCTTGCCGTCCTCGAAGGACTCCACCGTGGCGACCGGTTCGACCTTGCCCTTGCGTACCGCGTCGATCAGGCCGACGTCCTGGACCGGGATCGCTCCCTGCCTGGCCCGTGAGAACAGGCCGGTCTCGGGGCGCGGCAGTCCCCGCGCCGCGAGGTCGGGGACGCTGAGCCTGATGACCGGGCCCGCGAGGCGGTCGGCCAGGGCGACCGGGAGCCTGCGGCACAGGATGCCGCTGAGCTGCGCGGGCCACCCCGCGGTGGAGCGGCGCACGATGTGCGGGGCGGTGCGTACGGCGAGGCGGACCCGGGCCGCGCCGCCCTCGGCGAGGTCGACGGCGATCTCGGCGCCGGTGTTGCCGACGCCGACGACCAGGACGTCCTTGCCGGCGTAGGGCGCGGCGTTGCGGTAGTCGCGGGCGTGCAGGAGTTCGCCGGAGTAGGTGTCGCGCCCCGGCCAGTCCGGGAGGTGGGGCGTGTGGTTGTAGCCGGTGGCGATCACCACCGCGCTGCCGGTCAACTCCCGCCCGCCGGTGGCGTGCAGCAGCCAGCCGGTGCCGTCGGCGGCGCGCTCCAGACCGGTCACCTCGACTCCGGTGACGATGTCGAGGCGGTGGTGTTCGGCGTACTTCTCCAGGTAGCGGATGACGTCGTCGCGCGAGACCCAGCGGCCGAACGACCGCGGTATGGGCAGCCCCGGCAGGGCGGAGAGGCGGCGCGTCGTGTGCAGGTGGAGGCGGTCGTAGTGGCCGCGCCAGGAGGCGCCGACGCGTTCGGACTTCTCCAGGACGACCGCGCGGACGCCGCGTGCGCGCAGGGCGGCCGCCGTGGCGAGACCGCCGGGGCCGCCGCCGATCACGTAGACGGGGCGGTCCTGTTGGGGCGTAAGCGGAGGGGACGAGTCGGCCATGACTGGAGAGTAACCGCGCGATTACTTGATGGGTGACGGTCAAGTCCGAAATCGGTTGCGAACTGATCACGGGCGTTCGAGGTGTACACCTCTTGCGTGTTCGGCGTCCGATGCGTTGAACTGACGTACCGTCAGAAACGGGTAACCGTCAGCCGAAGTGGGGGAGGCCGCGGCGTGGACCGGAACCGGCGCACCGGTGCCGAACGGCTCGTGGCGCCTGTCGCAGGTCCCGGCCCGCGGTGGCCGGCGCCCGTGCGTCATCGGGCCGAGAACGGCTGGTTCTTCCGGTTCCCCGGCCCGTCCTGGCGGATCAGGTGCCCCGACGACGCGATCGGACTCTGCCGATGAGCACGGACCTGCCCACCACCCCGCGCTTCGACCTGCCCGAGACGGACGCCTTCACCCGGCCCTACTGGGACGCCGCCGCCGAGGGACGACTGCTGATCCGCCGGTGCGGCGCGTGCGGCGCGGCGCACCACTATCCGCGCGAGTTCTGCCCGCACTGCTGGAGCGAGGACGTCACCTGGGAGCGGGCGAGCGGCCGCGCCACGCTCTACACCTGGTCGGTCGTGCACCGCAACGACCTGCCGCCGTTCGGCGACCGCGTCCCCTACGTCGCCGCCGTCGTCGACCTCGCCGAGGGCCCGCGGATGATGACGGAGCTCGTCGGCTGCGAGGAGGGCGCGCCGCGGATCGGGATGCCCCTGGAGGTCACGTTCCGCCAGGCGGAGGACGGGATGGCGGGCGGAGTGGCGGTCGCGGTGTTCCGGCCGGTGAGCGGGTAGGGGCGACGGGGCCCGGGCAGCCGGCGGCAATCCGGAGGCGGCCGCCGCGGTCGCGGGGGACGATGGGCCATGCCCACAGAACCGCGCACCGCCTGGCAGTTGACCACCGACCTCGACGGCTTCCTCGCCCGCGCCGGTGACTTCCTGCGCTCCGAACCCGCCCCGCACACCGTCCTTCTGAGCGTCACCGACACCCTTCGCGCGCGCGGGCTCCACGCGTACGGGGACGGGGAACCCCTCTTCGGTGCGTACGCCGATGACGACGGCACCGTCCGAGGCGCCTTCGTGCGGACCCCGCCGCACCGCCTCGCCCTCGCCCCCGCCACCCCCGAGGCCGCCGACGCCCTCGCCCGCCTGCTCGCCGACGTCAGCCCCGACCTGCCCGGAGTCGCCACCGAGCGCGGCACGGCGGAGGCCTTCGCCGAAGCCTGGGGGAAGCACACCGGGGCCTGCGCCGCAGTCGGCAGGCTCCAGCGCCTCTACCGGCTCGGCACCCTCACCCCGCCCGAGCCCGCACCGCCCGGCCGCGCCCGCGTCGCCGCCGGAGCGGACCGGGAGCTCCTGGCGCGCTGGTACGAGGAGTTCGGCGAGGCGGTCGGCGAGCGCCCCGTCATGGCCCCTGGTGCGTGGGCCGACTCCCGTGTCGCGTACGGCGGCGTCACACTCTGGGAGACCCCCGACGGCACCCCCGTGGCCATGGCGGGCGTCACCCGCCGCAGCGCGGGGCAGGTTCGCGTCGCCCCCGTCTACGCCCCCGCCGGCCGGCGAGCACGCGGCTACGGCGGTGCTGTCACCGCCGCGGTCACCCGAGCCGCCCTGGACGCGGGCGTGGGCGAGGTCCTGCTCTTCACGGACCTCGCCAATCCGACCAGCAACGGCCTCTACCAGCGCATCGGTTACCGGCCCGTGCGGGACTTCGCCGAGTACGACTTCACGGCCACAGCAGCTCCTTGATCCACCCCTCGTCCGCGTCCTGCCTGCGATACCTCAGCCGCACGTGGCGGCGGCGGTCGTCGCCCTGGAAGAACTCCGCCTCCAGGGGGTCGAGGACGTACAGCGTCCACGTCGGTGAGTCCGCGTCGGGCTCCGCCTGCGCGCGCTCCCACGCGGCGGCCGACGCACGAGTCAACTCCTCGCCGCTGTCCAGGACTTCGCTCTGGTGGCCCACCAGCGCCGCGGCCAGCGCGCCGGTCGAGCGGGCGTGCAGATCGGCGAGGCTCTCGGTGTGCGGGGCCACGGTGATCCGGCCCCTGAGCCGGATCTGCCGGCCCTGCGCCGCCCAGTAGAAGTGCAGGGCGGCCTCGGGGCGGGCGGCGAGCTGGCGGCCCTTGCGGCTGCTCGCGTGCGAGGCGAAGTGCCAGCCGTGGCCGTCCGCGTCGTGCAGCATCACGGTCCGCACGTCGGGCCCGCCGTCCTCGGCCACCGTCGCCAGGCCCATGGTGTGCGGCTCGGGCTGACCGGCGGCCACCGCCTCGGCGAACCACGTGTGGAAGAGGGGCAGGGGAGCGGCCGGGGCCTGCGCGGGGTCGAAGGCGGGGAGCCGGATGTCCCAGACCTTCTGCGACCGGAGCAGCGTACGGAAGGTCCCCTGGGAAACGGGTGCTGTCATGCGTCGATTGTGGCGCGGGGCCGTCCTGCACGGCAGGCGGGGCGTGGGTCCGCCCGGCAGCGGCGCCGGGCGGACCCACAGGGAGCGCGAGGGCGCTCGGGTCAGCGCACGACGACCTTCCCCGACTTCGCGACCCACGTGATCGTGCCGCCCTCGAAGCGTTGCGAGAAGTCCCGGTTCCTCGCGCGCACCGGGGCCCCCGTCGGGCAGCCGAGCCTCTTCTTCTCCGCGCCCGCCCTCACCCACGCCTTGCCGACGGTGCCGCCCGCCGTGGGGATGCGGCAGCCGAACTCGGCGGCGACCGTCTGCCCGCCGCCCGGCAGCGTCACCACGGTCCGCACGCCCTTCGCGGCCTGCCGCGCCTTGCCGACCAGCCAGGAGCGCAGCGCCCAGTACTTCGACGGGGCCGCCGTCAGCGTCACCCGGGCACCCTTGGTGTACGGGGCCTTGGGCGAGGCCGTGACCTTGCCCGCCTGCGCCACCGGCGCCACGCGCGTCGTCAGCCGCGTGGTGGCGGCCGTGCGGTAACCGGCGACGACGGGGGCGGTCTGCCGCAGGACGGCCGAGGCGTTCGAGGTGCCGTCCGTGCCCAGCGGGTCCTTCTTGTCCGTCGCGATCACCTTCGGGTTGGAGTACGTCCCCCCGTACTCGCACTTCCCCTTGCCCGCACCGAACTTGTTCTCGCACGTGATGCGGTACGCCATCGTCGTGAAGAACCTGCCGTCCGGGGTGATCCAGCCCTGTGAGCCCGCGTACGGCGGAGTCATCTGCCCGCGCACCTCGGCCTCGGACATGCCGGCGGCCCTGGCGGCCTCCTTGATCTGCTGCGCCAGCGTGATCGGGTCGTGCCACAGCGCCAGGTTGTGGCCGAGCTCGTGGGCGAAGCCCGGGTCGCGGCCCGTCGCCGTGAAGACGTCGATGGTGGAGTACGCGAGTCCGTTCGTGCCCTTCGACAGCTTGGTGGAGGACAGGCTGCCCTGGCCCGCCGTGAACGGCGTACCGATCTTCTTGGGGACGTTGGTCCAGAACGACACCAGGTCGGCGCCGTACTGCTCGCGCACCTTGTGGGCCAGTTCGCCGAGCTCGCCGCGGCCCGCCTCCATGTCCTCCTGGATGACGGACGGGTCCTCGGTGCCCTTGTAGCCCTTCACCTCGAAGGCGTGGACGACGTTGACCTCGGCGTCCACCCCGCCCGTCCTGAACGCCCGGTTCATCTGCAGCTCGGCGGCCTTGACGGTGTCGCCGATCTCCTTCGGGTGCCAGGGGAAGGCCTTGCCCCACACCATGCGTTCCTGCGAGTTCGCGCCGTCCTTGAGGCCCTGCGCGGCGAGCGGCGTGTAGCCGACGACGACGTCGATGACGGCCTTCTTGCCCGCGACTCCCGGCTCTGTCGCCGCGCCCTTGGCAGGCTTCGCACCCTTGGTCGGCTTCGGGGACTGCGCGGGCTTCGGGGGCTGCGCGGGCTTGGGGAGCTTGAGCGGTGGGATCGCGGGCGCCGGAAGCCGCTCGGGCTCGAAGTCGACGACCTCGGTCCGCTCCGGGTCCTCGGGGTTCGACCCGAAGAGGTACTCGCGGTCCTTCGTCTCCGCCGTGCCGGTCAGGTCGTCGTCGGCGGGCGTGTCCGTGCACGCGCCGTCGACGGCGATGAAGACGAAGGAGGTCGGGTCCCCCTCGGCCTCCCCGATCCAGTACAGGGAGTCCCCGCCCTCCTTGTCCACGCTCAGCTGGACCTCGCCCGCGATCGCCAGCTCGGCCCGGTAGGACTTGTCCAGGCCGGGCAGCCGCTTGAGGTCCATGGCCAGCGTGCGGCGGTCCGCCCGGGATCCGGTCTCCGGCTCCAGGTCGCAGAAGGAGGCGAAGTCCCGTGCGTGGAGCCGGAGATGGCCCGCTCCTGTCAGGCCCGGGGGAAGGGGTCCCGCCGCGGTGGCGTCCGCGGTGGCGTCCGTGCTCGCGGTGGCCGAAAGGGCGGGGAAGGCGGTGGCGGCCAGGGCGGTGGCCGTCGCGACGAGAGTGCGTCTGAGGTGGCGCACGGGGTGACTCCTTCGAGGCGGGGATCGTGTCGCCTCCAGGAAGTCACCGCAGGTGAGCGGGTGTGGGCGTGCCGCCGCCGTGGCTCCGGGGAATCACCCCGATGCCGGGCTCCGTTTCACCCCGCCTCGCGCCCTCCCGCCGACGTACTCGCCCCCCCCCGCCGACGTACTGGTCCCGTGCGGCGGGCCCGAGGCAGGCCGCCCCCGGCGGCCAGAGGGCGGCTCTTGCGCAGAGGCCGCCACCCGCCTCCACGCCCCCCGCCTCCACGCCATCCACATCCATGACTCCAAGACCGCCCACGAGGCCGGGGCCGTCTTCACGGTCGCGCCCGCCGCCCGGGCCACGTTCCTGAGGCCGACGGCCGAGCGGGCGCCTACCGGCTAAGGACCACCGTCCCGGACGAGCAGAACCACCCGCCCGTCCCGGACGCCACCGCCAGCTCCGGCAGGCTGCCGTCCGCCCGGAGTACCTGCCGTCCCTCGCCCGCCTCGCCGCGCAGCTGACGTACGGCCTCGACCAGAAGGAACAGCCCCCGCATGCCCGGGTGTTGGGCCGAGAGTCCGCCCCCGTCCGTGTTCGTGGGCAGTCCGCCGTCCCGCAGGAGCCGCCCCTTCTCCACGAAGGCCCCGCCTTCCCCCTTCGCGCAGAAGCCGAGGTCCTCCAGTGTCACCAGCGTCATGTACGTAAACGCGTCGTAGATCTCGGCCACGTCGATGTCCTGCGGCGTGACTCCGGCCCGCTCGAAGGCGAGCCGTCCGCTCACCGCCGCCGGGGACACCGTGAAGTCCTCCCACTCGGACATGGTGGTGTGCGACACGTGCTCGCCGGTGCCCAGGATCCACACGGGGGGCGAGGAGCAGTCCTGGACGTACTCCTCGGCGGCGAGCAGCACCGCGCAGCCGCCGTCGGAGCGGATGCAGCAGTGCAGTTTGGTGAACGGGTCCGCGATCATGGGGCCGCTCAGGACCTCGTCCACCGTGATCGGGTCGCGGAACATCGCGTCCGGGTTGGTCGCCGCGTTCGCCCGCGCCTGCACGGCCACCGAGGCGAGCTGCTCCAGTGTCGTGCCGTACTCGTGCATGTGGCGGCGGGCGGCCATCGCGTACTTGGCGATCAGGGAGTGTCCGTAGGGGACTTCGAACTGCAGCGGTCCCCGCGCGCCGAACGACAGGTTGGACGTACGCCGCTTCGCCTTGATGTCCGCGCGGGCCGTCGAGCCGTAGACGAGGAGTACGGCGTCGGCCCGCCCCGCCGCTATCGCGTCCGCGGCGTGCGCGGCCATGACCTCCCAGGTGGAGCCGCCGACCGAAGTCGAGTCCACCCAGCGGGGCGTGAGGCCGAGGTACTCGGCGACCTCGACCGGCGCCAGCGTGCCGAGGCCCGCCGAGGCGATGCCGTCGATGACGTCGCGGCCGAGCCCGGAGTCGGCGAGCGCGCGGCGGGCCGCCTGGGCGTGCAGGGCGTAGGGCGTGGCCTCGTCGACCCGGCCGCAGTCCGAGAGGGCCACTCCGACGACGGCGACCTTGCGGCCGGGGCCTCGCGTGCCCGGCCTGGCGGAGGGGGAACTGGGGGCAGTTGGCATGAATCTGACGGTACATCAGATCCGGGAGCGCGAGAGAGGGGCGGGAACGCGTGGTGTGACGTCACCGCTCTGTGCATATCGCCGCCACCGGCCTAGCATGACGGCCCGTCAGATTCGGGTCCGGGTCCGCCGTGCCCGGGGGAGGAGCCTGCCGATGGACGCCGCCTTCAGCGCGGAGCAGGGCGAGATCCGCCGCACCCTTCGCGAAGTGATCACCAAACGCTGCGGCCCCGACGAGGTCAGGGCCGCGGTGCGCACCCCGGCCGGTCACGACCCCGCCCTGTGGAGCGCCCTCGCCGAACAGCTCGGCCTGCCCGGCCTCGCCCTACCGGAGACGTACGGAGGCGTCGGCTGCACCACGGCCGAACTCGCTCTGGGCAGCGAGGAGCTGGGCCGCGCCCTGGCCCCCACCCCGCTCCTCGCCACCGCCGTCCTCGCCGCCCCGCTGATCCTCGCGCTCGGCACCGACGAGCAGCGCGCCGAGCTCCTGCCCCGCATCGCCGCGGGCGGGCTGACCGCCGCTCTCGCCGTCCCCGGCACCGGGCTCGCCACGGCGCTCGGCCTCGCCGGCGACAACCGCGGCGACTGGGCGGGCGGCGGCCGCGCGGGCGGTGTGCAGGCGAGGCGCCACGACGGGGCGTGGCGGCTGTACGGGCAGGCCGAGCAGGTCATCGACGGGCACAGCGCGGGTCTCCTCGTCGTGGCCGCGCACGCGGGCGGCTTCGCACGCTCCCGGACGCTCCTGTTCCTCGTACGCGAGGGAGCGCCCGGCATGGTGCGGGCGCGGCAGACCGGTCTCGACGAGACCCGCACCCAGGCCCGCGTCGAACTGCGCGACGTGGAAGCGGAGTTGCTGGGCGCCGACACGGCGGACGAGGCCGATGTGCCGGACGCGCTCGCCGCCGTCGGGGACGTCGCGGCCACCGTCGTCGCCGCCGAACTGGTCGGCGCGGCGGACCGGGCCCTGGAGCGAACCGTCGAATACGTGCGGCAGCGCGAGCAGTTCGGGCGCGCGATCGGCTCCTTCCAGGCGGTCAAGCACCGCCTCGCCGACGTGTACGTGCAGGTGCAGGCCGCGCGGTCGGCCGCCTACTACGCGGCGTGGGCCGCGGGCGCCGAGGCCGCCGGGTTCGGCGGGCAGGGCGCCGAGCGGGCGGGCGGCCTCGCGCTCGCGCAGGGGCTCGACGCGCTGCGCACCGCCGCGTCCGAGGCGGTGCAACTGCACGGCGGGATCGGCTTCACGTGGGAGCACGAGGCGCATCTCTACTTCAAGCGCGCGGCGGGCGACGACCTGCTCTTCGGCCCCGTGCACCGGCTGCGGGCGCGGGCGGGGGAGCGGGCGGGGCTGTTCGCGGACCAGGAGGCAGAGGCCGCGGGAGCCGGGGAGGTCATGGAACCCGTGGAATCTGTGGAACCCGTGGAACCCGTGGAGTCCGCGGAATCCGTGGAGTCCATGGAATCCGTGGACGAGGCCGAGCTGGGGAAGGCCGTCTGATGCCACCGGGCCTGCGTCTGATGCAGAAGATGTCGTCCACCCGGGCCTTCGCGAGGATCGCCCCGCACTTCATCCCGGCGATGGACCGCACCGTGCACCGCCTGACCCGCGGCAAGGTGCTCCTGAGCGCGAAGATGCTGCCCGGCGTCGTTCTTACGGCGCGCGGCGCGAAGAGCGGGCTGCCGCGGCGTACGCCGTTGGCGTGCATGCCCGAGGAGGAGTCGGGCGGTTGGGTGCTGATCGGCTCCAACTTCGGCCGGCCGGGTCATCCCGCGTGGACGGCCAACCTGCTGGCCCATCCCGAGGCCGAGGTGAGCTGGCGGGGCACGGACATCCCGGTACGGGCAAGGCTGTTGAAGGGCGAGGAGCGCGCGGAGGTCTGGCAGGCGGCACTGAAGTTCTGGCCGCCGTACGCCACGTACCAGTCCAGGGTGGACAGGGAGATCCGCCTGTTCCGCCTGGAAAGACGCTGAGGCCCTGGGGCGCGCCCCGTAAGGGGCGCGGGGAGCCGCGTGACAAGCCACGACGCGCCCGCAGCCGGCGATCGAAGCCCCGAAGCCCTGGAGACCACAGCGGCGGATCACCGAAGTGATCCGCCGCCGGGCAGACAGGACAAGAGAACGGGAGCCCGCCGGGGCTACTTCGTCGGCTTCTTCCCGGTCACGCCCAAATGCACCAACATCGCCAGATTCGGCTTCAGTTCGGCCTGCTTCACGCCCCACGTCTGGAAGCCGCGCTGGTGCGAGGCGACCGCGGCGAGCATCGCGACCAGGGAGCCCGCCATCGCGGCCGGGCTGACGTCCTTGTCGACCTTGCCCTTGGCCTGCAGCTCCTTCACGGTGTCCGTAAGGGAGTTGTTGACCGAGTTGAGGATCTTCATCCGGATCTTGTAGAAGCGCTTGTCGCCCTCGGCGGCGCCCAGGTCGACGACCCGGAGGATCGCGTCGTTCCTGCGCCAGAAGTCGAGGAAGCCGTCGACCAGATCCTGGGAGGTCTGCCAGCCGGCCTTGCCGACCCACGAGCGCCCGTCGAGCAGCTGGGTCAACTCGGCGCCCTCGGCGGCCATTTGCTCCGCGATCTCCAGGACGGCACCTTCGACGTCCGGAAAGTACTGGTAGAAGGTCGCGGGTGAAGTCCCCGCCTTCCGGGCGACGTCGATGACTTTGACGTCCCGGTAGGGCGAGGAGCTGAGCATCTCGCTGAGGCAGTCGAGCAGCTTCTGACGCGTCGCCTGACCTCGTCGACCGGCCACGCGGCCGTCGACGGTACGTACCTGTCCTGTCATGCCGTCAGCTTACCGAGGGGTGATCGGAGCGCGATTCGGCCGAGTGCAAATGGGGTTGGGGCGCGTGAGAGCGGCGGAGGGCTCACCCCGTAAGAATTGACCAAATGTTCGAATCGACGCGCTGCGGGCGCGGTGGCGTGCGGCTAGCTTGACTGACATGGACTACGCAGAGCGGGACACAGGGGGCGCATTCGCGGAGGGCGTGCCCTGCTGGGTCGACGCGATGCTCCCGGACGTGGAGGGCGGCAAGCGGTTCTACGGTGCGCTCTTCGGGTGGACCTTCGACGAAGGCGCGGGCCCGGAGTACGGGCACTACGCCCAGGCGTACGGCGAAGGCCGGCCCGTCGCCGCACTCGCGCCCAAGGCGGACGGCCGCATGCCCACCGTGTGGACGGTCTACCTGGCCACGCCCGACGCCGCCGCGCTCGCCGAGCGGATCAAGGGGGCGGGGGGCTCGATGATCATGGAGGCCATGCCGGTCGGGCCCTTCGGGACGATGGCGCTGGCCGCCGACCCCGAGGGCGCGGTCTTCGGGCTCTGGCAGGGCGGCACGCACCGCGGTTTCGGCAGGCAGCGGCGGCCCGGGTCGTTCTGCTGGGCCGAGGTGTACTCCCGCGACACGAGCCTGGTCGACCCCTTCTACGAGGGCGTCTTCGGATACGGCGGCCTCGACCTGGACCTCGGCGGCGAGAGCTTCCGCATCTGGTCGCCCGCGGGGACCGAGCCGGGCCCGGACACGGCGATCGGCGGGCGCGCCCTGCTCGCGGACTCCGTCCCCGCCGAGATGCCCGCGCACTTCCTCGTCTACTTCAATGTCGCCGACGCCGACGCGACGGCCGAGGCGGCGACCCGGCTCGGCGGGCGCGTGCAGGCGCCGCCCCTCGACACTCCGTACGGACGGTTCGCCGTGCTCACGGACGATCAAGGGGCGAGATTCGCGGTGCTGCAGGATCTGTAGGAAGGGCGGCAGGGCCTGCGGGAAGGGGCGCCAGGACCTTGTAGGACGGTTCTGCGGGACCTGGGCGCCGGGGCGAGTGGATCGGCGACGGGATCTATGGGGCAGGTCGACACGATCTGTAGGACAGGCCGACCGGTGATTTGTCCGTAGACACCCCGATCCCGCCCCGGGTTCGCCACCGCCGCCTCGGACAGGAAGAATCAGGGTGCGTGCCGCCGTAGCGGCTCGGTGGTGAGACGCTGCACGGGGCTGTCTTCTTCGGCGGCCGCGTACGGGGAGGTGGCAGGGCAAGTGGTGGATCAGCTGACGCAGCACGATCCGAGGCGGATCGGCCCGTTCGAGGTCCTCGGGCGACTCGGCGCCGGTGGCATGGGCCTGGTCTATCTCGCGCGCTCCGCGTCGGGGCGGCGCGTGGCGATCAAGACGGTGCGGACCGAGCTCGCCGAGGACCAGCTGTTCCGCGTCCGCTTCACGCGCGAGGTCGAGGCCGCACGCGCCGTGTCCGGTTTCTATACGGCCGCTGTGGTGGACGCCGATCCGCGGGCCGCCGTGCCCTGGCTCGCCACCGCGTACGTCCCCGCGCCCTCGCTCGAAGAAATAGTGAATGAACACGGGCCCCTGCCCACCCAGGCGGTGCGCTGGCTCGCGGCGGGCGTGGCCGAGGCCCTGGAGTCCATCCACGGCGCGGGCCTGGTCCACCGCGACCTCAAGCCGTCCAACGTCCTCGTCGTGGAGGACGGGCCGCGCGTGATCGACTTCGGCATCGCGTCCGGCGTCTCGAACACGCGCCTGACCATGACGAACGTCGCCGTGGGCACGCCCGCGTACATGTCGCCCGAGCAGGCCAAGGACTCGCGCAGCGTGACCGGCGCGAGCGACGTCTTCTCGCTCGGCTCGACCCTCGTCTTCGCCGCCACCGGGCACGCGCCGTTCCACGGCGCCAACCCCGTCGAGACGGTCTTCATGCTGCTGCGCGAAGGTCCCGACCTGGAGGGCCTGCCGGACGAGCTGCGGCCCCTCATCGAGTCCTGCATGCAGATGGAGGCCGCCCTGCGGCCCACCCCCGGCGACCTCCAGGCGCAGCTCGCCCCGCACCTCTTCGCCTCCGAGAGCGCCGACAACGACGACAGCGGCACGGCCTCCGCCTGGCTGCCGGAGCGGGCCGTCGCGCTCATCGAGGCCCGCAGGGGCGGCCGCCCGCCGGCCAGGGTCCCGGCCGCCGCCGGGCGCAGCGGCGGTCGCGGTGCCGCCCCTGCCCCGTCCGCCGCCGCACCCGTCACGGCGCCGCCCCCGCCGCAGCAGCCGCCGCCCGCGCCGTCCCAGGCGCCGTTCGCGGTCACGCCCGACGCGGGGCCCGTGCGGCTCGCGGGCGCGCAGGTGCCGATCGGCCCCGGTCCCCGGGTGGCCGACGCCCGCTCGGCCGCGGTGCCCGGCGACTCCGGGCTCGCCGCGTCCTGGTCGCGCTCCTCGACGCCCAAGGGCGCGGCCAACGGCGTCGCGCCCGCCGCGCCCTCCGTCCCCGCGCCCGCCGCGTCGCCCGACCCGGGCACCACGTCGTGGCGGCCGTGGCGCTTCCGCATGTCGAACGACGTGTGGGGCACGCCCGCGGTGGCCGGGAACCTGGTCTACGTCACGTCCTTCGAGGTCCACGCCCTGGACGTCTCCACGGGCCGCCGCAGCTTCAAGACGCGGGACGTCGCCTGGTCGATGGCGGTCGCCGACGGCCGCATCCACGCCTCCGACGGCCCGACGCTCTACGCCCTGGACGGCGCCGACGGCTCCGACCTGTGGCGCCTGCCGACCGACGCCTGGGTGTACTCCCTCCAGGCCGACCGCGGCACCGTCGTCACCGGCACCCGCGGCGGCGGCGTCCAGGCCTGGGAGGCGGTCAACGGCGAGAAGCTCTGGGAGATCACCGGGGCGCAGACCGACTTCGAGACGCCGGAGGCCGGGCCCGCCGTGTTCGACGGCACGGTCTACGTCTGGAAGGACGCCCGCCTGCGCGCCCTGGAGGCCAGGACCGGCGAGGAGCGCTGGTCCTACCCCGTGGGCGACGCCGCGTCCTGCGGTGGCGTGCCGGTGCGGCTCACCCAGGCCCAGGACGGGTACGTGTACGTGGCCGCGGGCACCCGCGTGCTGGCGATCGACGTGGTGAGCGGCCATGTCCGCTGGCACTTCGAGGCCCCTGCGGCCTTCCTCTGCCCGCCCGCCTTCGCGCCGGGCCCCGCCGTGACGGGCGGCGGCGTGTACCTCGCCGACTACCTCGGCACGGTGTACGCCCTGGACGCCACGGACGGCCGCGACCGCTGGCGCATCGCAACGGAGTCCCGCTCCTCGATCGAACCGGTCCTCGTCGCGGACGGCCACGTCCACGTGGGCAGCGGCAAGGGCCTCTACACCCTCGACGCGGTGACGGGCACGCCGAAGTGGCGGTTCCAGGCGGGCGGCGAGGTCGTGGGCGCGCCCGTGGTCGCCGACCGGCGGATCCACTTCGGCTCCACGGACCACCTCCTGTACACGCTGAAGGCGGACGATGGCCGCCTCCGCTGGAAGCTGGCCACGGGCGGCGAGATCACCGGGGCACCCGTGGTACGGGACGGCGTGGTGTACGCGTGCAGCAAGGACCGCTGCGTGTACGCGCTGGACGCGGAGCGGGGGACGGGGACGTCGTCCCGGACCTAGGAGCGGTGCGGGGGATCCGGGGCCTGCTGCGGCGGCGGCCAGTCGTCGCCGTCCAGGGTGGGGACCGTGGGGGCCGGCTCCGGAGCCGTGCGGCGGGTGGCGCGACCGCTCATCACGGCCGCGCCCAGGAGCAGGAACACCCCGCCCCCGAAGCTGTTCAGGAGCCCCTGGCCGAGGCCCGAGCCGTCGCCGGAGACGGTCAGGCTGCCCTCGGCCTGGCCCTGGCGGACCATCCACAGCACGGTGAAGCCGAGCACGAGCACGCCCGCGAGCGCCACCAGGAGCCGTGACCGCAGCACCAGGCCGGCCAGCGTCACCAGCGCCGCGAAGGCGAAGGGCAGGAAGAGCGAGCCGAAGAGCTCGGCCTCGGCGTCCGTGATCCCGGCGCCGGAGAAGAGCTCCTCGACGCGGAAGTCACGCCCGTGACGGCCGTCGTACCAGGCTTGGAAGGGGCTCCATACGGCGGCCGTCGCTCCGATGAGAGCGAGGATCGACCCGAGGACGTTGCGGACCATGTCGGGCCTCCTCGTGCGTGCACGGTTCCTGACGCGCCTCTCAAGATCGACGCTACGCCGGGTGCGTGACCCTCGCCATGCGACGAGGCCTCGTCACCTCGTACGGAACCCGCCGCTCCCGCGCTGCTCGAACAGTTCCGCCTGGCGGTCCGGCGGCAGGTTCCCCAGGGCGATCAGGTGGGGCGCGTGCGCCAGGGCCTGGGTGCGGGCCGCCTCCTTCGCCGACCAGACGGCCCGCACGGTGCCCTGCACCGCCTCCGTGGGGTACGCGGCGATGGTCTCGGCGGCGCGGACCGCCGCCGCCGACGCGCCGCCCGGCTCGGTCAGTTCGGAGACCAGGCCCGTCTCGTACGCGCGCCGTGCGCTGACCCGCTCGGCCGTGCCCATCAGGGCCATCCTGGCGACCTCGCCGAACGGCATGCGCTGCGCCATGTGGATCGTCTCGTAGGCGCTGACCATGCCGTACGTGGTGTGCGGGTCGAAGAACGTGGCGTGTTCGTCCGCGACGACGAACTCCGCCTCGCCCAGGAGGTAGAAGGCGCCGCCGCAGGCCATGCCGTTGACCGCGGCGATCACCGGCTTCCAGAGGTCGTTCGCCTTCGGGCCGATCGCGATGAGCGGATCGTCGATCGTGTACGGCGAGTTCGGCTGGGGGACCTCCGCGCCGCGGTCGATGCCGGTGCAGAACGCCTTGTCGCCCGCGCCGGTCACGACCACCGCCCGTACGGTGTCGTCGAAGCGGAACTCCCGCCAGGCGGCAGCCAGTTCGGCCGCGGTCTCCAGGTCGATCGCGTTGTGCCGCTCGGGGCGGTCCAGGGTCAGGACCGCCACGCCCGTGTCGTTGTCCGTGGTCCTGCGCAGCGCGCTCACGGGCGCTCCAGGATCCAGCGCGGCACCACGACGCCGCCGACCTCCGCGAAGACGACCTGGACCTTCGCGCCGATCCGGAGCCGGTCCGGGTCGACCGAGTTCAGCGGGGCGTCGGGGGACGCGACCAGGTTGCCGACCAGACGGATGCGGGGGGCGTCGGCGAGTTCGACGACGATCGCGTTGTACGGGGCCTGTTCCGCGTAGGCGGGGAGCAGTGGGGGGTGCGGGAAGACATAGGACCAGATGCGGCCCCGTCCGCTCATCCTGCGCCATTCGCTGTCGAAGGACTGGCAGTGGGGGCAGCAGGGCCGCGGCGGGAACCGGAGCTCCGCGCAGTCGGGCTGCGCGCATGCCTGTATCCGGAGTTCGCCTCGGGCGGCGTACTCCCAGAAGGGGGCGCCGTCGTCGTCTCGGGCGGGCGTCAGAAGGGGTTCGGGATTCGCCGTCGCGTCTGCCATGTCGGTGTCCTTTTGCGGGTGCGGGTTGTCTGTGGTTGCTCGCGCGGTTCCCCGCGCCCCTTGCAGGGCGCGGTCCCTTTACGGAGAGCGCAGCAGGATCGCCGACGTGGGGACCCCTTCTCCCGCTGTCACCAGGCACGTTGACGCGTTCGGCACCTGGGCCGTGGACGTGCCCCGCAGCTGCTTCACGCCCTCGTTGATCAGGTTGAAGCCGTGGACGTAGGCCTCCGAGAGGCCGCCGCCGCCCGTGTTGATGGGGAGGCGGCCGCCGCTCTCCAGGGCGCCGCCCTCGGTGAACGCGCCGCCCTCGCCGCGGCCGCAGAAGCCGTAGCCCTCCAGGGAGAGCGGGATGAGCGGGGTGAAGGCGTCGTATATCTGGGCGACGTCCACGTCCTGAGGGCCGAAGTCCGCCTGTTTCCACAGGTGTCGGGCCGCCGTCCAGGAAGGACCCGAGAGCGGGTCGTCGTTCCAGTAGTTGACCATTCCGTGGTGCTGCGCGGGCAGGCCCTGCGCGGCGGAGTGGACGTACACGGGCTTGCTGCGGCAGTCGCGCGCCCGCTCGGCCGAGACGATCACGCACGCCAACGCGCCGTCCGTCTCGAGGCAGTTGTCGAAGAGACAGAGCGGCTCGCTGATCCAGCGCGAGGTCATATACATGTCGCGGGTCAGCGGGCGCTCGTACATCATCGCGGCCGGGTTCTGGTTGGCGCGGTTGCGGCAGGCGAGGGCGACGTTGAAGAGGTGGTCGCGGGTCGTGCCGTACTCGTGCATGTGGCGGCGGGCCAGCATGGCGATCTCGTCGGCCGGGCGGAGCAGCCCGAAGGGGCGCGTCCACTGGGCGGGCGTGGGGAGTTGGACGGTGGTGTTCTTCCAGGGGCGCGGGCCGCTGCCGCGCTTGCGCGAGCGCCAGGCGACGCCCACGCTCGCCTGCCCGGTGGCGATGGCCGACGCGAGGTGCGCGACGGTGGCGCAGGAACCGCCGCCGCCGTAGCCGACCTTGCTGAAGAAGGTCACGTCGCCCGCGCCGATGGCCTTGGCGACCTCGACCTCGTCGGTCTCCTCCATCGTGTACGAGGCGAAGGCGTCGACCTCGGAAGGGGCTATGCCCGCGTCGGCGAGGGCGGCGAGAATCGCCTTGCACGCCAACGTCTTCTCGCTGTCCGGGAGTTGTTTGGCGAAGGGGGTCTGACCGATCCCGACTATCGCTGTAGCGTCCTTGATTGAGCCCATGGGCAACGGAACCTCCGCCGTCTCGCGAGCGTGTCCCCACTGCTGACAGCGCGTCAGGCTACAGCTAATCTGACGGATAGTCAGCTACTGCGTCGGGAGGGCTTGCTATGCGCGGCGACCTGGAGTGGGGCGGCATCCCCGGACTCGTGCGGGCGTCCGCCGAGCGGTACGCCGAGCGGGAGGCGGTCGTCGAGGGCCGTACCCGCGTGACGTACCGGGAGCTCGGCGAGCGCGTGGCGCGGGCCGCGGCCGCCTGTATGGCGAACGGCGTCGAGCCCGGTGACCGCGTCGCCGTCTGGGCGCCGAACACCCTCGACTGGATCGTCTCCGCGCTCGGCGCGGTCTCGGCCGGCGCGGTGCTCGTCCCGCTCAACACCCGCTTCAAGGGCGCCGAGGCGGCCTACGTCCTGGCGCGCAGCCGGGCGAAGCTCCTGTTCGTCACCGGTACGTTCCTCGGCACGTCGTACGTCGCCTCGCTGCGCCGGGCGGCGGGCGAGGGGGCGGGGGACGGGCCGCTGCCGGGGCTGCCGCACCTCGACCAGGTGATCGTGCTCGCCGACGACGCCCCCGAGGACTTCCGCACCTGGAAGGACTTCCTGGCCGACGGGGAAGGGGTGTCCGGCGACGCGGTCCGCGCGCGGGGGGCTTCGGTGGAGGGTTCGGCGCCCTCGGACATCATCTTCACGTCGGGCACGACGGGCCGCCCGAAGGGGGCCGTCATCACCCACGCGCAGACGCTGCGCTGCTACGACGTGTGGAGCGAGCTGGCGGGGCTGTGCGAGGGGGACCGCTATCTGATCGTGAACCCCTTCTTCCACACCTTCGGCTACAAGGCGGGGATCATCGCCTGCCTGATGCGGGGCGCGACGATGGTGCCGCAGCCGGTCTTCAACGTGGACACGGTCCTGGCGAACGTGGCCGCGGAGCGCATCTCGGTGCTGCCTGGCCCACCCACCCTGCACCAGTCGATCCTGGACCACCCCGCCCGCGACCAGCACGACCTGTCGGCGCTGCGGCTCGTGGTGACCGGCGCCGCGGTGGTGCCGCTGCGGCTTGTGGAACGGCTGCGGACGGAGCTGCGCATCGCCACCGTCCTCACGGCGTACGGGCTTTCGGAGGCGAGCGGCATCGTCACGATGTGCCGCCGCGGCGACCCGGCCGAGGTCATCGCGGCGACGTCGGGCCGCGCCATCCCGGACACGGAGGTGCGGGTGGTGGCGCCGTCGGGGGCGGCGCAGGCGCCCGGCCACCCGGGCGAGGTCCTGGTCCGCGGGCACAACGTCATGCGGGGCTACTTCGAGGACCCGTCCGAGACGAAGAAGGCCCTCACGCCCGACGGCTGGCTGCGGACGGGCGACGTGGGCGTGCTCGACGAGGAGGGCAACCTCCGCATCACCGACCGGATCAAGGACATGTTCATCGTCGGCGGCTTCAACGCCTATCCCGCCGAGATAGAGCAACTCCTGGGCGTGCACCCCGCGGTGGCGGACGTCGCGGTGATCGGCGTGCCCGACCCGCGCCTCGGCGAGGTCGGCAAGGCGTACGTGGTGCGGCGCCCGGGCTCCGTGGTCACCGCGGACGACCTGATGGCGTGGTCGCGGCGGGAGATGGCGAACTACAAGGTGCCGAGGTCGGTCGAGTTCGTGGCGGAGCTGCCGAGGAACGCGAGCGGCAAGGTGGTGAAGGGGGAGCTGCGGGAGGCGGCGCGGGGGCAGGGCTCCCCGCCTCCCTGCGTCACGCGTTCTCGGCCGCGATGATCGCCGCCCGCTCGGCCTCGGCGCACTCCACGCAGAATTCGTTGCCCTCGGGGTCGGTGAGGGTGACCCAGCCGCGGCCGTTGGGCCTGCGGTGGTCCTCGAACAGGGTCGCGCCGAGCGCGAGGATCCGCTCGACCTCCTCGTCGCGGGTGCGGTCCTGCGGCTGGAGGTCGACGTGCACGCGGTTCTTGACGGTCTTGGTGTCCGGCACGGTCACGAAGAGCAGCGTGATGCCGTCGGCCTTCACCAGGGCCTCCGGGTCACCGGGGAAGTCGTCGTCGGCGAGCTTCCCGCCGAGTACCTCGGCCCAGAACGTGCCCTGGCGGTAGGCGTCGTGACAGTCGAACGTGAGGTGGCGCACGAGAGAAGTCATGGGCGGAACTATGTGCTGCGCGGGGCGGGGCTGTCCACGGATATTGCGGGTGCCGCGGGCGGCCGATGCCGAGCCGCGGGCGGCTGACACGATGGGGCGATGAACACCGCACCACCGCACCGCGCCCGCGTCCTCTTCGTCACCGACCTCGCCTACCAGGCCAAAGGCCGCCGCTACTGCGACGAGGACATCCACCTCGCCGCCCGCCTCCGCGAGGACTTCGACGTCGCCCTGTGCCATCCGCTGGACGCGGCGGCCCTGATGGAGACCGGTGCCTTCGACGCGGTCGTGGTCCGCAACAGCGGACCGGTCATCGGCTACCAGGAGCGGTGGGACGACTTCACGCGGCGCGCGGCGGCGTGCGGGGCGCGGGTCTACAACCAGCTGACCGGCCGGGCGGACATGGTCGGCAAGCGGTATCTGCTCGACCTGACGGCCGCGGGGTATCCGGTGATCCCGACCGTGGACGACCCGCGTGACGTGGGTCGTCTCCCGGAGACGGAGACGTACGTGGTCAAGCCTCAGCTGGGCGCGGACTCGATAGGCCTGGAGTTCGTGACCGCGGAGGGTCTGTCGACACTGAGCCCGGACCCCTCCGGGGTCTTGATCCAGCCATGCGTCGACTTCACGTACGAGGTCTCGTTCTACTTCGTCGACCGCACCTTCCAGTACGCCCTGTACGCGCCGGACCCTGCCGCGCGGTGGCGTCTGGAGCGGTACGTCCCCACGGCCGAGGACCTGTCCTTCGCCCAGCGCTTCGTCGACTGGAACACGATCGATCACGGGATCCAGCGGGTCGACGCGTGCCGGACGCGGGGTGGTGAGCTGCTTCTGGTGGAGCTGGAGGACCTGAACCCGTACCTGTCCCTCGACCTCTTGGACGAGGAGACGCGGAAAACGTTCGTGACGGCGCTGAAGGCTTCGCTGCGGGGTCTGCTCGCGGGGCGCTGAGAGCGTGACGGGGCCGAGCGGTGGGCTCGGCCCCGTTTGGTCGGGGTGCGCTTGTGCGTCAGCCCTGCGGGGGAGTGGGAAGGTGACTGTCGCCCTGCGGCGCCACAGGGAGGTGGCTGTCGCTCAGCGGTGCGACCGGAGTGTGCCCGTCCCCCGGAGGAGTCGGCAGGTGGCTGTCGGCGAATGCCGGGGACGCCGCTATGCCGGTCGCTGCGGCGGCGATGGCGATAGAGACCAGCATCTTCTTCGTGCGGATCATTCCAACTCCTATAAAGCGGGGGGAACTTCCTACGCCAAGTGACCCTAGTTAAATCCGGGAGTATGTTCGAGCATTTCCCGAAAAGTGATGATAGGGCGACAAGTTGGCCCCGACATCCCGAACATGCGTCGGCCGCGGCGGCTCCCCCTCCGCGCCGCCGCGGCCGAACGGTCCCCCGTCGGGAATGAGGTCTCAGGCGTCCTTCGGTGGGGCGGGGATGTGGCTGTCGCCCTGCGTGGTGATCTTGCCGTCCTTCGGCGGGGCGGGGATGTGGCTGTCGCCCTGCGTGGTGATCTTGCCGTCCTTCGGCGGAGCCGGGATGTGGCTGTCGCCCTTGGTCGTGATCTCCTCGTTCTTCTTCGCGTCACTCATGACCGCGGCCTCCTTGGGATAGACGGTTCGCTGGGGCAGAACGCCCGCTCGGCAACTCCCCCGAGGGTCGCCGAACGGGCGTTCCAGGGCCGCTCACCCTATCTGTGGGGCCCAGTGCGACCCGTCTGCCCCCCGACGCGACGGATCGATACGTAGAGAGTGGCAGTCACTCATAAACGTTCGATGAACGCCTGAGTCGGCCGTATCAGGCTGCCGCGACGGGATACAGGAGCCCTCGTACCTCGGCGGTCTCCGGGGCTCCTGCCCGCTCGTGGATCGACAGGGCTTCGAGCCAGCAGGCCCGGGCCCGGTCGGCCTGTCCGAGGTTGTCGAGGGACCTTCCGAGCAGCATGAGAACGTTGGCGCGCATCCAGTCGCCGCCGATGCAGCCGGTGGTGAGGGCCTGCTCGGCGTGCTGCGCCGCGGCGGCGGGCCGCTGTGCGGAGAGGTGGACCTGAGCGATGCGGAAGTAGGTCGTGCCTTCCCAAAGGCGTTGGCGATTCTCCACGAACACGTGCAGGGCATCGGTGAGTTGGTCGAGGGCCTCTGCGTGGCGGCCGACGTGGCTCAGGCCGATCCCGAGTGCGTACTTGGCGTTGGCCAGCCGGAAGGTGAGACCGAGGTCGTCATAGATGGCCATTCCCTGGCGTGCCAGATCAATCGCCTTGGATGTGCGCCCCGAGGCCACCAGGACCCGCGAGAGGTTGCACAGGGTGCTCGCTTCGCCCGCGCGGTTGCCATCGGCGCGAAAGGCCTCGATCGCCTTGAGCAGGTACGCCTCACTGGCCAGGTGCTGATTCAGGCAGTACGCGACGATTCCCTGCTCGTTAGGGGCGTTGCCCCTGGTCCAGGGGTCGTTGGAGAGCGGCCCGAGCTCGGCGGCGCGGTCGGCCTCGGGGGCGGCCTCGTCGAACCGGCCGGAATTGCCGAGTACTTGGCTGAGCGTGACCCTGGCCCTCCCCTCCGCATGCGCGTCCCCCAGCGCCGCCGCCGCGTCCCGCGCGGCCGACGTCGCCAGTTCATAGCGGAGCGAACTCGCCCCCGACTCCGCCAGGTCCTTCGACGCCAGCAGCAGATCCACCGCTCGCCGCAGCGTTCGCGGGCCCAGGGACTGCTGGACGCACGCCAAGATGCACGCCGCCTCCGAGTGGAGCCAGTCCAAGGCCTTCGTGTCGTCGCTGAAGTCCTGGCCCAGGTGGGCCGTGACTTCGAGGTGGTCCACCGTCCGGTCACCCGGCCGCTCGATCGCATACACCCGCGCCGCCGACGCCAGATAGAAGTCCAGGAGGCGCGACATCGCCGCCTCCCTTTCGCTCGGCGGCTGTTCGTCCCGTTCCGCGCACGCACGCGCGTAGAGCCGGACGAGGTCGTGGTAGCGGTAGCGGCCCGGGGCCGCGGACTCCACCAGGGACGTGTCGACCAGGGATTCCAGGATGTCCTCGGTCTCCTCCAGGGGGAGGTCCAGGACCGCGGCCGCCGCCGCGAGGGACAGGTCCGGGCCGTCCGCGAGGCCCAGCAGGCGGAACGCGCGGGCCTGGGTCGGCTCCAGTTGGCCGTAGCCCAGTTCGAAGGTCGCCTTGACCGCGAGGTCGCCCGCCTGGAGTTCGTCCAGGCGCCGCCGCTCGTCCGCCAGCTTCGCCGCGAGGGTGGAGACCGTCCAGGTGCGGCGCGCCGCCAGGCGGGACGCCGCGATGCGTATGGCCAGCGGAAGGAAGCCGCACGCCGCCACCACGTCCAGCGCCGCCTCCCGCTCGGAGGTGACCCGCTCCTCGCCGACGATGCGGGTGAAGAGGAGGAGGGCCTCCTCGGGGGACATCACGTCCAGGTCCACCAGGTGCGCGCCCGCCAGGTCCACCATCCGGACGCGGCTGGTCACCAGGGCGGCGCAGCCCTCCATGCCGGGAAGCAGGGGGCGGACCTGCGCCGCGTCCCGCGCGTTGTCCAGGAGGACCAGGACCCGCCTGCCGTCCAGGACCGAGCGGTACAGCGCGGCCCGCTCCTCCAGGGAGTCCGGGATCGCGGAGTCCGCCGTGCCGAGGGCCCGCAGGAACGCGCCGAGGACCGTCTCCGGCTCCGCCGCCCGCGCCCCCGCGCCCTGCAGGTCCACGTACAGCTGGCCGTCGGGGAAGTGGGTGCGGGCCACGTGCGCCACGTGGAC
Source organism: Streptomyces sp. NPDC025651 (assembly GCF_055558735.1). Taxonomy (NCBI): domain Bacteria; kingdom Bacillati; phylum Actinomycetota; class Actinomycetes; order Kitasatosporales; family Streptomycetaceae; genus Streptomyces; species Streptomyces sp. NPDC025651. The sequence continues at coordinate 58,899 of NZ_JBVHLZ010000010.1, forward strand.
CGCCAGGGTCGTCTTGCCCACGCCGCCGATGCCCGCGAGCGCCGACACCGCCATCACACGGCCCTCGGCGGTGGAGAGGATCTCGCTCAGTTCGTCCACGAAGGAGGCGCGGCCCGTGAAGTCGGGGACGGTGGCGGGGAGCTGGGCCGGGCGGACCACCGTCGCCGTCGGTTCCGGGGCCGCCGCCGAGGGTTCCGCGAGCGCCGGGTCCGCCTGGAGGATGCGCTGCTGGAGCTCCTTGAGGCCGGGGCGCGGGTCGACGCCCAGCTCGTCGGCGAGCAGGCGGCGCGTGTCCGCGTAGACCGCGAGGGCCTCGGCCTGGCGTCCCGAGCGGTACAGGGCCAGCATCAGGAGCTCGCGCAGGCGCTCGCGGAGCGGGTGCGCGGCGGTCAGGGCGGTCAGTTCCGAGACCGCCTCCGCGTGGCAGCCCTGCTCCAGGTCCATGTCCAGGCGGGACTCGATGAGCTGGAGGCGCCATTCGTCGAGGCGGGTGCGCTGGGTCTCGGCGTAGGGGCCGGGGACGCCGGCGAGCGGTTCGCCGTCCCACAGGCCCAGGGACTCGTTGACCAACGTGCGCGCCTGGCACAGGTCGCCCACGCTCCGGGCCTTCTCGGCCGCCGACCACAGGTCCTCCGCCACCGAGAGGTCCAGCGCACCGTCCGCGACCTGGACGGAGTAGCCGCCGGACTCGCTGACGAGGACGCCGGGCGGCAGCACCTTGCGCAGCCGGGACGCGTACGTACGTACCGCAGCCAGTGCCTGCGACGGCGGCTCCTCGCCCCAGAGGGCGTCGATCAGCTCCGCGGCCGTGGCCGTGCGCCCGTCCCGCAGCAGGAGGGCCGCGAGGAGGGCCCGCTGCTGCGGGGAGCCGGTGTTGAGCTGTTCCGTGCCGTGCCATGCGCGCACCGGTCCGAGCACGCTGAAGCGCGACGCCTGGGCCTCGGGGGGATGCCCCTCGGCCCGCTCCTCGGGGGCGTTCCCCGAGGCCGGACGCCGCTGCTCCGGTACTCGCGGTACATCGACCATCGCTCCCCCTGCCGCCCTGCCGTTCCCAGTCATGCCGGCCGCGGAACTGCGCTTCCCGCGGTGTTGCCGTAGTCGGTCGTGCCCGGGGCGCGGGGCTCGGCCCCTGTCCCGGTCGTGCCGGAACCGGGTCCCGCACGGGCTTCGGTCGCCGCCCGGTCGAGCCCCGGTTCTTGCACCCCGCCAGTTTGCCTTGTTCATGGCGGATGCGTCAGCCGTGCGAGACGGCTCTCACAGGGTCCTCGCACGAGGTTCCACTTGGCTTCTCTGCCCCCGGGCGCCCCAGGAAATGTCCCCGAAGGGGCCGGGAGGCGGTCCTGGGCGTCCCAGGAGCCCGCGCACGAGTAGCTGACGGGTCGTCAGATCGGCGCTACCGTGGGCCGCATGGAGACCATGGAGAGCCCGGAGACCTTCCCGAAGATCATCTCGGTGGACGACCACACGGTCGAGCCTCCCCACGTCTGGCGGGACCGGCTCCCGTCGAAGTACCAGGACAGCGGCCCCCGGATCGTGCGCGCACCCCTGAAGGAAATGTCCTTTCTGGGCGGCAAGTTCGCCCCGGTGATGGGGCAGAAAGGGGACGAAGGCCCCATCGGGGACTGGTGGATCTACGAGGACCTGCACCGCCCGCTCACCCGCCTGGACACCGCCGTCGGGTACGACAGGGACGAGATCAAGCTCGAGGTCATCACGTACGAGCAGATGCGGCCAGGGTCGTTCAGCGTGCCCGACCGGCTCGCCGACATGGACGTCAACCACGTCCAGTCCGCCCTCTGCTTCCCCACCTTCCCGCGCTTCTGCGGCCAGACGTTCACCGAGGCCAAGGACAGGGAGCTCGGGCTCCTCGGGGTGCGCGCGTACAACGACTGGATGGTGGACGAGTGGTGCGGGCCCGAGGCCCGAGGGCGCCTCATACCACTCACCCTCATCCCGCTGTGGGACCCCGAGCTGGCCGCCGCCGAGGTGCGGCGCAACGCGGCGCGCGGGGTGCGGGCGGTCGCCTTCTCCGAGATCCCGCCGCATCTGGGGCTGCCGTCCATCCACACGGACGCGTGGGACCCCTTCCTCGCGGCCTGCGACGAGACGGGCACGGTCGTGGCCATGCACATCGGGTCGAGCAGCAGGATGCCGTCGACGTCCGCGGACGCGCCGCCCGCCGTCGGCTCCACCATCACCTTCGCCAACTGCTGCTTCTCGATGGTCGACTGGCTGATGAGCGGCAAGTTCGAACGCTTCCCGAACCTGAGGGTCATGTACGCGGAGGGGCAGATCGGCTGGATCCCCTACATCCTGGAGCGCGCCGACGTGGTCTGGGAGGAGAACCGCGGGTGGGGCGGCGTCGCCGACAAGGTCACGCGGCCGCCGTCGGAGCTCTTCGCCGACCATGTGTACGGCTGCTTCTTCGACGACGCGTTCGGCCTGAGGAACCTCGACTCCATCGGGGTCGGGAACGTCCTGTACGAAACCGACTACCCCCACTCCGACTCCACTTGGCCCAAGTCGCGCGAGGTCGGCGAGGCGCAGATGGGACACCTGGACCCGGACGTCGTGGACCGGATCGTGCGGCGCAACGCCATCGATCTGCTGGGGCTCACGGACGACGGGCTGTGGCCCGGCCCCGGCGGCGTCCGGTCCTGACGCGCCCGCCGCCTGTGCGAAGCGGGCCTCCCCACCCCTTGTCTGACGAGCCGTCAGCTACCACGATGTGTCCCGTCGGCGTATATGACGTTCCGTCAGATCAAGCTGAGGGGTGGGGTTTCCCATGAGCGGTGCCGAAGGCTGGTCCTTTCCTGTGGGGAGCCTCGTCTACGGAATGCAGCTCCCGGTCCAGTCCCAGAGCTCGCTCTACGCGGAGCCGTGGGAGGCGGCCGCGGGCGTCGACGACCTCGCCGAGATCGCCCGCACCGCCGACCGCACCGGCTTCGCCTACCTGGCGAGCTGCGACCACGTGGCCATCCCGCGCCGCCTCGCCGAGGCGATGAGCACCGTCTGGTACGACCCCGTGGCGACCCTCTCCTTCCTCGCCGCCGTCACCGAGAACGTCCGCCTGATGAGCCACGTCGCGATCGTGGGCCTGCGCCATCCGCTGGTCTCCGCCAAGCAGTACGCGACCGTGGACCACCTCAGCGGCGGCCGGCTGATCCTCGGGGTCGGCGCCGGGCACGTCCAGGAGGAGTTCGCCGCGGTCGGCGCCGACTTCGAGGGGCGCGGTCCCGTGCTCGACGAGACCATCGACGCCCTGAAGGCGGCCCTCGGGCCCGAGGAGTACCCCGAACACCACGGCGAGCGCTACGCGTTCAGCGGCCTGGGCCAGCGGCCGCGCCCCGCCCAGACGCGCGTGCCGATCTGGGTCGGCGGCTCCTCGCCCGCCGCCGTGCGCAGGGCCGCGACCAGGGCCGACGGCTGGCTGCCGCAGGGCGACCCGCGCGACAGGCTGCCCGCGCAGATCGCCCGGCTCAGGCGGCTGCGGGAGGAGGCGGGCATCGCGGCGCCGATCACGGTCGGCGCCATCACCGAGGCGCTGTACGTCGGCGAGCCCGGCTGGTCCGTGGGGCGCCGCACGCTCACCGGGAAGCCGGACGCCATCGCCGAGTCGCTGCGGGCGTACGGCGCGATGGGCGTCGACCAGATCCAGGTGCGGTTCCGCAGCCGGAGCCGCGCCGAACTCACCGACCAGATGGCGGCGTTCGCCGCCGACGTCGCTCCGCACCTCAATGACTAGCGATCAGCTCAACGACCAGCGATCAGGGAGTGACCTCATGGGCAAGCTGGACGGCCGCGTCGTCATCGTGACCGGCGCGGCGCGCGGGCAGGGCGAGCAGGAGGCGCGCCTCTTCGTGGAGGAGGGCGCCAGGGTCGTCGTCGCCGACGTCCTCGACGAGCGGGGCAAGGCGCTCGCGGAGGAGCTGGGGGAGAGGTCCGCCCTCTACGTCCACCTGGACGTCGGCGTGGAGGCCGACTGGCAGGCGGCAGTGGCCGCCGCCAAGGACGCCTTCGGGAAGGTCGACGGCCTGGTGAACAACGCCGGCATCCTGCGCTTCAACGAGCTGGTCAGCACCCCGCTGGAGGAGTTCCAGCAGGTCGTCCAGGTCAACCAGGTCGGCTGCTTCCTGGGGATGCGCACCGTGGCCCCCGAGATCGGGGACGCGGGCGGCGGCACGATCGTCAACACCGCCTCCTACACGGGCCTCACGGGCATGGCGTACGTCGGCGCGTACGCCGCGACCAAGCACGCGGTGCTCGGGCTCACCCGGGTCGCCGCCCTGGAGCTCGCGGCGCGGAACATCCGCGTGAACGCCGTGTGCCCGGGGGCGGTCGACACCCCCATGACCAACCCCGCGCAGCTCGACCCCGAGGCGGATCCCGAGGCCGCGGGCGAGGCGGTCGCGGAGCTGTACAAGAAGCTCGTGCCGCTCGGGCGGATCGGCAGGCCCCAGGAGGTGGCCGCGCTCGCGCTCTTCCTGACCGGGGACGACTCGGCGTACATCACCGGGCAGCCGTTCGTCATCGACGGCGGCTGGCTCGCGGGCGTCAGCGTCATCTGACCGCGCCGCAGGGCCCCTGACGCTGCGTCAGCTATTGACGCTCCGGCGGGCCGGTGGAACAGTCGACGCATCACGATCTGACGGGTCGTCAGAAACCGTCAGAACCTCACGAGGACGGTGAACCTCCTTGGAATTCGGTCTCTTTGTACAGGGATACGTGCCCGCAAAGCGGGCCAAGGTCGACCCCGAAGCGGAGCACAAGGCGCTGATCGAGGAGACCGAGTACGTCATCCAGGCGGACAAGTCGGGGTTCAAGTACGCCTGGGCCTCCGAGCACCACTTCCTTGAGGAGTACTCGCACCTCTCCGCCAACGACGTCTACCTCGGATACCTCGCGCACGCGACCGACCGCATCCACCTGGGCTCGGGCATCTTCAACCCGCTGGCGCCGGTCAACCACCCGGTGAAGGTCGCCGAGAAGGTCGCCATGCTCGACCATCTCTCCGAAGGACGCTTCGAGTTCGGCTCGGGGCGCGGTGCCGGTTCGCACGAGATCCTCGGCTTCATGCCGGGCATCACCGACATGAACCACACCAAGGAGATATGGGAAGAGACCATCTCCGAGTTCCCCAAGATGTGGCTCCAGGACGAGTACGTCGGCTTCCAGGGCAAGCACTGGTCCCTGCCGCCGCGCAAGGTCCTGCCCAAGCCGTACGGGAAGTCCCACCCCGCGATGTGGTACGCCGCCGGGTCCCCCTCCTCGTACGCGATGGCGGGGAAGAAGGGCCTCGGGGTCCTCGGTTTCAGCGTGCAGAAGGTCTCCGACATGGAGTGGGTCGTCGACTCCTACAAGTCGGCGGTCAAGGAGGCGCAGGCGATCGGCGACTTCGTCAACGACAACGTCATGGTGACGTCCACCGCGATCTGCGCCGAGACGCACAAGAAGGCCGTGGAGATCGCGGTCGGCGGTGGCCTCAACTACCTCCAGTCGCTGCTCTTCCGCTACCACGACACCTTCCCGCGGCCCGAGGGCATCCCCGAGTGGCCCGAGCTCCTTCCCGAGTACAGCGAGGAGATCATCGAGCTGCTCATCGCCGAGGAGCTGATGATCTGCGGCGACCCGGACGAGGTCTTCCAACAGTGCAAGCGGTGGGAGCAGGCGGGGGCCGACCAGCTCAGCTTCGGGCTGCCGATCGGGATCTCGCCCGAGGACACGATGAACACGATCAAGCTGATCGGTGAGCACGTGATCCCGAAGATCGACACGGATCCGGTGCACCGCACCACGCGCTTCCGGCAGGCCGCGGGTTCCTGACCCCCAGAGCCACCCCGGCTTCCCCTCCCGGACGGAAGCCGGGGTTCCGGCACGCCCGCACCCCGCACCGCACCCCAGCAAGCGAGAGCAGCAGCACGCAGGACAGGGAGGGACAACGCCATGCTCGACCACCTCATCAAGGGCGCCACCGTCGTCGACGGGACCGGCGCCCCCGCGCGCGTCGCCGACGTCGGCATACGGGACGGGCGGATCGCGGTCGTCGCCGAGCCGGGATCCGTCGACGAGGAGGCCCGGACCAGTGAGGACGCCCGGGGACGGGTGCTCGCGCCCGGGTTCGTCGATCCGCACACCCACTACGACGCGCAGCTGTTCTGGGATCCGTACGCGACGCCCTCGCTCAACCACGGCGTGACGACCGTCGCGGGCGGCAACTGCGGCTTCACCCTCGCCCCGTTGAACCCCGCGCGGCCCGAGGACGCCGACTACACGCGGCGGATGATGGCCAAGGTGGAGGGCATGTCGCTGGTCGCGCTCGAAGAGGGCGCGCCCTGGTCGTGGAGTTCGTTCGGGGAGTACCTGGACGCGCTGGACGGCCGGATCGCCGTCAACGCCGGTTTCATGGTGGGACACTGCGCGCTGCGGCGGTACGTGATGGGCGCCGACGCGGTCGGTGGACAGCCCACGCCCGCGCAGCTGGAGGAGATGCTCGCCCTCTTCCACGAGGCGATGGACGCCGGCGCCTGGGGACTGTCCACCACCCAGTCCTCCACGCACTCCGACGGCGACGGGCAGCCGGTCGCCTCGCGGCACGCCAAGCCCGACGAACTGCTCGCGCTCTCCCGCGCGGTCGCCGAGCACGAGGGCACCCAGCTGGAGGCCATCGTCGCGGGCTGCCTCGACCAGTTCAGCGACGACGAGATCGACCTCTTCGTGGAGATGAGCGCGGCGGCCGGACGGCCCCTGAACTGGAACGTCCTCACCATCGACTCCGCCGTCCCCGAGCGCGTGCCGCGCCAGCTCGTCGCGAGCGAGCGCGCCCGCAAGGCCGGCGGCCGCATCGTCGCCCTCACCATGCCGATCCTCACGCCCATGAACATGTCGCTCGGCACCTTCTGCGCCCTCAACCTCATCCCCGGCTGGGGCGAGATCCTCGGCCTGCCCGTTCCCGAGCGCATCGGGAAGCTGCGGGACCCGGACGTGCGCGCCGAGATGCTGCGGCGCGCGGCGAGCAAGGAGGCGGGCGTCTTCCGGCGCCTCACCGACTTCGGCCGTTACGTCATCGGGGACACGTACTCGGCGGCGAACGAGGGCCTGACCGGGCGCGTGGTGCGCGACATCGCGGCCGAGCGCGGCCAGGAGCCCTTCGAGTGCCTCGTCGAGATCTGTGCCAACGACGGGATGCGTACGGTTCTTTGGCCGATGCCGACCGACAACGACGCGGAGTCCTGGGCGCTGCGGCAGGAGGCCTGGCAGCACGAGGACGTCATGCTGGGCGGCTCCGACGCGGGCGCGCATCTGGACCGCATGTGCGGAGCCCCGTACACGACCCGGTTCATCGGGGACTGTCTGCGCGGCCGCAAGCTGGTGGGCCTCGAACAGGCCGTCAAGATGCTCACCGACGACCCCGCGCGGCTCTTCGGGCTTCGCGAGCGCGGCAGGATCGCCGAGGGCTACCACGCCGACCTCGTCCTCTTCGACCCGGAGCGGATCGACGCGGGCAAGGCCACGCTCGTCCACGACCTGCCGGGCGACAGCCCGCGCCTGGACTCCAGGGCGATCGGCGTCGACGCGGTCTGGGTCAACGGCGTCGAGGCGATCCGCGGGGACGTGGTGACGGGCGCGGTGCCGGGGCAGGTGCTGCGGTCGGGGCGCGACACCAGGACGGTGAGCACCAAGTGACCAAGGACCAGCGGCTGTTCATCGGCGGCGAGTGGACCGAGCCGGACGCCGGGCACTACGAGGTGGTGAACCCCGCCACCGAGGAGGTCGTCGGCCTCGCGCCCGAGGCGAGCGGGGCGCAGGTCCGCGCGGCGGCCTCGGCGGCGCGGGAGGCCTTCGGGAGCTGGTCGCGGACGGCGCCCGAGGAGCGGGCGGCGATCCTGGACCGCGCGGCGGCCGTTTTGCGCAGGGACTTCGAGCGGCACGCCGACCTGGCCTGCGCCGAGAGCGGGGCGACGGCGGGGACGGCGCGGGGCATGCAGGTGGCGGTGGCGGTGGCCCGCTTCCACCGGTACGCGAAGGGGGCCCTGGAACCGGTCGAGGCGGGGTTGCCGCCGCAGATCAACGAGGCCGGGCCGATGGGGAAGGCGGGCGTCGTGGGGGCGCTCGCGCTGCGCCGCCCTGTCGGCGTCGTCACCTGCATCACCTCGTACAACAACCCGTGGGCGAATCCGGCGGGCAAGGTCGCGCCCGCGCTGGCCATGGGCAACACCGTCGTGGTGAAACCGGCGCCGCAGGATCCGCTGTCGGTGTACGGGATGGCGGCCGCGCTGGAGGAGGCGGGGGTGCCGCCGGGCGTGGTCAACGTCGTCTCGGGGCGGGACGTGGCCGTGGGCGAGGCGGCGGTCGACTCGCCGGACGTCGACATGGTGAGCTTCACCGGGTCGACGGCGGTGGGACAGCGGATCGGCGAGGTCTGCGGGCGCGGCATGAAGCGGCAGCTGATGGAGCTGGGCGGCAAGGGCGCGGCGATCGTCTTCGACGACGCGGATCTGGACGCGGCGGTGGCGGGGATCGGGACGACGTTCTCCTTCTACAGCGGCCAGATCTGTACGGCGCCGACGCGGGTCATCGTCCAACGGGGCGTGTACGAGCGGCTGCTGGAGAAGCTGACGGCGTACATCGGCTACCTGAAGATCGGTGACCCGAGGGAGAAGGGGACGGTCGTCGGCCCCGTCATCTCTGCGGCGCACCGGGACCGGATCGAGTCGTACGTGGATCTGGGCCGCAAGGAGGGCGCGCGCGTGGTGGCGGGCGGTGAACGCCCGTCGTTCGCCAAGGGGTTCTACGTCGCCCCGACGCTCCTCGCCGACTGCACGAACGACATGCGGGTGGTGCGGGAGGAGATCTTCGGCCCGGTGGTGGTCGTCGTCCCCTTCGACGCGGACGGCCCCGAGGAGGCGGAGGAGACGGCGCTGGCCCTCGCCGACGACAGCGACTTCGGCCTCATCGACTACGTCTGGTCGGGGGACGTGGCCCGCGCCTTCCGGGTGGCGCGGCGGCTGCGGGCGGGCGGCGTGGGCGTCAACACGATCGCCCGCAACATGGAGGCCCCGTTCGGCGGCTTCAAGAAGAGCGGAGTGGGCCGCGACGTCGGCTCCTACGCCCTGCACGCGTACAGCGAACTGCAGTCGATCGTGTGGCCGGGGTGAGGCCTGTGGTGAGCCTCAGCTCTCGTGCTCCGTGTCCGGGATGTCCCGCAGCGTCCCGTGCAAGAAGGCCAGCGTCCGGTCCGGGGTGAGGGCGGCGGACCTGAGCGCCTCGAAGATCCGGGCGTGCTCGGCCATGGCCGCCGGATCGTCGTAGAGGACCGTGCTCGTCGTCGTGTCGACGGCGACGACCTCGGGCGCCGGTTCCGGGCCGAACGTGAACTGGACGAAGTGCGACGTCATGTGGGCGCCCCGCCACTCGGTGGCCGGGAGCACCTGGACGCTGACGTTCTGGCGCCGGGCCACGTTCAGGATGTGGAGCAGTTGCTCGCGGTGCACGGTGCGGGACGGCATCGGGGAGGTGAGCGCGGGCTCCCAGATCACGGCCGCGAACCGGGCGCCGTCCTCCTCGATGACGCGTCTGCGCCTCTGCCGGATGGCCGTCATCTCGTCCACCGCCTCGGGCGAGTGGGCGGTGAGGCCGGACTCCATCAGCGTGCGCACATAGCCGTCGGTCTGCAGCAGGCCGGGGACGAAGAGCGGCTGCCAGGTGCGGATGTACGTGGCGTCCGCTTCGAGGGTGATGATGTCCGCGTGCTCGGGCTCGGCGGCCAAGGGGTAGTCCATCCACCATCCGCGCCGGTGGGAGTCCCTGGCCAGCTGTTCTAACCGGGCCTGCACCTCGCGGTCCCTGACCCCGTACAGCTCCAGCATGAGCCGCACGTCTCCGGGCCGCGCGGAGACCAGCCCGGCCTCGATGCGGCTTACCTTGGTCTTGGACCCCACGATGTGATCCGCCGCGTGCTGCTGATCGAGCTTCGCGGCCTCCCGGTACTTCCTGAGGGCGGCGCCGAGGCGCCGGCTGCGGACCGTCGGCCGCCCACCTGCTGGCATGAACCCTCCTCCACTCCTTCCCGCCAGTCTGCTGCCAACTGCGTGCGAATGTCAGCGAGTTGGCGGCACGGCGTCACCCGCAACTTTGCGTTCCCAGTTCGATTGCGCGTTGATCGACTCGCCCTCTACCGTGAGGTGCGTCACTCGGCGTGATGCCTGATCGGCGCATGGTGATCACGACCCCGCCTGCCCGTCCCCTGGAGGACGCATGTCCGGACGTACGCGTACCCAGAGGTTCCGCCTCCGCAGGGACTCCGTCGCCGCCGCTCGGCGGTGCGTCGAAGTGACGCTCGGGGAGTGGAGGCTGCGAGGGCTCGTCGAGACCGTCGCGCTGGTCGTCAGCGAGCTGGCCACCAACGCCGTCGTCCACGCCAAGGGCATCGGGGAGTTCTTCGAACTGACCCTGCGCCGCAGGGACGCCGTGCTCGTGGTCGAGGTCTCGGACTCCTGCCGGTGGCGGATGCCGGAGATGACGAAACCGGAGCCGGACGACACGGCGGGCCGCGGCCTGCTGGTCGTCGACGCGGTCGCCCAGACCTGGGGCGTGCGCCCACGCGAGGCGGGCAAGACGGTGTGGGCGCACCTGCCGCTGCGGAGCCGCTTCGAGGAGACCTGGTGAGGGCGTGCGGGGCGGTCGGCATGGGCCGCCGGGGATCCCCGGCGGCCCCGTCGCCTCGTCGTCCCGGTGCGCGACAGGCGCGAGATCCGATCCGTCGGCCGGAACCGACTACGCCCTGCGCCCCAGGAAGATCGGGTTCGTGAACGCGGCCAGCGGACCCGGCAGGCCCGGCACGACGGGTGCGTGGCGGACCTCGGCCCGGACGTACGCCGCGTAAGAGGCCGTCGTGCGCCACTCCACCGTCCCCGTGCCGGACTCCGGCAGCGCGGCGCTCGTGAACAGGACGCCCTGGTCGGTGACGAAGCGGACCGTGCGGCCGGGGGCGCCCGTCACCTCCAGGCGGACCGTGACCGGGGCGTCGCGGTCGACGGCGAGGCGCTCGCCGATGCCCGCGTGGGCGCCCTTGCCGCCCGCTGCGGTGAAGGCCAGTGACACGTCCTTCGACTCGGCGACGTAGGAGCGGCCCTCGCGGATGCCCGCCTGGATGGCCTCGCGGGTCAGGTCGTCGGCGAGCACGACCGTCTGCGGTCCGCCGATGCGGTCCGGGTCGCGGTGCGCGTCGCTGTTGCCCATCGCCGGGATCCACGGCTTCCCGCCCCGCACCGAGGCGACCAGCATGCTGTCCCAGTCGGCGAGCGACACCTCGTCGTCCGGGGTGTACGGGCCGTTCCAGACCTCCACCGCGTCCGCCTCGCCGAAGCCGAACTTCCAGTTGCAGCCGACGCAGGTGGCGTGCGGATGGGCGGGGACGACCAGGCCGCCCGTCTCGCGGATCCGACGCGCGTACCTGCCGAAGCGGTTGTCGCGCGCGCGGTAGCGCCAGTCGACGAACGTGCCGGGGTCCACGCCGAGGGCGACCACGTGGCCGTTGCGGGTCGTGACCTCCTCGCCGAGCATGATCAGCAGGTCGTCACCCGCCAGATCGGCCCAATGGGCGTGCGCGGAGTGGGTGTTGTGCTCCGAGCTGTTGATGAAGTCGAGGCCCGCGGCGCGTGCGAGGGCGGCGATCTCGGCGAGGGTGCGCCTGCCGTCCGAGTACACCGAGTGCAGATGGCAGTCGCCGCGGTACCAGGCGCGGCCGCGGCCCTTCGCGCGCTCGGGCGGGTAGGACGGCTTCGGCGTCCTGCCGGACTCCCCGTAGGTGAGGGTGATCGTCACCTCGTACGGGAGGCCGTCGGGGGCGACGGTGTAGGGGCCGAGGGCGATGTTCCACTCGCCGGGCCTCACCGGGCCCGGGAGGTAGCCGGGCGTGGCCTCGTCCGCGCGGATGAAGAACTCGGTGCGCGCGCCGCCGGACCAGCCGCGGAAGCCTCTGCCGCCGAGCTCCGTGCCGCGCTCGTCGAAGATGCCGATGTCCAGGGCGTTGCCCGCGGTGCCGGCCGGGACGGTCGGCTTCTCGTAGGTGTACGCGACGTGGATCTCCCGTACGCCGCGCGGGACTTCGACCGGGAGGTACACGTAGTCCGGCGATCCGGTGGGCAGGGTGCCGCGGACCGTCCTCTTCTCCTTGGTCCCCGGGGAGGGGGTGTCGCGCCGCTCGGCGCCGCTGGCGAAGCTCACGCTGTTCAACGTAAGCGCGGCGGCGGCTCCCGTCACGAACAGTCCGCGCCGGTTCATTCCCTTGGGTACGGGGCGTACGGGGTCTTGGGCGTGCACGGCGTCCTCACACATGCTGCGGCTCCCCAGGGTGTCGTCGGTGACGTGGGTGGTGCGGGGCAACCCTGGTATTGAGCCGTGAACTGTGCGTCAAGGGAAGGTGATTGACGGACCTACGTCCGGCGGCGGCGCATCGCGAGGAACGTGATGAGGACGACGAGGACGAACACGACGGCGATGATCCCGCCGATCAGCCCGAAGGACGTGCCCTTCTTCTTGTGCTTGCGCGGCTTCGGCTTCTGCTTCTGCTCGGCGGTCGTCGGGCCGGCCTGCGCGGCGGCCGCGGTGGTGTCCGACGCGCTGTGCGTCGCCGGGACGGCGGACTGTGCCGAGGCGGCGTACGACGTGACGGGCGCGGCGTACGCCGTGACAGGTGCCGCGCCGCCGAGCAGTACGCCGGTCAGCAGCAGAGCGGTGGTGAAGCGCAGTCGCATGACGGAACCCCCGACTTCCCCGGCGTACACCGGACTTGGCGCATGCTAGGTCAATCGGGGCGCTTCGTCACCCGCGCACGGCCAGGGCGCCGCGACCTCGACGGCGACGTCGTACAGCGCCGGGTTCGGCGTGACCGTCCCCTTGGCCTCGTCGCGCGCGGCCTGGGTGCGGGAGGCGAAGGCGGGGTCGGCGGTGGCGGCCGTGTACGCCTCCTCGCTCTCCCAGTGGGAGACGTTGACGAGCTGGAAGCGGGAGTCCGTCGAACGCGCCCTGTGGAGGCGGGAGTCGAGGAATCCCGGCTTTCCCGCCATGAGGCGGACCCGCTTCTCCCATCCGGCGATGAACCCGTCGATCTCGGATTCGTCGATCTCGAAGACGTTGATGAAGGTGACGGGCTGGTCGGAAGTGCTGTTCCCCTGGCTGTCTGTGGTCATGTAGGCAGCCTATTCATCGCTACCAACAAGCGTGTGGGCAGGGGCGGTTGGCCCGATCAGTCGTCGTCGCGTTCAAAGGTGTGGAAGTCGCAGACGTCCGGGTCGCCGACGATGGTGTAGATCCGCGGGTCGTCCTTCGAGCCCGCGATGTCGTACGACGGACTGTCGTACCCCGAGTGGATGTCTCCGCCGTCGAAGGTGAACGTGATGTCGCCGTCGAAATCATCGCGCTTCGGTGCGAGCTTCCAAGTCCCCTTCCTCGAAAGCAGCTTGACGTCGGGGTCCGGCCAGTCGGCGAGACTGTCTCGATTCTCGAAGTCCGGCCAGTCGGAGGCGGTGAACGTTCCGTCGGACTCAAGAGTCAGGGAGCCCCCCGTCGGGGTGGCCCGGTAGGTGCCGGTGAGGTCCTTGGCGGTGAGTCCCGCCGGGCGGTCGCCCTCGGGGCCGCATCGCGTGTACCGCGCAAAGCATCCGGTCGTCGTCACCGTGCTCGCCATGACCAGCGCCAGAGCTCCGGCCCACGTCGTGATCCGTATCCGCATAGTGCCCCCCTCGCCCCAAAGGCGACGTAACGTCGCGCATATGAACGAAGTATCCCAAGGGGCCTTTGGGGTCGCCTCGGCGGGGTCCCTTGAAGCGGGGGGGGGTGCGCCGCCCGGGGTACGGCGCCTCGCCCGCGCGGCGGAGGCGCCGTGGCCCGGCGGTGGACGTGCGGGAAGGGGGGCGTCGACCAGGATCGGTGGTGCGGGGCCGGCAGTCACCGGGCCCACACCAACCATCCTGTCCAGTAAGGGAGTTACCCGTGTCCAGAAATGTGAAGTCCAGCCGCACCCGCACCCGCACCCTCACCCTCCTCGCCGCTGCCGCCACGCTGGCGGCCACCGCAGGGGTCGCCTCCGCGTCGACGGCACCCACGGCCCGTGGTGCCGACAAGGCCACGAAGGCATCCGCGCCCGCGGATCAGCCCGCCACCTCCCGGCTCAAAGGCTGGGCCCGCGTGGACTACCCGGCGCCCGGCGACGACGTCCAGGTCTCCGTCGACGCCCGCGCCACCTTCAAGAGCGCGCACTGGTCCACGCCCGAGAAGTCCTCCGGCACCTTCCGGATCTACCACCGCTCGCCGAATCCGGAGGGCGGCCCCGACTTCGTCAACTGGGGTGACTTCAAGGTCGACTGCCTCACCACGGGCGGCCCGACCGCGACCGTCACCGGACGTCTCGTGCGCACCGGGGGCAACGTCGACGACTGGGACGGCTACCTGAAGCGGCACGTCCGCATGGGCCTCAGCTTCTACGCCGGCGACGAGCAGAGCGGCGCCCCTGCCCGCGTCGGGATCTCCGGAGGCACCGAGAAGAACGAGCCGATGCTGACCAAGTGCATGGCGCCCGCCGCCGACTCGAAGCTGATCAAGGGAGGCGTCGCCATCCAGGACAAGGCCCCGGTCCGCGCACGCTAGGCGGCTGCGGACACCAGGCGCGCGGCCAGCCTTTTCTGCCGTCGTCTGTTCCTTGGCGCCGCGCCAATCGGCGCATGGCCATGGACCAACCGACCTTCCGGGGATAGGAAGAGTGCCCCGTACCGAACACGCTCGGAGGGACGGACCCGTGCGCATCTCCGCGACGCTCTACATGACCGACAGGACGATCACCCCGGTACGCCTGGCCCAGGAGCTGGAGCGGCGCGGTTACGCCGGGCTCTACCTCCCCGAGCACACCCACATCCCGGTCTCCCGCGAGACCCCCTACCCGGGCGGTGAACTGCCCCCCGAATGCGCCCGCATGCTCAGCCCCCTCGTCGCCCTCGCCCAGGCCGCCGCCGTCACCGAACGGATCGCCCTCGGCACGAACATCGCCCTGGTCGCCCAGCACGACCCCATCGACCTCGCCAAGCAGATCGCGACCCTCGACCACCTCTCCGGCGGCCGCGTCACCCTCGGCATCGGCTACGGCTGGAACCGCGAGGAGGCCGAGGACCACGGCGTGGCCTGGCCGAGGCGGCGGACGGTGGTGCGGGACAGGATGGCGGTCATGCGGGCGCTGTGGGCGGACCGCCCGAAGGCGTACGAGGGCGAGTTCGGCGCCGTCCGCGCGAGCGAGGCCCACCCGAAGCCGGTGCGGGCGCCCCGCGAACGGCTCGCCAGGGACCCGCTGTTCGGGCCGCGCACGCTGATCGGCGGTGCCGCGGGCCCCGGCCTCTTCGCGCACATCGCGGAGTACGCCGACGGCTGGATGCCCATCGGCGGCAGCGGTCTGGGCGAGGCGCTGCCCGCGCTGCGCAAGGCGTGGGCGGACGCGGGGCGCCCGGCCGACGACCTGTACGTGGCGGTGACGGCCGTCGAGCCGGGGCCCGGCAAGCTGGCGCACTACGCGGACCTCGGGGTCGACGAGGCGATCGTGCAGCTGCCGGCGGCGGGGGAGGCCGAGGTGCGCGCGGCGCTGGACGGGCTCGGGCAGTTCGTGGACCCGCACCTGTGACCGGGACTGCCGGAGGTGCGGGGGCTGCCGGAGGTGCCGGGACCGCCGGAGTCACCAGGACCGCCGGAAGTATCTGTACTGGTCATTTGTTCTCGCTCGTATGCTCGGAGACATGACCAACAGCGCGCAGCCCCCCGAGGCCGGACGACCCACCGCGAACGCCATGCGGCGTGCGCTCAGGCGGGCCAGGGACGGCGTCGCGCTCGACGTGACGGAGGCCGCCGTCCTGCTTCAGGCGCGCGGCGAGGACCTCGACGACCTCACGGCGTCCGCGGCCCGGGTGCGCGACGCGGGCCTGGCGGCGGCGGGCCGCCCCGGCGTCATCACGTACTCGAAGAGCGTGTTCATCCCGCTCACCCGGCTCTGCCGCGACAAGTGCCATTACTGCACCTTCGCGACCGTGCCCGGCAAGCTGCGCCGCGCCGGCCACGGCATGTTCATGTCCCCGGACGAGGTCCTGGACATCGCGCGCCGCGGCGCCGAACTCGGCTGCAAGGAAGCCCTGATCACCCTCGGCGACAAGCCGGAGGACCGCTGGCCCGAGGCCCGCGAGTGGCTGGAGGCGGAGGGGTACGACGACACCATCGCGTACGTCCGTGCCATCTCGATCCGCATCCTGGAGGAGACCGGACTCCTGCCGCACCTCAATCCGGGCGTCATGACGTGGACGGACTTCCAGCGGCTCAAGCCGGTCGCGCCCAGCATGGGGATGATGCTGGAGACGACGGCGGAGCGGCTCTGGTCCGAGCCGGGACAGCCGCACCACGGCTCGCCGGACAAGGAACCCGCCGTCCGGCTGCGGGTGCTGGAGGACGCGGGCCGCTCGTCCGTCCCGTTCACCAGCGGGCTGCTGATCGGGATCGGCGAGACGTACGAGGAGCGCGCCGACTCGCTGTTCGCGCTGCGCCGCGTCGCGCGCTCGTACCACGGCATCCAGGAACTGATCATCCAGAACTTCCGCGCCAAGCCGGACACGGCGATGCGCGGCATGCCCGACGCCGAGATCGACGACCTGGTCGCGACGATCGCCGTCGCCCGGCACATCATGGGACCGGCGGGCAACATCCAGGCCCCGCCCAACCTCATCGCCGGTGAGTACGAGCGGCTCATCGGCGCGGGCATCGACGACTGGGGCGGCGTCTCGCCGGTCACGATCGACCACGTCAACCCAGAGAAGCCGTGGCCGCGGCTCGACGAGCTCGCCGAGCGGTCCGCCGCCGCGGGCTTCAGGCTCGCCGAACGCCTGTGCACGTACCCGGAGTTCGTGCAGCGGGGCGAGCCCTGGCTCGACCCGCGCCTGCTGCCGCACGTGCGGGCCCTCGCCGACCCGGAGACGGGCCTCGCGAACCCGGACGCGGTGGTCGAGGGCCACCCCTGGCAGGAGCCCGACGAGGGGTACGTGGCGACGAAGTCGTCGGGGCGCACCGACCTCCACCGCACCATCGACACCACCGGGCGCACCTCCGACCGGCGCGACGACTTCGACGAGGTGTACGGCGACTGGGAGGCTCTGCGCGAGCAGGCGGCGCCCGGCATGGTGCCGTCCCGCATCGACGGCGACGTACGCGCGGCCCTGAAGCAGGCCGCCGACGACCCGACGAAGCTCACGGACGACGAGGCGCTGGCGCTGCTGCACGCGGACGGCCCCGCGCTCGACGCGCTCTGCTCCGTCGCGGACGACATCCGCAAGACGGTCAACGGCGACGACGTCACGTACATCGTCACGCGCAACATCAACTTCACCAACGTCTGTTACACCGGCTGCCGCTTCTGCGCCTTCGCCCAGCGCAGGACCGACGCGGACGCCTACACCCTCTCCCTCGACCAGGTCGCCGACCGGGCCGCGCAGGCCTGGGACGTCGGCGCCGTCGAGGTCTGCATGCAGGGCGGCATCCACCCCGACCTGCCGGGCACCGCGTACTTCGACATCGCGCGCGCGGTGAAGGAGCGGGTGCCGGGCATGCACGTGCACGCCTTCTCGCCGATGGAGGTCGTCAACGGCGCGACCAGGACCGGGCTTTCGATACGTGAGTGGCTGACCGCCGCGAAGGAGGCGGGGCTCGACTCCATCCCCGGGACGGCCGCGGAGATCCTCGACGACGAGGTCCGCTGGGTCCTCACCAAGGGCAAGCTGCCGACGGCCACCTGGATCGAGGTCGTCAAGACCGCGCACGAGCTGGGCATCCGCTCCTCGTCCACGATGATGTACGGCCATGTCGACCAGCCCCGGCACTGGCTCGGCCACTTCCGCACGCTGGCCGCCATCCAGCAGGAGACCGGCGGCTTCACGGAGTTCGTGACGCTGCCCTTCATCCACACGAACGCGCCGGTCTACCTGGCGGGAATCGCCCGGCCCGGCCCGACCACCCGCGACAACCGCGCGGTGACGGCCATGGCGCGCGTCCTGCTGCACCCGCACATCCCCAACATCCAGACCAGCTGGGTGAAGCTGGGCCAGGAGGGCGCCGCGGAGATGCTCAGGTCCGGCGCGAACGACCTGGGCGGCACGCTGATGGAGGAGACCATCTCCCGCATGGCGGGCTCCGGTTACGGCTCCTACCGCTCCATCGAGGACCTCATCGCGATCGCGGACGAGGCGGGCCGCCCGGCGAAGCCGAGGACGACGCTGTACGGGGATGTGCCGGAGGAGCGCCAGAAGGCTGCTCTGGCGTCGGACGGGCATCTGCCGGAGCTGCTGCCGGTGGTGGAAGCCCCGTAAGGGGCGCGAGGAACTGCGCGAGCGACCCGAGCGGGCCCGCGGACGAACACACCTCCGCGGGCCCGAGGGCTCAGTGGCCCAGGTGCTGCCCGAACTGAACCCCCTTCTCCGGAGCGCCGATCGCCGCCGGGCCGAAGGACTTGATGCCCGTGACGGTCAGGCCGCCCGCGGCACCCCGCAGGTGCCAGACGGCGCCCGAGTCGGCGTACGCGCCGTCCTCCAGGGGAGCCGACACCGTCAGGTCGGCCTTGCCGTCCTTGTCGGTGTCGGACAGCAGCACCTGGCTGCCGAACTTGTCGCCCTTCTCGGAGGCGCCGGGCACGCCGTCCGTGGACTGCTGGAAGGCCTGCGATCCGGTGCCGGTCAGGCCGGAGCGGGAGCCCTTGAGCAGCACGACGCTGCCGGCGTCCGCGACCGACTCGATGTCCTCGCCGGGGATGCCGACGGCGACGTCCGCGTAGCCGTCGCCGTTCGCGTCGCCCGCGCTGATGGCGGAGCCGAACTCGTCGCCCTCCTCACCGACGCCGGGGACGCCCGCGGTGTCCTGGGTGATCTTGGCGGTACGCGAGGAGGGGCCGTCGGCGGAGCCGTAGCGGACGAGGATCGTGCCCTTCTGGTACGGCATGTCCTCGAAGTTGTCGCCGATGTCGCGGACGACCAGGTCGCCGTAGCCGTCCCCGTCGACGTCGCCGACTGCTCCGCCGAGGGAGGGCGCGAGCTTCTGCGAGGTGGTGCTCACCCCGTTCTTGCCGCCCTTCCAGAACTGGCTCTTGTACGCCATCTCCTCGAAGCCGTGGCTGGTGACGATGTCGTCGGCGCCGTCGCCCGTGAGGTCGCCGACGACGAAGTCGCCGGGGCCGAAGGTCTGGCTGGTGACGACCTGCTGGGTGCTCGCGGGCTTTCCGTCGCGCTGGAACGGGCCGTACGCGATGGTCATGCCCCGGTCGTCGTTGTCCATCGGGTCCTCGGGCTCCGGGTACTCGGCCGTGACCAGGTCCCGCTTGCCGTCGCCGTTGAAGTCCCCGGCGGTGACGCGCGCGCCGTTCGAGGCGAGCTCGGTGCTGCCCTGGCCGGTCAGGCCCTGGGCGGAGCCCCACAGGACGACGGCCTTCTCGCCGCCGCCCACGACGAGGTCGGTGTAGCCGTCGCCGTCGAGGTCCGCGGCGGCCGTCCGGTTGCCGAACTGCCCGCCGGCCTCGGGGGATCCGGGTACGCCGGGCGTGGCACGGCTGATGGTGGTGGCGTGCGCCTGGTCGGGTCCTGACGCCGAGCCGTAGACGATCGAGACGCTGCCGGGGGCGTCGCCGTTGTAGCTGCCAGGGGCCGATATGGCGAGGTCGGCGTAGCCGTCCTTGTCGAAGTCGGTGACCGGGGCGCGGGGCGGAGTGGGCGCGGCCGAGGCGGACCCGGCGGTGGCGGCCAGCACGAGCGGGGTGGCCAGCGAGGTGACGGCGAGTGCGGTGACGAGCTTGCGGCGCACTGTTCCTCCTGTGGGGAATGTCTGTGGCGTAGGTGAAGACGGTGGGCCGGAGGTGAAGGTTGTATACCCCAGAGACTTCTGCGGGTGATGTCTTGGTTCCACGGATGCCAACTTCCCTTCACCACAAGGCGTTCACGTGTGCGGGAGACTGACGTGACGGCCGGGACACCGGAGTGGGGCGGAGGGGCGGATGGCGCGGGCGAGGGTGTCGATGCAGGAGATCATCCGACGCAGGCGGCGTGCCGGGTTCGTGGGGCGGAGGGAGGAGATCCGCCTGTTCCGCGAGAACTTCGACCTGCCGCCGGACGACGACCGGCACCGCTTCCTCTTCCACGTGCACGGCCACGCGGGCGTCGGCAAGACGTCGCTCGTCCGGGAGCTCGGCCAACTGTCCAGGGACCGCGGGGCGCTGGTCGCACACGTCGACGAGGGCGCGGGC
The DNA here is from genome assembly GCF_055558735.1 of Streptomyces sp. NPDC025651. Lineage (NCBI taxonomy): Bacteria > Bacillati > Actinomycetota > Actinomycetes > Kitasatosporales > Streptomycetaceae > Streptomyces > Streptomyces sp. NPDC025651. Next base: position 79,201 of record NZ_JBVHLZ010000010.1, read on the forward strand.
GGCATCCCCGAGGTGCTCGCGGAGATCGCCGCCCAGTTCGCCCAGCAGGGACGTGTGCTGAAGGGCCTGGACCGGGCCCTCGCCGCCCACCGCCAGCGCAGCCACGAGGCCGTCGCGGCCGCCGTGCGCGAGCCGGGTCCCGAGGAGCCCTCCACGGGCAGCGTTCTCGCGGCCCGCGCCGGGGTCGTCGGGCTCGGCATGGTGCCGGTGGTGGGCGCGCTCGCGGGCATGGTCGACGCGGGGCGCCTCGCGTCGGGCGCGGACCGGCTGCGGGCCCGCTTCCGCAACCAGGAGGACGCCCGCCTGGTCCTGGAGCCTGAGCGGTCCCTGACGCCCGTGCTCCTCGACGAGCTGGCCGCGGCGGCCGATGTCGCGCCGTGGCTCGTGCTGTTCTTCGACACGTACGAGAGGACGGCACCGTATCTGGACCACTGGCTGCGCGACGTGATGACCACCGACCGGTACGGCGAACTGCCTTCCAACGCCGTGGTCGTGACGTCCGGTCAGCTCCCCCTCGACCCGGAGCGCTGGGAAGGCGTCGCGGACTTCGCGGCGGAGATGGCGCTGCGGCCCTTCACCGACGCCGAGGCGCGCGGACTGCTCGCCGCCAAGGGCGTCACCGAGGAACCGGTGGTCGCGGAGGTCCTTCGCCTCTCGGGCCGCCTGCCCGTCCTCGTCTCCACCCTCGCCGAGGCCGGACCCGCGGGCCCCGACGACGTGGGCGACCCCAGCGCCACGGCCGTGGAGCGCTTCCTGAAGGGGGAGCGCGACCCGGTGCGGCGCGCGGCCGCCGTGGACTGCGCGCTGCCCAGGCGCCTCGACCAGGACGTGGTGCGCGCGGCGCTCGGCGGCGACGGCGACCCCGCGCAGCTGCACGCCTGGCTGTGCGCCATGCCGTTCGTGCGGACCGACCGCAGGGGCGTGGCCCGCTACCACGGCGTGGTGCGCGCCCCGATGCTGCGCCTGCGCCGCAACTCGGCGCCGTCGTCGTGGAGTTCGGGCCACGAGCGGCTCGCCGCGCTCTACGAGGGGCGGCGCGTGGCGCTCGCGGAGGCGGCGCGGGGCGAGCCGGGGCGGCCCTGGATGCGCCCGGACTGGCGGGAGGCCCGCGTCGAGGAGCTGTACCACGGCCTGTGCGCCCGGCCGCTGACCGCGCTGCCCGCGGTGCTGCGCGAGGGCGTCGACGCGTGCCGCGTGGACACGGCGGTGGCCCGGGAGTGGGCGCGGGCGGTCGCGGACGCCGCCGAGGACACGGAGGCCGAGCGGCTGCGGGCGCTGTCCGCCGAGTGCCAGCGCGCTCTCCTCGACGAACGCCTGGGCGCACTGCGGGTGTTGGAGCTGCTCCTGACCCGTCCCGAGCTGGACGACGAGGGCAGGGTCGCCGCGTACAACGCGCACGGCCTGCAGCTCTTCCACCTGGGCCGGCTGCGCGAGGCGCTGGCCGACCACGAGCGCGCCGTCGCCCTCGTCCCCGCCGACCCGTGGGGCCACCACGACCTGGCCATCACCTACCGCGCCCTCGGCGAGCACGAGACGGCGCTGCGGCACCTGGACCGCGCCGACGAGCTGGCGCCGGACGCGGAGTGGCTGGCGCGGGCGCGCGGCGAGACCTACCGGCGCATGGGCCGGTACGACGAAGCCCTGACCTGGCTGGACCGCGCGCACGAACTGCACCCCAAGGAGCCGTTGACCCTGGGCAGCCGGGGCCAGACCAAGTTCGCGCTCGGCCGTCCCCGCGAGGCCCTGGACGACCTGGACCGCGCGATCGCCCTGTGGCCCGACTACCCCTGGGCGCTGGCCCGCAGGGCCCACATCAGACAGTCCCTCGGCGACGTCGAGGGCGCTCTCGCCGACCTGGACCGCGCCCAGGAGCTGGAGCCCGACGCGGCCGGCACCCGGGGCGAGCGGGGCGACGTCCTGCGCTTCGCGGGCCGCCACGAAGAGGCCGTCGCCGAGTACGACGCGGCCCTCGCCCTCGACCCGGCGTACGCCTGGGCCCACGGCAGCAAGGCCCTCGCCCTGGAGGCGCTCGGCCGCACGGAGGAGGCCGTCGCCTGCCTGGAGCGGGCACTTGAGCTCGATCCGGGGTACGGGTGGGCGCGGGCGCAGAAGGAACGGATCCTGGGGGAGGAACGGCACGGGCAGGGGAGGGCGTGACACTGCCGTGCCCGGGCGCGGCTGAGGGCGGCCGTGGCCGGGGGCGCCAGGACGTCAGGCCGTCGGTGGCCGTCCGCGCGTGCCATGCCGTGAACTCCTCTTACGTACGCACTCCGTGGACACCTGCGAAGCTCCGGTGAACGTCGTTCAAAAGCGACCTCAAGGGCGACTCCGTGCATACCACTTGGCGCCTGAACCGATCGTTCCCGGTCGATTACAGTGCTGCGCAGTCGCAACCGGACGGGAACACGACAGGGCACGTCAAGGCACGGAGGAGAGGTCCGCGTGAGCACTGCAGCAGCCACCGGCGTCTGGGGCCGCGCCGAGCAGCAGGACTTCCGCAGCCGGGTGCGCGGCACGCTCCTCGGGGCCGCCGTGGGGGACGCCTTCGGGGCGCCCGTCGACCGCCTCGCCCTGGACGCCATCCGCGAGGAGCACGGCACCGAAGGACTCACCGAGCCCGCCCCCGCGCACGGCAGGCGCGGTGCCGTCACCGCCGCCACCCAGCTCATGCTCTTCACCGTCGACGGACTCATACGCGCCCAGGTGCGCCGCGACACCGGCGCCTGGCACCCGCCGACCGACCTGCACCGCGCCTACCGCCGCTGGGCCGCCACCCAGAGCGACTGGGGCCCCGACGAGCGGCGCAAGGAGGACGGCTGGCTGGCCCGCGAGGAGTGGCTGTACTCGCGGCGCGACCCGTCCCGCGCCTGCCTCGTCGGCCTCGGCGACGCGGTGATGGGCACTCTCGAAGCCCCCAAGAACCCCGACGAGCGCGGCCCCGAAGCCGCCGTCAGGTCCGCCCCCTTCGGCCTCCTCGTCGGCTGGGAGCCCCAGCTCGTGCTGCAGCTCGCCGTCGAGTGCGCCGTCCAGACGCACGGCCACCCCACCGCCTATCTCGCCGCGGGCGCGCACACCGTCATCGTGCACGGCCTCGCCCGCGGGGAGTCCCTCGACGGCGCGATCCAGCGGACCCTCGCCCTGCTCGCCACCCGCCCGGGACACCACGCCGTCACGGACGCCCTCCGGCACGCGCTGGGCGCCGTACGACAGGGCATGCCCGCGCCCGCGCGCGTAGAGGAGCTCCTGGCGGACGGCACCGCCGAGGGCGCGCTCGCCGCCGCCGTGTACTGCGCGCTGGTCGGCGAGGACGTCCGGCACGGCCTGCGGCTCGCCGTGAACCACGGAGGCCCGTCGGCCGCGGCGGGCGCGCTGTGCGGGGCGCTCCTCGGCGCGCTGCACGGGGAGACCGCGCTGCCTCCCGGGTGGCTCACGGAGCTGGAGGGGCGGGCCACGGTCCTGGAGCTCGCGGACGACTTCGCCATGGAGATGACCCAGGGCCCCGCCCTGCACGGCCCGGCGGTCTCGTCACCGGGGTGGCTCACACGCTATCCGCGGGCGTGAGCCGGGAGACCCGCTATCCGGGTGCCGCGCCGCGTGTCTGCCGGGCGTGCCCCCTCACCTACCAGCAAGGTCGTTCCCATGAACGCACCTCGTTTGCTCGCCGTCCCCCTGCTCGCCCTCGCCCTCCTGGGCGCCACGGCCGCCTCCGCGTCCGCCGCCCCCGCGGCCGAGCCCTTCCCGCAGGGCGGGTCCACCGCGTCGGCCGTCCCCTTCGGGGACCCCTTCGCCTCCGACCCGTTCTACGCCGACTTCTTCGAGCGGGCGCAGGCCCGCCAGGAGGGGGCGAACCCCCACCTGGTCACGACCCGCGCCCCGCACTGCCCGCCCCCGGCCGGCGGCAACGGCAGCGGCGGCGACAGCCTCCTGGAGTCCGACATCACGTCGAGCACGTCGATCCTCTGACCGACGCGTCACTCCTTCACCGGCGCGGTCACCGCGCCGTCCCGCGGCTCCGCGGGAGCGGGCACGGCCGCCGCTCCCGCGGAGCCGTCGTCGTCCGTGTTGATCCTCTCGATGAGCGCGTCCCGCTCGGGGGTGTCCTCCGGCTTCACCCAGCCGACCAGGACGTAGAGGACGAGGGAGACGGCCAGCGGGACCGACACCTGGTACTGGAGGGCGACGCCGCCCTCGACGGCCCCGTCGATGGGGTAGTTGACCAGGTAGAAGGCGAACAGCCCGGCCGCCCAGCTGGTCAGCGCCGCGGTCGGCCCGGACTTCCTGAACGCGCGCAGCAGGCCCAGCATCATCGGGATCGCGATCGGGCCCATCAGACCGGCCACCCACTTGATGACGACCGTGATGACGTCCTTGAACGTCGGCGAGTTCACCTGCGTCGCGACCGCCATGGACAGGCCGAGGAAGACCACCGTCGTGAGCCGCGCGGCGACCAGGCCCCTGCGCTCGCTCCAGCCCCGCGCCTTCGCGGACAGGGCGGGCGCCACGTCCCGGGTGAAGACCGCGGCGATCGCGTTGGCGTCGGAGGAGCACATGGCCATGGTGTGCGAGAAGAAGCCGACGATGACGAGCCCCAACAGGCCGTGCGGCAGCAGCTGTTCGGTCATCAGGGCGTACGAGTCCGAGCCGTCGGACTTCTGGGCGTCGACCAGGAGCGGCGACATCCACATGGGGAAGAACAGGACGAGCGGCCAGAGAAGCCACAGGGCCGCGGAGAGCTTCGCGGAGCGCGCGGCCTCCTTGGCGTTGGCGGTCGCCATGTAGCGCTGCGCCTGGTTGAGCATGCCGCCGTTGTACTCGAAGAGCTTGATGAAGACGAACGCGAGCAGGAACACCGTGCCGTACGGGCCGACCAGCGGCTTTCCGTGGCCCGCGAGCTCCGGCTCGTCCCAGACGCCGAAGAACCCGCCGTACGGGCCGAGCTCGGCGACGACGGCCACGAACATCGCGACACCGGCGAGGAGTTGGATGACGAACTGCCCGAGCTCGGTGAGCGCGTCGGCCCACAGGCCGCCGATGGTGCAGTAGATCGCCGTGATGACGCCGGTGATGAGGATGCCCTGGTTGAGGGAGACCCCGGTGAAGACGGACAACAGGGTGGCGATGGCCGCCCACTTGGCGCCCACGTCCACGATCTTCAGGAGCATTCCGGACCAGGCGAGCGCCTGCTGGGTGCCGAGGTTGTAGCGGTTCTTGAGGTACTCCAGCGGCGATGCCACGTGCAGGCGCGAGCGCAGGCGGTTGATGCGGGGGGCGAAGAGCCGCGCGCCGATCGCGATGCCGAGGGCGATGGGGAAGGACCAGGTGACGAAGGACGTGACGCCGTACGTGTACGCGATGCCCGCGTACCCGGTGAACATCACCGCGCTGTAGCCGGACATGTGGTGCGAGATGCCCGACAGCCACCAGGGCATCCTGCCGCCGGCGGTGAAGAAGTCGCTGACGTTGTCGACCCGCTTGTGCGACCACACGCCGATCGCGACCATCACGCCGAAGTAGCCGATGAGCACGGCCCAGTCGAGACTGTTCATATGGCCCTCCAGGGGTCCGCCTGGTGAACTGCGCATAACTGGCTCGCACTTCGCCAGTACCGGCCGCCGGGGACGGGAACGACCCGGAAGTGCCCGCTCATCGTGGGTTCGGCCGCGCATCTCCGACAACAGCCCGCAGGGTCAAGAGCACGTAAAATCGTTCGGTTTACTGATCCGGGTTCATATACGTGGCCAGCGGGCGTGGCTGCGGGGCAACGAAAAGCGCCCCCGACAGGGGGCGCGGGGAACTGCGCGAGCAACCACGAAGGACCTGCGGGGAACGGACTACCGCATCAATTCTCCCGCGTTCACCAGCAACGACTGTCCGGTGACGGCCCGGGCCCGATCGGACGCGAGAAACACCACCGCATCGGCGACGTCTCCGTCCGTCGCCAGGTCGGGCAGTGCCATCCGTGCCGCGAGGCGCCCCCGCACCTCCTCCTCCGTCACGCCTTCGGCCCCCGCCGTGAACTGGACGTACGCCTCGACCGGCGGCCCCCACATCCACCCCGGCAGCACCGTGTTGACCCGGATCCGATCCGGGCCCAGCTCGTGCGCGAGCGAGTACATGGCCGAGGTCAACGCCCCCTTCGACGCCGCGTACGCGGCCTGCCGCACCTGCGAGGGCGCGGCGACGGCCGACTGCGTGCCGATGAAGACCACCGAACCGCCCCGCCGCTCCCTGAGCGCGGGCAGGCACGCGCGCGTCATGCGCAGGGTGCCCAGCAGATTGACGTCGACGACCTGGCGCCAGGTGTCGAAGTCCGCGTCCGCCAGGCCGCCGAAGTGGCTGTCCCAGGCGGCCACATGGACCACGGCATCGATCCCCCCGAACCGCTCACGCGCCAGCCCGGCGAGGGCCTCGCACTGCCGCTCGTCGGTGATGTCGGTGGCGCGGTAGGCGGTGCGGGTGCCCTCGGGGTCGATCTCGGCGGCCGACTTGGCGAGGTTCGCCTCCGTGCGCGCCCCCAGTACGGCGTTGCCGCCGTCGCGCACGACGGCGGCCGCGACCTGGTGGCCGAGCCCGGCGCCGACGCCCGAGACGACGACGGTCTTCGACTTCAGGAGCGACGACGACATGGGGCGCCTCCCGGCTCTGGCAGTTTTGCTGACGGAGCGTCAGAGTATGGGCGTCCACCCGAGGAAGGAAGAGGGAGGCAGGGGAGACGCATGAGCGAGGACACCCGCAGCGACGTCTACGCCGAGCTGGCCGCCGTCGGGCCCTACGGGGTGCACCCGGGGCACGCCCTGATCACCATGGTCGAGCCGCACCCGGGGCACGAGTACGCGTACAACCGCTGGTACGAGGACGACCACTACTACGCGGGCGCGATGGCCATGCCGTGGATGTACGCGGGGCGCCGCTGGGTGGCCACGCGCGAGCTCCAACTCCTGCGCTACCCGGACAAGTCCGCGATAGCCGAGCCGGTCACCGCGGGGTGCTACCTCTCCACGTACTGGGTCACGGACGGCCGCTACGACGACCACATGAAGTGGACCGTGGGCATCAACAAGCGGCTCAACCGCGACGGGCGCGTCTACCAGGACCGCACGCACGTCTTCACCGCCTTCCAGGACCACGAGGCGACCGTCTACCGGGACGGCGCGGCGGGACCGCGCGACTTCCACGCGCTCGACCACCCGTACCAGGGCCTCGTCCTGGAGGTCATCGACGCGGAAGGGCCGGAGAGGCGGGCCGAGTTGCTGGAGTGGCTGCGCGCCAGGCACCTGCCGCGCGCGCTGGCCGGGTCGCCCGCCGCGATGGTCACGCTGTTCCGGCCGACACCGCTGCCGGGGGACCGGATGACGTACGTGAAACAGGTCGAGGGCGTGGACACCCGGCTGACCCTGCTCTGGTTCCTCCAGGAGGATCCGCGGGAGTGCTGGGAGGCGCACTTCACGGGGCGCGAGAGCGCCGTCGCGGAGTCGGGGCTCGGGCGTGTGGAACTGGTGGCGCCGTTTGTTCCGACGGTGCCGGGTACGGACGCGTACGTCGACCGGCTGCGCTGAGGTGTGCGCCGAGCGCGCCGCGCACATCACGCGCACCGCGGTGCGCCGGCGCAAGGCCGAGCCCCCTCGGCCGGGACGGCGGGCCAGTCGAGAGGGCTCATTCGGTGGTGCGTATGTGATTGTTCTTCGTGCGCTCGTGCTCTCGTGCGCTTCGTGTTCTTCTGTCGATGAGCGCTGCTGTCTCACGCGAGGTCGGCAGCCCCCCGGCTCACCTCGGTGACGAATGCGTTCCACGACTCGGCCGGGAAGGCGAGGACCGGGCCCTCGACGACCTTGGAGTCGCGGACCGAAATTCCCGTCCGCACCGGCGATTTGACCTCGACGCACGCGCCGTTGCCCGTGGAGTACGAAGACTTGACCCAGTTGTGCGAAGCGCCCTGCTGAATTGCCATGTCTGCTCCGTTTTGCGCAGTTGATGAGTTGCTGTCGCCGCAAAATGCGGTGTTGCGCCACCGTTCTTGCTTGATGGCGTGAATGACGCTACTCGCCAACATCGGCGCGTGAAGGGATCGTTCACTCAACCGGATGGCATATTCCAGGGGGGTCTTCCGCCCCGACGCGGCAAGGGTGTACCGTGCGGCGCCTTCCCGCGAGGGGGTGGTTCATACCGGGGTATCAGCGGGCGTACTCCTTCGCGATGTCCGCGATGAGCTGCCGGGATTGTTCGACATTCAAGGCCTGTGCCCGCAAATGCTCGTACATGACGCTGTATTGCTGGACGTCGTTCGCCTTCTCCAGATACAGGTCGCTCGTGACGCCCTCGATGTAGACCACGCTGGAATCGGCCGCGTCGGGGAACTCGAGGATCGCGTACTGGCCGTTGAGCCCGGGGTGTGCGCCCATCTCGAAAGGGATCACCTGGACCGTCACATGCGGAAGTTGGGACTGCTCGACGAGGTGTTCCAGCTGGTCGCGCATGAGATGGCGGGAGCCCACGACGCGGCGCAGCGCCGATTCGTCGAGAACGGTCCACAGGCGCAGCGGAACGTCCGGCGCCGCGATGCGGTCCTGACGGCGCATGCGCACCTGGACGCGCTTCTCGATGTCGGTGGGCGTGGTCTCCGGGAGTGCGCCGGTGATGAGCGCCTCGGCGTACGCGCGGGTCTGCAGCAGGCCGGGGACGACCTGCGGGTCGTACACGCGCAGGGACGCCGCGTCGGTCTCCAGACCGATGTACACGCTGTACGGGATGTCGCCGAAGGAGTGCCACCAGCCCTGCTGGCGGGAGTCCTTGGCCATCTGCATCAGCGAATCGACGATGCGGTGGTCCTCGACCTCGTAGACACCGCAGAGGTCGCGGACGTCGCGCTGGCTGATCGAGCGGCGGCCGTTCTCGAGACGGCTGATCTTCGACTGCGAGACGAGCAGGCGCTCGGCGACCTCCTCGGCCGTCATGCCCTTGAGCTCACGGAGCCGACGGAGCTCCTGGCCCAACCGGCGTCGCCTGACGGTGGGATTGACATTGGACGCCACGGGACGTGCACCTCCGGCTTGCATACCTCTACTTTGCGTATCTACTGCTCAGCAGAGTGCCACCAACAAGTGCGGCACCGCTGGGAAACAGCGGATGTGCGGACGTGAGGACGGGTGCAGAAGGGGTGCGGAGCTGCCCCGCGGCGCCAAAGGGTGTGCGGCCGCGCGGGGTGGTGGTACCGGGGTGCCGTCGTCCGGACGGTCCGGTGCCACGCCCCGCGCGGCCCAGCGGCTCCCGAACCGGGTCTGGGGGACTACGGCGCGGCGCTGGTGGTGCTGAGCGGTTACGTGATGGTGGTGCGTTACCTGAATGGAGCGTCACGTGACGGTGGTGCGTACCTGAGTGATGCGTCACGTGAGAATGGTGCGTGACGTGATGGTGGTGCTGAGCGGTACGTGCTGGGTGGTGCGTGCCGGGCGGCGCTTGTGAGCGGTGCTGCTCGGCGAGCGGTGCTTGTGATCAGTGCTCAGTGAGCGGTGCTTGTGAGCGGTGCTCAGTGAGCCACGGCGCGTGCCATGGATCCGCGGCGCGGTTGCAGCGGAACCCCGCCGGGGTCCGCCGCCGACCTGGCCGGCTGGCGTCCGCCCGGTCCCGCGGGACCGGCTGGTGCGGCGCTGCGGCGCGGCTGAGCGGCCACGCCGTTCTGGACGTCCATCACGGCGTGTGCCACGAGGCCGCCCATGGGGTCGTGCCTGATGAGATCCCGGAGGCGCGAGCGCGATGAACGCCCTTCGTTTCCGGGATACAGATGCTTGCCGAGACCGACCGCGTGGGCCAGTGCGGCGAGCGCGGCGGTCCGCGGGTCCGGCGGTACACCGGTGCGGATCGCCGAATCGAGCCGGGACCTGATTTCCCGGCTGATGGCCGTGTCCGTCGCTTGGTAGCGAGTCGTCGGCAGCACCCCGCACATCTGACCGGCGACGGCATGCACCATGCCGCACCGCTCCAGATGCGAGAGATACGTCTGGCGGAGCCCAAGCCTGGGCCCGCCGATCCAGTGGACGGCCCGAACCGGGCTGCCGCGCCTGCGCAGCAGTTCCAGCGCGGAGTCCAGTGTCGGATCTCCGGTCGGCCGTGGCATCACCACGGCGATACGATCCCCGTCTGGGGCTATCCGTCCGGCCAGCGCCAGCTCTACTAGCTGTGCTCCGGCCAGACCGAGGTCGAGCGACTGCGGCTGCGCTGTGGTGCCCGTGGCCGGGTCCAAAGCGAGCAGCAGAAGCTCCTCCGGAATTGTTCTGCGGCTCCTGCCCATCCATGCCTCCCCGCGTGGATGAATGACAGGGTGACCCAACTCACTTTGGTCTGTCGAGAGTGCGTGGGCGGGATGTACGGGAACCAGTAGGTATGTCGTTCTCGTCTACCACGGGGGTTAAGCCCTCACACAGGACACTGGTACACGGTTCGGACAGCGGGTCCGGTCGGGTCCCGACGGGTGTCCAGCACACGGCAGGCATCATCATCGGCATACGGCATGGCGTACGAGGAGGCATCGGTGGCGGGCGAGACCCCCGACAGGTCGAAGCAGCGGAAGTCGTCGGGGACCCCGACTGCGGCGGAGTCTTCTGTGCCTGCGCCGGAGGAACGGGACCCGCGTCTTGCGATGACCCGCGAGACGCCTCAGGTGCGTGAGGATCACGCGACCGCGGTCTTCTCCACGAAGGACGTCGCCAAGGCGGCGGCCGGTTCCGACACCCCGGAGCCGGCCTCGGACCCCGAGCCGGGCTCCGGCTCCGACTCCGGTACCGACTCCGGGGCCAAGCCGGAGGCGAACGGCGACGCGCGCCTTCGGGCCGCGGTGGCGGCCTGGGTGGCGGGCGCGGACGACGAGGAGTCCCCGGCCGCGGAGAACGACGACGCCTCCTCGGGCGGCAGTGACGCTCCTGCGCGGAGCGACGCCGCCGAGGACGAGGCCCCGGCGAAGGCCGACGGTCCGGCGGGGGGCGCGTCCGCCGGCGATGCCCCGGGCAAGGGCGACGGCTCCTCCGGGGCCGAGGCCGAGGTCAAGGCGGAGGTCACGGCTTCGGCCGACGCCTCGGCAGGGAGCGGTTCCTCCGTCGGCGGCGGCTCCGCGAAGCCCGAAGCGACGCCCGAGGCCGATGCCTCGGCGGTGGTCGACGGCTCCGCGAAGCCCGAGGGCGCCGACGCGGCCGACGCTTCGTCGAAGGCCGGAAGCGACTCCAAGACCGATGCCCCGGCGCGGCCCGAGGCCGGTGACTCCCCGGCGGACTCCCCTGAGGGGGGCGCCGCCGACGGTTCCAAGACCGACGAGCCCGAGGCCTCCGCGAAGGACGCCTCCGCGACGGGTGCTTCCGTCGAGGGCGCTCCGGTCAAGGGCGGTTCCACGAAGGGCGCTTCCGCCGAGGGCATCTCGGCGAAGGACGCCTCGGCGAAGGACGCCTCCGCGACGGGTGCTTCCGTCGAGGGCGCTCCGGTCAAGGGCGGTTCCACGAAGGGCGCTTCCGCCGAGGGCATCTCGGCGAAGGACGCCTCGGCGAAGGACGCCTCGGCGAAGGACGCTCCGGCCAAGGACGCCTCCGCGAAGGACGCTCCGGCCAAGGACGCCTCCGCCAAGGACACCCCCGCCGAATCCACCGGTGTCGATCAAGCCACCGCCGTGTTCAAGGCCGTGGCGCCCAAGGCTGTCGATCAGCCCACCACCATGCTCAAGCTGGGTGACCACAAGCCCAAGGGTGAGGCCACTGCAAAGGGTGATGCAAAGGCCGAGAGGGATGCCGAGCGGACCAGTAAGTTCGTCGCGCTGAAGCCGCTCGACGAGCCCGCCGCCAAGCCGAAGACGAAGCCCGAGGGCAAGGTGGAGGGCGCCGCCAAGGGGGCCGGAGCCGCCGCCTCGGCCGCTCAGGCCCCGGACGCCCCCGCGGCCCCCGCTGCCCCCGGCGTCGTAGGCCCCGAGCGCACCACCCAGCAGCCCCTGCCGCCCAAGCCGCCGCTCGATCTCCTCGCCGAGCTGACCAACACCCCGCCGCCCGCCGAGACCCCGGTCCGCACCGCCGTGCGCCGGGTCAAGATCTGGACGCCGCTGGTCCTGCTCCTGGTGGTCGTCTTTGCAGTCGTACAGGCCGTACGTCCGCTGCCGACCCCCACCCTGAAGCTCACCGCGCAGGAGTCCGTGACCTTCGACGGCGGCAAGCCGTCCATCCCGTGGCCCGGCGAGGGCCAGGCCGCGATGGACGTCAACGGCATCGGCACCTTCGGCACCCACGGCGACCAGAAGCCCGTGCCGATCGCGAGCATCGCGAAGGTCATGACGGTCTATCTGATCCTGCGCGACCACCCGCTGGAGAAGGGCGACAAGGGCCCGGAGATCCCCGTCGACGCCGCCGCCCAGAAGCACTACGAGACGGGCAAGCCGGCCAACGAGTCGGTCGTCAAGGTCACCGAGGGCCAGAAGATCCGCGAGTACGAGGCGCTCCAGGCGGTCATGCTCCCGTCGGCGAACAACGTCGCCAAGCTCCTGGCCCGCTGGGACACCAAGAGCAACTCCGAGGACGAGTTCGTCGCGAAGATGAACAAGACGGCCAAGGAGCTGGGCATGAAGAACACGCACTACACGGACCCCAGCGGCCTGGACAAGACGACCGTCTCCACCGCCGAGGACCTCGTGAAGCTCGGCCGCGCGGCCATGGAGAACCCCGTCTTCAACGAGATCTCCCGCCAGCCCGAGTACATCGACCTCAACGGCGACAAGCAGAAGAACTTCTTCGGCCTCGTCCCGACCGTCGCGATCGGCATCAAGACCGGCACCACCACCGCGGCCGGCGGCAACATCCTCTTCGCCGCGAGGAGGGTGATCGACGGCAAGGAGCAGACGATCATCGGCGCGGCCCTCGGCCAGTACGGCGACAACGGCGTGGCCAACATCGACGAGGTCACCCGGGTCACCAAGGAACTCATCCAGGCCGGAAAGGGCGCGCTCAAGTCCAAGACCGTCGTCAAGAAGGGCGACGTGGTCGGTGAGGTGGAGGACGGCCTGGGCGGTTCGACGCCCGTCGTCGCCACCAAGGACGTCCCCGCCGTCGGCTGGGGCGGCCTGACCGTGAAGCTGGAGCTGGACGCCCAGAAGGGCAAGACCCTGCCGCACTCGGCGAAGGCCGGCACCAAGGTCGGCGTGCTGAGCGTCGGCGACGGCAAGGGCGGCGCCGTGGAGGTACCGGTCGCCCTGCAGAAGGACCTCTCCGAGCCGGGCTTCGGCGCCAAGCTGACGCGGGTCAGCTGACACGAGCGGTCTGACGCCGCGGGCCGTCGGGCCCGAACCAAAGGCCTGTGTCCCCTCCCCGCCGGGGGAGGGGACACAGGCCTTTGTCGGCGCCTCCTACCTGCGCAGCGCCTCCGCGGGCGGCACGCGGCTGGCCCGCCACGCCGGATAGAGGCCGGCGAGCAGCCCGGTCACCAGGCCGGTCACCGGAGCCGCGACCAGCACCGCGGGGTGAGTGACGGGGGTCCACTCGCGGACGTATGCGACCGCGACGACCGCGACGGTGCCCGCGGCGGTTCCCGCGATGCCGCCGAGCGCGCCCAGGATGCCGGATTCCGTGAGGAACTGGAGGGTGATGTGGTGGCGCCGGGCGCCCAGCGCACGGCGGAGCCCGATCTCCCCGGTCCGTTCCATGACGGCGACGAGTGTGGTGTTGGCGATGCCGACCGCGCCGATGACCAGGCACACCCCCGCGAGCAGCAGAAAGAGCTGCTCCAGGTCGCCGGTCACCGTGGTGCGCAGCGTCCGGGGGTCGGACGGCGGCACGGCCGTGAAGCGCTCGGGATGAGCGGGGTCGAGCGCCGTCGCGGCCTGCGCGGCCAGTTGCCGTGCCGCGCCGAGCCGGGTGGAGATGAGCATCCGGGCACGTTCGCCCGGTTCGGGCCCGCCCCACAGCTCCTCCGCCGTGCTCCGGGGCACCACGACGGACAGCAGCAGGTCGGGCTTGCGGTCCACGTCCTCGACGATGCCGATGACGGTGAACGGGGCGTCGTCGACGAAGACCGCCGGGTTGCCGCGCAGAGTGGTGATGCCGAGCCGGGAGGCGAGGGCGCTGCCGACGACGGCGACCCGCTCGTGGCGCCGCTCGTGGAAACCGTCGAAGACGCGCCCGTGGCGCAGTCGTGCCCCGGCCGCCCGCAGGACACCGGGGGAGGCGGCCACGGTCGTGGCGCGCTCCCGTTCGGCGCCGGGGGCGGGCGATGCGCTGACCAGGTTGTTCCGGCCGAGTCCCACGGTCCAGTAGACGCCCGCGTGGCGACTGCCGTTGAGCCGTTCGATCCGGGAGTCGGCATCGGCGGGAAAGGAGTTGGCGACGGTCTCGGAGTCCGTGCCGCCGGTGTCCCTGACCGTCACTTCGGTCGCGGTGAGCCGGTTGAAGCGGGCGTCGATCTGCGACGAGGCCGTCGCCGTCAGACCCAGCACCGTCACCAGGGTGCCCACGCCGAGGACCGTGCCCAGCGCGGTGAGCGTGGACCGGCCGGGGCGCTGCAACACGCCTGCCAGGGCTTCCGCCAGCAGGTCCCGGGGGCCGAGGTGGGAGCGGGTACGGCCGGCCCGCGCCCGGCGGTTCAGACGCACGGTGCCGCTCCCTCCGTGCTCCGGCGCTGTACGTCGGTGACCTCGCCGTCCCGGATGCGCAGCGTGCGGTCGCCGCGGTCGGCGACCTCCTGGTCGTGGGTGATGACGACGAGCGTCATGCCGTCCTGGTGTAGGGCGTCGAGGAGTTCGAGGACGGCGCCCGCGGTCGCGGTGTCGAGGTTTCCCGTGGGCTCGTCACACAGCAGGAGCGAGGGAGCGGCGGCCAGGGCCCGGGCGATGGCGACACGCTGGCGCTCGCCGCCCGAGAGCCGCGTGGGGAGCGCGTCGAGGCGGTGGCCGAGGCCTACGCGCACCAGGGCCTCGCGGGCCAGCGCGGTGCGCTCGTGCCGGGCCACGGCGGGGTTGTAGAGCATGCCCAGCATGACGTTCTCCGCGGCGCTGCGGTGCGGGACGAGATGGAAGGACTGGAAGACGAAGCCGATGCGGCCGCCGCGCAGAGCGGTGCGCTCGCGTTCGGAGAGGGTCGTGGTGTCGGTGCCGTCGAGCAGGCAGGTGCCCTGGGTGGGGGTGTCGAGGAGTCCGGCGATGTTGAGGAAGGTGGACTTGCCGGACCCGGAGGGGCCCGTGACGGTCACGTACTCGCCGGGGTGGACGCGGATGTGGCAGGGCTTCAGCGCCCGCACGGGAGGCGGGCCGGGGTAGGTGAGCGCGGCCCCGCGCATTTCCAGTACGGGTGGGGTGGTCCCGGCGGCGGGCGTGTGAGGGGTCACCGGGCACGCCCGGCGCGGGCGGCGGACTCGACACCGACGGAGACGGCGTCGCCCTGTCTCAGCTGCCCGCTCCCGGTCGGTGTGACTTCGACGTACCCGTCACCGGATATGCCCGTGCGCACCGGTACGCGTCGTTGCCCGCCGTCCGAAGTGCACACGGTGACGACCGACTTGGCGTCGGCGCCGGAGGTGACCGCGGAGAGGGGCACCACCAGTACCTCCCCGTCGGACGCCGCCGCTTCCACGGTCAGGCGCACGTCCTGCCCCGCCAGCCGGGGGTCGAGCGGCTCGTCGGGGGTGACGGTGACCGCGTACCCGGCGCGGGAGTCGGGCGCGCCGTCCTGTCCGCCGTCGCGCGTGCCTTCGGACAGTTCGCGGGCGACCGACTTGACCGTGCCGTTCGCCGTCGTGCCGGTGGTCTCGGAGGAGATCTCGACCCGCTGGCCCGCGCGCACCAGGTTCTTCTCGTCGGGCCTGAGGGTGCCGCGTACCGTCAGGTCGCCGGTGCTGAGCGTCATCAGCTTCTCTCCCGGTTCCCGCCCGACCCGTGCGGTCACGGTCTCGACGCGGGCGGGGAAGGTAGGTACGTAGACCAGTTCGGAGACCGGGACGACAGGGCCCGCGGACGATGCGCCGGTGGCGCCCTCGGTCTTCTCCCCGCCTCGGGACGGGTCGTAGCCGAGAGACGCGTAGAGGCGTTCGACGGCTCGCGCGGTGCCGGTGCCGAACCGGCCCGGGGTGTCGCCCCCGGTGCCGAAACCCGTGTCGGCCAGGGCCTTCTGCAGCTGCGCGACATCGTCGCCGTGCAGGCCGGGGCGCAGGTCGCGGTAGGCGGGGAGGCTGCCGCGGAGCACGAAGACGGGGCGCCCGGAGACCTCGACGAGGACGTGGCCGGGCGACACCTTGTCGTCCTGCTTGACCTTCACGCGGGTGACGACGGACCGGGAGGCATCGCCGCCGCCGGTGCCGGACGTGCTGATGTCGAGACTCTGCCGGGCCCGGACGAGACCACGGGTCACCACGGTGTCCTTCAGGACGCGCCGCTCCACGGGCGCGGTCAGCACGTCCGGTTCGGGGGGACCGGCCTCGGCGGCGACCTGCTGCGGGGACTTGACGAGCCGGCCCCCCGCCGCTCCCGCGCCGGTCAGGACGACCGCTCCGGCGACCAGGGCCACCACCGTACGGCGCCGCCTGCCCAGGGCCGTCGCCCGCTCGGTCGTCATGCTTCTTTTCCTCCGGCTTGCCGTGCGGCCCAGGGCCAATTCCGGCTCAAGCTATCCGGAGCGCCTCGCTCCACAGGCGAACATTTCAGGCATAGCGCACAACTCGCGGGCGTCATTGTCGTAAATGCGTCATGAGGGCTGTTTGAGGTTGTGAGGGCGACTTGGGAGCCGGTAGATCAGTTCGGTCTTGAATCAGCCGTTTATGACCCAAGGAAGAAGAAGATGAAGAAGCTTCGCGGAGCCGCGGTGGCACTCTCCGGCGCCTGCCTCGTGGTCGCCGTCGGTACACCGGCATCAGCGACGGACAAGAACGTGGGCGTGAAGGCGTGCAACGCCGGGTGGGACTTCGCCCTGCGCTACAACTCGAATCAGAGCGGCGCTTACCGGTACTTCGGTTACTCCGAGGGCAACTTCGACCGGGGCGCCGACTACCTCGGCCCGTGGCGTTACTGCGACGACACGCGTGCCCCGTACAAGAGCGGTTCGGGCAAGCCGGTGAAGAACAACGCGGCCTCCGCCCAGAACAAGAGCGGCACCTACAAGGCGACGGTCTATTTCAACAGCTGGTGGAAGGGCGCTTCCGACACCCTGCGCCCGAACACGAAGAAGAACCTGAAGAACACCTACAACCAGAACGCCTCCTTCAAGTGGCATAGCTGACCCGGCCGGCGCAGCCCGGTGAGGCGGCGGGGCGGCACAGGGCCGCCCCGCCGTGTTCTGAGTCAGAGCGAGAACGGTGAAGCAGAGGTGTGAGGGCATGACGGGCGGCAAGAACGGCAGGCCGCGTGGCCGTGCGGTGCGGTGGGCGGCCTGCGCGCTGACGGTGGCCGTGGTGTCCGGCTGCGCGGGCGGCGGCGCGTCGGACGAAGCGGTGGGCGACGGGGCCGCCGACGGGACGTGGGCACTTCCCGTGGAGGCGTACCTGCCGACCGGGAAAGAGGAGCAGGCGATCACGCAGGCGCGTACCGCGCTGCTGAAGGACTGCATGGAGAAGCAGGGGTTTTCGTACGACCAGCCGCCCGAACTTCCCGAGATCGGCGGTCAGTCGTTGACCGACGGGCGGTACGGGATCTGGGAACGCGACGACGTCGAGCGGTGGGGATATCACCCCGACCCGGAACTGCTCGAGGCGCACGAGAAGGCCACGGCACAGGTCACGGACCTCAAGCGGGAACTCTCGCGGGCCGAGCGCACGGCGCTGTACGGAAAGGGCGAGGGACCGGCCGAAGGCCGTGGGCCCGGCGGTTGCGTGCGGGACGTCTCGGTGGAGCTGGGCGAGGGCGCCGGCGACGAGAGCTTCACGGCGCCGGCCGAGACGATGGCCAACGACGCGTACGGCAGGGCGCAGCGGGAGCCCGACGTGCAGAAGGCGTTCCGGTCGTGGTCGGCCTGCATGAAGAAGCAGGGCTACGACTACCGGACGCCGATGGACGCCAACGACGACGAGGCCTTCGCCGAGCGGGACATCAGCGACGAGGAGCTCGCGGTGGCCCGCACGGACCTCGACTGCCGCGAGAAGTACCAGGTCAACCAGACCTGGTACCAGCAGGAGACGCGTTGGCAGAAGCGGCTCATCGAGGAGAAGGCAGACTCGCTGGACGAGGTGCGGCGGCAGAGCGCCGACGTGGTGCGCAAGGCGCGGCAGGTGCTCGAAGCGTCCCGTTAGGCCGAGGCCGCGCCCGAGGCGGCTCCAGCCAGCCGAGCTGCTGGGCCCGTGCGCCCAGAGCGACTCGCCCGGGGGCTTCCAGGCGGAGCATCAGCGTATGGACGCGGCGCTGCACCGTGCGACGGCTCATCCCCAGCCGTCGGCCGATGGCCGCGTCGTCCAGTCCGCTGTAGAGCAGCTGCACGATCAACAGCTCCTGTCCGTTGCGGCTCTCCGCCGCCGCACCTGCGGGACTCGGGCTTTCGGGTGGGGTCATGTGGTTGCCTCTGCGGTGATGTCGTTCCGGCTGTCGTGGCCCGGACGGCCACCACGTCCTGTCCGTGGTCGCGGTGGCCGTCCTCTCCGGGCGTGCGGTTCAGCGCTCGCGCTGCTGCTGGGCCAGCCGGTCCGCCTGCTCGCGTCGCGACGTGGCCATCACGTCCACCTGGGCACCCGCACCCTCGCCCGGGGTCGCTTCGTCCGCGCGCAGCCGGTCGGCGACCTGGCGCACCAGTTCGTCGTCCGGGCCGCGGTCGAGGTAGAAGAGCGACTCGTCGACCGGGCTGTCGTCGCCGCCCCAGCGGACCACGCCCCGGCAGTCGGCGAGGATGTCGCGCACCACCAGTTCCTGGAGCGGGAAGAGCCCGCCCTTCGCGGCGGCGCCCGGGCGGATGCGCACCGCGGTGCCGGAGGCGAGGTTCGACTCGGGCAGGCCCTTGCCCAGGCCGCCGATCGGACGCCAGCCGGCGAGGTCGACCTGGGGGAGCTGTTCGACCTCGTAGTGGAAGCGCCGGATGACGTGGAGCAGGATCAGTTCCACGTCGCCGATCCGGACGTCGACCTTCAGGCCGGTCCCGGGGACCGGGCGGGTCCACACCGTGGAGACGTGGTTCGCCTCGTCCTCCAGGGGCCAGCCGTTCGCGGACGTGGGCGCCTTGGAAGGCTCCGCCGTCCGGCTCTGTGCGGGTGACTTCCGCGCGGGCGCCGCCGTGGCGACGCCCGGGGCGAAGGAACTCACGGCCACGGCGGTCGTGATGACACCCGCGTGCTTCATCACGTTCCGTCGCGATATGCCGTCCCGCATGTCGTCGTGCTGCACGTCTTCGGTGCCTTTCTCGGAGAGTTCGGAGAGTTCAGAGGGTTCGGAGGGTTCGGAGAGTTCAGAGGGTGATGATGAGGGCGACCGTCGGCAGGAGTGTGGCCAGGACACTGAGCGGCCAGTACACGTGGGGAGCGAGCGTGCTCCCGCGCCGGAGGGGCCTGTTGGCCAGCCACCAGAGCAGGCCGTACAGCACGACGACGGGGACGACGATCAGCAGCCAGCCCAGCATGCCGTCGTTCTCCGTCGGTTCCCGCGCGGTCAGGCCGAGTTCGGCCAGCGGCCAGTTCGCCGCGAGGTACCACAGCAGCCAGATCGGTACCACTCCGGGGATGCCGAGCAGTACGTTCACCAGGAGCGGCGCCGACCAGTGCCTTGCCATCCGTTCCCACTCTCCGTTCGCGACGGTCGTCACTTGGCGCGCGACAGGGCGTTGTAGTTCTCCAACACCTTGTACAGGCCGATCAGTTCACGGCCGTACTGCTTCGCGTCGGCGCCGGTCCCGTTGTAGCGGGCCAGCAGGGCCTGGGTGTCGGCCAGGCCGGTGGTCAGGCTCGGGCGGGCGATGCCGAGCTGGTGGGCGTTGTAGACCGTCAGGTAGGCGACCGAGCGGATGTTGTACGTCTCGTCCTCGTTGAGCTGCTTCCACACCGACCGGGTGTCGGCCTTGGTGAGCGGCGTGCCGTTGATGATCTTCTGCTGCATGCAGTAGTTGCGGGCCTCGATCGTCGCCCAGGCGAAGATCTGTCCCCAGCCGGTGCTTGAGTCGTCCCTCAGGCCCTTCTTGACCAGCTCGTCGGCGGCGGCGTCCCCCGGGTTCAGCTTCCGCAGCTCCCACAGCACCGGCGCCTGGATGAGTGCCTTGCGGAGCTTGAGCTGGCGTGCCAGCGAGGTGAACAGCCAGTCCGCGCTGAGCACCATGTCGAACGCCTTGGTGGTGGAGACGCCGCCCAGGGTGGCCCAGTCTTTGTCGTTCCACTCGTCCCCACCGGTCTCGGGGACGCCGATCGACGTCAGGTAGTTCTGGACGTCCTTCAGCATCGCGTCCCGGTAGGCCTTCTTGTCCAGGTCCCTGTCCGCGCCGTTGAGCGAGGAGCCGGCGTCGAAGTCGCCCTGACCCGTGTCACGGCCGGACGCGATGTTGTTGTCGATCTCGATCCTGCCGTCGCCCGAGCCGACGGTGACGGTGGCGATCTGGTCGAAGGCCCAGTTGGTGGGCAGCGGGTAGCCGAGGTTGCCGGAGAATCCGCTGGACATGTCGGAGACGAAACTCGTCGCGGAGTATCCGGCGTCCGCGACGCGCTGGCACACGTTGCGCGGACCGTAGACGCCCACGCCGTACCCGGAGTTCTCGCCGATCGTCCGCATCACCCCGCGGAAGTGCGGAATGATGTACTCGGTGACCTCGCCGTCCATGGCGTCGTAGTCGACCGCGAAGTAGATGATGGTGCCCGGCTTGAACCCGTGGACCCGGGCCCACTCGATCGCGCGGAACGCGTCCCCGGTGCCCTGGTTGTAGCTGAAGTAGTCCGCCGACCGGCTCCACGTCTGGAAGATCGGGAAGCAGCGCAGCCCGGCCTTCTTGATGGTGGCCAGCTCGCCGGGCTGGATCTGCTTCTCCTTCAGGTCGCCCTTCGGGTTGGGATCCGGGTTGTACAGGTACCGGCCGACGTACTTGTACCCGGCGCTCTTCAGCGCCGCCGCGCGCGCCGGAGTGATCATGGTGACGCCGTCGCAGGCCGTGCCCTTGCGGGACTGGTCGCCGTACGAGACGAGCAGCGAGGCCCAGGTCTCGAAGTCGCCGAGACCGGTGACCTTGAGCTTGCTGAAGGACTGGAACTTCTCCACGCCGGTCTTCACCTCGGGGGTGAAGTTCCCGAAGGGGACCTTGCGCTTGTTGAGGATCATCGCCCCGGTGAACAGCATCGCCCAGACGCCCTTGGTGCCGACCGAGACCGTGTGGGACTTCAGGCCGGACCGGGTGCCGGGGCCGAAGGCGCCGTTGGCGACGCCGTCGGCCATGCCCAGCTCGTACTGGATCGCGAGCAGCATCGACTTGGCGACGTCCCGGGAGTGGTGACCGTCACAGGGGATGACGTAGTAGTCCTTGCGCAGGACGTACTTGCCGTTCAGCCACTGCTGGATGGACCGGATGGTGTCCGAGCCGCCGCTGACGGTGACGTAGGCGTCCATGTTGAACAGGCCCTTGACCACCTTCGGCCACAGGGAGCTGCCCGGATACGTGCCGTCGACGCCCATGTTCTTGTGCAGCTTGGCGACGGATGCCTTGACCCGGTCGTTGTACTTGCCGTCCATGTCGCCGCCGTCGTAGCCCTTGCAGTACAGGGCGGCCTGGATGATGCGGCAGAAATTGGCGGACGGGATGGTCTTCTCGTCCAGCTTGCCGTACTTCTCGCCGATCGTGGCCAGTGTGGTCGGCCCGAAGGCGTTCGACAGGGCTTTGATGCCCATCTCGTACTGCAGCGCCCTGGTCAGGGCGTACATCGTGGGCCAGCCGGTCTTCCCGTTCTCCGCCAGCTTGGATATGCCGAGCGTCGCGCCGTTGTTGTAGGTCGTGTTCACGAACCTTTGGGCACGTTTCACCATCTCGTCGGCCATGGGTCTCCTCCTGCCCTCCGGGCGGGGCGGGGCGGGATCCTGCCGCCCGGGCCGCCCCGTGGAAGGCGTGTGTGGTGGCGTTGTGGGCAGCGGTGGCTGCGCTTGCTTGTGATGAGGTGTGTGTCGCGCGGCGAAGCGGACCACGAACCGCCAACCGGCATGCCATCTACGGCAGTTGAGGAGTTCTTCCCGTGGCTGCCGCCAGTCGGGGCGATGGCGCGGCCCGGCGAATGATCATCATCCTCAGGGCTTGCTTCTTTCCGGGTCAAGCTTGATATGAGGTGAAGTATCCTGATTTGCGGAATGTAAAGAGGCTTCGGTGTGCAGTCGTGATCAATGCGGTACGGAAATCATGGGCAACCTTCTGATCACCTCGAACGTCGTGGGGCCCACTGCCCCGGGGCGCCCCTCCGCTCGTGCGTGCTAGCGTCACAAGCTCGGGGGCAGTACGCCGGGGCCGATGACGGGGTGTTCCGGGACGAACCCCCGACGGCGCGACCCCGGGGACAGGACGACACGGGGAGAGCCACCAGTGGCCACAGCGGAGCCGACGCGCGCCGACGACGCCGAGCCCGACACGCGTACGGGCGGCGGCGAGAACAGCAGTACCGGTACGCGAATAAAGCTGCCGGCGCAGCGCCGCACACCCGCGGCCACCGAGCCCACCGACCCCTGGACGAGGCGCTTCCTGTGCCACCCGGTGACGATCACCACCGCGATCGCCGCGGTGCTGCACGTCATCTGGTTCTTCACGTTCGCCAACAGCGGCGGCGACCTCGCGGCGCAGGACGCCTGGGCCGAGTTCGTCGGCCGGCACCCCGACTCGGCGTACAACCTCGCCTGGTACGGCGGCATGCACCCGGTGTCGTACAGCATCGTCTCGCCGTATCTGATGTCGGTGCTCGGCGTCCGGACGACGATGATGATCGCCGGCACCGTCTCGGCCGGCCTGCTCACGCTGATCCTGATGCGCAGCCGTGCCGTGAAGGGGCTGCTGTGGCCCGTCGCCGCGGGTGTCTTCGCGCTGGTGTGCAACGCCATATCGGGCCGCGTGACCTATGGCCTCGGCCAGATGTTCGCGCTCGCGGCGGTCGCCGCCGTCTTCTGCTGGCCGCACCGCTGGCGCTACAAGCGGTGGGCGAAGGCCCTGGTCGCCGCCCCCTTCGCGGCGCTGGCGACGATGGGCAGCCCGGTGGCCGGGCTCTTCGTCGGGCTCGTCGCCGTCGCGCTGTTCCTGAGCAAGCGCTACCCGGGCGCGTACGCCCTTGGCATCGCGCCGTCCATCGTCGTGGGGCTCTCCGCCTGGCTCTTCCCGTTCTCCGGCACCCAGCCGATGTCCTTCGGCTCGGCGTCGCTGCCGCTGCTGTTCGCCGTCGCCGTCTACTTCCTCGTACCGAAGGAGTGGAAGACGGTCCGGATCACCAGCGCCGTGTACGGGGCGTTCGTCCTCGGCGTCTGGATCATCAACTCGCAGATCGGCTCCAACATCACGCGCCTCGCGATGTCCTTCGCGGTCGTCGTGCTGCTGGCCGCCCTGCCGTACGCCGTGCCGAAGTCCCGCAAGTGGTACGCGATCCTCCTCGCCTGCGCCACCTTCGTCGGCTGGGTCGGCTTCAAGACCGTCGACGACATCGTGCACACGACGCCCCAGGCCTCCTGGACCCGTGAGCTGGCCCCGCTGGTCAACGAACTGCAGGAGGTCGGCGCCGAGAAGGGCCGCGTCGAGGTCGTCCCCGCCCGCAGCCACCGCGAGGCGTCCGCCCTCGCCCCCTACGTCCAGCTGGCCCGCGGCTGGAACCGGCAGGCGGACATGGAGCGCAACCCGCTCTTCTACGACGACACCCTGAACTCGGCGAACTACCACGAGTGGCTGCAGCGCTGGTCCGTGCATTACGTCGTGCTGCCCAAGGGCGAGCCCGACGGCGACGGCGGCAAGCGCGAGGCGCAGCTCGTCGAGGACGGCCTGCCGTATCTGAAGCAGGTGTGGGTCGACTCGAACTGGCAGCTGTACGAGGTCACCGACCCGAAGCCGCTCGCCGAGCCGAACGCCGTCGTGGAGCGCGCCGAGCAGGGCGAGATGACGATCCGCGTGACGAAGCCGGGCCGCATCCTGATCCGCATCCCCTACTCGCCGTGGCTGAGCATCGTCGACGAGAACGGCAAGGGCGTCGAGCGGCCCAAGGAGACCGAGGCCTCCAAGCGGCAGCGGGAGCTGAACGAGAAGCGCCCCAAGAAGTTCGAGAACGTCAACGGCTGCCTGGTGGAGGCCCACGAGGACCGGGCCGGCGACAAGTGGACCGAGCTGCACGCCCCGAAGGCCGGCACCTACCGGCTCGGCGCGCCCTACCAGCTGCCGCGCGGCACGGCCTGCCCGGAGGAGCTGGTCCGCTGAGGCAGGTCCCCGCCGGGTGCCAGGCCGCCGGGAGGCTCAGCCGCCCGGCGGCGCGCAGACCCCGGAGCGGGGCAGCCGCTCGGACGCGTCCGCCGTGGCGTGCTCGCGCACGGTGTCCAGCTGCTCCAGGAGCGTGTCGAGCCGCTTGCCCTTCGGGTCCTTGAAGTACTGCAGGACGGCGCGGTGGAACGCGTCGCGCAGGCCGGGCGGCATCACGTCCGAGGCGTCGAAGCACAGCGTCCGCGCCTTCTCGGTGAGGATCTCCGCGACGCGCCGCCCCGTCGGGTCGGTCGGCTGGGGGTCGGTCCTGCCGGGGAAGAAGGGCCGCAGCTCCTCCTTCGCCTCGGCCCGCCACAGCTCCCGGGCCGTCCTGCCCGACAGGCGCTCGACGAGGGTGTGCGCCGCGGGGTCCTCGCCGAACACGGCCGCCATGTCGCCCGCCACCTCGTAGGCGCCGTCGTGCGCGGAGCTGCCGCCGAGGAAGCCCGCCGACGGGTCGACGCGGACCCGCTCGCCCGCGTACACGTAGCGGATGAAGGCGCTCTGGTGCTCGTGCGTGCAGCGGGGCCTGACGGAGTCGAGGAGTCCGCGCGGGGTGCCGCCGGGTTTCGCCGGGTCGGGTGTGCCCACGTACGACATGGTCAGGGACTGGTCGACGGACTTCCTGGAGCGGTCGCCCAGGAGGTCCGCCCAGGTCGTCCACGCCTTGCGGACCCGCGGGTCCTGCCAGCCGAGCCGCCCGGTGGCCCACTCCGTGTAGGTCTCCGGGCCCGCCTGGTGGAGCAGGATGTCCTCGATCCAGTCGGTGCCCGGCCAGCCGGACGTGGCCTGCGAGGCGAGGCCCACGCACCACTCGGGGGCCGCGGCCGACGCGCCCTCCCTGCTCCACACCAGGCTCTTGAGGTCGACCTTCAGCGGCACCCAGTACGTGCGGCGCAGGCCGTCGATGTCGAGGGAGGGGGCCCAGGGCGGGTAGGCGCGGGCGGCGGCGGTCGCGCCGAGGGGCCTCAGGAGGTTGGCGCGGGCGTACTCGGTGAGTTCGCCGACGCTGTTGAGGATCGCCACGTCCGGCGGGTCGCCCGCCTCCAGCTGGGCCACGAGCGTCTCGCGCAGGGAGCGGGTGCCCTGGTAGGAGTACGTCTTTCCGGTGCCGTCGTCGAGCTCGCGCAGCATCGACTCGAACGCCGCGCCCTCGGGGCCCGTCCAGGGGCCGAGGACGACGAGCGTGTCGGGCCGCTCGCCCGCGCAGGCCCCGGCGGTGACGGCGGTGACGGCGAGCAGGCAGGCCGCGAGGAGGGCGCGCAGGGCGGAGCGGTCCTTGGTGCGGCGGCTCGTGCGGCTCATACGGCTCATACGGCTCGTGCGGCTCATACGGCGGCTCCGGAACGGGAGATGAGGACGTACTCGCGGCGGTAGCCGTGGAGCGTGGCGCCCATCAGGGCCGCGGTGAGCACGCCGACCGGCGCCACCCAGGGCGCGGCTCCGTCGAGCGAGGAGAGGCGGCCCGCGTCCAGGTCGGCGGTGACGTCCTTCTTCAGGGAGTCGATCAGCAGGGGGTGCGGGGGCCCGAAGGGCTCCTCGTCGATGGTCGACTCGATGCCCGGCGACGTCCTGCCGGTCAGGTCGCCCGCCGTCGTCACCACCCGCTGCTGCGCACGGTGGGCGAGCACGGCGTCGGCCGCCAGGAACGGCACGGCGAGCAGCGGCAGCGCGGCGATCAGCAGCGGGACGCTGACGCGCAGCCGCAGCCGGTGGCGCACGAAGAACTGGGTGCGCCACAGGCCGAACACGAGGAGCACGAGGGCGGTTCCTGCGACGGCGGACGCGGCGAGCACGCCGCCGCCGAGCGCCGCCCGGTCCGTGAGCCTGCCGCGGAGTCTGCTCTCCAGCGTCGAGATGCGGTCCACGACGGCGGTCGCGTCGGAGGCGGATCCCGCGGCGGCGCAGGGCGGATAGCCGTCCGTGCCGTCCTGCTCGGCGCCGTCCTTCTCGGCGGGGCCGGGGGCCGAGCAGAGCATGCTGCGGGCGTACGAGAGTCCGGTGTTCCGCAGGGCCGTGTCGCCGACGTTGTTCTGCGCGAAGCTGATCCAGGTGCCGTAGTCGGCGACGAGGCCGGAGACCACGTCGAGCTCCTGGCGCTCCGCGGTGGTCAGGGCGCCGCTGCGGGCCACCTGGTTCAGGCTCTGCGTGGCCCGTGTGGTGCGCGTGCGGTAGCGCTGGCTGAGGCCGCTCAGCTGGACGGCCTCCCCGGCGCGCAGGCTCTCCTCGGCCTCGCGGTCGGCGATGCGCAGCGACATCTCGGCGTCGGCGAGATCCCCGAGCGCGGGCCCGAAGCTGTCGCGCAGCGCCGCCGAGTCCCCGCGCACCTCCGCGTACGCCCACCCGAACGAGGCGGCGGCGACGACGGCGAGCACCGGCAACGCGATCATCCGCTCCCGCAAGTACCGGCGGTTGCGCGGCCGTTCGGAGAGGGGTGCGGGCCACAGATGCCGCCGCAGCGTACGCAGCGCGCCGACGGCGAGCATACGGACGGTGTTCCCCGGGCCCGTCATGGCCTGCCGCCGTGAGGCCGGGGGCTCCGGCGCCCGCGCGCTCGCCGTCGCCTCTCGGCGAGGGGCACGGGCCAGGTGCGGTGGCGCGGCCCGTGCGGCTCGGCGGCGGCATGCGGTCGGCTGCCGTCCGGACGGGCGGGGCTCATCGGCCGCCCCCGGTCCGGCGGCGCGGGACATGGCGCCCGCCGCCCGGCAGCACCGTCATGCTCGACTGGATGCGGGCCGCCTCCACGTCGAACTTCGCGATGTGGGGCAGGAGTTCCACCTCGCCCCGGCCGCTGTCCCGGACGCGGACGAGGCGGCGCAGGTGGTCCCGCATCGCGGTGTCGCCCGCCTCCGCGGCCAGCCGCCAGGCCGTGCCGAGCAGGGCCTCGGCCGGGGCGCGGCGGCCGCTCTTCAGCTCCGCGCAGGCCTCCTCGAAGGTCCGGTGGAGCTCCTCCTCGTGCCGGTAGTGGGCGACCTGCGGGTCCAGGCGGCTGTAGAGGTCGGCGTCGTCGGTCCAGCGCATCAACACCGGTTGGGGGGAGGGGAGCCGCAGGCCCTGGCCCGTGCCGTCCGTGTCCACGTCGACCTCCGTGAGCAGCAGCTCCTTGCCCAGCTGGGACGGGTCGTAGGGCGCCCCGACGCAGAGCAGATAGGCGCGGGTCTCCTCGCCGCACGGACCGATGCCGTACTCCTGGACCGGCCCTCCCGCGCCCGTCTCGACACCGGACAGGTCGACGTGGTCAGGGGCGAGTGCGGCCCGCGTCGGGTGGACCTGCTCGAAGGAGTGCGGGCGCACCCCGGCCCGGTGGCGCAGCCGCAGCCGCAGTCCGGTGACGTCCCGCTCGGCGGCCCGCCCGGTGAGCGCGGCCAGCTCGTCCGGCAGCCGCGTCAGGTCCTCCACGGCGCGGGTCCTGCCGCCCAACGCGCCCGCGATCAGCAGGAGTTCCTCGGTCTCCCAGGCGTCGCCGATGCCCACGACGTCGCAGTCGAAGGCCCGCGCGCACCGCTCGATGCGCTCGTGCAGCTCGGCGCGCGTCTCGTACCCGGGTTCGTTCTTGCCGTCGGTGAGCAGCAGGGCGTGGCGCACGTAGCCGGAGCCGGCGGGCGGCAGCTCGCGGAAGAGGTGCCTGGCCCGCTCCAGCCAGGTGCCCATCGCGGTGCCGCCGCCCGGCGTGCAGTCGTACAGAGCGGCCTCGGCCGCGGCCCGCGACTCGGCGTGCGCGACGGCGAGCCCGGACCGCCGCGGATAGATCATGGCGGTCCTGTCGCCCCCGGCGACCAGGGCGAACAGCGCGCCGTCGGGGATGCGGGCGAGCGCGCTGACGGCGGCGGCGCGGGCGGCGGCGAGACGGCTCGGCGGCATCACCATCGAGGACGAGTGGTCGATGAGCAGCACCTCGGCGAGCCGGGGCCGGGCCGTGCCGGGAGGAGCCGGGCCCCGCTCGGTGGCGGCGGGCGAGGTGGGCGAGGTGGGCGAGGTGGGCGAGGTGGGTAGGGCGGATGAGACGGGTGTGACGTGCGCGGCGGACGAGCCGTGTTCCGCGGACGAGCCGTGTTCCGTGGGCGAGGCGTGTCCCGTGGGCGAGCCCTGCGCCGTGCCCCGCCTGCGGACCGTCACCGTGATGACGGCGTACATCCGCGTGATGTCCTCGGTGCCCGGTGTGCGGGGCCGTGGCAGCTCGACGACCTGGCTCACCTCGAGCCCGACCGAGGCGGCCAGTTCCGGATCTTCTTGCCCAGCCATGGGGTGTCCTTGCCGAATCGGGAGTGCCGGAACGCGAAGGGACGCACCGCGTAGGCGCGGTCCAGGAGCAGTTCGGCGAGCGGTGGTGTGCCGGCGGCGTCGTCGGACGGCGCGTCACGGGCCGCCTGGTGGGCCAGGCCCCGGAAGAAGCCGGACAGGTCGGTGCGCAACGTCCGCTCGTCGTCGGGGAATTCGAGCAGCGGGTCGGCCTGCGCGGCGACCGCGCGCAGCTCGGCGGAGGAGAGCCCGATGCGGTGGGCCGCGCCCCACACCTCCGCCTTCATCCGCACGCGGGACTGCTCGTCGGTCAGGCCGTGCGCGAAGAAGAGACCGGCGAGCGCGCGCACGGCGGTGGCGAGGCCGTCCGCGTCGCGCGCGTGGTCGACGCGGATGCGCACGGCCGCGGTGCGGGCCGCCGTGCGGTGCCGGGAGTGCTGCGGCACCGCGTCCAGGGCGGCGATGGCGTCCGCGAGGGCGTCGGGCCCGCCGAGTGCCAGCCGCGCGCGGACGGCGCCGAACGCCGCACTGCCCAGCGAGGGGTTGCGCAGCCGCACCGCCTCGTAGAACGTCAGGGCCTCGTGGCGGCGCCCCAGACGCTCCGCGCAGTAGCCGAGGGCCAGCTTGGGCGCGTACTCGCCGGGGATCGCGGCGTAGACCCGGTCGAAGTGGCCGCGGGCCTCGGTGACGTGGGCGCGGGCCAGCGCGAGCAGGCCCCGGTGCCAGTCGAGCCGCCAGTCGTACGGGGCGTGCGCGGGACCTATGGCGTCCTCGGCGAGGGCCAGCGCGGTCTCGGCGCCGGTGAGCGGCCCGCCGTCCGCGCGCAGCGCCACCCGCAGCCGCAGCCTGCACCGCAGCAGGTGCACCTCGGGGGAGTCCCGCCAGTCGCCGGTGTGCTGGAGCAGCGCCTCGGGGTCGTCGTCACCGATCCTGCTGAGCTCGCCGTGGTGGTCGTCGTCCGGGTCGGGGCGCGGCACGGGGAGGCGCCCCGCCACCTCGGCGGGCTCGGGCGCGGGGTGGCGGGGCGCCGATGCCGGGGCCGCCCAGCGCGACACCTCGGGGGCGGCGCCGAGCCCGCCGTCCAGGGCGTGCGCGGACTGCAGGAAGAGCGGCGAGGGCTCGAAGGTCTCCTCGCCCGTGCGCAGGGACCGCAACTCGCGGAAGACCCCCCGCAGTTGGTCCTCCATCTCCCTGGCCGTGGCGAAGCGCTCGGCGCGATGGGTGCGGGTGGCGCGGCGCAGCGCCCTGGCGAGGGAGACCGGGCCGAGGCCGCGGTGTCCCGCCGCGGCGTCGTTCAGCGGGCCGAGCGCCGCCAGGTCCGCGAGGTCGTGGCGGTCGGCGCCGATGCCGCTGAGGGTGCGCAGCGTCTCGCCGAGGCTGAACAGGTCGTCCTGCGGCTCGGACTCGCCGTGGGGGCCGACGCTGGGCGCGCGGTACAGGGCGGTGGTCAGGCCGGGCGCGCCGGCGCGGCGCACGCTGCCGACGTCGATGAGCTTGATGGTGGAGCCGTCGTGCATGACGTTCGGCGGCTTCAGGTCGCCGTACACCTTGCCGCGCTCGGCGGCGTGCAGATACGCGAGCGCGCCGAGGATCCGCAGTCCGTAGGCGAGGACGAACTCCAGGAGGCGCTCGTGGCCGAACTCCTCGGGGCACTCGCGGGCGCGGGCCCGCACCTCCTCGAGGTTGAGCCCGTCGACGTACTGGAGGACCAGGAAGTCCCCGACGCCCGCGTGGTGGCCGTAGTTGAACACCCGGATGAAACCGTCGTGGTTGAGCTCGACCAGCTCCTTGCGCTCGCCCCTGAGCAGGCTGTACGAGTCCGTGGCGAGGTCCGCGTGCAGCATCTTCACGGCGACCGCGCGGTCGTCGACCTTGGTGTCGTGGGCGAGGCAGACCTCGCCCATGCCGCCGTAGCCGAGCGGGCGCACCAGACGGTACTGGCCGGCGAGCAACGTGCCGTGCGGCAGGGGGAGTTCGCCGGGCGACTCCGGTTCGTCGTCCCTGCTGTCCGCCCGGTCCAGGAGGGTGATGCCGGGCAGGACCGTGGGGTCGGGGTGCTCCGGGGGCAGCGTGACGCGGGCGGGCCGCGGCGGGGGAGCGGCGGCGGCACCCGGGTCGACGATCCAGCGCTGGGAGGAGGACTCCGGCCCGTCGGCGGCCCGCGCGGAGGGCACGGCGGGGGTCTTCCGCACGGCGGCGGCCTTCTGCGCGGCAGCGGCCCCCTGCGCCGCAACCGCCCCCTGTGAGGCAGCTGCCCCCTGTGCGGCATCCGACTCCCGGAAAGCGGCATCCGACTCCCGGAAAGCGGCGGCCGCCTCCCGGAAAGCGGCCGCCGCCGAGTGCCGACCGGTCTCCGGGTCCACGCGCTCCCCGCTGGCCAGGCAGTAGCCGGTGGGGGTGACGGTGCCCGCGCAGCCGGGGTGGGGGCAGGCCGTGGCGGGCGTCATGCGTCACCGTCCGCGTCGGCCAGGCGCCGCACCACGCGCGCGAACGCCTCCACCGCCCGCTCGGCGTCGGCCAGCGGGCAGGGCCCCGCCATCAGGAGGCGCTGCGCCTCGCGGTAGGGGCCGACCGCGTCGGGGTGCTCGTCGAGGCCGCGCCGGGCGAGGTGGGCCAGGTGGTCGCGGAGCAGTCCGCGCAGCCGAAGGTGTGCGTCGAGTACGCCGCGCAGCTCGCTCTCGGCCCGCTCGGCCCGCAACAGGTAGGTCTCCACGGCCTGTTCGGCGTACGAGAGCTTCTCCAGGAAGCGCGGCCCGCTCCGCCCGCTCAGCGGCCGCAGTTCGTTGCTGAGCTGTACGGTCCACAGCGCGGCCCGCGCCGTGTACCCGGTCGCGACCGGCGGGTCCACGACGTGCGGCTCCACCCGGTGGAACAGGCGCCGGGCGCGCCGCTCGGCGTCGGCGAGCGCGTCCACGCGGTTGCCGAGGCGCTGCAGCCACTGCGCGGCCCGGTCGGCGGGCAGCAGCCGCTCGGCCACGGCGTAGCAGAAGCCGTGCGTGCTGTCACCCACCACGACCAGCAACCGCGCGCCGGACGCGGCGAGTTCGCCGAGAATCCGCGCGGCCGCCGCCGGTTCGGTGGCGGACCGGTCGGCGTAGAGCACGGCGACGGCGGGGCGCCTCGGCGGGGCCGTGTGGCGGCGCGCGGCGTGCCGCAGTTCGTGCCGCAGCACGGCGAGCGCCTCGCGCAGTTCCGGCTGCGCGGGGTCGTCGAGCGCCGCGCCCTCCAGGTCGAGGACGAGACCGATGCTGCCGACCCGCGGCGCGATGCCGGCGCGGGACAGGAGCGAGTCGCCGGGGTCCTCCAACCCGACAGGATGCACGGCCAGTTGGGGGGACTGTTCGCGGTCTGCCATGTTCAGGACGACGTACAGCGCCTGCCGTGTCCGCTCGTCGTCCTCGGGGAGGAAGAGGACCTCGGTGTCCCAGGCGTCCGCGTCGCCGTTCAGCCAGCGGGTGACGGTGCGCTGCAGGCCGTGCGGGCGGGCCGCGCGGGCCGCGTCCGCCGAGACCACGCGGTGGCCGGGGACGGCGTGCGGCCCGGTCACGTGCCGCTCGGCGAAGCGGCGGAAGTACTTGGCGACGGTCGCCGCCGGGATCATGTACCCGCGCTCGCCCCGCTCGTCGGCCTGCGCCAGGATGCCGAGCAGCCGGTCGGTGCCCTCCTCCCGCACGCCCGCCCCGCTGAACCCGCCGCGCAGCCGCTGTCCCGGCCCCGCGTCCGCGCCCGCCCCCGCTCCCGTGAGGTCGATCTGCACCCGCTCGTCGCCCTCGCCGCCCGGCCCCATGCAGGCGCCGGTGAGCCACTGGCCGCCCGACCGGTACTCGGGGAAGCCGTCGATCAGGACCGGGGCGCCCCGGTAGTCGAGCGTGCGGTGCAGGGCGACGGCCGAGGGGACGGGCGCGGGCTCGTCCAGGACGAGGACCGCGAGGTCGCCCTGCGCCTTGCCGAAGGGCGGCACCCAGTGCCCGGCGGCCACGGTCGCGGTGCGGCGCGGGGTGCGGGTCAGGCCCTGCAGCAGCGGGAACTCGACCTGGACGCGGTCGGGGCGGCGGCCCGTCGCGGGGTCGCGGATCACATGGGCGCAGGTGAGCACGTGGTCGGTGCCGAACAGCACTCCGGCACCGAGGACGTCTCCGCTCCCCGAAGCCGCCCACCGCCGCAGTCGCACTCGCCAACTCGAATGATCCATCGCAGAGTCGACGCCCCCGTCCGCCGCTTCAGGATCCCGCCGGGTACCTCCTCAGGATAGGCGCGGGGGAGGGCGATGACGCCTGGGCTGCATGGGGAGGTGGTGGGGGGACGCCGTGGCGCCACGGCGCCCCCGGGGCCACTGGCTCACGGCCCGGCGACCGGGAACGCCACGTCGCACACCTGGTCCCGGGTCCGGCCCCGGCTCGGTCCGCGAAGTACACCTCGCGGCAGGGGCCCGTGACGGTCAGGTCCCGCTCGACGATCCAGGCCTCGACGGCGTCGCCCGCCGTGAGGATCTGCGGACACGGGCCCTGCGCCTTGGTGATCCCGGGGTAGGCGGGTCGGCGCGCGGGCTCCACCCGGACCCCGGCGCGCGGGCTCCACCCGGACCCCGGCGCCCGAGCCCTGCCCCTGCCCCTGCGCCCGCGCGCGGGCGGCGAACGCGTCGACGGAGTCCGCCCCAGGGGCAAGGCCGACGCCGGACGCCCGCTAGCCGCGGTACTCCTGCCAGATCCGCGGCGGGAGGACGTTCCCGCGCTGCGACCCGCTTCCGCCGACCCCCGACATCGGAAGGAGCCGCGGCTTGTCGGGTGCCACCCGGAACATGGTCACCGCCGTCGACAGTTCCTTCGTGTACGCCGTGAACCAGGCCGACCTGAGGCGGTCCTGGTCGCCGGTGCGGCCCACCGCGACATCCACGCCGACGCGTTTGCCGCCCGCGCGCAGGGCGTTCGTGACCTCCTGCGCGACCTGCGGGTCCATCGCGCGCCGTGCCGCGGGCGGGGCGAGGCCGGGCAGGTTCTCGCCGTCCTTGACGACCTTCGTCACCGAGTAGGGGTCGCGCCGCACACCGTCGCTCGCGAAGGTGCCGTACGCGGTGGCCATGCGGATGGCGCTGGGCGTCGAGGTGCCGACGGAGAACGTCGGCTCCAGGCGGGCCATGCTCTGGCGCAGCAGCCCCGCGGCCACGGCCGTCCTGCGGACCTTGTCCCTGCCGACGTCCTTGCCCAGGCGTACGTAG
This sequence comes from Streptomyces sp. NPDC025651, assembly GCF_055558735.1. Classification (NCBI taxonomy): domain Bacteria; kingdom Bacillati; phylum Actinomycetota; class Actinomycetes; order Kitasatosporales; family Streptomycetaceae; genus Streptomyces; species Streptomyces sp. NPDC025651. The sequence continues at coordinate 113,008 of NZ_JBVHLZ010000010.1, forward strand.
GTCGCGTTGCCGCCGGACACCAGGGCCTCGGCGAGCGTGGGGTGGTCGGGGTCGGGGGCGCCGTCGGACAGCCGCAGGGTGCCGTCGGCCGCGTAGGCGCTGTCGGCGAGGACGCTCTGGCGCAGACCGGGCGCGCGGTCCTTGAAGCGGGCCTCGACGAAGGGCTGTTGCCGTACGGAGACGCCGTGCTCCAGCGCCGCCGCCAGGACGAACGGCTTGAACGCCGAGCCCACCGGGACCCCCGAGGTGTCGGCGTTGTTGGTGAAGTGCTCGGTGGCGTCGGGCCCCCCGTACAGCGCCACGACCGCCCCGTCCAGGGGGCGCACGGACGCGGCGCCGACCTGCACGTGCCGGTCGGCGGCCCGCTTCTCCGGGTCGAGGTCGCGGTCGACGACGCGCCGCACGGCGCGCTCCAGGCGGCGCACCCGCCCCCGGTCGAAGGTGGTGTGGATCCGGTATCCGCCGCGCGCCAGCTCCTCGTCGGTGAGGCCCGTGTGCAGCTTGACGTACCGGTTGGCGACGTCGACGAGGTAGCCGGTCTGGCCGCCGAGGCTGGTGGAGCGCGACTGCTTGCGCGGCTCGGGGAAGACCCGGTACTTCGCCCGCTCCTTCCTCGACATCAGGCCCACCTCGACCTGCCGGTCCAGGATCCACGCCCAGCGGTCGCGCGCCCGCTCGTGGTTGGCGGCGCTGATCGACGGGTCGTACTGCTCGGACCCCTTCAACACCGCGGCGAGCAGCGCGCCTTGGCTGGGGTTCAGCTTCTTGGCGGGGATGCCGTAGTAGGCGTGGGCGGCGGCCTCGATGCCGTTGGCGCCGCGCCCGAACCAGCTGGTGTTGAGGTACCCCTTCAGGATCTCGTCCTTGCTCTTCACGCGGTCCACCTTCAGCGCGATGACGAACTCCTTCACCTTCCGCGTGACGGTCTGGTCCTGCGAGAGGTAGGTGTTCTTCACGTACTGCTGGGTGATGGTGGAGCCGCCCTGTGTCTCCTGGCCGCGGGCCATGTTCACCGCGGCGCGGGCCAGGCCCGTGGGGGAGACCCCGGAGTCCTCGTAGAACGTCTCGTTCTCGGCGGCGATCACCGCGTGCACGGCGGACGGCGCGATCTGGTCGAGCTCCACGTTCTGCCGGTTGACCTCGCCGGTGCTCACCATCTGGGTGCCGTCCGACCAGTAGTAGACGTTGGCCTCGCGGCGCGCCGACGCGTTCTCGTCGGGGATGTCCACACTGACGTACACACAGATGAAGAGCACCGCGACGGCGGTGACGAACAGACCGGCCGAGGCCAGGAGTTGGCGCCACGACGGGAGCCAGCGGCGGACGCCCTCGCGGCCGGAGCGCGGATAGTCGACGAACCGGCGCCGGCCGCGGCGGCGTGACCTCTTCCCCTGAGGGGTGCGCTTCCCCTGACGGGTCCCAACAGCATGTGTCCCCATGCCGGGGGAGAGGGCGCCGCGCACGGCCGGGTTGGCCTGAAGCCTGTTTGCGGTACGTAACAGTCCGCTCGGCCGGTGACCGGGTGGCTAACGGACCTTCGTCAGCGCGCCCTTGTCCTGGAGGTGGGAGATGCCCGCGGCCCAGATGCTGTTGACCCGCTGGCGCTCCTGGGCGTTGGGGTAGGCGTTGGTGCAGGACGGGCCGGGGCCGCCGCCCGACATCAGTTCGCTGCACGGGCCCCGGTAGTTGTCGGGCAGACCGAGGACGTGACCGGTCTCGTGGGACGTCACACGCGTGGAGTTGTACTGCTGGTTCTGCCGGTAGTCCAGGAAGATGTAGCCGTGGCCGCGCCCGTCGGTGTAGGCGTACGAACCGCGGCTGTCATTGCCCTCGCGGTAGTAGAAGTCGCCGGTCGACGTGGTCTCCTGCAGCCGCACGTTGCTGACCGAGGAGTTCCATATCTGCGTGCTCTGGGCTATCTGGCTGCGGAAGCTGGGCGCCCGGCTGGTGTTGTAGGTGACGGTGACGGCCTGGATGCCCGGCTTCGCCGCCTGCTTCTTGAGCGCCGACTTCATGACGGCCTCGAAGAACTGCCGGTTGGCGGCCTGCTCCTCGGCGGAACCCGCGTACGACGACGTGGCGTACGCGGACGCGGGCTTGGCGGAGTCGAGCGCAGGGGCGGGGGCCGCGAGCGCCGTGGGGGCGGCGGCCAGCGAGGCCACGAGAGCGGTCGCGCCGAGAGCGGCGGCGAGGCTGGTTCTGGATCTCTTCATGGGGGTGTGTCCCTTCCGGGATGGAGGCCTGCGGGTGCGGCCTCCGGTCGGGACGAGTATCGGGAGAACGGGGCTCGTTCGAGCCGATGCCATTCGGTGATAGCGCGACGGCATCGAACTTCGCAAAGCCCGTGCCGCGGGGGCCGGTCGGCCGGGCTAGGGCAGCCGGTTGATCCGGTGGACGTCGCGTACGCAGAGGTTGAGCGCGCTGGCGGCCACGATGATCCCCGCACAGACCAGGAGCACGGACCGGTCGCCGAACGCGGGTGAGACGAGCGCGACGACGAGATAGCCGAGTGGGATCGCGAGCCGCTCGCCGACCTGGTTGAAGGAGCTCATGCGCCCCAACTCGCCCTCGGGTATGTGCTGCTGGAAGGCAGTGACCCACGTGACGCCCGCGATGTCCAGCGTGATGCCCGCGAGGGCGGCGCACAGAAGCAGCCAGGGCAGCGGCAGTTCGAACGCGAGAGCGGCCGGCGGCAGGGCGAGCCCCGTGCCGGCGACCACGGCGACGGCGAGCAGGCGGCGGGGCTTCCACCGCAGGCACACCAGGGTGCCCGCGAGCAGCCCCAGCGAGAACGCGCCCTGGACGAGACCCCAGGTGCGGGCCCCCTCGTACCGCGCCTCCGCGACGACGGGACCGAGGAGTTGGTAGCCCGCGAGGAAGGCGGCGACGAGCACCGTGCCCGCGGCCGTGTACGTCCACAGCCAGGTCCGTGACCAGAACCCCGTCCAGCCCGCCCGCAGATCGGCGAGCGCGCCGCTCGTGGGGGCCGGGGCGCCGAGCCGCAGGCCGAGCAGGAGCAGGGCGGCGGCGACGAACGTGAGCGCGTCGAGGCCGAGCGCCCACGCCGGGCCGCCGAACGCGACGATCAGGCCGCCGGCCACGGGGCCGACCACCTTGACCGCGTTGGTGGGCAGCCGCAGCAGCGCGTTGGCCTGCTGCAGCCGGTCCGGCGCGACGAGTTGGGTGACCACGCCCTGGGCGGCGGGCGTGGTGAAGGCCACCGCGACGCCGGAGACGAAGCCGCAGGCGGCGATCGAGCCGGTGTTCGCGTGCCCGGTGGCCACCACCAGGGCGAGGGCGCCCTGCGCGGCCGCGGCGAGCAGGTTGCCGGAGAACAGCAGGCGGCTGCGGGAGATCCGGTCGGCGAGGACGCCTCCGGCGAGCAGGAACACCACGGTCGGCACGGTGTTGGTGGCGAGTACGACCCCGAGCGCCCCGGCCCCGCCGCCCGCGCCGATCACCGCGTACGCGAGGGCGAGCGGTGCCATCGCGGAGCCGGTGGCGGAGATGAGCTGGGCGAGGGCGAAGCGGCGGAAGGCGGGGACGCGGAGGGGGGAGGGGGAGGGGGTGGTGGCCGTGTCCGTGGCGGTGCCCGCGGTGGTCATGCTCCCCCTGGTGCTGTTGTGGCTCGGCCCGGCGGAAGCATAGAGGGCTGCCGAAGGGGGTCGGTCAGGGGGTGAGCCGGCCCGGGGGCGAGGCGGTCGGGGGGTGAGCCGACGGGCTGCGGGTAGGGATGGGCAAGAGCGTGTGGCACATGCCAGCAGCACAGCTGAAACTGCCACGGTAACCGCTAACAGTCCTGACCGGATCTTTTCCGGCAAATCGCCTCATGTCCTGGCCACGCCCTCACACAATTCTTGGAATGCACCATTCCGCGCCGGGCGCTCAGCGCGCGAACCGGCGCGCCCACCGGGAGTTGAGACATGACCGACAGCACTGCCGCCGAACGGGGCCAGGACCGGACACCCACCCTCATCGGCTCGGTCCGGCGTGCGATGCGCCTGCTGGAGGCGGTGTCGGAGCACGACAACGGCGCGACGGCGAAGCGCCTGGCCAGGGCCGCCGGGCTGCCGCTGGCGACCACGTACCACCTGCTGCGTACGCTCGTGCACGACGGCTATCTGATCCGGGACAGTGGTCTGTACGCGATCGGGGAGTCGACCAGGCGTCTGACGGAACCGTCCACCGAGCAGACGGCACGGGCCGAACTGGCCGACTGGCTCGGCAGGCTCCGCGACGACCTGGGCGCCGCGGTCTACTACGCGCTCTACGAGGACGGCGAGGTCAACGTCGTCCTGTCCGCCGCGGGCCCGCGGACCCCCGCGGTCGAGGAGTGGGCCGAGTTCCGCCGCACGGCGCACGCGCACGCGGTCGGCCAGTGCCTGCTCGCCCAGCTCGACGACAAGGGGCGCCGCGACCACCTCGCGCGCCACGCGGTGGAACCGCTCACCCCCTACACCGTCCAGGACGAACGGGCCCTGCTGCGCAGGCTCGCCCGCATGGACCGCGGCCGCCCGGTCCACGAACAGCGCCAGTACGCCCCGGACACGGTCTGCGCGGCGGTCCCCATCACGGCGGGCACGGTGCCCTCGGCCCTGGCGATCTCCCTCCCCGCGGAACGGGCGGACGAACTGCGGCCGTTGGCGAGCACGCTGCAGCGCAAGGTGGAGGGGACGCTGACGTCGCTGGCGTTCAGCGTGCGGCGGTGAGGGAGTGCCGGGCGGGGCGGTGGTGAGGGAGTGCCGGGCGGGACAGCGGTGAGGGAATGCCGGGCGGGGCGGCGCTGTTTGAGAGGCCGTCAGCCCCGTCCCGCTCCCCGGAGGCCCGCCCATGAGCGCCCCTGCCACCCCGTCGCCCTTCGACCCGCGCACGCTCCTCGCGGAGAGCCGGCTCGGCGTCCTCGCCACGATCAAGGCGGACGGCCGCCCCCAGCTCTCGCCCGTCATGCCCTACTACGACCACGAGTCGGGAGTCCTCTACGTGTCGATGACCGAGGGCCGGGCCAAGACGGCGAACCTGCGCCGCGACCCGCGGGCCACCCTGGAGGTCACCTCCCCGGACGGCCGCTCCTGGGCCACGGCCGAGGGCACGGCGACCCTCACGGGCCCGGGCACCGATCCGCACGGCCCCGAGGTGGAGGCCCTGGTGACGTACTACCGCACCGCGGCGGGCGAACACCCGGACTGGGACGAGTACCGCGCGGTGATGGTGTCGGACCGCAGGGTGCTCATGGCCATGACGGTCGACCACGTGTACGGCGAGAAGCTCGGCTGACCGTCACCGGCTGATGGTCACCGGTCTCCCCGAGGGCTGAGGTTCATGAGGATGTCCTTCTCGGCCCAGAGGACGAACCGTTCGACGGGTACGACGTCGTGCCCGGGGACGGGCCGGAAGCGGAAGCGCTTGAGCAGGACGGCCAGCACGAGCAGGGCCTCGACCGTGGCGAGCGAGGCCCCTTCGCAGCTGCGCGGCCCGAACCCGAAGGGGACGTGGGCGAGCCGGTGCCGCTTCGCGACGGCCTCCGGAGCGAACCGCTCGGGATCGAACCGCAGGGGCTCGGGCCAGTGCTCCGGGTTCCTGTGCACGGCCCAGAAGGGGCAGAAGACCGTGACCCCGGCGGGAACCTCGTACTCACCGAGCACCAGGGGCCCGGTGGTCTCGCGCGCGCCGTAGGGGCCGGGCGGATAGAGCCGCATGGACTCTTTCAAGACCATGTCGAGACAGGGGAGTCGACGCAGATCGCGGTACGCGGGAGCGTCACGCGGCCCCACCACGCGGTCGAGCTCGTCGCGGGCCCGCTCGGCGACATCGGGGTGCAGCCCCAGCAGGTACAGGGCCCAGGAGACGGCCACACCGGTCGTGTGATGGGCGGCGAGCATCGTCACCATGACGGTGTCCCGGATCCGGGCGGGCCGCTCCCCGGCCTCGACGAGGGCCCCGATCAGATCGCTCTTGCCGGTGCGGGCCCCGTCCCGGTGCGAGGCGACGACGCGGTCGACGGTGGCGCGCAGGAAGCGAAGGGCTTCCTCGGCGCGCGGGGTGGCCCCTTGCGGCCCGCGCCCCAGATGCTCGCCGAGCACGACCTCGAAGGCCTCGACGACGCGCTCGGCATCGACGAGACCATCGCTCGAACCTCCCAGGGCGAACGCGCAGATCATCCGCAAGGAGAGGGAGGTGAGCCCCTTCTGCAGGGCCACGGGCCCGGCGGCGCTGTCCCGCTCCCACCGGTCGGCGAGTTCGAGGGCGAGTCCGACGAACGCGTCGAAGTGCCGCTCGTGGGCGGGCCGCCCGGCAAGGACGTCCAGCAACAGCCGCCGCCAGGACGGATGTTCGCTCGCGTCCAGGACCTGCAGGTTCTGGTCCTCGCACAACGGCGCGAGAAAGGCGAAGAGCTCGTCGGGCCGCTTGTCGATGGGGGCGACGCCCTCCAGCAGCCCGGGATCGGAGACGGAGACGGCGACGCCCGCCCCGGGAAGCTCGAACTGCACGACGGGTCCGAACTGTTCGTGCAGCCACAACTGGTAGAGGTGCAACCCCCCGGCTTCGGAGACGGCCCCCACACCACCGTCCCCCCGGGGCACGGGCCCAGGAATCCGCATGCCGACCCTCCTCTCCACCGACGCCCCCACCCTCTCGCGCGCTCCGTGGCAACGCCGGGTCCTGCGGCTGCTTTCGGCCAGTGAGCTGTGCGCGCTCATGGGCGCCGGCCGCCATTTCTGTCAAATTCCTTCAGGGGATGGGGAGTTCGGGTTCTTGGCAGTCCGGATTGTCGGCTGAATGGTGAGGTAAAGGGAAGGTAAAGACTCCTGCGGCAAAGTGGAATTAATGGTTCAGTCCAATTTCGCCATTACGGATGACCTGTGCGTGTGACGGTTCTGAGACGCCTGAGCAGCACGATAAGGGCAGTGCTGCGACGGCGAGTTGATTGGCTTCCTCTCGTGCCTTCAAGGCATCCGTGCCGTTCCATCACGGAATCCGGCGCGGCCCTCTGAAGAAAGGAAGGAAGGGACCATGAACGCTCAGGTAGAGGTCACCAACCTGGAAGCTCTCTTCGGCGACATGGAGGAGCAGCTCGCCGTCGTGAGCGAGCCGGTCACCGAGGGCGTCGAGGGCCCGGTCATGACGACCACCCCGTGCCTGACCACGGCCGGTCGCATCTCGATCGTCCGCAAGTGCTGACCGATTACTCGGCGCACTGAGTGATACCAGTCGGCCGGGCCCCTGTACCGGGCCCGGCCGACTCGTGGACAACATACGCAGCCGGTGCCCTGTGCCCGCAGGCGGAACCCGGTAGGGGAAGGGGAAACACGTCGTGTCAGTTGAGGCGAGCAGCGATCAGCTGCTGAAGATGGCAGATCTCATCACCCCCATGGCCTTGCGCGTGGCCGCCACGCTCCGCCTGGCCGACCACATCGCCGCGGGGACCGACACCGCCCCCGAACTCGCCCGCGTCACCGGGACCGTCGAGCGTCCCCTGGAGAAGGTCCTGAAGCACCTCGCCGCCCTCGGCGTCGTCCGCCACGACCAGGGCCGGTACGCGCTGACCGAGCTGGCCGCACCGCTGCTCGCCGAGCACGACGCGCTGGGCGTCCGCCCCTTCCTCGACCTCGACCACGTCTCGGGCCGTACCGAGCTGGCCATCACCCACCTGCTGCACACGGTGCGCACCGGGCAGGCCGCCTACGAAGCCCAGGGGCGCACGCTGTGGCAGGAGATCGACGAGGCCTCCGTGCCGGTGGAGGGGCTCGAGGCCTTCGAGCGCAACACGGCCGGTTTCGACGCCGACCTCGTCATCGAGGGCTTCGACTGGTCCGCCGTACGCAGCGTGATCGACGTGGGCGGCAACAGCGGAGCCGTCCTCCAGGCGATCCTCGGCACCCACGAGCACCTGCGCGGAACGCTCCTCGACCTGCCCAAGTTCGCCGACATGGCGGAGCGGAACCTGCGCAAGGCGGGGCTCACCGAGCGCTCGTCGGTGGTCGGCGCCAGTTTCTTCGACCCGCTGCCCGCGGGCCACGACGTCTACCTCCTGTCGGCGATCCTCGCGGACTGGGACGACGAGCAGGCCGTCCGGATCCTGACGAACTGCGCCACCGCGGCCGGCCCCGACGGCCGTGTCCTGCTGGCCGAGGTGCACATGAGCGCCCCCGGCGTGGGCGACGAGGCCGAGCAGACCCTGGCGGCCCTGTGGATCGAGGCGAACATGGGGCACCCGGACCGCACCGTCGACGACCTGATCGCCCTCGGCAAGAGGGCCGGACTCGAGGTGGCCGCGGAGCCGCGGGCGTCCGAGACGCGCTCCGTGATCGAGTTCAGGGCCGCCCGTTGAGCGGTGACATGCTCGGCGGCCGGCCTCATGTGCGGCGCGGCGTGGAATCGGGTGTGGACGTGGTGGTCAAACACCGCAGGACCTTCGAGGAGGGCGCGCGCTGCGGCCTGTTCGTCGAGGCCGCCCTCCAGACCGCGGCCGCCGCGGTCTATCCGGCCGGGGACGCGGTGCCGGTGACGGCGCCGCTGTCCTGCACCGCCGAGCGCCTCACCCTGGCCGCCCACGCGGAGCAGACCCTGGACCAGCTCCTCGACTCCCCGGGCGCGCTCCACCTCGCGGCCGAGGCGACGGGACGCGCCCTCGGGACGCTGCACGGGCAGGACGTATCCGGGGCCGAGTGGTCCTGGCTGCCGCAGGCCTCGGGGGAGCATCCGCCGCTGGAGCCGATCCCCGTCAAGCGCCTGGGCGACCTGGCCGCGGGAGCGGTGGAGCTCGCCGCGCACATCCACCGCCAGGGCTTCGAGGCGCTCCTCTCCGGCACGCTCGACTCCCCCGACGCGGGGCGGGTGTTCCTGCACGGCGACCTGAAGTACGACAACGTCCTCGCGAGCAGCGACGGAAAGGTCGTACGGCTGATCGACTGGGAGTGCGCGGGATGGGGCATGCCCGAGCGCGATCTCGGCGCCCTGGGCGCCTCCCTCCTCACCGAGACGATACGGCGGGCCGCGGTCCAGGAGACCCGGGGCGGCGCGCACGAAGCACTGGGACGCATCGACGAGCAGACGGAGAAGGCCTGGTCGGCGATTGCCGCCTTCCTGACCGCCTACCGCGCCACTCCGTCCGCCCCGGCCCCGGACGGGCGCCGCCTGATCGACATGACCGCCTACGGACTCCTGTGCCGTGCCCTGTCCTATGCGCAGACCACGTTCGAGTACGACCGTCTGCCCAAGCTTCTCGTCGCGGTCGCCGCCAACATGCTCAAGCGGCCCGACGCCTTCCTCGGGAGGTTCTCATGACGGCCCCCGTCATCACCCGGATCCTGGACGCCCCCGACCTGCTCGACGAACTCTCGGCCAAGGACGAGCCGGAGGCGCGGGCCGAGATATACCGCCGCTTCCACCTCGCGGGCCGGGTCCCGCCGGACGCGGAGGCCGACAGGACCGACGACGCCGCCCTGCTGCGCACCGCGCGCGAGCGCCTGGCCGACCGCCGTCGCCCGTCCGACGGCTGGGTCCACCAGGAGGCGCTCGCCGACGGGACCTGGGTCCTGCGGCGCGCCGACGGCCTGACCGTGGCCGCGGAGGCCACCGACATCGCCGAGGTGCGCGCACCGGAGGTGACCCTGCGCCTGCCGAGCCTCGAACTGGGCGCCATGAACGGCTGGGTCTGGTACCACGGCCGCGCCCGCGCCGCGGACGGCGAGGACCTGACCGCCCGCATCTACGTGGCCCTGGGCGGCGAGGAGCGAGGGCAGTGGTGGAGCACGCTGGTGCTCCGGCTCGACGAGCAGGGGCACGTCTTCTCCTCGAAGATCATCCGGCGGTCGGGCGAGCGCCGGCGGCCCGACGGGGTCGTGCTGTACTGCCTGCCGTCCGACCTCCCCGTCCTCCTCGCGGCGATCGCCGACGTGGTGCCGGCCGACGAACTGGGCGATGCCACGGCCGGGTTCGCCGTCGCCGTCTCGGGCGGCGTCAGCGTGGCGATCCCGCAGGAGGACGAGGACCCGAACGCGAGCATGGGCATGAACCGCGCCGCGTCGATCGTGCGGGCCCTCGCCGACGGACACCGCGGCGCCCGCGCGCTCGCCGAGGTGACACACATCCTGGACCTGCAGGACAGACAGGTCGCCGCCCTCGTCAAGGGCGACGAGCGATGACCGGGGACAGCCGCCCCCGCCGCCTGCTGTACGTCGTCACCGGAGGCATCTCCGCGGCGGACACCCCGATGTGGACCACGATCCTGCGCGAGCACTTCCGCGCCGAGGTGCGCGTCCTGCTCACCCACCAGGCGTCGACGCTGGTGTCCGCCAAGGCGCTCGGCGTCATCAGCGGACACCCTGTGCACGGTCCGGACTGGGACCCGGACCAGAGCGGCGGAGCGGAACACGTCCGGCTCGCGGAGTGGTGCGACACGGTCCTGGTGCTCCCGGCGACCCTCAGCTTCTGCGCCAAGATCGCCGCCGGGATCTCCGACAGCCTCGCCGCAGCCGTGGTCCTGAGCACGTCGGCCCCCGTCGTCATGGCGCCCTCCCTGCCGAGCGGCGCGTTCCACAAACCCGCCGCGCGAAGGGTCCTTGAGACCCTCCACGCCGACGGCCACGTCGTCGCCCCGCCCGGCAAGGCGCTCAGCGTGACCACGGGACAGGAGGAGGACGGCGGGCAGGCGCCGATGGAGACCGTGCTCGAACTCCTGGCCCGCCACGGGCTCGGCGGCCCGCCCCACCACAGCACCAGCGGATCGGAAGGAAAACCATGACGCACGCCAATGCCCGGTTGATCCATGACTACGCCGAGACCATCTGGGACCGGGGGGACATCGACCAACTGGACAGATTCATGGCGCCGGACGTCCGTATGGAGGGTCTCGGCGGGGAGCCGCCCCTGATCGGGCTCGACAAACTCAAGCAGGAGACCGCCCGTTGGCGGCAGATGTACTCCGTCGTCAAGATGCACGTTCTGGCCACCGTCTCCGAGGACGACCACGTCGCCTGGCACTGGAATCTCACGGGGACCATCGCCGACGTCCAGATGCTCATGCCGAACATGCGGGAGCTGGCGCGGGAAATCCCGCAGATCGCCGAGATCTCCGTGGTGGGCATGACGATCAGCACCATCCGCGACGGCCGCATCGTCAAGGAAGTGACGCAGAGCGACGTGGCCGAGTTCCTGAAGCAACTCGGTTACCCGGCCCCGCAGATGCCGCAGCTTCCGCAGGACGGGGGCCAGAATTGAGCCCCGCGGCCGACGCCGTGCGCAAGGTGGTCCACGACTACGCGCAGCGGGTGTGGAACGACCACGACGTGTCGGTGGTGGGTGAATACGCTCCGGACGTCACGGAGTTGGGCGACGGCGGAACCGTCACCGAGGCCACGCGCGAGGAACTCATGGAGCGCGTCGCCGAGGTCCTCCGCATCATGCCCGACCACCACATCGAGGTGGGACAGATCGTCGTCGAGGGCGAACAGGTCATCTGGGGATGGCATCTGACCGGAACGCTGCACAACGAACGCGGCGCGTTTCCCGTGGACGCCAAGGGACTCACCTACTGGCGGGTGCGTGACGGAAAGATCGTCTTCCGCGACGGCATCATGGATCTCATGACCTGGGCCTGGCAGATCAGGGTCATCGATCGACGCATCCGTCTCCTCATGCCCATATGACAGGGTGGGGAAAGAACGGCCAACTGGGGGAGGACCAAGAGAAAGTGACGACGACGACCGCCGACAACGCCGGGTTGGAACGCACCGGACCGAGAACCCTGCTCCGTCTGGCACGCCCCTTTCGCAAAGCCATCGTCATCGGCGTCCTGCTCGGCCTGGCCGGTTCCCTGGGCGCCCTCGCCCAGCCGCTGGCCGCCCGCACCATCCTCAGCGCCGTCGCCGACGGCGACGGCCTGCTCGTACCCCTGCTGGTCCTCATCGGCCTCGTCGCCGCGGGTGCCGCCATGTCCGGCCTCCAGCTGTACATCCTGGAGCGCGCGGGGGAACGCATGGTCCTGGGGCTGCGCCGGCGCCTCGTCCAGCGCCTCCTGCACCTCAAGGTCGTCGAGTACGACCGCAGACAGACCGGCGACCTGCTGTCCAAGGCGGGCTCGGACACCACGCTGCTGCGGTCGGTCCTGACCGCGAACGTCCTGGACGCCCTGCCCGGCGTCGTGACGGTGGTGGGCGCGGTCGCCCTCATGATCTATCTCGACTGGATCCTGCTGCTCGTCGTCCTGGCCGTCCTGGCCACGGTCATGCTCGTCATCGTTCCGGTCCTCGGCCGCATCAAGGACTCGACGCACGCGGCCCAGGAGCACGTGGGCCTCATGTCCGCCTCCCTCGAACGCGCCCTGGGCGCCATCCGCACCGTCAAGGCGGGAGGCATGCAGGACACCGAGGCGGACAGGATCGGCGACCACGCCCGGCGCGCGTACGACGCGGGTGTGCGCACCGTGAAGCTCGACGCGTTCGTCAGCGTGGGCACCGCGCTCGCGATGCAGCTGTCGTTCCTCGTCGTCCTGGGAGTGGGGGGATACCGCGTCGCCAGTGGCTCGCTGCCGGCGGCCGACCTGATCGCCTTCCTGCTGTACGTGATGTATCTGAGCTCGCCCCTCATGGTGATCACCGCCGCCGTGTCCCAGCTGCAGAAGGCCTTCGCGGCCGCGGCCCGGATCATGGAAGCGGACGCCATGGAGACCGAGTTCGCGGACGTCGTCACCGTCGCCGCCACGGGAGCCGTGACCGAGCGCCCCGCGCGACGGGCCCCGGAGCCCACGGTGCGTCCGCCGGGCGTGGAGTTCGAGGACGTCACCTTCACCTACCGCACCGCGGAGCCGGTGCTCTCCGAGGTGTCCTTCAGGATCGAGCCCGGGACCAGGACGGCGATCGTCGGTCCGTCCGGCGTGGGCAAGACCACGATCCTGAGCCTCCTCGAGCGCTTCTACGACCCGACCGGGGGCCGCATCCTCCTCGACGGCCGCGATCTCACGACCCTTCCGCTGAACGAGCTCCGCGGCCGGATCGGGTACGTGGAACAGGCCGCCCCGGTTCTCGCCGGAACCCTCCGCGAGAACCTCCTCTACGGCACCTACGGCGACGTCCCGGAGGACGAACTGCAGTCGGTCCTCCACCGGGTCCGCCTCGACCGCGTGGTCGCAGGCCTTCCGAACGGCCTGGACACACCGGTGGGCGAGCGCGGCTCACAGCTCTCGGGAGGGGAGCGCCAGCGCGTCGCCGCCGCCCGTCTTCTCCTGCGCCGCCCGGGGCTCGTCCTCCTGGACGAGGCCACCTCGCAGCTTGACTCGCTGAACGAGCAGGCGGTGCACGAAGCCCTCGACGAGGTGGCGGGGAAGGCCACGACCGTGGTGGTGGCGCACCGCCTCGCGACCGTTCTCACGGCGGACAAGATCATCGTTCTCGAGGGCGGGACAGTACGGTCGACGGGCACCCATGACGAACTCATGGATGCCGACGGCTTCTACCGGGACCTTTCCCGGGGGCAGCTCCTCAAACAGGCGTGAGTGCCCTGTCGTCGACATGAAGAAAAGAACGGGGGGCGCACCTTTCTCCCGTTACCAGCAACAAACGCGGGGGGACGCGTGGCTTACGTACAACTCATGCCGAGTTTTCAGTGCACCTCGAATACGGCGCCCGAACTCGTATCCGATCTGCCGCGCACGGCGATCATTCTGATCGCCCTTGCGCGGCAGCCCTTGCCTCGCGTCGAGCTCGCGGCGCGACTGTGGCCCGATGTCCCCGAGGGGCCGCGGCTCAAGCGGCTGCGGAATCTCCTCTGGCGCATCAACCACATGTTCCGGAGCGGCCCCGTGCTCAAGCTCGCGCAGGGCCGCGTCAGTCTCATCCAGAACGAAGGCGGCGTGGACTACAACGCCGCCTGGGACACCGCAAGCGCCATCCTCCGCCAGACCCTGTCGAAGCAGGAGATCGCCGAGTCGCCGGCCGAGCGCTGGGAACCGCTCAAGACCCCGGTGCTGCTCGGCGAGGTGTCGGACGAGGCGCACGAAGTCCAGGAGGAGTGGAATCGGATCCGCGTTCTCGCGCTCGATTCCCTGGCCGCGGTGCTCCTTTCCGCCGACCGTCCGCTGATGGCCATAGAAATGGCGACCGCGGCGACCAAGGTCGACCACCTCCTCGAATCGCCGTACCGGACCATGACCGCGGCTTTCCTCCAGCGCAACGACAACGCGACCGCCTGGCGCGTCTACCAGGACTACGCGAAATTGGCCGACACGGAACTCGGTCTCGCGCCCAGCGACGAGTACCAGGCGCTCGCGGCCCGGGTCATGGTCTGAACTCCACCGCGTCGTACCGCCGTGACCTGGCGGTACGACGCACGGACGACTTGCCCGGGGCACCGCGGGGGACACGCGGCCGACCTGCCTGAGGTGCCGCCGAGGACGCGACGCCGACGGCCGGTCGCTTGAATCGAACCGGGCTGCTTCACCGCCCCGAAAGGGGCCTGAAGCGGCCCGGCCACCGAACGAAGGGAACGACCTGTGCAGACCGTGACCGCCGAGATCACCAACCTCGAGGCTCTCCTCGGTGACATGGAGGAACAACTCGCCGCGGTGAGCGAGCCGATCGTCACCAACGACGGCAGGGAGGTCAGGACCACGGTGTGGTGCGTGACTCCCGCGACGCGCATCTCTCTCGTACGCAAGTGCTGAACGCCTGACGTCGCCTGACGGGGGCGGACCCGACGCCACCGCAGCGCGGCACCGAGGCACACCCAAGGGCCCGCGACTCATCGGTCGCGGGTCTTTGCCGTGGGGCACGCGGCTCGCTCACCCTTCGGACGCCCGTCTTCGTGCCCCGTGTGAACGAAACGCAGCCATGTGCCGTCTGCACACACTGCCGGTGGCCGGCATTCCGCTGTGGGATGGCAGGTGCCCCACCACCTCGGCGCGGTGCCCGGACCTCCGCCCGCGCCGAGGCCGCCGCCTGCCCCTCCAGCCTCCCGGATCCGGGCGACGGCCGCCCGGCCCCGCGACGGAGACGTCTGCCGCGGGGCCGGGGGCATTCGGCGCGCCTCTGGCGTCGCTCACGACGCCCATCGGGAAAGGACGCGACGACGGTGCAGGAGGTGTACGAGGTCGCCCGAGTCCGGTCGCACACGACCGGCGGACGAGCTAGGCACGCACCTGATTCGGGAGGACGCTGGGCACGGTGAGGCCGGCCCCGGCTGCGTAAGCTCCCCTCTACCAGTCCCGGGACGTGCGCTACAACCAGGGGTGTCCCGGTACGCGGATCCGCCCACCGAGATCCGGCAGGTGCCCGTCGAGGCATACACGCTGCCGCTGGTCACCTACCGGGCGCTGCTCGCCGCGGACGTGTCCACCGTGCTGGACCTCACCGGCCTGCCCGACCAGGCGCCGGCCCCGGCCGTCACGGTCACCGTCGAGGGCTACGCCGAGACGATCACCCGCAACCGGCACCTGCTCAACTTCCACACTGCGCGGGCGCAGACCGACACCGTGTGGGGCCTCGACGACCCCGTCTACTCGGTGCTCGGTTCCACCACCCGCCTCGCCTACTAGGAGGTTGCGCCGATGGCCGCGAGCGCTTCGACTTCCCGTTCGGAGAACTCGCGGTGGGCTTCGGCGATCTTCTGAAGAATGCCGTCCATGCCGTGGTCGCCGTTGAACGCGGTCATCGCGTCCAACGCAGCCTTCGAGGTATCGGCGTACTGCTGCTCCAGCTTCGCCGTTTCCTCCTGCGGCGTCGGCGGACTGGCCTGCCGAGCCTTCTCCAGGTCATAGCGCAGATTGGCCACCTGCAGGCGCGTCTGGTCGATTGAACTCGCGCGGCCCCGCAGCTCCGTTATGGCCACGAGCTGTGCGTGGAGGGCGTCGTTCATGCGCTTCTTGCACTCGGCGATCTGATGGTATGCGGCCGAGAAGCCGGCGACCGCGGTGGTGTTCGCATCCGGTGCGGAACCGGCCTTCATGCTGTCCGCGACCCGACTCATGGCAGCATAGATATCCTTTTTGCCCAAAATCTTCTCTGAGCTGGTAGGAACTGCGTCGACAATTTCGAAAACCTCCTTCATCACCTTCCCCCCGGTCTCGTAGCACGACAGGTACTCCACGCATGATTTCAGCATTTCCGCGTGATCCCGGAAATGCCTGTACTGGGTTTGGGTCTCCTCGTAGCCATCGGGCAAGGGGGTGTGGATGTACTCCACCTTGTGGATCTTTCGGCTGATGTACTTTTCTGCGTGTTCGAACATTGGAAGCTCCTTCTTCTTTCACGCTCAGACCACTCACGTCGGCCACGCGGCGCTGGTCGAACGCCTCAGGTGGGCCTCGGGTGCGAGCGGAAAGGTAGGGGGGGCGGGTTCGCCACCCGCTGAGTGGATGCGCTGACGTGCGCATCCAAGTTAGATCGGGCCACGCGCCTCGGTAGCGACAAGACCGGTTTGAGCCAGGGGCCTTGGCGCAGGTGGCGCAAATTCCGATGTTCCTGACAGCGCAATTCAGAACAGCGGATCAGCCCTCCGCCCACCAGCACCTCTGCAACCGCGGGCCATCAGACCTTCACCGAAATCGCTGAGGAGGCCCTCGTGCCCATTCCCGTGCAGCGGGCGGAAACCTTCTACCTCCCCCCGCCTCAACTCCCCGCCGACGCCTGGGCGCTGGTGCCCGCGGCCGAGCGGGTGTTCCGCTGGTACGAGTACCGCGTCCAGCGCCGCGTGATCCCGCCGGACGGGTTCATCGTCGGGCAGCAGGTCTACGCCCGGATCAACCACAACCGGTGGGTGGTGGACTGCAAGTGCGGCTCGGCACAGGTGGCCACCCCGACCGACCCGCGCACCGCATGCACCGAGTGCGGGCTCGGCTGGATCACCGTGGTCTTCCCCGCGGACCCGGATGCCGTCGAGGCCAGCCCCTCCGAGCTGCTGCCCGACACCCGCAACTGGGTCCACCCCGACGACCCCGGCGAGTCCTGGCCCGTCCCGGTCCCGCCGCCCACCGCGCACGAGCCGTTCCTCGCCAAGGAGAAGCGATGACCACGACGCCCCGCACCTGGGTGGTCGGCGAGGCCGTCACCGCGGCCCTGCTCAATCAGGAGATCCGCGACCAGCTGAACTCCTTCTTCGACGCCTGGGCCACCTCCTGGACGCCGGGCTGGCTCGCCGAGGGCGGCGCCGCCCCCACCCTCGGGAACGGGACCCTGACCGGCCGGTACCTGAAAGTGGGCCGCACCGTCGACTGGGTCCTGCAGCTCACCTGGGGCTCGACCACCGCGGCCGGCGGTGGAGGGGGCGGAGAGCACTGGATGTTCGTCCTGCCCGCCGGACCCGCCACCGGGTTCAGCCAGCGCATCGCGTCGTTCGACGCCTTCGACAACTCCGCATCCCTGCACTACTCCGCGCGCGGCATCTACAACACCGGCAACGGCGGCGTCGTGAAGACGATCGTGTCCGACCGCGGCGACAACACCGGCATCTGGGACTCACAGCTGCCGTTCGTGTACGCCGCCGGAGACATCCTCTACGGCTCCGGCCGCTACGAAGCTGCCAGCTAGGAGGCGCGATGACGGTCCTCGTCTGCTCGCTCAAGAGCCAGACCCCGCAGCCCATCCCGCCCGGCGCCTACGCCGTGGTCCGCTTCCCGTTCTGCACCGCGGAGTCGTACGACGCGCACTGTATGCACCAGGTCGTGCAGCCCGGCGGGGCCCGCGTCTCCGACTGGGCGCGCGACGACCGCTCAGGTCTGATCTGGCCAGCGGCCGCGGGGTGGGGGACGCTGCACGCCCTGGTGCAGTGGGAGAGCGGGGACTACACCGAGATCCGCTCCCGGTTCGTACGCGACCCGTTGGGCCTGTCCACGGGCTACGACTCGACGTGCACTGAGGACGATGTGCCCACCGGCGGTGGACAGTTCCGCGCGAAGACGTGGGGGCTGTTCGTCGACCCCGGCACCCCGCTCGCCCTGATGGTGCGGCACGACGCCAGCGAGGCACGGCACGTCACCCTCGCCGAGCTGAAGCTCGCCATCCACCCGGCCTGACCCAAGAACTGTGCCCGAGTCGGGCACAGTTTCCTGCATGCCCCGCGCCCTCTGGCCGGGGCCTTCTTCATGTCTGGAGCCCTCATGCCCGACATCCACCCGGCGACCGCCGCCGTACTCCGGCACTTCGAGTACGCCCACCTGCCCGCGAACTTGCAGGAGGTGAGCAAGCCATTCCACGATCTCGCCCATCAGCTCGTCGAGAAGCTCTCCGGGCCCGAGGTCACGCGCGCGCTCGGCGACCTCTTCGACGCGAAGAGCTGAGCTGTCGTCGCGGCCGTGGTTCAGAGCTCGGGAGCAAACCGCTGATGGCCCCGCCGCTGTCCGCGTCCCGCTTCCTGGACGCCCTTCGCGACGAGAGCCTGGTCGTCGTGGAGGTCGGCGACTGGCGCGACCACAACCGCAACCACAAGGGCGCGTGGGGGCCGGTGCACGGGGTGGTGATCCACCACACCGTCACCCGTGGCTCGAAGGCCACCGTCGACATCTGCCGCAAGGGCTACGCCTCCCTGCCCGGACCGCTCTGCCACGGCGTCATCACCGAGGACGGTCGCATCCACCTCGTCGGGTACGGCCGCGCCAACCACGCCGGGATGGGGGACGACGACGTCCTCCAGGCCGTCATCGCCGAGAAAGCCCTGCCCCGGACAACGAGGCGAACACCGACGGCAACCGCCACTTCTACGGCTTCGAGTGCGAGAACCTCGGCGACGGCGACGACCCGTGGCCCGCCGTCCAGGTGGAGGCGATCGTGCGAGCCTCGGCCGCGATCTGCCGCGCGCACGGCTGGGGCAAGACCGGCGACACCTCCGTGATCGGCCACAGGGAGTGGCAGCCCGGCAAAGTCGACCCCCGCGGCCCCGGCATCACCATGCCCGACGTCCGCAAGCGCGTCGCCGAGCGCCTCAAGCACGCGGCCAACTGGTCGCCCGGCGGGACCAAGCCGCCGACCCCGAAGCCGCCCACCACCGACGAGCGGCTGACCGCTCTGGAGAAGCGCGTCACCGCGCTGGAGAAGAGGAACTGACCATGACCACAGGCGCATTCTGGAAAGCCACCTTCGAGCGCATGGTGCGCACCTTCGCGCAGGCCCTCCTCGGCATCGCGGGCGCCGACGGCCTCGGCCTGCTCAACACCAACTGGGCCGACTCGCTCGCCGTCGGCGGCCTGGCCGCCCTCGCCGCGCTCCTCACCGCCATCGTCACCAGCGGCGGCACCGAGGGACCCGGCATCACGGAAACCGTCGCCCGCCCGAACACCCCGCGCAGCCCGACCTCGATCTGACCTGGGAGGGACCGGTGGCTGATGAGCCGACGAACGGCGAGCTCGGGCGGCTCACCGAGTCTCTGCGCACCGACATGCGCGAGGACATGGGGCAGCTCAACGGCCGCCTGGACAAGGTCGTGCCGATGGACGTCTACACCATCGAGAAGACCCAACTCGGCGACCGTGCCACGTCCTTGGAGACCGCACGGGAGAAGGACACCGAGAAGATCACGGCAACACGCCGTTGGATGATCGGCACCGTCGTCACCGTCCTGGTCGCCGTACCGCCGTACCTGTCCGCCATGGTGAGGGGGGCCGGCGCATGAAGGGCACCCGCGCGCGACCGCGCACATGGCGCGGCGACCCCGGCCGATCCGTCACCGGCCCGCGCGGGCCCCAGGGCGAGCGCGGCGAGCCGGGACCGTCCGGACGGCCGGCCGCGACGGGAAGGACGGCTCCGCAGGCAGCAACGGCAAGGACGGCGTGGGCGAGACCGGGCCGTCCGGCGCCACGGGTGCCGACGGCGCCGCAGGGCCACCAGGCCCGCAGGGCGAGCCCGGGCCCGCCGGACCCGAGGGCCCCGCGGGCTCGGATGGCCGCGACGGGCAGAACTGCCCCGACGGCTGCTCGCTCCAGGCCCCGGCCGACGACCCTGACGCACTCGTCTGCCGCCGCGACGGCGCACCCCAACCCGAGCCGGACAACAACGAGACGAGCCCTCAGGCGGCCGCCCTCGACCCGCAGCGGCGCCAGTACACGTGACACAGCCCTCTTCTGCCTCCGGGCGGGAGGGGGCTTTTCGTCATGCCCGAGGCCCTCTTGTGCCCGCGCTTTTCAGGGCTACGGTTCGAGCGTCCGCACACCCAAAGGAGGGGGGCTGCCATGACGCGACGCCTGTGGAAGGTCGGCACAAACAGTGGCAACAACGGATGTCCGACTCTCTACGAGCTGCCGGGTACAGATCAGTACGTCGTCCAAGGCGACCGAGTCACGGACTTCGGCGAACTGGCCCAGCTCGACAACCTCACCGCCGACGAGGGCGCGGTGACAGTGCCCCGTGAACTGCTCGCGAACTTCGCCCCCAAGGAGTCTGTGCACGTGCCCCAGTTCATCACCTTCGACGAGTTCGACGGCATGTTCACCAGCCTGAAGCACTCGGCCTGGAGGCTGGAGTCCCGTCGTCGCTACGCCTCCGACGAAGCGACCGAGACGTACCAGCAGTTCGCTCGCGGTGACGCTGTGGACTGGGACCTTGATGACGCGTGGTGCACCGAACGCCGTGAGCAGGTCGCACTGGGTAAGAGGTTCGAGCGTGTCCGTATCCTCGACGAGCCGCCCACAGAGGGGCAGCGGTACCTCCTCGACAACGCCCGGCGGAACACCGCGGCAGGCGAGCGCATTCACGTCATCACCCGCAACCAGGCCTCAGAACTCAACCTGCCCGAGCTGGACTTCTGGCTTTTCGACTCGCGCGTGGTGGCCTTGCTCCACTTCGATGACGCCGACAACATGACCGGCGTCGAGCTGATCACCAACCCCGTGGACGTCGTCCGATACGCGCAGGTCCGCGAAGCTGCCGAGCACCACGCAATCCCGTACGACCAGGTGTAGCAGGTACGTTCACCATGTGAGCACCGACTACCAGCAAGGACGGACGGCCTTGGGCGCGCGGCTCCGCGAGCTGCGCGCCAGCCTCTCTCAACGGATCCTCGCTGAACGACTCGGCTGGCCCCAGTCCAAGGTGTCCAAGCTGGAAGGCGGCCGACAGACACCGACGCTGGTAGATCTTGCGGCATGGGCGCACGAGACGGGGCACCCTGCCGCTGCCGAGGAGCTCGCTGCACGACTCCAAGGGATCGAATCGCACTCGCGCTCGTGGCGGCGCCAACTGCGCGCTGGGCACAGGCCCGTTCAGGACACGCTCACTGTCGAGTACGAGCGCTCCACTGTGTTGCGCGCATGGGAAGGCGCGATGGTCGTGGGGATGCTGCAGACACCCGACTACGCGCGCCATGTCTTCGCCCGGTACGCCGAGCTCCATCAGTCCCCGAAGGACGCCGACGAGGCGGTCCGCGCCCGCATGAAGCGTCAGGAACTGCTCTACCGGCCTGGCCGTACCTTCCACATCGTCATGTGGGAGGCAGCCCTGCACGCTGGTGTCGCCCCGCGGCACGTCCTCGCTGCTCAACTCGACCGGCTCGTCGGTGCGATCGGCCTGGACACGGTGAAGCTTGGCATCGTCCCGCTGAGTGCAGACGTCGCCATTCCGCCGGCCAACGGTTTCTGGCTCTACGACGATCGGTTGGCAATCGTCGAGGACTGGCACGCCGAACTCTGGCTCGACGATTCCGACAGCATGACGCTCTACCGCAGGGTGTGGAACGCGCTGTCTGGGTCCGCCGTCTATGGCTCTCAGGCGCACCGTGTGCTGGCCCGCGCGCGGGCGCACCTGGAAGCTCCCTGAGCATCACGGCGAATCATCAGAGATCAGCTGCGAATATTCGAGAATCGCCCCCGCCTCTGATTCTCTGCCGCTCCTAACGTCCCGGACATGGCCGTATCCAAGCGCGCGACACCTGAGCCTGGCCCCGGGGACACCTGGCTCGCCAACTGCGCCCGACGTCCTGAACTCGTACACGAGGTCTGGGAGATGGACGGCCTCGCGCCGATCCACTGCACCCGCTGGCTCGCCGCCGAGGCTCAGCTCGTCACTGCCCTCCAGGCCATGAAGCGGATTCCGTCTCGCGAGCGCGGTCCTCTCCTCCTCGATCCCGGCCTCGACACCGCGTGGTGGCTCGTCCCGCTGGAGTCCGCCGAGCACCTCGGCGACGTCCGGCACGTCACCGTGCAGCCCGTCGACTGGCCGCTGCACTGCCCGCCCACATGCCGCCCGGCCGCCGGCCGCTTCTGGCTCGTGCCCCCTGACAGCTCAGGGCGGGTCACCGACCCCGTGTTCCTGGCTGCCGCGTTCGGCCCCGGCGGCCCCAGACTCCCCGCGGAGGCGTTCGGATGACCATCCCAAGAGACCAACTGTCGGCAGTGGAGAACTGGCTCGCGCACACTCAGCGGGCACCCCTGCAGGCCCGGCAGGAATGGACCGCTACCGGTGTCGCCCTGCTCCCGCTCGGCCGCCGGTTCGACGCGGTCCGTATCCCCGAGGCACTGGTGCATGCCGCTTTGGACGCGACCGAAGTGCGCACCATCGCCGAACGCCTTGCCCGGATCGTCAACGGCCCGGTGATCTTTGACGGCCGGACCATGGGCGGCACGTACTACGCCTTGACGAAGCCGTGCGCCAAGGGCAGTTGGATGCACCAGGACGCCGCTCCCCGCCTGGGCAAGGGCACCTACCTCGGCGTGCCCAAGCTCGACCGCACCGAGCCGCCTGGCACGCACTGGGTCGTACGTCCGCGGTTCGAGGGAGACCTGTGCGAGCCCTCCTCCGTGGAAGCCCTCGTCGCCATCGGGAGTGCCACCAGTCAGGGAGTGGACCTATGAACGCGCGGACTGAGTGCGCGGAGAGGCAGCGGGAGCGAGAGGCGTACAGCGACCTCCTCGCACACTTCGACGCCTGCCCCCAGTGCCAAGTCGAGAACTACTGCGACCTGGGGCAGAGAATGCGGCGCGCGCACCGGGCCGCACAGTTGGCCGCGCGCGAGGTCACCGATTCCCCGCAGGAGGACTCGTGACGGACCTGGCCAAGAGCACCCCGGTGCAGGTGCCTTGCCCGCCCTGCCTCTACGCGATCCTGACCGGGCAGGCGGACAAGCCGCACGCCTGCCAGGAGACGACCGCGATCACCGTTGACCCCACCCGTCTCCTCGTCGGCCCCGAAGCGGACTGCCTCCACCATTGCCCGATCGAGTCCGAGAGTGAGGCGCTGCAAGCGGCGCGCGCCGAGGCGCGAGCTGTGGAGGCTCGCGACGTTCCTTCGCGCCCCGTGTGAACGGAACGCGTTCACGTGCCGTCTGTACACACTCCCGTTGATGGGCGTCCCGTTGTGAGATGACGGCAGAACCTTCTACCGGTGCGTGGCCCAGACCCTGCCCGCGCCAGTGGCGTCCTCGCGCCTCTCCGTCGAGCCCTGCCGTGGTGGCATATGCGGCAGGGCTACGGGTACGGTCCAGAATAGAACGCGTGTTCACCCTTTCAGGTGATGCCCAAGCGGAGGGTGTCCTGTTGCATGTAGGTAGATCCCCCCGCCGCGAGACGTGTCGGGTCGTCCCGCTGTGGTGCCCCCCTCTGTGACGGCCCGGCACACGGCCGCCCCCGCGCTCCGCACCCAAGGAGCCGGGGGTGGTTCCTTGTTGGGGGTGACCTGCGGAAACGCGAAGATCGTTTGGGCGATATTTAGACGATGATCTTCGGTAGTGAAGGTGTGGCGAGGCTGCCTGAGGGCGTAGCCAGACTGCACACAACTAAGGCCCAGGATCGGAGACTAGCTCCGTGACCTGGGCCTTGGCCGTTCTGAACTGGTGCCCCCGGCAGGATTCGAACCTGCGACACCCGCTTTAGGAGAGCGGTGCTCTATCCCCTGAGCTACGAAGGCGTGATGGCGCGGACGGCGTGGACTGCGTCACCGCGGCCAGTGTAGCGGGTGGTCAATTCGGGGTCGGGGGCTGTTCCCCCGTTGCTCGATGGCGACGTGCCTACTCGATGACCAGGTCCACCTGGATGTTGCCGCGGGTCGCCTTCGAGTAGGGGCAGAACGCGTGGGTCTTCTTCAGGAGGGCCTCGCCCGTCTCGCCCTCCAGGTGGGAGGGGAGCTCGACGCGCATGACCACCGCCAGGCCGAAGCCGCCGTCCGTGTCGTCCTTTCCGATGCTCACCTCCGCCGTCACCGAGACGTCCGAGACGTCCAGCTTCTCCTGGCGTGCGACGTTGCTCATCGCGCTGGCGAAGCAGGCCGCGTACCCCGCGGCGAAGAGCTGCTCGGGGTTGGTGCCCTTGCCGTTGCCGCCCAGGGTCGTGGGGAGGCCGAGCGGCAGGTCGATCTGGCCGTCCGAGCTGACGGCGCGGCCCTCGCGGCCGTTCGCGGTGGCCACGGCGGTGTACAGCGCGTCCATGGGGTCCTCGTTTCGGGTTGCCTGAGACTGGGGCGTCCCCATGAGTAGAGCATGCAATTTAGTTGCGTGCAAATTAGTTGTGCGCAACTGATTGGTGTGTGACTTAGTTGGGTGCTGTTGTAGCCTGGGGAGATGGACGACATGGGTGACCTGGGCGACGAGGACTTTCTGCGGCTCGATCACCAGATCTGCTTCTCGCTGCACGCCGCCACCCGCGCCTTCAACGGCGCCTACCGCACCGTGCTCAAGGACCTGGGCCTGACCTACCCCCAGTACCTGGTGATGCTCGTGCTCTGGGAGCACGGCGAGCTGCCCGTCAAGAAGATCGGGGAGCGGCTGCGGCTGGACTCGGGCACGTTGTCGCCGCTGCTCAAGCGGCTGGAGGCGGCCGGGTACGTGGAGCGCAGGCGCAGTGTCGAGGACGAGCGGTCCGTCGCGGTGACCCTCACCGACGAGGGGCTTGCTCTGCGGGGGCGGGCGCGCGGCGTGCCTCGTGCCATCGCCGCGGCCACCGGGCTCTCCCTCGACGACGTACGAGATCTCCGGGTCCGGCTCAACGCCCTGACGGCCGCCTTGGACGGGGCCGAGGTGCGGCCGGGGGGGGGGGGGGGGGGGGGGGGGGGGGGGCGCCCCCCCCCCCCCCCCCCGGGCGGGGGGCGGGGGGGGCCCCCGCACGGCCCCGC
>NZ_JBVHLZ010000010.1:138036-418209 GCF_055558735.1 Streptomyces sp. NPDC025651
GGATCACGGCCCGCCGGGCCCCGTGGCCGGGGGCCGTGGTGGGGGGGGGGCCGGGGGGAGGGTGCCGCGGCTGACGAAACCCCGGGCCCCCGGCCGGCTCGCGGTTACGGCCGCTCCCCGAACACCGTCCCCGTCGTCGTGACCACCGCGCACTTCCCCGCCGCCCACCGCAGCGCCATCGCGTGGTCGTCCGCCGAGAAGTCCGCCACCGCGTCCGCCACCACGAACGCCTGGATGTCCTGCATCCACGCGTCGCAGGCCGTCATCAGAACGCCGATGTGGGCGTAGACGCCGGTGATGACCAGCTGGTCGCGGCCCTGTTCGCGCAGCCGCTCCAGGAGGTCCGTGCGGACGAAGCCGCTGTACTTCCACTTGGTGAGGATCGATTCGGGGGGTGCCGGGCCGATCTCGGGTGCGATCGCCGCCGCGTCCGCGTCGTCC
Organism: Streptomyces sp. NPDC025651; assembly: GCF_055558735.1. Lineage (NCBI taxonomy): Bacteria > Bacillati > Actinomycetota > Actinomycetes > Kitasatosporales > Streptomycetaceae > Streptomyces > Streptomyces sp. NPDC025651. Next base: position 138,478 of record NZ_JBVHLZ010000010.1, read on the forward strand.
GGCAGGCCCGGGCCCCAGAAGTCCTGCTGCAGGCCCCGCTCGGCCGGCGTCTGGCCGCCGGGCTGGGCGGTGTGCACGACCGGGACGCCGAGGCGGTCGGCCGTCCGCTTCAACTGCGCCACGTGGGCGAGCAGTTCGGGCACGGGGGAGGCCGTGCGGTCGTACGCGTTCAGGAAGTAGTTCTGCAGGTCGTGCACGAGGAGCACGGCGCGGGACGGGTCGACCTTCCAGTCGACGCGGTTCGCCGGCAGCTCGTCGGCCGACGGCATGGGGTACGGGGTGATGGCGGGGAGGGCCATGGTCGTGTGCCGTTCCGTTCAGGATTGCGGGGAGAAGTTCGAATTGCGGGGAGGAGATCGAGTTACGGGGCGGAGGAGGGTGCGGGAGTCGTTGCCGCCGCCCGCAGGTCCTTCTTGGAGATCTTGCCGACGCCCGTCTGCGGGAAGGCCGCCACGAACTCCACGCGGTCCGGCACCTTGTAGGCGGCGAGGCCCCTCTCACGTACGAACTTCTTGATGGCGACCGGCTTCAGCGGCTCGGCGCCCTCGCGCAGGATGACGTACGCGCACGTCCGCTCGCCCAGATACGGGTCGGGCTCGGCGACGACGTTCGCGTCGTGCACGGACGGGTGGGCGAGGAGGTGGTTCTCGACCTCCTCGGCGGCGATCTTCTCGCCGCCCCGGTTGATCTGGTCCTTGGCGCGGCCCTCGACGACGAGGTGGCCGGTCTCGGTGAGGCGTACGACGTCTCCCGTGCGGTAGAAGCCGTCCGCCGTGAAGGAACGGGCGTTGTGCTCGGGGGCCTTCCAGTAGCCGCGGATCGTGTACGGGCCGCGGGTCAGGAGGTGGCCCGTCTCGCCGACCGGCAGGTCGTTGTCCTCGTCGTCGACGACCCGGATCTCGTCGTCCGGCGAGATCGGGCGGCCCTGGGTCGTGACGATCGTCTCCGCGTCGTCGTCCAGGCGCGTGTAGTTGACCAGGCCCTCCGCCATGCCGAAGACCTGCTGCAGCGTGCAGCCCAGGGCGGGCTTCACGCGCCGCGCCGCCTCCTCGCTGAACTTCGCGCCGCCGACCAGGAGGACCTCCAGGCTGCTCAGGTCGTACGGCGTGGAGGCCGCGGCGTCCGTCCACAGCAGGGCGAGCGGCGGGACGAGGCCCGTGAGCGTGACGCCCTCGGACTCGATGATCGGGAAGGCGGCCTCGGGGCCCGGCCGCGGGCAGAGGACCACGCGGGCGCCCGCGTACAGCGCGCCGAGCGAACCGGGCGAGGAGAGCGGGAAGTTGTGGGCCGCGGGGAGAGCGACCAGGTAGACCGAGGACTCGTCGACGCCGCAGAGCTCGTTCGAGCCGCGCAGCGAGTAGATGTAGTCGTCGTGGGTGCGCGGGATCAGCTTCGGTACGCCCGTGCTGCCGCCGGAGAGCTGGAGGAACGCCAGGTCCGAGGGGGCCGGCGGGTCCGGGATCGCCACCGGTTCCGCGGGGACGTCGGACAGGGCCTCGAAGGCGCCGCCTTCGCCGTCGGCCACGAACACGTGCCGCAGTGTGGGGACTTCGGCGAGGACCTTGCCCGCGAGGTCGCGGTAGCCGAAGCCGGCGTGCTCGGCCGGGACGACGTACGCGGCGGCCTCGGTGAACTCGCAGAAGTAGCGGATCTCCGTCTCGCGGTGCGCGGGCAGCGCGAAGACCGGGAGCGCGCCGATGCGGAACAGCGCGAAGATCGTCTCGAAGAACTCGGCGATGTTGGGGAGTTGGAGCACCACCTTGTCGCCCTTGCCGATGCCGCGGGCGAGGAAGCCGGCGGCCATGCGGTCGGCGCGGAGGTCGAGCTCGCCGTAGGTCCAGCGCAGCTCCCGCGCCGGGTCGACCACCGCGATCCGGTCCGGGTGCTCGGCCGCGCGGTCGCGCAGCATCTGCCCGAAGGTCTCGCCCCGCCACCAGCCCGCGGCGCGGTAGCGCTCCGCGAACTCCTCGGGCCACAGGGGCGCGTCGATGTCCACCGTGCCGCTCACAGCTCTGCTCCCACCGCGTTGAGGAACGTACGGAACTTCGCGCCGGTCTCCGCGGTCTCCGCCTCGGGGTCCGAGGCCGCGACGACGCCCGCGCCCGCGAACAGCCGCAGGGACCGCTCCTCGGCCTCCGCGCAGCGGATCGTCACGACCCACTCGCCGTCGCCGTTCGCGTCGCCCCAGCCGATCATGCCGGTGAAGAAGCCGCGGTCGAAGGGCTCCGTCTCGCGGATCACCTCGCGCGCGGTGGCGGTCGGGGTGCCGCAGACCGCCGGGGTGGGGTGCAGGGCGGTGGCCAGTTCGAGGGCGGAGGTGTCCGGGGAGGCGAGGGTGCCGGTCACCGTGGTGGACAGGTGCCACATCGTCGCGGTGCGGATGAGGGTGGGGCGGGCCGGGACGGTCAGGTCCGTGCAGAAACCGGCCAGCGCCTGGTGCACGGCGTCCACCACGACGGCGTGCTCGTGCAGGTCCTTGGCGGACTCCAGGAGCGCGGCGGCGCGGCGCACGTCCTCGGCGAGGTCGTCGCTGCGCGGCGTCGAGCCGGCGAGGGGGTTGGCGACGACCTGGTGGCCGTGGCGCGAGACGAGCAGTTCGGGGCTGGCGCCTATGAGGGTGCGGCCTGGGCCCGTCGGCAGCGCGAAGGTGTAGCCGGAGGGGTCGCGGCGGGCCAGGCGCTGGAGCATCGCGGGGACGTCCAGCGGGGCGGGCGCGGTGAGTTCGAGGGTGCGGGCGAGGACGACCTTGCTGAAGTCGCCGCGCCACATGCGGTCCACGGCGGCGGCCACGCCCGCGCCGTACTCCTCGGGGGCGGGCACCGGGCGGATCCGCCAGTCGGTGGCGTCCGGGGTGTCGGCGGGCAGCGCGATGAGCGGGTCCGCGGTCAGCGGGGGAGCCGAGGTCAGCGTCTCGGGGACGGCGAGGGCGGCGGGTGCGGTGTGGTCGAAGGGGACCGCGCCGACCACGCAGGGGGCGGCGACGCCCGCGCGGCGCGCGGCGGCCAGGGTGGCCGCGACGCGTTGCGGCAGCGGCCGTTCGTCGTGCGGGACCTCGGAGTGGACGCCCTCGGCCAGCAGCGTGCGGGTCGGCGTCGCGAGGAAGCGTTCGCCTGGGGTGTAGGCGCCGAGCAGCGCGGTGGCCGCTCCTACGGCGGGGTGGGCCTGCTCGGCCGTCGTGACGTGTGTGGCGACCTCGGGTGCCGTCGACACGGGGGCTCCAATTCTCGCGGCGGGGTGCGGGTTCCGGGGGCGGGGTGCGGGTGGGGGTGCGTCGTGGTGGGGGCGCGTGTGTGGGTGCGGGGGCGTTGTGGTTGTGCGCAGTTCCCCGCGCCCCTTCTCGGGGTGGTGGTCGTGCGTGCGTGGGTGCGGGGTTGTTCGTGGTTGCTCGCGCAGTTCCCCGCGTCCCTCACGGGGTGCAGATCCGCGTCCCTTACGGGGCGCGCTCAGCGCAGCGTCGCCCCGCCGTCCACGTACAGCTCCTGCATGGTGATGTGCCGGGCGCGGTCCGAGGCCAGGAAGAGGACCGCGTCGGCGATGTCCCGCGGGCTCGCGATGCGGCCGAGGGGGATGCCCGTGCGGTACGTCTCCAGGTCGCCGGCGATGACTCCGCTCGGCACCTCCGCCTGCCCCTCGGGCCACAGGGCCCGCTGCATGGCGGTGTCGGTGGAGCCGGGCGCCACGACGTTGCAGCGCACGCCGCCGCGGGCGATCTCCAGGCCGAGGCACTTGGTGAACATCGTGGCCGCGGCCTTCGAGGCGGCGTACGCGGCCATGCCCGTCCGCGGGATGCCGGCGGCGTTGGAGGCGACGGTGACGATGCAGCCGGAGCCGCGCGCGGTCATGTGGGAGGCGGCGGCGCGGGAGGTGTGGAAGACGCCGGTGGTGTTCACGGCGAAGGTGTCGGCCCAGTCGGCGTCGGTCAGTTCGGCCACGGGGGCGGAGCGGAGGATTCCCGCGACGTTCACGAGGATGTCGAGGGAGCCGTGGGCCCGGACGACGTCGTCGATCACGGCGGTGACCGCCGCGGAGTCCGTCACGTCCATGACGCGGGCCTTGATCGTGCCGGCCGTGCCGTGCGCGGCGGCGGCCACTTCGTCGATGCCGTGGGCATCGCGGTCGGTGGCGACCACGTCGGCGCCGAGGGCGGCGAGCGCGGTGGCGACCGCTGCTCCGATGCCCTGGCCCGCGCCGGTCACCAGAGCCGTACGCCCGGCGAACTCGCCCGGGGCGTGCGACTCGTTCGGTATGTGCTCTGGCATGGTGTGAGCGACCTCCCCCAACTTTTTAGGTAAGCCTAACCTAACGTATAACCGCTCCCCAAGGGTTGCCGCCCCTGGTAAATGGTTAGGCTAGCCTCACCTTATGCCGATGCCGAGGGTGGCGATCATCACCTTCGCCCCCGAACGGGGGGATCCGGCAGGGGAGTTGTCCGTTTCGGCAGGGGGTCGTCCCGCCGGGGAGATTCCCTTCCCGCTCTGGACGCCGCCCGCGGGGTGTGTGTTACCTTGCGAGCAGCGCGTGTGCACGTCCCGTCGGGACGCCCGTGCTGTGTCGCCTCCCGATGTCTCCGGGAGCTGCTTCTCCCGGCCCGGCCGGGATCCGTTCAGGCCCTTCGGCCTTCTTCTCGCTGCTCTCTCAGCAGTTTCTTCTCCGCCCGTCGTACGGGGCGTGGTCACTGCCGCCCCGCCGGGCCCGTCGTTCGCATGTCCGCGAAAGGACCCACTCCCATGACTGCCATCGCAACAGAACCCACCACTCGTACCGCAACGGCCGCCTCGGCCGCCTCGACCACCGTCTCCTGTGCCGGAGTTCTCGACATCGCCCGCGACGGGCGCGGGTTCCTCCGGAGCGCCGCATGCCTGCCGTCCTCCGGCGACGCGCAGGTCCCCGCGCCACTCGTCCGCCAAGTCGGCCTCCGCGGCGGCGACTTCGTCGAGGGGGAGGCCTCGGGGCGGGGCCGTGTCCTCTCCGCCGTCCACCGCGTCGGCGGGCGCGCGCCCGAAGCGCTGCGCGGGCGGCCTCGGTTCGGGGACCTCACCCCGCTGCACCCCGGCGAGAGGCTGCGCCTCGAAACCCCCGGCGGGCCCGCGGCCACCCGGCTCGTCGATCTCGTCACCCCCGTCGGCAAGGGCCAGCGCGGGCTCCTCGTCGCGCCCCCGAAGACCGGCAAGACCGTGCTGCTCCAGCAGATCGCCGCGGCGGTCGCCCACAACCACCCCGAGTGCCACCTCATGGTGGTCCTCCTCGACGAACGGCCCGAAGAGGTCACCGACATGCGGCGCTCGGTCCGCGGCGAGGTGCTCTCCTCGACCTTCGACCGGCCCGCCAAGCAGCACATCGCCCTCGCCGAACTCGCCGTCGAGCGCGCCAAGCGCCTGGTCGAGCAGGGGCGCGACGTGGTCATGCTCTTCGACTCGCTGACGCGTCTGTGCCGCGCCTACAACAACGCGGCCGCCGGCGGCGGCCGCACCCTCAGCGGCGGCGTCGACGCGGCCTCCGTCCAGGGCCCCAAGCGGCTCTTCGGCGCCGCGCGCCGCGCCGAGGAGGGCGGCTCCCTGACGATGCTCGCGACCGTGCTCGTGGAGACCGGATCGCGCGCCGACGAGTACTACTTCGAGGAGCTCAAGAGCACGGGCAACATGGAGCTCAGGCTCGACCGCGGCCTCGCGGCCCGGCGCGTCTTCCCGGCCGTCGACATCACCCCGTCCGGCACGCGCCGCGAGGAACTCCTCGTCGGCGATGAGGAGTTGAACGCCATGCGGGGGCTGCGGCGCGCCCTGCAGGGCAGGGACGCGCAGGGCTCCCTGGAGACGCTGCTCGAACGGATCGGGAAGAGCCCGAGCAACGCCGCGTTCCTGCGGCAGGTGCGCCGGACCGTGCCCGGGGCGGTCGCTGCGGACGCGTGATGTGCACGCGGTGGTTCGCCTACGGACGCGTGATGTGCACGCGGTAGTCGCCCTCGCCGGTCACGCCGGCCACCGTCACGCGCACGCCCGTCTCGCGGTCGGTGAAGGTCTCGCCGATGCCGTAGGGCGCGTCGGAGAGCTCGGCGTGGACGTTGGGGCGGCGGGTGCAGCCGCCGCTGTCGGGCGCGGCGTCGGAGACCGTGACGGGGCCGTGGCCCGTGTCGACGTCGGCGTCCACGCGGTAGACGAGGACGCCCGGCTTGCAGACCGCCTCGTCGTTGCCGCCGCGGGTGCGGACCTCGACCGCGTACCCGGTCTTCTCGTCCAGCGGGGCGAAGGCCAGCTTCGTGCCGCCGGGGTGGGGCAGCGGGGAGAGGACGTGCTCGGTCGTGCCGGGGTTCGCGGCGCAGCTGATCTGGTCGTCGTCGAGCCAGCCCAGCTTCCACTTGTGCCAGGCGAGCAGGTCGTTGTTGGCGCCCCAGTCCTCGCTCATGATGTCCCAGTGGCCGACCGCGCCGCCGCCCTCCTGGGTGTAGAGGTCGGGCAGGCCGAAGACGTGGCCGTTCTCGTGGGGCAGGACGCGGTATCCGGTCTCGCGGTAGCTGCCCGAGCCGTCGTCCTGGCGGCTGTAGACGAACGACGCGTTGGAGACGGGGACGCCGTCGGCGACCGGCGCCTCGTGGTTGCCCGCGAAGGTCACCGACAGGACGGTGTCGAGCGCGGAGGGGCCCGCGTTCGGGGTGATCAGGACGTTCACGAGGTCGTACGCGCGAAAGTCCACGTCCGGGTCGGCGGCCGCCACGATGTCCTCGACCAGCTCGCGGTAGCCCGGGTCGAAGGGGGCGCCGCGCTCTATGCCGTACTCCGCGAAGGGCTTGGGCATCCGCAGCCAGGTGGGGATCGGCGCCTCGGGGCGGTAGTCGAGGCGTCCGTAGGAGCTGGTGCGGAACCAGTCCGAGGTCTGCGGGAAGAACTCCCCGAGGCGGTCCGTCGCGCTGCCCTGCCCCGGGGCGTCGGAGAAGTCGACCATGAGGTTCAGGGCCCGGACCGTGCCGGTGGAGCGGGAGTAGCCGGGCGGTGTGGGCACGCCCTCCGACATCTGCACGCCCATCGCTCCGCTGATCATGCAGGGGCCGAGCGCGGTGCTGCGGGCCAGGGACACCGGGCCCGCCGTGCTGGGCGAGCCCTCCATCAGGCGTCCGGTGCTCGCCGACGTGGTGACCGCGAGGGCGAGCGCGGTCACGGAGGCGAGGGCCACACCGCGGCGGGAGGGGCGTATCCGTCGCCAGGTCGGCTGCTGCATGCGTGGGCCTTCCACTCCGCGGCAGCCGCCGGTCCTGGCTGCACCCTGTTCGATCACCCTGTGCCGGAGGGTGCGCGGGCGCTCGCTGGGTGCGACTGATCGAGGGTTTCTCCTCGATTCGCCTGTGACTCAGGTCACAGGAATCGGTGCGGGAGCGGGAAATATCCGGGGACTGTCTCCCCGTTTGGATCTGTGTTCGCAAAAAACGGGGAGACAGTCCCCGCATCGCCGAGAGAGACTCTCCGCGTCGCCGAACACCGGAGCCAGTGACCGACAGAGACAGTGACCCGAGGAGTAGCCGTGGACGCCGCCACCGCCCCGCAGCGCCGAGTTCCCCGCCCGCGGGCCGACGCCCTGCGCAACCGGGAGCGGATCGTCGTCGCCGCACGCGAGATGTTCGTGGAGTACGGGGCCGACGTACCCCTCGACGAGATCGCGCGCCGCGCGGGCGTCGGCAACGCCACGGTCTACCGGCACTTTGCCGACCGCGAGGAGCTGGCGCGCCAGGTCGTCCTGTCGGTGACGGACCGCCTCGTGGGCCACGTCGACCGGGCCCTCGCCGCGGTCGACGCGGGCGAGGACGCGTTCGGGGCGCTGCGCACCTTCGTGCACGCCGCGGCCGACGAGCGGATCGGTGCCCTGTGCCCGGTGCTCTCCGCCGGCTTCGACCCGCACCACCCCGATCTGGTCGATGCCCGCGAGCGCCTGGAGGGGTCCGTCGAGGGCCTCATGGAGCGCGCCCGCGGGGCCGGGCAGCTGCGCACCGACATCGCCGTCGGTGACCTGATGGTGGCCATCTCCCAGCTGGGCCGGCCGCTGCCGGGCACGGCCTGCCCGGACATGGACCGCTTCGTCCACCGTCATCTGCAGCTGTTCCTCGACGGTCTGATGGCGCCCGCCCGCTCGGAGCTTCCGGGGGCGGCGGCGACCTTGGAGGCGCTCCGGCAGCACTGATCCCTCCGCGGCACCAGCAGGGCCTTCACGCAGTACCAGCAGCACCTCTGCCCGGTACCGGCAGCACCTCTCCGCAGAACCAGCTTTACGCACCGTTTTTCACATTCCGTACCGCTAGGTGGCTACCCCCATGTCTGAAACAGTCCTCAAGCCCGACTCAGGGCCCGACTCCAACCGCTGGAAGGCGCTCGTCTTCATCGCGCTCGCACAGCTGATGGTCGTCCTCGACGCGACCATCGTGAACATCGCGCTGCCCTCCGCCCAGCAGGACCTCGGCATATCCGACGGCAACCGCCAGTGGGTCATCACGGCCTACGCGCTCGCCTTCGGTGGTCTGCTGCTCTTCGGCGGCCGTATCGCCGACCTGTGGGGCCGCAAGCGCACCTTCGTGACCGGCCTGATCGGCTTCGCCGCGGCCTCCGCGCTCGGCGGTGCCGCGACCGGCGAGGCCATGATGCTGGGCGCCCGCGCCCTGCAGGGCGTGTTCGGCGCGCTGCTCGCGCCCGCCGCCCTGTCGCTGCTCGCGGTGATGTTCACCGACGCCAAGGAGCGCGCCAAGGCCTTCGGCATCTACGGCGCGATCGCCGGTGGCGGTGGCGCCGTCGGCCTGATCCTCGGCGGCTTCCTCACCGAGTACCTGAACTGGCGCTGGACCTTCTTCGTGAACATCCCGTTCGCGGTGGTCGCCGCCCTGGGCGCGTACTTCGTCATCCGTGAGCCGGCCGGCGGCCGCAACCGCTCGCCGCTCGACATCCCCGGCGTGGTCCTGTCCACCCTGGGTCTGGTCGCGCTGGTCTACGGCTTCACCCGCGCCGAGTCCGAGGGCTGGTCGGACAGCGTGACGATCGCGATGTTCGTCGCCTCCGTCGTGCTGCTCGCCGCGTTCGTCCTCACCGAGGCCAAGGTCAAGTCGCCGCTGCTTCCGCTGCGCGTGCTGACCGAGCGCAACCGCGGCGGCGTCTACCTCTCGCTCGGCCTCGCGGTCATCGCGATGTTCGGCCTGTTCCTGTTCCTCACGTACTACCTGCAGATCGTGAAGGGCTACTCGCCGGTCAAGACCGGCTTCGCGTTCCTGCCGATGATCGTCGGCATGATCACGGGCTCCACGCAGATCGGCGCCCGCCTGATGACCCGCGTCCCGCCGCGCCTGCTGATGGCCCCGGGCTTCCTGCTCGCGGCGGTCGGCATGCTGCTCCTGACGCAGCTGGAGATCGGCACCTCGTACGCCGGTCTGATCCTGCCCGCGCAGCTGATGCTGGGTCTGGGCATGGGTACGGCGTTCATGCCCGCCATGTCCCTTGCCACGCACGGCGTCGAGGCCCGTGACGCGGGTGTCGCCTCCGCGATGGTCAACACCTCGCAGCAGGTCGGCGGCGCCATCGGCACCGCCCTCCTGAACACGATCGCGGCCTCGGCGACCACCGCGTACATCACCGACCACGCGGCCGGTGCCACCAACCCGAAGCTCCTCCAGGCGCAGGCCATGGTCGAGGGCTACACCAGCGCCATCTGGTGGGCGGTCGGCATCCTGGTGGTCTCCGCGCTGATCGCGGCGGCGTTCATCAACACCGCTGCCCAGGGCGGCACGTCCGCCTCCGCCGGTTCGGCGGACGGCGCCGAGGACGAGGTGAAGGTCCCGGTGATGGCCCACTGACCCCTTCGACGGGGACCTAGCGGAGCCAGGGGAGGTCCGCCCCGGCCTCCTTGGGCTGAAGTCCCTCGGCGACGATCGTCATGATCTCGCCGAGGGACTTCTGCTGTTCCGGGGTGAGCCGGTCGAACAGGGCCTGGCGTACGGCGGTGACGTGGCCGGGCGCGGTCCTGCTCAGCACGTCGAAGCCCTCGTCGGTGAGGATCGCGAGCTGGCCGCGCTTGTCGGAGGGGCAGTCCTCGCGGCGTACCCAGCCGCTCTTCTCCAGGCGCGCGACGGCGTGCGAGAGGCGGGACCGGGTGATCTTCATGTTCTTGGCCAGTTCGGTCATCCGCAGCCGCCGCCGGGGGGCGTCGGACAACTGGACCAAGAGGCCGTAGTACATGTGCGGCATGCCCGCGTCGCGCTGCAGCTGGCGGTCGAGGGCGTCGTCGAGGAGCGTGGTCGCCTGGAGGTAGGCGCGCCAAACGCGCTGCTCCTCGCCGTCCAGCCAGCGCGGCTCCGCGGCCGGGGGAGGGGTCGGTGCCATATCCATGTACTCCACTGTACGAGGCCCTTCCTTGAACTTTGAACAAATCATGCGTACGGTCGGACCGTAGAGCTTGAGACTTCAAGTATCCAGTGCTTCGTGCGGCGTACTCCGCCCACGAGATGTCGGACGTCCCCCCGGAGGTGCGCCATGACCCGCATGCCCGCCCTGTATCTCAGCCACGGCGCCCCGCCGCTCGCCGACGACCCGCTGTGGCCCGGCGAGCTCGCCGCCTGGTCCGCGGAGCTGCCCCGCCCCGCGGCGATCCTCATGGTCTCCGCCCACTGGGAGGAGGCCCCCCTCGCGCTCGGCGCCACCGAGACGCTGCCCCTCGTGTACGACTTCTGGGGCTTCCCCGAGCACTACTACCAGGTGACGTACGCCGCGCCGGGAGCGCCCGAACTCGCCGCGTCCGTACGCAAGTTGCTGCAGGCCCCCGGCACTCCCGTGCAGGACGTGCCGGACCGCGGGCTCGACCACGGCGCGTACGTCCCGCTGGTGGAGATGTATCCCGACGCGGACGTCCCCGTCCTCCAGATCTCCCTGCCGACCCTCGACCCGCGCCGCCTCATGGACATCGGCCGCAAGCTGGCACCGCTGCGCGACGAGGGCGTGCTGATCGTCGGCAGCGGCTTCTTCACGCACAACCTGGCCGCGCTGCGGCAGGGCGGCATCCCTTCCTGGTCCGCGGAGTTCGACGCGTGGGGCCACGAGGCGCTGGAGAGGGGCGACGTGGACGCCCTGCTGGACTTCGCGCACAAGTCCCCGGCGGGCCACCTGGCCCACCCCCGCACCGAACACTTCGCCCCGCTGTTCGTGACGCTGGGGGCGGCGGACGAGACGGGGGACCTGGCCGGTCAGCGGAGCGTGATCGAGGGCTTCTGGATGGGGCTGGCGAAGAGGTCGGTGCAGTTCGGCTAGGGGTGCCGGAGCCCCGTAAGGGGCGCGGGGAACTGCGCGACAAGCCACAGCGGACCCGCAGGCGAAAGGGCACTCAGCCGAGCGGTTCGCTGAGCTCGACCGCACGCGACGCCGCCGCCAGGGCGAGCTCGTCCCCGACGTCCAGAGCCGTGTCCGTCAGCTTGATCACGTGTTCGTCGCCATGCGCGAGCGCCCGCTCGAAGACCTCTTCCGCGGTGAACGTGCCCGGCGGTTCGTACGCGACGGCCGCGTCCGGCGCGTACATGGCGGTGACGGCGGCGGACGCCGTCCAGGCCGCTCGCAGACTCGGCACCCACAGGGCACGCGGCAGCGCGGGCAGGGTGCGCAGCACGGCGTTGGGCGCGGTCGCGGCGTGCACCAGCATCGTCTCGTCGCCGTGGCCATGGGTGACGTACCGATGGGTGGCCGCCCGGACCAGCTCGGCCAGCCTGCGGCGGGCCTCGTCCGGGTCGCCCACCGAGGCGGCCCACACCGGCAGTTCACCGACGCGGCCCAGGCGGGCGGGGAAGTTGCCGTCCGCCCGGTCCGCGAGGGGCGGCACCGCGTCCAGCGCGTCGGCCGCGGCGTCGGCGCCCGGCACCGGGGCGATGCCGGTGACGGTGTGGTGGCGCGCGGCCCAGTAGCCGAGGCCGTGTGCGAGCTCGGTGAGGCGGGGCTCCGTCGCGCCGCCCTCCTCCAGGGTGCGCACGGCGTGGCCCACCCGGATCACCGGGTGCGTCGAGCCGCCGTACATCCCGGGCAGCAGCCGCGGCCACCACTCGGCGAGCACGTCGCGCCAGGGGTGCGTCTCGTCGGAGGCCTCGGCGGCGCGGCGTACGAAGTAGTCGATCCAGTCCGCGGCCCGGCGCGGGTCGCCCAGCGCGTCACGCCAGTCGGCGTCGTCGATCGGCGCGACCCCGGCGGGAAACTCCTCCAGCTTGGGGGCGTAAAGATCGAGCCACCGGTGGACGGCCCCCGCCTGCCCGTGCGCGGCGAGCGCCTCGACGGCCATCGGGGCGTGGTTGGTCAGTCGTCCGAGCCGCTCGGGCCCGCAGGAGTGCAGCCGCTGCAGGGCTTCGTCGAGGGTGCCTGTGGTGTCGGTCATGCGGGGACGGTAGGCGGCGGCACCGCCCGTCCGTAACGGGCTCGGGCCCTAGGTCCCAGGTCCCAGGGGCCGCTCGTACCAGGCGACGTCCCAGTAGCGGCCGAACTTCCTGCCCACTTGCGCGTACGTCCCCACGTGCCGGAACCCGAAGCGTTCGTGGAGGCGGACCGAGGCCTCGTTGGGCTCGGCGATCCCCGCGTACGCGCGGTGCAGGTCCTCGCCCCGCAGGGCCTCGAAGAGCGCCTTGTAGAGCAGCGTGCCGATGCCGCGCCCCGCGGTGTCCGGCGCGCAGTAGACGCTGACCTCCACCGAGGTGGAGTAAGCGGGCTTCGCGCGGAAAGGGCTACTCGTGGCGTACCCGAGCAGACGACCGGAATCCCGCTCCTGGGCAACCAACAGGCGGTGGGGGCCGTCTTTGGGGTGGGAGAGCAGCCAAGGGCGGCGCTCTTCCGGCAGGAAGACGGCGGTGTCGAAGGTGACGGCCGTCTCACGTACGTAGTGGTTGTAGATGGCCGTGAGGCCTTCGAGATCGGCCTCGACTCCCGGTCTGACCTGCACCTCTGTCGGTTCCGACGACATCCGGCCTCCCCATGTGGCGGCACAGGGTACTGCACCGCCAGAAAAAAAGATGGGCGGCTTGGGAATTCTGTCCGGATTCCAGTCGTTGTTTCCATCGGATGCAGGGCACCCGAGGGTGTGCCATCCACCACAGAGGTCCCAGTAGCGGACCGACCAGGACCACACACGCAAGGGAGCACGCATGGCAACCCGTGCCGTCGCCCGTCGTAAGTCCGCCGCCGGCGAGACCGACGCGGCACGCAGTGTTCGCGCCGTAGGCGGGGAGATCGCCGACCGCGACCTGGTCGGCATGTACCTCGACGAGATCGCGCGTACGCCGCTGCTCGACGCCGCCAAGGAAGTGGAGCTGTCCCAGATCATCGAGGCGGGCGTGTACGCCCAGAAGATCCTGGACGGCGAGGTCGAGGACAGCAAGGTCACCGCGGACCGCGAGGAGCTCGAAGCCCTCGTCGCCGACGGTGAGCGGGCCAAGGACGTCTTCATCCGCTCGAACCTCCGCCTCGTCGTCGCGGTCGCGCGCCGCTATCCGCGCAGTGGTCTGCCCCTGCTCGACCTGATCCAGGAGGGCAACGCGGGCTTGGTGCGCGCGGTCGAGAAGTTCGACTACGCCAAGGGCTTCAAGTTCTCCACGTACGCCACGTGGTGGATCCGCCAGGCCATCACCCGCTCCATAGCCGACCAGTCCCGCACCATCCGCCTGCCCGTCCACCTGGTGGAGGAGCTGGGCCGGATCCGCCGCGTGCAGCGCGAGTTCAACCGCGAGCACGGCCGCGACCCGGAGCCCGCGGAGATCGCCGCGGAGCTCTCCTCGACCCCCGAGCGCGTCACGGACGTCCTGGACTGGGCACGCGACCCCGTCTCGCTGAACATGGGCGTGGACGACGACGGCGACACCCAGTTCGGCGACCTCCTGGAGGACACCTCCGCGGTCTCGCCCGAGCAGTCCGTCCTCTCGCTGCTGCGCAGCGAGGAGCTGGACGGCCTGATCGGCCGCCTCGACCAGCGCACGGCGTCCATCATCAAGATGCGGTACGGCATCGACGACGGCCGCGAGCGGACGCTGACGGAGGTCGGCAAGGAGCACGGTCTGACGCGTGAGCGGATCCGGCAGATCGAGAAGCATGCGCTTCTTGAGCTGAAGAAGTTGGCTCGGGATACGGGCTTCGACGCGGCGGCCTAGGCGCTCCGCTGGAAGACCGGTGCCAGGCCCGCGGGCCGGATGTGGCTGATCGCGCCCGCGCGGCGGAGCCGCATATGTCGCAGCCCCGCGATATGTCGCAGCCCCGCGCCCCTTTCGGGGCGCGGTACAGCGTCTAGCCCGGTGTTTCCCCGGCCGCTGCCCGGATCAGGCGACCGCCCATCTCCCTGAGGCACGTCACCAGTTCCGGGGGCTGGTGGGCCGTGAAGTCGCAGTCCGTCACCGCCAGGCGGACCGCGAGCCATTCGACGGAGTCCGACACCGTGCCCCGCAGACGGCAGGTGCGGTCGTCCAGGGGTTCCACCGTGCCGAGGCCCGAAGGCAGCCGTGCCGTGACGAACTCCGCGGGGGCGGCGAAGGTGACGTCCAGGTCGTACGACGGCTGGTGGCCCCGCCACATCGAGGCGCGGATGAACTCCGCGGCGTCCCCCGTCGGTAGCTCCCGCGGCGCGAAGCGCGCGCCCGTCGCGAACGGCTCGGCCACCCGGTCGACCCGGAAGGTCCGCCAGTCCTCGCGGTCGATGTCGTACGCCACGAGGTACCAGCGCCGCCCCGTCGAGACGAGGCGGTACGGCTCGGTCAGGCGGCGCGACTCCGTGCCGTCGCCCGCGCGGTAGGCGAAGCGCAGACGTTCGTGGCCCGCCGCGGCCGATGCCATCACCGTCAGCGTCTCCGGGGCGATGCTGGCCCCGTCCCCGCTGGTCAGCGGCGTCGTCGCGATCTGGAGCGCGGAGACGCGGTGGCGCAGCCGCGAGGGCAGCACCTGCTCCAGCTTGGCGAGCGCCCGCACCGAGGCCTCCTCGACGCCTTCCACCGCATGCCCCGCGCCCGCCCGCAGGCCGACCGCGATGGCCACCGCCTCCTCGTCGTCGAGGACCAGCGGCGGCATGGCCTTGCCCGCGACGAGGCGGTAGCCGCCGGCCGCTCCCTGGCTGGCCCGCACGGGATAGCCGAGGTCCCGCAGCCGGTCGATGTCGCGCCGCACGGTCCGCCTGCTCACCCCGAGCCGGTCGGCGAGCTCGCCGCCGGGCCATTCGCGGGGCGTCTGGAGGAGCGAGAGAAGCTGAAAGAGCCGTGCCGGGGTATCGCTCCCGGCCGCGGTCGTCCGGTCCACGGTCACCCTCGCCTCCCCGCGTCCACCGCTCGCGCCGCATGGTTCGTGCGGGCTGCGCGGTTCGTGCGCGCCGCATGGTTCGTGCGGTCCTCCGGCGTGCTGTGCCGCCGTGAGCCGACCGTCCTCGCGTCGTCGTCCCGCTTCACGTCGCCCTCCTCCTGCCGTCCTCGGGGTCGTCCTCGGGGCGTCCTCGTGCCGTCCTTGTGTCGTCCTTGTGTCGTCCGCCACTGTCCTCAGGATGCCGGACAACTAGGTCATGACCTGACCTATATCGTTCCTAGCCTTGGGGCATGACTTCACCGAGCACCACTCCTCCGTCAGCAGGGCCGGAGGCAGCCCGCACCGATCGGCGCCGCTGGTTCGCCCTGGCCATCGTGATGACCGCCGCTTTCATGGACCTGGTCGACGTCACGATCGTCAACATCGCCATCCCCTCCATCCAGCGGGACGCGGGCGCCACGTTCAGCCAGATCCAGTGGATCACCGCGGGCTACACCCTCGCCTTCGCCGCGGGCCTCATCACCGGTGGGCGGCTCGGCGACATCCACGGCCGCAAGAAGATCTTCCTCATAGGGATCACCGGCTTCACCGTCGCCTCGGCGCTCTGCGGCTTCGCGGCGAACCCGGAGATGCTCGTCGCCTCGCGCATCCTGCAGGGCGGCATGGCCGCGCTGATGGTGCCGCAGGTCCTCTCGATCGTGCACGCGACCTTCCCCGCCCACGAGCGCGGCAAGGTCTTCGGACTCTTCGGCATGGTCGTCGGCCTCGGCGCGGTCTCCGGGCCGCTGCTCGGCGCGCTGCTCACCCAGTGGAACCTCTTCGGCCTGGAGTGGCGCCCGATCTTCCTCATCAACCTGCCGGTCGGCATCGCGGGCCTGCTCCTCGGCCGGAAGTTCATCACCGAGTCCAAGGCCCCGAGGGCCCTCAAGCTCGACCTCGTCGGCGTCGTCCTGGTCACCCTCGGCCTGCTGATGCTGCTCTACCCGCTCACCCGCGGGCGGGAGCTGGGCTGGCCGGTCTGGGGACACGTCATGATGGCCGGCGCGTTCGTCGTCTTCGGTGCCCTCATCGCGTACGAGAGGCGGAAGGCCGCGAAGGACGGCTCGCCGCTCGTGGAGCTGTCGCTGTTCAAGGTGAAGAGCTTCGCTGCGGGCATCGCGGTGCAGACCGTGTTCGGCGTCACGATGGGCATCTTCTTCCTGGTCTGGACGCTCTACATGCAGGAGGGCCTCGGCTGGAGCGCGCTGCGCGCCGGGCTGACCGGCGTGCCGTTCTCGATCGCCGTCTCGGCGGCGGCCGGTATCTCCGTGCAGCAGCTCGTGCCCCGCTTCGGCCGCAAGGTGCTGCAGACCGGCGCCCTGACGATGGCCGCGGGCGTCCTGATCTACCTCTGGGAAGCGGGCCGCTACGGCGCGGACATCGCCTCCTGGCAGATGGCGCTCCCGCTGGTCGTGATGGGCCTCGGCATGGGCCTGATCGTGGCCCCGCTGACCGACGCGGTCCTCTCGGGCGTCCCGCAGGAGCACGCGGGTTCGGCCTCCGGCCTCATCAACACCGTGCAGCAGATGGGCACCGCGCTCGGCCTCGGCCTGGTGTCGGTGGTCTTCTTCGGGGTGATCGACGAGCGGGTCACGCCGGACCGGATCCCCGCGGAGTTCGTGCACGGCTTCCAGAACTCGCTGTGGTGGGTGGCGGGCGTGCTCGGGTTCATCTTCCTGGTGATGTTCGCGCTTCCGGCGAAGCCGAGGCAGCACATCGAGGGTGGAGCGGGTGGTGAAGCGCCCGGGACGGAGGGTCAACTGTCGCAGCGCGAGCCCGCGTTGACACCCTGAGCGGTCGTACGCACGGCAGTTCCCCGCGTCGGCCCTGAAAGGGGCGCGGGGAACTGCGCGCTCAGCCGGTGGAGCGCTAAAGCTCTGCCTGGGCCGCCGCCGTGTCCAAGGCCTCCAGTACCGCCTTGGGGCTGCCCCCCTCGGCCACCGCGCCGCCGATCCGCTCCCGCACCGCCGACCTCACCTCGGGCCACGAGCCGAGGTTCGTCGGCTGGAACTGCGCCAGCGGCATCTGGTCGATGAAGTCCCACATCGGCCGCTGCTTCGGGTCCTTGCGCAGGGCGTCGGACGCCGAGCTCGTCACCGGCAGCGCCGACTGGCTGCCGCCGTACGCGAGGGCGGACTTGCGCCCGTACACATAGCTCAGGAACGTCCCGCACTGCTCGCGCCGGCCGTTCTGCCTGAACGCCATCAGCCAGTCGTTGAGGCCCACCGGGGGCGCCGCGCCGCCGAGCTTCTTGGGGAACGGGGCGTGTGCGTAAGGGAACTTGGCCTTGTCCGCGGCGCCCATCAGGACCGGGTGCGCGATCATCATGCCGATTCTGCCGCGCAGGAACTGGGCGTACGCGTCCGTCCGCGTCAGCGACTTGGGGTCCGCGCCCGCGAGGCCCGGCTTCACCAGGTTGTCCCGCAGCCAGGTCAGGGTGTCGATGTTGCTGGGGTTCGCGAAGTCGTAGCCGGTGAGCCCGGCGTAGCCGCCGCCGTCCGCGAGCAGCCAGGCCAGCGCCTCGTCCTCGGCGGCCTCCGGGCCGAGCTGGAGTCCGTAGGGCGTGGGCACGCCGATCGCCTTCAACGCCTCGGCCGCGTCCCGCAGTTCGGCCCAGGAGCGGGGCGGCCTGACGCGGGCCTGCTTGAAGAGCGCCGTGTTGTAGAAGAGCCGCGGGGTGCTGGCCAGGAAGGGCATGCCGTACTGGGTGCGGTTGACCATGCCCGCCTCCGCGTACGAGCGGATGAAGTCGCCCTCGGTGCGGACGTCGAAGAGGTCGGACGCGCCGTAGAGCTTGCCGTCCTCGGCGTAGGGGGCGAAGAAGTTGGACTGGGCGATGTCGGGGGCGTCGCCGTCCTTCACGCGCCGGGCGAGGGTCTGGTCGAGCTTGGCGAACGGGATGCGTTCGAGGGCGACCTCGATGTCCGGGTGGGCCTTCTCGAAGGCGGAGACGAGGCTGCCCCACTGGTCGCCGATCGAGGAGCCCACGCTCTCGTCGTAGCTGGCCACGAGGAGTCTGAGGGGGGTGTCGGTCTCCGCCGAGCAGCCGCTGAGGCCCGCGGTGCCGAGGGCGGTGGCGCCGGCGAGGCCGGCGGTCTGGAGAAGGAACTGCCGACGACGCACTGCTGTCTGCCACCTCTTGCTCGCGTGCACCTCTACGTACGTGCCGGGCTGCGGCAGCGTACCGATCTGCGGTGGCAGATTCTGCCACAGAGGCAGTACGTGTCTTCGGGTGCCCTGAGCCGACACCGGAAGCCGCTTGCTGCGGGCGCTCGAAGCCGTTCGTCTGCGGGGGTTCGGCGCCGCTTGTCTCTGGGAGTTCGGCGCCGCTTGTCCGTGGGAGTCCGGAGCCCCTTGCCCGTGAGGGCCCGAAGCCGTTCGCCCGCAGGCGCTCGAAGCCGTTCGCCGCGGAGGCGCGAAGCCGCGTCTGCGGGCGCTCGAAGTCCTCCGCCGGGGCTCGAAGTTCTCCGCTGGGGCCCGGACACCCCTCCCCTGGGGCCCGGATCCCTCCTCCGGGGCCCGAAGCCCTCCGCGCGGCCGCCCGACAGGGCTCCCGCGCGGGGCTGGCATAACCTCGCTGCCATGCCCGCACGTACGCAGCCGTCACTCACCGAGCGCCGCAAGGCCGAGACCCGCCTCCACATCGCCCGCACGGCGGCGTCGCTCTTCGCCGCGGACGGGCTGCGGGCCACCCGCGCCGAGGACATCGCCCGGGCCGCGGGCGTCGCGCCGCGCACCTTTTACCGCTACTTCGCGACCAAGGAGGAGGCGGTGGCCCCGCTCTTCGCCGCGGGCGCGCAGCAGTGGGCGGAGGCGGTGCGTGCCGCACCGGCAGGGCTCGCGGTGCCGGACGCGCTGCGGTACGCGGTGACGCACGCCCTCGCCGCCGAGGGCGCGGAGGCGGTGGAGTCCCTGGAGTGGGTGCGCTCGCTGCTGCGGCTCTCGGGGGAGAGCCCGGCGCTGCGCGCGGTGTGGGCGGCCACCTGTCACACCTCGGAGGAGACGCTCCTCGCGGTCCTCGTGGAGCGGGCGTCCGCCGCGAGCCCCTCGCCGGAGCTGCGCCTTGCCGCGGGAGTGGCCAGCGCGGCGGTGCGGGTGGCCGTCGAGTCCTGGGCGGCGGGCGACGCCCCGGCCGCGGGCCCCGAGGGCCCGGCCACGCTCGCCACGCGCTGCCTCGGGGCGCTGGACGCGTTTCCCTGGCCGTAGGCCCTCGCGCCCTCAGGACGAAGGGGGCGTTCCATAGGGACCGAAGTCTGTTTGTGTCCGATCCGCGCCCGAACCTGTTTACTTTGCGGAAATCCGGCCGTACTCTCCGAGTGAAACCACAGGCTCGGGCACCCGGCGGAGGCAAACGGACATGTACGCACCGGAGCGGCAGCAGGAGATCCTGCGTCTCGCACGCGACGGCGGGCGGGTCGACGTGCTGTCGCTCGCCGAGGAGTTCCAGGTCACCGCGGAGACCATCCGCCGCGACCTGAAGGCGCTGGACCGGGCCGGACTCGTCCGGCGCGTGCACGGCGGTGCCATACCGGCCGGACGCCTCGACTTCGAGCCCGACCTCGCCGAGCGCGAGGGCACCGCCGCCGACGAGAAGGACCGCATCGCCCGCGCCGCCCTCGCCGAACTGCCCGCCGAGGGCAGCGTGATCCTGGACGCGGGGTCGACCGTCGCGCGGCTCGCCGCGGCGCTCCCGCTGGAGTCGACGCTCACCGTCGTCACGCACGGCCTGCCGACCGCCGCCCGCCTCGCCGACCACCCGGGCATCCAGCTCCACCTCATCGGCGGCCGCGTCCGGCGGCGCACGCGCGCGGCCGTCGACGCCTGGGCCCTGCGGGCGTACGGAGAGATCCGCGCCGACGTCGTCTTCCTCGCCGCCAACGGCTTCTCCGCCGGGGCCGGGCTCACCACCCCGGACCTTGCCGAGGCCGCGGTGAAGCGCGCGGCCGTCGCCGCGGCCCGCCGCGTCGTGCTGCTCGCGGACTCCGCCAAGCACGGCCAGGAGCACTTCGCCCGCTTCGGCGACCTCGCCGACGTGGACCTGCTGATCACCGACACCGGCCTCGACCCCGACGACGCCGCGGCCATCGAGGCCGCCGGCACGGAAGTAGTACGCGCATGATCCTCACCGTCACCCCGAACCCCTCCCTCGACCGCACCTACGAGGTCCCCTCGCTCGACCGCGGCGAGGTCGTCCGCGCCACCGGCGACCGCATGGACCCGGGCGGCAAGGGCGTCAACGTCTCGCGGGCCGTCGCGGCGGCGGGCGTGCGGACGGTCGCCGTGCTGCCGCTCGGCGGAGCGCCCGGCGCGCTGGTCGCCCAGCTCCTCGACGAGCAGGGCATCGAGGTCGCCCCGGTGCCGGTGGCCGGGCAGACGCGGTCCAACATCGCGGTCGCGGAGCCGGACGGCACGCTCACGAAGATCAACGCCACCGGCCCCGAACTGACGCGGGCAGAGCAGGAGTTGCTCCTGGCCACCGTCGGCGAGCGCTCCGCGGGCGCCGACTGGATCGCCTGCTGCGGCAGCCTCCCGCGCGGCCTGAAGCCCTCCTGGTACGCGGAGTTGGTGGCCCGCGCCCACGCCGCGGGCGCCCGGATCGCGCTCGACACCTCGGGGCCCGCCCTGCTCGCCGCGCTCGCCGAACGCCCCGACGTCGTCAAGCCCAACGCCGAGGAGCTCGCCGAAGCCGTCGGCCGTCCCCTCGCCACCGTCGGCGACGCGGTCGAGGCGGCGGAGGAACTGCGGAGGGCCGGTGCCCACGCCGTGCTCGCGAGCCTCGGCGCGGACGGCCAGCTCCTGGTCGACGCCTCGGGCGCGTACTTCGCGAGCGCCCCCGTCGACGCCGTACGCAGCAACGTCGGCGCAGGCGACTCCTCCCTGGCCGGTTTCCTGATCGCGGGCGGCGCGGGGCCGCGCGCGCTCGCCTCGGCCGTGGCACACGGCGCCGCCGCCGTCCAACTGCCGGGCAGCGCCATGCCGTCGCCCGCCGACCTCGTGCCGGACGCGGTCACCGTGACGGCCGAGGTCCCGCTGGACCGCGTACTCCTGGACCGCGTCCCCACGGGGCCCGCCGCATGATCCCTCCTGCCGCCTTCCCCACCCCACCTCTCGCCCGCCGGGCGATACGCGTGCGAAGGAGCCCGCGATGACCGACATGATCACCGCGGACCTGGTCGACCTCGAACTCGACCTGTCCGCCGAAACCAAGGAAGCGGCCGCCCGCGCGCTCGCCGAGCGGATGGTGGCCCTCGGGCGCGTGACCGACCTGGAGGGGTTCCTCGCCGACGTCGCGGCCCGCGAGGCGCAGATGCCGACGGGCCTGGACGGCGGCATCGGCATCCCGCACTGCCGCAGCGCGCACGTCACCGAGCCCACCCTGGCCTTCGGCCGCTCGGCCCGCGGCATCGACTTCGGGGCACCGGACGGCCCGGCGGACCTGATCTTCCTCATCGCGGCGCCGGCGGGTGCGGACGACGCCCACCTGACGATCCTTTCCTCGCTGGCACGGCAGTTGATGGACGAGGAGTTCACGGGGGCGCTGCGGGGCGCGGCGGACGCGGCGACGGCGGCGGCTCTGATCGCCGGTGACGAGGCGGCGCCGCGGGAATCCGGTGGGGACTTTGGTGGGGACTCCGGTGGGGAACCCGATCAACCCCCGCGCTCCGAGGACAGGTTCACGATCGTCGCCGTCACCTCCTGTCCCACCGGCATCGCCCACACCTACATGGCCGCCGAGTCCCTGGAGAACGCCGCCCGCGAGGCGGACGTACAGCTCACGGTCGAGACGCAGGGCTCCGCCGGGTTCACCCGCCTCGACCCCGCGGTCATCGCGGCCGCGGACGCGGTGATCTTCGCCCACGACGTCCCCGTGAGGGACAAGAACCGCTTCGCGGGCAAGCCCACCGTCGACGTGGGAGTGAAGGCAGGCATCAACCGCCCCGCCGAACTCATCGCGGAGGCGAGGGAGAAGGCGGCCCGTGGCGAGACCACCGCCCCTTCCACCGGCCCCACTCCGGTGGAGGGCGCAGGCGACGAGGGCGACGGCTACGCCACCAGGCTCCGCAAGTGGCTGATGTCCGGCGTCAGTTACATGGTCCCCTTCGTCGCCGCGGGCGGCCTCCTCATCGCCCTCGGCTTCGCCATCGGCGGCTGGAAGATCGACAAGGCCCCGTCCGTCGCCGAGCACTTCATCTGGACGGACCACACCAGCTGGGCCGCGCTCCTGTTCCAGATCGGCGGGCTCGCCTTCGCCTTCCTGGTCCCGGTCCTCGCGGGCTACATCGCGTACGGAATGGCCGACAGGCCGGGCCTCGTGCCGGGATTCGTCGGCGGTTCGGTCGCCGTCACCATCAACGCGGGCTTCCTCGGCGGCCTCGCCGCGGGTCTGATCGCGGGCGCCGTGGTCATGGGCATCCAGCGGGTCCGCATCCCGGCCGTGCTGCGCGGCATCATGCCGGTCGTGGTGATCCCGCTGATCTCCTCGGCGGTGGTCGGCTTCCTGATGTTCCTGGTGGTCGGCAAGCCGATCGCCTCGCTGCAGAACGCGCTGACCGACTGGCTGGAGGGCCTCTCCGGGGCCAACGCGATCATCCTCGGCGTGATCCTCGGCCTGATGATGTGCTTCGACCTCGGCGGCCCGCTGAACAAGGTCGCGTACGCCTTCGCGGTCGGCGGCCTCGCCCACCCGACCGACGGCAGCCTCAAGGTCATGGCCGCGGTGATGGCGGCCGGCATGGTCCCGCCGCTGGCCATGGCGCTCGCCACGACCGTCCGGGGCCGCCTGTTCACCAGGACCGAGCGGGAGAACGGCAAGGCGGCCTGGTTCCTCGGCGCCTCCTTCATCACCGAGGGCGCGATCCCGTTCGCCGCGGCCGACCCGCTGCGTGTGATCCCCGCCTCGATGGCGGGCGGCGCGGTCACCGGCGCGCTCTCGATGGCCTTCGGGTGCACGCTGCGCGCCCCGCACGGCGGTGTCTTCGTGGTCCCGCTGATCGGTCAGCCGCTGCTCTACCTGGTCGCCGTCGCCGCCGGTGTCTGTGTCTCGACGGCCGTGGTCGTCCTGCTCAAGGGCGCGCGGAAGCAGGTGTTCTCGGACACGGCGCCGGAGGGCGCGGAGACGGCCGAGACCGCCGGGAAGCGCGTGCCGACGGCGGTCTGACCCGCCTGGAGAGGCCGACAAGGGGGGTGCGACTTGCGTCACTTCGGGACCTAAGTCCCATAACCCCCCTGTCGGAAGTCCTGTGCCCTGTTGTCTACTGGGCCGCATGTTCCAGGATGTCTCGATCGTTCAGCAGATAGGCGTGGCCGTGCTCGCCGTGGCGACCGTCGTCTGGGCCGTCGGCCTGGTGCGGGTGATGCGCAAGGACCGCTACGACGTGGAGGTGTGGCGCCGCTCCCAGGTGCTCCGCTCCCTGCCGGCCCAGCAGGGTCCGCCGCGCGCGGAGACCGTGGAACTGACGGCGGACGAGCGGGCCGCCTTCGCCGGTCTGGTACGGCAGTTCGGCGACGGCCGCTCCTAGCCGCCCCCTCGGGCCGCCGTCAGGCCTGGGCCTCGCGCCCTGCCGTCCTGGCCCTGCGCTGCATCGCCGCGCGGGCCTCCTCCTCGGTGGCGTACACCTCGCACATGTGCCGCCCGTCGGGCGTGAGGGTGTGCTCGACCTCCCACAGGCTGATCTCGCCGCCGTCGAAGAGCAGGAACGCGTGCTCGTAGAGCGAGAAGCACAGGCGCACCTCGCCGGTCAGCAGGGAACGGCCGAAAGCCTGCGTGATCTGGTGCGCGAACGCGGAGCGCAGCAGGCGCCCGACGTCCTCGCCGGGGAGGCCGCCGTCGGGGTTCTCCGCGCGGCGCAGCAGACGGCGCGCGTGGTCCGCGGAGTCGTCGGGGACGTACGCGTGGCGGGGTTCGGCGTCGGGCGGGAGCTGCACCGCGACGTGCCGTCCGCACAGCGGCGGATCGGGCGGCAACGGAAGCCGCGAGGTGGCGACGCCCGCCTCCTCCTCGTCGGCGTAGATCTCGTACGTCGGGGCGCTGCCCGGCGCGGTGTTGTGGACGAGTTCCCAGAGCGTGAGCACCGTGGTGTCGGCGAGCAGCCAGGTGTGTCGGTACGTCTCTCGGTGCAGGCCCGAGCTGTGGTGCGCGGAGTGCAGGGAACTGTCGTGGGCCAGGGCGGAGTCGAGGCGGGCCAGCACCTCGTCCGGCAGGTCGAAGGAGTTCAGGGCGCGGCCGAGAAGTCGCTCGAGGTGCTCCTCCGGGGAGTGTGGCTCGGGCGACTCGGGTGGCTCGTACGCCGTTTCGTACGGAACGCTCAAGGCTTCTCCCGGCGTTGCTGCATGTCACCTGGTGAGTGCATACCGTAGCCCCTGGGTCGGACATCATGCCCGGGAACGGGAAAACGTACGAGCCACGTGGGAAGTTCCCACGTGGCTCGCTCAGTTGAGGTCCCGCCGAGGGCGAGGTCCCGGGTGCGTCAGCTCGCGCTGCCCGCCGTCCACTCGCTCCAGGACATGTTCCAGCCGTTGAGGCCGTTGTCCGGGGCGATGGTCTTGTCGGGGGAGCCCTTGACCGTCACGATGTCGCCGATCAGGGAGTTGTTGAAGAACCACGCGCCCGGCGTGTTCGGGTCGCCCGCGCCCTGCGCGTCCTGCAGGCCGACGCAGCCGTGGCTGGTGTTGCCGCTGCCGAACGGCGCGCCCCAGTAGTTGCCGTGGATGAACGTGCCCGAGGTGGACAGGCGCATCGCGTGCGGGACGTCCTTGATGTCGTACTCGCCGCCGAAGCCGACCGTCGAGCCGTTCATGCGCGTCTGCGTGAACTTCTCGGAGATCACCATCTTGCCGTTGTACGTGGGGTTCTGCGGGCTGCCCGCCGAGATCGGGATGGTCTTGATGACCTTGCCGTCGCGCTCGACCGTCATCTGGTGGGACTTGGCGTCGACGGTGGAGACCTGGGCGCGGCCGATGGTGAAGGTGACCGTCTTGTTCTGTACGCCGGTGGCGCCGTTCGCGCCCTTCACGCCGTCCAGGGCGATCTTCATCGTGACCTTGGAACCGGCCTTCCAGTACTCCTCGGGCCGGAAGTCCAGACGCTGGTTGCCGAACCAGTGGCCGACGACCTTCTGGCCGCTGCTGGACGTGACCGTGATGGCCGACTGGACGTCCTTCTTCTGCGTGATCGCCTTGTCGAAGGTGAAGGAGACGGGCATGCCGACGCCGACCGTGGTGCCGTCGTCGGGCGTGTAGGTGCCGATGAAGCTGTTGGCGGAGGAGACCGTGGTGAACGTCGCGTTCTCGGTCGCCGCGTTGCCCTCGCCGTCCTTGGCGTTGGCGGTCACCTTGTACTTGGTGCCGCGCTCCAGCTGACCCTTGGGCTTCCAGGAGGAGCCGTCGCCGGAGATGGTGCCCTCGACCGCGGCGCCGGACGTCACGGACGTCATCTTCACGCTCGTCAGCTTGCCGCCCTTGACCTTGACGCCGGTGGCGTTGATCGAGGCGTCGGTGGCGCCGTCCTTGGAGGAGATGGTGATGTCGGCGCCCTTGGCCGAGCCGCCGCCCTTCTTGTCGTCCTTGGCGTCCGCGTCTCCGCCGCAGGCCGAGAGGGTCAGCGCACCCACGGCGGCGAGCGCGGTGGCTGCCAGCAGGGCACGGCGCCGGGGGTTGACTATGACCGACCTTGTCACGGGCTGCTCCAAGTACGTGTTCTGATCCAGTACGGGTAAAGAGCGGCCTGTGCGCGGAGAGGTTCCTTCCGGTTGGTGTGAGTGTGGGCACATCCGAGGGCCCAACGGGTAGGCCCGATGGGCGATTTGCCCCCATTGGGGGTGCTATTTCTGGAGCTGCTCGGCCTGCTTCTCGTAGAGATCGAGGTACGAGGGGAAGGTCCCGCCCGGCGTCTCCACGGAGTCCGCCGCGAGCAGCGCCCGCACGATCGCCTCCGTCACCATGTCCGCGCCCGCCGCGAGGAGCTCGTTGAGGGCGAGGGGGTTGGCGGCGTCCAGGGCGTGCTCGCCGGTGGCGAGGGCGAAGATCGCGTCCCCGTCGTTGAGGAGGTGGACGGGGCGCACGGCGCGCGCCAGGCCGTCGTGCGACGTGCCGGCCAGCTTCTGCGCCTGGGCCTTGGTGAGCTCGGCATCGGTGGCGACCACGGCGAGCGTGGTGTTCAGCGGCGGCGGCCCGCCCTTGGCGGCGGCCTCCGCGAGGCGCCGCTTCGCCTCCTCGTGGGCCTCGGGCGAGGGGTGGTCCACCTGCCGCCCCTGGTAGTACCGCCCGTACAGCGCGCCCGTCTCCGGATCGAACCCCGAGCCCGCGGCGTTCGCCACGACGAGCGCGGCGACCGTGACCCCCGATTCGAGACGGACGCTCGCGCTGCCGACACCGCCCTTGACCCTGCCGACCACCGCGCCCGCGCCCGCGCCGACGTTGCCCTGCGCGACGGGGGCGAACGGCTCGGTGCGCGCGGCGTCCTCGACGGCGGCGCGACCGGTCCCCGCGTCGGGCCTCGCCGTGAAGTCACCGCCCCGGCCCAGGTCGAAGACGCAGGCGGCCGGGACGACCGGGACGACGTGCGAGGGGTCGGGGCCGACCCGCACGCCCCGCCCCTGCTCCTCCAGCCACGCCACTACCCCGGACGCGGAGTCCAGGCCGTACGCGCTGCCGCCGGTGAGGACGACGGCCTCGACGCGCTGCACCAGATTGCGCGGATCGAGCGCGTCCGTCTCGCGGGTCCCGGGGCCTCCGCCGCGCACGTCCACGGCGGCGACGGCGCCGCCCTCGGGCGCCAACACGACGGTGGTCCCGGTGAGTTGCCCGTCGCCGATCCTGGTGGCGTGCCCGACACGCAGACCCGCGACGTCGGTCAGGGAGTCAGTAGTCATACGTCGATGCGTACCACGCACGTCTGTTCCTGGCGCCGGTCCGCGCGCGTGGCGAGCGTCACCCCGCGGGGGCGCCCGCCCTGTCGTCCCGCCGTGTCATGCGCGTCGTGAGCGTCACCCCCGTGGCGACCGTCGCCGTCGTCACCAGGCCCGCGACGAGCACCGCCCAGCGCCCCGCGAACGTGCTCGCGAGCACCGCCAACGCGCTGACCGGAAGCACCAGTTGCTGCGCGAGCCCCACCTTGTAGTAGCGGGAGTGCAGCGCCCACACGGTGGTCAGGTAGAGCGCGGTCGGCACGGTCACCGCCGCGGACGCGGCCCACGTCGAGATGTGCGCCTTGCCGACGGCCTGCTCGACCGCCACCTCGATCCCGGCACCGATCGCCGCGGCGGACCCGAGGATCACGTAGTGGCCGTAACCCCACAGGAACGCCTGCCGGTTGCTCCTCAGCCGCCCGTGGATGGGCACGACGAAGTAGATCCACCATGCGGCGAACACGATGAGCAGACCGCCCGCGGCGATCGGCAGCAGCTCGTCCAGCGCGTCGTTCTCCTCGATGCCCGACTTCACCGCCACGGTCGCCGCGGCGATGGTCTCGCCGAGCACGATGATCGTGAACAGGCCGTACCGCTCGGAGATGTGGTGCGGGTGCCAGGCCGTGGTGTACGCCCGCTCCGCGATCACCGGCACGCTCATCTCGGCGACCGCCATGACCAGGAACAGCCAGGACCGCGCGCCCTCCGGCAGGAAGAGCAGCCCCGACCAGCCGATCTGGCAGACGACCACGCCGATCGCGTACCGCAGGGCCGTCGCGCGCTCGGCGCCCGTCGCCGCCCTGGCGACGCGCAGCCACTGGGAGGAGAGCGCGATGCGCATGATCAGGTAGCCGAGCCAGACGAGGAGGAAGTCGTGATCCTCGAAGGCCTTGGAGACTCCGGCGGCGAAGACGAGGACGCCGGCGATCTGGATCAGCGTGACCACGCGGTACAGCGCGTCGTCGTTGTCGTACGCCGAGGAGAACCAGGAGAAGTTGACCCAGGCCCAGAACAGCGCGAAGAAGAGCATCGCGTAGTTGAGGATGCCCTCGGCCGTGTGGCCCTCGGCGACGGCGTGCACCAGCTCGGCACCGGCCTGGGCGACCGCCACGACGAAGCAGAGGTCGAAGAAGAGCTCCAGCGGTGTCGCCGCGCGGTGCCCCTCGTCCCGGTCCCGGGCCAGGAGCGGCCGCAGGGGCTTGGTGAAGGGTGGGTTCGGTGCGGATGGCGCGGCCGGTGTTCCTGGCGGGGTGGAGGGGCTCCCGGGTGTGGGGGAGGCGGGAGAGGTCGTCATGCCTCCCAGAACAGCAGAAGCAGTACGCCGAATCAGGCTGCTGCGCCGAGCGGCGGCACAGGGACACCCGGGCGACGCAAGGCGGGGGCGTCCTCAGCCGCGGCGCGGCCGCCGCGCCGCGGGGCAGGGGCCGCCACGGACTCGTAGCGCCGCAGGACCAGGGCCGCCACCGCCGGGTGGTCGGCGAGCGGCTCGGCCACCGCGTCGGCCCCGGCCTCGGTGAGCGCGACGGTGAACCGCCCCGGGGCGAGCAGATGCGCGGCCACGGCCACCTTCCGGTGCCCGGCACTCCGCAGGAGCGCGACGGCTTCGGGGACGGTGGGCTCGGCGGCCGAGCAGTACGCGGTGCGCACCGGGACGGCGGGCAGCAGCGCCCGCAGCTGCCGGGCGGCGGCCAGAGCCCCGTCGTTCCCGCCGGGGCGCGACGATCCGGCCGCGGCGAGGACCACGGCGTCGGCCCGCACTCCCGCGCGCCGCTCGGCCTCGCGCAGCCGGTCCCGCAGCGCGAGGGCGACGCAGGGGTCCCCGCGAAGGCCTTCGGCGAGCACGCAGCCGTGGCCCCGGGCCGCGACCACGGCGGGGATGTCGACGGTGCGGTGATACCCGTCCCCGAGAAGAAGGGGCACGACGACACAAGGCTCCGCCCCTTGCCCCCTCTCCTGCAGCTCCTGCAGCTCCTGCAGCTCCTCCAGCTCCTCCAGCGCTTCGGCGAGGGAGGGGGACTGGTGGTCGAGATGGCCGATGACGGGCCGCACCCCGCCGAGCCGCTCGACCCGGTCGCACAGCCGCCGGAGGGTGTGGCCGGCACCGGGCAGCGCACTGCCGTGCACAGCGAGAACGAGAGGTCGCACGGTCCGTCCCATCCGAAGCCGGAGCACTCTGGATCTGTGCGAGCGGGCCCGGGGCGGGACAGTGGTGTCGCCGCACTCCCGCCCCGGAAACCGCATCGCCACGGGCCGCGCTCTTGGTCGGGGAGCAGCCCGTCGTCCACGACGCTACGCCCGCCGCCGCCCGCGGACCGCCGCCAAAAGCCCTGACCGCACGGGCCGTTGGGCCCCCGCGGAAGGGCCCTTCTCGGCCCGCCCCCGAGCCCCGCCCGGCCTACCGTCAAGAGGAACGCACCCACCCACCTCAGACGACGGAGTGTGCCCCCATGACCCAGAACCTGGTGCTCATCGGCCACGGAATGGTGGGCCACCGCCTCCTGGAATCCCTGGCGGAACGGGGCGCGATCGCCGGCCCGGGCGACGCCACCGCCCCGGGCTCCACGGCCGCCGGAGAGAGCACCACCCCCGGCTGGCACGTCACCGTCCTCGCCGAGGAGGACCGGCCCGCCTACGACCGCGTCCACCTCTCCTCCGCCTTCACCGGGGCCACCGACGCCGAACTCTCCCTCTGCGACGCCGACTTCACCGACCGGCACGGCATCGATCTGCGGCTCGGCGACCCGGTCGAGCACATCGACACCGCCGCCCGCACCGTCACCACCACCTCCGGGGCCACCGTCCCCTACGACGCCCTGGTCATCGCCACCGGCTCCTACCCCTTCGTGCCGCCCGTCGAAGGCGCCGACGCCCCCGGCTGCTTCACCTACCGCACGCTGTACGACGTCGAGACCCTCACCTCGTACGCCTCCGAGGAGAACCGCACCACCGGCGTCGTCATCGGCGGCGGACTCCTCGGCCTGGAGGCCGCCGGGGCCCTGCGCACCCTCGGCCTTCGCACCCACGTCGTCGAGTTCGCACCCCGCCTCATGCCGCTCCAGGTCGACGACGGAGGCGCCGCCGCCCTGCGCGCCACCATCGAGTCGATGGGCGTGGCCGTGCACACGGGCGTCGGGGCGAGCCAGGTCGAGACCGACACCGACGGGTCCGTGCGCGCCCTGCGCCTGAGCGACGGCCGTGTCATCGACGCCGACGTCGTGGTCTTCTCCGCTGGCGTACGCCCCCGGGACCGCCTCGCCCGGGAGGCCGGCCTCGCCGTGGGCGACCGGGGCGGCGTCGTCGTCGACGAGCACTGCCGCACCACCGACCCCTACGTCTACGCCGTCGGCGAGTGCGCCCAGACCGCCGACGGGCGCGTCTACGGCCTGGTCGCCCCCGGCTACCAGATGGCCGACACCGTCGCCGACGCCCTCGCGGGCGAGGGGACCTCGGTCTTCACCGGTGCCGACACCTCCACCAAGCTGAAGCTGATGGGCGCCGACGTGGCCTCCTTCGGCGACCCCTTCGCGCCCGAGGGCGAGGACGGCGGCGCGGTCTCCGTCGTCTTCTCCGACACCCGCGAGGGTGTCTACAAGAAGCTGCTGCTCGGCCCCGAAGGACAGCTGCTCGGCGGCATCCTGGTCGGCGACGCCGATGCCTACGGCACCCTGAAGCCGCACGCGGGCCGCCCCCTGCCCGCACCCCCCGAGGCCTACGTCCTGCCCGTGTCCGGCGTCGAACTCCCGGGCGCCGACGCCCTCCCCGACGACGCCGTCGTCTGCAGCTGCCACAACGTCACCAAGGCCGCCGTCCGCACCGCCGTCACCGAGAACTCCCTCACCGACATCGGCGGCATCAAGCGCTGCATCAAGGCGGGCACCGGCTGCGGAGGCTGCCTCTCCACCCTCCAGTCCGTGCTCGACGCGGAGCTCGCCGCCGCCGGCGTCGAGAAGCCCAAGGGCCTGTGCGAACACTTCGCGCTGAGCCGCGCCGAGATCTACGAGACCGTACGCACCGAAGGCATCCGTTCCTTCACCGAGCTGATGGCCGAGCACGGCCTGGGCGGCGAGGGCTGCGCGGTCTGCAAGCCTGTCGTCGGCAACGTGCTCGGCACTCTCGCGCCCGAACTCGGCCTGCGCCACGTCCTGGACGGCGAGCAGGCCGCCCTCCAGGACTCCAACGACCTCTTCCTCGCCAACCTCCAGAAGGACGGCACCTACTCCGTCGTCCCGCGCGTCCCCGGCGGTGAGATCACCCCCGCCCAGCTCATCGCCATCGGCGAGGTCGCCCGCGACTTCGACCTCTACACCAAGATCACCGGCGGTCAGCGCATCGACCTCTTCGGCGCCCGCGCCGACCAACTCCCCGCGATCTGGCGCCGCCTGGTCGACGCGGGCCTGGAGTCCGGCCACGCCTACGGCAAGTCCCTGCGCACCGTGAAGTCCTGTGTCGGCGCCAAGTTCTGCCGGTTCGGGCAGGGCGACTCCGTCCAGCTCGCCATCGACCTGGAGCTGCGCTACCGAGGCCTGCGCACCCCGCACAAGATCAAGGGCGGTGTCTCCGGCTGTCTGCGCGAGTGCGCCGAGGCCCGCGGCAAGGACATCGGCGTCATCGCCACCGCCAACGGCTGGAACCTCTACGTCGGCGGCAACGGCGGCACCACCCCGCGCCACGCCGACCTCCTCGCCGCCGACCTGACCACCGCCGAACTCCTGCGTCTGGTCGACCGCTTCCTCATGTACTACCTGCGCACCGGCGAGCGCCTGGAGCGCACCGCCCCGTGGTGCGAGCGCATCGGCGGCCTCGACCACCTGAAGTCCGTCCTGATCGACGACTCCCTGGGCATCTGCGCCGAGTTGGAGGCCCAGATGGACCGCCACGCGGCGGCCTACCAGGACGAGTGGCAGGCGGTCCTCGACGACCCGCGGGCGCTCGCCCGCTTCGAGCGGCACCTGCCGCGGCCGTCGCCCGAGTTCCTGGAGCCGGGCCGCGGCCGGGCGGCCGTCCTGCCCGACGGCTCCGAGGCCGCCCTCTTCAAGGACGGCGACGGCACGGTCTACGCGGTCGGCAACCGCGACCCGTTCTCCGGCACCGACGTGATCGCCCACGGCATCCTGGGCACGCGCGACGGCCGCCCCGTCGTGGCGTCCCCGATGCACAAGCAGGAGTTCGACCTGCGGACCGGGGAGTGCCTGGACGACCCGTCGGTCACGCTGCCGGTGCACGAGGTGCCGACGACCGGTGCCTCGGCGCACGAGGCGTCGGCGGTCGAGGTCCCGGCGGTCGAGGTCTCGGCCCACGAGGTCTGAAGTCCCGCCACACTCCTGGTCTTTGGCCTGGTCAGCAGGTGCCCTACGCCTCTGCTGCCCGGGCCTCGCGCGCAGGAGTCTGGATACGTCAGGCCCCGTAGCAAGGTCGGGACCCTGAGCGAACTGGGAACCAACATGAGATCGCCTGCCGCCCAAGAGGCGCGGACCGCGCCCGAGGGAACGTCGTACGACCCCGCGCAGTACCGCCCCGGCCGCACCATCACCGACTGGGAGCCGGAGAACGAGCTCTTCTGGAAGTCCACCGGCAAGAAGGTCGCCGCCCGCAACCTGTGGATCGCGGTCCCCGCGCTCCTGGTCGCCTTCGTGGTCTGGCAGGTGTGGTCGGTCACCGCGACCAACCTCAAGGACGTCGGCTTCGGCTTCTCCACGTCGCAGCTGTTCTGGCTGACCGCCGTCCCGGGCCTGACGGGCGGCACGGCCCGGATCTTCTACACCTTCCTCGGCCCGATGATCGGCCAGCGCCGCTTCACCGCGCTCTCCACGATCGTCCTGGTCGTCCCCCTGATCTGGCTCGGCATCGCGGTCCAGAACCCCGACACCTCGTACGGCGTGATGATCGCCATCGCCGCCCTGTGCGGCGTCGGCGGCGCCAACTTCGCCTCGTCCCTCGCCAACATCGGCTTCTTCTTCCCCAAGAAGGACAAGGGCAACGCGACCGGCATCAACGGCGGCCTCGGCAACCTCGGCGTCTCCGTCGTCCAGCTGCTCACCCCGATCGTCATCACCAGCTCGGTCATCGCGGTCGGCTCGGCCCAGCACAAGGCCGACGGCACACCGGTCTGGCTGCAGAACGCCGCCTTCCTGTGGGTGCCCGTCCTGGTGATCCTGGCCGTCATCGCCTGGTTCGGCCAGAACGACCTCAAGGTCGCGGCGACCCCCTTCAGCCAGCAGAAGATCATCTTCAGGCGCAAGCACAACTGGCTGATGACCTGGCTCTACGTCGGCACGTTCGGTTCCTTCATCGGCTTCGCGGCGGCCCTGCCGATGCTCATCAAGACCACGTTCACCCCGATCGACGCGGCCTACTCCGCGGCCACCTACGCCTGGATGGGCCCGGCCGTCGGCGCGCTCGCCCGCTGGGCCGGCGGCTGGATCGCGGACAAGATCGGCGGCGCGAGGGTCACCATCATCTCGTTCGTGGGCATGGCGCTCTCCATCATCGGCGTCATCAACTTCCTTCCCTCCGGCGGCGACAACGGCAACTTCTGGGGCTTCTTCGCCTGCTTCCTGTGCGCGTTCTTCTTCTCGGGCATCGGCAACGGCTCGACGTTCCGCCAGATCCCGGTGATCTTCCGCAACCAGCACCTGAAGGGCCTGACGGAGGGCACACCCGAGTACGCGAAGGCGCTGAAGCAGGCCGAGATGGAGGCGGGTGCCGTCACCGGCTTCACCTCCGCCATCGCGGCGTACGGCTTCTTCTTCATCCCGGCGATGTTCGCCAACTTCGCGGTCACCAGCGCGATGTGGGGTTTCGTGGCCTTCTACGCCAGCTGTGTCGCGGTCGCCTGGTGGTTCTACGCCCGCAAGGGCGCGGAGTCCCCGAGCTGACGCACCGGCCTCTCCACCATTCCCGGCCGTCCCGTACCACGGGATGGCCGGGAATTTCTTGTGAATGCGTTCACAAGCGAACTTGGGTCCAAAGTCCCACACGAATCCCCAGGTCGGAGCGGTATTCGGGATTCCGGGCCACGGGGAAAGGGGACCATCGGTCCCCAAGCGAGGACCATTGCGTGCTCCCTGATCGATCAAACAGGAGTGGAATGGAGGCGTAGCGAAGAAGCGATACGGAAGGTGCGCGTCATGACTGCCACTCCTGCGGAAACGACAGTGAACGGCGAGGCCTGGGACGGTTTCAAGGGCGGCCTGTGGCGGGACGCCATCGACGTCCGCGACTTCGTGCAGCAGAACTACACCCCGTACGAAGGCGACGACTCCTTCCTCGCGGGCCCGACCGAACGCACCACCCAGGTCTGGCAGAAGCTCCTCTCGATGTTCCCCACCGAGATCGAGCGCGGCATCCACGACGTGGACGTGAAGACCCCCTCGCGGATCGACGCCTTCAAGCCCGGCTACATCGACGGCACCGCCGCCGACCACAAGGACCTGATCGTCGGCCTGCAGACCGACGCCCCGCTCAAGCGCGCGATCATGCCCAACGGCGGCTGGCGGATGGTCGAGGGCGCCCTCAACGCCTACGGCTACGAGGCCGACCCCGAGGTCAGGGACATCTACACCCACCTGCGCAAGACCCACAACGAAGGTGTCTTCGACGCCTACACACCCGAGATCCGCGCCTGCCGCTCCTCCGGCATCATCACCGGCCTGCCCGACGCCTACGGCCGCGGCCGCATCATCGGCGACTACCGCCGCGTCGCCCTCTACGGCGTCGACCGTCTGATCGCAGCGAAGGAGGCCGACAAGGCCGCCCTCGGCGAGGAATGGGCGACCGAGGACGTCATCCGGGGCCGCGAGGAGGTCTCCGAGCAGATCAAGGCCCTCAAGGAACTGAAGGCCATGGCGATGTCGTACGGCTACGACATCGCGCGGCCCGCCACCACGGGGCGCGAGGCCATCCAGTGGCTCTACTTCGCCTACCTGGCCGCCGTG
Source organism: Streptomyces sp. NPDC025651 (assembly GCF_055558735.1). NCBI lineage: Bacteria > Bacillati > Actinomycetota > Actinomycetes > Kitasatosporales > Streptomycetaceae > Streptomyces > Streptomyces sp. NPDC025651. The sequence goes on from NZ_JBVHLZ010000010.1 coordinate 173,617, forward strand.
AAGGAGCAGAACGGCGCGGCCATGTCGATCGGCCGCATCGACAACTTCCTCGACATCTACCTCCAGCGTGACATCGAGGCCGGCCGCATCACCGAGGCCGAAGCCCAGGAGTTCATCGACGACTTCGTCATCAAGCTCCGCATCGTCCGCTTCCTGCGCACCCCGGAGTACAACGAGCTCTACTCGGGCGACCCGACCTGGGTCACCTGGTCGATGGCGGGCATCGGCACCGACGGCCGCCCGCTGGTCTCGCGCACCACCTTCCGTGCCCTGCAGACCCTCTACAACCTCGGCCCGGCCCCCGAGCCGAACCTCACGGTCTTCTGGTCGCGGCAACTGCCCAGGGGCTTCAAGGAGTTCGCCGCCAAGGTCGCCATCGACACCTCGGCCATCCAGTTCGAGTCGGACGAGCTGATGCGTCCCAAGTACGGCGACGACACCGCGATCGCCTGCTGCGTCTCGGCGATGGCCGTCGGCAAGCAGATGCAGTTCTTCGGCGCCCGTGTGAACGTCGCCAAGGCGCTCCTCTACGCGATCAACGGCGGCCGCGACGAGAAGTCCGGCAAGACCGTCGTGCAGGGCTTCACGCCCATCGAGGGCGAGTACCTCGACTACCCGACCGTCGTGAAGCAGTACGACGCGATGCTCGACTGGCTGGCCAGGACGTACGTCCACGCGCTCAACGTCATCCACTACATGCACGACAAGTACGCCTACGAGCGCATCGAGATGGCGCTGCACGACCAGGAGATCCTGCGCACCATGGCGTGCGGCATCGCGGGCCTCTCGGTCGCCGCCGACTCGCTCTCGGCGATCAAGCACGCCAGGGTCAAGGTGATCCGCGACGAGACGGGCCTCGCCGTCGACTACGAGATCGAGGGCGACTACCCGGCCTACGGCAACAACGACGACCGCGCCGACGACATCGCGAAGCGCATCGTGCACGACTTCATGGAGAAGGTCCGCAAGCACCCCACCTACCGGAACGCGGTGCACACCCAGTCGGTGCTGACCATCACCTCGAACGTCGTCTACGGCAAGAAGACCGGCAACACCCCCGACGGCCGCCGCGCCGGCACGCCCTTCGCCCCGGGTGCCAACCCGATGAACGGCCGTGACGAGCACGGTTACATCGCCTCGGCCATGTCGGTCGCCAAGCTGCCCTACGACGACGCCGAGGACGGCATCTCGCTGACCAACACCATCACCCCGGACGCGCTCGGCCGCACCCCCGAGGAGCGGGTGGAGAACCTCGCCGGCGTCCTGGACGGCTTCATGGCGAGCGACGGCTTCCACATGAACGTCAACGTGCTCAACAAGGCGACCCTGGAGGACGCCATGGAGCACCCGGAGAACTACCCGCAGCTGACCATCCGGGTCTCCGGATACGCGGTCAACTTCATCCGGCTGACCCGCGACCAGCAGCTCGACGTCATCAACCGCACCTTCCACGGCTCCCTCTGAGCCACCGGCTCCCGCACCGGAGCCGCCCCCGATCCGCGGCCCCGGGGCCGGGCCCTCACCCCGGCTCCGGGAGCCGCGCACACCATGTCCTGCCAGTAGTCCGGGAGTTACGCCATGGCTGTCCTGCTCGGTACCGACATCCCCGTACGCCCCCGTGCGGTCGGCGAGGACGCGGCCACCCCCGCGGCCGCCGCGACCCACCGCCCCGTGACCGGCTCGGTCCACTCCTGGGATCTGTCCACCGGCGTCGACGGGCCCGGGACGCGCTTCGTCACGTTCCTCTCCGGGTGCCCGCTGACCTGCCTGTACTGCCACAACCCCGACACCTGGCGGATGCGGAACGGCAAGCGGACCACGGCCGACGACGTCATCGCGGAGGCCGCCAAGTACACCAAGTTCATCTCCGCCGCCGGGGGAGGAGCCACCGTCAGCGGCGGCGAGCCCCTCCTGCAGCCCGTCTTCACCGGCGAGCTCCTGCACCGCCTCAAGCACGAACTGGGGCTGCACACCGCCCTCGACACCTCGGGCTTCCTCGGCGCACGCGCCACCGACGCCCTGCTGCGCGACGTCGACCTGGTCCTGCTCGACATCAAGTCCTGGGACCCCGAGACGTACGAGAAGGTCACGGGGCGCCCGCTGCGGCCCACCCTCGACTTCGCCCACCGCCTCGCCGAGCTCGGCAAGAACGTCTGGGTGCGCTTCGTCCTCGTCCCCGGCCTGACCGACGACCCGGGGAACATCGAGGGCGTCGCCCGCTTCGCCGCCTCGCTCGGCAATGTCTCGCGCGTCGACGTGCTGCCCTTCCACAAGCTGGGCGAGGCGAAGTGGGACGCGCTCGGCAAGGACTTCACGCTGCGCGACACCCCCTCGCCCACCCCGCAGCAGCTGGCCACGGCCAAGGAGATCTTCGCAGGTCAGGGCCTCAAGGTCATCTGAAGCGGGGGGTCGCGGGCCGTCCGGAGGCCACCCGAACGGCCCAGCGGGCGGGGCGGCTGGCTGTCGGACAGGATCGGCGGCGCGAGGGTCACCATGGTGTCCTTCGTCGGCATGGCCGCCTCGCTGGTCGTCGTGATCAGCGCACTGCCGTCCGGTGGCGACAAGGGCAGCTTCTGGGCCTTCTACATCGGCTTTCTCTGCGCCTTCGCGTTCTCCGGCATCGGCAACGGCTCGACCTTCCGCCAGATCCCCGTGATCTTCCGGGATCTGCACCTGAAGAAGGCGGAGGCCCCGAGCTGAGCCTCCGACGTACCCTGGAGGCATGAGCACCGCCCCCGCCCCCGAACCGCGCGATCCGGAGCAGCCGAAGAGCCCGGCGAAGCCGCGGAACGCGCTGATCTTCGACGATCCGCTGTCGCAGCAGTCTTCGGACGACACGGACCGAGGGTGGGGCGAGCGGACGGAGGCCGGCGGCGACAGCGCCGCCGACCTGGCGCGCTTCCTCGACGAGAAGCCGCCCCACCACCTCTGAGCCCGCGCTACTCCTCGCGGTGACCGGAGCCGCGCTGCGCCACCAGGGCGTCGCGGATCTCCTTGAGGACCTCCAGCTCGGAGATCTCGATGACCTCCTTGGTGCCCTCCTTGGCCGCCTTCCGCGCGGCCTGCTTCGCCAGGTACTTGGCCATGGGCAGGACCATCAGGAAGTAGACGACGGCCGCGGTGATCACGAAGCTGAGGACCGCGCTGAGCACGGAGCCCCACATGATCGGGATGCCGCTCTCGACCGTCCCGTCGGGCTTCATCACGCACGGTGCCTTCAGGCACGAGCTGTAGTGGTCGAGATCCTTCGTCCCGAAGGCGCCGACGAGCGGGTTGATGACACCCTTGACCACCGAGTTCACGATGTTCGTGAACGCGGCGCCGATGACCACCGCGACCGCCAGGTCGACGACATTGCCGCGCATCAAGAAGGCCTTGAAGCCCTCCCAGACGCCCGGTTCCTTCTTCTCGCTCACCACGAGGCCTTTCGTTGCACGTGCAGGTTGCGGAACAAACAACTTCGCAACCTACGTCAGGCCGGGGTTGACCTGTCCAATTCCTTCGCACGAACGGGCGACTTGACAGGCTCTCAGTGCGATCGCGAACGGTCCGTTTCACGGCAGGGTCACCGCCAGACGCGCGCTCGCCCCTGCTCCGGCGAGCCGCGCCGCCGTGTCCCGCGGCACGGAGAAGACCACCAACGCCCCGCCCTCGGCAGGCCCTTGCCTCTGTCCGGGCACCTCGGAAACCCGCGCGCCCGCCGCCACCACGCGCGGCTTCGCGCCACCCGACGGCGACGCGTCCGCCGCGATCACGTCGACCCGGTCGCCGGGGCGCAGCAGACCTGCCGCGTCCGCGTCCGCGATCCGCACGGGTGCCGACACCCGCTCACCGGACCGCGGCTCCCGCGCGGGCTCCGCCACGGCGGCCCGTGCCTGCGGCCGCGCGGCCTCGCGCGGGACCGAGGCCGCGAGGGCGGCGGCGGTCATCGCGAGCCCCACGGCCATGGCCCGCCGTCTGTGCCGCAGCAGCCTGCGCAGCCGCGGATGGCCGCCGCGCACCCGCACGGGGGAGAAGTGGGGGACCGGGCAGCCGTCCGCCCATGAGGTCTGAGGCTGAGTCTGAGAAGGGACGTGGGGCACGACAACCACCGCCTGCGGTGCGAGAGCTCGGCTTGCGCTCTCACGATGCAGCCCCGCGCCGATTCCCGCTGAGCCCCGTGGACTACCCGCCGGTTGTGGACAACTCCCTCACCCGAAGGGGAAGTTCCACCGCCTCACCGCCGCCGTACCGCCGCACCGCTGCCTCACCTCACCGCCGCCCCACCCCGGCTCCAGCTCCAAGCTCCAGCTCCACCACCCCGGCTCCAGCTCCAGCCCCCGGCAGCCCCCTCACGGCAGCCGAATCCCCGGATTCAGCCCACCCAGCGCCCCGGCACACAGGCACCTCCGCTCCCCACCACCCTCGGGCAGCCCCGCCACCGCGTCGAACAGCACGTCCCGCAGCCGGTCCACGTTGGCGGCGAACACCCGCAGGACCTCGTCGTGCGAGACGCCCTCACCGGCCTCCGCGCCCGCGTCCAGGTCCGTGACCAGCGCCAACGACGTGTAGCAGAGCTCCAGTTCACGCGCGAGCACCGCCTCGGGATGCCCGGTCATGCCCACCACCGACCAGCCCTGGTCCGCGTACCAGCGCGACTCCGCCCGGGTCGAGAAGCGCGGGCCCTCGATCACGACCAGCGTCCCGCCGTCCACCGGCTCCCAGTCGCGGCCGCGCGCGGCCTTGAGCGCGGCACCGCGCCCCACGGGGCAGTACGGGTCGGCCAGCGACACATGCATGACGTTCGGCACGCTCCCGTCCGGCAGCGGAACCCCGTCGAAGTACGTCTGCTGGCGCGACTGCGTGCGGTCCACCAGCTGGTCGGGCACCAGCAGCGTCCCGGGCCCGTACTCGGACCGCAGTCCGCCGACCGCGCACGGCCCGAGCACCTGGCGCACGCCGACGGAGCGCAACGCCCAGAGGTTGGCGCGGTAGTTGATGCGGTGCGGCGGCAGATGGTGGCCGCGGCCGTGCCGCGGCAGGAACGCCACCCGGCGCCCCCCGATCTCACCGAGGAAGAGGGAGTCGCTCGGGGCCCCGTACGGAGTGTCGACCTGTATCTCGGTCACGTCGTCGAGGAAGGAGTAGAAGCCGGAGCCGCCGATCACGCCGATCTCGGCCCGTGAAGCGTTCGCCGTGTTCGCCATGGGCCGCACAGTAGCCGGGCCGGGAAACGCCGAGGACCCCGCCGTCGCGGGACGGCGGGGTCACTCGGGAAAGGTCTTACGCGGCCGAGCTCGACGACGTGGACGTCGACGAGGACCCGGACGACGTGGAGTCCGAGGACGAGGAGGACGAAGAGGCCTTCGCGCCCGAGGAGCCCGAGGAGTCCGACGAGGACGAGGACTTCGACGACGAGGAGGCCGGCGTGCTGCTCGACGACGAGCCGCGGCTGTCGTTGCGGTAGAAGCCGGAGCCCTTGAAGACGATGCCGACGGCCGAGAACACCTTCTTGAGGCGTCCGTCGCAGCTGGGGCACACGGTCAGGGCGTCGTCGGTGAACTTCTGCACCGCCTCGAGGCCCTCGCCGCACTCGGTGCACTGGTACTGGTACGTCGGCACTTGCTTCCTCCTGGCACTCTCACTCGATGAGTGCTAACGACGGTCCATAGTGACGTATTCCGCGAGATCAGTCCACCGTGACCGGGACTCGGTGACCGACGCCACGCGCGACCGTGAGGGACGGGGCCTTGGGAACGAGCCGCGAGCGCAGCGTCACGAGGACCGCGAGGGCCAGTGCCGTGCCGCCCAGCGGGACCAGGAATCCGGCGCCGTCCCAGAAGCGGTCCTCCAGCTGTCCGGCGACCGTGACGGCCGCCGCCTGCCCGAGCGCGACCGCGCCGGTGAGCCAGGTGAAGGCCTCCGTGCGGCCGGTCGGCGGGACCAGCTTGTCGACCAGGGTGTAGCCGGTGATCAGCGCGGGCGCGATGCAGACGCCGACCAGCAGGCCGAGCCCGGCGAGCAGGAGCACGGAGTGCGCCGCCCACAGGCCGGAGGCCATCAGGGTCAGTGCCGCGTACCCGACGAGGAGCCGGCGCTGCGGGGAGACCTTCCAGGCGATGGCCCCGCAGGCGATGCCGGAGAGCATGTTGCCCGCGGCGAAGGTGCCGTACAGGACGCCGTTGAGGCCCGGTTCGCCGATCGACTCGGTGAAGGCGGCCAGCGAGACCTGCATGCCGCCGAAGACGGCGCCGATCCCGAGGAACGTCACGATCAGGACGCGCACTCCGGGGACCCGCAGCGCGGAGACGTGCTCCACGCGCGCGTGCTCGGCGTTGTGCGCGGACGGCTTGGGCTGGGTGCTCTTCTGCGCGGCGAACAGGAGGCCGCCCACCAGCGTGAGCCCGGCCTCGGCGAGCAGTCCGGCGGAGGGGTCGACGGTGGTGCACAGCGCGGTCGCGACGAGCGGGCCGAGGACGAAGGTCAGCTCGTCGGTGACCGACTCGAAGGCGGCCGCGGTGGTGGCCAGCGGGGTGTCCTGCAGCTTGGCGCCCCAGCGGGCCCGCACCATGGGGCCGATCTGCGGCGTCGACGCGCCCGCGGGCACGGCGGCCACGAAGAGCGCCCACAGGGGCGCGTCGGAGAGCGCGAGGACCGTCAGTGTGACGACGGACGCGGAGTGCACGAGGACGCCGGGCACCAGCACGGCGCGCTGTCCGAACCGGTCGGCGAGCTTGCCGCTGAAGGGGGCGAAGAGCGCCATGGAGACGCCGGTGACGGCCGAGACGGCGCCCGCGGCACCGTACGAGCCGGTGGTGTGCTGCACCAGCAGCACGATGGAGATGGTCAGCATCGCGAACGGCTGGCGCGCAGCGAAGCCGGGCAGCAGGAATGTCCAGGCGCGCGGGGTGCGCAGCAGCTGTCCGTAGCCCGGGCGGGATTCGGTGACCGTGGATGCCACGGCCCGTGCCTTTCTGCCGCCTGGTAGCGCGGTCCCCCTGTAGGGCGACGGCGCCGAGAGCTGTCCTCTTGCGCGGAACTGCGGTAGATGCCGGGCCCCACTGCGAGGGGTGCCGCGGCCGCCATACGGTCGCGCCAGCTCTGCTTCAGGCAGAGTTGGTTCGATCAGGTGTCTTCATGGTACAGGCGGAAGTCCCTTCCGCCCCTGTGATTACAGCCGATGAGACGCCCGCCACCTACGATGCCGCCGATGCTTAGTGGTTTTCTCCGTCGGTTCCCAGCCATCCGGCGAGCTTTCCGCCGTGGCCGACCGCGCGCAGCCGCTTCTCGGCGGCGTCCCGCACCGGATCGGTGGCCACCACGAGGAGCTCGTCGCCGCGCCGCAGCACCGTCGTCGGCAGCGGAACGAACGATTCGCCGTCGCGCACGACCAGCGTGACCGCGGCCCCCGGAGGCAGCCGCAGCTCGGCGACCTCGACGCCGTGCATGCGTGAGCCCTTGGGGATGGCCACCGACAGGAGATGTCCGCGCAGCCGCTCCAGGGGCGCCGATTCGACGCCCAGGTCGGCGGCCTCCGCGGAGTCGCCGAGCCGCAGCTTCCTGGCCAGCCAGGGCAGCGTGGGGCCCTGGATGAGGGTGTACACGACGACGAGGACGAAGACGATGTTGAAGATCCGCTGGCTGTCGTCGACGCCGCTCACCATCGGGATGGTGGCCAGGATGATGGGCACGGCGCCGCGCAGGCCGGCCCAGGACAGCAGGGCCTTCTCCTGCCAGGGCATCCGGAACGGCAGCAGGCTGATCACGACTTCCAGGGGCCGTGCCACCACCGTCAGGACGAGGCCGATGACGAGGGCGGGCCAGGCGTCGTCGAGCAGGTCGTGCGGCGTGACCAGCAGGCCGAGCAGCACGAACATGCCGATCTGCGCGAGCCAGCCGAGCCCTTCGGCGAAGCCGCGGGTGGCGGGCCAGTGCGGCAGCTTGGCGTTGCCGAGGACCATCGAGGCGAGGTAGACGGCGAGGAAGCCGCTGCCGTGCGCCATGGCTCCCGCGGCGTACGCGGTGACGGCGATCGCCATGACGGCGATGGGGTAGAGGCCCGAGGCGGGCAGGGCCACGTGGCGCAGGCCGTAGGCGCCGAGCCAGCCCACCGCGAGGCCGATCGCGGCACCGATCGCCAGCTCCAGGGCGATCTTGCCGATCAGCAGGTACCACTCGTCCACCGGTCCCGCCGTGGAGAACGCCACGACGAGGATCACCACAGGGGCGTCGTTGAACCCCGACTCCGCTTCCAGGACCCCCGTGACGCGCGAGGGGAGCGGCACCTTCCGCAGCACGGAGAAGACCGCCGCCGCGTCCGTGGAGGAGACCACCGCGCCGATGATCAGCGCCTGCCGCCACTCGAGCCCCACGAGGTAGTGCGCTCCCGCGGCCGTGACGCCGACGCTCACCGCGACACCCGCGAGCGACAGCGCGGCCGCCGCGGGCAGCGCGGGCCTGATCTCTTTCCACTTCGTCCCGAGGCCGCCCTCGGCGAGGATCACGACCAGCGCCGCATAGCCGATGACCTGCGTCAGCTCGGCGTTGTTGAACTGGACGTCGCCGATGCCGTCCTGGCCCATGGCGACGCCGATGCCCAGGTACAGCAGCAGGCTGGGGAGCCCGCTGCGCGACGAGATGCGGACCGCCGCCACCGCGACGAGCAGAACGAGCGAGCAGACGAGCAGGAGCTGGTTGAGGTGGTGGACAGTCAGGGGCCGTTCCTTCCTCCGTGTAGCCGAGTACTTCGTTACCTTACCTAATTGTTAACGCTTTCTTGACGTCGTCGAACCTCTTTTCGATCTCAGAGAAGGCGGGTTCCTGACTCCGCGTCCGGAGCCGCAACGTCCTGCGCCTATGGTTGCTCCAGCGCTCCCAGAGCCGCCCAGTCGACAGCACAGCCCGCCCTGCCGCTCGCGTAAGGACAGCAAGGACAGCGATGCCCTCCAACACCACCGCCTCTTCCGGTCATAAGTCCGGCAAGAAGAAGGGGCGCCGAGCCCGACTCGTCGTGATCGTCCTGGTCCTGGCCATCGTCGGAGGCATCGGCTTCGGCGCGTACTGGAGCATCAGCACCGTGCGCGCCTCCTTCCCGCAGACCAAGGGAACGATCAAGCTCGACGGCCTCTCCGGCAATGTCGAGGTGAAGCGCGACGGCAACGGGATCCCGCAGATCTACGCCGATTCCGACGCCGACCTCTTCATGGCGCAGGGCTACGTCCAGGCGCAGGATCGCTTCTGGGAGATGGACGTACGTCGTCATATGACCTCCGGGCGGCTCTCCGAGATGTTCGGCAAGGGCCAGGTCAAGACCGATGAGTTCCTGCGTACGCTCGGCTGGCACCGGGTGGCGAAGAAGGAGTACGACTCCAAGCTCTCGCCGCAGACCAAGAAGTACCTCCAGGCGTACGCCAAGGGAGTCAACGCCTACCTCGGCGGCAAGGACGGCAAGGACATCTCCGTCGAGTACGCGGCGCTCGGCTTCGAGAACGACTACAAGATCGAGAAGTGGACCCCCGTCGACTCCGTTGCCTGGCTCAAGGCGATGGCCTGGGATCTGCGCGGCAACATGCAGGACGAGATCGACCGCTCCTTGATGACGAGCCGCCTCGGCCCCTCGCAGATCAAGGACCTGTACCCGGAGTACCCGTACAAGCGGAACAAGCCCGTCGTCCAGGAGGGCGCCTACAACAGCGCCACCAAGGAGTACGACGACAAGGGCACCGGCACGCAGTCCGGGACCGCGGGGACCGGTGGCGCGGCGGGCACGGGCCTCGCGGACGGCACGCAGGCACCCGCCGGGCTGCAGTCGCAGCTCTCGGGTCTCTCCGACGCCCTGGACGAGGTCCCGGCGATCCTCGGCCCGAACGGCAACGGCATCGGCTCGAACTCCTGGGTCGTCTCCGGAGAGCACACCATCACCGGCAAGCCGCTCCTCGCGAACGACCCGCACCTGGCGCCGCAGCTGCCCTCCGTCTGGTACCAGATGGGCCTGCACTGCCGGTCGGTCTCCGAGAAGTGCCAGTACGACGTCTCGGGCTACACCTTCTCCGGCATGCCGGGCGTGGTCATCGGCCACAACCAGGACATCGCCTGGGGCATGACGAACCTCGGCGCCGACGTCACGGACCTGTACCTGGAGAAGTTCACCGGGGACGGCTACCTGTTCGACGACAAGGTGCTGCCCTTCACCTCCCGCGAGGAGACCATCAAGGTCGCGGGCGGCAAGGAGAAGAAGATCACGGTCCGCGAGACCAACAACGGCCCGCTGATCTCGGACCGCGACGACGAGCTGGTCAAGGTCGGCAAGAAGGCCGGCGTCGACACCGCCGCCCCCGACCGGGGCGACGGCTACGGAGTGGCGCTGCGCTGGACCGCGCTGGCCCCCGGCAAGTCCATGGACGCCGTCTTCGAGCTCAACAAGGCGAAGGACTTCACGGAGTTCCGCAAGGCGGCCGCTTCTTTTGAAGTGCCCTCCCAGAACCTGATCTACGCCGACACCAAGGGCAACATCGGCTACCAGGCCCCCGGCAAGATCCCCACCCGCGGCAAGGGCGACGGCTCGCTCCCCGCGCCGGGCTGGGACCCCGCCTACCGCTGGGACGGCTACATCCCGCAGCGTGCGCTGCCCTACGAGTACAACCCCAAGCGCGGCTACATCGTCACCGCCAACCAGGCCGTGATCGAGGACGGCGAGGGCAAGTACCCGTACAAGCTCACCGCCGACTGGGGCTACGGAGCGCGCAGCCAGCGGATCGACGACCTGATCCAGTCGAAGATCAAGAACGGCGGCAAGATCTCCACCGAGGACATGCGCCTCATGCAGATGGACAACAGCAGCGAGATCGCCAAGCTGCTCGTGCCCAAGCTGCTGAAGATCGACATCAAGGACAAGTACGTCCGCGAGGCGCAGAAGCTCCTGGAGGGCTGGGACTACACCCAGGACGCCGACTCGGCGGCCGCCGCGTACTTCAACTCGGTCTGGCGCAACATCCTCAAGCTCGCCTTCGGCAACAAGCTCCCCAAGGAGCTGCGCGTCAAGGGCCAGTGCCTGAACGTCGAGCCGGCCGGCAACACCCGTCCCGCCGACGAGGGCGAGAAGGTCCGCGAATGCGGCGAGCGGGACGCCGACTCGGCGCAGCCGGACGGCGGTGACCGCTACTTCGAGGTCGTCCGCAAGATCCTCGACGACGAGAAGAACGACTGGTGGAAGGCGCCGGCGACCCGTACCGACGACGAGACCAAGACCCGCGACCAGCTGTTCAAGCGGGCCATGGAGGACGCGCGCTGGGACCTGACGGCCAAGCTCGGCAAGGACATCGACACCTGGAGCTGGGGCCGCCTGCACCGCCTCACGCTGAAGAACCAGACGCTGGGCACCGAAGGCCCCGGCTGGCTGCAGTTCGTGCTCAACCGCGGCCCGTGGAACCTCGGCGGCGGCGAGGCCGCGGTCAACGCCACCGGCTGGAACGCCGCGGGCGGGTACGGCGTGGTGTGGGTGCCGTCGATGCGCATGGTGGTGAACCTCAAGGACATGGACAAGTCCAAGTGGATCAACCTCACCGGCGCCTCGGGGCACGCGTACAACGACCACTACACCGACCAGACCGACAAGTGGGCCAAGGGCGAACTCCTGCCGTGGGCCTACTCGAAGAAGGCGGTCGAGGACAGCACGAGCGACAAGCTGGTCCTGCGCCCCTGATCCCGCACGGCTGACACCGAAGGGCCCTCCACGCACGCGTGGAGGGCCCTTCTCGATGTCGTGGGGTCAGTGGAAGCGACGTACCCCCGACGGCGTCACGACGGCGTGCACCGGCCGGTCGTGCGCCTCTTCGGGGACGTGCGCGACCACTTCGGAGTCGTACAGGAGCACCACCAGAGCGGGATCGGCGTCCGCGCGCTCCAGCCGGGCGAGCACCCGGTCGTACGAGCCGCCGCCCCGCCCGAGCCGCATCCCGCGCGCGTCCACGGCGAGCCCGGGCAGCAGCACGACGTCCGCCTCCAGGACGGCGTCCGGACCGAGCCGCTGCCCGGAGGGTTCCAACAGCTCGATCTTTCCCTGGTGTTGTACGCGCACGAGCGAGCTCTCCCCGTCGTACGCCCCCCAGTCCAGGTCGTTGTCCGCGAGCAGCACGGGCAGCAGAACCCGTGTCCCGCGCGCGTGGAGGGCATCCAGCAGGGCGCGCGTGCCGGGCTCGCTCCCCACGGAGACGTACGCGGCGACGGTCCGCGCCCCGGCGAGCTCCGGCAGCTCCAGCGCGCGGTCGGCGAGAACCGCGGCCGCCTTGTGTGCGTCATCCTCAGTCAACCCGCTTCTCACCGCGAGGAAGTCTCGCCGCAACATGCGCTTGGTTGGCTGGCCGCCGGGTTCGGTCGTGCTCATGGCGTACTCACAAATCCTTCCTAGTGGTCGCATATGCCGCCCAATTATCTGGACCCACAGATTCCGCACATACGCACCGGATATGGTTGTCGGCATGACTGAGTCTCACCCCCCCACGCCCAGGATCACCAAGGCGGTCATCCCCGCGGCGGGCCTCGGCACGCGCTTCCTGCCGGCGACCAAGGCAACTCCCAAGGAGATGCTGCCGGTCGTCGACAAGCCGGCGATCCAGTACGTGGTCGAGGAGGCCGTGTCCGCGGGCCTCGACGATGTCCTCATGATCACGGGTCGCAACAAGCGCCCGCTGGAGGACCACTTCGACCGCAACTACGAACTGGAGTCGGCCCTCCTGAAGAAGGGCGACGAGGCCCGCCTCGCCAAGGTCCAGGAGTCCAGCGACCTCGCGACGATGCACTACGTCCGCCAGGGCGACCCCAAGGGGCTCGGTCACGCCGTCCTGTGCGCCGCACCGCACGTGGGCCACGAGCCGTTCGCGGTCCTCCTCGGCGACGACCTCATCGACCCGCGCGACCCGCTCCTCGCCCGCATGGTCGAGGTCCAGGAGCAGCACGGCGGCAGTGTCATCGCGCTCATGGAGGTCGCCCCCGAGCAGATCCACCTCTACGGCTGCGCGGCCGTCGAGGCCACCGAGGACGGCGACGTCGTCAAGGTGACCGACCTGGTGGAGAAGCCGGAGACGGCGGACGCCCCCTCCAACTACGCGATCATCGGCCGCTATGTCCTGGACCCCCATGTCTTCGACATACTGCGCAAGACCGAGCCGGGCCGCGGCGGCGAGATCCAGCTCACCGACGCCCTGCAGCAGCTCGCCGCGACGTATCAGTCGGCTCCTACCGTCGCGGGGAAGATCGGCGGCCCGGTGCACGGCGTCGTCTTCAAGGGCCGCCGCTATGACACCGGTGACCGCGGCGACTATCTGCGTGCCATTGTCAGACTCGCGTGCGAACGTGAAGATCTGGGCCCGGACTTCCAGGCCTGGCTTCGCAGTTACGTCACCGAGGAGATGTAGCACTTTGAGCAGCAGCACGACGACATCGACCACCGGCCGGGACAACCTCTGGTCGGTGGAGGAGCATCTGGACGACATCCTCGCGACCGTCCGTCCGCTCGAGCCGATCGAGCTCCAACTCCTCGACGCCCAGGGCTGTGTCCTGGTCGAGGACGTCACGGTGCCCGTCTCGCTGCCGCCCTTCGACAACAGCTCCATGGACGGGTACGCGGTGCGGGTCGCCGACGTCGCGGGCGCCAGCGAGGAGTTCCCCGCCGTCCTGACCGTCGTCGGCGACGTCGCCGCGGGCGCGGGCGAGCAGCCCACCGTCGGCGCGGGCCAGGCCGCCCGCATCATGACCGGCGCACCGCTGCCGCCCGGCGCCGAGGCCGTCGTCCCCGTGGAGTGGACCGACGGAGGCCTCGGCGAGGGCCCCGTCTCCGGGATGCGCGCCCACAGCGCCGCCCCCGAGGGCGCCTCCGGAGAGGTCCGCGTGCACCGCCCCGCCGAGGCACGCGCGCATGTGCGCGCGCAGGGCAGCGACGTCCGGGCCGGTGACCGCGCCCTGACCACCGGCACGGTCCTCGGCGCCCCGCAGATCGCCCTGCTCGCCGCGATCGGACGCGGCACGGTGAAGGTGCGCCCCCGCCCGCGCGTGGTCGTCATGTCCACCGGCAGCGAACTGGTCCAGCCGGGCGAGGAGTTGGCGAACGGCCAGATCTACGACTCCAACAGCTTCGCCCTGACCGCCGCGGCCCGCGAGGCCGGAGCCATCGCCTACCGCGTGGGCGCGGTCGCCGACGACGCCGAGACCCTGCGCTCCACCATCGAGGACCAGCTGATCCGCGCCGACCTCGTGGTCACCACGGGCGGCGTGAGCGTGGGTGCGTACGACGTCGTGAAGGAGGCCCTGACCTCCATCGGCGACCCGGACGACGAGGACGGCATCGGGGCGGGCAGCGGCGTGGAGTTCCGCAAGCTCGCCATGCAGCCGGGCAAGCCGCAGGGCTTCGGCTCCATCGGCCCCGACCACACCCCGTTGCTCGCGCTGCCGGGCAACCCCGTCTCCTCGTACGTCTCCTTCGAACTCTTCGTACGTCCCGCGATCCGCACCCTCATGGGCCTGCCCGAGGTCCACAGGGCCACCACGCGCGCGGAGCTGGTGTCCGACAAGCCGCTGAACTCGCCCGCGGGCCGCCGCCAGTTCCTCCGGGGACGGTATGACGCCGAGGCGGGCAGCGTGACCCCGGTCGGCGGCTCGGGCTCGCATCTGATCGCCGCCCTCGCGCACGCGGACGCGCTGATCGTCGTCCCCGAGGACACCACGTCGGCGGAGCCCGGCACGGACGTCGAGGTGGTCCTGCTCGGCTGAGAAGGCCGCCCGCGCGGTACCGTGTCGCGCACAACAGGCCCGCGCGCGCCGCACCGCGCGGGGCCCGGACCGGGAGCGCCACAGCACATGACCGCGATTTCCCGGGGGGAGACCCCCGGCCCTGAGCAGCAGCACCTGACCCACATCGACGAGGCGGGCGCGGCCCGCATGGTCGACGTGTCCGCGAAGGACGTGACCGCGCGCACCGCCCGTGCCAGTGGCCGCGTGCTGGTCTCGCCGCGTGTGATCGAGCTGCTGCGCGGCGAGGGGGTCCCCAAGGGCGACGCCCTGGCCACCGCGCGGATCGCCGGGATCATGGGAGCCAAGCGCACCCCGGACCTGATCCCGCTCTGCCACCCGCTGGCCGTCTCCGGGGTCGAGCTCGACCTCTCCGTGGCGGACGACGCCGTCGAGATCCTCGCGACGGTGAAGACGACGGACCGCACGGGCGTCGAGATGGAGGCCCTCACCGCGGTGAGCGTCGCGGCCCTCACGGTCGTCGACATGGTCAAGGCGGTCGACAAGGGCGCCGTCATCACGGACGTACGCGTCGAGGAGAAGACCGGCGGCAAGTCGGGCCACTGGACGCGCGAGGGAGCCGAGGGGGCGGGAGCGTGAGCGGCCACAGCGCGTCCGAGGGCGAACGCCGGGAGACGGCCGCGGCGTCGGTGCCGCCGTCGGCTCTGGACGTGCCGGGCGGCGGCGCCTCGACCGCGCCGTATGCCGCCCTCGTGGTGACCGCCTCGAACCGCGCGGCGGCCGGGGTCTACCCCGACCGCGGCGGCCCCCTGCTCGCCGAAGGCCTGACCGCGCTCGGCTTCGCCGTCGACGGACCCCAGGTCGTCCCCGACGGCGACCCCGTCGAACAGGCCCTGCACGCGGGCGTGGCGGCGGGCTACGACGTCATCCTCACCACCGGCGGCACCGGCATCTCGCCCACCGACCGCACCCCCGAGGCCACCCGCCGCGTCATCGACCACGAAGTCCCCGGCATCCCGGAGGCGATCCGCGCGTACGGCAGGGACAAGGTCCCCACGGCGGCGCTCTCCCGAGGGCTCGCCGGAGTCGCGGGCAGGACGCTCATCGTGAACCTGCCGGGCTCCACGGGCGGCGTACGCGACGGACTCGCCGTCCTGGAGCCGCTGTTGAAGCACGCCGTCGACCAGCTGCGCGGCGGCGACCATCCCGGCCCCGCGGGGGGTGCGAGCTGAACAGCCCTTCCTGGCCCGTCGAGCTGACGGACGGCGACATCGCCCTCCGTCCCATAAAGATGCGCGACCAGCGGGCCTGGCGCGAGGTCAACCGGCGCAACCGCGACTGGCTGCGCCCCTGGGAGGCCACGATCCCGCCGCCCACGGCCAGCGGCCCGATCGTGCACCGCCCCACCTACCGGCAGATGGTCCGCCATCTGCGCGCGGAGGCGGGCGCGGGCCGGATGCTGCCCTTCGTCATCGAGTACCAGGGCCGTCTCGTCGGGCAGTTGACGGTCGCCGGGATCACCTGGGGCTCGATGTGCTCGGGCCATGTCGGCTACTGGGTCGACGAGTCCGTCGCGGGGCGCGGGGTGATGCCGACCGCCGTCGCGCTCGCCGTCGACCACTGCTTCCGGGCGGTCGGGCTGCACCGTATCGAGGTCTGTATTCGCCCCGAGAACGCGCCGAGTCGACGGGTCGTGGAGAAACTCGGATTCCGCGAGGAGGGGCTTCGTCCACGGTATCTCCACATCGACGGAGCCTGGCGGGATCACCTCGTCTTCGCGCTCACCGCCGAAGAGGTACCGGAAGGGTTGTTGCGCCGCTGGCACCAGGCGCGACCTCGGAACACCGCCTAGTCCGGTACCCGACCCGGAAAATGAAATAAGTGTTCGAAATTGATCGGCGAACGACCGTCTGAGGCTCGTATGAGCCTTGTCTCAGGCATTAATTTCACGCTGTCGGCGGCCTGTTGATCGCATCAGTCACAAAAAAAGTTCGAGATATCAGCCAGATCGTGCGACACACCGGCCCAATTGGCAGATGGCCTCACGCAAACCCCTCTACCGTGTGAGCGTGAGCAGCAGCGGCCTCATCTACGCAGTCATCGTCGGGGCCTGGGCCGCCTACTTGGTGCCGATGTGGCTCCGTAGGCAGGACGAGCTGAACGAAGCCCGTCCGACGGAACGCTTCAGCACCGCCATCCGGCTGCTGTCCGGACGGGCGGGGATGGAGCGCCGATACGCCAAGGACCTGCAAGCGCGCTCGCCGGAGGAAGGGGAGTCGCGCGACGACCCGGACGGGATCACCGACTCGGTGGACGTCCGGGCCTTTGTCGCGCCCCCGGCCGGCGCGGCCGAACCCCAGGCGGACCGGGCGGAGCCTCCGGTCCGTCAGAAGGTGCGCCCCGAAGCCGAACCCGAACGCGCGCCGGAGCCCGCCCCCCGGGCCAAGGCTCCGGTCAGGACCCAGGGTGCGGCTCAGGGCAAGGTCCAGGGCCAGCTTCAGGGGCAGAGTCAGGGCCAGGTCCAGGGCAAGGCGGACCCCGCGCGGCGTGCCGCCTCGGCGGAGGCCGCCGCCCGCGCCCGGCGCTCCAAGGTGCTCGCCCGGCGCCGCCGCACGACGGTGCTGCTCTTCCTCGCCTTCACGGTCGGCGCGGTCGTCGCCGGGGTCGGCGGGCTCGCCTTCCTGTGGGCGCCCGCCGTGCCCGCGGTGCTGCTGAGCGCGTACATCGTCTATCTGCGCGGCCAGGAGCGGCGGCGCTTCACCTACACGATGGACCGGCGCAGGGCCGAGGTCGCGGCGCAGCGGCTGCGCGAGCGGCAGCCGCGGCGCAGGCCCGCGAGCGCGGAGCCCGTCGTCGACGAGGCCGAGGAGCCGGCGCCCGAGACGGAGACCGACCTGTCCGCGCTCGCCGCCGACCGCCGTGCCCTCGTCGAGCAGACCGACCACGCCGAGTGGGTCGACCAGCAGCGCGAGCGGCAGCGGGGCCCCGGGCGCGGCGACAGCTGGGACCCGGTCCCGGTGCCCCTGCCCACGTACGTGACCGCGCCGGTCGCCCCGCGTGCCACCGGCAGCGTCGACCTGGGCGCTCCCGACACCTGGAGCTCGGCCCGGTCGAGCACGGCGGACACGGGGACCTCGGGCGGCGCCGCTGCCGCCGAGAAGAACCGGGACGCCGCCGGGGACGTCGACGCGGCCGAGGGCTCCGACGCCTCCGGCGGGCGCGGCGACAAGCGCAGGGCGGCCTCCGCGCGGCGTGCCCGCGGGCGTGGCCGCACCCCGCTCTTCGACCAGTACGAGGACGGCGACCGGCCGCGCGCGGCCAACGAGTGAGGCCTCGTGAGATCCCCCGGGCTGACCAGCCAGGAACGGATTTCCAAGCACCCGGATGGGGATGCTAGAGTTTCACTCGTTGCAAGGGCCTGTGGCGCAGTCCGGTAGCGCACCTCGTTCGCATCGAGGGGGCCAGGGGTTCAAATCCCCTCAGGTCCACTGCACGGCCGTTCTTGAGTTAGCTCAAGCTCGGTTGACGAGATCCCGTCCGATCGGAAGATCGGGCGGGATCTTCGTCGTTTCTGGAACCTGTTCGGGGTGAGGGATGGCGGCGATCCGCAGCCGTGGGCGTTTGGGTCCGTGGCTGTGCGGTGTTGTGAGCATCACGGCCAGCCCCGGGTGTCCGGGGCTGGCCGTGATCGCGTTGTGGGGTTGTCCGTTCCGCTCTGGTCCCTTAGCTCATGGAGGGGGGCGGTCGTCCCGTTTCGTCCGGCGGCGCCGGTGCGGCGGTAGAGCCAAGTCTCGAGGATGTCGAGGTTGCCTGCGGTGGCCATGACGGCGACCAGGAGTGTCTGGGCGACCTGGCCCGGTGCTGGGCGGTGTTTCGGGTTCCCGATGTCGATCTCGCCGCTCTTGAAGCGTCCGTTGATGCCTTCGTTGTGGGAGCGGATGGGCTTGTAGGTAGAGGTCCAGGCTTGGGTGAGGCAGTGGTGGTCCTGCCGGAACTTGGCGGTCTTGCGATCACCGTCGGCATCGGCGGGGACGCTGATGTCGGACTGGCTGCAGACGTCTGGCAGTTCGTCGGCCGGTGGACGGGTGAGCCATTCGTTCTCGGGGAGTTGGACGGTCGGGCGGGCGGCGGAGTGGGCGGCCCGCTTGCGACTGTCGGAGAAATTGATCAAGGTAGGTGGCGGTTTAGGGCTGCGTGGTGTGCGGGGCCGAAGCCGGTCCCGGCGAGCGCAGTTCACCGACGGCGAGGATCCGGCCGCGGGGCAGTGCAGGCGAACGGTGCCTCGGGCGTCGGGGCCTTGCTTGGTCTTCAGGAAGAACGGCGTGCGGGCGTCGATGAGTTCGGCCAGCTGCGGGCTGTCCTTGATCTCACGTACGGCCTTGTCGTCCAGGCCGGTGGTGGCATGGGCCAGCACGACGGGCAGGAGAGGGCAGGCGAGCGGGCCGTCGATGAGCACGGCGCCTTTCCAGCTGCCTTGCTTGCCCCGGTTCTCGACCTTGTAGTCGAGGGCGAGACGGTAGCCGAGACGACGCACAGGGGTGTGTATAGGCGCGGTCGGCGGCCAGGATGCCGGTGGGCAGGCCGAGTTCGGACAGCTGAGTCAGGACGTTGACCGCGTTGGGGCCGGTACGGACCGTGGGAGTGTCGAGCTCGAAGCCCAGACACAGCTGCGGGTACGCCTTGGGCCGGTGGTCGTCGGAGTCGCGGTGATGGGCGGCGATGGCCAGGGTGGCGCTGTAGCCGAAGCCCTTCTCCCCGGTGCCGCCCTTGGCGTGCCAGCCTGCACTGATCTCGACCGACGCGGTTCCGCGCCAAGGGCTGTCGGGGTGGGCGGTTACGGGGATGCCGGTGGCGTCGATGCCGACGTCGCCGGTCCAGCCGCGCAGGTGGCCCCCCAAGGGGCAGTTCTGCCTGTAAAGCAAGCTTGACAACCGCTGAAGGGTGACAAGTAAGCTTTACATGTGCGAAACAGCGTCAGGAAACTGCGGTCGTCACGAGGGCTCTCCCAGGGGCAGCTCGGCACAGCCCTGGGGGTCTCACGGCAAACGATCAATGCCATCGAGACCGAGCGGTATACGCCTTCCCTGCCGCTAGCCATGTCCATGGCCAAGTTCTTTGAAGTCAGCGTTGAGGAGATGTTCCATGCCGAAGAGCCAGCAGATGGCCAGTAGGACAGCCCGGCGGTCCGTCCCTGGCTTCTTCCTCGCCGTCGGAGGTGCCTGCCTCGTGGCTGCGACTTTCGGCGGCCGCCTCGCTATCGGCCTGGTGACGTTCGGGATTCTGGCGGCCTGCAGTCTTGTTCTGGTGCTGCTGGGACGCCGGAGCGAGACCTACCAGGGCCTCACCGAAAAGGCTCCCGACGAGCGCTTCGCCCGGATCTCAGGGCGAGCCTGGGCTGGCACGGGCGTGGTGCTTACCGCGGGGAATCTCTACGCCTTCATCGGTGACCTGGCATCCGGACGAAGCGGTGGTCCGTACTTCTGGTTCGTGGCCACCGCCGCCATCTCCTACATCGCGTTTGTCGCCTTCTTCTCTCGGCATGGCTGAGGAGCCATCGCCCTCGAACGGCTCGCCACCGCACGTCCGACCGGGCGACGCGGTCCACCTGGTCACCGGAGGCCGGTGCCGGGCCAGGCTGAGCGGCCGTGGGTAATGGCGGGCACGCCAGTTCCTGGCCTCCGCGCACAGCTCCGAGGCCTCGACGACTGGGGCCTCCACGGTGACCGACCGCAGCCTCGCGGGGAACGATCACCCGTCTCACGGGAAAAGCTCTTCAAACTGGCGAGTCGTGCCTGATCAGGCCCACTCGTGAACACCCGACTGCACATGAGATCCCGTCCAGTTCATCGAACTGGGCGGGATCTTTGCGTTGTGCCCAGGAGGCCGCGCTCCGCGTGTGGTTTGTCCGGCAATCGATACATTTGATCCATGTCGTGCCCTTTGTGGACGAGGACCGCCGTCGCCTTCTGGGGTGCCGGTCTTGTCGCCGTTCTGGTCGGCGGATGTTCCGAGCCCGGCGGGCTGCATGTGGAAGGGCCGGCGCTGCGGCCGTCGAAGGTGACCGGGCCCGTCTATCTGGCCGACGCGGCGGGGGAGCCGCTGCAGCGGCCGGCGGAGGTGGGGCTCACCGAGTACGTCACGCTGACGGACCTGAACTGGAAGGACTGGGGCGGGCCGACCGCGCGGGCCACCGGGAGGCTCGGTGGCCAGTGGTGTCTGCCCGGGTGCGCCGAGAAGCCGTACGACGCGACGCTGACGCTCAGCGGTCTGGAGCGGCAGGAGCGGGTCGCGTACTACCGGCGGGCGACCGTCGAGCCGAAGAAGCCGGAGGAGTTGCCCGCGGCTGCGGTGAACGTGCAGTTCCAGGGGATCCGGCTGTCGGTTCCGGAGTTCTGAGAGGGCTGGGGACGGCATGGGGCTGCGCACCAAGATCGGAATCGCCATCGCGGGCACCGCGGCCGTGGTGTCCGTCGTGATGGGGCTCCTCGTCCACCACCGCACCGTCGAGGCGCAGTACGCGGGCGCGCGCAGCCAGATCGGGGACCGGCTGCAGACCGCCGTGCAGGACCACGCGGCGGGGATCGACGGGGACCGCACCCTCATCGACCCCGCCGACCTGCCGGGGCCGCTCGCCGGGGCCGTGCGGAACGGGAACTGGGGCGTCTATCTGGACCGCGGCGGGCGGGTGCCGCAGCTGTGGGCGGCGAGCAAGTACGGCAAGGAGGTCGTCGCGCTGAAGCGGCCCTACGACAGGGAGGCGGCGACCGTGCGGGACCTGGACCGGGTGCTGTGGATCTCCGGGGGCATCGGGACGGCGCTCGCGTGTGTGGCGGGGCTGCTGGTGGCCACGCGGCTCGGGCGGCGGCTCAGGGCGAAGGCGGGGGCCGCGCAGCGCATCGCCGAGGGGGATCTGACGGCGCGGCTTCCGCTGCACGGCAAGGACGAGATCACGCAGCTGGCGTCCGCCGTGAACACCATGGCCGACGCGCTCGCGGCGCGGCTGCAGGCCGAGCGCGAGGTGACGGCGAACATCGCGCACGAGCTGCGGACGCCGGTGGCGGGGATGGTGACGGCGGCCGGGCTGTTGCCGCCGGGGCGCCCTTCCGAGCTGGTCCAGGGGTCGGCGCGGCGGCTGCGGGAGCTGGTCGACGACGTCATCGAGGTGGCGCGGCTCGACGGGGCGGGGGAGCAGGTGGCCGCCGAGGTGTGCGGCTTGGGGGAGCTGGTGCGCAGGTCCGCCGCGGCGGGGGCCGCGGGGGCGGAGGGGGTGACGGTGGAGGTGGTGCGGGATGTGGAGGTGGAGACGGATCCGCGGCGGGTGGAGCGGGTGGTGGCCAATCTCGTCAGCAACGCGTTGCGGCACGGGGCGGTGCCGGTGGTCGTCGAGGTCGACGGCGGGGTGGTGACCGTGCGGGATTCGGGGGGCGGGTTTCCTGAGGCGCTGCTGTCCGGGGGGCCGCAGAGGTTTCGCAGTGGGGGTGGGGAGAAGGGGGTGGGGCTGGGGTTGGGGCTGACGATCGCGCAGGGGCAGGCGGGGGTGTTGGGGGCGGGGGTGCGCTTCAGCAATGCGGTGGGCGGTGGGGCCGTGGCTGTGTTCGACCTGCGGTCGGCCGTGAAGCAGCCCTCGGGGGGAGGCGTGGCGTCCGCGGACAGGCGCGGCTAGAGGGCCTTGACGTAGCAGCGGCTCAGGTCGTCGAAGCGGTAGTGGCCGAACTTCTCCGGGGCCGGGGTGTAGCCCGTGGAGGTGTAGAGGGCTATCGCTTCCGGCTGCTTCGTGCCCGTTTCCAGGACCATGCGGACGCGGCCGGCCGCCTTCGCGTCGGTCTCCAGGGCCGCGAGGATGCGGCGGGCGAGGCCGAGGCCGCGGGCCTCCGGGGTGACGTACATCCGCTTCAGTTCGGCGTCGCCGTCCTCGTAGTTCTCGTCGTTCTTGTCCATGGCGCGCCAGCCGCCCGTGGCCAGTGCGGTGCCGTGCTCGTCGTACGCGATGAGGTACAGGCCGCGTGGGGGCTCGAACATGGACGGGTCGAGCGGGGTGACGTCGCCCTCGTCGCCGTAGCGCTCCGCGTACTCGAGCTGGACGCGGTCGTTCAGCCTGATCGCGTCCGGGTGCGCGAACGTGACCGTGCGCAGGTGGACGGCGGGGGAGGCGGCGGACTGCTGAGGCGTCTGGATAGTCATGCGAATCATCGTACTTCTATGCGGTGGCGTGTCGGCTGTGCGCTCCAGTGTGCCGGTATCGTGCCGGGATGCTCACTGTGACCACCGTGAATGTGAACGGGCTGCGTGCCGCCGCCAAGAAGGGCTTCGTGGAGTGGCTCGCCGAGACCTCGGCCGACGTGCTGTGCCTGCAGGAGGTGCGCGCCGAGGAGAAGCAGCTGCCCGACGAGGTGCGGGACCCCGAGGGGTGGTTCGTGGTGCACGCGCCCGCCGCCGCGAAGGGGCGCGCCGGAGTCTCGCTGTACACACGCCGTGAGCCGGACCGGGTGCAGGTCGGCTTCGGGTCCGAGGAGTTCGACGGCAGCGGGCGGTACGTGGAGGTGGATCTTCCGGGTGTCACCGTCGCCAGCCTGTACCTGCCCTCCGGCGAGGTCGGCACCGAGCGGCAGGACGAGAAGATCCGGTTCATGGGGGAGTTCCTCGCGTACCTGAAGGGGCTCAAGGAGCGGGCCGCCGCCGAGGGGCGCCACGTCGTCGTCTGCGGTGACTGGAACATCGCCCACCAGGAGGCCGACCTCAAGAACTGGAAGGGCAACAAGAAGAACTCCGGCTTCCTGCCCGAGGAGCGGGCCTGGCTGGACGAGGTCTTCGCGGAGTACGAGGACGTCGTGCGCGCGCAGCACCCGGGCGTCGAGGGTCCCTACTCATGGTGGTCCTACCGCGGGCGCGCCTTCGACAACGACACGGGCTGGCGCATCGACTACCACGTCGCGACGGCGGGCCTCGCCGAGCGCGCGGTGAAGGCGTACGTGGAGCGGGCCGCGAGCCACGCGGAGCGGTGGAGCGACCACGCGCCCGTGACGGTGGTCTACGACCTCTAGGCGGGCCCTGGATCCCCGCCGGTCCCCCGGGGCACAAAGTCCGGCAGAAGGCTGTCCCGGGCCCGCCCCGCGTGGCAGATTGCGGTCGCGTACATGACGAGTTGCGTGACCAACTGCCAAGGGTCCGGGGGGACTTCATGTCAGTCATGCCTTCGAGGCGTGCCGTGGTGCTCGGCGCCGCGGGCGCCGGGATCGCGGCGGCGCTGCCCGCCACGGGAGCGCACGCGACGGGCGGCGACGGCGGGATCCCCGCCGGCACGCCGCCCGTTCTGCTGACCGAGCAGGCGAGCAGGCGCCTGCTCGTGCTCGATCCGCGGCGGCGCGTCTGGGACCCGGCCGCCGACCCGTCCGCGGTGCGGTGGCAGTTCTCGCCGCTCGGCGATCCGCGCTACAAGGACCTGCGCCCCGACGTGAGTTGGGTGTATCCGTGCGAGGCGAAGGCGCGCGTGCACCGGCGGCGTACGTACGTCCTGACGACCGCGTCGTTCGGGTTCGTGGCGGTCGTCGAGCATCCGACGGGGCGGCGGTACTGGGGCACGGCGATCGGGCCCGGCGACGATCTGTTCAATCCGCACAGCGCGGAGATCCTGCCCGACGGCAACGTGGCCGTCGCGTGCAGCACGGGCGCGCTGGTGCGGCTGTACGCGGCCTCGCAGGGCCCGCGGGCCACGCGGTACGCCCAGGCGGAGCTCAAGGGCGCGCACGGGCTGCACTGGGACGGTGCGCGCAACGTGCTCTGGGCCGTCGGTGACGACGAGTTGGTGACGTACGCGGTCGGCGGGAGCGCCGCGCGGCCGACGCTGAAGCGCACCTTCGCGGTCGGCCTGCCGGTCGGGACGCCGGGCAGGACGCCCGGCGGGCACGACCTCTTCCCGGTGCTCGGGCGGCCGGGACGGCTGTGGGTGACGACCAACGCGGCCGTGTTCCAGTACGAGAAGAGCAGCGGTGCCTTCGTGCGGGACTTCGCCGGGGCCGCGGAGATCTCCCGCAAGTCCGTGAAGGCCGTCGGCGACGATCCGCGCACCGGGCAGGTCGTCACCACCGTGCCGGAGAGCGGCCTGGAGGAGACGTGGTGGACGACGACGGTGAGCGTCCATCGGCCCGAGAGTGCGTACAAGCTGGTCAACGGCGGTATCTACAAGGCCCGTTGGTTCATTCCGCTGGGCCACGGCCACTGGGGCCGGGGGGTGGTGGGTCGCTGAGCCTGCGGTCCAGCGCCATCGAAAGCTCCGCCTCGACCACGCTCTTGGCGACCGGGCGGAGCTGCTCGATGTCCACCTCCGCGCTGTCGGGCAGGTGGGTGCGCAGGATCGTGATGAACAACTCGGCCATGGCGTCGGCGTGTTCGCGTACGCGCTGACCTGCCTCCAGGACGGCCGCCAGGGGAACTCCCTTGCGTACGAGGGTGGATGAGGCGTCCAGGAGGCGGCGGCTGATGTGTACGAGCTCGTCGCCGTCGGTGCCGAGGTAGCCGAGGTCGAGGGCGGCGACGAGGTTCTCGGGGGTGACCTCGCCCGCGAAGTGGTCGGCGAGCTCCTCGGGGGTGAGGCGGACCGGCTGCTCCTCGGTCAGGCCGCCCATGCCGAGCAGTTCGCCGACGTCGCGGCCCTTGTCGAAGGCGTCGGAGAGTTCGGCGATGCCGCTGAGGGTGTGGCCCCGCTCCAGGAGGGCGGCGATGGTGCGCAGCCTGGCCAGGTGGTGGTCGTCGTACCAGGCGATGCGGCCCTCGCGGCGCGGCGGCGGGATCAGCCCGCGCTCGCGGTAGAAGCGCACCGTGCGCACGGTGATGCCCGCCTTCCCGGCCAGCTCCTCCATGCGGTACTCGCGTACGCCGCCTTCGCCCGCGGGGCGGTCTCTTTGGTCTGCCACGTGGGAAGCCTATGTTGTACCGCCGGTAACATTCCCCGGTCCGGCCCCTACCCATGAGTACGCAGGTGTTCTACTCTCCGAATTGCGCCAGTGGTTACTGGCAGAGTCGGGTACTTCGGGAGGCGGCGGCATGGCCGAGCGCGAGCGTGGCCCTGAGCAGGGGCGCGAGCAGGAGCATGTACGGGTGGCGGTGATCGGATCCGGCTTCGGGGGCCTCGGGGCCGCCGTGCGGCTGCGCCGCGAGGGCATCACCGACTTCGTCGTCCTGGAGCGGGCCGGCGCGGTGGGCGGCGCCTGGCGGGACAACAGCTATCCGGGCTGCGCCTGTGACGTGCCCTCGCACCTCTACTCGTTCTCCTTCGCGCCGAACCCCGACTGGCCGCGCACCTTCTCCGGCCAGGAGTACATCTGGGACTACCTGGAGGGCGTCGCCGACACCTTCCGGCTGCGCCCGCACATCCGCCTCAACACCGAGGTGACGCGGATGCGCTGGGACGCCGACGAACTGCGCTGGGAGATCGAGACCAGCAACGGCAGCCTCACCGCCGACGTCGTCGTCTCCGCCACCGGACCGCTCTCCGACCCCAAGACGCCGGACATCCCCGGCATCGGCACCTTCCCCGGCAGGGTCTTCCACTCCGCCCGCTGGGACCACGACTTCGACCTGCGGGGCAAGCGCGTCGCCATGGTCGGCACCGGGGCCTCCGCCATCCAGATCGTGCCGGCGATCCAGAAGCAGGTCGGCAGGCTCACGCTCTTCCAGCGCACGCCCGCGTGGGTGCTGCCGCGCGCCGACCGTGCCATCACCGGCGTCGAGCGCTGGCTGCACAAGCAGCTGCCGTTCACCACGCACGCCCGGCGCGGACTGCTCTGGGGCATCAGGGAGCTGCAGGTCCACGCGTTCACCAAGCGGCCCCACGAGCTCGGCGTCGTCGAGCAGCTCGCCAAGCGGAACATGTACCGGGCCATCAAGGACCCGGTGCTGCGGGACAAGCTGACGCCGGCGTACCGCATCGGCTGCAAGCGGATCCTGCTGTCCAACACCTACTACCCGGCGCTCTCCCGGCCCAATGTCGACGTCGTCGCGAGCGGCCTGAGCGAGGTGCGCGGCAGCACCGTCGTCGCCGCGGACGGCTCGGAGGCCGAGGTCGACGCGATCATCTTCGGCACCGGGTTCCACGTGACGGACATGCCGATCGCCGACCGCGTGATCGGCGACGAGGGCCTCACGCTCATGGAGACCTGGAAGGACGGCATGAACGCGCTGCGCGGCACGACCGCGGCCGGCTTCCCCAACTGGATGACGATCATCGGCCCGAACACCGGGCTCGGGAACTCCTCGATGATCCTGATCATCGAGTCCCAGCTGAACTACATGGCCGACTTCTTGCGGCAGTTGGACGTGCTCGGCGGCCGCGCCGCGCTCGCCGCCCGGCCCCGCGCCGTGCGCGCCTGGAACGAGCAGATGCAGCGGCGGATGCAGCGCACCGTGTGGAACACCGGCGGCTGCGACAGCTGGTACCTCGACGCGAACGGCGTCAACACGACCGCGTGGCCCGGCACGACCACCGAGTTCAAGGCGGCCACGCGCCGCGTCGACCTCTCCGAGTACGAGGTGCTGCGGGCGCCGAAGGCCGCCTCGCCGGCGGCGGCACCCGGGGCCGAGTCCGGTACGGGCCGGGGGAAGAGCGCGGCGGAGAAGGTCGAGGCGGGCGCATGAGCCGACTGACCCACGTCACCAGTGGCCCCTACGCGCCGCCCGTGGCCGCGCGTGAACTGAGCGTCGTCTCCGCCGACGGCGCCCGCGTCCACGTCGAGGTGCACGGCCCCGAGGGGGCGCCCGCCGTGGTGCTCGCGCACGGGTGGACCTGCTCGACGGCCTTCTGGGCCGCGCAGGTGCGCGCCCTCGCCGACGACCACCGGGTGATCGTGTACGACCAGCGGGGGCACGGCCGCAGCGCCGCCCCCGCGGACCCCGGCGGCTACAGCACGCGGGCGCTCGCCGACGACCTCGAAGCGGTCCTCGCGCAGACGCTCGCGCCGGGTGAGAAGGCCGTGCTCGTGGGGCACTCCATGGGCGGCATGACGCTCATGGCCGCGGGCGGCAGGGAGGCCTTCCGTGAGCACGCGGCCGCCGTTCTGCTGTGCAGCACGGGCAGTTCGGACCTGGTCGCCGAGTCCACCGTGATCCCGCTGCTGCGGGCCGGGCGGCCGCGGACCCGGATCACCCGCGCGGTCCTCGGCTCGCGCGCGCCGCTCGGGCCCGTGACGCCGGTGGCCAGGCGCGTGCTCAAGTACGCCACGATGGGCCCCGGTTCGGCCCCGGAGAAGGTCGAGGCGTGCGCGCGGATCGTGCACGCCTGCCCGGCCCCGGTGCGCCACGGCTGGTCGCACGTACTGGCCACGCTGCAACTGGACGTCGAGGTGGGGGAGTTGCGGGTGCCCACCGCCGTCCTGGCGGGCGAGGTCGACCGGCTCACGCCCGTGCCGCACGCGCGGCGGCTCGCGGCCGCGCTGCCCGAGTGCCTGGGGCTCACCGAGCTGACCGGGATCGGGCACATGACGCCGATCGAGGCGCCGGAGGCCGTCACGGAGCGGATCAGGGAGCTCGTCGGGACGTACGTACAGGTGAACGCGCAGGCGAACGCAGAGGTCAAGGAGGGCGCATGAGCAGGGTCAGCCTGGAGGGGCAGGTCGCGGTCGTCACCGGAGCGGCGCGCGGGGTCGGCGAGTTGCTCGCCCGCAAGCTGTCGGCGCGCGGCGCGAAGGTCGCGCTCGTCGGCCTGGAGCCGGACGAGCTGAAGCAGGTCTCGGAGCGGCTGCACGCCGAGTCCGACCACTGGCACGCGGACGTCACCGACCACGTGGCGATGGCGCGGGTTGCCCAGGAGGTCAAGGAGCGCTTCGGGAAGGTCGACGTCGTCGTCGCCAACGCGGGCGTCGCCGGCGGCGGTCCGTTCCTGGACTCCGACCCGGACGCGTGGCGCCGCGTCATCGAGGTGAACCTCATAGGCAGCGCGGTGACCGGCCGCGCCTTCCTGCCCGTCCTGATGGAGAGCCGCGGCTATCTGCTGCAGATCGCCTCGCTCGCCGCGATCACGCCGACGCCGATGATGACGGCGTACTGCGCGTCGAAGTCGGGTGTCGAGGCGTACGCGCACTCCCTGCGGGCCGAGGTCGGCTACAAGGGCGTCAAGGTCGGCGTCGGCTATCTGTCCTGGACGGACACCGACATGGTGCGGGGCGCCGACCAGGACGACGTGATGCGGGAGTTGCGGCAGCGGCTGCCGTGGCCCGCCAACAAGACGTATCCGCTGGGTCCCGCGGTGGACCGGATCGTCGCCGGCATCGAGCGCCGCTCCAGCCATGTGTACGCGCAGTGGTGGCTGCGGGGCATGCAGGGCATCCGCGGCTATCTGCCGGGGGTCATCGGGTCGGTGGGCCAGCGCGAGATGCGGCGCTTCGAGCCGCGGCTCGGCTCGGTCTCCACGGGCCTTGTCGGGGCGGGGGGTTCCGCGGACGAGGCGGTGCGCGGCCGGAGTTGAGCCGGAGTTCGTGCCCCGCAAGGGGCGCGGGGAACCGCGCGATCAGCCACGTCCGGCGCGCGGACGACATACGCAGGAGGCCCCCCGGCGTCCCGGGGGGCCTCCTTCGCGCAAGCATGGCGCAGCGTCAGGCGTCGTAGTCCTGGTTGAACTTGTCCTGCTGCTCCTGCGCCGCTTCCCGGGCCTGGTCAGGGGCCTGCGAGGCACGGTCACGGGCCTCGTCCTGGGCCTGCGAGGCACGCTCGCGCGCCTCGTCCTTGTCGCCCATGGCGTCCTTGGCCTTGTTGGCGAGGTCCTGAGCTTTGTCCTGGAACTGGTCCTTGATGCCCATGCGATTCACTCCCGATGTTGGGTGAGGGGATTGGGCCTCGACCAGACTGACACGCACGGACATACCTCGCATTTCGATCAGTGACGGGCGGTGACGAGGGCGGTCACGCACGCGGTGGCAGCGGCGGCCTGCGGCGGTCGGGGACGTTCGCGTAGCAGGGCGGCACGGAGGCCGGGTGCTGCTCCAGGAGGTCGAGCGCCAGCCTTACCGCGTCGTCGAGTTGGGCGTGCCGCCCCTCCGCCCAGTCGAGCGGGGTGCGCAGGGCCTCCAGGTCCGGGGTCACGCCGTGGTTCTCCACCGCCCAGCCGTACGCGTCGAACCAGCCCGCGTTCATCGGCACCGTGATCACCGTGCCGTCGCCGAGGGTGTGCCGCCCCGTCATGCCGACGACGCCGCCCCAGGTGCGCTGGCCGACCACCGGGCCGAGCCCGAGCAGTTTGAACGCCGCCGTGATCATGTCGCCGTCGGAGGACGTCGCCTCGTCGGCGAGGGCGACCACGGGGCCGCGGGGCGCGTTCGAGGCGTACGACACCGGCTGGGCGTTCCGTGTCAGGTCCCAGCCGATGATCTTGCGGGTCAGCTTCTCGACGACCAGTTCGCTGATGTGTCCGCCCGCGTTGCCGCGCACGTCCACGATCAGGGCGGGCCTCGACACCTCCAGGCGCAGGTCCCTGTTGAACTGGGCCCAGCCGGAGCCGCCCATGTCGGGGATGTGGAGGTAGCCGCACTTGCCGCCGCTCAACTCCCGCACCACGCCCCGGCGTTTGGCCACCCAGTCCTGGTAGCGCAGGGGCCTCTCGTTGATCAGCGGCACGATCGCGACCCTGCGGGCCCGCCCCTCGCCCTCCGCGGGCTGGAAGGTGAGCTCGACCGTCGTGCCGCCCGCGGCCGAGAGCAGCGGGTAGGGGCCGGTCACCGGGTCGACCGCGCGGCCGTCGACGTGCGTGAGGATCGCGCCCTCGCGGATGCCCGCGCCGGCCAGCGGCGAGCGGGCCTTGGAGTCGGAGGAGTCGCCGGGCAGGATCCGCTTGACCATCCAGCCGTCGTCCCTGCGTACGAGATTGGCGCCGAGCAGGCCCATGGCGCGCTGGTAGTGGGGCGGGCCCTCGTTGCGGCGCGAGGGGGACACGTACGCGTGCGACGTGCCCAGCTCGCCGAGGACCTCGCGCAGGAGGTCCGCGAACTCGTCGGGGGACGCGACGCGTTCGACGAGGGGACGGTACTGCGCGAGCACCGCGTCCCAGTCGATGCCGCACATCTGCGGCTCCCAGAAGTAGGCGCGGATGATGCGGCCCGCCTCGTCGTAGGCCTGGCGCCACTCGGCGGCCGGGTCGACCTCGTGCAGGATGCGGCGCAGGTCGATCCAGACGGTCGAGTCGCTGTCGCCCTGTTCGGTGGAGGGCATGGCGCTCAGGTCGCCGTCGTCGACGACCACGAGCCGGGTTCCGTCGCCGCTGAGCGCGAACCAGTCGAGGTGGTCGACGAGTTGGGACTTCTTCGTCTTGGTGATGTTGAAGTACTCGAGGGTGGGGCGGCCCGAGGTGTCGGCGGGGTTGGCGAAGGTCTCGCCGAGCGCGCCGGAGATCGGCCACCGCAGCCAGACCAGGCCGCCGTCGCTGACGGGGTAGAGGGCGGAGTACTTCGAGGCGGTGACCGGGAAGGGCGTGACCCGCGCCTCCAGGCCCTCGGCCTCGACGGTCGTCGTGCCGTCGCCCGCGCCGCTCTCGTCCGGGTCGAGGCCGCCGGTCGCCGGGCGCCCGTCGGGCAGCAGCGCGAAGGGGGACGGCGTCGCGGACGACAGGGGTACGAGGTAGGGGCGGCAGCCGAGGGGGAAGGACAGGTCTCCGGTGTGCACGTCGTAGACGGGGTCGAAGCCGCGCCAGGAGAGAAAGGCGAGATAGCGGCCGTCGCGGGTGAAGACGGGGTTCTCGTCCTCGAAGCGGCCGTTGGTGACGTCGACGATGGTCCGGTCCGTGATGCGGGCCATCTTGATCTGCCGGAGCGAACGGCCGATGCCCGGGTGCGACCAGGTCAGCCAGGCGCCGTCGGGGGAGAAGGCGAGGTCGCGGACGGGCCCGTTGATGGAGCGGATCAGCTCGGTGACCTCGCCGTCGGAGTCCTCCGTGGCGTCGATCAGGAGGAGGCGGCCGTCGTTCGAGGCGATGGCGAGGCGTTCGCCGTCCGGGTCGGAGACCAGTTCCTGGACGCGGCCGAGCTCGCCGCTCGCGAGCCTGCGCGGCTCGCGGTCGCCGCTGGCGCGCGGCAGATAGGCGATCTCGACGGCGTCCTCGCCCTCGGCGTCGGTGATGTAGGCGACCTGGCCGCCGGTGCCGAGCATCTCGGGCAGCCGGACGCGCACGCCGGGGGTGTCGACGATGGTGCGGGCCGGGCCGTCCCGGTGGGTGAGCCAGTACAGGGAGCCGCGCACGACCACGGCGCTGGCCCGCCCCGTGGTGTCCACGGAGAGCGCGTCGACGTGCTGCGCGGCCGGCACCTGGTAGACGCGCCGCCCGGTGCGCGGGCCGCCGAGCCGCACGTCGAGCCTGCGCGGCACGGAGTCGGCGGTGAGGTCGTCGACCAGCCAGATCTCGCCCGCGCACTGGTAGACGACGCGCGTCCCGTCGCTGGACGCGTGCCGGGCGTAGAAGGCGTCGTGGTCGGTGTGGCGGCGCAGGTCGGTGCCGTCGGGCAGGCAGGAGTAGAGGTTGCCGACGCCCTCGTGGTCGGAGAGGAAGGCGATGCGTCCGGAGACGAACATCGGCGCGTCCAGATGCCCGTCGAGGTCGCCGAGGATCTGCTCGCCGTGCACCCACAGGCGGCCCGTCGCGCCGCCGCGGTAGCGCTTCCAGGCGGCGGGTTCGTGCGGCGGCTTGCCGGTCAGGAGCAGGGTCTTGCGCTCGGCGTCGCCGTCGGCGAGGGAGTCGGTGATCGCGATGTCCCAGACCGGGCCCCAGGGCAGCTTGCCGCCGGGCGAGCCGTCGACGGGCACGCTGTAGGCCCAGCAGAAGTACGAGAAGGGCTGGCCGTGCGAGGAGACGGCGAGGATGTCGCCGTCGGGCGACCAGCCGCAGACCCGGGTGTCGGTGGAGCCCCAGTAGGTCAGGCGGCGCGAGGGCCCGCCGTCCACCGGGGCGAGGTGGATCTCCGGGTCGAGGCTGCGCCAGGTCGTGTACGCGATGTGGCGGCCGTCGGGCGAGAAGCGGGGGTGGCTGACCTTGGTGCGGTCCACGGTCAGCCGCCAGGCCCGTCCTGCCGGGGCGCCCTCGGCGGTGAGGGGGGCCACCCACAGGTCGTCCTCGGCGGCGAAGCAGAGGCGGTCGCCGCTGAGGTGGGGAAAACGCAGGTAGGCGTGGTCGTCCGGAGCACCGGCGTCCGGAGCACTGGCGTCCTGGGCTTCGTCGCGCGCGTCGGTCACCTCACCATGCTTTTCCGGGGGACGGACCCCGGCAACTTGTGGCGCAGCACACGTACGAAACCGTTTCGTTTCGTTAAGGGGAGGGGATACAGTCGTCGCGTACGAAACCGTTTCGTTCCCGAGCGGTAGGCCGAGCAGGAGGTGCGGATCATGGCCGAGTCGGCGTCGACGCGGCGCAGCAGGATCACGCCCGAGCGCGAGGCCGAGCTGTACGAGGCCGTGCTCGACCTGCTCCGCGAGGTCGGTTACGACGCCCTGACGATGGACGCCGTCGCCACCCGCACGCGGTCCAGCAAGGCCACCCTCTACCGCCAGTGGGGGAGCAAGCCGGAGCTGATCGCCAGGGCGCTGCGGCACAACAAGCCGGCCTCCCTGGCGGACATCGACACCGGGTCGCTGCGCGGCGACCTGTACGAGATGGTGGCCCGCTCGGACGACTGCCAGATGGAGAAGGACGCCGCGCTGATGCGGGGTCTGTTCCATGCGATCCACGACAACCCCGAACTCCACCAGGCGCTGCGGAACCTGCTCATCGAGCCGGAGCTCACCGGTCTCAACGACCTGATGCGCAGGGCGGTGGAGCGCGGCGAAGTCGCCGCGGACAACCCGGCGTTGGAGTACGTCGTCCACATGATGGTCGGCGGTTTCGCCGCCCGGGACCTCATCGAGGACCGCCCGGTCGACCGCGAGTTCCTCGCCTCGTACATCGATGCCGTGATCCTCCCCGCCCTCGGCGTCTGAGTCCCCGTACCCCCTGTAACCCGTAGACAGCAACACCCCCGCAACACCCCCCGTACCTGACGCGACCGCTCACGTCGTCGGGCTGATCACCCTTGCCCCGCACCACCACGACCTGACCGGGAGTACGCCTCCGTGGCCACTTTCCTCTACAAACTCGGCAAACTCGCCTTCCGGCGACGGCACTTCGTCGCCCTGATCTGGGTGGCGCTCCTGACGCTCGCCGGGGTCGGCGCGGCGTCGGCGCCCACCGCCGCGTCCAGTTCCTTCTCGATTCCCGGCACGGAGGCGCAGAAGGCCTTCGACCTGCTGGAGAAGCGGGCCCCCGAGGCCAGCGCCGACGGGGCCAGTGCCCGCGTCGTCTTCAAGGCCCCGGGCGGGGAGAAGGTGACGGACCCGGCCAACAAGGCGGAGATCGACAAGACCGTCGCCGCCCTCAGGTCCGGCTCGGAGCACGTGGCCCGTGCGGACAGCCCCTTCCAGGCCAAGACGGTCAGCAAGGACGGCTCCACGGCGTACGCGTCGGTCTCGTACAAGGTCACCGCGATGGAGCTGACCGACGACGACCGTGAGGCGCTGGAGAAGACCACCGACAACGCGCGGGAGTCCGGGCTCACGGTCGAGGTCGGCGGCGACGCGCTGACGGCCATGCCGGAGACCGGGGCCACCGAGATCATCGGCATCGCGATCGCCGCGGTCGTCCTCGTCATCACCTTCGGCTCGCTGGTCGCGGCGGGGCTTCCGCTGATCACCGCGCTGATCGGCGTCGGCATCGGCGTCTCGTCCATCACCGCGCTCGCCAACGCGCTGGACCTCGGCACCACCACGTCGACGCTCGCCATGATGATCGGCCTCGCGGTCGGCATCGATTACGCGCTCTTCATCGTCTCGCGCTACCGCGGTGAACTCGCCGAGGGGCGGGACCGCGAGGAGGCGGCGGGCCGGGCCGTCGGGACCGCGGGATCGGCGGTCGTCTTCGCCGGACTCACCGTGGTCATCGCGCTGGTCGGCCTCGCGGTGGTCAACATCCCGATGCTCACCAAGATGGGCTTCGCGGCGGCCGGCACGGTCGTCATCGCCGTCCTGATCGCGCTCACGCTCATCCCGGCGCTGCTGGGGTACGCGGGCAAGCGGGTGCTGCCCATGGGCGAGAAGAGCAGGCTGTTCGGCGGTGGCCGCAAGAAGGCGGGCGACGCCGAGGGCGCCGGCGCCGAGAAGCAGAACATGGGCACGCGGTGGGCCCGCTTCGTGGTCCGGCGTCCGGTCGCCGTGCTGCTGGTCGGCATCGTGGGGCTCGGCGCGGCGGCGCTGCCGGTCTCGAAGCTGGAGCTGGGCCTGCCGGACGACGGTGCGCAGCCGACGTCCACGACGCAGCGCAAGGCGTACGACCTGGTGTCGGAGGGCTTCGGGCCCGGCTTCAACGGCCCGCTGATGGTGGTCGGCGACCTCGAAGGCGCCGACGACCCGAAGGCGGCGGCGCAGCGGATCACCAAGACGATCTCGGGCCTCGACGACGTGTTGACGGTCGCCCCGCCGATGCTCAACAAAACGGGCAACACCGCGATCATCAGCGTCGTGCCGTCCTCGAAGCCGAGCGGCATCGAGACGGAGGACCTGGTCCACTCGATCCGTGACACCGGCTCGACGATCAAGTCCGACACCGGCGCCGACATCATGGTCACCGGCACCACGGCCATGAACATCGACGTCTCGCAGAAGCTGAACGACGCCCTGCTGCCCTATCTGGCGCTGGTCGTGGGCCTGGCCTTCCTGCTCCTGATCGTCGTCTTCCGCTCGATCCTCGTCCCGCTCAAGGCGGCGCTCGGCTTCCTGCTCTCGGTCCTCGCGGCCCTCGGCGCGGTCGTCGCGGTCTTCCAGTGGGGCTGGCTCGGCTCGCTCTTCGGCGTCGAGCAGACCGGCCCGATCATGTCGATGATGCCGATCTTCATGGTGGGCGTCGTCTTCGGCCTCGCGATGGATTACGAGGTCTTCCTGGTGACGCGCATGCGTGAGGCGTACGTCCACGGGGAGCGCCCCGGCCAGGCGGTCGTGACCGGCTTCCGGCACGGGGCCCGGGTGGTCTCGGCGGCGGCCGTCATCATGATCGCGGTCTTCGCGGGCTTCATCGGCTCGTCGGAGCAGATGGTGAAGATGATCGGTTTCGGTCTGGCGATCGCGGTGTTCTTCGACGCGTTCGTGGTGCGTATGGCGTTGGTGCCGGCGGTGCTTGCGTTGCTGGGGCGGAAGGCGTGGTGGCTGCCGGGGTGGCTGGACCGGGCGTTGCCGAACGTGGACGTGGAGGGCGAGGGCCTGCGTTCCGCGGAGGAGAAGGCGGCGGACCGGGACCAGGATCCTGACGGTGATCGGGAGCTGGCGCGGGTCTGAGCCGGATGGTCGTCCCGAGGCGGGGGCGGCGGGGAGAAGCGCCACGGCGTGCGCCTCTTCGTCGCCCCCGCCTCAGTGTGTGACGGGGGCGGCCGTGGCGTAGGTGCGGCGCAGGAAGCGGATCAAGGCCGAGGCGTCGAACTGGACCACCGTCACCCCGTCCTGTTCGTGGAACTCCACCACCGTCTGGACCCGGCCGCACGGCCATACGTGTACGTCGCCCGCGGCGGTGGGGGCCCGCATCCCCTTTTCCAGGAGCCCGCGGGCGAACACCCGGTCGTGGGAACCGGGGAGGCCGACCCGCACCGCGTGCGGGTCGGCCTCCGGGTCGTAGTGCAGGACGACGGGGACGGCCCGGTGGCCCTCGGAGGAGTCCGTGACGAGATGGGCGCGTGCGTACTGCTCGACTGCGGACATCGCTGAACTCCTCATCCGTGCGGGCACTCCACTCCCTAATGTCCCATATGTACCGAGATCCGCCCCGGATGGGCTTTGCTCTATCGGAACCGACGCGCTCTTGCAAGCCGTTTGCAACAAGCCACATCATTGAACC
Organism: Streptomyces sp. NPDC025651; assembly: GCF_055558735.1. NCBI lineage: Bacteria > Bacillati > Actinomycetota > Actinomycetes > Kitasatosporales > Streptomycetaceae > Streptomyces > Streptomyces sp. NPDC025651. The sequence continues at coordinate 210,215 of NZ_JBVHLZ010000010.1, forward strand.
GTCCACCTCGAACGGTTCACGAGCGGTTCGCCCTGTCCAGGGCCCCTGCCCAGGAGCGCGCGCATGCATGTCCCCGACGGATTCATCAACGCACCTGTTTCAGCCGCCGCCGGGGTCGTCGCCGCGGGCGCCGTAGCCGTCAGCCTCAAGGGCGCACGGCGTGAACTGGACGAGCGCACCGCCCCGCTGGCCGGTCTCGTCGCCGCCTTCATCTTCGCCGTGCAGATGCTGAACTTCCCCGTCGCGGCAGGTACCAGCGGGCATCTGCTGGGTGGCGCGCTCGCCGCGATACTCGTCGGGCCCTTCACCGGCGTGCTCTGCGTCTCCGTCGTCCTGCTCATGCAGGGCGTCCTCTTCGCGGACGGCGGCCTGACCGCGCTCGGCGTGAACATCTCCGACATGGCGATCGTCACGACCGTCGTCGCGTACCTCGTCTTCCGCGGCCTGGTGAAGGTGCTCCCCAGGAAGCGCCGCTCCGTCACCGTCGCCTCCTTCGTCGCGGCGCTGCTCTCCGTGCCCGCCGCCGCGGTCGCCTTCACCTTCGTCTACGCCCTCGGCGGCACGACCGACGTGTCGATCGGCAAGGTCGCCACCGCCATGGTCGGCGTCCACGTCCTCATCGGCATCGGCGAGGCCGCCATCACCGCGCTCACCGTGGGTGCCGTCATTGCCGTACGCCCCGATCTCGTGCACGGGGCGCGCGGACTGACCCAGCCGCTCAAGCTGCGCGTCGGCGGGGAGCTGGTGGACGCGCCCGCCGCCGAGCCGGTGCCCGTCGCCCCCCGCTCCACGCGCACGGTGTGGATCGCCGGCATCGTCACCTCCCTCGTCCTCGCCGGCTTTGTCTCCTTCTACGCCTCCGCGAACCCCGACGGCCTGGAGAAGGTCGCCCGCGACAAGGGCATCGACAAGAAGGCCGAGGAGCACGCCACCGCGGACTCCCCGCTCGCCGACTACGGCGTCAAGGACATCACCGACGCGCGCCTGTCCGGCGGCCTCGCGGGCGTCATCGGCGTGGGCGTCACGGTCGTCGCGGGCAGCGCCGTCTTCTGGGCGCTGCGGCGTCGCCGTACGAACGACGCGTCCCCGGCCGCGGTGCCGGAATCGGAACAGGCCCTCCCGTCTCCCGCCACCGCCCCCGACCGAGGCCCTTCGGGCCGCACCCCTTCCCTCTGATGGGCGCGGGCCACGCCCACCGGCTCTACCGGCACGGCAACTCGCCGGTGCACGCCCTGCCGCCGCACACCAAGCTCGCCGCGGTCTTCTGCTTCGTCGTCGTGGTCGTCTCCACGCCGCGCGAGGCGATGTGGGCCTTCGGGCTCTACGCCGTACTGCTCGCCGCGGTCGCGTACGCCGCGCGCGTCCCGGCGGGCTTCCTGCTGAAGCGGCTCCTCATCGAGGTCCCGTTCGTGGCGTTCGCCGTGCTGATGCCGTTCGTCGCCCAGGGCGAGCGTGTCGACGTGCTCGGCATGTCCCTGAGCGTGAACGGACTCTGGGGCGCCTGGAACGTCCTGGCCAAGGGCACGCTCGGCGTCGCGGCATCCGTGTTGCTCGCCTCCACCACGGAGCTGCGCGAACTCCTCCTGGGACTGCAGCGGTTGAAGCTGCCGCCGCTGCTCGTCCAGATCGCCTCGTTCATGATCCGCTACGGCGACGTCATCACCGACGAGATGCGCCGCATGAAGATCGCCAGGGAGTCGCGCGGCTTCGAGGCGCGGGGCGTGCGGCAGTGGGGCGTCCTCGCCAAGTCCGCGGGCGCGCTCTTCATCCGCTCGTACGAGAGGGGGGAGCGGGTGCACCTGGCCATGGTCAGCCGCGGCTATGCCGGGTCGATGCCGGTCATCGACGAGGTGACGGCCTCGCCGGCGCAGTGGACGTACGCGCTGGCCCTGCCGACCGCCGCGCTCTTCGTATGCCTGTTGGGATGGACGCTGTGACCACCACTTCCCCGGACGCCGTGACGCCCGCTTCCCTGGAGGTCTCGGGCCTCGCCTTCGCCTACCCCGACGGCCACCAGGCCCTGTTCGGCGTCGACTTCCGCGTCGGGCGCGGCGAGCGCGTGGCACTGCTCGGGCCGAACGGCGCGGGCAAGACGACCCTCGTCCTGCATCTGAACGGCATCCTGACCGGCGGCGCGGGCAGCGTGACCGTGGCCGGGCTGCCCGTCGGCAAGAAGCACATGGCTCAGATCAGGCGCCGGGTCGGCATCGTCTTCCAGGACCCCGACGACCAGCTGTTCATGCCGACGGTGCGCGAGGACGTGGCCTTCGGGCCCGCGGCGGCCGGGATGCGGGGGCCGGAGCTGGAGGCCCGCGTGATGAAGGCGCTCGGGCAGGTCGGCATGGCCGCCTTCGCGGACCGGCCGCCGCACCACCTCTCCTTCGGACAGCGGCGCAGGGTCGCGGTCGCCACGGTGCTCGCGATGGAGCCGGAGATCCTGGTCCTGGACGAGCCGTCCTCCAACCTCGACCCGGCGTCACGGCGCGAACTGGCCGACATCCTGCGGTCGTTGGACGTGACGGTCCTCATGGTCACGCACGACCTGCCGTACGCGATGGAGCTCTGTCCGCGGGCCCTGATCCTCAGCGACGGCGTCATCGTGGCGGACGGGCCGACGGGGGAGCTGCTCGCCGACGGGCAGCTGATGGGCGCGCACCGTCTGGAGCTGCCGTTCGGCTTCGATCCGAAGTCGGTGAGGGCGGGAGGATAGGGAATCGACGGCACGGGGTCGCTGTTGGCCTTGTCATGGACGAGGTCATAGGTGTCATGGCGGGCACAGGTGTCACGGGTGAGGTGCACGGCACGGTGGCCGCGGGCTACGAGCCGGTGCGCGACGCCTTCGTACGCAACTTCAGTGAGCGCGGGGAGCGGGGCGCGGCGGTGACCGTGTACCGCGACGGGCACAAGGTCGTGGACCTGTGGGGCGGCACGAAGGACGTCGACGGCGACGCTCCCTGGGCGCCCGGCACCGCGCAGATCGTCCGCTCGGCGACCAAGGGCGTGGCGGCGGCCGCGCTGCTCCTGCTCCACCAGCGCGGGGAGCTCGACCTGGACGCGCCGGTCGGTTCCTGCTGGCCGGAGTTCAAGGCGCGGGGCAAGGAGGGGGTCCTGGTGCGGGACGTGCTCGCGCACCGGGCGGGCGTTCCAGCCCTCGACCGTCCGCTGACGCCCGCGGAGGCGCTGGACCCGGACCTCGGTGCGGCGGCGGTCGCGGCGCAGGGGCCGTTCTGGGAGCCGGGCGAGGAGCACGGCTATCACGCGCAGACGTACAGCTGGCTCACCGGTGAGCTGGTGCGGCGCGTGACGGGCAGGCCGATGGGGGAGTGGATCGCCCAGGAGATCGCGGGGCCGCTGGGGCTCGACCTGTGGGTCGGGGTGCCCGAGGCGGAGGCGGGGCGGGCCGGCCGGGTGGGGCGCATCGAGCCGCCGGTCGCGGCGGGAGGGCTGAAGCTGCGGCCGAAGCGGAGCGTGGCGCAGGCCTACGCCGACCCCGAGTCGCTGACCCGCCGGGCCTTCGGCGCGATCGACCCCCTCCCCGACGAGAACGACCCGGCGTACCGGGCGGCCGCCCTGCCCGCGTCCAACGGCATCGCCACGGCGGACGGACTCGCCCGTTTCTACGCCGCGCTGATCGGCGAAGTGGACGGCGGGCGGCGGCTGTTCACCCCGGAGACCGTGGAGCTCGCCCGGGGCGAGGCGTCGGCGGGCCCCGACCGCGTCCTGGTCGTGAACACCCGCTTCGGCCTCGGCTACATGCTGCACGGCGCGGCCTCGCCGCTGCTGGCCCCGGGCTCCTTCGGCCATCCCGGCCGCGGCGGCGCCCTGGGCTTCGCCGACCCGGAGGCATCCCTGTCCTTCGGCTACGTCACGAACGGCATGAACAAGGGGGTCACGGCGGACCCGCGGGCGCAGGCGTTGGTGGCGGCGGTGCGGGGGGTTTTGTAGCGGCGGGGGTGGTTCGGCCCGTCAGGACTCGGCGGCAGCCGCGCGCACCGCTCTCCGCGCGACGCGGTGGGCGTCACGGAGAGCCTCGGGGGTGCCGGTCCGGCGTGACGTGCCCGCACCGCTCACAGGCGCGTTCGCCAGGCATGGAGCTCGTCGACCGTCTTCCTCTCCAGGCCCCGGGGCGGGCGCCGGTGAAGGCCGCTGTGGCCGGGACCTTCTCCGCGGGGTCGAACGGCGCAGGCGGGAAACGTATGACCGGCAGCCGCGGCAGACCCAGGACCGGGGCGAGGAAGGTGTTCGCCCCGTTCTCCCAGCCCGTTGCCCGGACCAGGTCGAAGTCCTGGCCGAGCGCCGTGAGCCAGAGGCCCGTCGGTGCGCGTCAGGGGTTCGTCCGCGCGGACGCCTTCTCGGCCCGGTCGGCCCGGTCGACCCGGCGCAGGACCAGCAGGCCGCCGATCCCCGGGACCAGCGCGCGCCACCTCGTGCCCGGCGAAGTCGGCGAGGCCGTCGCCGGGAGCATCCACGTCGCCGCGATGACGACGAGGTACGCGGTGCCGTGCAGAGGGCCGAGCAGCGAGGAGAGCGGCTTCGCGTGGACGGTGAGCAGGTTGAGCAGGAGGAGGACCAGGGACGCGGCTTCCACGCCCGCCCCGACGCGGAGAACGCGCACGGCGCTCACGCTCCCGTCGTGGAGCCGGGGCGGACGATCATGAGGACCGTCACCGTCGCCCACAGGACGTTGAAGACACCGGTCAGCATGTGCAGACGGGCCACCGCGGGGCGCGCAGTCTCAGCGGCGGACTTCCCGCCGTCCCCGTCCACCCGGGCCCCGCCGGTCCCGTCCGCCAGCTCCAGCAACCCCCGCTGCCCCGGCAGGATCGCCACCCCGAGGAGTACCGCAGCGATCGTCGTCAGGAGCAGCGAGGCGATCAGCCAGGCGTCGGTGAGGACGCCGAGCCGCGCGCCCGTGGCGATGCCGAACACCGGCACCGCGAGGCCCGCGAGGGCGTAGCCGCGGCAGATCCGGTGCAGGAGCGCGGCGACGTCGGCGGCCCGACCGCCTCGCGGTTCCGTGTCATCCCCCGGTTCCGCGCCGCGGTCCACCGCCCCCTCACCCCCCAACGCCCGCTGCGCGTACCGCGGAAACATCGACGCGGCCACGGTGATCGACCCCACGGCAAGGATCGCCACCAGGACATGGACGGACAGCAGCAGCTTGGTCACCGCGGGACCTCCGGAACAGAACCGCACGCTTGACGTGCTTGCGTTGGCAGCCAACGCAAATATGTTGGCTGCCAATACATACACTGCCTACGCCTCCTTTGGGTAGGCTGCCTCTCCATGAAGGCGGATGCGGTGCGAGGGCACCTGGACGGACTGCTGCTGGCCGTGCTGGAACAGGGGCCGCTGCACGGGTACGCGATCATCGTCGCGGTGCAGCGCCGCAGCGGAGGCGCGCTCGAACTGCGGACGGGCACGATCTATCCGGCCCTGAACCGGCTCGAACGCCTGGGCCTGCTGAGCAGCAGCTGGCAGGAGGCCGCGGGCGAACGCCGCCGCCGCTGCTACGAACTCACGGACGCGGGCCGCGCCACCCTCGCCGGTGAGCGGGCGGCCTGGAGCGAGTTCACCGCGGCGATCGGCTCGGTTCTGAACCCCGGCCCCGCGCGGCCCGGACTCGCCACATGAACCCCGGTCCCGTCGAGGAGCACATCGACGCCCTGGCCGCCGCCCTGCACGGCCCGGCCCGCGCCAAGGCCCGGCTGATCGGGGAGATGCGGGACGGTCTCGCGGACATGGCCGACGCCCATGCCGACGACGGCATGACCCGGGAGGACGCCGCCCGTAGGGCCGTACGGGAGTTCGGGACCGTCGACGAGATCGCCCCCGGCTGTCAGCGCGAACTGACCGTCGCGCAGGCCCGGCACACCGCGCGGACCGTCGCGCTCACCGCGCCCTTCCTGGTCGCCTGCTGGTATCTGGCCCGCACCGGAGGCGACGGCCGGGGCCGGCAACTGCCGGACACCGCACAGCTGTTGGCCGTCCACCTGGCCTTCGTCGCGACCCTCGCCGCACTGCTCGCCGCGGCGGCCCTCGCCGTCACGGGCACCCTCGCGCGCCGGCTGCCGACGCCGCGCAGGCTGCCGCTCGTGGTCGCCTGGTCCGGCACCACCGCGAGCGTCGCCATGGCCGTCGCGACGCTCGCGCTCGCCACCGCCGCGGGCCTGGCCACGAACTGGCCCCTGCTCGCCTGCGCCGGAGTGCTGGCCGCCGCCTCGCACGCCGTGGTGGCGGCATCGGCCCGCGCCTGCCGCCGCTGCGCCCGACTGCCCCTCGGGCAGGCGGCGGTGAGCTGACCCCGCGGTCAACCGGCCCCGAACCGACCGGAGTCGGGTCACCCGGCAGGGCCGCCACCCCTCACCCCGCGTGCAGCATCAACCCGATCCCCGCCACCATCAGCCCCGCGGCGACCAGCCGCGGCGCCCCGAACCGCTCCTTGAAGAAGACCGCGCCGATCGCCGCGCCGACGATGATCGAGGACTCCCGCAGCGCGGAGATCGGCGCCAGGTCGGCCTTCGTCTGGGCCCACAGGACCAGGCCGTACGCCGAGACGGAGAGCGCCGCGCCGAACAGGCCCACGACCGCGAACGGCCGGAGCTTCGGGACCAGTTCGCCCCGCCAGCGGTACGCCGCGTACACGGGCACCGCGATGCCCTCCAGGATCATCAGCCACGCGATGTACCCCATCGAGGAGCCGGAGGCCCGCACCCCGAGGCCGTCCACCACCGTGTACGCCGCGATGGAGACGCCCGTCGCGAGCGCCGCGCCGATCGCCGCCCAGTCGGGGCGGCGTCCCGATCCCCGTATGCCCCACAGGGCGAGCCCCGTCAGGCCCGCGCACGACACCGCGACGCCCGCCGCCTGCCAGCCGTCGGGGATCTCCCCGGCGAAGACGGCGGCGAGGACGGTGACCACCAGGGGCGCGGTGCCGCGCGCGATGGGGTACGCCTGGCCGAAGTCGCCCAGCTTGAACGACCGCATCAGCAGGGCGTAGTAGGCGACGTGCAGGAGCGCGGAGAGGACCAGGCAGGGCCAGGCCCCGGCCGCGGGGATCGCGACGAAGGGGGCGAGGAGCAGGCCGATCAGCGTGCCGCCGCCGGAGATGAGCGTGAAGCCGACCAGCTTGTCCGTGATGTGGTGGGCTATCGCGTTCCAGCTGGCGTGCGTGACGGCGGCGAGCAGCACCGCCGCCGCGACCAGGGGGGTCACTTGGCGGTCTCGCGCACGTCCACCAGCGCGCCGCCCGCGTGGGCGATCAGCGTCTTGGGCGCCATCGGGAAGACCGAGTACGGCGTGCCGGCCGCCGCCCACACCACGTCGTGGTCGAGCAGGGAGCGGTCGGCCAGGACGCGGGTCCTGGTGGCGTGGCCGAAGGGCGGTACGCCGCCGATCGCGTACCCGGTGGTCTCCCGGACGACGTCGGCCTTGGCCCGGGTCACCTTCTCCGCGCCCAGCTCCCGCCGCACCAGCTCCAGGTCGACCCGCGAGGCGCCGTCCATCAGGACCAGGACGGGCACCCCGTCTGCCGCGAAGATCAGCGACTTGCAGATCTGGCTGAGCTCGCAGCCGATGGCCGCGGCCGCCTCCTGGGCGGTACGGGTCTGATCGGGGAAGCGGCGGACCCGGGAGACAAGTTCGCCGAGACCCAGTTCCTGCAGGGCCTCGGCGAAGCGGGGGTGGACGGCTGACGATTCGGTAGCGCTCATGCCCGGCACGCTAGCGGTCCGTGTACGGGACACGCGACCAGGTATCCGCATACCGGACAGCCGCCCCGCTCACGCGAACACGGCCGCCCGGACACCTCCCCGTCAGCCCCCGGCCAGCAGCATCGCCCGCACCACAGGCCCCGCCGAGTCGCCGCCGTGGCCGCCCGCCTGGACGACCGCCGCCGAGGCCAGGTCGCCCCGGTACGCGGTGAACCAGCCGTTCGGCTTCTTCTGGCCGTCGACCTCCGCGGAGCCGGTCTTCGCGCCCGTGTCGGAGCCGAGGCCCGACATCGGCTTGACCGCCGTACCCGCGACCGCGGTGTAGTGCATCAGGTCACGCAGCGCCGCCGCCGTCGCGCCGGACATCTTGCGCGGCGCCGTCGCGAGCGTACGGTCGTCGACGTCGGGCGAGACCAGATAGGGCTGCCTGAACGTGCCCGACTTCACCGTCGCCGAGACCGACGCCATGTTCAGCGGGTTCATCCGCACCCCGCCCTGCCCGATCAGCGAGGCCGCCATCTGCGCGTGCGACTGCACAGGGACCGCGCCGTCGAAGGAGGGCACGCCGATCGACCAGTTGTCGCGGCCGAGCCCGAAGACCTCCTGGGACTGCTTGGTCAGGGAGTCGTTCTCCAGCTTCTTCGCCTGGCTGATGAAGGCCGTGTTGCAGGAGCGCGCGAAGCTGGCCCGGAACGTGCCGCCCTTGATCTCGAACTTGTCGTCGTTCTGGAACTTCCAGCCGCCGTACGTCTCGTACTTGGGGCACGGGTGCTTCTTGTCGACCCCGGCGAGCTTCCTCTCCAGGAGCATCGACGACGACACGACCTTCATCGTGGAGCCGGGCGCGAGCGAGCCCTGGAAAGCCGTGTTGAAGCCGGTGGGGTTGGAGTTGGCGGCGGCCAGGATCTCGCCGGTGCTCGGCTTGATCACGACGACGGACGCCCGCTGCCGCTTGGCCGTCTCGCGCTCGGCCGCCGACTGCAGCTTCCCGCTGAAGGTGGTCTTCAGCGTCCCCGGGGTGCCGGGGGAGAGGGTCACCAGCGTCTTGTCGGGCGTCGACTTCGCGTCGTCCTTCTTCTTCGTGGTCACCCCCGAAGCGGACTTCTTCTCGTTCTCCGCCCGCACCACGCGCAGCTCGACGCCCGCCTTGCCGCCCGCCTTCTTGCCGTACTTCTCCCGCAGCCCGTCCAACACCGTGCCGAGCGAGGGGTACTTCGCCGCGGTCAGCGCGCCGCCGTCCCGGTCCACCGCCTTGATCGGCGGGTCGCCCGCCTCGCCGGTGACCAGACGGTCGCCCTCCTCCAGCTCCGGATGCAGGACGGAGGGCCGCCAGCCGACCAGCGTCTTTCCGTCGCTCTTCCTGCGGACGACGGTGAGTTCGGAGTCGTACGAGAAGGGCTTGTTCTTTCCCTCGTACGAGACCGTGGCCATCGCCTTGAACGGAACCCTGGCGCCCGACCGCCTGCCCGGCATCAGCTCGACCTCGGTGAGGTGCCCGTCCTTGCGGTACGACGTCAGGGCCTTCTTCGCCGCCGCGCTGTCGTCGGTGAGCGCGGCCGCCTCGGCGGCGTCACCCTTCGCCCACGCGTCGAGGAACGCCCGCGACGTGGCCCGGACTTCGGCGGCCTTCGGCGGGCCCGTGGCCACCTGCTTCTCGTCGACGGTCGCGCCGTCCGCGCCGGAACCGGAGCCGGAGAGCGCGAACGCGGCGGCCCCCACACCGCACACGACGACGGCCGCCGCCCCGCCGAGCGCGTACGGATGCACGCGTACGTTCCTGAAGCCGAGTCTCTTGCGCTCCGTGACGCGCCTTCGCTTGCCCACAAACCCTCCGCAGTTCCCCAGAGCCCCGGGGCTCCTCACCGGAAGGCCACCTTAGAGGCGTACGGAGAAGCCCTCGACCACTTCGTCGCCCGGCCGAGCGACCTTTCTGACGGGCCGTTATCCTGCCCGCAGCACCTCGGCCACGATCGGGCCCGCGGCGTCGCCGCCGTGCCCGCCCCTCTGCGACATCGCGGCGGCCGCCACATCGCCCCGGTAGCCGGTGAACCAACTGTCCGACTTCTCCTGCCCGTCGACCTCGGCCGAACCGGTCTTCGCGCCGATGTCCGCGCCGAGCCCCGCCATGGTGCGCGCCCCGGTGCCGCTGACCGCCGTGCGGTTCATCATCTGGCGCAGCTGCTGGACGGTGGACGCGGACAGGCCGCGCGCGGTGGCCAGTTCGCGGTCGTCGAGGGACTTCGGCACGATCACCGGCTGCCGGAAGGTGCCGGTCATCGCCGTCGCCGTGACCGAGGCCATGCTCAGCGGGCTCATCTGGACCTGGCCCTGGCCGATCGCGTTGGCCGCGCGGTCGGGTCCCGGCGAGGCGGGGACGGAGCCGTCGAAGGAGGGCACGCCGACCTTCCAATTGTCCTGACCGAGGCCGAAGTTGTGCTGCGCCTCCTCGGTGAGGGACTCGTCCGTGATGCCGTCCTCGTCGATGAGCTTCACGAACGTCGTGTTGCAGGAGCGCGCGAAGCTCTCCGAGAACGTCGCGGACTCGTTCGGCGTCATGCCCGTCAGGTTCTTGAACGTCTGGCTCTGCCAGGTCGCCGACGCCGGGCACGGCGCGACGGCGCCCGCCTTGGTGACGCCCTTGTCGATGAGCATCGCCGCCGACAGGATCTTCATCGTCGAGCCGGGGGCCACCTTGCCGAGGAACGCCGCGTTGAACGCGTCCTCACGGTTGTTGGCGACCGCGAGGATCTCACCGGTGCTCGGCTTCACCGCCACCACGGACGACTCGTCGTTGCGCAGGACGGCCCGCTCGGCGGCCTTCTGCACGCCCGCGCTGAGCGTGGTGCGCAGCTTGCCGGGCCTGCCCTTGGCGAGGGTGAGCAGCGTGCGGGTGCCCGCATCCTCGTTCTCATGCTGCACGTACAGCTCCACGCCGGGCGTGCCGCCCGCCGTGTCGCCGTACTTCGCCCGCAGTTGGTCCAGGATCGGGCCGAGCGAGGGGTAGTCCTTCTTGTTCAGGACCGTGCCCGCGCGGTCGACGGCCTGGATGGGCGGCGCCGCGGCCTCGCCCGTCACCAGGGTGTCGCCCTTCTCCAGGGACGGGTGCACGACGGTGGGGCGCCAGTCGACGAGCGCGCGCCCTGTGGTCTTCCCGCGGACGACGGTGAGTTCGGAGTCGTAGGCGAGCGGTTTGCTCTTCCCCTTGTACGACACCGTCGCCGACACGGAGAACGGCACCCGGGCGCCGGCCGCCTTCTTCGGCGTGAGCTTCACCTTCGTCAGGTGCGCGTCCTCGCGGTAGCCGGTCAGGGCGAGCGAGGCGGCCTGCGCGTTGTCCGTGTACGCGGCCGCCTGCCGGGCGTCGCCGTCGGCCCACGCCGCGAGGAACTTCCGCGCGGTCTCCTCGACCTCGCCGCTCGTGGGCGGCCCCGTCCTCGCGGCCGCGGGCCCGTCGCCCGCCGAACCGCCGCCTCCGGTGACGCCGTTCACCAGGTTGTACGCGCCGTACCCGGCGCCCCCCACCATGACGGCGAAGACCCCGCCGACCAGAGTGGCCTTTGCTGCTGTGCGCACGATGCGCTCCCCTCCCCAGGAGACTTCCCGAAACGTGTTCGGAAAGGCCGATCGCCCTGAACCCTAAGGGGGCGGAGGGAAGCGCGGGCCTGTCGTTGTCCGAAGGTGTCCGTGGTGTGCATTACACCCACGGCTCGAACCCGCGGCCCGAACCCGCGCGTCACACCCAGGTATCCAGCCACATTCGCGACCGCCAGGAATCGATCGGGATCGCGGTGCCCGTGTGGATCGGCCAGAAATAGATGAAATTCCAGATGACGAGGAGAACGAGTACGCCCGAACCCGCGGCGCCCACCACACGGCGCCGCTCGCTCGATCCCGGCGGCCCCAGAATCGCGCCGATCATCATCGCCAGCGCGAGACACAGGAACGGCACGAAGACGACCGCGTAGAAGTAGAAGATCGTCCGCTCCTGGTAGAAGAACCAGGGCAGATAGCCCGCCACGACCCCGCAGACGATCGCGCCCGCGCGCCAGTCCCGCCGGAACACCCACCGCCACAGGACGTACAGGAGCGCGAAGGCCGCCGCCCACCACAGCAGCGGGGTGCCGAGCGCGAGGACCTCGCGGGCGCACTTCTCCGTGGTGTCGGCCGGACAGCCGTCCTTGCCGGGCAGCGGCGACTCGTAGAAGTACGAGACGGGGCGGCCGTCGACGATCCAGCTCCAGGGGTTGGACTGGTAGGTGTGCGGCGAGGACAGGCCGACGTGGAACTCGTAGACCGCGTGTTCGTAGTGCCACAGGCTGCGCAGCCAGTCCGGCAGCCAGGTCCAGTTGCCGCCCTGCCCGTCGGTCGCCGCCCAGTTGCGGTAGTAGCCGCCGGTGCCGTCCGTCGGGGACAGGATCCAGCCGAGCCAGGACACCACGTACACGGCGACGGCGACCGGCACCGTCGACACGAACGCCGGGAGCACGTCCCGCCTCAGGACCGCGCGGTAGGGCCGCACCGCCCCGGCCACCCGGCGCGCGCCGACGTCCCAGAACACGGTCATCAGGCAGAAGAAGACCATGACGTACAGGCCGTTCCACTTGGTCCCGAAGGCGAGACCCAGGCAGAGGCCGGCCGCCCACCGCCACGGCCGCCACCCCAGGCGCGCCGTCTCGGCGACGTACGCGTCCGGACGCACGCGCCCGTCCTCGTCGGTGGGCAGCGCGGCCGCGAGCCGCGCGCGTGCCTTGTCCCTGTCGATCAGGAAGCACCCGAAGGCGGCGAGCACGAAGAACATCAGGACCTGGTCGAGCAGCGCGGTCCTGCTCATCACGAAGTGCAGGCCGTCCACCGTGAGCAGCGCGCCCGCCAGGCACCCGAGGAACGTGGAGCGGAAGAGCCGCCGCCCGATCCGGCAGAGCATCAGGACCGACAGGGTGCCGAGCACCGCCGTCATGAAACGCCAGCCGAACGGGTCGAAGCCGAACAGCCACTCGCCGATCCCGATCACGTACTTGCCGATCGGCGGGTGCACCACGTACGCCGCGTCGTGCGGGATCGCGATGTCGCCGCCCTGGCGCAGGACGTCGTCGTTGATCTTCTCCGGCCAGTTGACCTCGAAGCCGCGGTGGATGAGGGCCCAGGCGTCCTTCGCGTAGTACGTCTCGTCGAATATCACGGCCTTGGGGCTGCCGAGGTTCCAGAACCGTGTGAGCCCGGCGACCAGCGTGACCAGCAGCGGGCCCACCCAGCCGGACCAGCGCACCACCGTGTCGGCGGCGTGCCTGGACAGGCCGAGCGTCATCCACAGGCGGGGGCTCGGCTCCGTGTACGGCGGGACGAGGCGTGCCGTGACGTCCTCTCTGGGCCGGGCCACGTAGCCGAATCGGCGCAGCCGCCCCTGCCAGGAGGGCTGCTGCTCCTCGGCCGGCGGGCCCTGGCGGGTGTCCGGGGAAGACGCGGTACTGGTCACCGCGCCATCGTAGGGAACCAGACTGTGCGAGTCCCGTCCGTGGGCCCTGCGAGGATGGATCCGTGACAGGAAGCGCTGATTCCCCCGGAACCCTGGTCCTCGCGGGCACCCCCATCGGTGATGTCGCCGACGCACCGCCGCGGCTCGCCGCCGAGCTGGAGTCGGCCGACGTCGTCGCCGCCGAGGACACCCGCCGCCTGCGCAGGCTCACCCAGGCCCTTGGCGTGCAGGTGGGCGGCAGGGTCGTCTCGTACTTCGAGGGCAACGAATCGGCGCGCACGCCCGAACTCGTCGAGGCCCTGGTCGGCGGCGCGCGCGTGCTGCTGGTGACCGACGCGGGGATGCCGTCGGTGTCCGACCCCGGCTACCGCCTGGTCGCGGCCGCCGTGGAGCGCGACGTGCGCGTCACCGCGGTGCCCGGCCCCTCCGCCGTGCTCACCGCCCTCGCCCTCTCGGGGCTGCCCGTCGACCGCTTCTGCTTCGAGGGGTTCCTGCCGCGCAAGGCGGGCGAGCGGCTCTCGCGCCTGAAGGAGGTCGCCGACGACCGCAGGACGCTCGTCTACTTCGAGGCCCCGCACCGCATCGACGACACGCTCGCCGCGATGGCCGAGGCGTTCGGCGAGGAGCGCAGGGCCGCGGTCTGCCGCGAGCTCACCAAGACGTACGAAGAGGTCAAGCGCGGTTCGCTGAAGGAACTCGCCGAGTGGGCGGCCGACGGCGTGCGCGGCGAGATCACCGTCGTCGTCGAGGGCGCCCCCGAGAAGAGCGCCGCGGAACTGGGCCCCGACGAGCTGGTGCGCAGGGTGCGGGTGCGCGAGGAGGCGGGCGAGCGGCGCAAGGAGGCCATCGCCGCGGTGGCCGCCGAGGCGGGCCTTCCCAAGCGCGAGGTCTTCGATGCCGTCGTGGCGGCAAAGAATGCGGATCGGGGCAGCCCATCGGAGGGCAAAGGACTATCGTGAAAGGCAAAGCGCGGGCCGCGCGCCAGGCCTCTTTCCTAAGGAAAGGCCAAATCGGCTCCAATGCTCGACAGGTCTGATGCGCTCGCTCCGGGAAAGGCGTCCACTGGTCGAAGGGACGCACCCGTCCCCACGCTTCCGGTCCGGGAAAGAACCCGAACCCCGGTAGTGCTTGTCCCTCGGGCAAGAGGAGCAGCTGGCATGAGTGAGATCGCAGACACCGGCCACACCACGACGGCGATCAGCGTCGTTCACGAGTCGTACGCATTCGCCTGCATGCGGTGCGGGCATGGCTGGGAGCAGTCGTACGAGATCGAGCATCACGTGGACGCCTCGGGTCAGGAATTCGTGATGTACCTCGCGGACGGCCGGCACGTGCCGTCACCGCTGACCCGGCCCACGTGCCTGAACTGCGGTGGCCATGTCGTGCGGATCATGCGGGCCGGACAGGTGTCGTCGGTGCTCGACATGATGCGCCGGCAGCACGAGCGGGTGCCGTCCTCGCGGAGCGGGACCAAGCCGGCCGAGGGCGAGGCGGAGCCGGACGGCGCGGCGGGCAAGGAGGAGCACCCGCACCACTGGCACCTCGCGGACCTGCTGCACGTCTTCCACCGCAAGGCGGGGTGAGCCGCCCCGCGGGGGCCTTCGTAGGATCGCGGCATGGCTGACAAAGACGCTGCGCCGCCGCTCCCCGAACCTCTGCGGGTACCGGTCGCCGACTCGCACACCCACCTCGACATGCAGTCGGACACCGTGGAGGAGGGCCTCGCCAAGGCCGCCTCGGTCGGTGTGACGACCGTCGTGCAGGTGGGCTGCGACGTGCGCGGCTCGCGGTGGGCCGCGCAGACGGCCGCGTCGTACGAGAACGTCCACGCCGCGGTCGCGCTGCACCCCAACGAGGCGCCGCGGATCGTGCACGGCGACCCCGACGGCTGGTCCCGGCAGGGGGCGCGCGAGGCGGGCGGCGACGCCGCGCTCGACGACGCGCTCGCCGAGATCGACAGGCTCGCCGCGCTGCCGCACGTCAGGGGCGTGGGCGAGACCGGCCTCGACTACTTCCGCACCGGCCCCGAGGGCATGGCCGCCCAGGAGCGGTCCTTCCGCGCCCACATCGAGATCGCCAAGCGGCACGGCAAGGCCCTGGTCATCCACGATCGCGAGGCGCACGACGATGTGCTGCGGGTCCTGAAGGAGGAGGGCGCCCCCGAGCGCACCGTCTTCCACTGCTACTCCGGCGACGCGGCGATGGCGGAAGTCTGCGCGGAGCACGGCTACTTCATGTCCTTCGCCGGCAACGTCACCTTCAAGAACGCGCAGGGGCTGCGGGACGCGCTGGCCGTCGCGCCCCTCGAACTCGTGCTCGTCGAGACGGACGCGCCGTTCCTGACGCCCGCGCCGTACCGCGGACGGCCCAACGCGCCGTATCTCATTCCGGTCACGGTACGGGCCATGGCCGAGGTCCGCGGTATCGGCGAGGACGCCATGGCGGAGGCGGTCTCCGTCAACACGGCGCGCGCCTTTGATTACTGACGGATAACGACACCGGTCCAGCTCAGAGGCGTAGTCCTGGGCAACGCGGCGACACAGCGTAGCCGGTCTGCTTTGGAGAGTGACGAGAGCTCCGCTAGGTTCTGTCCGCCCGGACCGGAACCCTGGAGCGTCGTCGTGAGCAATTCGCAGTACGAGACGTACGAGACGTCTTATGGGGCGTACGAGACGCCCTACGAGGCGTGGCCGGGTGCGTCGTACCACGGCGGGGAGGCCGGGGCGGGCGGGTACGGGGCTCCGTCGTCGTACGAGGGTGCCTCCCCGTACCAGGGCGCGTACGAGGACACGTATCGGCCCGCCTATGAGGCGGCTGCCGAGGCCGCCGCCACGGAAGCCGTTCCGGACGCCGCCGAAGCCCGGCTCCCCCGGCAGTCGCCCGCCTCCGCGTCCGCCGCGTCGGCCGGGCCGCGGTCCGGCGGGCGGGCCGAGGCGCGGCGGGCCGCGCGGCGCAGGAAGACCTCGCCCCGGGCGGGCGGGGCGGCGGGTTCCGAGCGGCCCGACTCGATGCGGCGGCTGCTGCCGCAGGCCCTCGTCGTCGCCTTCCTCGCGGGCGGCACCTCCGCGTTCGTCGCCAACGACAAGGCCGTGCAGCTCATCGTCGACGGCAAGCCGCGCACGCTGCACACCTTCGCCGACGACGTGGGCGAGCTCCTCGCCGACGAGGGCGTGGACGTCGGCGCCCACGACATCGTGGCGCCCGCGGCCGGGACCGTCCTCGCCAGTGGCGACGAGATCGCCGTCCGCTACGGCAGGCCCGTCCACCTCACCCTCGACGGCGAGCGGCGCAAGGTGTGGACCACCGCCCGCACCGTCGACGGGGCGCTGCGGCAGCTCGGGGTGCGCGCGGAGGGCGCTCATCTGTCGGCCTCGCGCAGCCGGCGGATCGACCGGGACGGGCTCGATCTGGACGTCCGTACGGAGCGGACCGTCAGGATCATGGCCGACGGCCGGGAGCGGACCATCCGTACGAACGCGGCGACCGTGCGGGAGGCCGTCGCGGAGTCCGGGGTGACGCTGCGGGGGCAGGACACGACCTCGGTCGCGCTCGACAGCTTCCCGCGGGACGGGCAGACCGTCACCGTCATGCGGGTCACCGGGACGAAGGAGGTGCGGGAGGAGCCGATCGCCTTCGAGGTGGAGCGGACCGAGGACGCGTCGC
The DNA here is from genome assembly GCF_055558735.1 of Streptomyces sp. NPDC025651. Classification (NCBI taxonomy): domain Bacteria; kingdom Bacillati; phylum Actinomycetota; class Actinomycetes; order Kitasatosporales; family Streptomycetaceae; genus Streptomyces; species Streptomyces sp. NPDC025651. The sequence goes on from NZ_JBVHLZ010000010.1 coordinate 227,063, forward strand.
TGTTCCGCGGCACGGAGGTCGTGGCGCAGGCGGGGCAGCAGGGCGTGCGGCGCGTCACGTACGCGCTGCGGACCGTCAACGGCGTGCGGCAGAAGCCGCGGCGGATCAGGTCCGAGGTGGTGCGGGAGCCGCGCAAGCAGGTCGTGAAGGTCGGCACGAAGCAGATGCCCACGTCGGTGGCGGGGGCGGACGGGCTCAACTGGAGTTCGCTGGCGCACTGCGAGTCGGGCGGGCGGCCGAACGCGGTGGACGGGTCGGGGACGTACGGCGGTCTGTACCAGTTCGACACGAGGACCTGGCAGGGTCTCGGCGGCACGGGCCGCCCGCAGGACGCCCCGGCGGCCGAGCAGACCTTCCGCGCGAAGAAGCTGTACGTCCAGCGGGGCGCGAGCCCGTGGCCGCACTGTGGTCGGCGGCTCCACGGGTAGGCGGCCGCCACCGCCGCGGGCAGGCGTTCCGCACGGCGGAACGGGTGGGGCACGTGGGGCGCCGGGCAACCGGCGCGGCCCCGTAACCTGGTGCGGTGAGCACTGAGCACGGCGCCCTCCTCGGCCCCGCCGACATCCGCGAGCTGGCCGCTGCCCTGGGCGTACGCCCGACCAAGCAGCGCGGCCAGAACTTCGTCATCGACGCCAACACCGTACGGCGCATCGTCCGCACCGCCGAGGTCCGCCCGGACGACGTCGTCGTCGAGGTCGGCCCCGGCCTCGGGTCGCTGACCCTGGCCCTGCTGGAGACCGCGTCCCACGTCACCGCGGTCGAGATCGACGACGTCCTCGCCGCGGCGCTGCCCGCGACCGTCGAGGCCCGTCTCCCGGAGAAGGCCGGCTCCTTCGGGCTCGTGCACAGCGACGCCATGCTCGTGGGCGAGCTCCCCGGGCCCGCGCCCACCGCCCTCGTCGCGAACCTTCCGTACAACGTGGCCGTGCCCGTGCTGCTGCACATGCTCGACACCTTCCCGACCATCGAGCGCACCCTCGTGATGGTCCAGGCCGAGGTCGCCGACCGGCTCGCCGCCGGGCCGGGGTCCCGGGTGTACGGGGTGCCGTCCGTGAAGGCCGCCTGGTACGCGGACGTGAAGCGTGCGGGGTCCATCGGGCGCAACGTCTTCTGGCCCGCGCCCAACGTCGACTCGGGCCTCGTCTCGCTGGTGCGGCGCGAGGAGCCGGTCAGGACCAGCGCCTCGAAGAAGGAGGTCTTCGCCGTCGTCGACGCCGCCTTCGCGCAGCGCAGGAAGACCCTGCGGGCCGCGCTCGCCGGGTGGGCCGGGTCCGCCGCCGCTGCCGAGGCCGCCCTGGTCGCCGCCGGAGTCTCGCCCCAGGCGCGCGGCGAGGCCCTGACCGTGGAGGAGTTCGCCCGCATCGCCGAACACAAGGAGGCCGGCGCGTGAGCGTCACCGTACGGGTTCCCGCGAAGGTCAACGTCCAGCTGGCGGTGGGTGCCGCCCGCGCCGACGGGTTCCACGACCTCGCCAACGTCTTCCTCGCCGTCGGGCTCTACGACGAGGTCACCGTCACCGCCGCCGACGAGCTGACCGTGACGTGCGAGGGCCCAGGGGCCGAGCAGGTGCCGCTGGACCGTACGAATCTCGCGGCCCGGGCCGCCGAGCTGCTCGGCGCGCGGTACGGCATCGCGCCCGACGTGCACCTCCACATCGCCAAGGACATCCCCGTCGCGGGCGGCATGGCGGGCGGCAGCGCCGACGGTGCCGGCGCGCTCGTGGCGTGCGACGCGCTGTGGGGGACCGGGGCGTCCCAGGGTGAACTGCTCGACATCTGCGCCGAGTTGGGCAGCGACGTGCCGTTCGGTCTGGTGGGCGGCGCCGCGCTCGGGACCGGGCGCGGCGAGAAGCTGGAGCCGCTGGACGTCGGGGGGAGCTTCCACTGGGTGTTCGCCGTCGCCGACGGCGGGCTGTCCACGCCCGCCGTGTACCGCGAGTTCGACCGGCTCACGCCCGTCGCGCCCGCCCCCGAGGCGTCCCCCGCCCTGCTCGCCGCCCTGCGCGACGGTGACGTCGAGGCGCTCGCCGCCTCCGTCTCCAACGACCTGCAGCCCGCCGCCCTTTCGCTCTTCCCCTCGCTCCGCGACACGCTCGCGGCGGGGACGTCCGCCGGTGCCCTTGCCGCGCTCGTCTCCGGTTCGGGGCCGACCACGGCTTTCCTCGCGCGTGACGCCGCAGCCGCGGAGCGTGTGGCCGACGCCCTCCTCGCCTCGGGTACCTGCCGAGCCGCGCGCGTCGCGGCATCCCCCGCTCCGGGTGCCACGCTGCTCTAGGCAGCGCCCCGAAGGGGCGCGGGGCTGTGTCGACATGGGGCTCCGCCGCGTGGGCGCGACCGGCCACGACGGTACGGCGGACGGCCGACGGCATGGCGCGGCGGAGCGCTCAGGTACTCAGATCCGCATCTGAGTACGCGGGCGCTGACGCCGCCGCGGGGCGGCACGCGACCGTACGTACATGGGATCAAGCGTTCGCGAACTGGCCGAGCAGACGCCCTCCGGGCGTGACCGGTACATCGACCTGCTGCGGGTCGCCTCGCTCGGCACGGTCGTGCTCGGGCACTGGCTGATGGCCGCCGTGACCGTCGGCGGCGACGGCGGTGTGGAGGTCGGCAACCTCCTCGCCGTCGTCCCCGGGCTCCAACTCCTCACGTGGGCGCTGCAGATCATGCCCGTCTTCTTCTTCGTCGGCGGCTTCTCGCACGCGCTGTCCCACCGGTCGTCGAGCCGCAGGTTCGAGGGCCGGTCCGGGTACTCGGCCTTCCTGCGGGCGCGGCTCCAGCGGCTGCTGCGGCCCACCATGGTGTTCATAGGCGTGTGGGGCGCGGGCGCGCTGATCCTCCAACTGGGGGGCCAGGGCGGCGGGTTGCTCGACGTCGCGCTGCGGCTCGTCGCCCAGCCGCTGTGGTTCATCGGCATCTACCTGGCGATGGTCGCCTTCACGCCGCCGCTGCTGCGGCTGCACGAGCGCTGGGGGTGGGGCGCGTTCGGCGCGCTCGTGGCGGCCGCGGGCGCCGTGGACCTGGCGCGCTTCGCGTTCGGCGTGCCGTACGTGGAGTTCCTGAACTTCGCCTTCGTCTGGCTCGCGGTGCACCAGCTGGGCTTCCTGCGCGCGGACGGGCGGCTGCGGCTGCGGATGCCGTACGTCCTGGCGGGGGCGGGGCTCGCGGGGGCCTCCCTGCTCGTGGCCCTCGGCCCGTACCCCCTCTCCATGGTCGGGATGCCCGGCGAGCGCGTCTCGAACATGGCGCCGCCCACCTTCGCCCTGCTCTGCCACGGCCTGTGGCTGGTCGGCGCGGTCGAGCTGGTGCGCGGCCCGGCGACGCGGTGGCTGGCCCGCCCGAAGGTGTGGCGCGGCGTGGTCGCGGCCAACGGCATCTCCATGACGGCGTTCCTGTGGCACCTGACGGCGATGCTCGGGGTGTACGGGGTGCTGCTCGCCCTCGACGTCCCGCTGCCCGAGCCCGCGTCGGCGGCCTGGTGGGCGCAGGTGCCGCCGCGCATGGCGGCCGCGGCCGCGCTCACCGCGGTGCTCGTCGCCGCCTTCCGCCGCTTCGAGAGGCCGGGGGCGGCGCGGGAGACCGGGCCGGGCGGCGGCCCGGTGTCGGGCCCGGCGGCCGCGGTCGGCGTCACGCTCTGCCTCTTCGGCGTGCTGGGTCTGTCGATGGTCGGCTTCGGCGGGCTCCTGGAAGGGCGTACCGCCCTGCTGGTCGCGGTGCACGTGACGGCGCCGGTCGCGGTGGGGATGGCGCTCGCGGGATGGTTCCTCGTGGAGCGTGCGGGCCGCGGGCGCACCCACCGCAGGGGAGCCACCCGTGCGGGCGACTACGCTTGAGGATCGATCGATCCCCCCTGTCAGGAGTGAAATGGCCGTCAATCTGGTCAATGTCGAGGCAGTCAGCAAGGTGTACGGCACCCGTGCCCTGCTCGACGGCGTCTCACTCGGCGTGTCCGAGGGGGACCGGATCGGCGTCGTGGGGCGCAACGGCGACGGGAAGACCACCCTGATCCGGATGCTCGCCAAGCTGGAGGAGGCCGACACCGGGCGGGTCACGCACAACGGCGGGCTGCGGCTCGGCGTGCTCACCCAGCACGATTCGCTCGACCCCGAGGCCACCGTCCGGCACGAGGTCATCGGCGACCTCGCCGACCACGAGTGGGCGGGCAGCGCCAAGATCAGGGACGTGCTCACCGGGCTGTTCGGCGGGCTCGACCTGCCCGGCTTCCCGCAGGGCCTCGACACCGTCATCGGCCCGCTCTCCGGTGGCGAGCGGCGCCGCATCGCGCTGGCCAAGCTGCTCATCGCCGAGCAGGACCTGATCGTGCTCGACGAGCCGACCAACCACCTCGACGTCGAGGGCATCTCGTGGCTGGCGGGGCACCTGCGGACGCGGCGCTCCGCGCTCGTCTGCGTGACGCACGACCGCTGGTTCCTGGACCAGGTGTGCACCCGCATGTGGGACGTACAGCGCGGTTCCGTCTTCGAGTACGAGGGCGGGTACTCCGACTACGTCTTCGCGCGCGCCGAGCGCGAGCGCATCGCGGCCACCGAGGAGACCAAGCGGCAGAACCTGATGCGCAAGGAGCTCGCCTGGCTGCGGCGCGGCGCCCCGGCCCGCACCAGCAAGCCGAAGTTCCGCATCGAGGCCGCCAACGAACTGATCGCGGACGTGCCGCCGCCGCGCGACACCAGCGAGCTGATGAAGTTCGCGACGACTCGGCTCGGCAAGACGGTCTTCGACCTGGAGGACGTGTCCGTCCAGGCCGGTCCGAAGATGCTGCTCAAGCACCTGACCTGGCAGCTCGGCCCCGGCGACCGCATCGGCCTGGTCGGTGTGAACGGCGCGGGCAAGACCTCGCTGCTGCGCGCCATGGCCGAGGCGGCGCGCAGCGAGGGCGACGTACAGCCCGCGGCCGGAAGGATCGTCGTCGGCAAGACCGTGAAGCTGGCCTACCTCTCGCAGGAGGTCGCCGAGCTGAAGCCGACGCTGCGGGTCCTGGAGGCCGTGCAGCAGGTCCGCGAGCGCGTCGACCTCGGCAAGGGCCGGGAGATGACCGCCGGGCAGCTCTGCGAGACGTTCGGTTTCAACAAGGAGAAGCAGTGGACGCCGGTCGGCGACCTGTCCGGTGGTGAGCGGCGCAGGCTGCAGCTGCTGCGGCTGCTCATGGACGAGCCGAACGTCCTCTTCCTCGACGAGCCGACCAACGACCTCGACATCGAGACGCTGACGCAGCTCGAAGACGTCCTCGACGGGTGGCCGGGATCGATGGTCGTGATCTCCCACGACCGGTTCTTCGTCGAGCGGACGACGGACAAGGTGTTCGCGCTTCTGGGTGACGCCACGATGCGGATGCTGCCGCGCGGCATCGACGAGTACCTGGAGCGCAGGCAGCGGATGGCCGAGGCCGCCGTCGCCGTGGCCCCCGCGCAGGCCGCGCCCGCACAGGGCGCGGCGACCAAGACCGTCTCGGCCGCCGACGCCCGTGCCGCCAAGAAGGAACTCCAGAAGATCGAGCGGCAGCTGGACAAGGTCTCCGAGAAGGAGACCAAGCTCCACGCACAAATCGCGGACAATGCCACGGACTTCGCGAAGGTGGCCAAACTGGACGCCGAACTCCGTGAACTGATCGGCGAGCGCGAGGAGTTGGAAATGCGCTGGCTGGAGCTGGCGGAGGACGCGTAGAGCTCCCGTGGAGCTCGCGTAACGGACGCATCACGGGCCGGTCCTCCCTTGGGAACAGGGGCAGGACCGGCCCCGTGTGGTACGGGGTCAGGGTGATAGAAAGGCTGACCTGAGAGCACCATTTGGCGTGCCGAAAATCAGTGAAGGGGGAAGCGCTGATGACTCAGCCGCCCAACCAGCCGCCGCACGGCGGTTACGGAGCTCCGCAGGATCCACGGAACGCGGGGGCGCCGCAGCCACCGGGCCGGCCACCGCAGCAGCCGGGTCAGCCGCCGCAGGCCCCGCCGCCCGCCGCCCCCCAGCCGGGGCAGCCTCAGCCCGGTTACGGCTACCCGCAGACGCCGCCGCCCGCGTCCGACAACCCGTACGCGCAGCCGACCCAGCCGCAGCAGCCGGGGCCCTACGGCCAGCCGCAGCAGCCCGGTCCCTACGGCCAGCAGCAGCCCGGCCCCTACAGCCAGCCGACCCAGCCCGGCCCCTACGGCGGCCAGCCGCAGTACGGCTACCAGCAGCAGCCGCCCACGCAGCCGCAGTTCCCCGCCGGACCCGGCGCGAGCGGCGGCGGCAACGGCAGGCGCAACAAGGTGCTGGTGATCGCCGCCGCGGCCGTGGCCGCGCTGCTCGTCGCGGGCGGTGTCACCTGGGCCGTCGTCGGCGGCGACGACGGCGAGAAGAAGCCCGAGGCGAAGAACAAGGACCCCAAGCCCAGCGCCTCGGCCCCGGCCAACCCGGGCAACGGCAGCGGCGACGGCTACGACGGCAAGGAAGACCTCAACGAGGGCCGTCAGCCCGGCGAGGCCAAGGTGCTCTGGTACAAGGAGGCGCCGAAGGTCCCCGGCTCCGGCGGCGACGCCCCGGGCATGTGGGTCAAGGACAACATCGTGGTCAAGGCCGCGTACAAGCAGCTCCTGGCCTACGACGTCACGACCGGCAAGACCGCCTGGAAGGCCATCACCTTCCCGCAGAAGATCTGTGCCGCCACCAAGACGGCCACCGACGACGGCAAGATCGTCGTGGCGTACAAGGAAGGCACCAAGTCCAGCGCCAAGTGCAACCAGCTCCAGGTCGTCGACCTGGCGACGGGCGGCAAGGGCTGGGGCAAGCCGGTCAAGGAGGAGGGCCTCTTCGACTTCGCGCTGCAGACCCACCTCGTCCTCGTCGGCGACGTCCTGATGGTCGGCCGCGACCAGTCCGGCACCGCGCTGCGGATGAGCGACGGCAAGAAGCTCTACGTCGCGGACAAGAAGGAAGAGGGCACCTGCTTCCCCAACGGCTTCGCCGGCGGCAAGAAGCTGATCATGGCCCTGTCCTGCGGCGCGAGCACGGACAACGAACACGACGAGCTGCAGCAGCTCGACCCGAAGACCGGCCGCGCCCTGTGGACCAAGAAGTTCCCCAAGGGCTGGCGGATCGGCAAGGTCTACGGCGTCAGCCCGACGATCGTGTACCTCCGCAACGAGGAGAAGAAGCAGTGGAACATCACGGTGCTGAAGGAGGACAGCGACAAGACGCGCTCCGAGGTCAGCATCGACGACAACTTCGCGCCGCAGTGCGACACTTCGGTGCTCAGCCGTGAGCTGGGCGGCTGCCTGGGCGTGACGTCCGACGACAAGAACCTCTACCTGCCGACCGACGAGAAGAGCGGCGCGAACGAGATCGTCGCGATCAGCCTCGACACCGGCAAGGAAGCCTGGCGCACCAAGTCGCCGCTGGACGAAACGATGCTGCCGCTGAAGATGGAGGACGGCTCGGTCATCGCGTACGTCACTCCGTCCTACGACTCCGGCGGCCGCGTCGTCTCCATCCCGACGTCCGGCTCGCACAAGCCCAAGACCCTTCTGCAGCACCCGAAGGGCACCTCGCGGATCGAGAGCGGCTTCTACTCGAAGGACGTCGACTACGTGGACGGGCGCTTCTACATCTCGACCACCAGCATCATGAGCTCCTCCGGTCAGTCGAAGCTGATGCTCGCCTACGGCAAGTGACCTGCCCCGCCGCTCGGCACCACCCTCTCGACCGCTCTCGTCCCCAAGGCCCCAAGGAATAGACGACGTCATGACCCAGCCGCCCCAGCCACCGCAGCAGCCCCCGAACGAGCCCCCGCAGGGCGGCTTCGGCGCGCCCCAGGAGCCCCCGGCCGGTGGCTTCGGCGCCCCGCAGGACCCGCCGCCCGCCGGCTTCGGCAAGGCCCCGGAGCCGTCGTACGGCTACCCGCAGGCACCCCAGCCCCCGGCCCAGCAGCCGCAGGCCCCGCAGACGCCGCCGCCCGCGCAGCCCCCGGCCCCGCCCGGTCAGCCGCCGCAGACGCCGCCGCCCGCGGCCCCTTCGGCGCCCCCGGCCGGCCAGCCCACCTACGGCTACCCGCAGGCTCCTCAGGCACCGCAGGCTCCCCAGGGCTACGGCTACCCGACCCAGCCCGCCCAGCCGCAGTACCAGCAGGGCTACCAGCAGCCGCCCACCATGCCGATGCAGCCGCAGCCCGTGGCCGGCGGCGGGGGCGGCAAGAAGATCAGCAGCCAGATGACGATCATCATCGCGGCGGTCGCCGCGATCGCGCTGATCGTCGGCGGCGGTGTCTTCTACGCCTCGACGAAGGACGACGACTCCAAGACCACCTCGCAGGGCTCCGGCGAGAAGGGCGGCAAGGACGGCAAGGGCGGCAAGGAAGGCAAGGACGGCGAGTCCCTGCCCGAGCAGGGCCCGGCCAAGGAGAAGGCCCCGTCGAACACGACGGCCAAGGTCCTCATGCAGCTGCCCCAGCCGGAGATCCCCAAGGACCAGATCTGGACCGCCACGGGCTCCGTGCTGACCGACGACGTCTACGCCAAGGCCGGCGTCAACGAGCTGAACGGCTACGACCCGGACACCGGCAAGAAGAAGTGGACGGTCCCGCTCTCCGGCATGACCTGCGCCATGTCGCGCGAGGTCACCGAGGACGGCATCGCCGCGGTCGTCACCGAAGAGGCCAAGCGGAACAAGAAGGGTGACTACGAGCAGTGCACCAACGTCTCCGCGATTGACCTGAAGTCCGGCAAGAAGCTCTGGACCGAGAGCGCCGACGCCAACGGCGTGAAGGCGACGTTCAAGGAAGTCACCATCTCGGGCACCACGATCGCCGCCGGCGCGGGCACCTCCAGCGGCGGCGCCGCCTGGGACGTCACCGGCAAGTCGCTGTGGTCGCCGAAGGTCGGCAAGTGCGAGGACGTCGGCTACGCGGGCGGGGACCAGCTGGTCGCGGTCCGCAAGTGCGGTTCGTACGGCGACTACCAGTACAAGGTCCAGCTCCTGGACCCGAAGACCGGCGACGACAAGTGGACGTACCCGCTCGCCGACGGCATCGACAACGCCAAGATCATCTCGACGAACCCGGTCGTCTTCGGCCAGGACACCACCGAGATCACCGCGTCCGGCGTCACGGACGTCTTCGCCATCGGCAGCAACGGCAAGCTGCGCTCCAAGATCTCCCTGGAGGACGGCAAGTACGACCACGACTGCGGCGTCAACATGGTCAACGACTGCAAGGCCATCGCCGTCGGCAACGACCGGCTGTACGTCCCGACCCGCCAGCACGACGGCAGCGGCGAGAGCTACAACCGCACCAACGAGATCGTGTCCTTCTCGCTGGCCACCGGCAAGCCGACCAGCGACCGCGCGGTCGCCGGTGACAACGGCGAGATCTTCCCGGTCCGCATGGACGGCGGCAACGTCATCGCGTACAAGGCGCACGGCTACCAGAAGGGCGCCCAGATCGTCTCCCTCGACGGCAAGACGATGAAGGAGACCAAGCTCCTGGAGACCCCGAGCTCCGAGGCGGTCACCGACGCGATCAGCGGCATGGTCCCGAAGTCGAACGAACTCGTCTACGGCAACGGGCACTTGTTCCTCGGCAAGAAGCTGCTGAGCAAGCCCTACTCGAAGGACGAGAAGGAGTACGTGGCGATCGGCTTCGTCGCGAAGTAGGCCCAGGTCCACGCATGGCGGCCGTCCCCTCGGAGCGCGAGGGGGCGGCCGCCGTCGTATCCGTACCACCTGTCGCCCCCAATCACCCCTGAATGGACGGGATTTCGGCATTCCGAGCCGCTTCTGACCGGTAGGGGGCGCGCAACGTCGAACAAGCGTGTAGCTTCCGGGAGATGGAGGGCCGGGGGGCCTGGGGGAACTGGGGGGTTGCTATGGGTGTGCGGCTCATGGTGGTCGACGATCACCGACTGCTCGCCGAGGCACTCGCCTCGGCGCTGAAGCTGCGCGGGCACCGGGTGCTCGCCGCGGCCGCGCCCGCCGCGGGCGCGGCGGAACTGGTCATCAGCAGGGCGCCCGAGGTCTGTCTCCTCGGCACGGCCACGCCGGCCGAGCCGGGCATGTTCGACCCGGTCGTGAAGATCAAGAGGGAGCGTCCGCAGGTGGCGGTCGTGGTGCTCGGCCCGGTGCCGAACCCGCGCGGGATCGCCGCGGCCTTCGCCTCCGGCGCCTCCGGGTACGTACGCCATGACGAGCGCATCGAAGGAGTGGAGCGCGCCATCATGAAGGCGCGCGCGGGGGAGGCCGCCGTCGCGCCCCAACTCCTTCAGGGCGCCTTCAGCGAGCTGCTCAACCCGGCCGCGCAGCCCGACGACGAGGGCCAGCGCCTGCTGCAGATGCTCACGCCGCGCGAGGTCGAGGTCCTGGTGCGGGTCGCGGACGGCGAGGACACCCGGCTGATCGCGGCCGGGATGGGGATAGCCCCGAGCACGGCGCGCACGCATGTGCAGCGGGTCCTGATGAAGCTGGGCGTCGGATCGCGCCTGGAGGCCGCGGCCCTCGCCGCGCGCACGGGTCTCCTGGAGCGCGCCGAGCGCCCGACGTCGTCCTATGCGAACAACACCACGGACATGCCGACGGGGCCCGAGTCACCGCCGTGAACCCGGGCCCCGTACGGGTGAGTTGATCCCTCGCGGGGTCAGTCGTCCGCCGGTTCCTCCGCGGGTGCGGCCGTCGGCCGCAGCCAGAGCCAGCCGAGGAAGAACAGGCCGAGGGCGAGCATGCCGAGGCCGGTCCAGAGGTTGATGTTGATGTCCTCGGCCTTCCTCAGGTCGGCGTCGGACGCGGTGATGCCGGCGATCGTCACGATGACGCCGTAGACGACGAACAGGCCGCCGATGATCCGCCGGATGTCGAAGAGGCGGGCGGCCGTCGCGGACTTGCGCTCCAGCTCGGAGACTTCGTTGTGCAGCTCGGACATGGTGTCGGTCCTCCGATCGGGTCTAGAGCGAGTACGGCAGGTAGCAGGCGGCGGCGAGCGCGACCGCGCCCCAGCCGAGCAGGGCGGGCTTGCGGTACCACGCGTCGTCGCCCGCCGCCGCGTCCTCGTCGCCCCCGCCCTCCAGGCCGGGCGAGGCCGTTCCGTAGACCAGACCGGCCAGTTCGGCCTCCGGCTTGGGGGCGGTGAAGAGCGTGACGACGACCATCACCACGGCACCGGCGACGAAGCCGACGATCGCCGAGACGAAGTTGGCGCCCTGGTCGGTCGGGATGTCGATGACGCCCTGCTTGTAGATCCAGAAGTAGTTCACCATCGCGGCGGTCGTGCCCGCGAGCAGACCCCACACACCGGACTTCATCGAGGCCCGCTTCCAGAACATGCCGATGATGAAGACGACGAACATCGGGACGTTGAAGAAGGAGAACAGGGTCTGCAGGTAGCCCATGATGTTCGAGAAGCTAGACGCGATGAACGCCGTGCCGATCGAGGCGAGCACGCCGATCGCCGTGATGAGCCGCCCGAAGTTCAGGTAATAGCCGTCCTCGCGGCCCTTGACCACGTACTTGGCCCAGATGTCGTACGTGAACACGGTGTTGAAGGACGAGACGTTGGCCGCCATGCCCGCCATGAACGCGGCGAGCAGACCGGTGACCGCGATGCCGAGGACGCCGTTGGGCAGCAACTCCTGCATCAGATAGGGGATCGCGTCGTTGTACGTCAGGTCCGACCCGGCGGTGCCGATCTTCGGGACGAGGACGGCGGCGACCAGCCCCGGGATCATCACCAGGAAGACGATGAAGATCTTCGGGAAGGCGGCGATCAGCGGGGTGCGCTGGGCGGCGCTCAGGTTCTTCGCGGAGAGCGCGCGCTGCACCTCGGCGAAGTTCGTCGTCCAGTAGCCGAAGGAGAGCACGAAGCCGAGGCCGAGGATGATGGTCAGCCAGTTGGCGCCCAGCGGGTTGGCGTCGCCGATGCCGGTGCCGCCCCAGGCGGTCATGAAGTTCTCGCCGTGCTGCTTCTCGATGGAGCCGGTGAGTCCGTCCCAGCCGCCGACCTTCTTCAGGCCGATGACGCAGATCGGGATGAGGGCGGCGAGGATCACGAAGAACTGCAGGACCTCGTTGTAGATCGCCGAGGAGAGGCCGCCGATCGTGATGTACGCGAGCACGAACAGGCCGGCGACGACGATCGCCACCCACTGCGGCCAGCCGAGCAGCGCCTCGACGACGATCGAGAGGGCGTAGAGGTTCACGCCCGCGATGAGGATCGCGGCGAAGGCGAAGAGCGCCGAGCTGAGCAGGTGCGCGGACCTGTCGAACCGCTGGAGCAGGAACTCCGGGACGGAGCGGACCTTGGAGCGGTAGTAGAACGGCATCATCACGAGGCCGAGGAAGACCATCGCGGGGATGGCGCCGATCCAGTACCAGTGGACGACCGCGACGCCGTACTGCGCTCCGGTGGCCGCCATGCCCAGGATCTCGGTGGCGCCGAGGTTCGCGGCGACGAAGGCGAGACCGGTGACCCAGGCGGGCAGTGAGCGTCCTGAGAGGAAGAAGTCGAGGCTCGTCTTCACGGAGCGCCGGGCGGCGAATCCGATGCCGAGGACGACCGCGAAGTAGATCGCGAGGATCGCGTAGTCGAGCCCGTTGGTGGGGAGCCGAAGCCCATCGGCCAGGGTTTGCATGGGGAACTCGCTTCGTTGCGCGAACTGATCAGACGGGAACCTACGCCTCGCTTTTCAATAAGTGAACAGTTCCGATGATGTTCTTTGTTTGATTGTGACCGGAACCCTGCCGTAGTTGCCCAGGGTGAGCGGGCGGCCCCTTGACTGGCCTGGTAGGTCGTGGTTTGTTATGTGCGGTTCTGTTTGGTGGGTGTTGATGAGGAGCCCTGAACGTGAAGAAGACCTCGACCCGTCTCGCCGACGGTCGTGAGCTCATCTACTACGACGTGCGCGACGACGCCGTCCGCGAGGCGGCCGACCGGCGCCCGCTCGGGCCCGTCTCGACCACGTCGGAGATCCGCAGGGACCCCCTCCTCGGCGACTCGGTCGCCATCGCCTCGCACCGCCAGGGCCGCACCTACCACCCGCCGGCCGACGAGTGCCCCCTGTGCCCCTCCGCGGGGGACCGGCTGAGCGAGATCCCCGACTCCTCGTACGACGTCGTGGTCTTCGAGAACCGCTTCCCCTCGCTCGCCGGCGACGCGGGCCGCTGCGAGGTGGTCTGCTTCACCTCCGACCACGCGGCGTCCTTCGCGGACCTCACCCCCGAGCAGGCGGGTCTCGTCCTGGAGGCCTGGACCGACCGCACCGCCGAGCTCTCCCATCTGCCCTCGGTGGAGCAGGTCTTCTGCTTCGAGAACCGCGGCGCCGAGATCGGCGTGACCCTCGGCCATCCGCACGGGCAGATCTACGCCTATCCGTTCGTCACCCCGCGCACGGCCCTGATGCTCCGCTCGCTCGCCGCCTTCAAGGAGTCCTCGGGCGGCCTCAACCTCTTCGACGACATCGTCGCGAGGGAGAGCGCCGGTGAGCGGGTCGTCCTGGAGGGCGAGCACTGGGTGGCCTTCGTGCCCCACGCCGCCCACTGGCCCTACGAGGTGCACCTCTACCCCAGGCGCCGGGTGCCCGACCTGCTCGCGCTCGACGAGGCGGCGCGCGCGGAGTTCCCGCGGATCTACCTGGAACTCCTCAGGCGCTTCGACCGGATCTTCGGCGAAGGCGGAAGCGGCGGGGAGGACCCCACTCCCTACATCGCCGCCTGGCATCAGGCGCCCTTCGGGCCGCTGGAGGGGGTGGCGGGATATGAGGGGATCAATCGTGATGATTTCGCCCTCCACCTTGAACTTTTCACGATTCGCCGCACTTCGGGCAAGCTGAAGTTCCTCGCGGGTTCCGAATCCGGCATGAGCGTGTTCATCAACGACGTGCCGCCGGAAGCCGCGGCCCAGCGACTGCGAGAGGTAGCGAGTTCATGAGCGGTAAGTACCTGGTCACCGGTGGAGCGGGCTATGTCGGAAGCGTGGTGGCCCAGCACCTGATCGAGGCCGGGCACGAGGTGACGGTCCTCGACAACCTCTCGACCGGCTTCCGCGAGGGCGTCCCCGCCGGCGCCGCCTTCGTCGAGGGCGACATCCGCGACGCCGCCAAGTGGCTGGACTCCTCCTACGACGCGGTGCTGCACTTCGCCGCCTTCTCCCAGGTCGGCGAGTCCGTCGAGAAGCCCGAGAAGTACTGGGACAACAACGTCGGCGGCACCATGGCGCTGCTCGCCGCGATGCGCGACGCGGGCGTGCGCAGGCTCGTCTTCTCCTCGACGGCCGCGACGTACGGCGAGCCCGTGAACACCCCCATCACGGAGACCGACCCGACCGCCCCCACCTCGCCCTACGGTGCCTCCAAGCTCGCCGTCGACCACATGATCACCGGCGAGGCCACCGCCCACGGCCTGGCCGCCGTCTCGCTGCGCTACTTCAACGTCGCGGGCGCGTACGGCGAGTTCGGCGAGCGCCACGACCCCGAGTCGCACCTCATCCCGCTGGTCCTCCAGGTCGCGCAGGGCCGCCGCGAGGCGATCAACGTCTTCGGCGACGACTACCCGACCCCGGACGGCACCTGCGTACGCGACTACATCCACGTCGCCGACCTCGCCGAGGCGCACCTCCTCGCGGTCGAGGCCGCCACCCCCGGCGAGCACCTGATCTGCAACCTCGGCAACGGCAACGGCTTCTCCGTGCGCGAGGTCATCGAGACCGTGCGCGAGGTCACCGGGCACCCCGTCCCCGAGGTGACGGCCCCGCGCCGCGGCGGCGACCCGGCGGTCCTGGTCGCGTCCGCCGCCACCGCGCACGACAGGCTCGGCTGGCGCCCGTCCCGCGCGGACCTCGCGGGCATCGTCGCCGACGCCTGGGCGTTCGCCCAGCGAAAGGGATAATCCATGGGCACGGCATCCGAAGTCGCCGCGCGGTTCGAGGAGTTGTACGGATACGCGCCGGACGGCGTCTGGTCGGCCCCCGGCCGGGTCAACCTCATCGGCGAGTACACGGACTTCAACGAAGGCTTCGTGATGCCCCTCGCCCTCCCGCACACCGCTCTCGCCGCCGTCGCCCGGCGCTCGGACGGCGTCCTGCGCCTGCACTCCGCCGACATCGACGCCCCGCTCGTCGAACTGCGCGTGGACGAGCTCGCGCCGCTGTCGGACGGGGGCTGGGCCGCGTACCCGGCCGGGGTCGTCTGGGCGCTGCGGGAGGCCGGGCACCCGGTCGGCGGCGCCGACCTGCACCTCGCGTCGACCGTCCCGACCGGCGCGGGCCTCTCGTCCTCCGCCGCCCTGGAGGTCGTCACCGCCCTCGCACTCGACGACCTGTACGGACTCGGGCTCACCCGGCCGCAGTTGGCGGTCCTCGCCCAGCGTGCCGAGAACGCGTTCGTGGGCGTGCCCTGCGGTGTGATGGACCAGACGGCGTCGGCGTGCTGCACCGAGGGCCACGCCCTGCACCTGGACTGCCGCGACCTGTCGATACGTCAGGTGCCCTTCGACCTGGCGGCGCAGGGGCTGCGGCTCCTGGTCGTCGACACCCGGGTGAAGCACGCGCTCGGCGACGGCGCCTACGCCGAGCGCCGCGCCGGGTGCGAGGCGGGCGCGCGGGCGCTCGGGGTCTCGCACCTGCGTGACGTCGCGTACGCGGAACTGCCGGACGCGCTTGGCAAGTTGACGGACGAAAAGGTCCGCAGGTACGTGCGCCACGTGGTGTCGGACGACCGCCGCGTCGAGCGGGTCATCGGGCTCCTGGACGCCGGTGACGCCCGCGCCATCGGCCCCGTCCTCACCGAGGGCCACGCCTCGCTCCGCGACGACCTGCGCATCTCCTGCCCGGAGCTGGACCTGGTGGTGAGCTCGGCCAACGCGGCCGGCGCGCTCGGTGCCCGGATGACCGGCGGCGGCTTCGGCGGCTCCGCGGTCGTCCTGGTGGAGGAGGCGGACGCGGAGGCGGTGACGGAGTCCGTCCTCGACGCCTTCGCGGCGGCGGGCTTCACGGCGCCGCGGGTGTTCCCGGCGGTGGCCTCGGCGGGCGCGCGCCGCGAGGTGTGAGCCCCGCGCGGGCGGCGCCTAGGCCAGGCGCTTGGTCAGGGTGAACTCCTTGGCGCCCTCGGGGTAGTCCGGGATCACGCACACCAGCTCGTACCCCTGGTTCCGGTAGAAGCCGGGGGCCTGGAAGTCCCAGGTCTCCACACGGGAGTTGAGGCAGCCGCGCTCCTCGCGGGCCATGCGCTCCGCCTCGTCGAGGAGGCGCGAGCCGAGGCCCGCGCCGCGGTGGCGGTCGTCGACCCAGAGGTGATCCACGTGCAGCCAGCGGGCCCACGTGTGCGCGGCGAGCCCCGCCGCGAGGCCGCCCGCCCCGTCCAACGCCCAGAGGGCCAGCGGGACTTCCTGGTCGTCGACCGTCCCGCGCAGGGCGCGGAGCTCGGGAGACGCCGCCGTGTTCGACTCGCTCAGCCGCGAGCGAAGCAGAACGAGCCGCTCCTTGTCGACTCCTGTCTCAATACGAAACATACGGCTCACCATAAACGCGTCGGCCAATCAGTTCTGCAAATCGCCTTCCGCTCCCGGCGTCCGGCCCTACTCTGAAGGACAGTGCCGGTGGGGGCCGGCGCTGATCAGGGGGCGAGACAGTCGGGTACGACGCCCGGCGTGGGGGTGGCAAGCGGAGCGCGGCGGCGGCCGTGACCCTGCGGCGACCCCCGTTCCGGGCGCCGTACCTGCGCCGATTCGTTCTCCGGCGATCTTCCGACGGGGACATCCCCTGCTCCTGTGGAGGGAGCGCGGGGAAGGGGGTTTCTGTGGTCCGCATTCGAGTCCTGGTCGTCGACGACCATCGCATCTTCGCCGAGTCGCTGGCCGCCGCGCTGGCGGCCGAGCCCGACGTCGACGTGTCCGCGGCCGGCAGTGGCCCCGCCGCGCTCCGCTGCCTGGAGCGGGCGGTCACCGAGGGCCGCAGATTCGACGTGCTGCTCGTCGACGCCGACCTCGGCAGCACCGCGAGCGCCCTCCAGGGCGCCCGCCCCGCCGTCCCGGTCCAGGAGGGCAACGCCGACGGCCTCGTCGACGGCATCTCCCTGGTGGCGGGCGTCCGTTCGGGCCAGCCCTCCGTGCGCACCGTCGTGCTCGCCGAGAAGGACGACCCGCGCCGCGCGGCCCTCGCGCTGCAGGCCGGGGCCTCCGGGTGGGTCGCCAAGGACTGCTCGCTCTCCCGCCTCCTCACGGTCATACGAGGAGTGCTCAGGGACGAGACCCACCTGCCGCCCGCCCTGCTCACCGGCGTCCTGCGCGAGCTGACCGCGGCCCGCAAGCACCGCACCGAGTCCGAGCGCCTCGTGGAGTCCCTGACCCCGCGCGAGCGCGAGGTCCTGCGCTGCATGGTGGCGGGCCTCGGCCGCAAGGCGGTCGCCGAACGCCTCTTCCTCTCCCCGCACACAGTGCGTACGCACATGCAGAACGTGCTGGGAAAGCTGGGCGTGCACTCCACTCTGGCGGCGGTCGCGCTCGCCAGGCGCGCGGGTGTCGGCCCGGTCGACCTAGCCGGGGATGTTGTCGAACGGGGCGGTCAACTGGCGTAGCAGCCCGGCCAGTTCGCCCCGCTGGGCGCGGGAGAGCTCCGCGAGGATCGCCCGCTCCTGTTCGAGCAGTCCCGCGAGGGCCTGGTCCGCGCGGTCCTGGCCCTCGGCGGTGAGGCGCACGAGCACGCCGCGGCGGTCGCTCGGATCCGGCAGGCGCTCGACGAGGCCCTTCTTCGCGAGGCGGTCGATGCGGTTCGTCATCGTGCCGGACGTCACGAGTGTCTGGGTCAGGAGCTGGCCGGGGGAGAGCTGGTAGGGAGCGCCCGCGCGCCGCAGCGACGTCAGGACGTCGAACTCCCAGGGCTCCAGATTGTGCTCGGAGAACGCGAGCCTGCGGGCCCGGTCCAGGTGCCGCGCGAGCCTGCTCACACGGCTGAGCACCTCGAGTGGTTCCACGTCGAGGTCCGGGCGCTCCCGGCGCCACGCAGCGACCAGCCGATCGACCTCGTCCTCCATGACGATCAGTGTAGGGGGTCTGTCGACATGAAGTCTCTTGACGTCAAGATATCTCTCGGCTGAGGATGGGGTGGCGCCCACATTTCCACGAGGAGGCCACCGTGTCCGCTGCCGTCTGGGATCCGCGTCAGTATCTGCGTCATGAGGGCCACCGTGCCCGGCCCTTCGTGGATCTACTCGCCCGTGTCCCCGAACCGCCCGCCGGGGATTCCCGCCCGCCCCGCGTCGCGGACCTCGGCTGCGGGCCCGGCAACGTCACGCGCCTGATCGCCGAGCGCTGGCCCACCGCGCACATCACCGGCTTCGACAACTCGCCGGACATGCTCGCCGGGGCGGCGGCCCTGGCCGGGCCGACGGCGGGCGGCGGACACCTGGACTTCGCGGCGGCGGACGCCACGTCGTGGGCGCCGGCCCCTGAGACGTACGACCTGATCCTCTCCAACGCGACCCTGCAGTGGGTGCCGGGCCACCCCGGCTCCTTCCCCGCGTGGATCTCCGCCCTGGTGCCCGGCGGCACGTTCGCCTTCCAGGTGCCCGGCAACTTCGACGCCCCGAGCCACGTCCTGATGCGGGAGCTCGCCGGGTCCGACCGCTGGCGCGACCGCCTGGGCGGCCTGCTGCGCCACGCGGACGCGGTGCTCTCGCCGGGCGCCTACCTGGAGCGCCTCGCGGACCTCGGCTGCGAGGTCGACGCGTGGGAGACGACCTACCAGCACCTCCTGACGGGCCGGGACCCCGTTCTGGACTGGGTCAAGGGCACGGGCCTGCGCCCGGTCCTCACGGCGCTCGCGGACGACGAGGCGGCGCGGGAGACGTTCCTGACGGAGTACGCGGACCTGCTGCGCAAGGCCTACCCGCCGACCCCCCACGGCACGGTCTTCCCGTTCCGCAGGGTGTTCGCGGTGGCCCGCAGGGCGGGGTCCTGATGCTCGCGGCCGTCGATCACGTACAACTGGCCGCCCCGCCCGGCAGCGAGCCCGCCCTGCGCGCGTACTACGTCGGGGTGCTCGGCATGGCGGAGACGCCGAAGCCGCCCGTGCTCGCGGCGCGCGGGGGCTGCTGGTTCGCGGCGGGGGCCGTCCGGCTGCACCTGGGCGTGGAGGAGGACTTCCGGCCCGCGGGAAAGGCCCACCCCGGGCTGCGCGTGCGGGACATCGAGGCGTACGCCGACCGGCTGGCCGCGCACGGCGCCGAGGTGACCTGGGACGAGAACCTGCCGGGGCACCGGCGCTTCTACTCGCGGGACCCGGTCGGCAACCGCCTGGAGTTCCTGGAGCCGAGCCCCGGCGACTGACGCGCCGGGCGCTCAACTCTTCCTGTGCCCTATCAACCGCGGCTTCGGCTCCAGGCCGTCCAGGCCGTGCCAGGCCAGGTTGACCAGGTGGGCGGCGACCTCCGCCTTCTTCGGCTTGCGCACGTCCAGCCACCACTGGCCCGTCAGCGCGACCATGCCGACCAGGGCCTGGGCGTAGAGCGGGGCGAGCTTCTGGTCGAAGCCGCGGGTCTTGAACTCCTGGCCCAGGATGTCCTCGACCTGCGTCGCGATGTCGGAGATCAGGGACGCGAAGGTGCCCGTGGACTGCGCGACGGGGGAGTCGCGGACCAGGATGCGGAAGCCGTCCGTGTACGTCTCGATGTAGTCGAGGAGGGCGAAGGCGGCCTGTTCGAGGAGCTCGCGCGGGTGCCCGGCGGTCAGGGCCCCCGTCACCATGTCGAGCAGTGCCCGCATCTCGCGGTCCACCACCACCGCGTACAGCCCCTCCTTGCCGCCGAAGTGCTCGTACACGACGGGCTTGGACACCCCGGCCTTCGCCGCGATCTCCTCCACCGACGTGCCCTCGAACCCCTTGGCCGCGAACAGCGTGCGACCGATGTCGAGGAGCTGCTCCCGGCGCTCGGCACCCGTCATCCGGGTCCGGCGGGTGCGCCGGGGCTTCTCTTTGCTGGAGGGGCTGGAGTTGCTGGAGTCGGTCGCCACGTCGTCAATCATGCCGCGTCGGCGGCGCGGGGGACGCGGCGGGACTCGATGCGCGACTTCGAGGGCCAGCGCACGTCGTACGCCCAGCCGAGCCGCTCGCACCAGCGGATGATCCGGGCGGAGGAGTCGACCTGGCCCTTCATCACGCCGTGCCGCGCGGCCGTCGGGTCGGCGTGGTGGAGGTTGTGCCAGGACTCGCCGCAGGACAGGACCGCGAGCCACCACACGTTGCCCGAGCGGTCACGGGACTTGAAGGGGCGCTTGCCGACCGCGTGGCAGATCGAGTTGATCGACCACGTGACGTGGTGCAGCAGGGCGACGCGGACGAGGGAGCCCCAGAAGAAGGCCGTGAACGCGCCCCACCACGACATCGTCGCCAGGCCGCCGACCAGCGGGGGGACGGCCAGCGACACGATCGTCCAGAGCAGGAACTGCCGGGAGATCCGGCGGATCGCCGGGTCCTTGACCAGGTCCGGCGCGTACTTCTCCTGCGGCGTCTGCTCCTCGTCGAACATCCAGCCGATGTGCGCCCACCACAGGCCCTTCATCAGGGCGGGGACGGTCTCGCCGAAGCGCCACGGCGAGTGCGGGTCGCCCTCCGCGTCCGAGAACCTGTGGTGCTTGCGGTGGTCGGCCACCCAACGGACCAGGGGGCCCTCGACCGCCATCGACCCGGCGATCGCGAGCGCGATCCGCAGCGGCCGCTTCGCCTTGAAGGAGCCGTGTGTGAAGTAGCGGTGGAAGCCGATGGTGATGCCGTGGCAGCCCAGGAAGTACATGAAGACGAGCAGGCCGAGGTCCAGCCAGCTCACCCCCCACCCCCAGGCCAGCGGCACCGCGGCCACCAGGGCGAGGAAGGGGACGGTGATGAACAGGAGCAGCGCGATCTGTTCGAGGGACCGCTTCTGCTCGCCGCCCAGGGTCGCGGACGGCGCCGGGGCGGGGTCGGTGGAGGTGGTGGCCGCGGTGGCGGCGGCGGTGGTCGCCGCCGCCCGCGGAGCGTCCTCGATCACATCGGTGTCTGAGTACGCATCGGACGTTGTCGTCATGGGCACGTCCCCTGTGGGGTCGAAGAGTGAGGGTTGTCTGCGGGTGCGCGCGAGCGGACCGTGTGTTTCCTACGGTTCCGTAACCTACGGCGACGTAAGTATGGCAGCGAGGAGGCCGGCAGCAAGAGGCCGCGAGCTCCGTGCCCTGAGTGACACCTATCCTTGGAGACGGTCGGACAGCGCGGTCCGCTCTGTATCTCCCCCGGATCCTTCCCCGGGACCCCTCCCAGACGTGCTTCAAACACTGCAAGGAGCCGCACCTGTGAGCAGTGCCGACGACCAGGGCCGCCAGGCCACCAGCACCGCCAGCACCGAGCTGCGCGCCGACATCCGCCGCCTCGGCGATCTGCTCGGCGAGACCCTCGTACGCCAGGAGGGCCCCGAGCTCCTCGAACTGGTCGAGAAGGTCCGCCGTCTGACGCGCGAGGACGGTGAGGCCGCCGCCAAGCTGCTCGGCGGCACGGAACTGGAGACCGCGGCCAAGCTGGTCCGCGCCTTCTCCACGTACTTCCATCTGGCGAACGTCACGGAGCAGGTCCACCGCGGCCGCGAGCTGCGCGCCAAGCGCGCCGCCGAGGGCGGCCTCCTCGCCCGCACCGCGGACCGCCTCAAGGACGCCGACCCCGAGCACCTGCGCCAGACCGTGCAGCACCTGAACGTGCGCCCCGTCTTCACCGCGCACCCCACGGAGGCCGCGCGCCGCTCCGTGCTCAACAAGCTCCGCCGGGTCGCCGAGCTCCTGGAGACCCCGGTCATCGAGTCCGACCGGCGCCGCCACGACACCCGCCTGGCCGAGAACATCGACCTGGTGTGGCAGACCGACGAGCTCCGCGTCGTGCGCCCGGAGCCCGCGGACGAGGCCCGCAACGCCATCTACTACCTGGACGAGCTGCACGCCGGCGCCGTCGGCGACGTCCTGGAGGACCTCACCGCCGAGCTGGAGCGCGTCGGCGTCGAGCTGCCCGAGGGCACCCGCCCCCTCAGCTTCGGCACCTGGATCGGCGGCGACCGCGACGGCAACCCGAACGTGACCCCGCAGGTCACCTGGGACGTCCTGATCCTCCAGCACGAGCACGGCATCAACGACGCGCTCGACATGATCGACGAGCTGCGCGGCTTCCTCTCCAACTCCATCCGCTACACCGGCGCGACGGAGGAGCTGAAGGCCTCCCTCCAGTGCGACCTGGAGCGCCTCCCGGAGATCAGCCCGCGCTACAAGCGCCTCAACGCCGAGGAGCCGTACCGCCTCAAGGCCACCTGCGTCCGGCAGAAGCTGGAGAACACCAAGGAGCGCCTGGCCAAGGGCACCGCGCACGAGGAGGGCCGCGACTACCTCGGCACCGCCGAGCTGCTGCACGACCTCACGCTGATCCAGACCTCGCTGCGCGAGCACAAGGGCGGCCTCTTCGCCGAGGGCCGGATGAACCGCACCATCCGTACGCTCGCGGCGTTCGGCCTCCAGCTGGCGACGATGGACGTACGCGAGCACGCGGACGCCCACCACCACGCCCTCGGCCAGCTCTTCGACCGCCTCGGCGAGGAGTCCTGGCGCTACGCCGACATGCCCCGCGAGTACCGCCAGAAGCTGCTCGCCAAGGAGCTGCGGTCCCGGCGCCCGCTCGGCCCCTCCCCGGCGCCGGTGGACGCCGCGGGCGAGAAGACCCTCGGCGTCTTCCTCACCGTCAAGAAGGCCCTGGAGGTCTTCGGGCCCGAGGTCATCGAGTCGTACATCATCTCGATGTGCCAGGGCGCGGACGACGTGTTCGCCGCGGCCGTCCTCGCGCGCGAGGCGGGCCTGATCGACCTGCACGCTGGCTGGGCGAAGATCGGCATCGTGCCGCTCCTGGAGACCACCGACGAGCTGCGCGCCGCCGACGTCATCCTCGACGAGATGCTCGCCGACCCCTCCTACCGCCGTCTCGTCGCCCTGCGCGGCGACGTCCAGGAGGTCATGCTCGGGTACTCCGACTCCTCCAAGTTCGGCGGCATCACCACCTCGCAGTGGGAGATCCACCGCGCCCAGCGCAGGCTGCGTGACGTCGCGCACCGCTACGGGGTCAGGCTCCGGCTCTTCCACGGCCGCGGCGGAACGGTCGGCCGCGGTGGCGGCCCCTCGCACGACGCGATCCTCGCCCAGCCCTGGGGCACCCTGGAGGGCGAGATCAAGGTGACCGAGCAGGGCGAGGTCATCTCCGACAAGTACCTGGTGCCTTCGCTGGCCCGCGAGAACCTCGAACTGACCGTCGCGGCGACGCTGCAGGCCTCCGCGCTGCACACCGCCCCGCGCCAGTCCGACGAGGCGCTGGCCCGCTGGGACGCCGCCATGGACGTCGTCTCGGACGCCGCGCACTCCGCGTACCGCAGGCTGGTCGAGGACCCGGACCTGCCGACGTACTTCCTCGCGTCGACGCCGGTCGACCAGCTCGCCGACCTGCACCTGGGCTCCCGGCCCTCCCGGCGCCCCGGCTCGGGCGTCTCGCTCGACGGCCTGCGCGCCATCCCGTGGGTCTTCGGCTGGACCCAGTCGCGGCAGATCGTGCCGGGCTGGTTCGGCGTCGGCTCGGGCCTGAAGGCCCTGCGCGAGGCCGGTCTGGACACCGTGCTCGACGAGATGCACGAGCACTGGCACTTCTTCCGGAACTTCATCTCCAACGTCGAGATGACGCTCGCGAAGACGGACCTGCGGATCGCCAGGCACTATGTGGACACCCTCGTGCCGGACGAGCTCAAGCACGTCTTCGACATGATCGAGGAAGAGCACGAGCTGACCGTCCGCGAGGTCCTGCGCATCACCGGCGGGGAGCAGCTCCTCGACTCCCACCCGGCGCTGCAGCAGACCTTCGCGATCCGCGACGCCTACCTCGACCCGATCTCCTACCTCCAGGTCGCGCTGCTCAAGCGCCAGCGCGACGCGGCGGCCGCCGGTGACGAGCCGGACCCGCTGCTCGGCCGCGCCCTGCTGCTCACCGTGAACGGTGTCGCGGCGGGTCTGCGCAACACCGGCTGACGTCCGCGCGACACCGGCCGGCGTCCCGGACCGACCAGGGCCCCGCACCTCCTCGGGAGGCGCGGGGCCCCCGTCGTACGCCGATCGGCACCTAATCAGGTGAAACGGCGGTCGTACCGACTCGTCATGGGGCCGCTCGCGCCGCCTCGGGGAGCACAGTTGACGGGCCATCAAGTTCCCCCCGGCGGTCGGGAGCACTGTGATCCCCCTTCCTCTCCGGTCGCGCCGCGGTCTCACCGCGGTGACGGTCGTCCTCCTCGCGCTCCTCGCGGCGCTCGCCCTCGTGCCCTACGGCATCGCGCACGCGGACGCCCGGATGAATGTCCGCCTGGACCCGGCGACCTCGCCCGTGCCCTCCGGCGACCACGTCACGTACAACGGAAGCATTCAGTGCTCGATCCCGGGCGACTGCCGGTCGGTGACCGTCACCTTCACGCCGCCGCCGGGTGCCTCCGGGCCCGGCCAGGTGTCGCAGCCCTACCCGCCCGGCGTCACCGCCGTCACTCCGAACGCCGACGGCAGCGTCACCGTCACCTACGACAAGATCCCCAGCGGCCAGAGCTCGCAGCTCACCGTCAGCTGGCCCACCGAGGACTACTGGACGCCGCCGGGCGCGCAGACCGCGGGGATGTCCGCCACCGCCTCGAACGGCGACGGCACCCCCAGCACCGACGACGCCTCCGTCACGGTCACCGCCACGCCCAACCCGGCGATCAGGAAAGAGGGCCCGAAGGCGGCCCGGCCCGGCGACACCGTGGCGTACAAGGTCACCGCGACCAACGACCCGCGCGACTCCAACCGGCCGCGCGGCAACCTCGCCCTGGAGAACACCGTCCTGACCGACGTGCTCCCCGAGGGCGTGGACCTCGTCGACGCCACCCCCTCCGGCTACACCTACGACCCGGCGACCCGCACCATCAGCTGGCCCGTGGACACCGAACCCGGCCGCCCCGGCGACCAGTTGGCGCAGGTCAAGGAGTATCCGTACGGAGTCGTCCACGAGATCAGGGTCAAGGTGCGCGACGACGTCGCCGACGGCACGGTGCTCACCGACACCGCCTCCATCAGCGGTGACCCCTACGGCCCCGACACCGGGAAGATCACCGAGAGCGCCACGGCGGAGACGACGGTCGGCACCGGCTCGGGCGAGGTCTCCGGCACCCTCGACAAGTCCGTCGACACCCCGCTCGCGGGCGACGGCCAGCGCATCTCGTACGTCCTCAGGTTCGGCAACACCGGTACCGAGGCCGCCGACGCCCGCCTCGTCGAGGTGATGCCCGCGGGCTTCGACGCGCAGACGCTGCGCCTGTCGACCCCCTCCGGCGGTACCTACGGCGGCCGTTGGACGGTCGTGGTCACGCGGCGCGACGGCGGCACCGAGACGCTGACGCCCACCGACCAGCAGGTGAGCCTCGGCGAGGACCCCGTCTCCGTGCGCATCGACATCCCCGGTCTCGCCGCCGGGGCCAGCCTCGTCGCCCAGTTCACCGGCCGGGCCGACGCGTCCGAGGTCCCCGGCGGCAGCGGCGACGTACGCAACTGCGCGCAGCTGGAGCTGACGGGCAGCGGCGGCGGCAGTGCGCGCGAGGAGTCCTGCGCGGGATTCCGCATCGAACCCGAGGTCTCCCAGCCCGAGTTGACGAAGTCCACCGACCCGGCGCCCGTCGGCCCCGGCGGCACCCACACCTGGCGCATCACCATGCGCAACGACCGCTACCGCACCGACTCCTCGCCGCTGCGCCCGCACTTCGTCGACCTGGTGCCCCGTCAACTCTCGTACGAGGAGGGGTCCTGGGCCCTGGCGGACGGACAGCCCGCCTACTGCCCGGCCGCCGACCGCTTCACCGAGAAGGTCGGTGCGGGCCCCGACGGGCGCACCCGCGTCGAGCTGACCGCCGAGCGCGGCGCCGAGATCCCGGCGAACGACTCGACGTGCGTCTACACCTTCCGTACGACGGTCAAGCCCGGTGTCGCCAGCGGAACTTACGGCGGGACGCCGAGCGACGCCGACTACGCGGGCAACCGCGCCGGGCTCTACGACGCGCAGCGCCCCATCAACACCCGGCAGACCGACACCCACGACATCAACGGCAACGGCGACACGAAGGAGAACGTCGCCGAGGCCACCGACGACTTCGCCATCGCCCAGTCCGCGTCGCTCTTCGTCACCAAGGAGGTCAAGGGCGACAAGGACGACGACTTCAAGGGCTCGGCCGAGGTGCCGGGCAAGGAGGACGAGGTCGGGCAGTCGACGGCGGGCGGCACGGTCGAGTACCGCACGGTCCTCGGCAACATGGGCAACACCGACCTCACCAACGTCGTCGCGTACGACCTGCTGCCGGAGCCCGGCACCAAGGGCGTCACCAGCGGGCGGTACGGGGACGACGCGACCAGCGAGTGGCGGCCCGTCCTGACCGGGCCGATCGACGCGGGGTCGGCGCCGGTGACGATCACGTACTCGGAGAAGGCCGATCCGTGCCGGCCCGAGATGGACAACACCCCTGACGACAGCGCGCCGTTCCAGTGCGACGGGAAGCCGGACCCGAGCTTCGAGCCGGCCTCGGCGGTGACGGACTGGAGCAAGATCCGCTCCGTCCGCTTCGACTTCGACGGGCATGTGTTCACGGCGGGGGAGCGCTACACGCTGCGGTGGCGGATGAAGGTTCCCGAGCGGGCGGCGGGTGACGTGCCGTTCGAGGGCGGGGAGCGGACCTGGAACAAGATCGCGATCGCCGGTGACCGACGGGAGCCGGACGGGACGCTTCGTCCGCTCCTTGCGACGGAGGCGCCGTGGGTGGTCGCGGAGGTCGGCAAGTCGCCGTCGCCCACGCCTACGCCGACGCCGCCTACGCCGACCCCGCCGACCCCGACGCCGCCTACGCCGACGCCGCCCACTCCGACCCCGCCGACGCCCACGCCGCCGTCGCCGACTCCGCCGGAGCCGACGACTCCCGAGCCGACGACTCCCGAGCCGACGACTCCCGAGCCGTCGCCGTCCCGGAGCGAGCCGCCGGTTCTTCCGGACACGGGGTCCCCGATCGCTCCGTTGGCTGCTGCGGTTGCCGCGGTGCTGCTTGTGGCGGGCGGGGTGTTCTTCGCCGCTACGCGGCAGAGGCGGGGGAGGCACGCGTAGTTCTTCGGGCGCGGGTGGGCTGTGGCTGATCGCGCAGTTCCCCGCGCCCCTTGAGGGGGTGGTGCTCGTGGTGTTTCGGGTGCGGGTCTGTGGTTGCTCGCGCAGTTCCCCGCGCCCCTAAAAGGGCCCGCGCCCCGTCAGGGGCGCGGGGAACTGCGCGCTCAGCCAAGGACAGCCCGCGGACGAAGAACTGCAAGTACCGCCCCTTTGGGGGCGCGGGGAACTGCGCGACCAGCCGCGACGGAGCCGCAGCAAGGAACCGGCCCCTAGAACGTCAGCGTCACGAACGACGCCGTCAGCAAGGCGCCGCCCGCCAAGGCCATGCCCCACGCCGTGCGCGGCAGGCGCAGACCGCCCGCCACCACCACCGAGGCCAACAGCAACGCGCCGCCCAGCGGCAGCCACGCGTGGAGGAAACCGGGGCCGCCGGTGCGGACGGCCTCGTCCGTGCCCGGCCTCAGGGCCACCGGGATCCGCGCGCCCTTCCTCTCCGCGATGGAGCGGTCGATCTCCACGCGCGCGGGACCCTTCGTACCGCTCGAAGAACCGGAGGCATACGTACCGACGCATGTGTCGGACCCGCACCGCGTCACCGTCATCACGCCCCGCTCCCGCCCCTCCGTGAGCATCACGTGCCGCGCGGTGTCCCAGGACGCCCACACGCCCGCGGCGAGCAGCAGCGCGGCGAGCGCGCCCATGGCCGTGCGGCGTCCCAGGAGCAGCAGATTCATGGCCGGGATCCTTGGCCACTTGACTCCGCTCAGTCAACAGCGGGCACAACGGACCCCGGGCAGGATCTCGGGGCGAACCTCAGGAGTTGTACGTGCTCTGAGCGCGCTCCAGGCCCTCGATGACCAGCGCCTCGACCGCGTCGGCCGCCCGGTCCACGAAGTAGTCGAGCTCCTTGCGCTCGGTCGAGGAGAAGTCCTTGAGGACGAAGTCGGCGACCTGCATCCGGCCGGGCGGGCGCCCGATGCCGAAGCGCACCCGGTGGTAGTCGGAGCCCATCGCCTTCGTCATCGACTTCAGGCCGTTGTGGCCGTTGTCGCCGCCGCCCAGCTTCAGGCGCAGCGTGCCGTAGTCGATGTCGAGCTCGTCGTGGACCGCGACGATGTGCTCGGTCGGCACCTTGTAGAAGTCGCGCAGCGCCGTCACGGGGCCGCCCGAGACGTTCATGTACGACATGGGTTTGACCAGGATCACCCGGCGGCTCGCGAGGCCGGGCGGGCCGATGCGGCCCTCGACCACCTGCGCCTGTGCCTTCGCGGCCCGCTTGAACTTGCCGCCCATGCGGTGCGCGAGCAGGTCGGCCACCATGAAGCCCACGTTGTGCCGGTTCATGGCGTACTCGGGGCCCGGGTTGCCGAGGCAGGCGATCAGCCAGGGGGCGTTGGCGTCGGTCGTCACGTGCATGTCTCCTTCATACGCGGCAGCCGCCGCCCCCCGAGGGAGCGGCGGCTGCCGTGCCGGTGTGCGTCGCGAGGATCAGGCCTCGGCGGCCGCGTCGCCCTCGGCGTCACCCTCGGCCGGGGCCTCCTCGGCCTGCGCGGCCAGGACCTGCAGGACGACGGCGTCGTCCTCGACGGCCAGCGAGACGCCGGACGGCAGGGTGATGTCCTTGGCGAGGACGGACGCGCCGGCGTCCAGGCCCGCGATGGAGACGGTGACCGACTCCGGGATGTGGGTGGCCTCGGCCTCGACCGGAAGCGCGTTCAGGACGTGCTCGAGCAGGTTGCCGCCCGGGGCCAGCTCGCCCTCGGTGTGGACCGGGATCTCGACGTTGACCTTCTCGCCGCGCTTCACGAGGAGCAGGTCGACGTGCTCCAGGAAGCCCTTGAGGGCGTCGCGCTGGACGGCCTTCGGGATGACGAGCTCGGGCTTGCCCTCGACGTCGATGGCGATGAGCACGTTGGACTGGCGCAGGGCCAGGTTCAGCTCGTGGCCGGGCAGGGTGATGTGGGCCGGCTCGTTGCCGTGGCCGTAGACGACCGCGGGGACCTTGTTCTCGCGGCGGATGCGGCGGGCGGCGCCCTTGCCGAACTCGGTGCGGGCCTCGGCGGCGAGCTTGATCTCGGCCATGTCTACTCCTCGTAGGTCAGACGAATCGATGAAGGGGGTCCCCCTGCCCTTGAAGAGCTGGGGAGCAGTCACCCGGCCATACGACTTACTGGCCTGCTACGAAGAGCGCGTCGATAACGGACCGCCGCACCAAGAAGTGCGGCCTCCCTCGCCGAGCAACTTCAGAAGTCTACTCGGCCGGGAGGCCGCACCCAAAAGGATCTTTACTGCTCTTCGAAGAGGCTGGTCACGGAGCCGTCCTCGAAGACCTCGCGCACCGCGTTGGCGATGGTCGGGGCGATCGACAGGACCGTGATCTTGTCGAGCTCCAGCTCGCTCGGGGTGGGCAGGGTGTCCGTGAAGACGAACTCGCTGACCTTGGAGTTCTTCAGGCGGTCGGCGGCCGGGCCGGAGAGCACGCCGTGCGTGGCCGTGACGATGACGTCCTCGGCGCCGTGCGCGAAGAGGGCGTCGGCGGCGGCGCAGATCGTGCCACCGGTGTCGATCATGTCGTCGACCAGGACGCAGACGCGGCCCTTCACGTCACCGACGACCTCGTGGACGGTGACCTGGTTGGCGACGTCCTTGTCGCGGCGCTTGTGGACGATCGCCAGCGGGGCGCCGAGGCGGTCGCACCAGCGGTCGGCGACGCGCACGCGGCCGGCGTCGGGGGAGACGACGGTCAGCTTGTCGCGGTCCACCTTCGCGCCCACGTAGTCCGCGAGGATCGGCAGCGCGAAGAGGTGGTCGACCGGGCCGTCGAAGAAGCCCTGGATCTGGTCCGTGTGCAGGTCGACGGTGAGGATGCGGTCCGCACCGGCGGTCTTCATCAGGTCGGCGACCAGACGCGCCGAGATGGGCTCGCGGCCGCGGTGCTTCTTGTCCTGACGGGCGTAGCCGTAGAACGGCACGATGACGGTGATGGAGCGGGCCGACGCGCGCTTCAGCGCGTCGATCATGATCAGCTGCTCCATGATCCACTTGTTGATCGGAGCGGTGTGGCTCTGGATCAGGAAGCAGTCGGCGCCGCGCGCCGACTCCTGGTAGCGGACGTAGATCTCGCCGTTGGCGAAATCGAAGGCCTTCGTCGGCACGATGCCGACACCCAGCTTGTGTGCGACCTCCTCGGCCAACTCGGGGTGGGCGCGGCCGGAGAAGAGCATCAACTTCTTCTCGCCGGTCGTCTTGATCCCGGTCACAGCACTGTCTCCTCAGAGAGTTCGTCCCGCTGCCGTACTCACGCGTCCCGGTGCGTCGAGTCGGCCGATGTGTGCATCTATCACGGTACGCCGTGTTCGACGCACCTGTTTCCGGTCAGCTTTCGCTGTCCGCTTCCCGGGACGCCGCCTCCGCCGCCTTCGCGGCCGCGCTCCCCGGACGCTTGCGGGCCACCCAGCCCTCGATATTCCGCTGCTGGCCCCGGGCGACGGCCAGCGAACCGGCCGGTACGTCCTTGGTGATCACGGACCCGGCGGCGGTGTAGGCACCGTCCCCGACCGTGACAGGAGCCACAAACATGTTGTCCGATCCGGTGCGGCAGTGGGACCCCACCGTGGTGTGGTGCTTGGCCTGGCCGTCGTAGTTCACGAAGACGCTCGCGGCACCGATGTTGGAGTGCTCGCCGATGGTCGCGTCGCCCACGTACGAAAGGTGGGGCACCTTGGAGCCGTCGCCGATCGTGGCGTTCTTCATCTCCACGTACGTACCCGCCTTGGCCTTCACCCCGAGCCGGGTGCCCGGGCGCAGATACGCGAACGGACCGACGCTCGCCCCCGCCCCGATCTCGGCGCCGTTCGCGACGGTGTTGTCCACGCGGGCGCCCTCGCCCACCGCGGTGTCCGACAGGCGGGTGTTGGGGCCGACCTCGGCGCCCTTGGCCAGGTGCGTGGTGCCCTGCAGCTGGGTGCCGGGGTGCACGATCGCGTCGCGGTCGAAGGTGACCGTGGCGTCGATCCAGGTGGACGCCGGGTCGACGACGGTGACGCCCGCGAGCATGGCCTCGGTCAGCAGGCGGTCGTTCAACGTCCGCCGTGCCTGGGCGAGTTGGACGCGGTTGTTGATGCCCGCGATCTCCTCGTGGTCGTCCGCGACCGCGGCGCCGACGCGGTGCCCGGCCTCGCGCAGGATCCCGAGGACGTCGGTGAGGTACTCCTCGCCCTGGCTGTTGTCGGTGCGCACCTTGCCGAGGGCGTTCGCGAGGAGGCGGCCGTCGAAGGCGAAGACCCCGGAGTTGATCTCGCGGATCGCGCGCTGCGACTCGGTGGCGTCCTTGTGCTCGACGATCGCGGTGACGGCGCCGTTGGTGCTGTCGCGCACGATGCGGCCGTAGCCGGTCGCGTCCGGCACCTCGGCGGTCAGCACGGTCACGGCGTTGCCGTCGCCGCTGTGGGTGGCGGCGAGCTTCTGGAGGGTGGCGCCGGTGAGCAGCGGGGTGTCGCCGCAGACGACCACGACGGTGCCCTCGACGGTGCCGCCGAGCTCTTCGAGGCCGATGCGGACGGCGTGCCCGGTGCCGTTCTGCTGGGCCTGGTAGGCGGTGCGGACCTGCGGGGCCACGGTGCGCAGGTGGTCCTTGACCTGGTCGCTCTGGAAGCCGACCACGGTGACGAGCTGCTCGGGCGAGAGCGCCGACGCGGCGTGCAGCACGTGCCCGATGAGGGAACGGCCGCAGATCTCGTGCAGGACCTTGGGGAGGTCGGACTTCATCCGGGTGCCCTCACCCGCTGCGAGGACGACGACGGCTGCCAGTGGAGTCTCCCCTGCAGGAGCGGAGCCGACTGCTTGGGGAAGGTTGGCGCTCACGGGGGTGCCCTTCGGCTTCGGATGCTTGGGGTGTGGACATCCGCAGGATACCGGGGCGTAGGGGGACGGAAATGGGGGCGGGTCCCGACCGGTTGCGTCGGGACCCGAGAAGTGAGGCTCCCCCGCCAGGACTCGAACCCGGACAAATGGCACCAAAAGCCACGGTGCTGCCAATTACACCACGGGGGATGGATACGGCTTGGGCCGGACATCGCGTCAGGCTGTGGGCCGGGCCCCCCACACTATGCCGCACCGGGCGCCTTCCTCGCGACGGTCTTCGATCGGAGCTTTGCTCCGGCTTCGATCGGAGCTTTGCTCCGGCGCGACCCTTCGTGATCTCCGTCATGCGGTGATCGCACGGCGGCCGATGTCCGGAATGGGGGGTTCCGCCCCGAGAGCGCAGTCGCCTCAACAGTTCGAGGGATAACGGCGGGTTTCGCTTCCCCTCGAAGCGGGGGGCCCGAGGGATCACCGGGCCGGAAACTCAGCGGAAAACCGGGGTGGAACGCCCGTACGCTGGAAGACATGACCACGACGGGGGACGACCGCACCACGGCCATGACCGGCCCGTGGTGGTGGGAGCGGTGGCGCGGGGCCGCGCTGGACGCGGGGCTCGCCGCGCTGTCCGCGCTGGAGTGCGGGGCGGAGGGAGTGGCCTTCGCGCGGGACGCCGGGCTGCCCACGCCGGTGGGGGTCGGCTTCGGGGTGCTCGCGGGGTCCGCGCTGCTGATCCGGCGGCGCTGGCCGATCGCCGTCGTCCTCATATCGATCGCCATCACGCCCGCCCAGATGGGCGTCGTGCTGACCGTCGTCGGCCTCTACACCCTGGCCGCGTCCGAGCTGCCGCGCCGCATCATCGGCGCCCTCGCCGGCATGTCGATGGCCGGCACCCTGATCGTCGCCATGGTGCGCGCCAACCAGGACATCTCGGAGGGCGGCACCCCGCCGCCGGTCGGCAGCGAGTTCATCCCCTTCTTCGCCGTCGCCGCCGCGATCGGCGTGACCGCGCCGCCGGTGCTCCTCGGGCTCTACGTGGGCGCGCGGCGCCGCCTGATGGAAGGCATGCGCGAGCGCGCGGACAGCCTGGAGCGGGAGCTCCAGCTGCTCGCCGAGCGCGCCGAGGAGCGGGCCGAGTGGGCGAGGAACGAGGAGCGGACCCGCATCGCCCGCGAGATGCACGACGTGGTCGCGCACCGCGTGAGCCTGATGGTCGTGCACGCCGCGGCCCTGCAGGCCGTCGCGCGCAAAGACCCGGAGAAGGCCGTCAAGAACGCCGCGCTCGTCGGCGACATGGGCCGTCAGGCGCTGACCGAGCTGCGCGAGATGCTCGGCGTCCTGCGCACGGGCGACGGCACGAAGAGCGCGAAGCCCGCCGAGCCCGTGCCGCTGGCCGCCGTGGGGTACGCGGCCGCCGCCGCGGCGTCCCGCGCGGTCGACGAGGACGGCCCGTGCCTGGCCGAGCTGGACGAACTGGTGGGCCAGTCACGCGCCGCCGGCATGGCGGTCGACCTGTCGGTGGAGGGCGAACCGCGTGACTACGCGGCCGACGTCGAACAGACCGCCTACCGCGTGGTCCAGGAGGCGCTGACCAACGTCCACAAGCACGCGGCGGGCGCGAAGACGTACGTGCGGCTCGCGCACCGCTCGGCCGAGATCGCGATGCAGGTGGAGAACGAACCGCCGCCGGGTGAGGCAGCCGATGTCCGGCTGCCGAGTGGTGGCAACGGCCTGGTGGGCATGAAGGAGCGGGTCGTCGCGCTGGGCGGGGTGTTCGTGTCGGGGCCGACGGATGGGGGCGGCTTTCGGGTGTCGGCGGTACTTCCCGCTGCGAGCGCCGTGGCAGGTTGAGCACTTCGCGCTCTGCGGGTGCGTTGTGGTTGCTCGCGCAGTTCCCCGCGCCCCTTACGGGGCGCGGTTTCCGGCGCCCCTCATGGGAGCGCCGTTCAGCTCGCCGTCAGGCGGATCGGCTGGGCGCCCGTGATGAGCGTGGCCAGGGCCTGGTCGATGTGGGCGCCGATGAACCAGTCGCCGCTGTGGTCGAGGCTGTAGACCCGGCCCTCGGTGTCCATCGCGAGGAGCGCCTGCGTCTCCGTCTCCTCGCCGATGGGGCACACCTCGGACTCCAGGGCGCGGCCCAGGTCGCCGAGGGTGCGGGCCAGGTGCAGGCCGTACATGGGGTCCAGGTGCACGGTGGCCGGGGCTATCTGGCGGCCGGGGCCCTGCGGCGTGATGTGCAGACCGCCGAACTCCGCCCAGGCCTCGACGGCCGCGGGGAAGACCGAGTGCCGGTGCCCGGCGGGCGAGGTGTGGCGGCGCAGGGCGTCGGCCCAGATCTCGGCCTGCTTTATGTCCCAGCGCCCCGGACGCCAGCCGGCCGCGCGCAGGGCGGCGTCGACAGGGACGGGCAGGGGGGTCCCCCCTGCCCGAGCGAAGCCGAGAGCTTGGGGGAGGGTGGTGCCGCCCGCGCCCGGTGCGGCGGTCGTGGCGGTGTGGTCGGCGTGCATGGGGTGGCCCTCGTTCGGTCGGTCGGACGGTCGTGGGGGACGGGCGGATGGACGGTGGGGCGTCGGTCCGGCTGGTGTCCGGGCGACGGTCAGCCGTCGGCGGCCGCCGGGTCCACGACCCGTACCCCGAAGTGCGCCGTGAGAGCGGTGCAGGAGCGGCAGGGCTGCGCGAAACCGCCGTGCAGGGGGTCGCCGTCCTCGCGGATCCGGCGGGTGGTGAGCTTCGCGTGCTTGAGGGACTTGCGCGCCTCGCCGTTGGTCATCGGCTTGCGTGAGGCCCGCTTGGACCGGCTCGCGTCGGCCGCCGTGAGGTGGCGGGAGATGAGGATGGCCTCGGCGCACCGCCCGGTGAAGCGCTCGCGCTGGCCGCTGGTGAGGGTGTCGAGGAAGTCCTGGACGAGCGGGTGGAGCGCGGGCGGTTCCTCGCCGCGCCCCGCGGTACAGGTGAGCGTCGTCTGGCCGCGTACGGAGAGCGCCGCGGCCACGGTCGGCAGGATGCCGTCGCGGCGCTGGCGCAGGACCGGCGCCTGGGCGGCGGTGGCGCTCCAGCCGACGCGGGGATCGCCCGCGGCCGCGGTGGGGATCACTCCCGGTCCGTTCGCGCCGCCCGTGGTCGCGGGCGCCGTCGTGGACAACGTATGGCCGGACATGTCGCTCTGTGCCGTCTGCATCGTGCGTCTTCCCTCCCCCTGCTCGCGGTCGTCACCGCGTGTGCCACGCCCCCGCGTCGCGGGGGACAGCCTGCCAAATGGGGCGGGTGGTGCGGAAGCTGGGGCACTCCGACACGCCTGGCTTTCCGCCGGGTTTCGTCGCACGGTGACCGGCCGGTGGCTGCTGGTCATGGAACCGGAGGCCCGGTGACCGGTGTCGTCCTTGCGCATAGGCTGTGTCGCCAGAACCAGAACCTTCCACAGTGCCGCAGGGGGCAACCGCCATGACGACAGGTCGGCTGGGGCAGCAGTCCGCGCCGCCGAACGCGGCCTACGCCGGGCAGGTCGTGCACTTCCCGGACCCGGTCCGCGCCGCCCGCCACCCCAGAGGGGTGCGCGTGGACGAGCACGGTTACCCGGACTTCTCCCTCTACGCGAGAGCGGCCGCCGAGATCGCCGAACCCCCGGAGGGCTTCGGCGTCGACGAGCTGCGCCTGACGGACTACGTCTCGGCGAACGCGGCGATGGCGGCGGCGGGGCACGACCTGTGGGACACGATTCCCGCGGTGGCGACCCCGCACGGCTGGACCTGGCACCACGTGCCGAACAGCCGCCGCATGGAGCTGGTGCCGGTCGAGGTGAAGGCGCTGCTCCGGCACCACGGCGGGATCGCGACGACGACCGTGGACCAGAACAAGAGGGGGACGCGCCCGCTGCAGGAGACGCGCCCCGCGCACTTCGGCCTGCCCAAGACGTCGGTCGCGGTGACCGAGCAGCAGGTCCAGGGCGTCGAGGAGGACCTGGGCTACCGGCTGCCCGGCGCCTACCGCACCTTTCTGAAGGCGGCGGGCGGCTGCGCGCCGGTCGGCGCCGCGCTCGACGCGGAGCTCGGGCTCCTCGTGGACCAGCCGTTCTTCACGGTGCGGGACGAGGCCGCGGTCAACGACCTCGTGTACGTCAACAAGTGCCTGCGCGACCACCTCACCAAGGACTACCTGGGTGTCGGCTTCGTGCAGGGCGGTCTGCTCGCCGTGAAGGTCAAGGGCGACCGGATCGGCTCGGTGTGGTTCTGCGCGTACGACGACGCGCGCGACGTCTCGGAGGCGGCCGCGTGGCCGCCCGCCGAGCGCGTGCGGCAGCTGCTGCTGCCGTGCGGCGACGACTTCGACGCGTTCCTTTCCCGGCTCGCGGGCAACCCGCCGGAGCTGGAGACCGTGGCGAACCTGATGGTGGACGGCGGCTTCGCGCACGCCGTCCCCGTGTCCTCGGGTGGGGAGTGACGTGGCGATGGTGACTTTCGCGCAGGCGCAGGAGCGCGCCGAGGAGTGGATCAACGGCGATGTGCCGGGCTATCAGCACCGTGAGGTGCGGGTCCGGGAGTTCGACCTGGGGTTCGTCGTCTGGGCCGAGGACCGCGAGAACGGTCCCGTCTCCGACGGCGGCAGCCAGCGGCTCGTCATCGCGCGGGACAGCGGCGAGGCCACGCTGTGGCCGGGCCTGCCCGTCGGTGAGGTCATTCGCCGGTACGAGGAGGAGTACGGCCTGCCGGACACGGGACCGCAGGACGCGGCCCCCGCGCCGCCGGAGCGGGTGGACCTGAACCAGACGTCGTTCCTGCTGAGCCCTCCGGAGTGGCTCCAGGAGGCGGCGGACAAGATGGGGATCCCGGACCGGCGTACGGGGGACTCCGCGGGTGGTTCCGCGAGTGACTCCGTGAGCGACGCGGTGTCCGATTCCGTGAGTGACTCCGTGTCCGACGCCGTGCCCGACGCCGTGTCCGGCCCCATGGGGAGCTCGGGCTCCTCGGGTGCTTCGGGTGCTTCGGGCGTTTCGGATGCGGAGCCTGCGGCCGCGGCGCCCGCGGCCCCGGGCGGCGGCACGCCGTGGCCCGCGGCCGGCGCTCCGGAGGACGGCGCGCCCGCCCGTGACGACAGCCTGCCCGTGACTTCGCCGGGCGTGCCCGCGGGGGCGACCCCCTGGGCCGGTACGGACACCAACGCCGATGCGGGCGAGGACCATTCGGTGCCGCTGCCCGCCACGGTGTTCGCGCCGCCGCTGGCCGGTCTCGACGAGGACGACACCCCGCCGCCGGGCGTCGCGCCGGACGCCAAGACGGCCCTGATGCACGGCGGCAGCCAGCTCCCGAAGACGGCCATCGCCCCGGCCCTGGACGGTCCCGAGGCTCCGGGCGGCCCTGCGACTCCGGGCGCTCCCGCGGCTCCCGGCGTTCCCGCGGCCCCTGCCGCCCCGCCGGCCAACTCTCCGCAGCCGCCTGCCGGTTCGCCGGTACCGCTTCCTCCGCCGGGGGCGCCCGCGGCTGGCGGTGCGTCCGCGTACGGGTATCCGCAGGGTCCCGGTGCCGCTTCGGGTGGCGTCGGGGGTGACTCGCCGCAGCCGCCTGCCGGTTCGCCGGTGCCGCCTCCGTCGGGGGCGTCTGTGGGTGGCGGTGCGTCTACGTATGGGTATCCGCAGGGGGCGGGGGCTTCCAGTGGCGCTGGGGGTAACTTGCCGCAGCCGCCTGCCGGTTCGCCGGTGCCGCCTCCGTCGGGGGCGTCTGTGGGTGGCGGTGCGTCCGCGTACGGGTATCCGCAGGGTCCCGGTGCCGCTTCGGGTGGCGTCGGGGGTAACTCGCCGCAGCCGCCTGCCGGTTCACCGGTGCCGCCGCCTTCCGGGCCCGGTGCTCCCGGTACCCCCGCCGGTGGGTACGTCCCGACGCAGCTCGTCTCCTCGCTCGGTCCGGACGGGCCGAAGCCGCCGGAGGCTCCGGGTGCGCCCGGTGCTCCGCAGCCTCCCGGTCCGCCCGGTGCTCCGGGTACGCCTCCGGGCGGTGGGGTCCACCATGCCGCGACGATGTTGGCCGATCCGAGCCTCGGCGGTCCCGGTGGGATCAAGCCGCCGGGTGCGCCCGGCGCTCCGGGGGCGCCGCAGCCTCCCGGTCCGCCCGGTGCCCCTGGGGCGCCGCAGCCTCCCGGTCCGCCCGGTGCTCCGGGTACGCCTCCGGGTGGTGGGGTGCACCATGCCGCCACGATGCTCGCCGACCCGAGCCTCGGCGGTGGGATCAAGCCGCCGGGCGCCCCCGGTGCCCCCGGTGCGCCGCAGCCGCCCGGTCCCCCGGGCGCACCCGGTGCCCCCGGTGGGGCCACGCCGCCTCCCGGTGGTGGCGTCCACCACGCCGCGACGATGCTGGCCGGACCCGCGGTCGGCGGTCCCGGCGCGCCCGGCATGCCTCCGCCGCCCGCTCCCGGGCAGCCGGGGCCCGGTGCGCCCGGCGCCCCCGGTGGCCGGCCGCCGTACGGCTATCCGCAGCCGCCCACCGGCCAGCCCACCGTCGGCCCCGGCTACCAGGCCGTGCTGCGCTACCGCGCCGCCGACGGCTCCGAGCAGCAGCTCATCCGCCGCTCGGCGCCCGGAACCCCGCACCCGGAGTGGCAGATCCTGCACGAGCTGCGCGGCATGAACGTGCCGCCGCAGCAGGTGCTCGAACTCCACACCGAGCTGGAGTCCTGCGAGCTGCCGGGCGCGTACTGCGCCCGCATGATCCGCGAGACCTGGCCCCAGGCGCGCATCACGTCCATCGCCCCGTACGGCAAGGACCACGCGTCCCGCCAGGGCGGCATGCAGCAACTCCTGGCCCACCAGGGCGAGTTGCACCAGGTCGCGGACGGCCCGGCACGCCCGGCCCCCGTGCGCGCGCCGCTGCAGCAGGTGCCGCCCGCCCCGGCGATCCCGCCGGAGGGCATCGCGCAGGAGCTGGCCGCGGCCTTCGGCCCCGGCATCTTCCGCTTCGACCAGCGTGCGGTGTCCCGCCAGGGCGTGCCGGACATCGTGGCGCACACCCTCGTGGTGGCGGGCCTGCCCGTCGACTTCGGTCCGTTCTTCTGGGCGCAGGCCCAGCCGGGGCGCCCGGTGCCGACGCTGGCCGAGCTGGCGCAGGAACGCGGCGTGCAGCCGGCGTCCGACGCGGGCTCGTACCTGGTCATGGGCAGCGACTTCGGCCGCGCGCTCTGCGTCCAGTACGGCACGGCGAACATCGTGGCCGTGCCGGTGGAGGCGGGGCCCGGCGGTGCGCCGGTGCCGCCGCAGTTCGTGAACACGGGGCTGCCGGAGTTCGCGCGGTGCATGGCGCTGCTGGGTCGTATGTGGCGTCTGCGGTTCGGGTTGAACCAGGAGCAGGCGGGGCGGTGGACGGTCGACTTCCAGAGTCAGTTGGCCGCGCTGGACGCTGCCGCTTTGGCTTCGCCGGAGAGTTGGTGGTCGGTGTTGCTGGAGCAGATGTGGGACGGGTTGCTGTAGGTCTTCGGGTGCGGGTCGTCTGTGGCTGGTCGCGCAGTTCCCCGCGCCCCTGAGGGACTGCGCAGTTCCCCGCGCCCCTGAAAGACTGCGCAGTTCCCCGCGCCCCTTGACAGGGGTGCGGGGCTCGACCTGCGTGAAAGCCCGCGTGGCCCGATCATGCGCTCATGGCAGACAAGGGTTCGCGGGCGGGCAGGCGGCGGTGGCCCAAGAGGGTCGCGCTGAGCCTGCTGGCCCTGGTCGTACTCGTCGCCGCGTACGGAACCGGCCTGTATTTCTGGGCCGGTTCGCGGCTGCGGACCACCGACGCCTTCGCGGCGTACGAGAGCAGGCCCGGCCAGGGCAAGGGCACCGACTGGCTGCTCGTCGGGTCCGACAGCCGGTCCTCGCTCACCCCCGAACAGCGCAAGGAGCTCCACGTCGGCAACGACCAGGGGCTGAACACCGACACGATCATGGTCCTGCACCACGGGGACAGCGGGCCCTCACTGGTCTCCGTCCCGCGTGACTCGTACGTCGCCATCCCCGGGCACGGCAAGGGGAAGATCAATTCGGCGTACGCGATCGGCGGCGCCCCGCTGCTGACCCAGACCGTGGAGCAGGCCACGGGGCTGCGCATCGACCACTACGCCGAGGTGAACTTCCTCGGCTTCGTCGACGTGGTGGACGCGCTGGGCGGCGTCGGGATCTGCGTACCCGAGGGCGGTCTGCACGACGAGAAGTCGGGGGCCGACTTCGAGGCGGGCTGTCAGGACATGGACGGGGTGCAGGCGCTGCGGTACGTGCGGGCCCGCTACTCCGATCCGCAGGGCGACCTGGGGCGGGTCAAGCGGCAGCAGCAGCTGGTGAGCGCGGTCGCGAAGAAGGCCACGAGCCTCTCGGTGCTGCTCCCGCCGTGGAACCTGATCCCCTTCCTGAGCGCCTCGCTCGACGCGCTCACCGTCGACAAGGACACCGGCGTGGGGACGCTGGCCCATATGGGGATCGAGATGGAGGGGCTCTCCAGCGGCTCGGGGGCCACCACGACCGTGCCGGTGGCGAGCGAGCCGGAGATCGCCGGGGTCGGCGACGTCGTCGTGTGGGACCAGGTCAAGGCCGATCGACTCTTCGAAGCGCTCAGAAATGACACCCCGATTCCGGCTTCTGGCGTCAATTGACGCATCCTTGACCGGGTGGGGTGGGCGGAGTGTCGCGTTATGAGCGCTTCCGCTTGATCCATCAAGATGTGCGCCAATCGCGTTGTACGCGCGTGGTACGTCGGAGAGGGGATCCAAGGATGAGCAGCAGCGGTGCACCGTCGTCGCCGCACGGCTTCGTCACCGTGCGCGGACGCGGCTACCGTCCCGCGCAGGTGGAGGCGTACGCCGCCGGTCTTTCACAGGAGCGGGACGGCGCGTGGGAGCGTGCCGCCCGGCTGACCGTCCTGGCCAGGGACATGGAGGCGGAGGCCGAGCACCTGCGGGACGTCGTGTCGCGGCTCGCCCCCCAGACGTACGAGACGCTCGGCGCGCGGGCCCAGGAGATCCTCGCGCTCGCCGAGGCCGAGGCCGCCGCCGTGCGCGAGGCGGCGCGGGACGAGGCGCAGCGGCTGACCGAGGCGGCCGAGGCCGGGGCGCGCGAGGTGCGCGACGCCGCGCGCGCCCACGCGGAGCGGATCGGCGCCGACGCCGACGAGCGGGCGAGGCAGCGGCTGCTCGCGGACAGGACCACGGCCGACGAGATCAGGATCGCCGCCCGGCGCGACGTGAAGGAGTGGCGCGGCGAGGCGCTCGCCGCGCTGCGCGAGATGCGGCAGCGGTGCGAGAGCCTGCTCGCCGAGCAGGAGAAGGAGCAGGCCGAGCGCTGGGAGGCCGCGGAGCGCGAGGCCGCCGAGCGCGAGGCGGCGTCGGACGCGCGGGACGCGGAGCGGATGGCCGCCGCCGAGGCCAGGCTCTCCGAGGCGGGGCGGGCCCTCGCCGAGGCGGAGGAGTCCGCGCGGCACCGGCAGGAGGACGCCGAGGCGCGCGGCGCGGAGCTGGTCGCGGAGGCCGTCCTGGTCGAGGAACGGCTTGCCCGCGAGACCGAGCGGGTGCTGCGCGAGCACGGCGAGGAGTGGGACGAGGTGCGGGCGCACATGGACCACGTGCGCAGCAGTCTGGCCGCGCTGACGGGGCGTGCGCCCGCGGAGGACACCCCCTAGCCCCGTCGCCGCGCAGAGTCATGCGTCGGCCGCGTCGCCGCGCAGAGGGAATCCGCTGGTCGCGCCCGCCGGTCGGCGGGGGCTCCGGGGCGCGCCCATCGCCTCGGGGTCACTCCTGGGCCGCGACCGCCGTCCGGTGGCCCTCTGGTCGTGCGCCCGCGGAGGGGATACTCCCTAGCGGCGCCCGCCACCGTGCCCGTCGCTCAGCGACGTCGTCGTACCACCCCCCGCCAGGATCTGCCCCTCCACCTCCTCGTACTGCCTGCGCTGGTCCTGCGCGCCCCTGCGGTCCGACAGGCGTGTGCCGAGCCAGCCGAGGAGGAAGCCCAACGGGATCGAGGCGATGCCCGTCGTGGTGAAGGGGAACCAGGCGAAGTCGTGGTTCGGGAAGGCCGCCCCGGGGCTGCCGGAGACCAGGTTCGTGCCCGTCATCAGGACCGTGGCGCCGAGCGTGCCGCCGAGCAGGGTGCAGAGCAGGCCGGTGCGCGTGTAGCGGCGCCAGAAGAGGCCGTACACCAGGGCGGGGGCCAGGGCGGACGCGCCCAGGCAGAAGGA
Source organism: Streptomyces sp. NPDC025651 (assembly GCF_055558735.1). Lineage (NCBI taxonomy): Bacteria > Bacillati > Actinomycetota > Actinomycetes > Kitasatosporales > Streptomycetaceae > Streptomyces > Streptomyces sp. NPDC025651. The sequence continues at coordinate 269,263 of NZ_JBVHLZ010000010.1, forward strand.
GAGGGTGGCCAGGGGCTGCAGGCTGTGGTCCTTGACCAGGACCGCGAGGAGGATCGCCGGGACCCCTATGGCAAGGGCGGAGACACGGGCCAGCGTCATCTCGCGCCGGGGCGAGGGCGGACGGCGGCCGTGCGCGAAGACGTCGTGCGCGAGGGAGTTGGCGCAGGCGAGGATCATGCCGGCCACCGACGCGAGCAGCGTGAGGAAGAGCGCCGTGGTGACCGTCGTGAAGAGCAGCGTCTCGACGGTGGAGCTGTGGTCGCCGAACGCCGCGCGGGAGCCGAGGAGATAGGCCGTGTTGCCCTGCGGGTCGTCCTTCGCGAGGGCCGCGCCGCCGACCAGCGCGGCCGCGCCGAAGCCCACCACGGTGATGATCAGGACGAAGAGGGAGACCGCCGAGACCGCCCAGGACATGGAGCGGCGTATCTCGCGGGCGCTGCGCGCCGTGTACATCCGCATCGTGACGTGCGGGAGCGCCGCGCCGCCGAGGACCACCGTCAGCTCCGAACTGATCATGTCCAGGCGGGGGTTGGGGCTGTGGGCGAACTGCAGTCCGGACCGGAGGAAGGCGGGCCCCGCCCCGCTGCCGCGCTGGGCGGCGGCGAGCAGCGCGCCCGGGTCCCAGTCGAAGCGGCGCAGTATCAGTACGGCGACCACCGCGCCGGAGCCGAGGAGCATGACGATCTTCAGGATCTGGATGAGGGCGGTGCCCTTCATGCCGCCGATCGCCGCGTAGCTGATCATCAGGGCGCCGAGCGCGACGATGCAGCCGGTCTTCAGGCCCTCGTCGGAGAAGCCGAGGATGAAGGCCAGCAGGTCGCCCGCGCCCGCCAGTTGGACCAGCATCAGCGGGAGCAGTGCGGCCAGGGTCGCCACGCACACGGCGACGCGGACGGCGCGGCCCGGCATGCGGCGCGCCAGGACGTCGCCCATGGTGAACCGGCCCGCGTTGCGCAGGGGTTCGGCCAGCAGGAACATCAGCAGGGTCAGGGAGAGCGCCGTGCTCAGGGCGAGGACCACGCCGTCGTACCCGAGGAGGGCGATCACGCCCCCGGTGCCGAGGACGGTGGCCGCCGAGATGTAGTCGCCCGCGATGGCCAGGCCGTTGCGCATCGGGGAGAGCGCGCCGTAGCCGGTGTAGAACTCGTCGAGGTCGTCCCGGTCGGGCACGGTCAGGACGCAGAGCAGCAGCGTGAGGGTGACCACGGCGGTGAAGGCCACCAGGGACATGGTCTGCGCTTGGTCGCTCACGCGTGGCCCCCGCTCGCCCGTGCCGCCGCCAACTCGGCCTGCTTGCGCAGTCGTTCGGCCAGCGGGTCCAGGCGACGGCGCGCCGTGCGCTCGTACAGGACGAGGGCGAGGCAGGTGACGGGGAGCTGGCACAGGCCGAGCAGCAGGCCGGTGCTCAGGCCGCCGGAGACGGTGCCGGTCATCAGGGACGGCGCGAAGGCGGACAGGGCGAGGAAGAGGGTGAAGTAGCCGAGGGCGGTGAGCGTGGCGACGCGGCGCTGTCCGCGGTAGGCGACGCGCAGCTTGCGCAGGTCGCTGTGGCGGCCGGGCGCCGGATGGCGGGGGAGGCGGGGCGCGGGCGGGGCCGGGGGCGGCGGTGGCGGCTGCCAGGGGTAGGTGAGGTGCGGCTCGTGCGGTGGGGGCGGGGGCGGTGGGTCGTACGGTGGGTGGCTCATCCCGGTTCTCCTTGCGCGGCTTCCGGTCCGGTGGTGCGGACCGCAGGGAGCGAGGGGAGCCGAGACGTTACTTGTAAGTAGGGGTGGTGTGTGGGGTTTTCGACAAACCGATCAGTCGGCCTGTTGCGTGGGTGACAACTGCTCTTCCTGTGGGGCCTGTTGTTCCTCCTGGAGTACGGGGAAGCGCCGTGGCGCCACGAACAGCAGCACGAGGAGGGCCGCCACCGCCGCGCAGCCCGCGCCCACGTACACCCAGTCGACCGCCGCGTCCACCGCGCGCCGCAGCCGCTCCGGGTCGGCCACGGCCGCCGGGTCGTCGAGCGAGCGGGCCACCGAGTCCAGCGAGCCCGCCCCGCCGAGGCGCGAGGCCAGCACGCCGTTGGCGACCGCGCCGAAGAGGGCCGCGCCCGCGGTCTGGCCGATCTGCCGGCAGAAGAGGACGGACGCGGTGGCCGTGCCGCGCTCGGACCAGCCGACCGTGGACTGGACGCCGACGATCAGCGGCAGTTGGAAGAGGCCGAGGGCCGCGCCGAGCAACAGCATGAGCAGGGCGGGCTGCCACGCGCTGCCGGGGTAGGGGAGCAGCGGGAAGGCGAAGAGCGTGAGGGCGGCCGCCGCGATGCCGAGCACCGCGCAGTTGCGGAACCCGATCCGCCGGTAGACGTGCTGGCTCAGGGCCGCCGACACCGGCCAGCTCAGCGTCATCGTGGAGAGCACGAACCCGGCGGCGACCGGCGCCAGTTGGAGCACCGACTGGGCGTACGTGGGCAGGAACACCGTCGGGGCGACCATCAGCAGGCCGAGCGAACCGAGGGCGAGGTTCACCGCCGCGATGGTGCGCCTGCGCCAGACCCAGCCGGGGATGATCGGGTCCGCGGCCCCGCGCTCGACGAGCACGACGACGGCCACCAGGGCGAGGCCGGTGCCGAAGAGCGCGAGGGAGGGCGCGGAGAGCCAGTTCCAGGCGACGCCGCCCTGGACGAGCGCGGTGAGCAGCACGCCGCCGCAGGCGAAGACGGCGAGCGCGCCGGGCCAGTCGACGCGGCCGAGGGGGGCCCTGACGCGGCTCGGCTCGTGCAGGTGCCGCGCGATCAGCCAGAGCGCGACGGCGCCCACGGGCAGGTTGATGAGGAAGATCCAGCGCCAGTCCGCGTACGAGGCGAGGAGGCCGCCGAGCGCGGGGCCCGCGATGGCCGAGCCCGCCCACACGGTGGACAGCTTCGCCTGGATCCTGGGGCGTTCCCGCAGCGGATAGAGGTCGGCGGCGAGCGTCTGCACGGTGCCCTGGATGGCGCCGCCGCCGAGGCCCTGGACGATGCGGAAGGCGATGAGCGACGCCATGTCCCAGGCGCCCGCGCACAGCGCCGAACCGACGAGGAAGAGGACGCTGCCCGCGATGAGGACCGGCTTGCGGCCGAAGGTGTCGGAGAGCTTGCCGTAGACGGGCAGGCTGACGGTCACCGCGAGCAGATAGCCGGAGAAGAGCCAGGAGAAGACGGAGAAGCCGCCGAGGTCGCCGACGATCTGCGGCACCGCCGTCGCGACGATCGTGGAGTCCAGGGCGGCCAGCGCCATGGAGAGCATCAGGGCGGCGACGACCGCGCCCCGGCCCCGTATCGCGTCCCGCCCGCTCGCGTCCGCGCGCACGCCCACCGAGATTCCTTCCCCCTGCACCAGTTGCTGAGGGCCACTTTCCCACCCTGCGGGGGGTGGAGGGCAGGGGGTGGACGACCCTGAGTTGATCTCCACCGGCGGGTGGAGACCCCCTAGGGGAGCCTCCGCACTACGGACCGGGGAGCGTTCGTCCCGGCGGATGACGATGCGGGCCGGGGCGGTCCTTAGATTGTCCTTACGAGCCGGACGCGGGGCCGGCGCGGACAACCGCACCACGGGGGTGGGGTTTTCCCCCGCAGAAGACTGCGCCGAGCACCAGCGCGCGGGACCCCCTCACGGCACCAGACTCGAATCGCGCGGCGAACACCCTCGACCGCGCGGCGCACACCCGCGACTCATCACATGACCGACATAGGAGAAAAACCGTGACAACGGCTGTAACCACACCCAGGCACGGGGGCACTGGCGGGCGGACGGCCGTGGCGGCACGGGCGCGCCAGGTCGTGAAGGCCTACGGCTCCGGGGAGACCCGCGTGGTGGCCCTCGACCACATCGACGTGGACATCGCCCGCGGGCAGTTCACCGCGATCATGGGTCCCTCCGGCTCCGGCAAGTCCACCCTGATGCACTGCCTCGCGGGCCTCGACACGGTCAGCGGCGGGCAGATCTTCCTGGACGAGACCGAGATCACCGGCCTCAAGGACAAGAAGCTCACGCAGCTGCGCAGGGACCGGATCGGCTTCATCTTCCAGGCGTTCAACCTCCTCCCCACCCTCAACGCCATCGAGAACATCACGCTCCCGATGGACATCGCGGGCCGCAGGCCCGACCGCGGCTGGCTCGACCAGGTCGTGGAGACCGTGGGCCTCGCCGGGCGCCTCAAGCACCGGCCCACCGAGCTCTCCGGCGGCCAGCAGCAGCGCGTCGCCGTGGCCCGCGCGCTCGCGTCCCGCCCCGAGATCATCTTCGGCGACGAGCCGACCGGAAACCTCGACTCCCGTGCGGGAGCGGAGGTGTTGGGCTTCCTGCGCCGCTCGGTCACCGAGCTCGGCCAGACCATCGTGATGGTCACGCACGACCCGGTCGCCGCCTCGTACGCGGACCGCGTCCTGTATCTCGCCGACGGCCGGATCGTCGACGAGATGCACCACCCGACCGCCGACCAGGTCCTGGACCGCATGAAGTCGTTCGACGCCCGGGGGCGCACGTCATGACCGTCCTCAAGACCTCGATGCGCAACTTCTTCGCGCACAAGGGCCGCATGGCGCTCTCCGCGGTGGCCGTGGTCCTCTCGGTGGCGTTCGTGTGCGGCACGCTCGTCTTCTCCGACACCATGGGCACCACCTTCGACAAGCTCTTCGCCGCGACCTCGTCCGATGTGACGGTCACCCCCAAGTCCGCCGACGACGAGGGCGGTTCGCCCCGCAGCGGCAAGCCCGAGTCGATGCCCGCGTCCGTCGTCGCCGAGGCGAGGAAGGCCGACGGCGTGAAGTCCGCCGAGGGCGCGGTCAGCAGCGAGAGCGTGACCGTCGTCGACTCCGACAACAAGAACCTCGGCCCCACCAGCGGCGGCCCGACCATCGCGGGCAACTGGACGCACAACGACCTGCGTTCGATGGACATCACCTCCGGCCACTCACCGCGCGGCCCCACCGAGGTCATGGTCGACGCCGACACCGCCGACAAGCACGACCTGAAGATCGGCGACGAGCTGCGCACCATCACCGCCACCGGTGACCGCACCGCGAGGATCTCCGGCATCGCCACCTTCAAGGTGACCAACCCCGGCGCCGCGATCTTCTACTACGACACCGAGACCGCCCAACGCCAACTCCTCGGCGCCACAGGACGGTTCACGCACGTCAACCTCACCGCCGACGCGGGCGTCAGCGACGCGCGGCTGAAGGAGAACGTCACCGAGGCCTTCGGCGCCTCCGTGTCCACGTACGACATCAAGACGCAGAAGGAGAGCGCGGACGACGGCCGCAAGGACGTCGGCGGCTTCCTCGACGTCATGAAGTACGCGATGCTCGGCTTCGCCGGAATCGCCTTCCTCGTCGGCATCTTCCTCATCATCAACACCTTCTCGATGCTGGTGGCCCAGCGCACCCGCGAGATCGGCCTGATGCGCGCCATCGGATCCAGCCGCAAGCAGGTCAACCGCTCCGTGCTCGTCGAGGCGCTGCTGCTCGGCGTGTTCGGCTCGGTCCTCGGCGTCGGCGCGGGCATCGGCCTCGCCGTCGGCCTGATGAAGCTCATGTCCGGCATGGGCATGGAGCTCTCCACCGGCGACCTCACCATCAACTGGACGACCCCCGTGGTCGGCATGGTCCTCGGCGTCGTCGTCACCGTCCTCGCCGCCTACCTCCCCGCACGACGGGCGGGCAAGGTCTCGCCGATGGCCGCGCTGCGCGACGCGGGCACCCCGGCCGACGGCAGGGCGAGCGCGCTGCGCGCCGTGATCGGCCTGGTCCTGACCGGCGTCGGCGTCTTCGCCCTCTACACCGCCTCACAGGCCGACAAGGCCAAGGACGGGTCGCTCTTCCTGGGCGGCGGCGTCGTCCTGACCCTCATCGGCTTCGTCGTCGTGGGACCGGTGCTCGCCTCCGGCGTGGTCCGCGTCATCAGCGTGGTCCTGCTGCGGATGTTCGGCCCCGTGGGACGGATGGCCGAGCGCAACGCCCTGCGCAACCCGCGCCGCACCGGCGCCACCGGAGCGGCCCTGATGATCGGCCTCGCGCTGGTCGCCTGCCTCTCCGTCGTCGGCTCCTCGATGGTCGCCTCCGCCACCGACGAGCTCGACAAGTCGGTCGGCGCGGACTTCATCGTCCAGCCCACCCAGCCCGGCATCTCGATCACCCCGAAGGCCGCCGAGGCCCTGGGCAAGGCCGAGCACGTCTCCCACATCACGCGCTACAAGCAGATCGACGCGGACCTGACGACGCCCGACGGCAAGATCGTGGACGGCGTCGGCCTGAGCGCCGCCGACCCGACGTACGCCAAGGACCTGCGCCGCGAGACGACCGCGGGCACGCTGAGCGCCGCGTACGGCAAGGACGCCATGTCGGTCGGCGACGAGTTCGCCAAGAAGCACGGACTGAAGGTCGGCGACGAGCTGAAGGTCGCCTTCGACCACGGCAGGACGGCGGAGCTGAGGCTCGCGGCGATCACCTCGGACGACGGCTCGGTCGACAAGGGCGCGATGTACACCAACGTCACGACCCTGGAGAAGTACGTCCCCGCGGACCGGATGCCGCAGGACGACATCCTGTTCGCCACGGCCGACAAGGGCCAGGAGGACGCCGCGTACGCATCCCTCAAGGAGTCCCTGGAGGCGTACCCGCAGTACAAGGTGATGGACCAGACCGACTTCAAGCAGACGCTGAAGGACCAGGTCGGCCAGATGCTCAACATGGTCTACGGCCTGCTCGGCCTCGCGATCATCGTCGCGATCCTCGGGGTGGTGAACACCCTGGCCCTCTCCGTGGTGGAGCGCACCCGCGAGATCGGCCTGATGCGGGCGATCGGCCTCTCGCGCCGCCAGCTGCGCCGCATGATCCGCATGGAGTCGGTGGTCATCGCCCTCTTCGGCGCGCTGCTCGGCCTCGGCCTCGGCATGGGCTGGGGGGCGACGGCGCAGAAGCTCCTGGCCCTTGAGGGCCTGAAGGTCCTGGAGATCCCGTGGCCGACGATCGCGGCGGTCTTCATCGGGTCGGCGTTCGTGGGCCTGTTCGCCGCGCTGGTCCCGGCCTTCCGGGCGGGCCGGATGAACGTCCTGAACGCGATCGCCACCGAATAGCCACCGCCACGGGGGAGCGGGGGAACCGGCCCCGGCGGGTGCGTGGTGCGCCCGCCGGGGCCGACGGCTGTCCGGGCCCGGCCCCGCCGTCGTTACGCCTTGCGGAGCAGGACGTAGCCGTAGGCGTTGGCCTCCGCGACGTAACGGGCCCCCGGGTGCAGCTGGTGGGCGTACGCGACCGGGTCCTTCGTCCAGCCCGAGCGGACGTCCAGGGCGAGGTAGTCGGGGACGACCGGGCGGGCCGCGCCCACCCAGAAGACGCGGGCGCGGGAGGTGAGCCTGCTGATCGGCCCTATGTTCGCCTCGACGGTGGCGCCGTCGGGGACGCGCTCCAGCAGCCGCTCCCTGGCGGTCACCTGCCTGCTCTTCTCGTACGTGGCCGACTCGGTGAGGCCGGCCAGCGGCAGCGCGGTCGTCAGGGCGAGCGCGGCGGCCGCGACACAGGCGGGCAGCCGGTCGGCGTACGTGCGCAGCCACGGCTTCCCGCTGCGCCGCGCGATGTCGACGGCGTCGACGAGGGCGAGGGCGACGACCGGCATCAGGACCGCGCTGTAGTGCCAGTCGGTGCCCCAGTAGTGCTCGTCTCCGGAGAGGAAGCGCCAGCCGAGGGTGGGCAGCGCGACCAGGAGCAGCGGCGAGCGCAGGGCGAGCAGCCCGGTGGTGGGCAGCAGCAGCCACAGCAGGGTGCGCAGCTTGGTGTCGAGCCCCTCGAAGAGCCCGGCGGTCGCGCCGCCCTCGCCGACCTTGTTCCAGTAGTCGTACGAGCCGACCGAGTTGAAGGCGGGGATGACCAGGGTCAGCGTCACGAGGGCGGCGACGGCACCGAAGGCGGCGACGCCGAGGGCGTAGGGCAGGGCCTTCGGGTCCGAGCGGCGGCACCGGATCGCCACGACGACGGCGAGCGCGGCGAGGGTCACGCCCAGGTCCTCCTTGACGAGGACGAGGGGCAGCGCCCACAGCAGGGCGGCCCGCCACCGCTGCCGGAGGAGTGCCTCCAGGGAGAAGGCGATCAGGGGCACGGCGAAGCAGATCTCGTGGAAGTCGAAGTCGACGGCGCGCTGGATCCCCCAGGACAGGCCGTACGCGACCCCGACGGCGAGCCCGGAGGCGCGGCCGAGGAGCCGGGTCGCGGCGCGCGTCACGGGGATCGCGGAGACGGCGAAGAGCAGCGCCTGCGCGACGAGCAGCGTGACGGGCGAGGGAAAGACCCGGTAGGCGGGGGCGAGCAGGGCGGTGACGGGGCTGAAGTGATCGCCGAGGATGTTCGCCCCCGGCCCCTTGAGATCGGCCACCGGCACCTGGAGGTGCGCGTAGGCGCGCACGGCCTGCTCGAAGATCCCGAGGTCCCAGGAGCGGCTCTCCATGCGCCGGAACCGGCAGACGGACACCAGGGCGTACGCGGCGAACAGGGCGGCGGCGAGGAGGTGGGGGGCGCGGTCCCAGAGGCGGTCTTCCGCACGGACCGCGGCGGCCGGGTCGCTCTGGTCCCGCGCGGTTATCCGCTCGGGCGCGCTCCCCGGGACGGGGTCGTCGACGACGCCCTCGACGGCGGGGGCATCGGACTGGGGTCCGGACATGGGGTGGCTTTCTGGTCGACGAGAGATATCGGGCCCCTCGGTTCGAGGGGCCGAGGTCACATTCAGCCCCTCCGGCGTTTGAGGAGCGGGGTCCGGGGCGGAGCCCCGTGGGACGGTGGCGCGCACGGAAGAAGTCAGCCCCCCGAGGCAGGTGCCGTCGTCGGGGTGGAGGTATCGGCCGGCGGCGAAGACGTACCGGGCGGCGGAGCCGACGAGGACGGCATCCGCGAGGGCACCCGCGTATGCGAGGACGCACCCGGCGGCGACGCCGACGACGTGGGGCTCGGCGGCGCGGCGGGCCGCACCGGCTCACTCCCCTCACCCATCCGCAGCGCGGCGACCGCCGCGCCACCGGACAGCACGCACACGGCGGCCGCGGCGGCCACCGCGTACGTCCGCCGTCTGCGCCGCAGGCCCCGCGCGGCCACCTGCCCCGCGGGCACGGGCGCGGCGAGCCGCCCGCCGGATTCCGCGGCCCGCTTCAGCGCGAGGGCGAGGCCGTCGTCGGCGTCCGCGTCGGCCTCGGCCCTTGGCTCAGTCACGGTGCTCCTCCGGGGTCGGCGCGTCGTCGAGGTGCGGTGCGAGAGCCGCCCTGGCACGGGAGAGGTGGGACTTCACGGTCCCGGCCGCGATCCCGGTCTCCGCGGCGACCTGCTGCACGGACAGGTCGCACACGTAGTGCAGCACCGCCACCCGCCGCTGCCGCTCGGACAGCTGCCTGAGCGCGGCGACCAGCGCGACGGTGCCCGGGTCCGGCGCGGGCACGGTGCCCGCCCGTTCCCCGTGGTGGCGCCGCCAGGCGTCCGCGGTCCGCCCGCGCCGCCGCCACCGGCTGACGGCGAGCCGCCAGGCGACGGTCCTGATCCACGCCTCGGGCCCGGCGTCCCGCTCCAGGCGGCCGCGGCGGGCCCAGGCGCGGACGAAGGCCTCCTGGACCACGTCCTGTGCCTCGTGGAGGTCGCCCGTCATCAGATACACCTGCCCGACCAGCGGTCTCACGGAGTGCGCGTAGAACGCCTCGAACTCCTCGTCGGTCAAGTGGTCTCCCGGTGCGTGTGGTGCAGGGCGGTGCGGGTGGGTCCTGTGCGGCTCGCGACGTGCTGTGTGGCTCTCCAAGGCAGTACGCCTGGGACGCGCGTCCGGTTTACACGGTGCTACGGGCTTCTTCGGGCTTCTTCCGGACGGGTGTTTTTCCGGACATTGTGCGGGAGGGGGGCGCGCGGCCCCTCGCGCGGGGCTCATCACGACCGGGCCGCGCCTGTCGGTCCCAAGTCGTACGCTGGAGACCCCCGGCCCGTGCGACGTGCCGGGCGTCTCGCGTTGCCCACCCACCCCCGGTCACTCCGGTACCTGGACGGAAAGCCCTCCATGAGCCTGCACGGTCTGCTCGACGCTGTCGTCAAGGACTCCGCACTCGCCGAAGCGGTCAAGGCCGCGACCGACGGCCACCGCATGCACGTCGACCTGGTCGGCCCGCCCGCGGCCCGGCCCTTCGCCGTGGCGGCGCTGGCCCGCGAGTCCGGCCGCACCGTCCTCGCCGTGACGGCCACCGGCCGCGAGGCCGAGGACCTGGCGGCGGCGCTGCGCACGATCCTGCCGCCGGACGGCGTCGCCGAGTACCCCTCCTGGGAGACGCTCCCGCACGAGCGCCTCTCGCCCCGCTCGGACACGGTCGGGCGCCGCCTCGCGGTGCTGCGGCGCCTGGCCCACCCCAGCACGGACGACCCGGAGACCGGTCCGGTCTCGGTGATCGTCGCGCCGGTCCGCTCGGTGCTCCAGCCGCAGGTCAAGGGGCTCGGCGACCTGGAGCCCGTGGCCCTGCGCACGGGGCAGACCACGGACCTGGACGAGACGGTCGAGGCGCTCGCCGCGGCGGCGTACTCCCGTGTCGAGCTGGTCGAGAAGCGGGGCGAGTTCGCCGTGCGCGGCGGCATCCTGGACGTCTTCCCGCCGACCGAGGAGCACCCGCTCCGCGTGGAGTTCTGGGGCGACGACGTCGAGGAGATCCGGTACTTCAAGGTCGCCGACCAGCGCTCCCTCGAAGTCGCCGAGCACGGCCTGTGGGCGCCGCCCTGCCGTGAGCTGCTGCTCACCGACGAGGTCCGGGAGCGGGCCGCCGCCCTGGCCGAGCGCCACCCGGAGCTGGGCGAGCTGCTCGGGAAGATCGCGGAGGGCATCGCGGTCGAGGGCATGGAGTCCCTCGCCCCGGTCCTGGTGGACGACATGGAGCTGCTGCTCGACGTCCTGCCGAAGGGCTCCATGGCCGTGGTCTGCGACCCGGAGCGGGTGCGCACGCGCGCGGCCGACCTGGTGGCGACCTCGCACGAGTTCCTGCAGGCCAGCTGGGCGGCGACGGCCGGTGGCGGCGAGGCGCCGATCGACGTGGGCGCGGCGTCGCTGTGGGGCATCGCGGACGTCCGCGACCACGCGAGCGACCTCGGGATGATGTGGTGGTCGGTGAGCCCCTTCGCCGCCGACGTCGACCTCGACGAGGACACGCTCAAGCTCGGCATGCACGCCCCGGAGACGTACCGCGGCGACACCGCGAAGGCGCTCGCGGACACCAAGGGCTGGCTGGCGGACGGCTGGCGCACGGTCTATGTGACCGAGGGCCACGGCCCCGCGGCCCGCACCGTCGAGGTCCTCGGCGGCGAGGGCATCGCGGCCCGCCTGGACGCGGACCTCACCGAGCTGACCCCCTCCGTCGTGCACGTCTCCTGCGGCTCGATCGACTTCGGCTTCGTCGACCCCTCGCTGAAGCTTGCCGTGCTCACCGAGACCGACCTCTCCGGGCAGAAGGCGGCGGGCAAGGACGGCCAGCGCATGCCGGCCCGCCGCCGCAAGACGATCGACCCGCTCACCCTGGAGTCCGGCGACTACATCGTCCACGAGCAGCACGGCGTGGGCCGCTACATCGAGATGGTGCAGCGCACCGTCCAGGGCGCCACGCGCGAGTACTTGGTCGTGGAGTACGCCCCCGCCAAGCGCGGCCAGCCCGGCGACCGGCTCTACATCCCCACGGACCAGCTGGAGCAGATCACCAAGTACGTGGGCGGCGAGGCCCCGACGCTGCACCGCCTCGGCGGCGCCGACTGGACCAAGACGAAGGCGCGCGCGAAGAAGGCGGTCAAGGAGATCGCCGCGGACCTCATCAAGCTGTACTCCGCGCGCATGGCGGCGCCCGGCCACAGCTTCGCCCCCGACACCCCCTGGCAGCGCGAGCTGGAGGACGCCTTCCCGTACGCGGAGACGCCCGACCAGCTCACCACGATCGCCGAGGTCAAGGAGGACATGGAGAAGACGGTCCCGATGGACCGCCTGATCTGCGGCGACGTCGGTTACGGCAAGACGGAGATCGCGGTCCGCGCGGCCTTCAAGGCGGTGCAGGACGGCAAGCAGGTGGCGGTCCTCGTCCCCACGACGCTCCTGGTCCAGCAGCACTTCGGCACGTTCTCCGAGCGGTACTCCCAGTTCCCGGTCAACGTACGGGCGTTGAGCCGCTTCCAGACCGACACCGAGTCCAAGGCGACGCTGGAGGGCCTGAAGGACGGCTCGGTCGACATCGTCATCGGCACGCACCGCCTCTTCTCCTCCGAGACGAAGTTCAAGGACCTGGGCCTGGTCATCGTCGACGAGGAGCAGCGCTTCGGCGTGGAGCACAAGGAGCAGCTGAAGAAGCTCCGCGCGAACGTGGACGTCCTGACGATGTCCGCGACGCCGATCCCGCGCACCCTGGAGATGGCGGTCACCGGCATCCGCGAGATGTCGACGATCACGACCCCGCCGGAGGAGCGCCACCCGGTCCTGACCTTCGTCGGTCCGTACGAGGAGAAGCAGATCGGCGCGGCCATCCGCCGTGAACTCCTGCGCGAGGGCCAGGTCTTCTACATCCACAACCGCGTCGAGTCCATCGACCGCGCGGCGGCCCGGCTGCGCGACATCGTCCCCGAGGCGCGCATCGCGACGGCCCACGGCCAGATGTCCGAACAGGCCCTGGAACAGGTCGTGGTGGACTTCTGGGAGAAGAAGTTCGACGTCCTGGTCTCGACGACGATCGTCGAGTCGGGCATCGACATCTCCAACGCCAACACCCTGATCGTCGAGCGTGGCGACAACTTCGGCCTGTCCCAGCTCCACCAGCTGCGCGGCCGTGTCGGCCGTGGCCGCGAGCGCGGTTACGCCTACTTCCTCTACCCGCCGGAGAAGCCCCTCACGGAGACGGCCCACGAGCGCCTCGCCACGATCGCCCAGCACACGGAGATGGGCGCGGGCATGTACGTGGCGATGAAGGACCTGGAGATCCGCGGCGCCGGAAACCTCCTGGGCGGCGAGCAGTCGGGCCACATCGCGGGCGTCGGCTTCGACCTCTACGTCCGCATGGTGGGCGAGGCGGTCGCCGACTACCGCGCGTCCCTGGAGGGCGGCGTGGAGGAGGAGCCGCCGCTGGAGGTCAAGATCGAGCTCCCGGTGGACGCGCACGTCCCGCACGACTACGCCCCCGGTGAGCGCCTGCGCCTGCAGGCCTACCGCGCCATCGCCTCCGCCAACACGGAGGAGGACATCACGTCCGTACGCGAGGAACTCACCGACCGCTACGGCAAGTTGCCGGAGCCGGTGGAGAACCTCCTCCTGGTGGCGGGCCTGCGGATGCTGGCGCGTGCGTGCGGCGTCGGCGAGATCGTCCTGCAGGGCACCAACATCCGCTTCGCCCCGGTGGACCTGCGCGAGTCCCAGGAGCTGCGCCTCAAGCGCCTGTACCCGGGCACCGTCATCAAGCCGGCGGCGAACCAGATCCTGGTGCCCCGCCCGAAGACCGCGAAGGTCGGCGGCAAGCCGCTGGTCGGCCGCGAACTGCTCGGCTGGGTGGGGGAGTTCCTGGCGTCGATCCTGGGGTCGTGACGGACCTCAGGGGGTGCACGCCGCCGCGATCGAGAGGCTGTTCTCGTAGAGGTGGTGGCGGGTGATGCGGCCGTCCTCGACGGTCAGGCGCAGGGCGAAGGGGCCCTCGAAGGACTTGCCCGTGGCGCGGACGGTTCCCCAGAGGCGGCCCATCAGGACGGCGTCGGTGCCGTCGACGAGGAAGGTGTCGACCGTGGCGCCGGAGTCCTCGGCGACCGTGTGCTCGGCCATCTCCGCGGCCTGGGCGGCGCATTCGGCGCCGGTGGAGCGCGGCCGGATCCACGGGACGACGGGGTTCTCGGCGAGCAGCCAGTCGACCTCGTCGGCGAAGATCTCGGTCATGCGCGCGGTGTCCCCGGCCAGCCGGGCGGACAGGAACTCCTGGACTGCGGCGCGGGTCGCCTCGGCGGCGGAAGCGGTCGTGGCGGCAGGCGTTTCGGTGGTCATGGTGCTCTCCTTCGGCGGTCGGCCCGGGGCGGGCCCTGCTCGATGTGCACGAGCGTGCCGGACCGGGGGAGAGCGGTCGATTACCCCAGGAGTAAGGGAGCTGCTCCTGGGGTGATCGACGGTGCGCCCGGGATCAGGACGGCTGCTGGTCCTCCGGCTTGTCCTCGCCGAGGCCCAGGCGTTCGTGTGCCTGCTGCTGGGCCTTGTCGACCTTGTCCGCGTACTTGTCGCCGGTCTTCTCGTTGATCTCTTCTTCCGCGGCGTTCGAGATGTCCTTGGCCTTGTCCTTGGCCTGGTCCTTGAACCTGTCGAAGATGCCCATGCGGAGAGCTCCTTGCGGGCGGGGGAGGGGGACTCACGATCGACGATACGTCCGGTCTTTCCGTTTTGCTCGCTGGGGCGAGATATGGTCTGGACCACTTGGTCGCTACGGTGGTGGCCGCGAGAGTCCGCCCAGGGGAGGGAGAGCGCCGTGCCGCTCAAGGTCGTGGGTCTGAACCGTTTTCCGGTGAAGTCGATGCTCGGTGAGGAGCACGACCGGCTGGAGTTCGACGGGACCGGCGTCGTCGGCGACCGGCTGTGGGCCCTGCGGTTCCCCGACGGCAAGCTGGCCAGCGGCAAGAACCACGCCCGCTTCCGCCGCGTCCCCGGACTCCTCGAACACCACGCGACGTACGACGGGGACGGCCTGCCCGTCGTCACCGCGCCGGACGGCGCGACGCTGCGCCCCGGCGATCCACGCATCCCCGAACGCTTCGGCGAGGGCGCCGAGTTGGTCCGCGCGGGCGAGGAGAGCCACAAGGACGTCTCCGACGTCTCCGTCATCGGCACCGCCTCGCTCCGCGCGCTCGGCGACCTGCTCGGTGACGCCGACCCCGTCGACGTACGGCGGCTGCGCAAGAACATCGTCGTGGAGACCGACGAACCGTGGATCGAGGAGAGCTGGGTCGGCCGCGAGATCGTCCTCGGCGGCTCCGGCGAGGGGGGCGGGGCCCTGCGCCTGCGCGCCGTCAAGCGGGTCAAGCGCTGCGTCATGGTCACCCAGGCCCAGCCCGGCCTCCCCGTGGACAACCGCGTCCTGAAGACCCTCACCGCCGCCCGCGGCATGTGCATCGGGATCCACACGGAGATCGTGACGCCCGCGCCGCTCGCCCTCGGCGACACGGTGGTCGCCCGGTGAACCGTCGCGCCACCTCACGTGCCACCGCGGCCCTGCTCGCCCTGGTCGCCGTCCCCGCGCTCCTGACCGGCTGCGAGTTCGGCACGAAGGACAAGGCGGAGAGCGGCGCCGGCGGCCCCGACGCCAAGGCGGGCTCCGCGCTCGCCGCCGTCGACACGCTCACCGTCAAGGGCCGCGCGCCCAAGACCGGTTACGACCGCGGCCGGTTCGGCAGCGCCTGGGCCGACACGGACTCCAACGGCTGCCCCACCCGGGACGACATCCTCAAGCGGGACCTCGAGGACGTCAGGTTCCAGGGCGGCGACTGCAGGGTCGCCTCCGGGACGCTCGCCCCCGACCCCTACAGCGGCAAGGACGTGACGTTCCGGCGCGGCCGCAGCCAGGTCGACATCGACCACCTCGTCGCCCTCTCGGACGCCTGGCAGAAGGGCGCCTTCCAGTGGGAGCCGAGCAAGCGCATCGCCTTCGCCAACGACCCGCTCAACCTCCTCGCGGTCGACGCGCGCCCCAACCGCAGCAAGGGCGACGGCGACACGGCGACCTGGCTGCCGCCGAACAAGGCGTACCGCTGCACGTATGTGGCCGGACAGGTCGCGGTGAAGAAGAAGTACGGGGTGTGGGTGACGGGGGCGGAGCGGGACGCGATGAAGAAGGTGCTGAACGCGTGCCCGGACGAGAAGCTCCCGTCGGGGTCGGCTCCGACCATGGCTCCGCCGCGCTTCCACGCGCGCTGAACCACCCCCAAGGGGCCCTTGGGGGCGCGGGGAACTGCGCGACCAGCCACGACGAACCCGCACGTAAATAGATACCTGTTCCTCATCGCAGCGCATACCGTGCGGAACATGGACCTGCAGATCACTACCTTGGCCGAGCGGCCGGAACTCGCAGAACCGCTCTGGCACCTCGCCGAGGACTGGCCCGAGTTCATCCTCCACGACCCCGTGGGCTGGTCGCTGATCGGACAGATCGTCGCGGACCTCCCCGAGTACGTCCTCGTCGCCACCGACGAGGACGCCGGGGGCAAGGTCGTCGCCCGTGCCCTCAGCGTGCCCCTCGCCCTGCGGGGCCGCGGCGGCGAACTGCCCGACGGCGGCTGGGACCAGGTCCTGCTGTGGGCCTTCTCCGACCTGCGGCACGGCAAGGAGGCGGACACGGTCAGCGCCATCGAGATCACCGTCGACGAGGCGGCGCGCGGCAAGGGCGTCTCCGGGCGGATGCTCGCGGCCATGCGGGAGAACGCCCGCGCCCGCGGCTTCGCCGAGGTCGTCGCGCCCGTGCGCCCCAACGCCAAGCACCTCGAACCGGCCGCGCGGATCGACGAGTACGCGTTCCGCACCCGCGGGGACGGCCTGCCCCACGACCCGTGGCTGCGGGTGCACGTCCGGGCGGGCGGCGTGATCGAGAAGGTCGCGCACGCCTCCATGACGGTGTCCGGCTCGACCGCGCAGTGGCGCGAGTGGACGGGGCTTCCCTTCGACCGGGAGGGCTTCGTCGAGGTGCCGGGCGCGCTGGTGCCGGTCCACTGCGAGCTCGCCCGCGGGTACGCGGTGTATGTCGAGCCGAACGTGTGGGTGCGGCACGTGTTGTGACCTGCGGCCGACCGCAGGGCTACTTCATGTCGACGACATCGCCGATGGGGGGCGTCGTGGAAACGGGCTTGTCGTAGTCGGTGAACGTCACGTACTCCGGCTCCGTGGCTTTCTTGTTGACGATCTTCAGCAGATACGGCTTGCCTTCCGTCGCGACGTAGATCGTGCAGTCGTCCGGGCCGGAGCGCGCGGAGATCTTGAGCGCGGGGACGCCGTCGACGGTGGTCGTCGGGCCTCTGCGGGCGCCGGAGTCGATCTCGTCGATGGTGTCGAGCAGGTCGTCGAGCTCGCACATGGCGGCGAGGTCCTCGGCGTCGCTGTCCGAGCCCTCCATCCGGGCCCAACTGCCCGAGAACGTGTCCACCAACCTCCGTGCCACGGCCGGGGACTCGTCCTTGCCCAGGGTGCGCAGCATCTCCTCGTCGTACTTCACGTAGACGAAGTCGTCACCGGGGACCCTCAGGTCGAACGAGCCCTCGCCGTCCACGGCCAGGTTGCCCGCGCACCGGCCCGAGGTGTCCATCGCCAGGTTCACCTTCATCCGGCCGGCTCCCTCGTCCGTGAGCCTGCCCGAGACGCGGGCCGACTCGGCGTCGGTCGTCGCGTCGAAGGCCTCGTCGATGATCTCGTCGCCGGTCATGCCGGCGAAGGGGCCCTTCGGCTCGTCGGCCCGCTTCGTGGGGTCGGCCGACCCCACGGAACCCGCCTTGCCGGAGCCCGCCTTGCCGGAGCCCGCACTCTCGGTGCCGCAGGCGGTGAGCCCGACGGCCGCGGCGGTGGCGAGACAGGCCGCGACGAGCGCGGGTCGGCGCGGGCGCAGGTGATGACGCATGGAGATCCCCAGGGAGGTCGTACGGGAGCCCCATCAGATCAGGAGTGTGTGAACCGGGTCAACACGGAGCAAAATGATCGCCAAGTTCACGCGCGTGAAGTCATCTGCCGGACGTGCTGGATATGCTCGGGCCCGCGCGTGGGGGGACGACCCGTGCGGGAGGGGACCGCGCGGGAGAGGGTCCGCGCGGGAGAGGGTCCGCGCGCGAGGGGAGCCGCCACATGACGTCGCCGGACGACGCCACCGAGGTCACCGCCGCCGGAATCGCCCGGCTCGCCGGAGTCGGCCGTGCCGCCGTCAGCAACTGGCGGCGCAGGCACGGCGACTTCCCCCGGCCCGTCGGCGGCACCGAGACCAGCCCGTCCTTCGCGCTCGCCGAGGTCGAGCGCTGGCTGCGCGCCCGGGGCAAGCTCGTCGAGGTCCCCCTCCGCGAACGCGTCTGGCAGCAGCTCGCGGGACACCCCGCGGGCCCCGTCACCGCCCTGCTCCACGCGGGCTGCGCCCTGCTCCTGGTCCGCGACAGGCCGCCCGCCTGGCTCGCGCTGAGCGCCGTGTCCGACGAGCGGATGGCGCAGCTCCTGCCCGGCGAGCTCGACGAGGTCGTCGCGATGCGGTTCGGCGTACGGCGAAGGCGTGCCGTCCGCGTCCCCGGACCCGCCGAACTCCTGCCCTCCGTACCGCTGTTGCGCGGCGTCGCCGAGCTCGCGGCCGAGCTGGGCGCGAAGCAGACGTACGAGTTCCTGCTCGGCCGGCACACCGACGCCAACCCCCGCCAGTACACGCTCACCCCGGCGGGCCCCGCCGAGCTGATGGCCGGACTCGCCGGGGGCGCCGCGCCCGCGCGCACCGTCCTCGACCCCGCCTGCGGCACCGGCGCCCTGCTGCGCGCCGTCCCGCCGCGCCCCGACCGGTACCTGTACGGCCAGGACAGCTCCCCCGAGCTCGCCGCCCTCACCGCGCTGCGCCTGGCCCTGCACTCCGACGCGACCGTGCGCACCATGGCCGCCGACACCCTGCGCGCCGACGCCTACGACGACCGCAGGGCCGACGCCGTGCTCTGCCACCCGCCGTTCAACGAGCGCAACTGGGGCCACGACGAACTGGCCTACGACGCCCGCTGGGAGTACGGCTTCCCGGCCCGCGCGGAGTCCGAACTCGCCTGGGTCCAGCACGCGTTGGCCCGCCTCACCGACGACGGCACCGCCGTCCTGCTGATGCCGCCCGCCGCCGCGTCCCGCCGCTCGGGCCGCCGCATCCGCGCCGACCTGCTGCGCCGCGGGGCACTGCGCGCCGTCATCGCCCTGCCGGCCGGCGTCGCGCCGCCGTACAACCTGCCCCTGCACATCTGGGTGCTCCGCAGGCCCGCCCCCGCGACGCGGCCCGCGCCGCCCGAGCTGCTGCTCGTGGAGACCGCGGGGATCCTGGCCGCCGGCGGCCGCGACAAACAGCTGTGGCCCGCCGTGCGGGACGCCGTGCTCGACCTCTGGCGGGCCTTCGACACCCGCGGCACGTTCGACGAGCGCCCCGGCGTCGCCCGCCGCGTGCCGGTGCTCGAACTCCTCGACGACGAGGTCGACCTGGCGCCCGCGCGCCGCCTTCCGCCGCCCACCGCGGGCGGCGGCGCGACGGAGCTCGCGACCGTGCGCGAGGGCCTGGGCGAGGCGCTGCGCAGGGCCGCCGACCTCACGCCGCCCCTGGCCGGGCGGGACGGCGCCGACGACCTGCCGCACGCCCCGCTGACCACCGTCGGCGAACTGGCCCGCGCGGGCGCCCTGTCCCTGCACACCGGCGGCGCGACGGGCGGCGGCCTGCCCGTCCTCACCGACCACGACGTCCTGACCGGCGGCGCACCCTCCGGACCGCCCCACGAAGGCACGGCGGACGACACCCCCGTACGCACCGAGCCCGGCGACGTGGTCGTCCCCGTCCTCGGCGGCGGCGCGGCGGCCCGCGTGATCGACGAGGCCACCGCGGGCGCGGCCCTGGGGCGCGGCCTCGCCCTGCTGCGCCCCGACCCCGCCGTCCTCGACCCGTGGTTCCTCGCGGGCTTCCTGCGCGGCACCGCGGGCCACCGCAGGGCGAGCAGCTACGCGTCGACCTCGGCCCGGCTCGACGTCCGCCGCCTCCAGCTGCCCCGCCTTCCGCTCGCGGGCCAGCGCGGCTACAGCGAGCGCTTCCGGCAACTGGCCGCCTTCGAGGACGCCCTGCGCCACGCGGCGCTGCTCGGCGAGCGACTGGTGCGCGGCATGCACGACGGACTGACGGAAGGAACCCTTCCGCCGGGCTCCGCGTGATCCGGACGACAACGGTTCGATACAACCCGGGACCGGTCGCGGCGGTCGGCCTATACGCTCGAATCCTCATCCGTTCGTTCATCAGGCACCAGGAGCAGCCATGCACGGCCACGGCTACGCGCCGCAGCAACCGCAGCCTCCTTCCGGGGGCACGCATGTGACGCTGCGCGTGTTGTTCGTGGTGCTCGCGGTGATCACCTGCGGCCTGCTCGCGTGGGCCGCGATGCTCCGGCTCGCGTTCGTGACGCGACGGGCGCTCGACTGGGCCCTGTTCGCCTTCGTGGCCGCGCTCGACGTCACGGCCCTCGTGCTGATCGCCGTCGACCCGGGCAAGGAGGAGTTCGAGAGCACCGGCAACGCGGGCATGGTGATCATGCTCTGCACGCTGATGGCCGCCCTCGCCTATTACCTGTACGCGGACATACGCCACTTCAGCCCGTACCGGCAGCCGCAGTTCACCGGCCACGTACCGCCGCAGACGCAGCCCGCCTACGGCTACCCCCAGCAGCCCGCCCCCGCGCAGGACCCGATCCACCTCCAGCCGACCCGGTTCGCGCCGCCGCCGACGCCACCGACGGCGCAGACACCGCCCCCGCCCACGCGTCCCGCCCCCGCCCGCATCAACCAGGTCCGGGCCGAGCTCGACGAGCTCAGTGACTATCTGCGCAAGCAGGAAGGCGGCAGCTGACCGTGACACCGGGGACGTCGCCGGGGACGGGGGCGACGGGCGGCCGCGTCGTCGCCGGGCGCTACGAACTCGCCACCCTCATCGGCCAGGGCGGCATGGGCCAGGTCTGGACGGCGTACGACCAGCGCCTGGACCGCCGCGTCGCCGTGAAGCTGCTCCGTCCCGACCGGGTCGCGGGCGCCGAGGCCGAGGAACTGCGCCGCCGCTTCGTGCGCGAGTGCCGCGTCACCGCGCAGGTCGACCATCCGGGCCTGGTCACCGTGCACGACGCGGGCAGCGAGCCCTCCGAGGACGGGGCCCTCTTCCTCGTCATGCAGTACGTCGACGGCGCGGACCTCGGCGACCACCTCGCCGAGCACGACCCCTACCCCTGGCAGTGGGCCGTCGCCGTCGCCGCCCAGCTGTGCGCGGTGCTCTCCGCGGTGCACGCCGTGCCGATCGTGCACCGCGACCTCAAGCCGCGGAACGTCATGGTCAAGCAGGACGGCACGGTCTCCGTCCTCGACCTCGGCATCGCCTCGGTCATGGACACCGACACCACCCGCCTCACCCACACCGGATCGCCGATCGGCAGCCCCGCCTACATGGCGCCGGAGCAGGCGATGGGCGGCGCCGTCGGCCCGTACACCGACCTCTACGCCCTCGGCGTCCTGCTGCACGAACTCCTCAGCGGCGACGTGCCGTTCTCCGGATCCACCGCCCTCGGCGTCCTCCACCGCCACCTCTACGAACCGCCGCTCCCGGTCCGCCGCCTGCGCCCCGAGGTGCCCGAAGCCCTGGAGTCCCTCGTCCTGCGGCTGCTCGCCAAGGACCCCCAGCACCGCCACGCCAGCGCCCAGGAGGTCTACGAGGAACTGGCGCCGCTGCTGCCCGCCCGCGGCATCCCCTCCGGCCGCCCTCTCGACCCCACGCGCCCCTTCCTGCGCCCGCACGCCCCGTGGCCGGACCGCGCGGCGACCCCCGCGCCCGCCCCCGACATGCCGTCGCAGCCGCCGAGTTCACCGCCCCAGCAGGACGTCGCCCGCGCCGTCGACGACGTCAAGCGCCTGCTCGGCGAGGGCCGCATCACCCAGGCCGTGGACATCCTCGGCGCGATCCTGCCGGCCGCCGCCGCCAAGCACGGCGAGCACTCGCCCGTCGTCCGCACCCTGCGCAAGCAGTACGCCGCCACGCTCATGGACGACGGCCAGTACCGCCGCGCCCTGCCCGAGCTGCGGCGCCTTGCCGACGAGCGCGCCGCCGAGTCCGGCCAGGCCGACCCGCACTCGCTCCAGTTCCGCTACGAGGCCGCGCAGTGCCTGGAGCAGCTCGGCGAACCGGCCGCGGCCCTCGCCGAGTACCGCGCGCTGCTCCCTTATTACGAGAACCACTACGCGACGGACGACCGGCAGCAGCCCCTGGAGATCCGCCGCCGCATCGGCCACCTGCTGCTCGCCCTCGGCGACCGGGCCGCCGCCCACGACACCCTGGTCCGCCTCCTGCACGACGCGGAGCGGCTGCACGGCCCCGGCCATCCCTTCCCCGTGGAGATCCGGCGCACCCTGCAGTGGCTCGGACAAGTGCGCGGCTAGCGCTCGTACGGCGGCGCCGAGGGTGCCCCAACTCCCGGGAAATCGTTGGTCGAATAGGTGTCGAATGGCTGGCCGAGAAGACGGCCACTGCCTACCATCGATCACCGCAAGACTTTGTGCGCCCGCCCGTCGCCCGACCACCACCCCAGGTGGAGGCGCTTGCGCGCCACAGTGATTTGCACAATCTCCAACGGGAGGCTCACTTGCACCGCCGTCGTCGCACCGCGCTCATCCTCTCCGCCGCCGCGATCGCCGCGGCCCCTCTCCTCACCGCCTGCGGCAGCAAGGCGCACCCCGGCGCCGCGGCCGTCGTCGGCGGCGACCGCATCACGGTCGCGCAGCTGGAGAGCCGGGTGAACGAGGTGCGGGACGCGCAGCGGGCCGCCATCCCCGACGACGCGCAGTACTCGCAGGCCATCGCCAAGTCCGGCGGCCTCACCCGCAGCACGCTGCACACGATGGTCCTGGACAAGGTCCTGCACCGCGCCGCCGCCGACGCCGGGGTGAGCGTCACGCGCCGCGACATCCAGACCATGCGGGCGAGCCTGGTGCAGCAGGCGGGCGGCGAGAAGGCCCTGGAGCAGGGCTGGCTGCAGCAGTACAGCGTCGCCCCCGCCCGCCTCGACGACAGCCTGCGTACGGAGATCGAGGCGCAGAAGCTCGCGAAGAAGCTGGGCGCGGACATGAACTCCCCCCAGGGCCAGGCGCTCTTCTGGAAGTCCCTCTCCGCCGCCTCCAAGAAGCTCGACATCGACCTCAACCCGCGGTACGGCACGTGGGACGTCGACAAGAACAAGCGGGCGGACAGCAAGACGCCGTGGGTGCGCGAGGTCGGCGACGCCGGGGAGCCCGAGGGCACCGGCGCGGTGCCGCAGGACCCGCAGGCGTAGGAGGGCCGGGGCGCTGTCAGTGGGCTGGGTTACGTTCGACGGGTGAACGACACCGAGACCACGCCCCCGGCCGACGCCACCGACCCCTCCGAGGAGGCCGTCGGTCGCGTCATCCTGCTGACCACCAGCCACCGCGTCGCGCCCGGCCTGCTGTCCTGGCCCGCCTGGCAGGCGCTGCACGGTGCGGACGAGGTGCTGTGCGCCGACGCCACCCACCCCCAGCTGCCGTATCTGCGCGAGGCGGGCGTGCGCGTCGAGCAGGCGGCGCCCACCGCCCAGGAGCTGGTGGACGCCTGCGCCGGGGGGCGTACGGTCCTGGTGATCGCGACCGCCGAGGGCGACCGCCCCCTCACCGACGGCCTGGCCCGGCTCGCCGGCTCGGGCCGCGTCGCCATGCCGGACCTGGAGCTCCTCCCCGCCTCGTACGACCTGCCGGGCGCGCGCCTGCTCGACCTGGTCCAGGTCATGGACCGGATCCGCGCGGAGTGCCCGTGGTCCTCCCTCCAGACGCACAAGGGCCTCGCGAAGTACGCGATCGAGGAGGCGTACGAACTGGTCGAGGCGATCGAGGAGGGCGACAGGCAGGAGCTGCGCGAGGAGCTCGGCGACGTCCTGCTCCAGGTCGTCTTCCACGCGAGGATCGCCGAGGAGGCGACCGGCGAGTCCGAGGACGAGGAGCCCTTCTCCATCGACGACGTGGCGGGCGGCATCGTCGAGAAGCTCATCCACCGCCACCCGCACGTCTTCGGCGACGACTCGGCGCGGACTCCGGAGGACGTGAGGGCGCACTGGCTCCGCACGAAGGCGGAGGAGAAGCAGCGCACCTCGGTCACGGAGGGCATCCCGCTCGGCCAGCCCGCCCTGGCCCTCGCGGCGAAGCTGGCATCCCGGGTGCGGACGGCGGGACTTGGGGTGCCGGTGCCGACGGGGGAGGGCGTGGGGTACGAACTGCTCGCGCTGGCGCTGCGGGCCGAGTCGGAGGGAGTCGACCCGGAGGCGGCGCTCCGCGTGGCCGCGCGGGCGTACAGGGACGCGGTTCGCTCCGCTGAGGCCTCGGGGGCTTAGTACGGTTGCCCCCTCAGGCGGTTCGAGAGCGTGGGGGCTTGTGTGGCAGAGGAGTTGGAGGTGCTGGCCGCCGAGGCGGCCGACGTCCTCGTGGCGGCGATGCGGGGGGACGAGGACCGCTGGCGGGCGGCTCGGGACGCGTTCGTGATGTTCTTCCAGCACTCACGTGTCGTGGCGGCCGACACCGACCTCGACGTCGACCGGATGCGCGCGGCGAGGCAGACCGTGGACCCGGCGCAGCTGGGGACGGCCTGGGCCGAGGTCCTGCTCCACTGCCTGCGGACCGGCGGACGGACGCGGGAGGGCCGCCTCCGGCTCGTCATGGCCGCCCTGGAACTCGAATCCGGCCGTGCCGTGCCACCGGCTGCCAGTGCCGGGCCCGACACGATCGACTACGCGCCCCCCGCCTGGTACACCGCTCAGACCACGAACACGGAGAACGCCGACGAACCGGCCGCACCGCTCGAACCCGCCGCGCGCAACTCCGTCACCGGCGGCGCGCAGAGCTCCGTCGTACAGGCGAGCACCATCCAGTCCCTCACCCTCAACACGCTGCCCCCGTCCCCGCCCCTCGCCCCCGCCGACAACTGGCCCCGCATCGACCAGCTCCGCCGCCTCGGCCTCGGCGTGCGCCCCACCCGCAGGACCGCCGGTACGACGGCCCTGCCGCCCTACGTCGCCAGGGACTGTGACGACGAGCTGTCCGTCCTCCTGCGGCAGGCCGCGCACTACGGCGGCCTCGTCGTCGTCACGGGCGGGCCCCTGTCGGGGAAGACCTCGACGGCGTGGGCGGCCCTGCGGGCGAGCGTGGCCGAGGACGCCCGGGTCTTCGTCACGGGCGGCGGAACGGACCTGCGCGACCTGCCGGACCAGCTCCGGGACCGCGCCGCCGAAGGCACCCACGTGGTGTGGCTGGACGACCTCGACGGCCACCTCGCCGAACCCGGCACCCCCGGTGTCCTCGCCCGGCTCACCCATGACCGCGTCCTGGTCCTGGCGACGATGCGGGACGAGGCGTACGACCGCCACCGCTTCGGGCACCACCCCGCCGCCCGCGCCCTGAGCGTCGCCCAGACCGTCGAGGTCCCCACGGAGTGGAGCGAGGCGGAGCTGGCACGCCTCGCGACGGTGGACGACGCGCGCCTCACGGACGCGGTCCGCTGGCGCGGGGACCTCGGCATCACGCAGTTCCTCGCGCTCGGCCCCGACCTGTGGGAGGAGTGGCGCAGGGCGCGGCGCGGACGGCGGCTCGGCCACCTCCTGGTGCGCGCGGCGATCGACCTCGCCCGGCACGGGGTCACCGAGGCGGTGCCGCTGGAGGCCCTCACCAAGGTGGCGGACGAGTACGCGGAGCAGCCCGAGGTGAGGGAGGAGACGTACACGGAGGCGCTGGCGTGGGCCGCCTCGCTCCGGACGGGCGCCGCCGGACTGCTCCTGCCGGGAGCGGAGGAGGAGACGTGGCGGGCCTGCGGCACGCTCGTGGCGGACGCCCTGCGCGCGCCGGACTTCCCGGCCGCCGACCAGTACGTCTGGTGGGCCATGGTCAAGGCAGTGGAGCAGCACCGCCCGGCGGAGCACGGCTCGATGCTGGCGGCGGCCAGGTCCGACCTGCGGGCGCGTGCGGAGGCGGGCGACGTCGACGTGATGCGGGCCCTGGGGGAGTTCGCCGGCAGCGCGGGGGACATCGCGGACGCCAGGCACTGGTACGGCAGGGTGGTGGACCTCGACCGGGGCAGCGCGCTGTCCGTCGGCGAGGACCTCCTGGAGCTCGGCGAGTACGCCGAAGCCGCCCGGTACATGGAGATGGCCGCGGCCGACGGCGGCCGCTGGGCGGCGAGCGCACTCGCCCGGCTGCACGTCGACCGCGCCGAGCACTGGCTCGCGCGCGCCGCCGAACAGGGCGACGAGAGGGCCGCCGCCACCCTCGCTCACCTGCGGTCCGGCCGGGAGAGGAAGCCGGATACCGTCAAGGAGTGACCGAAAAGACCGCTCCGTCCGCGGCCGCGGACGCCCCGGAGACCACCCCGCCCGAGGCCCAGGGGCCCGAGCTCTTCACCTGGGAGTTCGCCACCGACCCCTATCCCGCTTACGCATGGCTCAGGGAGAACGAGCCCGTCAGCAAGCAGCGGCTGCCCAGCGGGGTCGAGGCCTGGCTGGTCACCCGGTACGCGGATGCGCGGCAGGCCCTCGCCGATCAGCGGCTGAGCAAGAATCCCGCCCATCACGACGAGCCCGCGCACGCGAGGAGCAAGACCGGGATCCCGGGTGAGCGCAGCGCCAACCTCATGACGCATCTGCTCAACATCGACCCGCCGGACCACACCCGCCTGCGGCGCCTCGTCTCCAAGGCGTTCACCCCGCGCCGCGTCGCGGAATTCGCGCCGCGCGTCCAGGAGCTGACGGACCAGCTCATCGACCGGTTCGCGGAAGAGGGCACCGCCGACCTCATCCACGAGTTCGCCTTCCCCCTCCCCATCTACGCCATCTGCGACCTCCTCGGCGTCCCGCGCGAGGACCAGGACGACTTCCGCGACTGGGCGGGCATGATGATCCGCCACGGCGGAGGCCCGCGAGGCGGCGTCGCGCGGTCCGTGAAGAAGATGCGCGGCTATCTCGCCGAGCTGATCCACAGGAAGCGTCTCGAACCCGGCGACGACCTCATCTCCGGCCTCATCCGCGCCTCCGACCACGGCGAGCACCTCACCGAGAACGAGGCGGCCGCGATGGCCTTCATCCTTCTCTTCGCGGGCTTCGAGACGACCGTCAACCTCATCGGCAACGGCATGTACGCCCTGCTCACCCACCCCGAGCAGCGCGAGCGCCTGCAGAGGGCGGTCCAGGAGGGCGACACCGCACTCCTGGAGACCGGCGTGGAGGAACTGCTCCGCTTCGACGGCCCCGTCGAGCTCGCCACCTGGCGCTTCGCCACCGAGCCGCTCAGCGTCGGCGGGCAGGACATCGCGGCCGGCGACCCCGTCCTCGTCGTCCTCGCCGCCGCCGACCGCGACCCCGCCCGCTTCGACGACCCCGACACCCTCGACCTGTCGCGCCGCGACAACCAGCACCTCGGATACGGGCACGGAATCCACTACTGCCTCGGCGCCCCGCTCGCCCGCCTGGAGGGCCAGACCGCCCTCGCGACGCTCCTGCGCCGCCTCCCCGACCTGCAACTCGCGGCGGATCCTGCCGATTTGCGGTGGCGTGGTGGGCTGATCATGCGCGGACTGCGCACCCTGCCCGTGGAGTTCACGACCGCACAGAAAACGACGTCCGATTGACGCCGAACTGACGGGCCATCACGGATGTGACTTTTACGTGATCTCCGCTGCATCGACTTGTGACAAGCGTTCGACTGCGGCTACGTTCACGACGACTTGAGCGCCCCAGGCGCACAAGTCGCCGCAATAGTCTCCCGAAAGGCAACCGCATGCTCTCCGGCAATGGTCGTCACCGACGCCCCCGCCAAGCCCCGGCCCTCATCGTCGCGGCAGGAGTCACCGGATCAGCCATCGCCATCCCGCTGCTCGGCGCGACCAGCGCCAGTGCCGCAGAGACCACGACGTGGGAGAAGCTCGCCGAGTGCGAGAGCGGCGGCGCGTGGAGCGCCAACCCCGGCAACGGGTACTACGGGGGGCTCCAGCTCTCCCAGGAGACGTGGGAGCGGTACGGCGGCCTCGCGTACGCGCCGAGCGCCGACCAGGCGAGCCGCTCGCAGCAGATCGCCGTCGCCGAGCAGATCCTCGACGACCAGGGCACCGCCGCCTGGCCGAGCTGCGCCCCGATCGCGGGCCTGACCCAGGACGGCGCCGCGGCCGACGTCGACCCCGGCGCCCCGGTCACGCCGCAGCCCTCGGACCCGTCCGACCCGTCCGACCCCTCCGGCTCCGAGGACGCCAAGGACAAGGACAAGGGCGACGACAAGGGCAAGGACAAGGACTCCAAGGCCCCCGAGGGCTCGGAGAAGGAGAAGGAGAAGGGGGAGACGGACGAGCCGTCCGACGACGCCTCCAAGACTCCGGAGCCCTCCGACGAGGCGAGCGACACGCCCGGTTCGGACGACGAGTCCCGAGAGAAGAATCACGACAAGTCCGGTGAAAAGGGCGGCAAGGAAGACCAGGAGGACAAGGGCGAGAAGGGCGACGGCAAGGGCGGCTCCGGCAAGTCCGGCCAGAAGGACACCACTTCGCCCGAGTCCGAGGACTCGACCGACCCGTCCGAGGGCTCCGGGGACTCGTCCGGCGGCCGCCACCGCGGCGACCGCGCCGACGAGAGCCCGTCCGGCGGCGAGGGCGACCGTCCGGGACGGCACGCGTCGCGCGGCGGCGACCGCACGGACGAGGTCGCCGACGGGACGTACACGGTGCGCTCCGGAGACAACCTCTCGGCCATCGCGCACGACCTCGACGTCGACGGCGGATGGCACGAGCTCTACAGCGAGAACAAGAAGACCGTCGGGGCCGACCCGGACCTCATCCTCCCCGGTCAGAGCCTCGATCTGGGCGAAAAGTAACGGAAGTTGACGAAGAGTCGGGCGGGTACTTCGCGCCGTATGTCCGGTTTGGCGCGAGTGAGAGATGGGTCTCAGAAGGCCTGATCGTCTTTGAAATTCGGTGGATTGCGTGGCTACGGTCGTGACCGCTCGCCACTGCGGGCCCCGCCGGTCGGTACGCCGAATCCTGCCAACGGCCGGACGGGAACAGTCGTCGCTCAAGAGCGCCGTAGGCAGGAGCGGGGGACCCAAGGTAAGTGCCGGAAACGGCTAGGGGTGAAGTCGCGCTCTAGGAAGCGCGGCCGGGCAACCACATCGGCCCGAACCCGACAGCTCACCTCGCAGGCGTCGGTGTAGGGGATCAACTCATGCTGCTTTCCGGCAAGGGCAAGCACCGTCGCCCGTCCAAGGCCACCCGTGTCGCCACGCTCGTCGGCGTCACCGGCGCGGCCGTCGCCGCCCCGCTGATGGCGGCCGGTTCGGCCAACGCCGCCACCGGTGCCGAGTGGGACGCGGTCGCCCAGTGCGAGTCCGGCGGCAACTGGTCCATCAACACGGGCAACGGCTACTACGGCGGCGTGCAGTTCTCCGCCTCCACCTGGGCCGCGTACGGCGGCACCAAGTACGCGCCCACCGCCGACAAGGCCAGCAAGGCGCAGCAGATCGAGATCGCCGAGAAGGTCCTCGCGGGCCAGGGCAAGGGCGCCTGGCCGAGCTGTGGCGTCGGTCTCTCGGGCGCCGCGTACAACGGCGGCGGCTCGCAGGAGCAGGCCAAGCCGCAGCAGCAGACCAAGCCGCAGCCGCAGAAGACGCAGCAGCAGGCCGCTCCGCAGCAGCAGGCCCCGCAGCAGCAGGCCGCGCCGAAGCCGCAGCCGACGCCGCAGACCGAGACCAAGAAGACCGTCGAGACCCCGACCGGCAAGACGGTCAAGAAGGGCGACGGCGAGTACAAGGTCAAGACGGGCGACACCCTGTCCAAGATCGCCGAGGACCACAAGGTCAAGGGCGGCTGGCAGAAGGTCTACAAGCTCAACGGCGACATCATCGACGACGCCGACTTCATCTACCCGGGCCAGCAGCTGCACCTCAGCTAAGGGCTCCACACCGGCCGTGCCTCGGCGGACGCACGGCCGGCCCCCGTCCCCACGGGCTCCCGGCCCCGGTGCGCGTATCCCCCGTACGCACCGGGGCCGGGCCATGTCCGCCGCCGGCGAACCGGAGCCCGCGGTCCGCGCGGCCCGGCCCCGTGTTCGCCCCTAGCGAGCTACCGGCCAGTAGAAACACGGGCTTCCGTCCCGTTTCCCGGGTATTTGGGCCCTTGGCCGTCCCACGGGACGGGCGGTCGGCTGGCCGAAGCTCCGGAGCCCGTTAGGCTCAGGAGACGCAGGGCCGAAGCGGCCCGCGTAAAAGCGTCACATCCCAGAAGGAGATGCTCGTGCCGTCCATCGACGTCGTCGTAGCCCGGGAAATCCTGGACTCCCGAGGCAACCCCACGGTCGAGGTCGAGGTCGGCCTCGACGACGGCAGCACGGGTCGTGCCGCCGTTCCGTCGGGTGCCTCCACCGGTGCCTTCGAGGCCATCGAGCTTCGCGACGGTGACCCGAACCGTTACCAGGGCAAGGGTGTCGAGAAGGCCGTCCTCGCCGTCATCGAGCAGATCGGCCCGGAGCTCGTCGGCTACGACGCCACCGAGCAGCGCCTGATCGACCAGGCCATGTTCGACCTGGACGCCACCGACAACAAGGGCTCGCTCGGCGCCAACGCCATCCTCGGCGTCTCGCTCGCAGTCGCGCACGCCGCCTCCGAGGCCAGCGACCTGCCGCTGTTCCGCTACCTCGGCGGCCCGAACGCGCACCTGCTGCCCGTCCCGATGATGAACATCCTCAACGGTGGGTCGCACGCCGACTCCAACGTCGACATCCAGGAGTTCATGATCGCCCCGATCGGCGCGGAGTCCTTCTCCGAGGCCCTGCGCTGGGGCACCGAGGTCTACCACACCCTCAAGAAGGTCCTGAAGGACAAGGGCCTGTCGACCGGCCTCGGCGACGAGGGCGGCTTCGCCCCGAACCTGGACTCCAACCGCGCCGCGCTCGACCTCATCCTCGAGGCCATCAAGCAGGCCGGTTACGTCCCCGGCGAGCAGATCGCGCTCGCCCTCGACGTCGCCGCGTCCGAGTTCTACAAGGACGGCAAGTACCAGTTCGAGGGCAAGGAGCGCTCGGCCGCCGAGATGACCGAGTACTACGAGGAGCTCGTCGCCTCGTACCCGCTCGTCTCCATCGAGGACCCGCTGTTCGAGGACGACTGGGCCGGCTGGAACGTCATCACCGAGAAGCTCGGCGACAAGGTGCAGCTGGTCGGCGACGACCTGTTCGTCACCAACCCGGAGCGCCTGGCCCGCGGCATCGAGGAGAACTCGGCCAACGCCCTGCTCGTCAAGGTCAACCAGATCGGTTCGCTGACCGAGACCCTGGACGCCGTCGAGATGGCCCAGCGCAACGGCTTCAAGTGCATGATGTCCCACCGCTCCGGCGAGACCGAGGACGTCACCATCGCCGACCTGGCCGTCGCCACCAACTGCGGCCAGATCAAGACCGGCGCCCCGGCCCGCTCCGAGCGCGTCGCGAAGTACAACCAGCTCCTGCGCATCGAGGAGATCCTCGACGACGCCGCGGTCTACGCCGGCCGCAGCGCCTTCCCGCGCTTCAAGGGCTGATCACGCACGAAGCCCGGTCGTGACGCCGGGTTACCTACGTCCCCGCACGCGGTCCCGTACCGTGTGCGGGGACGTAGGTACGTTGAGGCACTGTCGCGCTGCACTGGGGAGGCGGAACCATGGCCAAGGCCGGGACCAAGGACCGGTTCTCCACGGCGACCCGCCTCAAGCTGCTCGGCGAGCAGACCGCCGAGCGGGTCTACCGCTCCCAGACCAAGCGCCAGGCCCGCCGCTCCCGGCTCACCGGCCGCGCCGCGCTCCTCGCGCTCGTGCTCTGCTCGCTCGTCGTCGCGCTCGCGTACCCGATAAGGCAGTACGTCTCGCAGCGCGCCGAGATCGACGACCTGCGCCGGCAGAAGGCCGAGCGCCAGGAGGACGTCGAGAAGCTGCGCGACGAGAAGGCCCGCTGGCAGGACGACGCGTACGCGGAGCAGCGCATCCGGGACCGGCTGCACTACGTGATGCCGGGCGAGACCGGATTCACGGTGATCGACCCCGCGGCGGCGAAGAGCCGGCGCACGGACCAGGGGGCGGCCACACGCCCTTGGTACTCGAACGTCTGGGACGGCGTCGACAAGGCCGACCGCCCCGACGACTGACCCACGGACATGGAAAGACAGGCATGGAAACGCCCCCGCCGAGCACCCCGCGCACCGAGCCCACCGACGCCGACGTCGAGGCCTTCAAGCAGCAGCTCGGCCGCCCGCCGCGCGGCCTGCGGGCCATCGCGCACCGCTGCCCCTGCGGACAGCCCGACGTCGTCGAGACGGCGCCGCGCCTCCCGGACGGGACGCCCTTCCCGACGACGTACTACCTGACGTGCCCGAGGGCGGCCTCCGCGATCGGCACCCTCGAGGCCAACGGCGTCATGAAGGAGATGTCGGAGCGCCTCAAGACGGACCCCGAGCTGGCCGCCGCCTACCGCAGGGCCCACGAGGACTACATCGCGCGCCGCGACGAGATCGAGGTCCTGGAGGGCTTTCCGAGCGCGGGCGGCATGCCGGACCGCGTGAAGTGCCTGCACGTCCTGGTCGGCCACTCGCTGGCCGCGGGCCCCGGCGTGAACCCGCTGGGCGACGAGGCCATCGCGATGCTGCCCGAGTGGTGGGCCAAGGGCGCGTGCGTCACGCCGTGCGCCACCGAGGGCGCCGAGTGACCCGCGTCGCCGCCGTCGACTGCGGCACGAACTCGATCCGCCTCCTCGTGGCGGACGCGGACCCGCTCACCGGTGAACTGGTCGACCTGGACCGGCGGATGACGGTCGTGCGGCTCGGCCAGGGCGTGGACGAGACGGGCCGCTTCGCCCAGGAGGCGCTGGACCGCACCTTCGCCGCCTGCCGCGAGTACGCCGCCGTCATCAAGGAGCACGGCGCCCAGAAGATCCGCTTCGTGGCGACCTCCGCGTCCCGCGACGTGGAGAACCGCGACGACTTCGTCCGCGGCGTCCTGGACATCCTGGGCGTCGAGCCTGAGGTCATCTCCGGCGACCAGGAGGCGGAGTTCTCCTTCACGGGCGCGACCAAGGAGCTGACCGGCCGCGACGACCTGGCCAAGCCGTATCTGGTCGTGGACATCGGCGGCGGCTCCACCGAGTTCGTGGTCGGCACGGACCACGCGCGGGCGGCCCGCTCGGTCGACGTCGGCTGTGTCCGCATGACCGAGCGCCACCTCGTACGCGACGGGGCCGTCACCGATCCGCCGACGCAGGAGCAGCTCGACGCGGTCCGCGCCGACATCGAGGCCGCGCTCGACCTGGCCGAGGAGACGGTGCCGCTCAAGGAGGCCGGTACGCTCGTCGGCCTCGCGGGGTCGGTGACCACCATCGCCGCGATCGCGCTGGGCCTGGAGAGCTACGACTGGCAGGCCATCCACCACTCCCGCATCCCGTACGAGCAGGTCGGCGAGATCGTGAACCGCCTCGCGCACGCCACGCACGACGAGCGCGCCGCGATCCCGGTGATGCACCCGGGCCGCGTCGACGTCATCGCGGCGGGCGGCCTCGTGCTGCTCGCGATCATGGAGCGCATCGGCGCCCGCGAGGTCGTCGTGAGCGAGCACGACATCCTGGACGGTATCGCCTTCACAGTGGCAGGAGAGGTCGAGGCGGGTAAGCGAGGGATCTGACCTGCGGCTAAGCGGCCCCGATACGTTCTTTGAACGTGTCGGGGCCGTCGTCTGTACCGGGGGAAACCACTTTCAGGCGTACGGGTGGCTCCGGTGCGGGCATAGTCGGTGGGACCGCGGCTGCGGCGGAGTGGCCGCGCGGCGCAGACGGTGCTCCGGGGGAACCATGGAAGTGACGGTTGGGACGCACGTCTACACGGTGCCGCTGTGGTGGGCGGTGGTGGTCTGGCTTGCCGTGTCCACCGTGCTCCTTGTGCGGGAAGTGACGAAGAAGATCCAAGAAGGACGCCGCCGTCAGCAGCGTTCGTCCGAGTCCGCGACGGACTTCTTCCGGCAGTGTGGCGCCGTCCCCAGAACGACCCCACCGTTCCGTCATCCGAACGTGAGCCCTGGCGGCGCCGGTGGCGCTTCTCCCGCACCGCCGCCGCGGGGAGAAGGCATCCCCTGGCGCCTGCGGCTCTCGGTGGCCGCGGAGATCGCCGGAATCCTCGGACTGTTCGTCGCCCTTCTCAAGTAGGGCCAAGCTGCCTCGGAGACCAGGAACACCAACGGTGGTGGGAGGGCGTTCGACGGCACCCGGCGCCCTCTCCACGACACGGCGTCGGAAAACTTCGTGAAGTTCTTCACAAGGAATTCGGCCCTGATGGGCGAGGTTCGGGGCCCTTTGGCCCCCGAAAGGGGGGTCCTGGGGCTCCCGGCCGTGTGACCGGGATGCTTCAGGGGTGTGGCCGGAGTGTGTCGCGGTCCAGTGGTCCACTCCCCGCGGGGCCCCGGAGCGGCAGCTCACAAGGGGTGAGCAACGACTCGCGTTACACCGTGGTTCCCGTGCGACGCCATGACCTCCGTCACGTGGGCGGCGAAGTGTAGCAGAGCCCCTCTCCATCCTTGTGAAGGGGCGCACGAGCGACCCCCGGCGGGCAGGTGGATACTCGATGGCATGAGCACCACGGAGCGTCCCAGGATCCTCGTAGTAGGCGGTGGGTACGTAGGCCTGTACGCAGCTCGGCGCATCCTCAAGAAGATGCGCTACGGCGAGGCGACCGTCACGGTCGTCGACCCCCGGTCGTACATGACTTACCAGCCCTTCCTCCCCGAAGCCGCCGCCGGCAGCATCTCGCCTCGGCACGTCGTCGTCCCGCTGCGACGCGTTCTGCCGAAGGCCGAGGTTCTCACCGGCCGGGTCACCACCATCGACCAGGACCGCAAGGTCGCCACGATCGCCCCCCTCGTGGGCGAGGCGTACGAGCTGCCTTTCGACTACCTCGTCATCGCGATGGGCGCGGTCTCCCGCACCTTCCCGATCCCCGGCCTCGCCGAGCAGGGCATCGGCATGAAGGGCATCGAGGAGGCCATCGGCCTGCGCAACCACGTCCTCGAGCAGCTCGACAAGGCTGACTCCACGACGGACGAGGAGGTCCGCCGCAAGGCGCTGACCTTCGTCTTCGTCGGCGGTGGCTTCGCGGGTGCGGAGACCATCGGCGAGGTCGAGGACATGGCCCGCGACGCGGCCAAGTACTACAACAACGTGAAGCGCGAGGACATGCGCTTCGTGCTCGTCGACGCCGCGGACAAGATCCTCCCCGAGGTCGGTCCCAAGCTCGGCCAGTACGGCAAGGAGCACCTGGAGAGCCGCGGGGTCGAGGTCTACCTCTCGACGTCGATGGACTCCTGCGTCGACGGCCACGTGGTCCTCAAGAACGGCCTCGAGGTCGACTCCAACACGATCGTGTGGACCGCGGGCGTCAAGCCGAACCCGGCGCTGTCCCGCTTCGGTCTGCCGCTCGGCCCGCGCGGCCACGTCGACACCCAGACGACCCTCCAGGTCCAGGGCACCGACTACATCTGGGCCGCGGGCGACAACGCCCAGGTGCCGGACCTCGTCGGCCGCAAGGCCGGCAACGAGAACGCCTGGTGCCCGCCGAACGCCCAGCACGCGCTGCGTCAGGCGAAGGTCCTCGGCGACAACGTGATCTCCGGCATGCGGGGCTTCCCGCAGAAGGAGTACAGCCACGCCAACAAGGGTGCGGTCGCCGGTCTCGGCCTGCACAAGGGCGTCGCGATGATCGTCATGGGCAAGATGAAGATCAAGCTCAAGGGCCGTCTCGCCTGGTACATGCACCGCGCGTACCACGGCATGGCGATGCCGACGTTCAACCGCAAGATCCGCGTCTTCGCGGACTGGACGCTCGGCATGTTCCTCAAGCGCGAGGTCGTCTCCCTGGGCGCCCTCGAAGCCCCGCGCGAGGAGTTCTACGAGGCCGCCAAGCCGGCCCCGAAGCCGCCGGTCGCCGCCGAGCCGTCGCCCGCGGTGAAGGCCGAGGAGAAGGCCAAGGCCTCCTGACCTCGCGTCACTGATCCACCCCGAAGGGGGCTGCCCGCCATCCGTGGTGCGGGCGGCCCCCTTCGGCGTACCCGGAAGCAAGTAGATGCCCCCAGCATCTATTTTGCCGATCCGTGACGCGGCAACGGGACTGCGCGTGCGGTTCTTTGGTGTTTACGTGGTGTTGGACCGTTCCGGGATGTGTGTCACGGAGGTGTGCGCCATGCAGGACGCCGCACAGCGGCTGAAGAACCTTGCCGAGCAGCTCATGGGAGCCCCGCTGCCGGTACGTATCCGGGCCTGGGACCGGTCGGAGGCGGGGCCGCCGGGTGCGCCCGTCCTCGTGGTGCGCAACCGCCGCGCGCTGCGCCATCTCCTGTGGAAGCCGGGCGAACTGGGCCTGGCGCGCGCCTGGGTGGCCGGAGACCTGGACGTCGACGGCGATCTCTACGAGGTCCTCGACAGGATGGCGGAGTTCATCTGGGAGCGGGGCCCGCGGCAGGAGGGGGACGGCAGGAACCTGCGGGACGCGCTGCGCGACCCTGAGGTCCGCGCCGCCGCCCGCTCGCTGTTCGCCCTCTCCGCGCCCTTCCTGCCGCCGTCCCCGCCGCCGGAGGAGATGCGCAGACGCGGCCGACTGCACCTGCACACC
Source organism: Streptomyces sp. NPDC025651 (assembly GCF_055558735.1). NCBI lineage: Bacteria > Bacillati > Actinomycetota > Actinomycetes > Kitasatosporales > Streptomycetaceae > Streptomyces > Streptomyces sp. NPDC025651. Next base: position 305,694 of record NZ_JBVHLZ010000010.1, read on the forward strand.
AAGGGCAGCGACCGGCAGGCCATCAGCCACCACTACGACGTCGGCAACGACTTCTACGAGCTGGTGCTCGGCCCCTCGATGGTCTACTCGTGCGCGTACTGGGAGTCGCCCGAAGGCACCCTGGAGAACGCCCAGCGCGACAAGCTCGAACTCATCTCCCGCAAGCTCGGCCTGCGGCCCGGCATGCGCCTGCTCGACGTCGGCTGCGGCTGGGGCTCGATGGCGATCCACGCGGCGCGCGAGCACGGTGTGAGCGTCGTCGGCGTCACCCTCTCCCAGGAGCAGGCCGCCTACGCCAGGAAGCGGATCGCCGAGGAGGGCCTCACGGACCGGATCGAGATCCGCGTCCAGGACTACCGCGACGTACGCGACGGGCCGTACGACGCCATCAGCTCCATCGGCATGGCCGAACACGTCGGCTCCAAGCGCTACTTGGAGTACGCGATGGACCTGTACGCCCTCCTCAAGCCTGGCGGCCGGCTGCTCAACCACCAGATCGCGCGGCGCCCGCAGGAGGACGAATCGGCGTACACGGTCGACGAGTTCATCGACGCGTACGTCTTCCCCGACGGCGAGCTCGCGCCCGTGGGGACCACCGTCGGGCTCCTGGAGCGCGCCGGGTTCGAGGTGCGCGACCTGGAGTCGATACGGGAGCACTACGCCCTCACACTGCGCCGCTGGGTCGCGAACCTGGAGGCGAACTGGGCCGAGGGCCAGCGGCTCACCTCGCCCGGCCGCGCCCGCGTCTGGCGGCTCTACATGGCCGCCTCCGCGCTGGCCTTCGAACGCAACCGGATCGGCGTCAACCAGGTCCTGGCGGTGAAGACCCCGCAGAGCGGCGGGTCGGGGATGCCGCTGCGGGCCAGGGAGTGGACCTCGTAGCCGGCCGCGTACGCGAGAAGGGGCCCTGGACGGATCACCGTCCAGGGCCCCTGCCGCGTACCGCTACTCGGCCTTGATCGCCTGCAGCGGGTTCAGCCGCGCGGCGCTCCGCGCGGGCCAGACCGCCGCCAGGACGCCGACCAGGGCCGCGATGCCCAGGAAGATCACGATCCGGCCGACCGGGATCTCCATGGCGTACGTGGAGACCGAGTCGGCGATGGAGCCGCCCGCGATCCAGCCCATGAAGAGGCCGAGGCCGATGCCGAGCACCGCGCCGAACAGCGAGATGATCACCGCTTCGAGGCGCACCATCTGCTTGACCTTCGCGCGGTCCAGGCCGATCGCCCGCAACATGCCGATCTCGTGCTTCCGCTCGAAGACCGACATCGCCAGGGTGTTGATGACGCCGAGCACCGCGATCAGGATGGCCATCGCCAGGAGGCCGTACAGCATGTTCAGCAGCATGTTGATGGCGCCGCCGACCTGGTTGCTGATCGCGTCCTTGTCCTGGATGGTGATCGCCGGGTTGTCGCCGAGGGCCTTGACGATGGAGTCCTCGGCGTTGTCGGACGCGCCGTCCTTCATCTTCACCAGGACCTGCTTGTCGACGACCTTGTCGAGGTGCGGGTCGACGGTGGAGGTGGCGGCGAAGACGCCGCTGAGCATCTCGTTGCCCTCGTAGACGCCGCCGACCTTCAGCTCGACCGTCTTGTTGTCGTCGTCGAACTTCACCGGGATGGTGTCGCCCGTCTTCAGGCCCTTGTCCTTGGCCATGTCACGGTCGATGAGGACCGAGTCGCCGCCCAGGCCCTCGATCGAGCCGCTGTCGAAGTCGAGGCCGATCAGCTTGTCGATGGCCTTGGGGTCGACGCCGTTGATGGTGGTGTACGAACCGTCCGCCTCGCCGTAGGCGCTGCGCATCGGGCTGCTCGCCTCGACGCCGGGGAGCGCGGCGAGCTTCTCGCGGACCTCGGGGGCCAGCGGCTGGAAGTTCGCCATGGAGACCGCGTAGTCGGCCTTCAGGGAGCCCGCGGCCATCTTGTTGATGGCGGTGCTCATGGACGTCGCGACGACCGTCATCGCCGTGATGAGGGTCAGGCCGATCATCAGGGCCGCGGCGGTGGAGGCGGTACGGCGCGGGTTGCGCACCGAGTTGAGGCGGGACAGCTTGCCGGTGACGCCGAACGGCTTCAGGAGCGGGGCCGAGGCGGCGATGAACGGGCGGGACAGGAGCGGCGTGAGGACGATGACGCCGACGAGCACGACGCCCGCGCCGCCGGACTTCACGTAGTTGTCCTCCATGAAGAGCATGAGCACGCCGAGGGCGACGATGATCGAGCCGATGGTGTTGCGCACGATCAGGCCGCGCGTGGTCGGCGTCGCGTGCACGCTGTTCATCGCGGCGACCGGGGGGATCCGCGCGGCACGGCGGCCCGGCAGCCAGGCGGCCAGCATGGTCACGACCACGCCGATCAGGAGCGCGACCACGATGGTCGTCGGGGCGATGACCAGCGGTCCGTCGGGCAGCGAGGCACCGGCGGAGTTCATCAGGGACTCCAGGCCCACGGCCACGCCGATGCCGAGCGCGAAGCCCGTGACGGCGGCGACCAGGCCGACGAGGAACGCCTCGATGAGCACGGAGCGCGTCACCTGGCGGCGCGAGGCGCCCACGGCCCGCATGAGCGCGAGCTCCTTGGTGCGCTGGGCGACCAGCATGGTGAAGGTGTTGGCGATGATGAAGATGCCGACGAAGAGCGCGATGCCGGCGAAGATCAGCAGGACCTGGCTCATCGAGCTGGTCTGCTGTTCGATCATGTCGTCCTGCTGGGTCTTGAGCTCCCCGCCCGTGATCGTCGAGGAGTCCTTGGGCAGGATCTTCTCGACCGAGCTCTTCAGCGCCGCCTCGGAGGTGCCCGGGGCCGCCTTCACGTCGATCTCGTCGTACTGCGTCTTGTTCAGCGCCTTGAACGCGGTCTTGTTGTCCAGGACCACCAGGCTGCCGCCCGCGACGACATTGCCGTCCGAGGTGCCGAAGATGCCGCTGACCTTGGCTTCCTTCACCGGTCCGTCGGTGGAGTAGCGGACGGTGTCGCCGACCTTGTAGCCGGTGCGCTCGGCGGTGCGCGAGTCCAGGCCGATCTCGCCCGCGGACTTCGGGGCGGCGCCCTCGGTGAAGTCGTAGCGCGGGTCCTTGCCGTCCTTGCCGGGGTAGTAGTTGGCGCCGGTGGTGCCCCACTCGCCGCCCACCAGCTTGCCGTCCTTGTCGGCGAGCGCGGTGAAGCCGGAGACGGAGCCGATGGCGGAGTCGGCGCCGGGCAGCTCCCGGGTCTTCTTCAGAAGGGAGTCGGTGAGCCGGGGCTGCTGCTTGGCCTCGTCACCGTCGCCGGAGCCGCCGTCGGAGAGGACGGCGACGGAGACGTGGTCGTAGCTCTTCGCCGACTTGTTCTTGTAGGCGTTGCCGAAGGTGTCGGTGAAGACCAGGGTGCCGGAGACGAACGCGACGCCGAGCATGACGGCGAGCACGGTCATCAACAGCCTGGCCTTGTGCGCGAGCACGTTGCGCAGGGCGGTACGGAACATGGTTTCTGTCCTGGGGAGAGAGGGCCTGGGGGCGTGCCCCGTCAGGGGCGCGGGGAACTGCGCGACCAGCCACGACGGGCCCGCGGAAGGAGAACCCGCGGACGTCGCACGGTGCTCAGCTGGTCCGCCCCTTGGCGTCGAAGTGCTTCATCCGGTCGAGCACGCCGTCCGCCGTGGGCCGGTGCATCTCGTCCACGATCCGCCCGTCCGCCAGGAAGATCACGCGGTCCGCGTACGACGCGGCCACCGGGTCGTGGGTGACCATCACGACGGTCTGCCCGAGGTCCCGCACGGAGTTGCGCAGGAAGCCGAGGACCTCGGCGCCGGAGCGCGAGTCGAGGTTTCCGGTGGGCTCGTCACCGAAGATGATCTCCGGCTGCGAGGCCAGGGCGCGGGCCACGGCCACGCGCTGCTGCTGGCCGCCGGAGAGCTCGGTGGGCCGGTGGCTGAGCCGCCCCGAGAGGCCGACCATCTCGATGACCTGCTCGAGCCACTGCTTGTTCGGCTTGCGGCCCGCGATGTCCATCGGCAGCGTGATGTTCTCAAGTGCCGTCAGGGTCGGCAGCAGGTTGAACGCCTGGAAGATGAAGCCGATCTTGTCCCGGCGGAGCTTGGTGAGCTGCTTGTCCTTGAGCGTGGACAGCTCGGTCTCGCCGATCCGCACGGATCCCGAGCTGAAGCTGTCCAGGCCCGCGACGCAGTGCATCAGCGTCGACTTGCCGGAGCCCGAGGGGCCCATGATCGCGGTGAACTCGCCCTGCCCGAAGTCGACGGAGACGCGGTCCAGGGCGACCACCTGGGTCTCGCCCTGTCCGTACACCTTGGAGAGATCCGTGGCACGCGCGGCCACGGCGGTGGCGCGGGCGGCGAAGGGGGTGGTGGTCACGGGACGGTGCTCCTGTCGGGACGACGAGTGGGGACGTACTCCATCGTCCTGGCCGATCCGTGCCCTGGAGTCAGCCGCTGTTCCGGTTCCGGGGGCCCTCTCGAGTCGGACCCGGGGGCGGGTTGTCATACCTGGGGATGACGTCCGCCCCTGAGAGGGGAGGGCCGGGGACGGGAACGTACGGGCGGCTAAATTCCGTCATTCCGTACGGAGACCCTCACGACCGGACCGGAGGGGGGAAAGGCCTCCGGCAAGTACCGATGGACCGTACCTGCGGCTGATGCACCCTCAGACGTCAATAAAATAAGACAACATCGGGAAGTCCTTCCGCTGTTCGGGGGATGCCTCCCGATAGGGTCGAATCCTCGACGCGGAGCCCATGGCCTGCCCGGATGGTGGAATGCAGACACGGCGAGCTTAAACCTCGCTGCCCCTCGGGGGCGTGCCGGTTCGAGTCCGGCTCCGGGCACCTCCGTTGCTCCTCCGCCGCTGTTTCGTACGCGGCCCCTTCCCTTTTCTGATGGTTCGTCAGATGGCCCCCCGGGGCGCGGTGTTGTCGCGTCAGTGCATGTGTACGTGGTTGAAGCGGGCCGCGGTGTGCAGGTCGGCCTCGATCGCCGCCGCCGTCGCGCGCAGCTCGGGGAGCAGGGCGTCGCGGGTGTGGGCCAGGGGTGCGGTGCCCGCGTGCCGCGCGACGTTCAGGGCGGCGACCACCCGGCCCGCCGCGTCCCTGACCGGCACGGCGACCGAGCGCAGGCCCTCCTCCAGCTCCTGGTCGGCGGTGGCGTGGCCGTCGGCGGCGGCCCGGTCGAGGAGGCGGGCCAGCTCGCCGGGGTCGGTCACCGTGCGCGGAGTGAGGGCGCGCGGCGGGTGCGACGCCAGCCTGCGGGCGCGCTCCGCCGGGGGGAGTCCGGCGAGCAGGACCCGGCCCATGGCGGTGGCGTACGCGGGGAAGCGGGTGCCGACCGTGATGTGGACGCTCATGACGCGGACCGTCGCCGCCCGCGCGACGTACAGGATGTCCGCCCCGTCCAGGACCGTGACCGACGCCGACTGGTGGACGCGGTCGGTCAGTTCGCGCAGGTGCGGCTCGGCGAGCTCGGCGAAGGTGAGGCGGGACAGGGCGGCGTGGCCCAGTTCCAGGATGCGGGGGAGCGGGCGGTAGAGGCGGCCGTCGTGCGCCGCGTACCCCTGCAGGACCAGGGTGTGCAGGCAGCGCCGCGCGGTGGCCCTCGGCAGGCCCGTGGCCGCGGCGATCTCCGTGAGCGGCAGCCCGTCCCCGCGCGCCCCGCCCAGCGCGCGCAGCACGGCGAGGCCGCGCGCGAGGGACTGCAGGAACTCGGGGCCCAGCTCGGCCTTGGCGGCGGTGGGGTCGGCGGGAGTGCTGGGGCTGGTGGGGTTGCTGGGGCAAGCCGAGTCGGTCGGGTCAGTGGGACCAGTGGGACCAGAAGGGGAGGCGAGTACGGGGCGGCCTGGGGGCGAGGGCTGCCCCGGCCCGGGCTCGGCCCGCCCCGGTTCGTCCGGCCCGGGCTCGGCCCGCCCGTCAAGATCCTCCAAGTGCTTCGCCTCGGCGCGCAGCCGGGGCAGCATCGCCTCCGCCAGCTCGTCCGCCGAGTGCCTGCTCGTGTGGCTCACCACCGACAGGGCGTAGCGCACGCGCCCCGCGGTGTCGTGCACCGGGACCGCCACCGCGACCAGGCCCGGCTCGATCAGCTGGTCGTCCAGGGCCCGGCCCGTCTCGCGCGCGTGGGCGACGCGGGCCGCGAGGTCCGGGGTGTCCTCGGGCGCGGGCCCCGGCGGCAGCGCGGGAAAGGCGTCCTCTGCGGGCCCCGCGGCCACGCGCGCACGCCATGAGGCCCACTGCCCCTCGTCCCACGCGGCGGCGAACAGGGCGCCCGGCGCGCACCGCTCGGGCGGCAGCAGGTCCCCGATGCGGAAGGCCACCGACATGGCGCGGCGCCGCGCGGCCTGCGTCACGAAGCGGACGCCGTCGCCGTCGGGCACGGAGAGGGACACCGACTCGTCGAGCTCGTCGGCGAGCCGTGCGGTGCGCGCCGCCACCTCGCCGGTCAGGCCGCTGGCCGCGAGGTAGGCGTTGCCGAGCTCCATCAGGCGCGGCGAGAGGCGGAGCTCCTGGCCGCGCACGCGTACGTAGCCGAGCCGGACCAGGGTCGCCACGACCCGGTCGACCGTGGAGCGGGCCAGGCCCGTGGCGCGCGCCAGGTCGCCGGCGCGGGCCCCGTCCTCGCGCGTGAGCGCGCGCAGGACGGCGAGGCCGCGCTCAAGGGGACGTACGCCCTGTTCGGACTCCGCCTGTCCGGACTCTGCTGGCACGGCGCCGCTCCTCGTCTCGTGGAATCGGATGCCGCACGACCGTTGACAGCGCACAGGCCCGGCCGGAGACTCCCGTCAGCACATTATGAACAAAAGTTCACCAGGCGAACAAGGCCGAGCCGAAGGGGCGATCGATGCGCACCACCGTCGGGATCATCGGGGCAGGACCGGCAGGGCTGCTCCTCGCCCGCCTCCTGCACAACGCCGGCGTCGAATCCGTCGTCCTGGAGAGCCGCGACCGCGCCTACGTGGAGCGGCGCCAGCGCGCGGGGATCCTGGAGCAGGGCACCGCCGACGTGCTGCGCGAGGCAGGCGCGGGCGCCCGCATGGACCGCGAGGGCCTCCCGCACGACGGCATCGAGCTGCGCTTCGACCGCCGCAGGCACCGCGTCGACTTCCCCGCGCTGACCGGCGGCCGCTCGGTGACGGTCTACGCCCAGACCGAGGTCTGCAAGGACCTCATCGCCCTCCGGCTCGCCGACGGCGGCCCGCTGCTCTTCGGGGCCGAGGCGCTGGCCGTGGAGGGCGCCGCGTCCGAGAACCCTCGCGTCCGCTTCCGCCGCGAAGGCGTCGAGGACGTCCTCGAATGCGACTACGTGGTGGGCTGCGACGGCTTCTGGGGCGTGGCCCGCAAGGCGGTGCCCCAGGCGCTCGCGCGGACCTTCGAGCGCACGTACCCCTTCGGCTGGCTCGGCATCCTCGCCGACGTGCCGCCCTCGCACGACGAGCTGGTCTACGCCCGCCACGACCGCGGCTTCGCCCTGCTCTCCATGAGGCCCGCCCGTCTCCCGCCACCGCCCCTCCAAGGAAGTCGCTCCGCTCCCTTGCTCCCTGCCGTCACGCGCGCCTACCTCCAGGTCCCGGACGGCACGGACGCCGACGACTGGAGCGAGCAGGAGATCTGGGACGAGCTGGACCGCCGCCTGGAGACCGACGACCCGGCGTGGGCACTGCGGCGCGGGCCCGTCACCGCCAAGTCCGTCACGCCCATGCGCAGCTACGTCCACGAGCCCATGCGGCACGGCCGGCTCTTCCTCGCGGGCGACGCCGCGCACATCGTCCCGCCGACCGGCGCGAAGGGCCTCAACCTCGCGGTCGGCGACGTCGTCACCTTCGCCCGCGCGCTGGTCCTGCTCCGCGACAAGGGCGACGCGAGCCTCCTCGACGCGTACTCCGAGACCTGTCTGCGCCGCGTCTGGCAGGCCGAGCGCTTCAGCTACGCGATGACGACGATGCTCCACCGCGCCCCCGACGCCACCCCCTTCGACGACCGCATCCAGCGCGCCCGGCTCGACCGGATCACCACCGCGCGCTCCGCCGAGGCCGACCTCGCGGAGGCCTACACCGGATTTCCCCTCGACTAGCGCGACTGGAAGGACAAGCCCGTGACCCCTCCGCGAAGCTTCGGGGACGTCGCCCCGGTCATCGCCCTGTGCTGGCTCGTCGTCTTCTTCGACGGCATGGACGTCAACATCTACGGCGCCGTGCTGCCGCACCTCATCGACGACGACGGCCTCGGCTTCACCGCCTCGACCGCGGGCACCGTCGGCTCCTGGACCACCTTCGGCATGCTCGTCGGCGCGCTCGGCTGCGGCACCCTCACCGACTGGGCCGGGCGCAGGCCGATGGTGACGGGCAGCGTCGTCCTCTTCTCGCTGGGCTCCGCGCTGTGCGCGCTCGCGCCGAGCGCCGCCGTCTTCGGCGCGGGACGCTTCGTCTCCGGGCTCGGGCTCGGCGGCCTGATGCCGATCGGGCTCGCGATCGTCGCCGAGTTCGCGCCGCCGCGCAGGGCCGCGCTCGCCACCGGGCTGATGATGACCTCGTACCACGCGGGCGGCATGGCGGCGACGGGCCTCGGGCTCGCGCTCGGCCCCGACCACGGCTGGCGCGTCGTCTTCTGGTTCGGCGTGATCCCCGCGGTGATCGCCGTCCCGCTGGTCCTGAAGTGGCTGCCCGAGTCGCCCGGCGTGCTGCTCGCCAAGGGGCGTACGGAGGCGGCCGATGCCGTCGCCGCCCGCTACCGGCTGCCCGCCCCGACGCCCGCCGAGGCGCCCGAGGCCGGCGCGAAGGGCCGCTTCTCCGCCGTCGCCTCGCTCTTCGGCCCCGGCCGGCGGCTCGCGACGCCGCTGATGTGGACCGCCTCCTTCGCCGGACTGCTCCTCGTCTACGGCGTCTCGACCTGGCTCCCCGAGCTGATGCGGGCCTCCGGCTACTCCCTCTCCTCCTCCGTCACCTTCCTGATGGTGATCAACGCGGGCGGCATCGTCGGCATGCTCGTCGCGGGCCGGACGGCGGACCGCTTCGGCGCGGTCAAGGTCTCCGCGGTCTGGTTCCTGCTCACCGCGTGCGGCGCCTTCCTGCTCAAGGCCCAGCTGCCGCTCGGCGTCGCCTACGCCATCGTCTTCGTCACCGGCATCTGGCTCTTCTCCGCGCAGGTCATGGTGTACGCGGCCGCCCCTTCCGTCTACACGCCCGCCCAGCGCGCCACGGGGCTCGGCTGGGTCACCGGCGTCGGACGCACCGGCGCGGTCGTCGGGCCGTGGCTCGGCGGGGCGGTCGTGGCGGGCGGGAACGCCTCGCTCGGCTTCACCACGTTCGCGGTGGCCGCGGTCCTCGGGGCCCTCGCCATCTCGCTGGTGCCACTCGCGCGGCGGAACGGTTCCGATCCGGGAACAGTGCGGGCGGTCCCGGGCGTTCTCCGTCACAGTGAGGGAAAGATCCTCCCCAAGCACTAGGCTCATCCCTTTGCCTACGCATTACTCTTGAACCAAAGCCACGCACGGTGGCCATGGAGGAGTGAAATGAGGAGCAGTAACCCGGTCTTCTCGCGACGGGGGTTCAGCCGCGACAACGGCTTCGCCGGCTTCGGCCAGCAGCCGCAGGCCGGGGGACCCGCAGGCGGCGCGACCCAGACCCAGCAGGGCAACCCGTACGCGCAGGGCAATCCGTACGCCGGCGGCCAGCAGGCCCCCGCGGGCAACCCCTACGCCACCAACCCGTACGCCCAGCAGGACGTGCAGCACGGCGCCCCCCAGGCGCCCGTCACCACCGCCGGCCGCATGACGATGGACGACGTCGTCATGCGCACCGCCACCACGCTCGGCACGCTCGTGGTCACGGCCGCGCTCGCCTGGGCGCTGCTGCCGGTGGACGACGCCAACATCAGCAAGTCGTACGGCATCGCGATCGGCGCCGGCCTCGTCGCGATGGTGCTCGGCCTCGTGCAGTCGTTCAAGCGCAAGGCCTCGCCCGCGCTGATCATCCTGTACGCCGCTCTTGAGGGTGTCTTCCTCGGCGTCGTCTCCAGCGTCGTCGACAACCGCATCGCGAGCGGCGCGGCCATGCAGGCCGTGCTCGGCACGATGGCGGTCTTCATCGGCGTCCTCGTGGCGTACAAGGCGGGCTGGATCCGCGTCAACCGTCGCTTCTACGGCTTCGTGATGGCCGCGGCGATGGGCTTCCTGCTGCTGACCGCCGTGAACCTGCTGTTCATGGTCTTCGGCGGCGGCGACGGCCTGGGCTTCCGCAGCGGCGGCCTCGGCATCGTCTTCGGCATCGTGGGCATCCTGCTCGGAGCGTGCTTCCTGGCCCTCGACTTCAAGCAGGTCGAGGACGGCATCGCGTACGGCGCCCCGAAGGAAGAGGCCTGGCTCGCGGCGTTCGGTCTGACGATGACGCTCGTCTGGATCTACCTCGAGTTTCTGCGCCTGATCGCGATTTTCTCGGGCAACGACTGAGACGGACGCTGAGGCCGGGGCGCCGCACAGGCGCCCCGGCCCACCGAAGGGCCCGTGGACCGATTCCGGTCCACGGGCCCTTCGCCGTGTGGTGTGAGGGAACTGATGAGGGTCGTTCGGGGGAACGTGGTCAGAGGAGCTTGCGGGCGGCCCGCCGTAGGTCGTACTCGTGGATGATCGCCTTCGCGTGGCCGTACGCGAGGTTGTGTTCTGCGCGGAGCCAGCTGACCTTCTCCTCGAAGCGGAAGAGAGAGGGGCCTTCGTCCACGGCGCGGAGCCAGTCGGAGACTTCACGACCGGTGCAGTGGGGGATTCGGGCGAGCAGGTTGCGGTGGGTCTCCTCGGAGAAGACTTGGGACATCGGCGCCTCCGGACGCGTCGCGATGTGTTCCGTCCTTCACGCCACCGTGCCTGAGCGTTGGGGCGTTGGCAACAGTCCGGGAAAGGCGCATAAGGTCGCGGGGTGCTCGATACGACGCCTTTGACGGCCGCAGTGGACCATTTCGCCGACCGCCTGCGGGCCGCGCCGCAGAGCCGGCTCCAGCGCGGCGCCGCGGCCGAAGCGCTGGCGCTGGCCAGGGAGTTGGCGGTGCGGGCCCAGCGCATTGAGGCGCCGGATGCGGCGCCGCGGGAGATGCCGGACGCGGGGATGTTCGCCGCGGCCGATCAGATCACCGTCGCGGGGCGGGATCTGGCTCTCGTCCTCGATGATCCCGCGGGGCTCGCGGAGGCGCTGGAGCTTGTGGCCGAGGCGCAGAAGAGGGCTGGGGTGTAGGGGCGTTCGGCGTCTGCGGGGCGAGTGTGGCTCGTCGCGCAGTTCCCCGCGCCCCTTACGGGGCTACACCGACGCGATGACCCGGTCCGCCAGGATGTAGATGTTCTCCGCGCCGCACTCGAAGGTCAGGGCGTACGCGCCCGAGATGCCGGAGCCGCCGAGCAGGAACGGGGTCTGGCCCTCGCGCAGGGCGGTGGCGAGGAGTTCCGCGGTCTCGCGGTGGCCGGGCGTCATGCACAGCGTCGTGCCGTCCGCGAAGACGTACACGTCCAGGGTGCCCAGCGGGCCGGGGCGGACGTCGGCGAGGGCGGTGCGGGCGACGGCCAGCTCCTCCAGGCACGCCACGGTGCGCTCGTGGTCGCCGTGCGCCTCGGAGGCCGGCGCCTGCACCGGCACGAAGTCCGGGTGCGAGGGGTGGCGGCGGCGGGCGGCGGCCAACTCCGGGGAGTCTCCGGCGAATTCGTCGGTGGCCGCAGGGTCGGCGAAGGGCTCGATCACCGGCTCCAGGCTGTCCGACTCGATGCCCGCGAAGTCGGCCTGGCGCGGCAGGAACAGCTCGTCGGCGATGCCCTCGGCGATGCCGGGCAGCCCCGAGAGGAGCGAGGGCCCTTCCGAGCCGTCGCGGGCCTCCTGGGCGGCCCAGAAGGCGCGGGCCTCGGCCAGCTCCCGCTCCCGCTCCTCGGCGAGCGCCTCGGCCACGGCCGCGCGTATCTCGTCGGTGTCCACAGTGGTGCGGGCACCGGGCACCGTGGGGTGCGCGGCGCCGGCGGCACGGCTGTCGGCCAGCTCGGTGCGCAGGGCTGTGATCTCAGCGAGCTGCTTCCGCAGGCCGTGCACTGCGTGCAGGGCGGCGGCGCCCACGGCCGTGGCAGCGGCCGTGGAGAGCAGCAGGGCAAGAGGCAAGGCGCTCACTGACGTACTCCCGGTTTCAAGTCGACCCCCGACTTCCTACATCAGCTTGAAGCCTGCACGATCCGCCTGTCAGTGCATTACGTCACGAATTGGACAGGTCTTTGGACCCGGGGTTTATCCACAGACGTGCTCTGAGCTGGGCATATGTATCTCCCCCAGGAGATAGGTCACATCCTGGGGGAGATTGGGTCACGAACAGATTCAGAGACTGAGCGTCAGTTCCGGGAACTGTGTGTCAGCGATGAACCCGGCCGGAATCCACTAGCTGAGGCGCTCGATGACCATCGCCATGCCCTGGCCGCCGCCCACGCACATCGTCTCCAGACCGAACTGCTTGTCGTGGAACTGGAGGGAGTTGATGAGCGTGCCGGTGATGCGGGCGCCGGTCATGCCGAAGGGGTGGCCGACCGCGATGGCGCCGCCGTTGACGTTGAGCTTGTCGATGTCGATGCCCAGGTCGCGGTAGCTCGGGATCACCTGGGCGGCGAACGCCTCGTTGATCTCGACCAGGTCGATGTCGTCGATGGTGAGCCCGGCGCGCCGGAGCGCCTGCTTGCTCGCCTCGACCGGGCCGAGGCCCATGATCTCGGGGGAGAGGCCGGTGACGCCGGTGGAGACGATGCGGGCGAGCGGGGTCAGGCCGAGCTCGCGGGCCTTGGTGTCGCTCATGATCACGAGGGCGGCGGCGCCGTCGTTCAGCGGGCAGCAGTTGCCCGCGGTGACCAGGCCGTCGGGGCGGAAGACGGGCTTCAGGCCCTGTACGCCCTCCATGGTGACGCCGGCGCGCGGCCCGTCGTCCTTGCTGACGACCGTCCCGTCCGGGGTGGTGACCGGGGTGATCTCGCGCTCCCAGAAGCCGTTCTTGATGGCTTCCTCGGCGAGGTTCTGCGAGCGGACGCCGAACTCGTCCATGTCCTGGCGCGTGACGCCCTTGGCGCGGGCGAGGTTCTCCGCGGTCTGCCCCATCGCGATGTACGCGTCCGGGATCAGGCCGTCCTCGCGCGGGTCGTGCCAGGTGGAGCCCTCGGACTCGGCGACGGCCTTGGTGCGGGCCTCGGCGTCGGCGAAGAGCGGGTTGTGGGTGTCCGGGAGGCCGTCGCTGGTGCCCTTCACGCTCCGGGACACCATCTCGACGCCCGCCGAGATGAAGACGTCGCCCTCGCCCGCCTTGATGGCGTGCAGGGCCATGCGGGAGGTCTGCAGCGAGGAGGAGCAGTAGCGGGTGATGGTGCACCCCGGGAGGTGGTCCATGCCCATCTGCACGGCCACGATGCGGCCGAGGTTGTGCCCCTGCTCGCCGCCGGGCAGACCGCAGCCCAGCATCAGGTCGTCGATGTCCTTGGGGTCGAGCCCGGGGACCTTGGCGAGGGCGGCCTCGATGATCGTGGCGGTCAGGTCGTCGGGGCGCAGGTCCTTCAGCGAACCCTTGAAGGCGCGGCCGATGGGGGTGCGGGCAGCGGAAACGATCACGGCTTCGGGCATCGCGTGCTCCAAGGGGGAGAGGGCAGGGCTCCCTGGGAAGTTACCCGCACGTATTGGTGTGGGTCATCGGGTGGGAGGTGTGACGCGGGACGCATTTCTAAGCGGGCGCTCAGGCCGCTGGGTCCTGGGCGCAGGGGTGCGGACTCTGTCTGCGGGTGGGTGGGGTTGCTCGCGCAGTTCCCCGCGCCCCTGACAGGGGCGCGGGGAACAGGGCGCCCAACCACACAAGGACCCGCGGCAAAAAAGCAACCCGTGTAACGCGAAGTTGCGCAAAGGCGAGCGGGGCGGGGTCTGGATCCGGCGCCGGCGGCGCCGCTTGAGCAGGGCCCAGGGCCCCCGCGGCCCCGTCGGCATCGCGGCGGTGACCTCCGTACCGCCCTCCGAGGCGGCCTGGGCGGCGGCCCGGGCCACCGGCAGGAAGCCCTCGCGCCGGGAGACGTCCGGGCGCTCCTCCTCCGGCCACAGCCCCAGCGCGGCGCACAGCGTCGGCAGCACCGCCATCGCCGCGGTCGCGTACCCCTCCGCGGAGGGGTGGTAGTTGTCGGGGCCGAAGAGCTCCCGGGGGTTCGCCGCGAACTCGGGGCCAAGCAGGTCGCCGAGGGAGACCGTGCGCCCGCCCTGCTCGACCACGCCGATCGTCTGCGCCGCGGCCAGCTGCCGCGAGACCCGGCGGGCCAGCCAACGCAGCGGCTGGTAGACGTTCTCGACCGTGCCGAGGTCGGGGCACGTGCCGACGACCACCTCCGCGCCCACGGTCCGCAGCCGCCGCACCGCCGCCGACAGGTACCGCACCGAGCGCGTCGGCGGCATCCGGTGCGTCACGTCGTTCGCGCCGATCATCAGCACGCACACGTCCGGTACCCAGGTCGGGTCCGAGAGGATCAGCGTGACCTGCCGGTCCAGGTCGTCCGACTGGGCGCCCGGCAGCGCCACGTTCCGCAGGTCGACGGGGCGCTCGGCGACCGCGGCGAGCCCGGAGGCGAGCAGCGCCGCCGGGGTCTGCCTGGCCCGGTGCACGCCCTGTCCCGCGGCCGTGGAGTCCCCGAGCATCGCGAACCGCACCGGTTCGAAGGAGGAGGGGCGGTCCGCGAAGGCGCGGCCGTAGCGGCCGTCGGCCCGTGGTGGATCCCCGTGCGCCCCGCCGCCCACGTTGCGCTTCGCCAGCTGCACCTCGGCGAGCACCAGGCCCACCGTGGCGGCCCCGATCAGCCCGATGCCTCCGCCGCCGTACGCCGCGCCCGCGGCGATCCGCCGTGCCACCCTCGCCCTCGACATGCCCCGCAGCCACCTCCTCGTTGCCGAATCGCCGTACATCCACTCATTGCCCCGTAAGCACGGTCGGCCAATCGCAAGCGGAGGTGAACGGATGAGCCGGACCCTTAGGCTGACCGCATCAATTCGTCGCACTACATCGCAGCCCGGAGACAACGGTGCAATTCCACGACTCGATGATCAGCCTCGTCGGCAACACCCCGTTGGTGAGGCTCAACAACGTGACCGCGGGCATCCAGGCGACCGTCCTGGCCAAGGTCGAGTACTTCAACCCCGGCGGATCCGTGAAGGACCGCATCGCGCTGCGCATGATCGAGGCGGCCGAGCAGAGCGGGGAGCTGAAGCCCGGCGGCACCATCGTCGAGCCCACCTCCGGCAACACCGGAGTCGGTCTCGCCATCGTGGCCCAGCAGAAGGGCTACAAGTGCATCTTCGTCTGCCCGGACAAGGTGTCCCTCGACAAGATCAATGTGCTGCGCGCGTACGGCGCGGACGTAGTCGTCTGCCCCACGGCCGTCGACCCCGAGCACCCGGATTCGTACTACAACGTCTCCGACCGGCTCGTACGCGAGACGCCCGGCGCCTGGAAGCCCGACCAGTACAGCAACCCGAACAACCCGCTCTCGCACTACCACTCCACGGGCCCCGAGCTCTGGGAGCAGACGGAGGGGAAGATCACCCACTTCGTCGCGGGCATCGGGACCGGCGGCACGATCTCCGGTACGGGCGGATACCTGAAGGAGATCTCCAAGGGCGCGGTCACCGTCGTCGGTGCCGACCCCGAGGGGTCCGTGTACTCGGGCGGCTCCGGCCGTCCGTACCTCGTCGAGGGCGTCGGTGAGGACTTCTGGCCGACGGCGTACGACCGCAACGTGACCGACGAGATCGTCGCGGTGTCCGACAAGGACTCCTTCCAGATGACCCGGCGCCTCGCCAAGGAGGAGGGGCTGCTCGTCGGCGGTTCCTGCGGCATGGCCGTCGTCGCGGCGCTGCGCGTCGCCGAGCGGCTCGGCCCGGACGACGTCGTCGTCGTGCTCCTGCCGGACTCCGGTCGCGGCTACATGAGCAAGATCTTCAGCGACGAGTGGATGAACGACTACGGCTTCCTGGAGCAGGCCGGGGACCAGCCGAAGGTCGGCGACGTGCTGCGCCGCAAGGAGGGCGGCGAGCTGCCCTCGCTGGTCCACATGCACCCTGAGGAGACCGTCGGCGAGGCCATCGAGGTCCTTCGTGAGTACGGCGTCTCGCAGATGCCGATCGTGAAGCCGGGCGCGGGCCACCCCGACGTGATGGCCGCGGAGGTCATCGGCTCGGTCGTGGAGCGCGAGCTGCTCGACGCCCTGTTCGCGCAGCGCGCCTCGCTCTCCGACCCGCTGGAGAAGCACATGTCGGACCCGCTGCCGCAGGTCGGCTCCGGTGAGCCGGTGGCGGACCTGATGTCGGTGCTCGGCGGTGCCGACGCGGCGATCGTCCTGGTCGAGGGCAAGCCGAAGGGTGTGGTGAGCCGTCAGGACCTGCTCGCCTTCCTCGCGGAGCAGCAGGGGCAGTGACCCGAACGCGGTGGGCCGGGGCCTTGGGGGGAACTTCGCGGAAGTGGTACGAGCGCGACACGTCCGCGCAGCACCCGCTTAACACGGCTCCGGCACATTGGTGGTCGTCGGCGTCAGGAACTCCGGAGCGGCTCCCGGACCTCCACGGACGCCGGGACGCCACCCGGCCCTGACCCGGTGCGCGTCCCCCCGCGGGGACCGCCGTCGTCCCGCCCCCCGGCAACCGGGGGTGCGGCGGTCCCCGCGGCAGCACTCTGTCGGCCCTGAAAGGGGCGCGGGCAACTGCGCGAGCAACCACAGCGAACCCGCACCGGAAAGCGGCCCGGTTTCAGTCGTCCCACTCCGACTTACGGCCCTCGCGGCGGCCGAGGCGGACGCCGCGGATCGAGTGCACCGCGTTCACGCCGAAGATGCCCGCCCACGTCACGACGAGGCCGGTCAGGCCCGCGTTGACCGCGCCGATCGCGGACAGCGGGACCGCGAGGATCAGCGAGACCACGCCGAACCCGAAGCGCTCGCTCCAGGAGTCGACGGCGCTGCCGGGGGTGCGGGCGCCGCGGGCGACGACCATCTGCTGCTCGGCCAGGTGCCGGCGCATGCGGCGGTCGATCGTGCCGTCCAGGCGCTGCTCGACCTTCCCGAGGAACGAGTCGACCAAGGCGGAGTCGTACTCTTCGCCGAGCTCTCTGCGGGCGTGCAGAGTGGCGTCGAGTTCCTTCTTGAGTTCGGCGTCACGGGCTTCCATGGAGCACCACGTTACGGCGTGGGGGACTCCGTGGCGGTGGGGCTAACCCCCCATTCCGACCGGGGGGAAGACCCCGGCATCGGGGTGTTCCGCCGGGCCAGCGCCCAGTACAGCGCCGCGGGCACCACGAGCCCCACGATCCATGAGATGTCCGCGCCGCCGAGGGGGTCGACGAGCGGCCCCGTGTAGAAGTGCGTGACGAGGAACGGCAGTTGGGCGAGGAGCCCGATGCCGTAGACGACGAGGGCGTCCCAGCGCCAGGCGCCGTAGCGGCCGCGGGGGTCGGAGAGCGCCGGGATGTCGTACCGCTCGCGCGAGATCAGGTAGAAGTCGACGAGGTTGATGGCCGACCAGGGCGTGAAGAACGTCAGCAGGAACAGCAGGAAGTCCTTGAAGGACGTCAGGAAGCTGTCCTTGCCGAGCAGCGCGACCGCCGTGCCCGCCACCATGATCACGGCGATGTAGGCGGCCCGGCCGCGCGGTCCGAGCACCTTCTGCCCGCGGAAGCCGCTGACGCTCGTGACCATCGACATGAAGCCGCCGTACGTGTTGAGCACGTTGATGGTCAGCTTGCCGAGCGCGATCACGAAGTACAGGAACGAGGCGATCAGGCCGGTCCCGCCGAGGCCGACGACGTAGCCGACCTGGTGGGCGAGGAACTTGTCGCCCGCGCTCGCCGCCACGAGCACCCCGAACGTCATCGACCACTGCGAGCCGAGCGCCGAGCCCGACAGGGTCCACCAGAACGTGGCCTTCGCCGAGGTCGTGCGCGGCAGGTAGCGCGAGTAGTCCGCGACGTACGGGCCGAAGGCGAGCTGCCAGGACGCCGAGAGGGAGACGGCGAGCAGGAACACCGGCAGGTCGAAGCGGGCGTCGGACAGGAGCGCCGAGAGGTCGACGCGGTCCAGGAGGCGGATGCCCAGATAGACGAAGGCGAGCGCGCAGATCACGCTGGTCACCCGGCCGAGCGCGTGGATGACGCGGTAGCCGACCGCCGCCATGACCGCGGTGACGAGCGCGAAGAGCACGATGCCGGTGGTGTCGTTCGTGTGCGTCAGCTCGGCGGTGGCCTGTCCGGCCAGGACGCTGCCGCTCGCGAAGAAGCCGACGTACATGAGGATGACCAGGAGCAGCGGGACGACCGCGCCCTTCACGCCGAACTGGGCGCGTGACTGGATCATCTGGGGCAGGCCGAGCTTCGGGCCCTGCGCCGAGTGCAGCGCCATGACCGCGCCGCCCAGCACATTGCCGACCACCAGGCCGACGATCGACCAGACCACGTCGCCGCCGAAGACGACGGCGAGGGCGCCGGTGACGACCGCGGTGATCTGGAGGTTGGCGCCGAGCCAGAGAGTGAACTGGCTGAAGGCGGTGCCGTGCCGTTCGTCGTCCGGGACGACGTCGATGGAGCGCCGCTCCACCAGGTCTTCCGCTGCCATGCTGTCCAGCTCCCCCTGAGGGCCGCCGCTGAAAATGAGAGTTGACAAGGCCTCTGACCTGCGCACTATCAATTAGATGGACATCGAAGTAGCGTGTGTTCGGGTCATCGGAAATGAGAGTGGCGCTGACCAGGTCTTATCGGGGGTGGCGGTGTGAGGACCTGAGGTTGGACGCCGCAAGGGGCGCAGCGCCTCTCAGCCTCTGTCGCAGGACCGTTTAGCGTCGCCTTCGTCGTTCCTGCAGTCGTCCAGCCGGTGCTTCCGGACCGACAGGGAAATCTGCGACTCGTGTTCAGGGCGCACCCAGATGGGTGATGATGTTGTGGTGAGCTTGGACTTCAGCAACTACGAACTCCGCTGGCCCACAGATCTTTTCGTTGCCGAAGGCGAGCGCATCCTCCGTATAACCGGCGCCAGCTGGGAGGAGCAAGCGAAGTGGCTCCTAACAGAGGCCCTCACCGGCGGCGCGGACCTGGACTTCGAGGAGACCCCGGGTCAAAGGGAATCAGCAGCAGATCCCTGGGCCACCACGACCAGCCGTTGGCGTCACGTGCCGAGTACACAGGACCGGTGTGACTGGTTCGAGGAACTCGTCCAGCGAGCACCCGAGCTCCGGCACGCGATTGCACCTCGGCCGTACTGGCCGCAGCGGCACGCAAGCAGTGCGTCCGCTGACGGCCACCCAGAGCGAGACGGTCGACAGGACTTCGCCCGCCTTATCGGGGACTTCGCTGGCAACGGATACCTGGCCGCAGTGTTCGGCGAGTATTGCGTCGATGACCACGACGACCTGCCCGACGCCTCCGAGTTGATCGAGCGCCGTCTCGGAACCCCCGGCCTGTGGCCGCTGGATCCGGAAGCGTGGGACGAGGACACCTTCTACGGCCTCATAGAGGTGTTCCACGACCTGGTCAGCCGCCCCCGGCGACGACACTTCCACAGCTTCGGCAGCTGCGGCTGGCACCACTCGGAGTTCCATAACGGCCCCGCACGCATCCTGTACAGGTGGCGAGTGAACCAACTGCTGCGCGAAGCCGGTATCGAATACGAGCTGGCCGCGGAAGGCGAGGACCTCGGACGACTGGTCGCCGTCACGGACCACGCCCGCGCCGAGCTGGTGCACCGAGCCCTCCACGACAGTCCGCCCGGCGTCACAGCGGGCGTTCGCCACGCCATCGCGCTTTTCCGAGGACGTGATGCGTCGCCCGAGAGCAAGAGGTCGGCGATCTTCAACCTCGCCCGCATCCTGGAGGAACGCCGCGCCCTGATCAAGGAACAGCTGGGGAAGGACGAGGGCGCTTTGTTCGAGATCGCCAACCGCTTCGACCTGCGTCACCGTCGGGCCGACCAACGCGGCGACTACGACGAGGCTTTCCTCGACTGGATCTTCTGGTGGTACCTGGCCACTGTGGAACTGACCAACCAGCTGATCACATCGCGCGAACCTCTCCCCAAAAGTTGAAACGAATCTTCAATCCCAACAGCAGATCCGGCCGACACGCAGTGTCGGCCGCTGCCTCAATGGCAGGAGAAGGAGGAACAGGGAGAACGTTTTAAGTCATCAGACGGCGACAAGCTGACTGCCATGCCCTGAGTCCTCGGACTCACCGATCCTACGAATGGCCGGCGTGGGCCCGCGTAGGAACCGCAGGACAAACTTAAGTCGGTCAGCTCTTGAGCTTCTTCGAAAGAACCAACGTCAGCTGCTGAGAGCGAACTCGGCGTGAGCCCAGGTCGGACGAGTTCCGGATGCCCGACGTATACTCTTCGATGATCTTTTCGACTTCCTCGGCCGTCATGTCGATCGTAGTGGCAAGAGATGCCAAGAGGTTGGCAGTTTCCCCATTCTCGCCATTGCGCTTCCTGGCCGAGACTGCACGCTGAAACAGGTCCAGAAGGTCCCGAATCTGCGTTTTCTGTTCTGGACTGGCCTTGCCTAGCTCCTTGCGCAGTCCCCAGGAGGCATGTAGCAGCGTGAACATGTCGACGATGTTGGACCATCTGGTTCGGCCAACCCACTTTACGGTATCGCTGAGGAGCGTCAGTAGTTCGAGAAATTCCGCCGAACGGTCCTGGTATTCCTCGAAATCTGCGGAGATCTTGTCATAGCGTTCGTTGAGTTCGGTCTTTTTGTTGGAAAGGCCGAAGATGCAGGTGCCGAAGACCTCGGCATAGAACTCCAGATCGCCACCTCGTTTGCGTCGTTCACCGCTGAAGATGCCGGATAGTGCGCTTATCTGGTGGGCTGCACAGTCTTTGAGGAAGTCGTTGAACGGGCCAGGCAGCAAAGCATTTCGGAGCTCTTGTTCCGTTAGCACCATATTGACCCTGTTGACGCGAGCAAAAACTGCGCGCACAAACTCGTCGGCAAGGTTGGACAGGCGTCGAATCGGGAAGCGGTATTGGAAGAACTCTTGACGTACATCGTCAGGCAACTCCTTGAAGAGCTTCCCCTCGAACTTTTCGCGTAGCTTCTCGTCCTCCAGCCCGTCCAGCGGGAACTTGTTGTTCAGAAACTCAAGCAAGGAGGTGAGGCGCTGCTGACCGTCGACAACGGACGCTGTCTGCTCCCCTTCCGGCGATGTCTCATACGATAGGTAGATCTCCGGGATCGGATACCCGAGGAGGATGGTCTCCATCAAGGACACCTTGGCGCGTTCGGGCCAGACGGCCTGGCGCTGGTACTCAGGCTGGAGGATTAGCTCGCCGGACTTGTCCAGCGACCGGAACTCCGCCACCGTTTTCGACTCGATCTCGAACTTGAGCCCGTGATCAGCCATGGTGCACGCCCTCCTCGATCGCGCGATCGCGCGCGATATTCACACTTTTCACCTGATAGCTTCTGAGTGACCTATGGTTGCGGTACAGCCGGTAATTGACCTCGCAGTTCCTGAAGGCGCCACCGAGATCCTGGATGAAGAGATCTCTGGACCGTGACCACTGCTCGCCAAAGGACAGTCGTGGCAGCACGATGTCGAGGGCAATGCACTCCTCGAAAACCAGCTTGCGCAGATAGTTCTTTTTTCTGGAGAAGAGCTCGTCCTCGATTATCTCTCGGAGCTCAGCCCATGCCTTGTCGAACAGCTCTGATGAGATCACCGCGATGTCCAAGTCCGAGCCTTCGTGGAACTTCCTGAAGTGCTTCTCCGGGTTTATGGAGTAGCCCAGACGAGCGCTTCCCACCAGTTGGACGGCCATCGGGTCCACGCCTAGCTCGGTTGCAACCAGATGCCGCCATCTGATGTAGTTGATTTCTTTAGGCCACACCGCGGGTGTTCCGTCGAACAGTCGGGCGGTCACAAAGTAGTCAACTTCTTGTCCCAGAGAACTGAACTCCTTCCAGAATTCGGGTAGCCCTGAAACATCGTCCATCGTGCCCCCTCAGCGAGCGTCGAGCCCAGCATGCACGTGCTGCAGCCGTTACATCTGCGCCGCGCTGGGTTGAAAGTGGTGAAACCGAAACCACCACCTCGACCGCGCGGTCACCGTGCGGTCTCCCAGGCATTCGTGCGGAGATCCTAGCGCTTTTCATCACTCCGCAGGTCTGATCGGTTTGGGCTTTGCTCACCACCCGGCAGGGGGGAGACCTGTCCGACCTATGTCCAGCCGCGGCTGGACACCGTCGCAGACCTGGCGGGAACCGCCGCCACCAGCGACGCCATGCACATCGAGCGCGAGCGCGCGGACGACCTCCTCGGCCGGGCTGCCCGCTACATCGTGATCGTCAAGGGCAAACAGAAGAAGCTGCACGGGCAGTGCAACTCCCTTCCCCGGAAGGACATCCCGCTTCAAGGGCGCACTCGGGGAACCGGCGACGGGCGCTCCGAGATCCACAGGATCAAGGTCACTGCCATGAACAGCCTCCTCTTTCCTGGAACCCGCCAGCCCGTTCAGATCAGGCACCGGCGCACCGACCGCATGACGGGCAAGACCACCGGCTAGACGGACTACCCCGTCACCAGCCTGGCCGCCGAGCAGGCCACTCCGGCCAGCCCGCCCGAATCGTCTGCGACCACTGGACGATCGTGACCCTGTGTTACGTCGCGATACCGCTTTCGCTGAGGAGGCCTCTCAGCTGCGGACCTTTAACGTGCCCGCGCGATGTCCATATAGTGCAATAATGAGGATTTTGGTTGCCGCAGAAGAGGGCTGGGTTTGCATCAAGGTCGCCTGGGGCTCTCAGAGGTGACGACGCATCACCGAAATGCATGTGGCTCGGGCAACGTTCGATCGGTCTCGGGGATACGGTACGCCGAGGTTCATGCCGCTGTCGGTGGTGATCGGAGGCTGCTGCCAGGCGAGACTCATCTGCGCGCCGGCCTCCGCTCGGGCTGTCGCCACGAGGACTGAGTAGGGGCCCGCGACGGCCGACGCCTCGATCTGGAGCCACGCCTGGTGGAAGGCCATCCGGGCCAAGAGACCGCTGACCTCGTCGGTTAGTTGTTGTCGTACGGCTGATGTGGAGTCGGGGCGGCGTCGTAT
Source organism: Streptomyces sp. NPDC025651 (assembly GCF_055558735.1). Taxonomy (NCBI): domain Bacteria; kingdom Bacillati; phylum Actinomycetota; class Actinomycetes; order Kitasatosporales; family Streptomycetaceae; genus Streptomyces; species Streptomyces sp. NPDC025651. The sequence continues at coordinate 328,770 of NZ_JBVHLZ010000010.1, forward strand.
GCGGTACGGCATCTCCAGGTACTCCTCGACCGCCGTCAGGGCTTCGGCGAAGGTCTTGGCCCGGCGTTCTTTGCGTACGGCCCGCTGGTTGAGGGCGTACGTCAGGAAAGCGCCGAAGAGGGCGATGCAGGGGACGATCAGTGCGGCCGTCTGGGCCCAGGTCCAGCCGCCGTCCGTCGCCTGTGCCGCCGCGATGACCGCCACGCACCACTCCCCGGCATGCCATGAGGGGCATCCTCCACCAGCCACTGGCCGCCCTGCTCACCGCCAGTGAGCCGCCAGTAGTGCTCGAGGAACAAGTGTGTGCGGACTATCTCGATGAGGTCCAGCAGACCTTTCGAACTTGTCCAGCGCCGCTCTTCCGGGTCTAGCGGGTACCAGAGGCAGAGGGCGTCGTCGAACTTATACCGGTGCTTCGATGGGACTCCGGGCCTGGCGTGCACGCGCGGGAAGTCCTCGGGCCGCTGGCCGTAGAGAGGGTAGGGCGGGTCCGCGTGGAAGCGGATTCGGACGTCGATGGGGTCGGGCTCGCCTATGACGTCGAGTCCGGTGAGTTCGTACGTCAATGAGCCACGGCGATACCTGCGTTGGAGTGCGTCACCGAAGTGCCTCCGGGCGTCCCGTTCGAGCGGGGCCCACCATGTCGGCTGGACCCCGTACCAGAGGGGCATGGGGGTCAGTCTCCCCATGCCCGGGGCCGGGTCGGCGTAACGAGCCGGGTGGTGAGCCCCAGTCCGGAGGCGGCTGTACCGCCCGCGACGACGGTGCTCGCGAGGCGGTCGGCCTCCTCCTGCGTACCGTCCGCATCCGGCACGAGTTCCGGGAGGACCTGGTGCAGCGCGTGCTGCGCGCTGAGCGGGCGCTCGGCCTTCTCGTGCTCGATCGCGAGATCGATGTACTTCCGGGCGGTGCAGAGCCGCTTGTGCACGTCGGCGCGCGGCATGTTGAGCGGGATCGGGCCGGCCACACCGGCCGGGTCGGGCGTCGGGCCCTTGTCGATCTCGTCCGCCGCGTAGGCGAAGAAGACCTGCAGTGCGTTGATCAGCGGCATGGGCTCGTCGAGACAGTCGAGGCACAGGGCCTTGATGTTCCAGGAACACATGGGCTTGCTGTGCGTGCAGTTCCAGTGCTTCAGCAGCCGGACCGTGCGGGCGAAGACGACCTTCGTGTCTTCGATGGCCTGGAGCACCATCCGCGTGTGGGTGATCGGGTCGGCGCGGTCCCACTGGTCCGCGATCTTCGTGTTCGGGATGTACAGCCCGCGGCCCGAGGGATGCGGGAGCGCGGTCATCACGTCCGCCGTGAAGTCGGCCTGCCCTGGGGTGACCGGGTCACCGAAGCGCACGAGTACGGCACGGCGCCGGCCTTCGACCTCGATGGTGAGCTTGTCGAACTCGTCGTCGAGGTCCTCGTGGATCACGTCGCGGACCTTCTCCATGAGGGCCAGGGCGCTCTCCTTGCCGGGACCGTACGGCTCGGCGTCCTTCTTGGTGAGGACGACCCCGAGGTCGACGTCGGTCAGGGGGGTGTTGGCATCGCCGTGCGCGACGCTCCCGTTGTAGTAGGTGGTCGAGCCGGGGAAGGCCCGGCGCGCGGACGCGGCCAGGAGTCGGCGGCGGCGCTTGGCCTCGGCGAGTTCCTCGTCGGCCACCTGGATCTTGCGGCGCCCGTCTTCGAGGAGCTGAGCAAGGGACTCTTTTCGAACCATCGGTACCTCTCCATCTGCTGGACGATCGGTAGACGCTGTACGTGCGTTGGCGTGCTGAGACAGCGCAGGTGTCATGAGCTGGGGTCTTGCCATCGATGAGCGAGCCGACTGAAGCGGGAGCGAAGGGTGCTGCGTCTGGTGCGGGCCCGCTCCGCCGCGAGGTGTCGTCCGGTGACGGTAGGTGCGGCATCGCCCAGGGCGAGCAGGGCTGTGTCGTACGGGCATCCGGGGGCGCACCCGTCGGTACGACGATCGAGGGTGCCGGTGGCGAGGTGGTACAGGTGGGCGCCGTTGTCGCTGACCCCGGCGGGCGCGGCCGCCATCGTGATGAACTGGGTCAGCTCGGCGGCCGCGGCCGCGGTGGAGAAGACGAAGACGTTCTCCTTGCGGCGCAGCGGGTGGTCATCGGGCAGGCCCGTGATGTAGGAGGGGTCCTCCAGCAAGCCGTCACGCTCCAGGGGGACGTACGCGGAGTCGTACTGGCCGAGGCATTCGAGGCAGGCACGGCCGGGGGCGGCGATATGGGCACGCCATTCGGCACCTCGGAGACTGCCGCCGCGGGCGTCGACGCTGACTCCGCCGTCGACGACGGGGATGAGGTGCGCGTATGCCAGATGGTTGAGGACGTGGCGGGGCCAAGGGCGGTCGACGCAGGAGAAGAGCACGTCGCAGTCGGCGGCCTCCGCGAAGCCGCCCGGTTCGGTGACGCTCGCCTCCAGCGCGGAGACACGGAAGGCCGGGGCCGTGGCAGCACGACGAGCTTCGCGCGCGGCCAGGCGGACTTTGGGCCGCTTCGCGCGGGCATCGTGTCGTGTGGCGTGCAGAAGACGGTCGAGGTTGACGGTCTCCACCGTGTCGAAGTCGAAGAGGGTGAGGCGGCCTACGCCGGTGCGCGCGAGAGCCTCGACGACCAGCATGCCGACCGAGCCGGTTCCGACCACACCGACATGGAGACGGGCCAGGGTGTCTTGAGTCTGCTGGCCCCACGCGGAGAGACTGCGCTGCTGTGCGCTCGTGATGGTCGGAGCGGGGAGCAGCAGGCTGTTGAAGGTGACGGTGAACTCTTCGCCGACCACGCGGACGCTCTCGGCGTGGAGCGGCCGGTAGCGCCGAGCTCCGTGCTCCTGCCAGATCCTGGCGCTGTGACTGGCATCGCCGCCGGCGAAGGTCATCCCGAGCAAGGGTCGGTTGGTGAGTGCCAGGGCCTGTGCCGCGAAGGAGGCTTCGGCGTCGTGGTCGACCTGATTCAGACGCTGCCAGCCATGACCCCGTGGGTGGGAGTGGATCAGGCCGACACCGCAGCCGTGCTCCGCGGCCAGGCCGGCGGCGCGCAGGAAGAAGGCGCTGATGAAATCGACGGTGCCGTGCACGATGCGCTCGCCTTCCAAGGGCAGCACGACATCGACCAGCACAGCGGTGATACGGCGGGCACCCGTGGCCGGACGCCACAGGACGAAACAGCAGTCCTCCTGCCCATCAGTACGGAGGAGGTGATCGCCGAGTCGTCGGGCGAGAGGCGAGGGCACGGCCGCGCTGAACCGGGTGGTCATGCCGCTGCCTGCTCGTCGAGCTGTGCGAACAGGGTGCGCAGGTGTCGTAGGTAGCCCCGGACACTACGGTCAGCGGCCCAGTGGGCAGTCGGACGGCTCCAGTACTCCCACTCTGTCCCCAGTCCGGAGGGGTGAACGGCCCCATGGGGGTGCCCGAGGCGCGGACTCACGTGCGGTCCGCTGGGCGGAGTCGTCGGGAAGTCCGCGCCGGTCTGCAGGCCGACCTTGACGGTGCGCCCGGCGTGCGAGCCCGCCTCGATGGTGTAGTCGAAGACGATGAAGCCGTTCTGCTGCTCGGGTGCGTAGCCGGCGGCCTGGAGGCCTGCCTGCAGCGCGGCAGGCCCCCAGAGCGGCTCAGTTGTGGTCATGAGGTGGGGGTCGGCCCCGTGGACAGCGACACGAACTTCTCGTGCTCGTGCACGGTGATGGGCTCCTCGCCCCGGCCCTCGAAGGACTCCTGGTGACGGCCTGTGATCTTGACGAGGTAGTGGCTGGCGGGGTCGATGCCGGCCAGCCGCAGGATCTCGTTCGGTGTGGTGTGACGGGGCACCCCGGAGACCGGCTCGCGGTCCACGGTGATGGTGACGGTCTTGGGGGCGGCGTCTGCCATAGCCATGGCGAGACCTCCTTGTCTCCCGGCGAGGCCGGATTCAAGCGGGACACATCCCGCGAGGTACCTGTGGGCCCATGAACAGGCACAATGGCCAGGTGGAAGATTTGCATGCACCGACTTGGTGCATGCAAATCTTCGATCTTGCGCCGATGTTAGCATGCACCAAGCCTGTTAACGCAAATGATTCGTGAGGCGGCCGGTGAAGCTCTCCTTCCTCGACGTCGAGCTGGCCCGGTCCTGCAACGACGACGCCATGCGTGAGCGCCGCTACGGCCCGGCGCTGGCCGCCGTACTGCGACGGCGGCTGGCGGAGATCTACGCCGCGGCTCATCTGGCCGACCTGGCGCGTCTGCCGGCGGCCCGGCTCCGCCCGAGCCCGGACCGTCCTGGCCTGCTGCTTGTGTCTCTGGGGCCGCAGGCGGATCTGCATCTGCGTCCGCGTGCCGAGCCCCCTCCCCAGCTTTCCGACGGAACACTCGACTACGCCGACGTCCGCGCTGTGATCGTCACGGACGTCCAGTCCGAACTCGCTGCCACCAACTACCGCCCCGCACCCCTCCGTGCCCGAAGAGAGGCATCGTGATGACCCCCGGCGCTGACCCGACGGCGTACGCGCCCCAGACCGTTCCGTCCCCCGGGGAGACCCTGAAGGAGACCCTGGAGATCCTGGGGATCCCGCAAGCCGACCTCGCGCGCCGAACCGGACTGTCCACCAAACACATCAACCAAGTCATCCAGGGCACAGCTGCACTGAGCCCCGACACCGCCCTGCTGCTGGAGCGCGCCACAGGGGTGCCTGCTGGGCTGTGGAATGCGCGAGAGGCCGCCTGGCGCACGCAACTTGCCCGAGAGGAGGAAGAGCGAGCCCTGTCCGAACACCTCGGCTGGCTCGAGCGCTTCCCCTTGCGTGAGCTGGTCAGCCGCGGTGTCCTGCCCGACAGGTCCAAGAACGTGAGGAACCTGCGCCTGCTGCTCGACTTCTTCGGTGTCGCCACCCCCGAAGTCGGCCAGAATGTGTGGCACGGCTACCAAGCCGCGTTCCGTCGCTCCTCCGTGCTCAGCCGGGACGAATACGCGACCGCGACCTGGCTGCGTCTGGCCGAGCGTGAAGCGCGCAAACAGGACTGCGAGCCGTACGACCGAGCGGCGCTCACCGCCCTGCTGCCCCGCCTGCGGGAACTGACGCTCACGGAGCAGGACGTCTGGTCAGAGGAACTACCGCGGCTCTGCGCCCAGGTGGGGGTCGCTCTGGTGTTCGTCCCGGCCCTTACCAAAACCAACGTGTCCGGCGCTACACGCTGGCTCACGTCCGACAAAGTCATGGTGGCCCTGAGCGACCGGTTCAAGACGGACGACCAGTTCTGGTTCAGCCTCTTCCACGAACTCGCGCATGTCCTGCTGCATGGCAAGCGACTGACCTTCATGGACGATCGCGACAACCTCTCGCCCGCCAAACGCCACGAAGACACCAGCGAAGACGAGGCAAACGCGTTCGCGGCCAGCGTACTCCTGCCACCTGAACACGCCTCGGGGTATCGGCGGCTGGCTGCCACCCGCTATCTCTCGCTCGCGGCTATCGAGGCCTTCGCGCGTACTGCCGGGATTGCACCAGGCATCGTCGTCGGACGGCTCCAGCACGACGGGGTCTACGAGTGGGGCCACGGCAACAGCCTCAAGCGCAAGGTCGCGCTCGGCTGACAGCGGCGCCGAGCCGTCATTCCCTGAAATCAAGGGCACGGCCATTCGGTTCCATCGTCCAGTGCAGGTCTCCCGTCTCCGGCGTGATGGCCCAGGCGGCCAGGACCCCCTTGCCCACCAACTGTTGGAGCAACAGAGGAAGTGCCTCGCCCTCCGATCCGAACTCGCGTACCATCAGGTCCACTTCAGCGCAGCCGTGGTCATTTCCTCTGGGGATGCGGGAGGCTTGCGATGTGATGCCAGAGGCGCCGCTCACCGGCCCTTCTTTGGTGAGTGGACCGTACACGTCGGCCGTGTCCAACAGGATCCCCCGTCGGCGCGGAGGCTCTCGGCCACCACGACGAGAACACCACCCGGCTCCGCAACGAGACCAGCGGAACACGGAACCGATGCGTCCCGGGGGATCACGCGAGGACACCAACAGGGTGGGCTCCTCGGGGAACCGGTCAGAGCTGAATGCCGAGCCCACCAGTGCCCAGGACCCGGTCGTCGCCTGGTGGCGGAAGCAGTGGGCTGTGCTGATACCGATTCGGCTCTGCGTGATGGCCCTGAGCCGCCTGCTCGGCCGTGGGTAGGGTGAGCAGGCGCCGGGCGGTGATGCGCCTGTCTTCGGCTGCTAGGGACTGAAGCCGAGCGAAGCGGGCCAGGGCAAGGAGGGCGAGTTGAGCCAGCTGTCATCGAACAGATACGGAGGCGTCTGCGCGGCAGATCACTGCTCCCAGTACGTGCAGCCCAATGCTGGCGTTCGCGTTCGACTCGGCGACCGTTGGCAGGTGTACTGCCGGGCAGACGCTCCGGAGCACCGAGTCCGTGGGACTGCCCTGCAGGCGGTCGCGGATCCGTCTACCGACATCGCGCCCCAGGACGAGTCGAATCGGTTCGATGGGGCGTGTGTGGACTGCTCGATCCAAGTCGCGGCAGGCGCGGGTGTGCTGGTCCCCTGTGAGGACGGCAAGAGAAGGGTCCAGTGCCCCGTGTGCCAGGAGGTCGCCTTCCGGCATGAACGCTGGGACGAAAGCGACCAGTTCGGCACCGAGCCGTGGATCTCGGATGTGGTTCCGGCAGGCTGCGCTGCGACGATTTCCCTTCGCGTTCTGACATTGGATCGCTCGTGCTGGAAGTGCGGCGAAGTCACCACGTGCGTGGTCGGCCTGTATCCGAGCCGTCCCTCCCAGGCGGACTGCTATGCGAAGACCATGGACGAATTCTCGCGGGTGTGGATCAAGGAGTTGTTGGAGGAAGCCGGATACACCCCACTCGCCGACTCGATCAAGCCCCGGTGGAGTGCCACGGTGGGTAGGAGATACCTGAGCAACGGCTGTCTCCACTGTGACGCCCTCCAAGGCGACTTTCCGGTGGAGGAGGAAGCCTCCGATCTTGTCAGGGAGGAAGGCGTGGGAGCGTTGAGCACGTTGCTGGTGGTGGAGGTGCCCGCTCCGGTGTGGCAGCGGCTGGTCCATGGTGATCATGGTGAGGGCGGCGGACTGCTGATGTGAGTAGTCACCGCCGCATGCCGCGTGAGCACCAGTTGCTACGTCGGAAGATTGAGGCTGCCAGGAGGAGACCGTGGACGTGCGGGGCCCCTTGCGCCGGCTCGCTCTGGTGCCCGATCCCTGCCCCGGTGAGTCCCTGCGGAGTTGGGTCGACGCGCTCGCGCGGCTCAACCAGGTGTCCCGGACGATGGTGTTGCGGATGACAGGAATGTCCAACGCCAGCGCTGTGTCGGACATCTTCGGCTACCACGTGAGTGACGCCTTCGTACAAGCGGTGCGGCACACCACCGGGGTGACGGAGGAACAAGTGCGGAGCATGACGCTCGCCCACTACGCCGAGAACGCACTGGACCCGCTGCCACAAAACAGCCCGGAAGGACATGACGCTCTCACCACATGGAGGAACCGACAGCGGATGGTCCTGCGGAAGCGATCCCATGCCTGCCCGGCATGCCTGCGGGAGAACGGTGCCCGATGGCTCCTCAAGTGGCGACTGGCCTGGTCATTTGCATGCGTACGGCATGAGCGTTACCTGATCTCGACGTGCCGGGGCTGCGGCGCAGTCTTTCATCCCCCGCGGCCCGGGATCCCGGAATCCTGGATCTGTCCCGGCCCTGCCGCGGGACCGTGGACCTACACGCCGAAGCAGCCGTGCGGCCGCGACATCCGCCGCATGCGCGCCGTGCCGGTCCACGACCTCCGGCTCCTTGACTGCCAGCAGCGGATCGACCGCCTCCTGGAAGGCTCGGAGGACTTGCCGCAGACACAAGCACACGACATCTTCGAGGCGTTACACCGGTCTATCCAGGACGCGTGGGCCGCAGTGCCGCCACTGCGCCTGCCTCGCACCGACGCGGCAGTTCACCAGGCCTGGGACGGCTACACGGTGTCCCGCGACCTCAGCGAGCAGCACTGGCCACTGGTTGTGGCTGCCGCCGTGAAGATCGCAACTGAGGCCGGACTGGACGCGACCGGCGACGAAGAGGCTGAAAGAGCAGAAAACGGGAACGGGCTGGCGAACTGGGGCCCTCTGCTGCCACGACGTTCGGTTGCCCACGGGGACCTTCAGTTGCCTGTCAACCGATTCGGCGGGCGCTGTCGCCGCCCTGGCTGCTCCGCCTGGACTCCGGCCGGGCACGGCGCGGTGCTCACCGACACAATGGGCTGGAGCACCTACTGCCCCCGGCACGCGGACGAGTTCATGGTTCGGGCACGGCCCCGGGAACACTCCGGGCCGATCACATGCCCTGACCCGCGCATCCGATTCCTCGATGCCCGGCTCCGCGAAGAGGAACAGCGCCTGGGCGAGAACGAGGGCGATCTGCCACGGCACCGGATCGAGTCCCAACGGCTGATCTTGGACGCCTACGAAGCCGTCGATTCCCGCAGCACGGTGGCCAAGTCCCTACTGTATGCCGTGCGGTGCCTGCTTGTGCCGTATGTGACGCACCCGGACTTCCGTCCGGCGTGGCTACCTCGCCGGGGTGAGGATCCCGTGCGTCTCTTCGTGGACTCAGGCGATGGAGTAGACCGGGCAGCGGTAGGTCATGGGTGAGGACGCGCTGGCCGGGCGACTTGGAGTCGTACCGCCTCCGGTTGCCGGAGAGTCGTTCGTTAGCTGGGTCGACATGATCGCGGTCACGTTGCGGTTGTCCCGGGTCGCGGCGCTGACGGCGCTGGGGCTACTGGGTACGGCGGGTTTCAGCGCCTATCAGTTCCGCCTGAGCCCAGAGGAACTGTCGCAGGTGCAGAAACGGACGGGGCTGAGGCCGGGACAGGTCGAGCGGATGCTCTTCAGCTTTTACGCACCGACAGTACTGCCGCAGCTCTCCCCGGACGGCGGCCGCAGTTGGCAGTCGAGGGATCAGTGGCTTCGGCGGGAACACTCGGCGGCGTGCCCGTTGTGTGTTCAGGCGTCAGGAGGCCGGTGGCTGCTGAGCTGGCGGTTGAAGTGGACCTTTCTGTGCGCGGACCACCTGGTGTACTTGGTGGATCGCTGTCCCCGCTGTGATCTGCCCCTGTACTGGCGTCTCGCGGCGACCGGCGCAGGACAGCGCACGCACTGCACCCGCCCGCAGGGGCGTAGCCAAGGCCGTGGCCGGCGACTGGGAGTCCAGGTGTGCGGGTTCCCAGTGGCCGAGATACCGACCACCCTGGTGGCAGACGAGGAAGCTGTCCATGTCCAGCGACGGGTTTCCGCGCTGGTGACGCCGGCCGACGCCTCGCACAATGAGCAATCGCGCCGTCTCCTGCAACGCCTGGGCCGCATTGTCCACGACGTCGCCGGACGTACGAGTACCGCGGGCTTGCTGGACAGGATGGAGAGCGCCGTCATCCAAGCCGTGCACGACAGCCAGGGATTGCCTCCGCAGCCGCCCCTCTCCTGGGTTCTGGAGCGCGGGTCGCCGACCGCGATCTCCGCGCTCGTGCGTATTGCCGCCCGCATGGTGCTGTTGGACAACCCGCATCCGGGGGTTCCCGGGTGACGGAGCACTCGTAAGGAGGAGAGTTAGTTACCGAAGGCCGCCAGTGAGGTGGCTGATGTGCGCCGGGCACAGGGTGTGCGGTCCGTTCGGGGAGTCGACGACGCATCCGTGTCCGGGGGGTACCCAGTTCGCGCAGGCGGTGGCGCGACACGCGTTTCCGAAACGATTGGCCGGTGGTGCGTCGGCGTGCGGCCGGGGGAAGCCATCGGGCGACCACGAGGCCAGGTCCGCATCAACGCGAGCCTCCCGAGAGCTGCCGAGGCCGCCCGCTGTCGCGATCTTGATGAGGGCCGCGGTCAGCAGCGGATCGCCCGGGTACTGGAGGGCTCCGCCGTGGCCTTGCCAGCGCCGGTGGAGTACGGCGTCGGTGTCCGGCAGCGGCGGCGCGTCGTCGTAGCAGGTGTGGATGTCCTCCAGTGCCAGGTGCAGGCCACGCAGGATCTCCTGGCCGACCGCACGGTGCGGATCGTCGAGGAGCCCGTCGAGGCGGCGCTGGCACTCCAGCAGGTGTTCGTCGGACAGTGGCGGAGGGCGCATGCGAGCGATGACGCGTCGACAGGTGCGGGGCGGCTGGGAGGCGGGATACTGGCCGCACATGACGGCGCTTCCCGGCCGGGAAGTATCTGGTGCAGGCCTTTTCCACAGCTGCGACAGGCGCCGATCAGGAAGACGCGGTGGCGTACACAGGCGAAGGACCAGACGAGGCGCCACTGCAGCAGCCAGCGCCCGCCGTTCTCGCGCAGACAGGGCGGACAGGCGAGCGAACCGATCGGCAGAGCGATACGGAGCCGGGTCAGCCACGCGGCGACGGTATGCCGGTGCGGACGAAAGGGCGCTGAGGGCAGGACACCATCGGCGTAGTGCATCAGGGTCATCCGGTGCTGTCGCTCGGCGGACAGCCCGGTGGTGACCTGGACCCTGGCCATCGCCTCCGCCGTCAGATAGCTGCCAAAACGCACGCTGGGCCGGTACCAAGAGGCGCCGGGGCGGACGAAGGCTGCGATGCGCAGAGCCTGGAGACGGCCGACGCGATTGAGCGCCGCGAACGCGTCCACCCAGCTGAGCAGGGACTCGCCGGGGTAGGGCTCCGGCACCAGTGCGAGGCGGCGCAGCGGCGTGTGCATGCCGCAGAGAATGCCAGGCGGTCCGATGCTGCCGCCACGTCGAAGAACGCCGAGTTCCTCAGGCGCTCCCGTCAGCCGCCGGTTGCTGCTTGCCCGCGGCCTTCGGCCGCTTGCGGGACTTCAGTTCCGTCACCTTGGCGTAGGCACGTTCATGGGCGTAGGACAGCACGATGGAGTCCATGGTCTCCCGCGTGATCGCCTCGGTTCCCTGCTGGATGGCGCGTACCGCGCTGCGGCGCAGGAGGGCATGGAGGCCTGCGATGCTGCCGTCAGTTCGCTCGTGCAGGTAGCGCCAATGCCGGCGGGTCAGGCTCTCCTTCTTGTGGAGGTAGAGGGACAGCGCTCCCTCCAACGAGCGGACGACGCCGACCCATTGCAGGATTTCGGCTTTGGTGTCGAGGGCGAACGGGTTCAGTTCCTGACGGCTGAACCGGCCGGCGGTCTGGGTACGGGGGCCGCTGGCCGCGGTTTTGACGCGGCTGTTTCGTTTGACGGGGCCGGTGGGGCCTCCCTCACTGAGCAGCGGGCTCTCCTCAAGGTCGGCACCCGTGCCGATGATCGTGCAAGGCGCGTGATTGGCGAGGAACTTGATGTGGTCGTTGGAGGCCCTGCCCTCCTTGAAGGAACAGTCCAGGAAGTGCAGGTCATCGAAGATGATCAACTGGGTGCCGCATGCCGTGAGCGCGGTGAGGACGCGGTCGTCGATGGTGTCCTTGGTGCCGCTGGTCGGGACGTTGAGGTAGCGGGCGATCGCGATGGAGATCTGCTTGGGAGTGACCTGGTCGGTGAGGGAGATGTAGACGACGGGGACATAGGAGCCCAGCCGCTCGGGGATGAACCGTTCGGGGAAGTCCTCGCGAAGGTCCTGCTCGAACTTCCGGGCGATCATCTTGACCAGCGTGGACTTGCCGACGGTGGGCGGACCGTCGATGAGCAGTCCGAGCCGGGCGCCGGGCGGAGCCATCTCGTTGGCGGCCAGCAGCTCCGTGATCTCTGTCTCGAAGTGCGATATGGCCGGTGTCCAGGCCAGTACCAAGGCACTGTGATAACGGTTGCGGATGCGGTTCAGGCGACGCCGCTCAGCGCCCTCCGGGTCCATCGCCATGTAGACGTCGTACGGGGGCAGCAAGGGGCGGGTCGGCGGTTCGTAGAAGACGTACGTGAACCAGTCCTCCTTGGTACGGGGTTCAGCCAGTCCTGGGTGCGTGGAGTCGGCCCCTGCCAGGGGAGGCGGGGCCATTACGGGGCACCGTCCTGCTCCGGGTGGCCGCCCCACACCTCGTACGACGGCAGGGCATCGAAGTCGATGGCGATCTCCTCGTCGTTGGCAGGTGGCGGTGGCACGGCCCGCAGACGGGGCTCCTTGACGGGGGCGTCGGCCGCGGAGTCAGCCAGCTCAGTATGAGCCTTGTCCCGGGCCGCTGCCCTGGCCCGCTCGGCGTCCCGGGCCCGCGCCCGGCGAGAGCGGGCGGTGGACGCCTCGACGGCGTCCGTGCGGTTCTGCAGATCCAACAACGCGTCAAGGACGGCCTCTTGGTTCTGTGGATCGCGGCCGCGTTCGCGCAACTCCTGCTTGACCTGGCGCAAAGTGATGTCCGTGAAGGGCTCCAGACCGGTCAACGCGTGGGTCCAGCGCAGCGTGTGCCAGACGCCGGCGTAGGGATCATGGAAATACACCTGCGTCATGTCCCGCGGGTCATAGCGGATCGGCCAGGCGCCCTTGGCCTGCGCGTACGGGGATTTGGCCCCGTTGTGGACGCCCATGACGGACGCGCTGTAGTGCAAGTAGTCCTTCTGGATCCGCCGGTTGGAGATCGCGCACCAGTAGATCGGCAGCAGTTCCAGGAACAGGTTGGGATCGCGCGGAGCGGCGATGTAGCCGCAGCGGTGAACCGCCAGCCGGTAGGCGTCGTTGGGCGACAGCGCGATTTCCGGGAACCCTGGCAGCACCAGCCCCGTGTGCTGGCGGCGCTGGTAGACCGCGACCACGTACTCGGCGAAGAACTCCTCCAGCTCCTCGATCGTCCACCGGGCCGCGGCATCCACGTCACGGCCGCGGTGCACCACGTGATTGCCCTTGTAGCCGGCGATGTGTTCGGAGAACTGGCTCCGGATCGTCTTGAAAGCGGCCTCCACCTGAGGCTTGTCGGTGGGCTTGTATTTACGCGTGTCCTGGATGGTGATCCCGTAGCGGCGACAGACGTTCTTCACCGGCTGCGAGGCGAACGCCTTGCCGTGGTCGATCACGATCTTCTCGGGGAACACCACCGGGCGGGCAGCGGCGGCCGCGAACCGCTCGTCTTGCGCGAGCAGCGGCTCGCACGGCAGGCGCAGCATGCGGTGGCGCAGTCCCTCCGGCCAGCCCGGGCGCATAGGTTCCGGCATCATCGCGTCCGCGATCACCATGCCCGCGTCCACGCCCTTCGTCCCTTTGGGAACCAGACGCCACCCCAGCAGGGCACGGGTGCACACGTCGATGGCGATCGTCAGGTCCACCGAGAAGACGACGTCTTCGACCGGATCGTAGGCACGTACATCCAGCCAGCTGGTGTCGATCATGACCAGCTCGCCGGGGCGGCTGGCGGTGATCGGCTGGTAGTGCCCGTCGGGCCTGTTGGCGACCGACTGACGCGTCGTGGCCGGCCCGGTGGTGTAACGGCCGGGCAGGAGCGCGGCGACGTACCGGTTGAAGGTCTTCTGTATCGGCACTTTCACCGCGTCCGGGCCGTGGACGTCGGCCAGACGGCGTTCCACTCGTCGGCGCAGCCGGTTCAGGCTGCCGGTCGAGTCGTCCTCCTCCGTCACGTAATGCTGAGTGATGATCGCGTCGATCAGCCGTTGGTCCACCCCCGCCAGGGGATGCGACGGCCGATGACTGCGCCGGTCCACCAGCCCCCACGGGCCCTCCTCCCGCCACTTGCGCAGGCGCCGCCATATCTGCGGCTCGCTGTAGCCCAGTTCCCGCGCCTTGTTCTTCACCCGCTTGGCCAGCGAAAGGTCCGGGTCGTACGGCGGCCTGGGCTCCCCGGGCAAGGCGCCCTCCGGGCTCCCATGGCGAAAGCCGGTGGTCATCTCCAGGAGGTGCTCCTGGGCGTACTGGAGTTGCTCCAGTTGCTTGTCACTCAGCTTGTCGAACAGGGCTGCGGCATCCAGCCACAACTTCGCCGAGGCGTCGTGCTCAGCCGAGTCCCCGCTCTCCGGGACCGCCTCGTCGTCGCAGGGACGGAAGGTCGGGTCCGCCAGGAGGTGCCCCACACCGATCACCGTCCACGAGCCGCTCTCCGAACGCAGACGCACCCCGTCGTCGGTCACCCCGGTCACCGTGTGCACCTCGTCGTCCAGCCACACCCGGGTTCCCCGCTTCAGCCGCACCGCGCCATCGACCGTCATGTCAACGACTCCTTGGAGGTCCTCACCAGCGTCGTCTCCCGCAAGGGACGGTCCAGGTCCGTGACGATCCGCTGATGCCACATCAGGTGATACAGCACCCCGCGTGCCAGGTCCGGGAACTCCATGAACCGCATCAGCTCCCCAATCTCCACCGGCTCACGGGCCAGTTCCAGCAGACGCGGCACCAGATCCGCCCCCAGGTGCAGCGGGCGCCGGGCGCTGGAGAGCAGATCGACGTTCACCCAGCGCTGCCCGCTCGGCTCCGACACCATCGCGTAGTCCCAGCCCAGCCGCTCACACACTCGCCGGGTGCGTTCCTCCTGCAGCCGTACCTTCGGATTGTCCCGCAGCTCGGGGTTCTTCACGTCCAGCAGCAGTACGCTGCCGTCCCGGCGGCGCGCGAAGACATCCGGCGTGTGCAGCCATGTCCCGCGGTCGTCGATCGCGTCGAACTCCAAGGGCTGTGTGACGAACGCCGTCACCTGCGGGTCGAAGTCCAGCAGCGTCAGCCACTTCGACTCCAGCACGCTCTCGTAGTCGACGAGGTCACCCCACTTCGCCGCCCAGTAATGGCCCGGCATGTGTCCCTGGTCCCGGTGGCTGGGGATGGACCGCACCATCCGGCCGTCCTCGAACGGCACGTCGGCGGCCTCCTCCAGCCGCATCAGATGCTCGACCCCGTCGGCATCGACGTACCGCACCCGCACCAGGTCGATCTCCCGGGCCGCGGGCCCCGGCTCTCCCATATCAGCGCTCACGGTGTCCCTCCCTTTCCCAGGGACTCCTTGCCGAGCGGCCCACAGGAACCTGCGCCGCTACCGCCTCCGCGAAGACCTCCGGTACGGCAAGACGCGCCAACGGCCTGGCCGCCAAAGACCCCTCATCGACAGCCGTCCGCACCAAGGGGGCCAACCGCCGCGACAACTCCCGCACCTCAGCGGCCTCCAGCAGGGGCATCACCAACGTGAGGAACGCCGATGCTGCCGCAGCTGATGCCGGTCCCCACCCGAACTGGCTCCGGTGCAGACCGCGTTCAACGCGCTCCTCCAGAAGAACGCGGCCGCACCAGTCAGGCACACCCGGCAGACGCTCAAGATCCTCGGAAGCCCGAGTCGTAACAGGATCACGCACGCCCGGAACGCCGCGAACCACTCGCCTCTCGGCACGTCCACGCCTCCCAGAGCGGCGCGTGCCTGGCCGTACGCGATGTCCAGCCAGCACCGCTGCGCGTCAGCCGTCCGCTCAAGGGCCCGGCTCGCACGAACCGCCGGCAGCCACTGTGAACACGGCGTGCCGCCCACGGAGTTCGCGCAACAGGTCGGAAGCCTGACCCACCGCGCGGGCACCACTCGGGGCCGGTCCCGCCCCATCGCAGCACCCACCCGCACGACGGACAACGATCCATCAGCGTCACCCTGTGCTCAGGACACACCGCCGCACACGACAGCTTCCACCACAACTGCCATACCCCACCCGACGCCAGCAGGCAGCGCGGACAGGCGCGACTGCCGTACACCTCCGCCCACTCCCGCCCAGCTGACGGCCGGTGTGCATTGCCCGCCGAGAGCACCGCGTCCACATTCAACGGCCCGCCCTCGAACGAGGACAGGTGCATCCCGTCCACAAGGGCGTCGGGGACACCGGTCGCCGCGTACACCTTCTGCCGAACCGCTGGATCCGACCGCACCCCGAACACAGGCGGCCGGACATCCGAGGAAGCCCCTCGCAAGCGAAGCCCCATCAGGTCGGCGATCTCAGCCGAGGGCATCGATTCGCTCGCGCCATCCGGTCTATCCACGATCCGAAGGACTCATTCGCGAACGGGGCTGTGACCAGGGCTAATCGCCTGGGAGAGGACATGCCCACCCCCTGAAAGTGATCTACGTCACTATCATATGGGTGTGCATACTGTCAAGTGCACTCTCATTTTGAGGTGCACACTCTCATTTTCAAGGATGGCGCTCACCCCCCTGCTCGTGGGGCCGGCGTTCTTGCCTGGCTGTATATCGTCATGCAGAGTTCTTGCTGTCTGAATAGGTTGTCAATGCTCCGGCGTGAATCGCCGGCAAGAAGTGGCCGACGGGTAAGACGGGATGTCCGGTTGAGGAGGAAAAGCGCGTGAAGTCGTCTCGTATCGCGGACGCCGCGGCCGACGGCGGGGGAGCGGTCGTCGTCCTGGACGGCCGGGGCATGAGCGTTTCGGACGTCGTACGCCTGGCTGATTCCGCCGCCCGCCCGGTGCCGGCGACCGACGGCATGAAGCGTGCCGAGGACTCCTGGAACGCGGCCCGCGAGATCGCCGCGTGGGGTCGCGTCTACGGCCGCTCCACCGGCGTCGGCGCCAACCGCAACGAGGACGTGCCCACCGAGGCGGCCGCCGACCACGGCCTCAGGCTGCTGCGGTCGCACGCCGGGGCCATCGGCGCCGAACTGCCCGCCCGCCAGGTCCGCGCGATGCTCGCGGTCCGCGCCAACCAGCTCCTCGCGGGCGGCGCCGGGCTGCGGCCGAGCGTCGTCACGGCGCTCTGCCTGGCCCTGGAGAGCGGCGCGTACCCCACGGTCAACGAGTTCGGCTCGGTCGGCACCGGCGACATCGCCGCCCTCGCCCAGATGGGCCTCGCGCTCGCGGGTGAGCACCCCTGGCAGGGCACCGGGACGCCGCCCGAGCCGCAGCCCCTCGACAACAACGACGCCCTCGCCCTGATCAGCAGCAACGCCCTCACCCTCGGCCAGTCCGCGCTCGCCCTGCACGAACTGCGCGGCCTGATCGGCGCCACCCAGGTGGTCGCCGCGCTGTCCCTGATGGCGGTCGACGGTTCGTACGAGGCGTACGCCCTGCCCGTCCACGAGGCGCGGCGCCACCCCGGCTCGTACGCGGTCGCCGCACGCATGCGCCGGCTGCTCGGCGCCCCCGACCGGCCGACGCCGCCGCTCGGCCGCATTCAGGACCCCTACGGCTTCCGCTGCCTGCCGCAGATCCACGGTCCCGCGCACGACGCGGCGAACGCCCTGGAGGGCGTCCTCGCCGTCGAGATCAACGCGGCCGCCGAGAACCCGCTGATCTGCCCCGAGGACCTCGCGGCCTACCACCACGGCGGCTTCTACCTCGCCCAACTCGCCCTTGCGCTGGACCACTTCAGGCTCGCGGTGACGCAGGTGGCCCGCCTGTCGACCTCACGGCTCTCGACCTTGAACGAACCGGCCTTCACCCGCCTGCGGCCCTTTCTCGCGGACGGCGAGGCGGCCTCGTCGGGCGTCATGATCCTGGAATACGCGGCTGGGGCGGCCCTCGGCGACCTGCGGGCCTTCTCCGCGCCCGCCTCGCTCGGCCACGCGGTGCTCTCCCGCGGCGTCGAGGAGCAGGCCAGCTTCGCCTCGCTCGCGGCCCGTCAGACCCTGCGCGCCTGCGCGGCGTACCGCCTGGTGGTGGGGTGTGAACTGGTCGCCGCGGTCAGGGCGTTGAGACAGCGTGAGCTGCGCCTGGATCCACGGGCCCCGCTCTGCCG
This sequence comes from Streptomyces sp. NPDC025651, assembly GCF_055558735.1. Classification (NCBI taxonomy): domain Bacteria; kingdom Bacillati; phylum Actinomycetota; class Actinomycetes; order Kitasatosporales; family Streptomycetaceae; genus Streptomyces; species Streptomyces sp. NPDC025651. The sequence goes on from NZ_JBVHLZ010000010.1 coordinate 346,338, forward strand.
GGCCTTCGGGCTCGCGAACTCCGTCCTGGCCGCGGAGCTCGCCGACCGCCCGCTGACGGATGATGTGACGGCGGCGGCCGGGCTGCTCGACCGGTTCACCGAGCTGTGGGCGGGGCTGGGCGGCGGGAACGGAACGGCCTTCGAGGGATCGGGTGTGGTGAGGGGAACGGTATGAGTGACAGTCCTGCGGCACGGCTGCAAGTGCTCTTCGAGGGTCATCGGCTCACGCCCACACAGCGCCGCATCGCGCACTGCATGGTGCGGCGGGCGGCGGACGTCCCCTTCCTCTCCAGCGTCGAACTGGCGGAGCTCGCCGGGGTGAGCCAGCCCTCCGTGACCCGGTTCGCGGTGGCGCTCGGCTTCGACGGCTACCCCGCGCTGCGCAAGCACCTGCGCGACGTGGCGCCCCCGGAGACGTCCTTCGGCGACTCCCTCAACGAGTACCAGCAGGCGGTCGAGGCGGAGATCGAGAACCTGCGGCACCTGGCGGAGCTCCTGGCGGACCCGGCGCCGGTGGAGCGCGCGGGACGGCTCCTCGCCGCCTCCCGCCCGCTGCCCGTCCTCGGGCTGCGGGCCGCCGCCTCGCAGGCGTACGGCTTCTCGTACTTCGCCGCCAAGGTCCACCCCGACGTACGCCTCCTCGACGAGGGCGGCACGATGCTGGCCGACCGCGTCGACGCGGCGGTACGGGCGGGCGCCACCGCCCTGCTCTGCTTCGCGCTGCCCCGCCACCCCCGCGAGGTCGTCGACGCCCTCGCCTACGCGCGGTCGGCGGGCCTCACGGTGGTCACCGTCGCGGACTCGGCGTTCGCCCCGGTGGCCGCCCACTGCGACCTCCTCCTGCCGGCCGCGGTCGGCACGGGCCTGGCCTTCGACACGGCGTGCGCGCCGATGCTGCTGGGCCGGGTCCTGCTGGAGGCGATGTGCGACGGCCTGCCCGACGCGCAGGCGAGGCTGGAGGAGTTCGACGTGCGGGCGGCGGCGCGGGGGCTGTTCGTGGAGTAGCGCACCCTCGGACTTCCGAGGTACCCCGGGGCCGCGCCGGACGGCATGGTCGTGCCAAGCCGCCGCCGACGGGGCGGCGGGCAACGGGGAGGAAGACCATGCGCAGGATGAAGTTGGCCCTGGTCGGCGTCGGCTCGGCGGTACTGCTCGCCACCGGGGGGACGGTGTCGGCGGGGGCGGTGACGCCGGGCGCGGCGTCCCAGGGTGTGGAGGCCACCCGGGCATGGGACTGCACCAAGGGGGCCATCTGCTTCTACACGAAGAAGAACGGCGGCGGCACGAAGCACGAGCGCTTCGACGACACCAACAAGAACATCTACGGCATCAACTCGGTCCGGAACAACGGCAGGACCGACGTGCCCCGGGACCACGTGAAGGTCAAGTGGAACTTCTCGGGCGAGGGCCCGAGTCGCTGGTCCTGCGTCAAGCCGGGTGAGAAGTCGAGCTTCGAGAGCATCACCGTCGACGCCGTCCGCTGGGTGAACAGCTGCTGAACCCCGGCGTGCGACCCGACAGGCCCCGTACGAGTGAGCGGATCGCGGCTCGTGCCGGGGCCTGATGCCGCGGCGTACGCTCGGAGACGTGACCGCAGCCGAGGACTACCAGCACCTCCAGCACTTGATCGACCGGTTGCCGACGGAAGAGCTGCGGCACCTGCGGGTCCTCGTGGACACCGACCCTGAGATCGCCCCTTTCACGGACGAGGGGAGCGCCATGCCGCCGGCGATCGAGCGGCCGGGCTTCGCCGCGTTCGCGGGGATGGGGCGCTCGGGGCACACCGACACGGCGCGCAGGCACCGCGAACTCATCGCGGAGTGGAGCGACGAGAACCGGTGAAGTGCCACCTCCTGGACACGGGTGTTCTTTACGCGGTCGCAGACGAGGACGATGCCGACCACGCACGGTGTGTGGCGCACGTCAGCTCCCTGCGCGGGCGCCTGCTGGTCCCCGCCCCTGTGATCGTCTGTGATCGTCGAGACGGCACAGCTCGTCGAGCGCCGCTTGGGCCCCGACTACGAAGCCGTATTCCTCGACTTGTTCACGGTAGGCACCCTGGAGCCGGTCGACCTCGTCGCTGAGGACTTCGTCCGCGTCGCCCAACTGATCCGCAAGTACGCCGACTTCCCCCTCGGCACCGTCGACGCTTCCGTCGTCGCGGTGGCCGAACGCCTCGGTCTCGCCGATGTCGCGACGCTCGACCACCGCCACTTCTCCGCGATCCGGCCCAGCCACGTCAAGGCCTTCACGCTTCTGCCCTGAGCCCTCCCCTCAGTCTTCGCCCCTCGTCTTCAGGACCGCCTTGTTGACCACCCACAGCCCGATGCCGATGGCGATCAGTACGCCCGCGCGGATGTAGACCTCCGCCGGCCGGTCCGCCAGCGGGCTCGCGAGGATCAGCGCCGTGATCGCGCCGAGCACCGGAAGCACCGTCGGCGTACGGAAGTGCTCGTGGTCGACGGGGTCGCGGCGCAGCACGAGGACCGCGATGTTGACCACCGCGAACACGCACAGCAGCAGGAAGGCGGTGGTGTCCCCGAGGCCTTCGATCTCTCCCGTCGACACCAGACCGATCGCGAGCAGCGACACGAAGACGATGCCGACGACCGGCGTGCGGCGCTTCGCGAGGACGCGGCCCATGGCGCGCGGCAGGATGCGTTCGTTGGCCATGCCGTAGCAGAGCCGCGAGGCCATCATGATGTTGATCAGCGCCGAGTTGGTGACCGCGAACAGGGCGATCAGCGCGAAGAGTTTGTGCGGGAAGTCGACGCCGCCCGCCTTCACGACTTCGAGCAGCGGTCCGCTGGAACCCTCCAGGGTCCTGGAGTCGACCAGGAGGGACGAGACCAGCGCGACCAGGACGTAGATGGTGCCGGTGACCGCGACGCCGATGAAGATCGCGCGCGGGAAGGTGCGCACGGGGTCCTTCGTCTCCTCGGCCATGTTCACCGAGTCCTCGAAGCCCACGAAGGCGAAGAAGCCGAGCGCCGTCGCCCCCAGCACGCCGGTCATCAGGGCGTATCCGGTGCCGTCCGTCTCGAACTCGGTGAGCCGCGAGGGCTCGCCGTCGCCGCTCAGGACGGCGTACGCGCCGATCGCGAGGATGATCATGAGGCCGGTCAGTTCGACGAGCGTGAGCACCACGTTCGTCTTGACCGACTCCGAGACGCCCCGCATGTTCAGGGCGGCGAGCAGCACGATGAAGGTGATCGCGATCAGCGTCGGCGGCAGCGCGTCGCCCGTCAGCTCGCCGAGGTAGTCGCCGCTGAAGGCGCGGGCGGCCGCGCTCGCGGACGAGAGCCCCGAGCACATCACCATGAAGGCGATGATGAAGGTGAGGAACGGCGTCTTGAACGCCTTCTGGGTGTAGAGGGCGGCACCGGCCGCCTTCGGGTACTTGCCGACGAGTTCGACGTACGACGCGGCCGTCAGGATCGCCACGACGAAGCCGATCGCGAACGGCAGCCACAGCGCGCCGCCGACCTTCCCCGCGACCTTGCCCGTGGTGGCGTAGATGCCGGTGCCGAGGATGTCGCCGATCACGAACAGGATGAGCAGCTTGGGGCCGATGGCGCGGTGCAGGGCGCCGTCCTCGGCGGGTGGTGGTGCGGTGGTGGACGTGTCGGATGTCGTCACAGATGCCTCCCCCGAGACCGATGGCGGGTCGAGGGAGGATCTGCCCGTGATCCACGTCACTATGCGCGAGTTGAGGAACCTCAGAGGTGGCGCAGCGCGTCGCGTTCCGCGCCGCCGCCCGCCTCCGCGACGATCTCGTCGAGCGTCTGCGGCTCGCGCACCGCGGCGAAGCGCACCTCGTCGGCGTGGGCCGAGAACCCGTACACCCCGGGCCTGGCAAGGCTGTTGTACGAGTAGTGGTGCGCGAAGTAGTAGGCGCCGGTGTCCAACGCGGCCACGTAGTCGCCCTGTTCGAGCAGCGGAAGGGGGCGGTTCTCGGCGAGCAGGTCGCCCGCGAAGCAGGCGGGGCCCGCGACGTCCTGGCCGACGGCGGGCCCCGCCTTGGGGCGCCCCTTGGCGTCGTACGCGCTGATCCGCAGCGGCCACGACGCCGGTGCGTACACGGTCCGGGTCGCCACCTGCACGCCCGCGTGCGTCACGGCGATGGGCCGCCCGCCCGCCTGCTTCGCGTACTCGACGCGGGCCAGGACCGTGCCGTGCTTGGCGAGCAGGGAGCGGCCGAACTCGGTGACCAGGCCGTAGCGCCCGTCGAGCAGTCCGGGGACGCGGGACTTGAGGCGGCGCGCGTACTGCGCGTGGGTCGGACTCTCGTCGTCCGAACCGAAGTTGACGGGCAGGCCGCCGCCGATGTCGATGGTGTCGATCTGCCGCCGCCCGGCGCGTTCGTTGATCTCCTCGGCCAGTTCGTACGCCGCTCCGACGCCGCGCACCATCATCTCCAGGGGCATGCCCTGCGACCCGGAGTGCGCGTGCAGCCGGGTCAGCCACGGCCGGTCCAGACAGGCCTGGATCACCCACTCCCGCGCGCCCTCGTCGCGCAGCGGCACGCCGAACTTGGAGGTGGACGTCGCCGTCGACAGGGCGCCGATCGAGCCGCCGCCGATCTGCGGGTTCACGCGTACGCCGACGGGGGAGCCGGACGGGGCCGACTGGATCATGGCGTCGATGCGGGCAAGCTCCTGCGGGTTGTCCGCGTTCACGGCGATGCCGAGGGCGAGGGCCTCGCGCAGCTCGGCCGGGGTCTTGGCGGGCGAGTCGAGGACCGTCTCGGCGGGCGGCACCCCGGCCGCCCGCGCCAGGGCCAGCTCGCCGGGGCTCGCCACCTCGGCGCCGATCCCGGCCGAGCGCAGCAGCCGCAGGACCGGTACGAGGGGGGTCGCCTTCACCGCGAAGGCGTGCAGGACGGGGGTGCCGGGCGGGGTGACCGCCTCGAAGGCGGCGCGCAGGGCGGCGGCGCCCGCCCGGATCCCGGCGACGTCGAGCAGGCCGGCGACGGGGGCGGTGGGGCCGACGACGCCCTGTTCGACGGCGGCGCGGACGGCCTGGTCGCGGCGGGCGGCGGAGTCGGCTCCGGCGCCGGGGGCGGCGTCTGCGCGGAGGTCCCGGGTCCGCTCGTTGCGGAGGTCCTGGGTCTGCTCGTCGGCGTTGTCCTCGTCGTGGCCCATGTGATCCAGCCAATCATCCGGGGCGCGGCGGCGCTGGCGTACCGGGCATTCGTTCGCTATTGACTAGCCCTATTCAGGACATCAGGATGTGAATAACAAGGTCACAGCAGGATGCGAGGAGGCATTGCCATGTCAGGACCCCGCCCCGTACGGGCACCGCGCGGTACGGAACTGAGCGCCCTGGGATGGCAGCAGGAAGCCGCCCTCCGCATGCTCCAGAACAACCTCGACCCCGAGGTCGCCGAGCACCCCGACAAGCTCGTGGTCTACGGCGGCACCGGCAAGGCGGCCCGCGACTGGCGCTCCTTCGACGCCATGGTGCGCACGCTGAGGACCCTCAAGCAGGACGAGACGATGCTGGTCCAGTCGGGCCGCCCCGTCGGCGTCATGCAGACCCACGAGTGGGCCCCGCGCGTCCTGATCGCCAACTCCAACCTCGTGGGCGACTGGGCCAACTGGGAGGAGTTCCGCCGCCTGGAGCAGCTCGGCCTCACGATGTACGGCCAGATGACGGCAGGCTCCTGGATCTACATCGGCACGCAGGGCATCCTCCAGGGCACGTACGAGACGTTCGCGGCGGTGGCGGCGAAGAAGTTCAACGGCACGCTGGCGGGCACGATCACCCTCACCGCCGGCCTCGGCGGCATGGGCGGCGCCCAGCCGCTGGCCGTCACCATGAACGACGGCGTCGCGATCTGTGTCGACTGCGACCCGCGCGCCATCGAGCGCCGCATCGAGCACAAGTACCTGGACGTGAAGGCCGACAGCCTCGCCCACGCCCTCCAGCTGGCCACCGAGGCCCGTGACGCCCGCCGCCCGCTCTCCATCGGCCTGCTCGGCAACGCCGCGGACCTGCTGCCGCAGATGCTGGCCGAGGGCGCGCCGATCGACATCGTCACGGACCAGACCTCGGCCCACGACCCGCTCTCCTACCTGCCGACGGGCGTGGCCTTCGAGGACATGGCGACGTACGCGACGAAGGACCCGGCGGGCTTCACGACCCGCGCGCGCGAGTCGATGGCCAGGCACGTCGAGGCGATGGTCGGCTTCATGGACGCGGGCGCCGAGGTCTTCGACTACGGCAACTCGATCCGCGGCGAGGCCCAACTCGCGGGCTACGACCGTGCCTTCGCCTTCCCCGGCTTCGTGCCCGCGTACATCCGCCCGCTCTTCTGCGAGGGCAAGGGCCCGTTCCGCTGGGCGGCGCTGTCGGGCGAGGCGTCCGACATCCACAAGACCGACAAGGCGATCCTCGACCTCTTCCCGGAGAACGAGTCCCTGCACCGCTGGATCAAGATGGCCGGCGAGCGCGTCCACTTCCAGGGCCTCCCGGCCCGCATCTGCTGGCTCGGGTACGGCGAGCGGGACAAGGCGGGCGAGCGCTTCAACGACATGGTGGCGAGCGGGGAGTTGCAGGCCCCTCTGGCCATCGGCCGCGACCACCTGGACTGCGGCTCGGTGGCCTCCCCCTACCGCGAGACGGAGGCCATGCTCGACGGCTCCGACGCGATCGCCGACTGGCCGCTCCTGAACGCCATGGTGAACGTGGCCTCGGGCGCGTCCTGGGTCTCCCTCCACCACGGCGGCGGCGTCGGCATGGGCCGCTCCATCCACGCGGGCCAGGTCTCGGTCGCCGACGGCACGAAGCTGGCGGGCGAGAAGATCCGCCGCGTCCTCACGAACGACCCGGGGATGGGCGTGATCCGGCACGTGGACGCGGGGTACGACATCGCGGAGTCGGTGTCGGACGAGAAGGGCGTACGGGTTCCCATGCGCGAGGGTGGGAACGCGTGAGTGATCAGGCCGCCGCGCCTGTGGGCAGTCGTGCCGCTGGGGCGGCACGGGTGGGCACAGGCGCACCCGCAGACGGCAGCGCACCTGCACCCACCCCAGCACAGCCCCCGTCCTTCCAGGAGATGTGGCGTGACCTGAAGCCCATCGGCAGGGACAAGGACAGCCGTGGCTACCGCCGCTACGCCTGGACCGGCGCCGACGCCGACTGCCGCACCTGGTTCAAGGCGCAGGCCGAGTCCCGCGGCCTCACCTACGAACTGGACCGCAACGGCAACCAGTGGGCCTGGCTCGGCGACCCCGCGGCGGGCGACGCCGTGGTCACCGGCTCCCACCTGGACTCCGTCCCCGACGGCGGCGCCTTCGACGGCCCCCTCGGCGTCGTCTCCTCCTTCGCCGCCCTGGACGAACTCCGCGCCAGGAACGCCGAGTTCACCAAGCCCCTGGCCGTCGTGAACTTCGGCGACGAGGAGGGCGCCCGGTTCGGCCTGGCCTGCGTGGGCTCCCGCCTCACCGCGGGACAGCTCACCGTCGAGGCCGCGCACAAGCTGCGGGACGGCGACGGCGTCACGCTGCCGCAGGCGATGGAAGCGGCGGGCTACGACCCCTACAACATCGGCCCCGACCCCGAACGCCTCGCCCGCATCGGCGCGTTCGTGGAACTGCACGTCGAGCAGGGCCGGGCCCTGGACCTGTCCGGCGACCCCGTGGGCATCGCGTCCGCGATCTGGCCGCACGGCCGCTGGCGCTTCGACTTCCGGGGCGAGGCCAACCACGCGGGCACCACCCGCCTGGTGGACCGCCGCGACCCGATGCTCTCGTACGCGGAGACGGTCCTCGCGGCCCGCCGTGAGGCCGAACTGGCAGGCGCGGTCGCGACGTTCGGCAAGATCTCCGTCGAACCGAACGGCGTCAACGCCATCCCGTCGCTGGTCCGCGGCTGGCTGGATTCGCGGGCGGCCGACCAGGCCACCCTCGACACGGTCGTCACCGGCATCGAGAAGGCCGCCCGCGAGTACGCGGAGCGGCACGGCATCGACCTCGACGTCGTACGCGAGTCCTTCACGCCGGTGGTGGAGTTCGAGGACGCGTTGCGCGACGAGCTGGGCGCGATCCTGGGCACGGACCAGGAACGGCCCCTCCCCGTCCTCGGCACCGGCGCGGGACACGACGCGGGTATTCTGTCCGGCTCGATCCCCACCGCCATGCTGTTCGTGCGGAACCCCACGGGCGTCTCGCACTCCCCGGCGGAGTACGCGGCCGAGGACGACTGCCTGGCCGGGGTGACCGCACTCGCCGACGTACTGGAAGGGCTGGCGTGCAGGTGACGACGTACTGGCTGGAGCAGGCCTGGCTCGACGCGTTCGTGGAGCCGGGCGTGGCGGTGGAGGTGACGGGCGACCGGATCACGGCGGTCCGCAAGGACGTCGGGACACCCCCGCCCGGCGCGACGGTCCTGCGCGGCCTGACCATCCCCGGCCTGGCGAACGCCCATTCGCACGCCTTCCACCGCGCCCTGCGCGGCACCGTCCAGGTCGGCTCGGGCACCTTCTGGACGTGGCGCGAGGTCATGTACTCGGTGGCGGACCGCCTCACCCCCGAGACGTACCACGCGCTCGCGCGGGCGGTGTACGCGGAGATGGCGCTGGCGGGCATCACGACGGTGGGGGAGTTCCACTACCTCCACCACGGGCCCGGCGGCACCGCGTACGCCGACCCGAACGCGATGGGCGAGGCCCTGATCCAGGCCGCGGCGGACGCGGGCGTGCGCATCACGCTCCTGGACACGGCGTACGTGGCCTCCGGACTCCTCGACGAACAGCGGGGGAAGCCGCCCAACCGCCACCAGCTCCGCTTCTCGGACGGCACGGCTCAGGCGTGGGCGGAGCGCGCGTCGCTCCTGAAGGACCGCGACCACGCGCGCATCGGCGCGGCGATCCACTCCGTACGGGCGGTCCCCGCGGGCCAGTTGGGCGTGGTGGCCCAGTGGGCGGCCGACCGGCGGGCCCCGCTCCACGTCCACCTCTCCGAGCAGACCGCGGAGAACGACGCGTGCCGGGCGGTCCACGGCCGCACCCCGACGCGGCTCCTCGCCGACCACGGGGTGCTCGGCCCCCGCACCACCGGCGTCCACAACACCCACCTCACGGACGAGGACATCGCGCTGCTCGGCTCCTCGACGACGGGCACCTGCATGTGTCCGACGACGGAACGGGACCTGGCGGACGGCATCGGTCCTGCGGTCGCCCTGCAGCGCGCGGGCAGCCCGCTCTCCCTGGGCAGCGACAGCCACGCGGTGATCGACATCCTCGAAGAGGCGCGGGCCATGGAGCTGAACGAGCGCCTCCGCTCGCACACGCGGGGCCACTGGACGGCGGCGGCGCTGCTCCGCGCCGCCACGGCCGACGGCCACGCGGCGCTCGGCTGGGCTGACGCGGGCGTGCTCGAACCGGGTGCGCTGGCCGACCTGACGACCATCGCCCTGGACTCGGTGCGCACGGCGGGCCCGGTGCCGCGCCTGGCCGCGGAGACGGCGGTCTTCGCGGCGACGTCGGCGGACGTCCGGCACACGGTGGTGGGCGGCAGGCATGTGGTGCGGGACGGCGCGCACGCGTTGGTCCCGGACGTCGCCGCAGCCTTGGCGGAGGCGGTGGCGGCGCTAAGAGACTGACACTTTCCCCAACCCCGCCCCTTCCCGAACGTTGCGGCTCCGCCGCCCGGGGCTCGGTCCATCGCGCTCCGCGCTCGTCCTCAAACGCCGGACGGGCTGACACATCGGCCCGTCCGGCACTGAGTCTTTCAGGAGCGGGGTCCGGGGCGGAGCCCCAGTTTCGGGAAGGGGCGGGCTCGGGGAAGGAAACCCGCTCGAACCTCAGCCTCACCCACCCGGAGAAACCCCATGCCCCGCACCACCCTCATCACCAACATCTCCAGCCTCGTCACCAACGACCCGGCCCAGGGTGACGGAACCGCCCTCGGCCTCCTCACGGACGCCGCCGTCGTCCTGGACGGCGAGACCGTCGCCTGGGTCGGCCCCGCCGCCAAGGCCCCGGCGGCGGACACGACGTACGACGCACAAGGAAAGGCCGCGATCCCCGGCTTCGTCGACTCCCACTCCCACCTCGTCTTCGCCGGCGACCGCACCCAGGAGTTCAACGCCCGCATGTCGGGCCGCGCCTACTCCGCCGGAGGCATCCGCACCACCGTCGCCGCCACCCGCGCCGCCACGGACGCCGAGCTGGAAGCGAACGTCGTCCACTACCTCCGTGAGGCACTCCGCCAGGGCACGACGACGTTCGAGACGAAGTCCGGCTACGGCCTCACCACGAACGACGAGGCCCGCGCCCTGCGCGTCGCGGCGGCGCACACGGACGAAGTCACGTACCTGGGCGCGCACATCGTGTCTCCCGACTACGCCGAGGACCCGGCCGCGTACGTCGAACTCGTCACGGGCGAGATGCTGGACGCCTGCGCCCCGCACGCCCGTTGGATCGACGTCTTCTGCGAGAAGGGGGCCTTCGACGGCGACCAGGCCCGCGCGATCCTGACGGCGGGCAAGGCCAAGGGCCTGCACCCCCGCATCCACGCGAACCAGCTGAGCCACGGCCCCGGAGTCCAGCTGGCGGTCGAACTGGACGCCGCCTCCGCCGACCACTGCACCCACCTCACGGACGCCGACGTGGACGCCCTGGCGCAGGGCGGCACGGTGGCGACCCTCCTGCCCGGCGCCGAGTTCTCCACCCGCGCCGAATGGCCGGACGCCCGCCGCCTCCTGGACGCGGGCGCCACCGTCGCCCTCTCCACGGACTGCAACCCGGGCTCGTCCTTCACGTCCTCGATGCCCTTCTGCATCGCCCTCGCCGTACGGGACATGGGCATGACCCCGGACGAGGCGCTCTGGTCGGCAACGGCGGGCGGCGCGGCGGCCCTGCGCCGCACGGACGTCGGCGTCCTGCGCGAGGGCGCCCGCGCGGACCTGGCCCTCCTGAACGCCCCGAGCCACGTCCACCTCGCCTACCGTCCTGGCGTACCGCTCGTCTCCGACGTGTGGCAGCGGGGTGCGATTCTGGGCCGATGAAGACCATCGGCCTCATCGGCGGCATGAGTTGGGAGTCGAGGCCGCCGGCGCCGACCTCGTGCTGATCTGTACGAACACCGTGCACAAGGTGGCCGGGCAGGTCGAGGCGGCGCTCGGGCGGGGCGTCATCCTCGGCTGCACCGAGATCGAGCTGCTCGTCGGGGCCGAGCACAGCCCCGTGCCGGTCTTCCCGACGACCCGTCTGCACGCGGAAGCGGCAGTGGACGCCGCCCTCAGGAGCTGAGGGCGGCGTCCACCGATGGAGTCACTCCCGGGCGTCCCCGGATCACTCCTGCGTCATTCCTCCAGGGTCAGGCCCTTGCGCAGCCTGACGAGCGTCCGCGAGAGCAGGCGCGAGACGTGCATCTGTGAGATGCCGAGCTCGTCGCCGATCTCCGACTGCGTCATGTTGGCGACGAAGCGCAGCGCGAGGATCTTCCGGTCGCGCGGCGGCAGTTCGGCGATCAGCGGCTTCAACGACTCGACGTACTCGATGCCTTCGAGTCCGTGGTCCTCGTAGCCGATGCGGTCCGCGAGCGCGCCCTCGGAGTCGTCCTCCTCGGGCTGGGCGTCCAGCGAGCTCGCCGTGTAGGCGTTGGAGGCGGCCATCCCCTCGACGACCTCGTCGTTGGAGATGCCCAGGCGCTCGGCGAGCTCGCCCACCGTGGGGGCGCGATCGAACTGCTGGGCGAGTTCGTCGCCCGCCTTGGCGAGGTCCAGTCGGAGTTCCTGCAGACGGCGCGGGACCCGCACCGACCAGCTGGTGTCGCGGAAGAAGCGCTTGATCTCGCCGACGATCGTCGGCATCGCGAAGGTGGGGAACTCCACGCCGCGGCTGAGTTCGAAGCGGTCGATCGCCTTGATCAGGCCGATCGTGCCGACCTGGATGATGTCTTCCATCGGTTCGCTGCGGGAGCGGAACCGGGACGCCGCGAACTTCACCAGGGCGAGGTTGAGCTCGACCAGGGTGTTGCGGACGTAGGCGTATTCGTGGGTGCCTTCCTCGAGCGACTCGAGGCGCCCGAAGAGGGTCTTGGACAGGGCCCGCGCATCCAGCGGCCCCACCTCGTCGTACGGCGGGATCTCGGGGAGCTCGGGAAGGCCGTGGAGCCCTTCGGGGGCGTCCTGAGCCGGCTGCGGCTCGTGGGCGGGACCCGGGATCTCGATTGCGGAGCGGTTCGGCGGGGGTGTCGACGTCGCTTGGTCAGTGCGCGATTCGTCGAGCCGGGGTGACATGGTGTCCTCCATCGTTCTCGGCATATGGCTGCCGATGCCAATACGTGCACTGCGGTGTGCGGCGCCTCCAAAGCCGTCCGTGTCGATTGATGTCTCTTCTACCCCTACCCGCTTCCATGCTCGGGTCGCAAGTGCGTTCTGCGGCGAAATGTCCGAATTCGGGGGGATGTTCGGGTACCCCGCGCCGTACGGAAGGCGTAATGTTCAGGGGCGTCATCAACAGCCACGACGGTCGGAAGAGAGTGACGGCATGGACCGCGGGACGGTCGGCAGCGCACACAGGGGCCGCCTTCTGGTCGAGGTGCGAAAAGAGGGCACGAGTGCCGTCGTGACCCCGGCGGGTGAGTTGGATCACCACACCGCCGATCTGTTGCGTGAGCCACTCGAGAGCTGCCTCTCGGAGGGCTACGCACGGCTCGTCATCGACTGCTCACGTCTTGAGTTCTGTGATTCCACCGGACTCAATGTGCTGCTCGGGGCCCGGCTCAAGGCCGAGGCGGCGGGCGGCGGAGTTCATCTGGCCGGGATGCTGCCGGTGGTGGCCCGGGTCTTCGAGATCACCGGCGCGGAGGCCGTCTTCACCGTCCACCGGACGCTCGACGCGGCCCTGGCCGACTGAGTCCGTGCTGGTCACGCGCGAAAGTTACGCGTCAGTTGTCTCTGCGTGATCATGGCGTTACCAGCGTCACACGGACCGTGCCGAACAAGTGGGTGTTCTCACGGTTCGGCCGGGCAGGAGAGACCTGGATCCGCCGACAGCGGTTCTCAAGTCAACAGTCAGAACGGCAAGCAGCCGATGTCCCCTACTCGCCCAGAGTTCTCTACTTGTCCAGAGACCTCAGTCCTCTTGTCGGTGAGGTGAAGCGCTGATGAGCACCACCCGGCCTTACTCGCCGGGCGATCGCGGCCCGGAGTCCGAGGCCGCCGTCGCGGACGCTCCCGCGGACCGGGTCTCCGGGGTGCCCGCGGCTCGACAGGTCCGCAGGCTGAGCCTGAACGGCGCGAGCGGCATCGTCCCGCTCGCCCGGGACTACACGCGCCAGGCGCTCCACGCGTGGGGCTGGCTGCCCGCGGACAGCGCCGACCGGCGGGCCGCGGCCGAGGACGTGCTCCTGGTCGTGTCCGAGCTCGTCACGAACGCCTGCCTGCACGCCGAGGGGCCCGACGAGCTCTGGCTCTCCTGCGACGGCAAGGTCCTGCGCATCGAGGTCTCCGACCGCGGCGCGGGACAGCCCGCGCCGCGCACGCCGCACCGCGCCGGGCGGCCCGGCGGGCACGGGATGTTCATCGTCCAGCGGCTCTGTCTGGACTGGGGTGTTGTCAGGACCCCAGGGGTCACGGGCAAGACGGTCTGGGCGGAGCTGGGCGCCCCCGCCTAGGGCCACGGCTGTTACCCACGGTTCGCATGCGCGCCGGATCACTACGGATCCGGCGCGTCTTTTGTCTTCCCTCGACAAGGTCCCGGGCGTACCTTGAGCGCCCAATCTGATGTGCCGTCAGTAACACGAGCAACTCCGCACCGCGGCACGCCACGACCGGCATGAGGGGACAAACGAGGTGTCGCACACGAAGAAATCGGCCGCGCTCGCGCTCGCCACCGTCCTGGCCGGCGGCTCAGCGGTGCTGCTGGCCGCCCCCGCCGCGCAGGCCACCGTCCAGGACGTCGACTACCAGTGCAAGACGCCCATCGGGAACAAGGGCGCCGTCTCGCCGATCGACATCAAGAGCGTCAAGAGCGGCAGCGGCTACAAGCTCACCATGTCCTTCCAGAAGGGCGTCTCCTCCAGCCCGGTGGAGCTCGGCAAGGGCGCGATGAAGCCAAGCGCGGTGATCAAGCTGGGCGGGGCCGAGAGCGGCACGGTGCCGGTCTCCGGCGCCACCAACTCCGAGGCGATCCCCGCCAACACCCCCATCAAGATCAGTGACCTGTCGGGCACGTACACGCCCAAGAAGAGCGGCAAGGTCACCTTCACGGCCGGCGTCCTCACCATCAAGGCGCTCGGCACGACCACCACCTGTACGCCCTCCAACAACCCTAAGCCCTCGCTCGAACTGGACGTCAAGGGCTCGGGCGGCGGCTCCGACACGGGATCCGGCGGTACGTCGGGCGGCACGGACGGCGGCTCGACCGGCGGCGACAGCGCCTCCGGCGGCTCCGACAGCGCACCCTCCGGCGGCGACGAGCTCCCGCAGACCGGCCCCGCGGACTCCGCGATCGCGCTCGGCACCCTCGGCGGCACCGTGCTGCTCGCGGGCGCGGCCGGCGCGCTCTGGCTGACCCGCAGGAACCAGGCGGCGCGCTCGCGCTAGCGCGACCCGAGAGACCGGCCCACCGAACGACGCCCCAGGAGCCGCCGATGCCGCCGAAGTCGCCCAAGCCGTCCTCCACGCGTGCAGCCCTGTGCGCGGCCGCCCTGCTGGCCGTCGCCGCGACCCCCGCGCACGCCGACGGCGACGGCTCCGCCCCGTGGTCCGCGGCGCCGTCCTCGGGCGGCGGCGCGCGCCCCGCGAAGGACGGGCGGCCCTACTTCTACGCGGAGGGCACCCCGGGCACGGTGCTCCAGGACGCCCTGTCCGTCACCAACCCGGGTGCGAAGCCCCGCACGGTCACCCTGCGCGGCGCTGACGCGGACAACACAGGATCCGGCGCGTTCTCGCTGACCCCGGCCAAGGGGAGGCCGAAGGACACCGGGGCCTGGATCACCTTCGCGAAGCGGCGGGTCGAGGTGCCGCCGCGGACCCGCGCCGAGGTGCCGTTCGCCATGAAGGTCCCCGAGGACGCGCTGCCCGGCGACCATCCCGGGGCGATCGTCGTGAGCGGCGGCGGCCACACGGTGGGCGTGCGCGTGCACCTGAGGGTCGGCGGGCCGACGCTCTCGGCGCTCACCGTGGAGCGCGTCAGGGTCGACGGCGACCGCAAGCGCATCGCGTACGACCTGGTCAACCGCGGCAACACCGTGCTGACCCCCGAGCTGGCGGTGCACGCCGAGGGGGTCTTCGGCACGCTCGTCGACCGCCCCGCGCGCAGGCTGCCGGTCGAGCTGCTGCCCGGGCGCCGCGTCTCGCTGACCGAGCCGTGGCCGGACGCCCCGGCGCTCGACGCGGTCGACGTGAGGCTCACGGCCACGGCGTCGGGCGGCGCCCACGACACCGCCACGGCGTCGGGCCGCTTCGTGCCGTGGGGCGCGGTTGCGGGCGGCGGCGTCCTGCTGCTCGCCGTCGCGGGCGGCGCGGCGCATCTCGTACGCAGACGGAGACGGAGCCCCGAGGCGTCCGAACCGGAGGGCGAACAGGCGAGCGGTGCAAGGGAGTTGGCCGGAGCGGGGACGGGAGAGGGACTGTGAAGGGGAAGAGCGGGAGCCGGTCGAGGGCGAGGGCCGGCGCCGTACTGCCGGCCGTCCTGGCCGTGCTGGCCGTGATCGGCAGCACGCTGCTGCCGCAGGCCACGGCGGCCGCGGCCGACAAGCCCACCGTCACCCTGTCCAAGTCCCAGGCGGGCAAGGGCGGTTCCGTCACCGTCAAGGGCGAGGGGTGGCGCTCCGAAGCGCTGCTCATGATGCTCGTCTGCGGCCGGTCCACGCCCGGCCGAGGCGTCATCGGCGGCACCAACTCCTGCGCCAACTCCGAAGGCCTCGCCGTCACCACGGACAAGGACGGCGCCTTCAGCAAGAAGCTCCCCGTGTCCGAGCCGCCCGAGCCCTGCCCCTGCGTCGTCCACGTCGCCACGGTGACGGGCGAGAAGGCTCAGGTCGACACCGCGCTGAAGGTCGCGGGCCACCCCGTGAAGGCGCTGCCCGCGCCGGGCGCCGACGGCAGGCTCTCCGTCCTCACCGACACCCGTCTTGAGGGCTCCAGCGGGATCCTGACCTGGTTCGGCGCCCCGGCCCGGCGCACGCTGGTCTTCACGGTCGGCAACGTCGGCTCGGCGCCCGTCAAGGATCCGGTCTTCCAGGTCGGCACCTCCCACGGCGTGTTCGCCCCGCAGTGGGAGGAGCAGCAGTGGCGCGGCACGATAGCGCCCGGCAAGAAGGCGCAGATCAAGCTGCCGGTGGAGCTCTCGGCCGGCGCGCACGGCGACTATCTCGTCTCGCTGAAGTTCGGCGGGAAGGTCCTGGCCGAGCAGCCGTGGGGCGTGGGCCGCCCCTGGGGCGTGACCCTCTTCTGGATCCTGCTCTGCGTCGTGGTGCCCGCGGCCGTCTTCCGCATCGGCATGGCGATCGTCGACCGCCTGCGCCCCCACCGCCGCCGGTCCTCCCGCGGCGGACGGCACCGCGGCGGCCGCATCGCCGAACTCGCCGAGCGGCTGCCGAAGTTGCGGCTCCCGCAGGGCGCCGTCGAGGCCGACGAGAGGGCCAGGGCGCCGCGCACACCACGTACGAAACCTTCGACGGGCCCGGGCGCGGGCGGCTCCGGCACGACGGAGCCGACGGCCACGACCGCCCTGCCCTGGTTCACCCCCGACACAGACCCCGGCGCACCCGCAGGCCGGCTCTCCGCACCGTCCGACAACAGTCCGACGAAGGGAAACACGTGATCACGCATCGACGGAGAGCGGGCGCGGCCTCGGTCGCGCTCCTGCTGGGCGGGGCGGGCATCCTGCTCACCGCGGGCCCGGCGCAGGCAGCCGAAGTCGCGTACAAGACGGAGTGCGTCCCCCCGTCGATCTCGGGTCTGCCGCCCGTGCAGGGCACCACGAAGGTGGAGATCACGGCGCCCGCCACGGCGAAGGTGGGCGACGAGGTCGACGTCGTGTGGAAGACGACGCAGGCCGCGTCCAAGAACCCGGACGTCCTCGACCTGGACGAGAACACGGTGCAGCCGACCGGCACCATCAAGTTGGGCGGCGGCCAGACCGGTGACCTGAAGGTGCGGGGGGAGCGCAGGAACCCGCCCATCAAGAAGAACAGCCCCATGATCCTGTCCGACATGAAGGGCAAGCTGAAGCTGACCGCCGCGGGCGAGGTGACGCTGACCCCGGACGCGTACGACATCAACGTCAGCAAGCCGATCTCGACGGACACCAAGTGCGCGCCCAAGGAGCAGGTGAAGGCGGGCGCGACCATCAAGGTGACGGCGGGCGGCGGCAGTTCGGGCGGAACGGGCGGTACGTCCGGTACGTCGGGCGGGTCCTCCGGCGGTGCCACCGGCGGGACCTCCGGTGGCGGCGACGGGAAGACCGACTTCCCCGGCAAGGAAGTCATGACCCCCTACCAGTGCAAGACGCCGATCGGTGACAAGGAAGCGACCTCGCCGGTCCAGATCAACGCCAAGAAGGACGGCGGCAGTTACGGCCTGACCGTGCAGTTCAAGAAGTCCGTGATGGACAGCCCCGCCGACATCCCCGCGGACTCGGTGAAGCCGTCGATGGAGGTCGAGCTGGGCGGCTCGGACAAGGGCACGGTGCATGTCGAGGGCCCGGCCAACAAGGAGCCGATCAAGTCGGGCGACCCGATGGCCATCCCTGACCTGACCGGCACGTACAAGCCGGGGGCGGACGGCAAGTCGACGCTGTCGCCGGGCGTCCTGACGGTCAAGGCCCTCGGTACGACGACGACGTGTACGCCGACCAAGGCCGAGGTCTCGCTGGAACTGGACACGGCGGCGCAGCCGGGCGGGGCGTCCGGCGGTTCCGGCTCGGCCGGGGGTTCGGCGGGCGGTTCCGGTACGGGGGGCTCCACCTCGGGCGGCTCCGCGAGCGGCGGCGGCCTCGCGGACACGGGCGCGGAGGACAACGGGGCGTTGCGGGCGCTCGGCCTGGTGGCGGGGACCGTGATCCTTCTGGGCGGTGCGGTGTTCACGTTCTTGCCGAGCCGACGAAGGGGCCTGCGCTAGGCGCCCCTTCGGGGGCGCTAGTGAACCCGGAGCCAGCGAAGGACCGACTGCGCCATGCCGGGGGTCTTGAGGAGCGGGGCCCCGTGGGCCGAGCCCCGGACCGTCCGTACCGTCACGTCCCCCAGCCCCGCCCGGCCCTGCGCGGCGGCAAGCTCCGCGGAGTGGACCGGCGGGACGAAGTCGCCCGCCGAGTGGACCAGCAGCAGCGGCGCGTCGTCCGCGCCCGAGGCGTGGGACGTGACAGCCAGGTCGGCCCACTGCTCCCGGCAGCGCAGCGGCGAGCACCCCGCGAGCCGCCGCGCGGCCCGCCGCAACGCCACCCGCTCGCCGGAGGCACCCGGCACGGCCCCGGCCACCCACGCGCGGTAGGGCGAGGCCACCGGGGAGAGGGCGACGACCCCCCGCGCCCGTGAGCGCCCCGCCCCGTACGCCCCCGCCTGAAGGGCCAGGTGGCCGCCCGCCGACGAGCCGAGCACCAGCGGCCGCTCGCCGCCCTCGCGCCGCTTCACCCACCGCAGCGCCGCCCGCACGTCGTCACGCTGCGCGGGCCAGACCGCGTCCGAGGCCAGCCGGTAGTCGGTGTCGTACACGGTGAAGCCGCGGGCCGCGAACCACCGCGCCCAGCCGCTCCAGTCGGTGTCCTCGGACCAGTAGCCGCCGTGCAGGATCACCAGCGGAGGGCCCCCGTCGCCGTACACGGTGATGTTCTGGCGGGCATGGCCCCCGTAGGGGAAGAGCCGCCCGGACGGGGGCTCGGGGGCCGCCTCGGCGGCGGTACTGGACGACAGCAGCGCCCCGCAGAGGGCCAGCGTGAGCAACGTACGGCGCATGGGCCAGATGCTCCACCGCAGGCGCGTCCCGGACCCGCAGAAACGCCAAGGGCCACCGCACCGGGTGGTGCGGCGGCCCTCAGTTCGGGTCAGTCAGTGACGGCGCGGGACGTCAGTGGACGTCGCCCATCAGCTCCTTGACGCGCTTGCGGTACATGTACACCGAGACACCGGCGAGCACCGCGAGCGCGGCCTCCGCGGCCACGACGCCCGTCTTGTTCAGGTCGACGCCGTACGTGGAGAGCAGACCCGCGATCGCGTCACCCGCGGTAACGGCGAGGAACCAGACACCCATCATCTGGGAGCTGTACTTGGCCGGGGCCATCTTCGTCGTGACCGACAGGCCGACCGGGGAGATGCAGAGCTCACCGACGGTCTGGCAGAAGTAGATCAGGACGAGCCACCAGGGGCTGACCTTGCCGTCGCCCGCCGACGTCAGCGGCAGCAGGAAGACGAAGAAGGAGATGCCGGTCAGGACCAGACCGATGCCGAACTTGACGACGGTGTTCGGCTCGCTGCCCTTGCGGTTGAGGTACAGCCACAGCCAGGCGGCGACCGGAGCCAGCGCCATGACGAGGACCGGGTTGATCGACTGGAACCAGGAGACCGGGAACTCCCAGCCGAAGACGCTGGTGTCGGCGTGGTCCTTGGCGAAGAGCGCCACGGTCGACGCGCCCTGGTCGTAGATCATCCAGAAGACGGCGGCGGCGACGAAGAACCAGATGTACCCGGACATCTTGGACTGCTCGGTGGGCGTGAGCTCCTTGTCGCGCTTGATGCGGCCGAGCACGACGATCGGCACGATCAGGCCGATGAGCAGCAGCGGGACGGTGGCCCAGGTCAGCGTGTACTGGCCGGTGCCCACGACGATCGCGTAGAAGACCACCGCGATGAGCAGCCAGATCATGGCCTTCTTGAGCGTGGCGGCGCGCTCGGCGGCGGACAGCGGCTTCGGCACGATGTCGGACTTCTCCGACAGGTGGCGGCTGCCCAGCAGGAACTGGATCAGACCGAACGCCATGCCCAGCGCGGCGAGGCCGAAGCCCAGGTGCCAGTTGACGTTCTGGCCGACGGTGCCGATGGCCAGCGGTGCGAAGAAGGCGCCGAGGTTCACGCCGATGTAGAAGACGGTGAAACCGCCGTCACGGCGCGGGTCGGTCGGGCCGTCGTAGAGGTGGCCGACCATCGTGGAGATGTTGGCCTTCAGGAGGCCGGACCCGAGGGCGACGAAGAGCAGACCGAGGTAGAAGGTCGCATCCGCGGGCAGAGCCAGGATCACGTGGCCGAGCACGATGACGGAGGCCGCGATGGCCGTCGTCTTGCGCGGGCCCCAGACACGGTCGCCGAACCAGCCGCCGGGCAGGCAGAGCAGGTACACCGTCGACATGTAGACGGAGTAGATGGCGATCGCCGTGCCCGCGTCGAGGTTCAGCCCGCCGGGGGCGACCAGGTACAGCGGGAGGAGGGCGCGCATGCCGTAGTAGGAGAAACGCTCCCACATCTCGGTCATGAACAGAGTGGCCAGTCCGCGGGGGTGGCCGAAGAAGGTCTTCTCGGAGCCAGGGGTACTGGCGGAGTCCTTCGTCAGGCTGGACGCCATGGGTCGATCCTCGTGGGTTCGGGACGCGCGACAGGAGCGTGAGCGCGCCCGGTGGGGGGCGGTCGGCACCGTTGTCTACGCCCAACCCCACGCCCAGGGGAGGTTCACCCCCGCAGTAAGGGGGTGAGGGACGGCGACTCCGGGATCCACACCCTGGGCGCATCCTCGCGCGCAGGGCCCGACCACAGGTCATTCCTTTCAAGGCTGGCCGAAGCCGGCCCGCACATAAAAGAGACCTAAGGCGCGCACAGCGGGCCATAGGTCCTTGAGTAGTGCATCAGGCGTTGGGTCACCATACGACACGTCAGGGACACATATGGAAGGACTTGAGAGATGGATCACAGGTGTCGCTGCAACCAACAGCGCACAATCAAAGGTGTTTCTCAGAATCGCTTCCCATAGCCGCAGGCTCTGACCTCCACTGTGCGATCACCGCACGACCGTTGTCCACTGCGGACTACCATCACCTCATGACCCGTGTACTGCTCGCCGAGGACGACGCGTCCATCTCGGAGCCGCTGGCCCGCGCCCTGCGCAGGGAGGGTTACGAGGTCGAGGTGCGTGAGGACGGCCCCACCGCTCTCGACGCCGGACTGCAGGGCAGCGTCGACCTGGTCGTGCTCGACCTGGGGCTGCCCGGCATGGACGGCCTGGAGGTGGCCCGACGCCTGCGCGCCGACGGGCTCACGGTGCCGATCCTCATCCTGACCGCGCGTGCCGACGAGGTGGACACCGTCGTCGGCCTGGACGCGGGCGCCGACGACTACGTGACCAAGCCCTTCCGCCTGGCCGAACTGCTCGCCCGGGTCCGGGCCCTGCTGCGGCGCGGGGCCACGGAGCCGAAGGAGGCGCCGGCCACGCACGGCGTCCGGATCGACGTCGAGTCGCACCGCGCCTGGATGGGCGACGAGGAACTGCAGCTCACGGCCAAGGAGTTCGACCTCCTCAGGGTCCTGGTGCGCGACGCGGGCCGCGTCGTCACCCGCGACCAGCTGATGCGGGAGGTCTGGGACACGACGTGGTGGTCGTCGACCAAGACGCTCGACATGCACATCTCCTGGCTCCGCAAGAAGCTGGGCGACGACGCGGCGAACCCGCGGTACATCGCGACGGTGCGGGGCGTGGGGTTCAGGTTCGAGAAGAGCTGAGCGCCCCCCCAGGGGCGCGGGGAACCGCGCGACCAGCCACGACGAACCCGCACTCGCCGCCGAACCGCGGAGGGCGGACGCCAAGGCGCGAGACACTGGGTGAATGCGCCGTCGCCTGATCAACTCCACCCTCGCCGTCGTCCTCGTGGTCATCGCGGTCTTCGGCGTAAGCCTCGTGATCGTCGAGACGAGAACCATCAGCAGCAGCGCCCAGGAGCGCGTCGACTCCGAGGCGCTGCGGCTCGCCAGCATCGTGGACAGCCGGCTGATCAGCAAGGAGAAGATCAGCGGCGACATCCTGCGCGACCAGGTCGCCACCGACCGCTACGCCCGCATCGAGATCCCCGGCCGCAGGCCCATCGAGATCGGCACCCGGCCCACCGGCGACGTCATCAGCGCCACCCGCCCCGGCGAGCAGGGCGAGAAGGTCACCGTGGAGGAGCCGAGGGCCGCCGTCACCCGGGAGGTCGGCCGCACCCTCCTGATCATCGCGGCCGTGGCGCTGCTCGCCATCGTCGCGGCGGTGCTCCTCGCGGTGCGCCAGGCCAACCGCCTCGCGTCGCCGCTGACCGACCTCGCCGAGACCGCGGAGCGCCTCGGCTCGGGCGACCCCCGGCCCCGCCACAAGCGGTACGGAGTGCCGGAGCTGGACCGCGTGGCCGACGTACTGGACTCCTCGGCCGAGCGCATCGGACGCATGCTGACCGCCGAGCGGCGCCTGGCGGCCGACGCCTCGCACCAGCTGCGCACGCCGCTGACCGCGCTCTCCATGCGCCTGGAGGAGATCACCGTCACCGACGAGCTGGACACGGTGAAGGAGGAGGCGACGATCGCGCTGGCCCAGGTCGAGCGGCTCACCGACGTGGTGGAGCGGCTCCTGACCAACTCCCGCGACCCGCGCACGGGGTCCGCGGTCACCTTCGACCTGGACGAGGTCATCAAGCAGCAGCTGGAGGAGTGGCGCCCGGCCTACCGCAGCGCGGGCCGCGCCGTCGTCAGCTCCGGCAAGCGGCATCTGGAGGCGGTGGGCACGCCGGGCGCGGTGGCGCAGGTCCTCGCCGCGCTGATCGAGAACTCCCTGATGCACGGTGGCGGGACGGTCGCGCTGCGCACCCGCGTCGTCGGCAACCAGGCGGTCATCGAGGTCACGGACGAGGGCCCGGGGGTCCCGCCCGACCTCGGCGCGCGGATCTTCGAGCGGACGATCAGCGGCCGCAACTCGACGGGAATCGGCCTCGCGGTGGCCCGTGATCTGGCCGAGGCGGACGGCGGCCGCCTGGAGATGCTGCAGACGAAGCCGCCGGTCTTCGGGCTCTTCCTGTCGCGTACGCCCCCTTCGAAGGGCGAGGACGAGGCCGAGACCGTCAGATGAGGGCCGGGCGGTGAAATTCCGGGGGCGTCAGCCGGCCCGTCGCGCCACGGGCCGCTCGTCCGACTCCTCCAGGAACGATTCGGCATGGGCGACGGCCTCGCGGGCGGGCAGCGCCTTGAAGACCCAGGTGCGGTACGACCAGAAGCGGAAGAGCGTGGCGATGCCCATGCCGAGGAACTTGAAGAAGTTGGCCTGCAGCCTGCCGTCCCAGCCGAACCAGTACGTCGCGGCGTAGAGCACGCCGTTCTCGATCACCAGGCCGACCGCGCTGAACAGCAGGAAGAGCGTGAGCTCCTTGGTACGGCCGCTCTTGTCCCGGTCCCGGTACGTGAAGTAGCGGAACCCCACGTAATTGAAGACGATGGCGACGACCGTGGCGATCACGCTCGCGCGCACCACGTGCAGATCCGTGACGTGCCGCACGAGGTTGAAGACCCCGAAGTTCACCAGGGTTCCGACCGCCCCCACGGCCCCGAACTTGGCAACTTCGCGTGCGAGCCGATCCAGCCGCACCCGAAGTGCGCCCCGTTCCGTCATGGTGGTCGCCCCAGCCCCCGTCGATTCGTACCGGTCGTTTTGGTACCTGTCGTGTACGTGCCGACGGATTGGTGTTTCGGTCGTGTCGACCCAGCCATGCTAACCAGCGGGCTTCTCCGGCGCGCGTGGGCGCTCGGACACTGTGGCGCCGCTGTGACAGGAGGGGCCGGGAGCCGTTCGTTCCGGCCGTTCCCGGGTGGCCGATACCGGCCGATACCCTGGGGGCGTGACGTTCCCGGTAGTCGGCATGGTCGGCGGCGGTCAGCTCGCCCGCATGACCCACGAGGCGGGCATCCCCCTCGGCCTGAAATTCAAGCTCCTCAGTGACACCCCTCAGGATTCCGCGGCGCAGGTCGTCGGCGATGTCGTCATCGGCGACTATCGCGACCTGGACACGCTGCGCGACTTCGCGAGGGGCTGCGACGTGATCACTTTCGATCACGAACACGTACCCACCGAGCACCTCAGGGCCCTGGAGGCGGACGGCATTCCCGTCCGTCCGGGGCCCGACGCGTTGGTGCACGCCCAGGACAAGGGCGTGATGCGCGCGAAGCTCATGGAGATCGGTGTGCCGTGCCCGCGCCACCGGATCGTGAGGGACCCGGCCGACGTGGCCGCCTTCGCGGCCGAGGGGGATGGGTTCCCGGTCATTCTGAAGACGGTGCGCGGCGGCTATGACGGGAAGGGGGTGTGGTTCGTCCGTTCCGTCGAGGACGCCGAAGACCCCTTCCGGGCCGGCGTCCCGGTGCTCGCCGAGGAGAAGGTCGACTTCGTACGCGAACTGGCGGCGAACGTCGTCCGCTCGCCGCACGGCCAGGCCGTCTCGTATCCCGTCGTCGAGTCCCGTCAGGTCGACGGCGTCTGCGACACGGTGATCGCCCCCGCGCCCGACCTGGCCGAGGCCCTGGCGGGCGAGGCGCAGGAGCTGGCGCTGCGCGTCGCCAAGGAGCTCGGCGTGGTCGGCCACCTGGCGGTCGAGCTCTTCGAGACCCGCGACGGCCGCATCCTCGTCAACGAACTCGCGATGCGCCCGCACAACTCCGGCCACTGGACGCAGGACGGCGCGATCACCTCGCAGTTCGCCAACCACGTCCGCGCCGTGCTCGACCTGCCGCTCGGCGACCCGCGCCCGCGCGCCGAGTGGACCGTGATGGTCAACGTCCTCGGCGGCGACTACCCGGACATGTACAGCGCCTATCTGCACTGCATGGCCCGTGACCCGCAGCTCAAGATCCACATGTACGGAAAGGACGTGAAGCCCGGCCGCAAGGTCGGTCACGTCAACACCTACGGCGACGACCTGGACGACGTGCTCGAGCGCGCCCGTCACGCAGCCGGCTACCTCAGAGGAACGATCACCGAATGAGCAGCACCTCTCCCGTCGTCGGCATCGTCATGGGCTCCGACTCCGACTGGCCCGTCATGGAGGCCGCGGCGAAGGCCCTCGACGAGTTCGAGATCCGCTTCGAGGTCGACGTCGTCTCCGCGCACCGCATGCCGCACGAGATGATCGCGTACGGCGAGCAGGCGGCGGACCGCGGCCTCAAGGCGATCATCGCGGGCGCGGGCGGCGCGGCCCACCTGCCCGGCATGCTGGCGTCGGTGACCCCGCTCCCGGTGATCGGCGTGCCGGTCCCGCTGAAGTACCTCGACGGCATGGACAGCCTGCTCTCCATCGTGCAGATGCCGGCGGGCGTCCCGGTGGCGACGGTCTCGGTCGGCGGCGCGCGCAACGCGGGCCTGCTCGCGGCCCGCATCCTCGCGGCGCACGACGCCGAACTCCAGTCCCGTATGCGGGAGTTCCAGCAGGAGCTGAACGACCAGGCGACGGAGAAGGGCAAGCGGCTGCGCGCCAAGGTCGAGGGAGCGGGTTCCGGATTCGGCTTCGGCCCGGGGAAGTGACCGGCACAGTGACGGGTATGACGCATCCCGAGAAGCTGGAAGAAGCGCGTTCGCTGCTCGCCGAGTTCCCGGTGGTCGACGGCCACAACGACCTGCCGTGGGCGCTGCGCGAGAAGGCCGGTTACGACATCGACCGCCTCGACATCGCCGCCGACCAGACGGGCAACCTCCACACCGACATCGCCCGCCTGCGCGCGGGCGGCGTCGGCGCCCAGTTCTGGTCGGTGTACGTACGCACGGACCTGACCGGCGACGCCGCGGTCAGCGCCACGCTCGAACAGATCGACTGCGTCGGGCAGTTGCTGACGCGCTACCCCTCGGACCTGGTCCGCGCCCTGACGGCCGCGGACATGGCGAAGGCCCGTGGCGAGGGCCGCGTCGCGTCCCTGATGGGCGCCGAGGGCGGCCACTCCATCAACAACTCCCTGGCCACGCTGCGGGCGTTGCACACGCTCGGCGTCCGCTACATGACGCTCACGCACAACGACAACATCGCGTGGGCGGACTCGGCGACGGACGAGCCGGGCGTCGGCGGCCTCTCGCCGTTCGGCCACGAGGTCGTCCGCGAGATGAACCGCGTCGGCATGCTCGTGGACCTCTCCCACGTGGCGGCGACGACGATGCGGGCGGCCCTGGACACGTCCGTGGCGCCGGTGATCTTCTCCCACTCGTCCTCGCGCGCGGTGTGCGACCACCCGCGCAACATCCCGGACGACGTGCTGGAGCGGCTGCCGGGCAACGGCGGCGTGGCGATGGCGACCTTCGTGCCGAAGTTCGTCCTCCAGGCGGCGGTCGACTGGACCCTGGCCGCGGACGAGAACATGCGCGCCCACGGCTTCCACCACCTGGACACGACGCCTCAGGCCATGAAGGTCCACGCGGCCTTCGAGGAGCGGAACCCCCGCCCGATCGCGACGGCCGCCACGGTCGCCGACCACCTCGACCACATGCGCGAGGTGGCGGGCGTCGACCACATCGGCATCGGCGGCGACTACGACGGCACGGCGTTCACCCCGTCCGGCCTGGACGACGTGGCGGGCTACCCGAACCTGATCGCGGAGCTCCTGACCCGCGGCTGGTCGAAGCCGGACCTCGCCAAGCTGACGTGGCAGAACGCGGTACGGGTCCTCGGCGCGGCGGAGGACGTCTCCCGGGACATCCGCTCCCGTCGCGGTCCGTCGATCGCGACGCTGGCCCAACTGGACGGCTGAGTCAGGGCGCCCCGCAAGGGGCGCGGGGCTGTGTCGATATGCGGCTCCGCCGCGTGGGCGAGCTCAGCCACGACGGACTCGCGGCCGCGTCTGCCCACGGCGGTCGCCACGCGGGTGCGGCTTTGTTCTCGGTTGCTCGCGCAGTTCCCCGCGCCCCTTACGGGGCCACGAGACGGTGCCCTCCCCCTGAAGCCAGGGAGAGGGCACCGTCTCGTACCGCTGAAGCGCCGCAGGCTTACGGCAGGTTCCGCGCCATCACGATCCGCTGAACCTGGTTCGTGCCCTCGTAGATCTGCGTGATCTTCGCGTCGCGCATCATCCGCTCGACGGGGTAGTCACGGGTGTAGCCGTAGCCACCGAGGAGCTGGACGGCGTCCGTCGTGGCCTCCATGGCGACGTCGGAGGCGAAGCACTTCGCCGCCGCGCCCAGGTAGGTCAGGTCGGCGTCGCCGCGCTCGGAGGCCGCGGCGGCCTGGTAGGTCAGCGCGCGGGCGGCCGAGATCTTCATGGCCATGTCCGCGAGCATGAACTGGATGCCCTGGAAGTCGGCGATCGGCTTGCCGAACTGCTTGCGCTCCTTGACGTACCCCTTGGCGTAGTCGAGGGCGCCCTGCGCGATGCCGAGGGCCTGCGCCGCGATGGTGATGCGGGTGTGGTCCAGGGTCTTCATGGCGGTCGCGAAGCCCGTGCCCTCCTCGCCGATCATGCGGTCGGCGGGGATGCGGACGTTGTCGAGGTAGACCTCGCGGGTGGGGGAGCCCTTGATGCCGAGCTTCTTCTCCGGGGCGCCGAAGGAGACGCCCTCGTCGCCCTTCTCGACGACGAAGGCGCTGATGCCCTTGGAGCGCTTCTCGGGGTCGGTCACGGCCATGACCGTGTAGTACTCCGAGACGCCCGCGTTGGTGATCCAGCGCTTGACGCCGTTGAGCACCCAGGAGTCGCCGTCGCGCACGGCCCTGGTCTTCATGCCCGCCGCGTCCGAACCGGCGTCCGGCTCGGAGAGGCAGTACGAGAACATGCCCTCGCCCTTGGCCAGCGGCGTCATGTACTTCTTCTTCAGCTCCTCGGAGCCGGAGAGGATGACGGGCAGCGAGCCGAGCTTGTTCACGGCCGGGATCAGCGAGGAGCTGGCGCAGACGCGGGCCACTTCCTCGATGACGATGACGGTCGCGAGGGCGTCGGCGCCCGCGCCGCCGTAGCTCTCCGGCACGTGGACCGCGTGCAGGTCGTTCGCGACCAGCGCGTCGTGCGCCTCCTGCGGGAAGCGGGCCTCCTCGTCCACCGCGGCGGCGAACGGCGCGATCTTCGCCTCGGAGAGCGAGCGGATGGCGTCGCGGAGCATGTCGTGCTCCTCGGACGGGCGGTACAGGTCGAAATCAGCCGATCCGGCCAAGGTTTCTCACGCTCCCAGGAAGCTAACTACCGTTAAGTAACCCAAATTTTAGTGTCGCCTCCCGCACGAGGGATACGTGAGCTTGGCGACAGCGGAAATCGTGCCCCGTGAGAGGCCCCGCCACGCCGGACTATGCTCGGGCAGCGCACCGAAGACACCCCACCTCTGGAGCACCGCATGGCCCTCAAGATCACCGTGATCGGCACCGGCTATCTCGGCGCCACGCACGCCGCGGCCATGGCCGAGCTCGGCTTCGAGGTGCTCGGCCTGGACGTCGTGCCCGAGAAGGTCGAGATGCTCCAGCGGGGCGAGGTCCCGATGTACGAGCCAGGCCTGGAGGAGCTGCTGCGCAAGCACGTCGCGGGCATCGAGGGCTCCAGCGGACGGCTGCGCTTCACGATGGACCCGGCGGAGGTCGCGGAGTTCGGCGACATCCACTTCGTCTGCGTGAACACCCCGCAGAAGCACGGTGAGTACGCGTGCGACATGTCGTACGTCGACGCCGCGGTCGAGTCGCTCGCCCCGCACCTGACCCGGCCGTGCCTGGTGGTCGGCAAGTCCACCGTGCCGGTCGGCAGCGCGGACCGGCTCGCCGCGCGCCTCCTGGAGCTCGCCCCGGCGGGCGAGGAGGCCGAGCTGGCCTGGAACCCGGAGTTCCTGCGGGAGGGCTTCGCCGTGCAGGACACCCTGCACCCGGACCGGATCGTGGTCGGCGTACGCAGCGAGAGCGCGGAGAAGCTGCTGCGCGAGGTGTACGCGACCCCGATCGAGGAGGGCTCGCCCTTCGTCGTCACGGACTTCCCGACCGCCGAGCTGGTGAAGACCTCCGCGAACTCCTTCCTCGCCACGAAGATCTCCTTCATCAACGCGATGGCGGAGGTGTGCGAGGCGGCGGGCGGCGACGTCGTGAAGCTGGCGGAGGCGCTCGGGCACGACGACCGGATCGGGAAGAAGTTCCTGCGGGCCGGGATCGGCTTCGGCGGCGGCTGCCTGCCGAAGGACATCCGCGCCTTCATGGCGCGCGCGGGCGAACTCGGCGCCGACCAGGCCCTGACCTTCCTCCGCGAGATCGACTCCATCAACATGCGCCGGCGCGGCCAGATGGTCGAGATGGCGCGCGAGGCGCTGGGCGGCGGGTCCTTCCTGGGCAAGCGGGTCGCGGTCCTCGGCGCCACGTTCAAGCCGGACTCGGACGACGTCCGCGACTCCCCGGCGCTCAACGTCGCCGGGCAGATCCACCTCCAGGGCGGCCAGGTCACGGTCTACGACCCCAAGGGCATGGTGAACGCCCGCCGCCTCTTCCCCACCCTCGGGTACGCGGACTCGGCGGTCGAGGCGGTGCGCGGCGCGGACGTCGTCCTGCACCTCACGGAGTGGCGCGAGTTCCGCGACCTGGACCCGGTGGCGCTGGCCGCGGTGACGACGACGCCCGTCATCCTGGACGGCCGCAACGCCCTTGATCCGACGGCGTGGCGTGCCGCCGGGTGGACCTACCGTGCGATGGGCCGTCCGGCGGCTTAGCGGTTCGCTCCTCCGGGCCGCCTCGTTCTGTGGTGCGGAGTCTGCGGGTCGGATGTGGCTTGTCGCGCAGTTCCCCGCGCCCCTGAAGGGGCACGACCCAGGCTGCGAGGGCGCCCCGTCAGGGGCGTGGGGAACTGCGCGAGCAACCCCGACGAACCCGCACACGCCCCGGACCCCACCCCCAACGGCGCCCTACTTTCCAGCCCCGGGCGACGCGGCCTTGCGTGCCCGATAAGCCCGCATCTTCGCCCGCGCCCCGCACACCCCCATGTCGCACCACCGACTCCGCCCCGCCGGGCTGCGGTCGTAGTACGCCCAGTGGCAGTCCGACGCCTCGCAGGCCTTGAGGCGGAGCCACGTGCCCGCGGTGATCGCCTCGGCGATGGCCGAAGCGACCCGCGCGGTGAGCGGCGCCGCGTCCGCGGGAGCCAGTGACGCGGCACCGGATGCCGCGTCCACCGTCACCACCAGCGGCGCCGAGGCCAGGAGCCCGGTCAGGTCGGGGACCGCACGGTGCGGCGGATGCCCGGCGTGCGCGAGGCACGCCGCCCGCAACGACTCCCGCAGTTCGCGCGCCGCGTCCCCCTGGCCCGGCGCGATCCCGAACGCCCTCAGCCCTTCCTCCGTGGCCAGCGAGTCCACGCCCGTCTCCAGGTTCAGCGTGTTCACCAGCTCCTGGACCAGCGCGAGCCCTCCCGGCGCGGGCGCTCTGTCATTCATGGTTGCGACGTTACCCCTTCTGCGGGAGCATGAAGTAACCGTTACTGGTTGATGGACTCAGCCGGTAATCCTTCAGGAGGAGAGTCATGCCCTTCGCCAAGCTCCGCGTCGTCGCCCTGGACTGTCCCGACCCCTTCGCCCTCGCCGAGTTCTACGCCGCCGTCATCGGCGGCACCCCGACCCACGGGGACGTGGGCTGGGTCGACCTCGAAGGTCACGGCGGCACGCCCCTCGCGTTCCAGGAGTCCCCGGGCCACGTACCGCCGACGTGGCCGTCGCCCGACGGCTCGCAGCAGTTCCACCTGGACCTCACCGTGGAGGACATGGACGCCGCGGAGAAGCAGGTCCTCGCGCTCGGCGCCACCGTCCTCGACGCCGCCGACCGCGACCGCGGCTGGCGGGTTTACGCGGATCCCGCGGGGCACCCGTTCTGTCTGTGTGCCGAGTGAGCAGGAGAAAACCATGACTGACGCCGAGGACCCCACCACTTCCGCCACCCCCATCGCCCGCCTGCGCAACGTCGTCCTCGACTGCCCCCGGCCGCGCGAACTCGCCGAGTTCTACGCCGCCGTCATCGGCGGCACCATCGAGGACGACGGCGACTGGATCGACCTGGTGTCGGAAGGCCGCGTCAAGGTCTCCTTCCAGCGCGTGGAGGGCCTGCGTCCGCCCGAGTGGCCCCGCTCCGACGTCAACGCCCAGCAGATCCACCTGGACCTGGACGCGGGCCGCACCGACGAGGAGATCGACGCCGCCCAGGAGAAGGTGCTCGCCCTCGGCGCGCGCCCGCTCGACCTGGACGACGACGGCGGCAAGCGCGACTTCCGCGTGTACGCCGACCCCGCCGGGCACCCCTTCTGCCTCTGCAAGATCCCCTGACCCGAGGGGAGCTGACGCCGGTCGCGCCCGGTCAGCCGTCCAGTCGCTCTATCGTCGCCGTCGACGCGGCCCGCCGCTCCCGCGCCGCCCGTGCCGTGAAGTCCGCGCCACGCAGCGCCCGTTGGACGTTGCCCCAGGTCAGCAGCGCCAACTCGGCCTCGGACCAGTCGCGTTCGAGCAGCTCGGCGACCAGGAGCGGATAGCAGGACGCGTCGCCGAGGCCCTCCGGGTGGGGCTCGGCGGCGTCGTACGTGCCCGACAGGCCGACGCACTCGGGCCCGGCGACGCGGCGTACATGGTCGAGGTGGTCCGCCACGTCACGTACGGAAGGACCTGTCCGCTCGGCGGCGAGTGGCACCAGGCACAGACCCTTGGCGGCGCCGACCGCGGCGAGGAGGTCGTCGCCGAGGTTCGCCGGGTGCTCCCGCAGGGCGCGCGCCCCGGAGCGGGTGAAGATCACCGGGGCCTTGGAGACGGCGAGGACCCGCCGCGCCGTCGCCTCGGACGCGCCGGAGAGGTCCGCGAGGACCCCGAGCCGGTTCATCTCCCGCACGACCTCCTCGCCGAACGTCGTCAGACCGTCCGCGCCCGCCCACGACGTACCGCAGAGGGTGACCGCGCACAGGCCCAGGCTGTGCAGCGCCCGCAGCGTGCCCAGCGAGTCGCCGAGCGCGCCGCCCTGGGCGGGGCCGATCAGCGTGGCGATGCGCCCGCAGTTGCGCGCGTCGGCGGCCTCCGAGGCGTTGCGGGCGAGCCGCAGGCCCTCGGGGTGGGCGTCGACGACGTGCTTGACCAGGTCGATCTGTTCGAGGGTCGCGCCGACGGCCCGGTCCGGGTTCGTCCCCTCGGGCAGGTGCACGGACCAGAACTGCGCCCCGACCCGGCCCTCACGCAGCCGCGGGATGTCGCTCTCCAGGCCGCTGTCGCCCGTCTCGAAGTCGTACCAGGGCAGCTCGCGCAGTTTCCGCGGCAGCCCGCTGTACCCGTCGGCGACGGGGTGCGCGGTGAGCAGGGCGTGGGCCCGCGCGTACCGCGTCTCTGGCTGGGTGTCGGGCTCCCGCTCGGGAAGCGGCTCGGCAACGGGCTCGGGCGGGGCGGGGGGCTGGTCGAGCTCCCCGGCCTCGGCGGTGGTGTTGAGTTCCTCCTGCAGGTCTGCCATGGCAGGGCTCCGGACGTCGGCGGTGGCAGTTCGGACCACCGTGACACGGAGCCGCCGCGGCTACGCGGCGGGCGGACCGTTCGGGGGTACGCGTACCGCCAAAGGGCTCCGCGTACCGCCAAAGGGCTCCGCCGCCGCGCCGCGGGAGCGTCTCAGCTGCCCGAGACCGTCACCTTCTCGTCGTTGTTCAGCTCGTTCACCAGCTGCTTGACCTTGGCCTTGTCCCAGAGCAGGTTGCTGCCCACGGTGCCCGCGACCGGCATGTTCATGGAGGTGCCGTCGCCGCCGCTGATGCCCTTCATCGCCCAGAACATGGAGGCCACGTCGGTCAGGCCCATGTCCTTGTCGACGACCAGCGTGTCCAGGCCCGCGCCCATGGTGGGGTAGAGCTTGAACGGGTTCAGGACCGTGCCGGGCGTCGCCACCTGGTTGGCGAGGGCCGAGAGGAACTTCTGCTGGTTCTTCGTGCGCTCCAGGTCGCTGCCGAAGGCGTGCCGGGTGCGGACGAAGGCGAGCGCCTCCTGGCCGTTCAGGGTCTGTTTGCCCGCCTCGAAGTCGGCGCCCGACCACTTGTCCTTGAAGGCCTTCGGGATGTTCATCTCGACGCCGCCGACCGAGTCCACGATCTTGGCGAAGCCGCCGAAACCGATCTCCGCGTAATGGTCGATGCGCAGGCCGGTGTTGGCCTCGATGGTGCGCACGAGCAGCTCGGGACCGTCCTCCGCGTACGCCGCGTTGAGCTTCGTCTGGCGGCCGGTGTTCGGGTAGAGCTTGCCGGACTCGGCGCCCTTGAAGGACGGGATCGTCACGTTCGAGTCGCGGGGCAGCGAGATCATCGTGTTCCCGCCGTCGTCCGCGACGTGCAGGATCATCATCGAGTCCGTGCGCTTGCCCTCGGCCGAGCCCGTGTGGAGCTTCTTCTTCTCCTCGTCGGACATGCCCTTGCGGCTGTCGGAGCCCACGATCAGGTAGTTCGTGCCGGCGCCGCCCTCGGGCCGCTCGATGACCTTGGAGAGGTCGACCTCGCGCTTGAGCTTGCCGTCGGCCCAGAAGTACGTGGCGACGGACGTCACCAGGAGGACGCTCACCAGGGTGATCGACCCGATCTTGATCCGGCGCCGCCAGTTCGGCGCGGGGCGCGGGCCGCGCGGGGGGCGTCCGTCGCCGCCCCGGCCCGCGCCGTTGCCGCTGTTGGGCTGGCCGTAGACCTGGCCGGTGTTGTAGCCGCTGTCGTAGCCCTGGCTCTGCGCGTAGGGGTCCTGGCGCGGGGTCCGCGGCTCGAAGACGTCGTCGCGGGCGTCGCCGTAGGGCTGTCCGTTCCCGTACCGGTCGCCGTACTCGTCGTACTCCGGCTGCGAGGGGACCTGGCCGGGCGGTGGACCGGCCGGACGGGAGGGCTGGCCGCGCTGGATGTGCCGCATCACGCGGGCGCCCTCGGGCTGGGCGTTCCCGCTGCCGCGGCCGTGTCCTCGGCCGCCCGCCTGATCGTCTGGCCAATCGCTCATGTGGCTTAGTGTGCAGTGCCGGGCCGGGAGGCTTACAGGGCGGTCGGGATTTCGGGCCAGGGCTGTTGCAGAGCTGATGCAAAGCGGCCGAGGAGGGCTCGGACATACGTCCGGCTTAGGGTGGAGGGCATGACAGATCAGGCTCCCCGTCCAGAATCGGAGATTCCGGGCAAGCCGACCTCAGCGTCCCGCACCACCCTCAGCCACATCATGACCCACAACGACACCAACCTCCTCGGGACGGTGCACGGTGGCGTGATCATGAAACTGGTCGACGACGCGGCGGGAGCCGTCGCCGGACGCCACTCGGGCGGCCCCGCGGTCACCGCGTCCATGGACGAGATGGCCTTCCTGGAGCCGGTCCGCGTCGGCGACCTCGTCCATGTGAAGGCCCAGGTCAACTGGACCGGACGCAGCTCCATGGAGGTCGGCGTCCGGGTCCTCGCCGAGCGCTGGAACGAGTCGACGCCCGCGCAGCAGGTCGGCTCCGCGTACCTCGTCTTCGCCGCGGTCGACGCGGACGGCAAGCCGCGCACCGTCCCCCCGGTCATCCCCGAGACGGACCGCGACCGCCGCCGCTACCAGGAGGCCCAGATCCGCCGCACGCACCGCCTCGCGCGGCGCCGGGCCATCAAGGAACTGCGCGAGGCACGGGCCGCGGAGGGCTTCGACGACTGAGCCCGGCGCCCACCCCGGCAGCGCCCGGCGCCCACCCCGGCCCGGCCGCCGTTCAGGGGCAGACGACCTGGTCCCCGGTGACCGCGCCGAACTCGCCCTGATAGGCGTCCTCCGCCCGCACGGGACGCACCGCCTTGAAGTCGGCGCCCGCGATCACCTTCAGCGTCGCGCCCTGCCCCTTGACCTTCCGCATCTCGCAGCCCGGCAACGCCGTGGCCAGGGACTTCGCCGAGCGGTCCCAGCGCGGGTCGTACGCGACGACGGTCCGCTCGGCGGGCTTCCTGCTCGCCCCGGGGACGTTCCCCGGCACCCGCGTGGTCCGGAAGCCGGTCGCCCGCAGCGCCGCGTCGACCCGCTTGCCGAGGCCCGGCGCCCCCGTGCCGTTGTCCACCTGGACCCGGATCTGCTGGGGCGAGACGCCCACGAGGGCCGCCCTGGACCTGGAGCGGTGCGGGGCCAGCGGACGGTCCTCGCGCAACGCCTCGAACAGCCTCTTCGACTTCGTCTTGTGCCACTTCAGCGTCGAGCCGATGCCCGGGATGGACTTGCCCTTGGCGCTCAGCGGCACGGTCGTGAACTCCGACGACGACGGCGAGAAGTTCCGCATCGCACGGCCGAGGTCCAGCATCTCGCCCGTCCCGAAGCCCTTGTCCGCGCGGACCGAGCCCAGCAGGGTGCGCGTCACGTCGCGGAACTTGACCGGATTGAGCAGCACGCCGCTGCTCGTCGCCTTCGCGATGAGCGCCGCGAGGAAGCGCTGCTGGCGCTGCATGCGGCCCAGGTCGGAGGCCCCGTCGACGTACCGCGAGCGCACGTACTGGAGCGCCTCGCCGCCGTTCAGCTCGTGCGTGCCGACCGACAGGTCGAGCCCGGTGTGCGAGTCCTTGAGCGGCCGTGCCGTGCAGATCTCCACGCCGCCGAGCACGTCCACGGTCTTCATGAAGCTGGTGAAGTCGACCTCCAGATAGTGGTCGATCTTGACCTTCGTCATGTGCTCGACGGTGCGCACCGTGAGGTTCGGGCCGCCCTCCGCGTACGCCGCGTTGATCTTGTTGGCGTGCTCGTGGTGCTTCTCGCCGGTGGTCTGGTCGGTGTGCGCGGGCAGATCCGCGTACGAGTCCCTGGGCAGGCTCACGACGCTCGCGCGGTCCCTGTCCTCCGAGATGTGCACGATCATGATCGTGTCCGTGCAGTGGCAGGGCGCGCCGCCGAGGCGGTACTTCGCCTTCTCCTCGGGGCTGATCTTGTCGCGGCCGTCGGTGCCGACGAGCAGCACGTTCATGCCGTTGCCCGGCGCGGGCCTGTTCTTCATGTCCTTGAAGGCGTCGACCCGCTTGATCCCGGTGTCGAGGCTGGTGACGACGGAGTGCCCGATGCCGGCCGCGGCCAGGACCGTCACGGAGAAGGTGGTCGCCACCCGCATGGCCCAGCGGGGCCGCTTCCCCTTCCCGGCGGACTTCCGGGCGGGCTTGCGGGCCTGCGGGTTCGGGCGGCGCGGCGAGGGGGCGGGGGAGCGGGGCGGTGTGGGCACGTGGGGGACACCTCCGCGGAGACGGGTCCGGGCTGGGGGTGGGCGAAGATCCGGGAACCCGAGAAACGTAAGGCCATACGAAATGCGGCCCGGGGTAGCGACCCGGACGGCGCGCGCCCGTGTCCCCCGTTCGCGGTAACGTGACGCGTGATGAACGCGAAGTCTGAGGTGCAGCCTCCCGCCGTATCGGTGATCATGCCCGTCCTCAACGAGGAACGGCACCTGCGCGAGGCGGTGCACGCGATCCTGCAGCAGGAGTACGCGGGCGAGATGGAGGTCGTCGTCGCGCTCGGCCCCTCCACCGACCGCACGGACGAGATCGCCGCCGAGCTGGTCCGAGAAGACCCCCGGGTGCACACGGTCCCCAACCCGACGGGCCGCACGCCCGCGGCGCTGAACGCCGCCATCAAGGCGTCCCGTCACCCGATCGTGGTGCGTGTGGACGGCCACGCCGCGCTCTCGCCCGGGTACATCACCACCGCCGTGCGCCTCCTGGAGGAGACCGGCGCGATGAACGTCGGCGGCATCATGCACGCCCAGGGCACCAACGCCTGGGAGCAGGCCGTGGCCGCCGCCATGACCTCGAAGATCGGCGTGGGCAACGCCGCCTTCCACACCGGCGGCGACGCCCAGCAGGCCGAGACGGTCTACCTGGGCGTCTTCCGCCGCGAGGCCCTGGAGCAACAGGGCGGATACAACGAGGAGTTCATCCGCGCCCAGGACTGGGAGCTGAACTTCCGCATCCGCGAGGCCGGCGGCATGATCTGGTTCTCGCCCGAGCTGAAGGTCTCCTACCGCCCCCGCCCGAGCGTGAAGGCCCTGGCCAAGCAGTACAAGGACTACGGCCGCTGGCGCCACGTCGTCGCCCGCTACCACGAGGGCTCCATCAACCTGCGCTACCTCGCGCCGCCGACCGCGGTGTGCGCCATCGCGGCGGGCGTCGTGGTGGGCGCGGCCCTCACGCCGTGGGGCTTCGTGATCCCCGGTGGCTACCTCGCGGCGATCGTCGCCGGGTCCGTCCCCGCGGGCAAGGGCCTGCCGCTCAAGGCGCGCCTGCAGATCCCGGTGGCGCTCGCGATCATGCACATGTCGTGGGGCTTCGGCTTCCTCACCAGCCCGCGCTCGCTGGCCAAGAAGGTCATCGCCTCGCGCCGCCCGGCCGTGATGGGGGAGACCCAGCAGGTCTGAGCGGCCCAACGGGCGTACGCGGTACGGAACGTCGGGGCAAGTGACGCATCGTCACTTGCCCCGGAGCCGTTCACCAGGTGAAGTTCGGGTCCACCTTCATGCACGCCTTCTTGTCGGAGCCGCTGAGCGCGTCCGCGGAATCCGGCGTGCTGTCGTCCTTCTTCTTCGGCTTGGGCGGCACGTCGCCCTCGCGCCAGTCGGCGCCGACGACCAGCGTGACCCCGGAGACGTCCGTCGACTTCTTCACCGAACTCAGCGGAAGGCCCAGGGACTTGGCGACCCGCTGGGCGTCGCCCTCCAGGTCGACGCTGGGATAGCGGATGACGGTCCGCTCCTCGCTGAGCGCCGTCGCCGTGTCCGGCGCGGCCTTCGTGAAGCCCTTGCCCGCCAGGAGCTGCGCCACCGCGCCCGCCCGTCCGCCGGCCGGGGGCTCGGTCGCGCTGCGCGTGCCGTTCTGCACCTGGACGGCGATCTTGTCGTCCGCGGCCGCCGGGTCGTCCGACAGCTTCTCCTTCGGAGGCTTCTTCCTGCCCTTGCCGTCCAGGGCGACGTCGTCACGGACCAGGCGGAAGAGCTGCTCCGCGTCGCCGGGCTTCGGGATGACGCGCGCGCCGACGTACTCGAACGGCATGGTCGTCATCGTCGTGCGCTCCGGCGAGACCTTCTTGAGCTCGTTGCCCAGGTCGTACAGCTTCTTGGGGGAGCCGAGGCCGTTGTCGACCGTCAGCGCGTTCGTCGCCTCCTCGGCGAGCTTGCGCAGCTGGTTGGGGCTGGTCAGGCCGGTGTTCTCGCGGAGCTTGCGGACCAGCGCGTTCATGTACATGTGCTGGGCCTTGGCGCGGCTGATGTCGGTGCCGCCCTCGAAGCCGTAGCGGGTGCGCAGCCACTGCAGGGCCTGCTCGCCCTTGATCTCCGTGGTGCCCTTCTTCAGCTTGAGGCCCGACCCCTTGCCCTCGCGGGTGCGCGAGTGGATGTTCTTGTCCACGCAGACGGGTACGCCGCCGATGGCGTCCGCCATGGAGACCACACCCGAGAAGTCGACCATCATGAAGTGGTCGATGTGGATGTTGGTGAGCTTCTCCCAGGTGGCGACGGTGCAGCCGGGGCCGCCGCGGCCGAGCGACTCGTTCGTCATGTAGCGCGGGCCGGTCTCCGGATAGACCTTTCCGTCGTCCGGGTCGGTGCACTTGGGGATCTGCAGCAGCGTGTCGCGCGGCATGCTGACGACCGACATGTTGGTGCGGTCCGCCGAGAGGTGCAGCAGCATCTGCACGTCGGCGAGCGGCGGCGAGCCGAAGGTGTCCTTGGCCCCGCCGAGCTTCTGGTTCTCCTTGGAGTCCCGCGCGTCGGAGCCGATGAGCAGGATGTTCAGCGGCGTCTGGCCCGCGGCGTTGGGCGTCGGCTCCGGAGCCCGGTGCTCGCCCAGGTTCAGGTCGTCGGTCTCCAGGTTGCCTTTGAGGTGCTGGTAGTAGAGGTAACCGGCGCCGGCCGTGCCGAGTATCAGTACCGAGAGGACCGTTGCCGACCAGCGAAGGACCCGGCGCCTGCGGCGCGGCGGACGCTCGCCGCCGCCCGGCCGCCTGCGGTGCCGATGCCTTCCGCCACCGTCCGCGGCATCCTCCGGAGGCTCACCGCCCCCGTCCGAAGGCTCCACGGACCGTTTGGTCCTTTCCCTCCGCGCGCTGTCCTGCCTCATCCCCAGCCCCTCCCGCCCCTGTCCTGAACTGCGGCCGCTCCGCGTCGACTTGGCGCCGGTACGACAACCCCCCGGTGTCGTACGCCTTGGCGCATTGTTAGATGCAGAACGACCGCTTCAGGTCACTTGGCACACACAGTCTTGTCCGCTTCGACTTTCTGGATCCCCTCCGGCGCCTTCGACGGAGCGGCGACGGGCACCCCCGCGCCCTTGAAGTCGCCGCCGAGCGTCAGCTTCATGGCCGGGAGGCCCTGTGCGTTCTTCTCGCTCTTGCCCGGCTTCAGGGCGGTGGCGGGCAGGCCCATGATGTCGGCGAGCCGACGGGCCTGGTCAGCCTGGTCCGGTGCGTACTCGAGCGTCGTCTTCTTGATGTCCGAGGGCGCGTTCCCCAGTTGGCTGGACTTGAGCACGCCCTCATTGTTCTGCAGCCATGTGAGAGTTGTCTGAGCGGCGCCGGTCTTCCCGCTGCCGT
This sequence comes from Streptomyces sp. NPDC025651, assembly GCF_055558735.1. Taxonomy (NCBI): domain Bacteria; kingdom Bacillati; phylum Actinomycetota; class Actinomycetes; order Kitasatosporales; family Streptomycetaceae; genus Streptomyces; species Streptomyces sp. NPDC025651. The sequence continues at coordinate 385,761 of NZ_JBVHLZ010000010.1, forward strand.
TGTAGATGTCGACGCGGACCTCGGAGGCGTCGGCCTTGGGGCCCTTGAGGCGGGCGGCCACCGCGGCCTTCTCCTTCTTCTGCTTCTTCTTCACCTCGGTCAGCGACTCGTCGGCGCGCATCATCGCGAACAGCGGGTCGGCCTTGGGCGGGTCGACGACGACCGTGACGGGGACCTTCTCCGCGGGGTTGTCCTTGACCGGCAGCGTGGCGAAGCTCAGGTTCTTCATGTCGAGCTTGCCGAGCTCCATGCCGAGGTCCTTGAGCTTCATTATGTCGGCGATCTTGGAGTCGACCGTGAGGGCCTTGGTGCCGGCCTCCGCGAGGTCGATCATCTTCGTCGGGTCGGTGAGCGTGTCGCTCGACTTCAGCTTGCGCATCAGCGAGCTGAGGAACTGCTGCTGCAGCTCGATCCGGCTCAAGTCGCCCCCGTTGCCCACGGTGTGCCGGGTGCGCACGAAGGCGAGCGCCTCCTCGCCCTCGATCGTGTGCTTGCCCTTGGGCAGCTTCAGATGCGACTTGGGGTCGTCGATGTCCTTGGCGAGACAGACGTCCACGCCGCCGACCGCGCTGGAGAGCGTCTTGACCGCGTTGAAGTCGGCCACCATGAAGTGGTCGAGCTTTATCCCCGTGATCTTCGTGACCGTGCGCATGGTGCAGCTCGGCGTGCGGTCGTACTGCCCGAGGCTCTCGTTGAAGCGGACGTTCTGCGAGCCCGGGATGGTCTTCTTGGTCCCGTCCTCCATCGTCGTCGGACAGTCCGGGATGTCGGTGATCATGTCGCGCGGGATGCTCAACGCGGTCGCGTTCGTCCGGTCCTTGGAGACGTGCAGGAGGATCGTCGTGTCCGCGTGACCGACGCTGCCCTCGTCGCCGTATCCCTTGTTGCCGCTGCCGCTGCGCTTGTCGGTGCCCATCACCAGGATGTTGATGGCCCGGTCCTTGCTGAAGCCGCCGGTGCCCGCGCCGTCATCGTCTATCGACGTGATGTTGTCGTTGAGGTGCTGGTAGTAGAGGTAGCCGCCGGTGCAGCCCGCCACGAGCAGGAAGGCGAGCGTGCCGCCCGTCCAGATCATGACCTTCTTGCCCTTGGACTTCCGCTGCTTCTGCTTGCGCCTGCCGCCCGATGCCGCCTCCGGCTCCTTGACGCGGCGCCTGCGCTGGCCGGGCACCTCGCGGCGCTCGTCGCGCTCGTCCCTGCGCTCGTCCTGGCGGGGCCGCTCACGGCCCGGCGCGGGGCGGCCGCGGCCACCCTGACGGGAGGGGGTCCTACGGGGTCCAGGCACCGCCGACTGCCCTGCGGAGGGGCTCAGTCGCAGTTCGTAGTCGCCGGTGTTCGGGTTGAGCACCCACTGGTCTGCGGGGTCGATGTTCTCCGCCCGCCCACGGCCTTGCGCGTCCACGGTTGTTTGCGTCCTCCGTCGGGGCCACGCGGCGCCTTTCCCCCCTCAAGAAGGCGCTCGGTCAGTCGTTCCAGCGATGCGCGGCCGATTGGCCCGGCGCACCGGATCGCTCACACTATCCGCCCAGTTCAGCGCCGAACGACGCCGGTGACAAATTCCACTCCCCTACAACTGGGCAATCCGCCCTATTTCTTAGTCGGGCGCGGCCTTCCCTTGGGGATCGCTTTACTCGCAGGTGGACTCGGCCGCCGTGTTGCCCCGGAATGTCGGTGCGGGAGACGGCGTATGCGAAGGGTCGTCCGGCTTCTCGTCGCTCCAGTACTCGCCGGAGTCCTCGTACCCCTCTTCGTACCCCTCTCCGTACTCCTCTTCGTACGAGGACTCGGGCGAGTACTCCTCTTCGTAGGAGGCCTCCTGCTGCTGGGACTCGGGCTCCCGCGGGGCCACTTCGACCGGGGTGTCCGTGCGGAGCCGCGTGAAGAGCTGCCCCGCCGCCGGCTCCACGAGTTCGTCGCGGTTCGCGTCGTAGGCGTACGACCTGCGGGGAACAGTGAGGAACTGCACCCGTTCTGTGGGGATATTGCGCATCCCGCGCACCAGTTCGTACAAACCCCGCAGACTCGCGAGTCCGGGGTCGGTGGTCAGCGAAGAAGTCGCCGCGTCGAGAACGGGATAGAGCTTCGTCGGATTCAAGAGGACGTCATTGCTCTGCACCTTGTTGACGAGCGCGCCGAGGAACTCCTGCTGGCGGTCCATCCGGTCGGTGTCGCTGCCGTTGCCGAGGCTCTTGCGGGCGCGCACGTAACCCAGCGCCTGCTCGCCGTTCAGGGTCCGCAGGCCCGCGGCGAGCTTCACATGGGCGTCGGCGTCGTCGATCGGGGTCCTCACGCAGACCTGGACGCCGTCGACGGCGTCGACCATGTCCTTGAAGCCGGTGAAGTCCACGACCATGTGGTGGTCGACGCGGATCTTGGTGAGCTTCTCGACGGTACGGATCGTGCAGGCCGTCCCGCCGAACTCGAACGCCCAATTGAACTGGGCGAATTGGGCCTGTGTGCGGGAACCGTCCGGCCTGCGGCAGGCGGGAATGTCCACCATCAGGTCGCGCGGGATCGACACGGCGGTCGCGCTCTGCCGGTCGGCGGCCAGGTGCAGCAGGATCGTGGTGTCCGAGCGCTGGGTGCCGGGGTCCCTGCCGTACTTGCGGTTGCCCTTGCCCGCGCGGGTGTCGGAGCCGAGCAGCAGGATGTTCTGCGCGTCGTGCACCAGCGGCGTCGGGCGCTCCTTCTCGTAACGCGCCAGCTCGGCGGCCGCGTCGGTGTCCTCGGTGATGTTGCCGTCGAGCTTCTCGTACGCCGCCCATCCCGCGCCGCCCACGCCGAGCACCAGGACGGCGGCGCCGATCGCGGTGTGGCGCAGCCAGCGGCGCCTGCGGCGGACGGCACCCACGCCGGTGGGGCTCGCCCCGGCCCCGGGCCCGTACGTGGCCTCCGGCGCGGGCGGGCTGCCTTCGGTGTCGGTCACGTGTGCGTCCACCCCTCATGGCTGCGTCGGTGCGTGGTGCGTCCTCTACGACCATGGACCGACGCGGGGTGGGGGGCCTCTGGGCCAGGGGCCTGAGTGCGCCGAACGGGGGAGCTTCAGTTCACCGTGACCGTGACCCGCTCGTCCTCGACCCGCTTCTCCAGGCCACCCTCGGCCAGCTGATCGAGGTGTCGGCACAGCACCACGGACCCGCCGGAGGCCAGCGCCCCGTACAGCCCGGCGCTGAGCCCGTCCCAGGTGGCGTACGGCAGACCGGACAGCACGCGGGAGCCGGGCCCGATGCCCAGCCGCCCCGCGTCGGCACGGGCCCGCTCCACGACCTCCGCACCCGTCAGCCCGGTCCCGCCGACGACGAGGGCGACCTCGTCGGGGTCGACCGGCGCGTACGGAGCGAACTGGTCCCCTTGCCCGGGAACCTCGACCGCGTAGTCGGCGAAGCCGTCCGGGGTCTGCGGGAACCGCCCGCCGAGCGGGCGCAACGCGAGCGCCACCCGCTCCCCGGAGCAGGCGCGCGCCGCCTCCAGCGCGTCGGGGCCGCTGACGACGAGGTCGGCGGAGGCCGGGTCGCCGCCCACGTCCGCGACCACGCCCACCGACGAGCAGGCGAGCAGCCACACCGCCGTCTGCCAGTGCGCGGGCAGCAGCAGCACGGCCCGGTCGCCGGGCTCGGCGGCGAGGTCGCCCTGGAGCAGGTTGGCGGTCTTGGCCACCCAATTGGCGAAGGTGGCCACGGACAATTCCACGCGCTCGCCGGTGGCGTCGTCGTAGAAGGTGACAAGAGGGCGGCCCGGGTCCGAGGCGAGCGCGGATCGCAGCAGGTCGGCAGGGGTGCGGTCGTTGGCGTTCACGGGCGCAAGCGTACGCGGGCCCCCTCGCGCCCCTCGGCGTGGCGGGGGAGTGCGGGCGACCGGAACGGCCGCTCCTGGCCGACGGTCCGTCAGTTCCCCAATGGACAGATATGTTCCGTTATGCCAACGATCAGATGTATGCGTGGATTTCTTGCTTCCTCGATCGGCGTCACGTGCGCGGCCGCCCTGGCCCTGCCCCTCACCCTGCCGTCGTCCGGCGCCCGAGCCGCGACGCCCGCCGCCCCGGCCACCGGGTCCGCCGCGGAGGCGGTCCCCGGCAGCACTCAGTCCCTCCCGCTCGCCCCGCTCGGCTCCGACCGCTCCCTCGGCTCGGCCGCCGCGCGCGAACAGGGCCTGGCCCAGCGTGACGTCCGGCCCTTCTCCCTGGTCGGCGTCGTCTGGGACAACCCCGAAGCCGAACTGCGCGGCACCGTCCAGGTCCGCACCCGCACGACCGGCACCACGACCTGGTCCGACTGGCAGGACGTGGAGACGCACAACCACGAGCACGCCGCCGACCCGGACACCCCCGAGCGCGGCACCGGCGCCGTCCGCGGCTCGACCGCGCCGCTGTGGGTCGGCGACTCGGACGGCGTCGAGATCCGCGTACGCGCGGACGCTGAGGCGGAGCGGGAAGGAGGAGCCGAAGGGGAGGCGAAGGCCGACGCGCACGCGAACCGGGCAGCGGCCGAAGGCCCGCTCCCCAAGGGCCTGCGCCTTGAGCTGGTCGACCCGGGCGAGGATCCCCCGCCCCAGGGCGGCCAGGCCGAGGCGCCGCGCGCCACCGCCCTGACCGTCGAGTCCGCCGCCACCTCGGCCGTGAACGCGGACCTCGCCCCGCTCGGCGCCACCGTGATCCCGGAGCTGACCAAGCAGCAGACGGAGGACGACCTGATCGCCGTCCGCGGCGGCCCGGAGGCGGTCGGCAAGGCCCGGCCCTACGTCGGACCGCGCCCGCGCATCATCACGCGCAAGGGCTGGGGCGCCGACGAGAAGCTCCGCGAGAAGGACTTCGCGTACACCAAGACCGTGAAGGCCGCCTTCGTGCACCACAGCGCGTCCGGCAACAACTACCGCTGCTCACAGGCGGGAACCGTGCTGCGCAGCATCTACCGCTACCACGTCAAGAGCAGCGGCTGGCGTGACTTCGGCTACAACTTCGCCGTCGACCGGTGCGGAAACATCTACGAAGGACGTGCCGGAGGTGTGGCCAAGCCGGTCCTGGGGGCCCACACTCTCGGTTTCAACGCGAACAGCATGGGCATCGCCGTCCTCGGCACGTACAGCAGCTCCAACCCGCCGAAGGCGGCCGTGAACGCCGTCGCCCGGCTGACCGCGTGGAAGCTCGGCCTGTACGGCGCCAATCCGCGCGGAACGACATACCTGAAGTCCGGCGGTGGCAACCTGTACAAGAAAGGCGAGAACGTCCGCCTCCGGGTGATCTCCGGGCATCGGGACGGATTCGCCACCGAGTGCCCCGGTAGCCGCCTGTACAAGAAGCTCGGCAAGGCCCGGACCACCTCGGCCCGCTTCCAGGGCCGCTGAGGCCCGGTCGCACCGCACGAACTGCACGGCCTGCACATCCGTCTGCATACACTGGCCGGCCGAAACTCAAGTTCGGCCGGCCCCAGCAGGAAGCAGAGACGACAGGTGACAGAAGCGATCCTCCTGGTCGGCGGCAAGGGAACCCGGCTGCGACCGCTCACGGTCCACACTCCCAAGCCGATGGTCCCGGCGGCCGGCGTCCCGTTCCTCACCCACCAGCTGGCGCGGGCCCGCGCGGCGGGCGTGGAACACATCGTCCTCGCCACCTCCTACCTCGCCGAGGTCTTCGAGCCGTACTTCGGCGACGGCTCGGCGCTCGGCCTCCACATCGAGTACGTCACGGAGACCGAACCCCTCGGCACGGGCGGCGCCATCCGCAACGTGGCATCGCGCCTGCACTCGGCCCCCGACGAGCCGGTCCTGATCTTCAACGGCGACATCCTCACGGGCCTGGACATCCGCGCCCTGGTCGACACCCACGAGGCGGCGGGCGCGGACGTCTCCCTGCACCTCACGAAGGTCGACGACCCGCGCGCCTACGGCCTGGTCCCCACCGACGCGACCGGCAGGGTCACGGCGTTCCTGGAGAAGCCGCAGACCCCCGAGGAGATCGTCACCGACCAGATCAACGCGGGCGCGTACGTCTTCCGGCGCTCGGTCATCGACACGATCCCCGCGGGCCGCCCGGTCTCCGTCGAGCGCGAGACGTTCCCCGGCCTGCTCGCCTCCGGCGCCCACCTCCAGGGCATGGTCGACTCCACGTACTGGCTGGACCTGGGCACGCCCCAGGCCTTCGTGCGCGGCTCGGCGGACCTGGTCCTCGGCCGTGCCCCGTCCCCGGCGGTCCCCGGCCGCTGCGGCGACCGCCTGGTGCTGCCCAGCGCCTCCGTGGCCGCCGACGCCAAGCTCACCGGCGGCACGGTGGTCGGCGAGAACGCGCGCGTCGGCGAGGGCGCGCGGATCTCCGGCAGCACGATCCTGTCCGGCGCGGTCATCGAGCCGGGCACGGTGATCACGGACTCCCTGATCGGCGCGGGCGCGCGGATCGGCGCCCGCTCGGCGCTCTCGGGAGCGGTGGTCGGCGACGGCGCGACCGTGGGCCCCGACAACGAACTGCGCGAGGGCGTACGCGTCTGGTGCGAGGCCACGCTGCCCGCGGGCGCGGTCCGGTTCTCCTCCGACCAGTAGGCACCCCGCAGGGGACGCGCGTCCCCTACTCTCGTACGAATGTCGTCCCGTTTCGCCCCGCGCCCCACCCGCACCACCGTGCGCGGCGGCGAAGCGGCCGTACCCGCGGGCGTCCCGCGCCCCTCGACGGCCGCGCACACCCGCAGCTGGCGGCCGCCTTACCCCGTGGACCTGGGCCTCACCCTCGGCCCGCTGCGCCGCGGCCCCGCGGACCCCACCTTCCGCACGACACCCGACGGCTCGGTCTGGCGCGCGAGCCGCACGCCGGACGGGCCCGGCACGCTTCGGGTCGCCCTGCGCGCGGGCACGGTCGAGGCCGAGGCGTGGGGCCGGGGCGGACCCTGGCTCCTGGACCAACTCCCGGCCCTCTTGGGCGAGTCGGACGATCCCGGGGCCTTCTCGCCCCGCCACCGCCTGGTCGCCGCGACCGAGCGCCGCCGCCGGGGCCTGCGTCTGACGCGCACGTCGCTGGTCCTGGAGTCGCTGATCCCGTCGATCCTGGAACAGAAGGTCACGACGGACGAGGCGTACCGCGCCTGGCGCCTCCTGGTTCGCGCGTACGGCGAACCGGCCCCGGGCCCGACCCCCGCCGAGGCCCGCATGCACGTCATGCCGGACCCCCGCGCCTGGTCCCTCATCCCCTCCTGGGAGTGGCACAAGGCGGGCGTGGACGACAAGCGGGCGTCCACGATCCTGCGGGCGGTGGCGCGGGCCTCCCGGATGGAGGAAGCGGCGTCGATGGAGCCGCTCCAGGCCCAGGCCCGCCTGGAGCTGATCCCGGGCATCGGCCCCTGGACCTCGGCGGAAACGGTCCAGCGCAGCAACGGCGCCCCCGACGCGGTGACGGTCGGCGACCTCCACCTGCCGGGCATCGTCGGCTACGCCCTCGCGGACAACCGCCGAGCGGACGACACGGAAATGCTGCGCCTGCTGACCCCCTACGAGGGCCAACGCCACAGAGCGGCCCGCCTGATCCTCCTGAGCGGCAGAACACCCCCACGCAGGGAACCGCGCATGCCGAGGGGGAACATCGGGGCGTTGTGAGCGCCCCGAAGGGGCGCGGGGCCGTGGCATATGCGGCTCTGCCGCGTGGGCGCGACCACCCGCCCCTTTCAGGGGCGCGGGGAGCTGCGCGACAAGCCCCCACAACCCGCACGCGAGGAACGACCTTTCAAGGGGCGCGGGGAACTGCGCAAAATCCCCGCCCCCCGAAGGGCTACCGCACGGCGACAAAGTCCTCCACGGACCGCTCACCCCGAGCGGGAGGCTCACCCGCCGGATGCCCCACGGCCACCGCCCCCATCGGATCCCAGGACTCCGGCAGCCCCAGAACCTCCCGCACGACATCCCGGCAGAACATCGTCGAAGAAACCCAGGCGGACCCGAGCCGCTCCCCGGCCAACGCCACCAGGAAGTTCTGCACCCCCGCCCCGGCCGCCACCACGAACATCTCCCGCTCGGCCGCATCCCGCCGGGCATCCCCGTACGTGTGCGAGCCGTCCATGACCAGGCACGGCACCACCAGATAGGGCGCCTTGCGCAGCACGTCCCCGCGCCGCACCCGCTTGGCGATGGACTCCTGCGACTTCCCGTCCCGCCGGAGGTCGGCGACCCACGCGTCCCGCATGGCGTCGAGCAGCTCGACCCGCGAGGCCTCGGACTCCAGGAGCACGAACCGCCACGGCGTCGTGTGGTGCGGCGCGGGCGCCGTGACGGCCGCGGCCACGGCCCGCCGCACGGCCCCGGGGTCGACCTCCCCGTCGGTGAACTCCCGCACGGTCCGCCGCTGCGTCACCGCTTCCCGCACCGCTTCGGACGTCCCGAGCCGGAACATGTCGTCGCGCGCGCCGCGCACCATCGCCCGCGCCCCTTCGTCGGGCCCCGCCCCCACGACGTGAGGCAGCCCGCGGACCACCGCGACGGGCAGCCCCGCGGCCTTCCCCTTCACGAGGTCCCCCGCGGCGGCGAGTTCGTCCGCGGTGGCGACGACGGTCGCGCTCAGCGGATTCCCGTACGCGTCCACGCCGCCCCGCAGGTCGTCGAGGACCCGCACCCCGGCCGCCCCGATGGCGACGTCGGTGAGCCCGGAGCGCCAGGGCCGCCCGAAGGTGTCGGTGACGACGACGCCGACGTCCACGCCCAGCGCCTCCCGCACCCCCTCCCGTACGGCACGGGCCGAGGCGTCAGGGTCCTCGGGCAGCAACAGCACGGTCCCGGAAGGCGTGTTGGAGGCGTCGACACCGGCGGCGGCCATCACGAGCCCCTGCCGGTTCTCCACGATGCGCAGGGTCCCGCGCCGCGCCACGACCCGCACGGTCTCGGCGTCGATGGCGGCCTCGCGGTCGTCGGCCCGCACGACACGCCCCTCCGCCTTGCTGACGATCTTGGACGTGACGAGGAGTACGTCGCCGTCGGCGAGGCCCGGCTCGGCGGCCGCGATCAGCTTGGCGAGGTCGTCGCCCTCCCGGACCTCGGGCAGCCCGGGGACGGCCCACGCCGTGAAGGAGGGGGCGGTCATGCCCGTACCTCCGAGGCGAGCGCGAGCGCCTCGCGCGCCATCTCGGCGGTGGCGTCGACGTCGGTCATCATCAGCGGCACGGCCCGGCACCGGATCCCGGCGCTCTCGACCCGCTCCACCACGCCCGCGTCGACGCTGTCGACGAGCCAGCCGTCGAGGAGCCCGCTGCCGTAGTGCTCGGCGACGGCGGCGGCGCTGGTCTCGACGCCGACGGCGGCGAGCACCTTGTCGGCCATGCCGCGCACGGGGGAGTCCCCGACGATGGGGGAGAGCCCGACCACCGGCACGCCGGCCTCGGCGATGGCCTCGCGGATGCCGGGCACGGCGAGGATGGTGCCGACGCTCACGACGGGGTTGGACGGCGGGAAGAGCACGACGTCGGCATCGGCGATGGCTTCCAGGACGCCGGGCGCGGGCTTGGCCTGCTCGGCGCCGACGGGCACGACGGCGTGGGCGTCCACGGAGGCGCGCAGCCGCACCCAGTACTCCTGGAAGTGCACGGCCTTCTGCTCGCCGTCGATCGTGACGGCGACGTGCGTCTCGACGCGGTCGTCGGACATGGGGATGAGCCGCACCCCGGGCTGCCACCGCTCGCACAGCGCCTGCGTGACGGCGCTGAGCGGATATCCGGCGCCGAGCATCTGCGTCCGCACGATGTGCGTGGCGAAGTCCCGGTCGCCGAGCCCGAACCACTCGGGTCCGACGCCGTACGCCGCGAGCTCTTCCTTGACCTTGAACGTCTCGTCCGTACGTCCCCAGCCCTGCTCTTCGTTGATGCCGCCGCCCAGCGTGTACATCACGGTGTCCAGGTCGGGACAGACCTTCAACCCGAACAAGTGAATGTCGTCACCGGTGTTGCCGATGACCGTGATGTCCGCGTCGGGCGCGGCCTTCTTGAGTCCACGGAGGAAACGGGCGCCGCCGATGCCGCCGGCCAGAACCACAATGCGCATGTCCCCAGCATGTCAGGCGGGTACGACAGCGTGTCAGGCGGTTACGACATCCTCCGCGGCGCCTTCGGCGGCGACGGTGGCGCACTGGGCGGAGCGCATCGGCATCTCGGTCAGGCCCGGGTAGTAGATGTGCAGGCTGACGGCCGGTTCGAGGGAGTCGTTGACGACGTCGTGGGCGTACCCGGAGGCGAAGACGCGCTGCGCGCCCGCTCCGAGCGCCCGCGCGCCGCGCTCCGTGCGCTCGGTCAACTCGCCCTCCAGGACGGTGAGTACGCCGGAGGAGGGTCCGTGGTCGTGCAGCCCGCTGCCCTGTCCGGGCACCCAGGAGAGCAGCCAGACCTCGTACCCGGGGCCTGTTGTGAGGCGGTGGTACCAGCGGCTGGTGGCGTCGTACTGGACGAGGTGTTCCCACTGGGAGCGGTCGGCGGCGATGGAGCGGGCGAGGCCGACGAACTCGGCCACGGTGGCGGGGTGCTCGCGGGCGGGCTGCAGGAGGTGGGTGACCTCGAGGATGTCGCCGGCGATCTGGAGGTCGCTGTCGCTGTTCATCGTGCGGTGGTTCCTCAACGTAAGAGTGCTGGGGTGTCGCGAAGGATGGGTGGAGCGCGGTGAAGAGGGTGGAGCGAGGGAAGCGGCTCGGGGAGCCGGCTCAACAGCTGGAGGAACTCAACAGCTGGAGCAGGAACAGCAACAGCGCGCGTGGGCAGCACCGATGGACCCGCTGGTGCGGGTCATCGAAAGAGCCAGGTTCGCGAGCATGCCCACCAGGACACCGGCTCACACCTCTGGTGTCAACTTGATGTCCACAATGTGGGATATGTTTCACCTCATCCGGTTGTTCTCTCAGGCGAAAGGTTTGTGCACTCGCCGCACCGGACACATGGCGCAGCAACCGGCACTCAAACATCGACGTCCTTGCTTGTGAGGCCTCTTCGAGACCGCGTCGAGACCTCACAAGAAGGGGTGGTGCCGGACGGCCCCTCGCGAGTGTCACGGTTTATGCCGATTTGAACACTTTCCGCATAGCCTTGGTTCCGCAGAGTGAATAAGGGGCCCAATAGCAGATCTCGGCTTGACTGGCCCGGATCGGCACACTTGTAATTTCACTCGTGTCGTTCAGCCGAAATCGGTAACGGCAAGCACGACGGGGACGCACAGACAGACGAGGGGCGCACATGACCGAGCTGGTTCAGGAACTGCTGGTCGAGGACGCGGACGAGGAACTCGGCTGGCAGGAGCGCGCGCTGTGCGCCCAGACCGACCCCGAGTCCTTCTTCCCCGAGAAGGGCGGCTCCACGCGCGAGGCCAAGAAGGTCTGCCTCGCCTGCGAGGTCCGCTCGGAATGCCTTGAGTACGCACTGGCGAACGACGAACGCTTCGGCATCTGGGGCGGTCTGTCGGAGCGTGAACGACGGCGACTGAAGAAGGCGGCGGTCTGATCCCGACCGCCACGCGCACGCACCACGCGTGCGTGTAGGTACGAGAACGCGCGTGCGTGAAGCGGCACGCGGCAGCCGACCCCGACGGTGTGCGCCGCCCGACCAATTCGGCACACACCTCCCTCAAACAATGCGCAACCAACGGCCCGTCGCCCATGGGTTATCCACAGGCGGCGGGCCGTACTGGTGCCAGCCGTTAGTGTGGGGCCCCGTCCGAGACGCCCCCGTGCCCCCGCAGGGCGCAGGCGTCCACCGCAGTCCATCGAACCGGGGCCCGTACCTCGATGTCCGTGCACAGCCATTCGGCAGCCAGCCACCACGACGCTGCCGCCGCCGGGTTCGACCCGACCCGCCCGCCCGAGTTTCCGCGGCACGTCGTGACCGCCGTCCTCGTCTCCCACGACGGCGCCCGCTGGCTGCCCGACGCCCTGGCGGGGCTGCTCGGCCAGGAGCGGCCCGTGCAGAACGCCGTGGCCGCGGACACCGGCAGCGCGGACGACTCCGCCCGCCTGGTCACCGAGGCCCTCGGTCCCGACCGCGTGCTGCACCTCGCCCGGCGCTCCGGCTTCGGCACCGCCGTCGACGAGGCCGTCCGCACCGCCGGCGTGCTGACCCCCGAAGAGCTGCCGTACCTCAAGCGTCCCAGCGGCTGGGACCCGGTGAGCCGGACCTGGCGCGACGACGCGTACGACATGCCGGACCTGCCGCACGGCGAACCCGTGCAGTGGCTCTGGCTGTTGCACGACGACTGCGCGCCCGACCCCGACGCCCTCGCCGAACTCCTGCGCGTCGTCGAGAACGAACGCGAGCTCGGCAAGGACGTCGCCGTCGTGGGGCCCAAGCTCCGCGGCTGGTACGACCGCAGGCAGCTCCTCGAAGTCGGCGTCTCCATCGCCAACAGCGGCCGCCGCTGGACCGGCCTCGACCGGCGCGAGCAGGACCAGGGCCAGCACGACCACGTACGGCCCGTGCTCTCCGTGTCCACCGCGGGCATGCTGATCCGGCGCGACGTCTACGAACAGCTGGGCGGCTTCGACCGCCGGCTGCCGCTGATGCGCGACGACGTCGACCTGTGCTGGCGCGCGCACGCCGCGGGGCACCGCGTCCTCGTCGCCCCCGACGCCGTCGTGCGGCACGCCGAGGCCTCCTCGCGCGAGCGCCGCACCGTCGACTGCGTCGGCCGCACCTCGACCTCGCCGCACCGCGTCGACAAGGCGGGCGCCACCTACACCCTGCTCGTCAACGCCCGTACGGCCGTGCTGCCCTGGGTGTTCTTCCGGGTGGTCGTCGGCACGCTCCTGCGCACCGTCGCCTATCTCGTCGGCAAGGCGCCCGGCCAGGCCCTCGACGAGATCGCCGGTCTCCTGGCGACGCTGCTGCGCCCCGGGCGGATCCTCGGTGCCCGCAAGACGCGCGGCAAGCCGGCCATAGACGCGGGTGAGATGCGGCCGCTCTTCCCGCCGCCCGGCGCCACCGTGCGCGCCACCGTCGAGCAGGCGGCGGGCAGCCTCGTCGGCCGCTCCGACGCCGAGGCCCCCGCGGGCGCGGGACGCCACGGCGCCGTCGAGTCGGGACCCGGCGGCGACGACGCGGACTTCCTGGAGATCGAGCAGTTCGCCCGGCTCAAGCGCATCGCCCGCAAGCCGGGACCGATGCTCTTCGTAGTGCTGCTCTTCGCCGCGCTCATCGCCTGCCGCGCGCTGCTCGGCACCGGTGCGCTCGCGGGCGGCGCGCTGCTGCCCGCACCGGCCGACTCCTCGGAGCTGTGGTCCCGCTACCTGGACGGCTGGCATCCCGTCGGCACCGGCGGCACGCAGTCCGCGCCGCCCTACCTCGCGCTCGTCGCGGGTCTGTCCTCGCTGTTCTTCGGCTCCACCGGGCTCGCGGTCACCGTGCTGCTCGTCGGCTCCGTGCCGCTGGCGGGATTCGCCGCGTACTTCGCCTCCCGGCCGCTGGTCCCCTCGCGCCTGCTGCGCGCGTGGGCGTCGGTCGCGTACGCCTTCCTGCCCGCCGCCACGGGCGCGCTCGCGGGCGGCCGCATCGGCACCGCGGTCCTCGCGGTCCTGCTGCCGCTCATCGCGCGCGCGGGTATCGCGGCGAGCGGCCTCGCCGCTCCGGAGGGCACCCGCGGGACATGGCGCGCGACATGGGCGTACGCCCTGCTGCTGACCCTCGCCACGGCCTTCACGCCGATCGTCTGGCCGATCGCCCTGGTGCTCGGCCTCGCCCTCCTCGTGGTGCGCCGCGGTGACATCACGGCCTACGCCCTTCGCTTCCTCGCCGCCCTCGGCACACCGCTGCTCGTCCTCGCGCCGTGGTCCCTGACGCTGCTGCCCTTCGGCTTCTTCAAGGAAGCGGGCCTGGAGTTCGGCTCGGGCTCGGCGACCGCGCTCGACCTGCTCGGCGCGAGCCCCGGCGGCCCCGGCACCGTGCACGGTCTGCTGCTCATCGGCATCGTGCTCGCCGCCCTCGGCGCCCTGCTGCGCGGCGAGCGGCAGGCGGCGATCCGCACCGCCTGGGCCGCGGCCCTGGTCTCGCTGGTCTTCGCGGTCCTGTCGAACGGCTCGGCATGGGCCGGACCCGCCACCCTCGGCTACGGCCTCGCGCTCCTCGCCGCCGCCACGCTCGGCGCCGACGGGGCACGCGCGCGTGTCGCCGAGCAGAGCTTCGGCTGGCGCCAGCCGGTGGCCGCGCTCATCGCGTTCGCCGCGGCGGCCGGGCCGCTCCTCGTGGCCGCCGGGTGGATGATCGGCGGCGCCGACGGACCTCTGGAGCGGCGCGATCCGGTGCAGGTGCCCGCGTTCGTCGCGGAGGAGAGCGGCACCGAGGACCAGGCCCGCACCCTCGTCCTCGCCGGCGATTCGGCGGCCAAGGTCTCCTACACGCTCGTACGGGGCTCGGGCGGCAGGCTCGGCGACGCGGAACTCGCGTCGGCGGCCGGTACGGACGAGCGGCTCGACAACATCGTCGCCAGGCTCGTCGCGGGCTCCGGCGCCGACCAGGCCGACCAGCTCGGCGGCTACGCGGTGCGCTACGTCCTCGTACGCGACGGGGCGCCCCGCCAGATGAGCCGCACCCTGGACGCCACCCCCGGCCTGACCCGGCTCAGCCAGGAGGACGGCAGCGCCCTGTGGCGCGTGGACCGCCAGGTGGCGCGCGCCGCGGTCGTCCCGAAGACCGGCGACCCCGAGCCCGTCGCGGCAGGACCCGTCGAGCTGCACACGAAGATCGAATCCGGCGACGAGGGTCGCGTGCTGCGGCTCGCCGACTCGGCCGACCCGGGCTGGACGGCTACCCTCGACGGCCGCCCGCTGACCCGCACCACGGTCGACGGCTGGGCGCAGGGCTTCGAACTGCCCACCGCGGGCGGCCACCTGGACGTCACCTTCGACGCACCGGTGGGCCACAAGGCCTGGCTGTGGGCGCAGGGCGCGCTCGCCGTCGTCCTCGTGGTGCTCGCCCTGCCGGGACGGCGCCGCGACGTCGACGACGACCTCCCCGAGGAGCCCGTCATCCCCGCCCAGGCGGTCGAGGGCGAGGGCCGCAGGGCGCGCAGGCTGCGGGCCCAGAGCGAGCAGGCCGCGCAGGAGGCGGGCCAGGACGTCCCGCCTCCTCCTTCGGAGGAGGGCCTTGCCGCGGTGCCGCAGCAGGCGCAGTCCTACGAGCAGTGGGAGGAGCCGGCCCACGCGGGCGCCGAGCACGGCGCGTACGGCGGCGAACAGCAGCACCAGGGCGGCGCCTATCCGTCCGGGGCCTACGAGCAGCAGCCGTACCAGGCGGACGCCTACCAGGGCGGCCAGTACGACCCGTACGCCTCCTACGGAGGAGCGGGCGGTGCCTACGGAGAGCAGCAGTACGGCCGGCCCTACGACACCTCGTACGACCAACAGCAGCCCCCGATGCCGCCGTTGCCCCCGCAGCCGCCCCACGGCACCGACAGTGAGCGCCCCGACGGGAGCCAGCAGTGAACCGCACCACCCAGTCCCTGATCGCCGTGGTCGTCGCGCTCGGCGCCGTCACCGGGTTCGCCGCGTTCAGCGGCCCGGACGGCACCGGTGACGACGGGGCGAAGGCCGCGGCGCGGCTGCCCGTCGAGCGCACCAGCCTGCTCTGCCCGGTGCCCAGCTCCTCCGACCTCGCCGAGACCTCGTACACCGCCTTCACGCCCAAGTCGGGCGGCGCCGGGACCAAGGGCAAGGCGGAACTGCTCCCCGTGAGCCGGGCGTTGACGGACGCGGCCAAGGAGGAGCACAAGAAGAACGCCAAGCCCTTCCTGACACAGAAGGCGCCGGGCGAGCCGGTGGCCGGCGAGGAGTCGGGCGCCGAGTCGCCCGCGCTCATCGGCACGGCCGACGGCCGGTTCGCCCCCGGCTGGACCGTGCAGCAGACCACGACGTACGCGGCGGGCAGCGGGCGCGGCGTCCAGGGCACCAACTGCACCGCGCCCGACACGGACTTCTGGTTCCCGGGCGCGAGCACCGCCAAGGACCGCAGCGACTACATCCATCTGACGAACCCGGACGACTCCGCGGCCGTCGTCGACGTGGAGCTCTTCGGCCCCGACGGCGAGGTCACGTCCGCGGTGGGCGACTCGATCCAGGTGCAGCCGCACTCCAGCGTCCCGGTGCTGCTGTCCACGCTCGCGGAGAAGCAGGCCGAGAACCTCACGATGCACGTGATCGTGCGCAGCGGTCGCGTCTCGGCCGCCGTGCAGTCCTCCGACGAGAAGCTGGGCGGCGACTGGCTGCCCGCGTCCACGGACCCCGACAGCAGCCTGGTCCTGCCCGGCATCCCCAAGGACGCCACCTCGGTGCGCCTGGTCGCCTTCGCGCCCGGCTCCGACGACGCGGACCTGAAGATCCAGCTGGCCTCGGCGACCGGCACGATCGTCCCGGCCGGGCACGAGAGCCTGCACGTGAAGTCGGGCATGACCGCCGCCGCCGACCTCGGCGACGTCACCAAGGGCGAGGCGGGATCGCTGCTCCTGACGCCGACGGACAAGTCGGTGCCGGTGGTGGCCGCGCTGCGCGTCACCCGCGGCGAGGGCAGCAAGCAGGAGACGGCGTTCATCCCGGCGACGAGCGCGGTGGGCACGCGCGCGACGGCCGCCGACAACCGCGCCAAGGGCTCCACGCTCTCCCTGGTCGCCCCGGGCAAGTCGGCGAAGGTGAAGGTCACGGCGTCGGCCGGCACCGAGGGCGGCTCACCGGCCTCGAAGACGTACACCGTCAAGGGCGGTACGACGCTGGCGATCACGGACCCGCCGGTGCCCGACGGACTCAAGGGCGCGTACGCACTCACGGTGGAGCCGGTGTCCGGCGGCGCCGTGTACGGCTCGCGGATGCTGTCCCTGCCGGAGGAGGGCATCCCCATGTTCACGATCCAGTCGCTGCCCGACGACGGGGGGACGGTCGCGGTGCCGGAGGCGGAGCGGGATCTGACGGTGCTGCAGAAGTAGGGCAGACCTCTTGGTGGGCTTTGGTGGGCTTTGGTGGGCTCAGTCCTCGTCCCCGTAGCGCGGGTCGACCGACTCCGGGGACAGGCCGAGCAGTTCGGCGACCTGCTCGACGACCACCTCGTGCACCAGCGCCGCGCGCTCGTCGCGCCCCTTGGTGCGGATCTCCACCGGGCGGCGGTAGATGACGACGCGGGCGGGCCGCCCCTCGGACGCCGTGATCGTGCCGCCGAGCGGCACCACCTCGTCGCGCCACTCCCCGTCGGGCCCGCCTGGACCGCCCAGGGGCGGCACCTCGAGGACCAGGAACTCGATCTCCGTGAGCTGCGGCCAGCGCCGCTCAAGGCGCTCCACCGAGTCCTGCACGAGGTCCGTGAAGGCCTCGGCACGGCTCGCGGAGAGCGGGACCTGGGGCGGCGCCACGGGGCCACGCATGCCTCGGCCGTGGCGGTCGCGGCGGCGGGGCCTCGGGTCTGCGGAGCGGGGCTGTACGGGGTCGTCCATCACTGACGAAGCGTAGTCCCCGAGATCGCCCTTTCCGCACGGTGCGCGGCATGTCGCTTCCTGACCATTCCGGCCAAGCTTGGACTCGATTCCGTATCTCTCCCAGACCGTCGATCTCGCGCCAAATGACGTGATTCGCGCCATGTGGTGACCGGATTCAACACCGCCCGTCCCTCTGGTCACCGGCGTCTGTGCAGGTCAACGCCTTGCCCTGACGGCGCGTCCGCGCGCGGAACACGGCACGACACGGTGGGGTGAGCTCGTGGAGAGTCGTCGCGGCCCGCTCAAGAGTGCGGTACCGTCCAACGTCGTGAGCCCTGTACGTCGCTGTTCGCGCACCGCTTGCGGCCGTCCCGCCGTCGCGACGCTGACGTACGTCTACGCCGACTCGACCGCGGTCCTCGGCCCCCTCGCCACCTACGCCGAACCCCACTGCTACGACCTGTGCGCCGAGCACTCCGAGCGCCTCACCGCCCCGCGCGGCTGGGAGGTCGTCCGGCTCGCCGACGCCTCGGGTCCCGCCCGGCCCTCCGGCGACGACCTCGAAGCGCTCGCCAACGCCGTGCGCGAGGCGGCCCGTCCGCAGGAGCGCGCCGCAGAGGCCGGCGGAGGCGGTGCCCGTGCGGCGGACCCGATGGAGGTCGCCCGCCGCGGCCACCTCCGGGTGCTGCGGTCGCCGGAGTCCTGAACGGCTTCTCTCCGTAGAACCCTGTCGTTCACTGCTGAACAGCTGAACAGCAGTTGCCTCACGCCCCATTGACGTGCGCTTGTTGCGGACACGACCATTCCCCCACTCGTGAGAGATCACTTTCCGCATCACGGAAACCGGGGAGCCGCCTGTGTTCACGCAGCAACTGGAGCCCGTGGCCGACTCGCTCGGCCTGTCCGCACTCGTCGCGACCCTGCCCCTCCTGACCGTCCTCGTCCTCCTCGGTGCCGTCCGCATGAAGGCGCACAGGGCGGGCCTCATCGGCCTCGCGGTCGCCGTCCTCGTCGCCTGGCTCGCGTACGGCATGCCGCTCGGCCAGACCGTCTCCAGCGCCGCGCAAGGGGCTCTCTTCGGGCTCTTCCCCATCCTGTGGATCGTCGTCAACGCCCTGTGGGTGTACCGCATGACGGTCCGCACCCGGCACTTCGACATCCTGCGCCGCTCCTTCGGACGGCTCTCCGACGACCCCCGCATCCAGGCGCTCGTCGTGGCCTTCTGCTTCGGAGCGCTCCTGGAGGCGCTCGCCGGGTTCGGGGCGCCCGTCGCGATCAGCGCGGTCATGCTCGTCGCCCTCGGCTTCGACCCCGTCCGTGCCGCCGTCGTCGCCCTGGTCGCCAACACCGCGCCCGTCGCCTTCGGGGCCATGGGCACACCGGTGGTGACGCTGGCTCAGGTGACGGGCCTTCCGCTGGACACCGTCGCCACGGTCGTCGGCCGCCAGACGCCGCTGCTCGCCCTGGTCGTGCCGCTGCTCCTGGTGGCCCTCGTGGACGGGCGGCGCGGGCTGCGCGAGACCTGGGTGCCCGCGCTCGTGTGCGGACTCGCCTTCGCCGTCGCGCAGTTCGCGGCCTCCAACTACGTCTCCGCCCAACTCGCCGACATCGGGGCGGCCCTGGCGGGCGCGGGTGCGCTGATGGCCGTGCCGCACGCGCGCAGGCCGGCCGCCGAGCCCGTCCGCGTCGCCGTGCTCACCGGTGCGCGCAGCGAGGACCTCGACCGCGACGACCCGCGCCCCGAAGTGCTGCGCGCCTACGCCCCGTACGCCCTCATCGTCGCCGTCTTCTCGCTCGCCCAGATCCCCGCCGTCAAGGACCTCCTCGCGAAGGCGACGCGCACCTTCGACTGGCCCTTCCTGAACGTCGGCGACCCCTCGGGGGACCCGGTCGGCGGCAACGTCTTCTCGCTTCCGCTGCTCGGCACCGGCGGAACCCTCGTCCTGCTCGCCGGAGCGGGCACGGCGGCGGTCATCGGGGTGCACGCGCGCGTAGCGGTGCGCGAATGGGCCGCCACGGTCCACGAGTTGCGCTTCGCGATCCTCACCGTGACCTCCGTGCTGGCTCTCGCGTACGTCATGAACCTCTCCGGACAGGCCGCCACGATCGGACACTACGTAGCCGCCGCCGGGGCCGGGCTCGCCTTCCTGTCGCCCGTGCTCGGCTGGTTCGGCGTGGCGGTGACGGGCTCCGACACCTCTGCCAACGCGCTTTTCGGCGCCCTGCAGGTGACGGCGGCTCAGCAGTCGGGGCTCTCGCCGGAACTCCTCGCGGCCGCCAACAGTTCGGGCGGCGTCCTCGGCAAGATGATCTCCCCGCAGAACCTGACGATCGCGTGCGCGGCCGTCGGGCTCGCGGGCAAGGAGGGCGATCTGCTGCGCAAGGTCCTGCCGTGGAGCCTCGGCCTGCTCCTGGTGATGTGCCTGATCGTCGTGGGGCAGAGCACGGCGGTCCTCGGCTGGATGCTGCCGTGAGACGACGGGATGCCGCCGCCGTGAGACGTCGGCATGCCGCCGACGCGGGCGTCGGGATGCCGCCGTGAGACGTCTGCCGCCGGAGCCCGGCCCGCTGTCGGCGCCAGCGGGTAGCTTTGTGGTGACCGCGGAGAGCTCTCCGTACTCGCTGAACTAGCAGAACCTGCAGAGAGGGTTGGCCGTGACTGCTGATCTGTCCCAGATCGTGAAGGCGTACGACGTCCGTGGGGTGGTCCCGGATCAGTGGGACGAGTCACTCGCCGAGCTCTTCGGGGCGGCCTTCGCGCAGATCACGTCCGCCGACGCGATCGTGGTCGGGCACGACATGCGCCCCTCGTCGCCGGGCCTCTCGCGGGCCTTCGCGCGCGGTGCCGCGGCCCGCGGCGTGGACGTGACGGAGATCGGCCTGTGCTCGACGGACCAGCTGTACTACGCCTCGGGCGCGCTGAACCTGCCGGGCGCGATGTTCACGGCCTCGCACAACCCCGCCCAGTACAACGGCATCAAGATGTGCCGCGCGGGCGCCGCCCCGGTCGGCCAGGACACCGGCCTCGCGGAGATCCGCGCCCTGGTCGAGGGCTGGAGCGCGACCGGCGCCCCCGAGCCCGCGGCCACCGCCGGCACCCTCACCCGGCGCGAGACCCTCGGTGACTACGCCGCCCACCTGCGCGGCCTGGTCGACCTCACGAAGATCCGCCCCCTGAAGGTCGTCGTCGACGCGGGCAACGGCATGGGCGGGCACACCGTCCCCACCGTCTTCGAAGGCCTGCCCCTGGACGTCGTCCCGATGTACTTCGAGCTGGACGGCACCTTCCCCAACCACGAGGCCAACCCCCTGGACCCGGCCAACATCGTGGACCTGCAGAAGCGCGTGCGCGAGGAGGGCGCCGACCTCGGCATCGCCTTCGACGGCGACGCGGACCGCTGCTTCGTCGTCGACGAGAACGGCGCCCCGGTCTCCCCGTCGGCCATCACGGCCCTGGTCGCCTCCCGCGAACTGGCCAAGCACGGCGGCAAGGGCACGGTCATCCACAACCTCATCACCTCCTGGTCGGTCCCGGAGGTCGTGAAGGAGAACGGCGGCACGCCGGTACGCACGCGCGTGGGCCACTCCTTCATCAAGGAGGAGATGGCCAAGACCGGCGCGATCTTCGGCGGCGAGCACTCCGCGCACTACTACTTCAAGGACTTCTGGAACGCGGACACGGGCATGCTCGCCGCGCTGCACGTCCTCGCGGCCCTCGGCGGCCAGGACGGCCCGCTGTCCGCGCTCGTCGCCCAGTACGACCGCTATGCCGGCTCCGGCGAGATCAACTCCACGGTCGACGACCAGAGCGCCCGCCTCGCCGCGATCAGGGCCGCCCACGAGGGCAAGGACGGCGTGACCCTGGACGAGCTCGACGGCCTGACCGTGACCACCGCCGACTGGTGGTTCAACGTACGCGCGTCGAACACGGAGCCCCTGCTGCGCCTGAACGTCGAGGCGCGGGACGAGGCCACCATGGCCCGGGTCCGCGACGAGGCCCTGGCGATCATCCGAGGCTGACGCGGCGCCCGCGGGGAGGGCCGGCCACGACCCTCCCCGCACCCCCACGCCGCGCCCCGCGCGGAGGTAGGCTGACCAGGCCGCATCCTGCGCGGTGGCGGCGCGGTTCCCCGGCGGACACCGCCCGCGATCGCCGCACCGAAGCAGCGCGCACCCCACCCGATCCGTTCGAAGGGACCCACCCCATGCCGCTCGAAGCCGGCCTCCTGGAGATCCTCGCCTGCCCGGCCTGTCACGCCCCTCTCAAGGAGACGGACACCGAGCTGGTCTGCACGGCGGACGCCAAGGAGTGCGGCCTCGCCTACCCGGTCCGCGACGGCATCCCCGTCCTCCTGGTGGACGAGGCCCGCCGCCCCGCCTGAGGGACCCCAGCAGGAAGCCGCGCACCGCGATCGGAGGCCTGACACCCATGCTCGACGAGTCGCTGCTCGACGCCCCCGAGGCGCTCGCCCGCGCAGACCGCCGCGGACTGCTGCGGGGCGCGGCAGAGGCGGGTGCCCGCGTCCGCACCGCGGTCCGGCACGCCACCGAGGCCGGGCTCACGGACCTCAAGCCCGACGGCCGCCCCCGCGCCATCCTGATCGCCGGACCCGGTACCGCGGCCGTCTGCGTGGCCGACCTCCTCGACGGCCTCGCGGGCACCGGCTGCCCCGTCGTCCGGCTGACCCCGACCGGCGTCGCACCCGCCGGGGGAGCCCTGCGCTGGGCGCTGCCCGGCTGGGTGGGCCCCGTCGACCTGCTGCTCATCGCCACCCCGGACGGCACCGAACCGGGCCTCTCGCTCCTCGCCGAGCAGGCGTACCGCCGCGGCTGCACGGTCGTCGCGGTCGCCCCCGCGCGCACCCCCATCGCCGAGAGCGTCGAGGGCAGCCACGGCCTCACGGTCCCCATGGCCACCTCGCCCTACGGCGCGTACGAAGGCCCGCACGACGAGACCACCCGCGGCTCCGCGTCGTACGAGGCACGCCGCGTCGAGGACGAAGCCGCCCCCGGCGCCCCCGGCACCCTGTGGGCCCTCCTCGTCCCGCTGCTCGTGCTCCTCGACCGCACCGGCCTGATCGCCGCCCCCGTCGACGCCCTGCAGAAGGTCGCCGACCGCCTCGACACCGTCGCGGAACGCTGCGGACCGGCCATCGCGACGTACAGCAACCCCGCCAAGACGCTCGCCGCCGAGCTCGCCGACGCGCTCCCGCTGATCTGGACCGAGGGGCAGGCCGCGGGGGCCACGGGACGCCGCTTCGCCGCCACCCTCGCCGAGCTCGCCGGACACCCCGCGCTCGCCGCCGAACTGCCCGAGGCGCTGCCCGCGCACGGCGCCCTCCTCGCCGGCGGCCTGGCGGGCGGCGGCGGTGACACCGACGACTTCTTCCGCGACCGCGTCGACGACCCGGCGGCACTTCGCGCGCGCGTGGTGCTGCTCCGCGACCGTCCCGTCGACGCGGGCGGCCTCAGCGCCGCGCCCGCCGCCCGTGAGCTCGCGAACGGCCACGACGTCGCGCTCAGCGAGCTCGAACCGGAGAGCGGCGACGAGCTGGAGGCGCTCGCGGAGCTGATCGCCGTCACGGATTTCGCCGCCGTTTACCTGGCGCTCGCCTCGGGGGACGGATCATGACCACCGGACCGGTCACCGCCGCAGTCCGGCATTCGCGTACGTAGCAAGGGAGAGCCCCTCCGTGGACCGCCTCACCAACACCATCCGCCCCTACGCCTGGGGTTCCACCACCGCCATCGCGGAGCTCCTCGGCGTGGCACCGAGCGGTGAGCCGCAGGCCGAGATGTGGATGGGCGCCCACCCGGGCGCGCCCTCGCGCACCGAGCGCGGCGCGCTGAACGCGGTCATCGAGGCGGACCCGGAGCGCGAGCTCGGCAAGGAAGCGGTCGCCAAGTTCGGCCCGCGCCTGCCTTTCCTCTTCAAGATCCTCGCCGCGGGGGCCCCACTCTCCCTCCAGGTGCACCCGAACCTCGCGCAGGCGAAGGAGGGGTACGCGGACGAGGAGCGCCGCGGCGTCCCGATCGACGCCCCCCACCGCAACTACAAGGACGCCAACCACAAGCCCGAACTCATCTGCGCCCTCACGCCGTTCGACGGTCTGTGCGGCTTCCGCGACCCCGCCGAGACCGCGGACCTCCTGGAGTCCCTGGGCGTCGACTCCCTCAAGCCGTACGTCGACCTGCTGCGCGCCCACCCCGAAGAGGCCGCCCTGCGCGAGGTCCTGACGGCCGTCCTGAGCGCCGACCGCGAGCAGATGGCCGAGACGGTCACCGAGGTCACGGCCGCCGCCCAGCGTCTCGGCGGTGCTTACACGCCGTACGCGGGCATCGCCCACCACTACCCCGGCGACCCGGGCGTGATCGCGGCGATGCTCCTCAACCACGTCCAACTGCAGCCCGGCGAGGCCCTGTTCCTCGGCGCCGGCGTCCCGCACGCCTACCTCGACGGCCTCGGCGTCGAGATCATGGCCAACTCCGACAACGTCCTGCGCTGCGGCCTGACCCCCAAGCACGTCGACGTGCCCGAACTCCTGCGCATCGTCCGCTTCGAGTCGACCGACCCCGGCGTCCTGCGCCCCGAGGCCTCACCCGACGGCGAAGAGGTCTACGAGACCCCGATCGACGAGTTCCGCCTCTCCCGCTTCGTGCTGCCCGAGGGCGCGGCCGCGCACGACCTCACCGCCGCGACCCCGCAGATCCTGCTCTGCACGGCGGGCTCGGTCCGCGCGGGCGAACTGACCCTGACGCCCGGCCAGTCCGCGTTCGTCCCCGCGGGCGAAAAGGCCGAAGTGTCCGGGGTGGGCACGGTTTTCCGGGCCACTGTGGTGGCCTGACACACCAACGCCCTCCCGTGCTGCAACAATGACCCACCGCAAAGGCCGGGCAAAGCACGCCCGGCGCCGTGGTCGGTACGTACGAAGGCGAAGGGACACCCCGCACTCATGAGCGCGTCAGGCGGAACAAAGGCGATTGTCGCGGCACTTGCCGCGAACCTCGCGATCGCGGTGGCGAAGTTCGTCGCGTTCATCTTCAGTGGCTCGTCCTCGATGCTCGCCGAGAGCGTCCACTCCCTCGCCGACTCGGGCAACCAGGGACTGCTGCTCCTCGGCGGCAAGAAGGCCCAGCGCGAGGCGACCCCGCAGCACCCGTTCGGCTACGGCCGCGAGCGCTACATCTACGCCTTCCTGGTCTCGATCGTCCTCTTCTCGGTCGGCGGCATGTTCGCGATCTACGAGGGCTACGAGAAGATCAAGCACCCGCATGAGCTGGAGCACTGGTACTGGCCCGTCGGGGTCCTGGTGTTCGCGATCATCGCGGAGAGCTTCTCCTTCCGTACGGCCATCAAGGAGTCCAACCACCTGCGCGGCAACCTCTCCTGGAAGGAGTTCGTGCGCCGCGCCAAGGCCCCCGAGCTGCCCGTCGTCCTCCTGGAGGACCTCGGCGCGCTCGTCGGTCTGATCCTCGCCCTCGGCGGCGTCGGCCTCGCCCTGGCCACGGGCGACGGCGTCTGGGACGGCATCGGCACGCTCTGCATCGGTGTCCTGCTCATCCTGATCGCGATCGTCCTCGCGGCGGAGACCAAGTCCCTGCTGCTCGGCGAGTCCGCGGGCACCGAAGAGGTCGCCAAGATCGAGAAGGCCCTGGTCGACGGCGACACGGTCACCAAGGTCATCCACATGCGCACGCTGCACCTCGGCCCCGAGGAGCTCCTCGTCGCCGCCAAGGTCGCCGTCCAGCACGACGACACGGCCGCCGAGGTCGCCGCCGCGATCAACGCCGCGGAGGAGCGCATCCGCGCGGAGGTCCCGATCGCCCGCGTGATCTATCTGGAGCCGGACATCTACAGCGAGTCGGCGGCAGCGGCGGGCGAGAACCCGGCGAAGTCGCCCGGCGGCCACTGAGCCCGCCTTGCTCATACGTGGATGGGGCCCCGCACCTTCTCGGTGCGGGGCCCCATCCACGTATCCGGGAGGTCCTGTCCCGCGACTACTGGACCTCACGCAGCACGTCGAGGATCGCGGCGTCATCCGGTGCCGCCTCGAGCCGCTCCCGGAAGCCGGTGTCCATCAACTTCCGCGAAAGCAGGGCGAGGATCCGCAGGTGCTCGTCCCCGGCGGCGGCCTCCGGCACGGAGATCATGAAGATCAGCTTGGCCTTCGTGCCGTCGAGCGCGCCCCACTCGATGCCCTCCGCCGACCGCGCGAACCCGACGATCGGAGAGTCCACGGCGTCGGTCTTGGCGTGCGGGATGGCGATCTCCTCGCCGAGCCCGGTGGTGCCCTGCGCCTCGCGCCGCAGCGCTGTGCGCACCAGCTCCTCCACGTCGTTGACCTTGCCGGTGGTGGCGAGCAGCTCGGCCATCTCGCGAATCGCCGCCTCCTTCTCGCCCGCCGCCAGCTCGACCTTCACGGTCTGCTCGGTGAGATAGCCGGAGAGGACCTCGTCCGGCTGCTCCGGTGCGGGGGCGGCGGCAGTGGGAGCCGCCGGTTCCTTCTGCGCGGAAGCCGCATGCTCCTTCTGCAGGGACCCCGCGGCGACGGCCGCGCCACCCGCGGTCGCGCCCACCCCGGCGAGCACCGGCTCGGGCCCGCCCGGCACGTCGACCAGGGGAGCCCCGCGCCGCTTGCGCTCGCTGAGGTCGACCAGCGCCACGGTCGTGAGCGCGGTGACGACCGAACCGATGGCGATGGCCACGAAGAACATCGGCACGCCGCCCACGGCGCCGAGCACCGCCACGATCGGCCCGCCGTGCGGCACCGCGTCCTTCACGCTCGCCATGCCGGCGACGGCACCGGCGACGGCGCCGCCGAGCATGTTGGCGGGGATGACCTGCGCGGGCCGCGCGGCGGCGAACGGAATGGCGCCTTCCGAGATGCCGAACAAGCCCATGAACAGCGAGGCCATGCCGGTCTCGCGTTCCTGCTGCGAGTAGAGGCGGCGGCGGATCAGCGTCGCGAGCCCCTGCCCGAGCGGCATGACCGGAATCGCCGCGGCGCACATGCCCATGACGGTCTGGTTGCCGGTCGCGATGAGGCCCGCACCGAACAGGAACGCCGTCTTGTTGACCGGTCCGCCCATGTCGAACGCGATCATCAGGCCGAGAATCGCGCCGAGCAGGATCGCGCTGGTCCCGGTCATGCCGCTGAGCCAGTCGGTCAGATGCTCGAAGACCCAGGAGATCGGTTTGCCGATGACGTAGATGAAGAAGAGGCCGAGTGCGCTCGTCGCGACGATCGGGATCACGATGATCGGCATGATCGGCTGGACGAACTTCGGGACCTTGACCTTCTTGATCCACAGCACCAGATAGCCGGCCAGGAAGCCGGTGACGATGGCCCCGATGAAGCCCGCGCCCGCCTTGGAGTCGTACAGGTCACCGGTGTTGGCGATCCACCCGCCGATCATGCCCGGCACCAGCGCGGGCCGGTCCCCGATGGCGTACGCGATGTATCCCGAGAGGATCGGCACCATCAGCGTGAACCCGATGACACCGATCGCGTTGACGTGCGCCCAGAAGGTGCCTCCCGGAATGACGTAGCCCTTGGACGTGGCGTCACCGCCCAGGGCCAGCGAGATCGCGATCAGCAGCCCCCCGACCACGACGAACGGAATCATGTACGAGACGCCGTTCATCAGCGCCTTGTACGCGACGCTGCGCTCCTTGCCGCCCCCGCCGCTGGAGACCGGCTCGGCGGAACCGCCGCCCCCGCCTCCGCCGTGCACGGGCGCGCTCTGCACCTGCTCGATCAGCCGCTCCGGGTGGCTGATGCCTTCGGAGACGCCGACGGAGAGCACCCGCTTCCCCACGAAGCGGCTGCGGTCGACGTCCTTGTCGGCTGCGATGATGATGCCGTCGGCGTCCCTGACATCGTTGTCAGACAGGACGTTCTCGGCCCCGATGGAGCCCTGCGTCTCCACCTTCATGTCGATGCCGAGGCTCTCCGCGGCCTGCGAGAGCTTCTCGGCCGCCATGTACGTGTGGGCGATGCCGGTCGGACAGGCGGTCACCGCGAGCAGCTTCAGCCTCTTCTGCCCGCTGCTGGCCCCGCCTATGGGGGGCTCGGCCGGACTGGTCACGTGGATCTCCTTACGCCTTTGCCAAACAAGATCGCGCAAATGTTCCCGATCTCAAGGCATCCTGCAACACGTAAGCGCAGGATCAAAAGCGCAAAGGTCCCATATCGTCCGGGTCTGACGGCCTATCCGCCAGTCAGGACGTGCCCGGAGGCGGGCTGGGGGTTGCTGGGCCAATCGGTGTAGCTTTGAGACCGAGCCAGACGTCGCTGCTGATGGCGGTCGGGCGGTCCACGCACGGATCGTCCGAGGGAGAGAGGGCCTCCGACGGACTGCGCTGCGCGCGTCGGTGCACTCGTGTACCCCAACGCCGCAGGTCAGCCATGTCCACCCTCGATCGATCCACGAGGAGCAGCTCACTCATGACTCTCATCAACGGCAAGGACTTCAAGGTCGCCGACCTCTCCCTCGCCGAGTTCGGCCGCAAGGAGATCACCCTCGCCGAGCACGAGATGCCCGGCCTGATGTCGATCCGCAAGGAGTTCGCGGCCTCCCAGCCGCTGGCCGGCGCCCGCATCATGGGCTCCCTGCACATGACCGTGCAGACCGCCGTCCTCATCGAGACCCTGGTCGCCCTCGGCGCCGAGGTCCGCTGGGTCTCCTGCAACATCTTCTCCACCCAGGACCACGCCGCCGCGGCCATCGCCGTCGGTCCGAACGGCACCCCGGACAACCCGCAGGGCGTCCCGGTCTTCGCCTGGAAGGGCGAGACCCTGGAGGAGTACTGGTGGTGCACGGAGCAGGCGCTGACCTGGCCGAACACCCCCACCGGCGGCCCGAACATGATCCTGGACGACGGCGGCGACGCCACCCTCCTCGTCCACAAGGGCGTCGAGTACGAGAAGGCCGGCAAGGTCCCCTCGGTCGACACCGCCGAGAACGACGAGCACCGCGTCATCCTGCAGCTCCTCAACCGCACCATCACCGAGGGCTCGCAGAAGTGGACCCAGCTCGCCTCGGAGATCCGCGGCGTGACCGAGGAGACCACGACCGGCGTCCACCGTCTCTACGAGATGCAGCGTGACGGCCAGCTCCTCTTCCCGGCGATCAACGTCAACGACGCCGTGACGAAGTCGAAGTTCGACAACAAGTACGGCTGCCGCCACTCCCTGATCGACGGCATCAACCGCGCCACGGACGTCCTCATCGGCGGCAAGACCGCGGTCGTCCTCGGCTATGGCGACGTGGGCAAGGGCTGCGCGGAGTCCCTGCGCGGCCAGGGCGCCCGAGTGATCGTCACCGAGATCGACCCGATCTGCGCGCTGCAGGCGGCGATGGACGGCTACCAGGTCACCACGCTCGACGAGGTCGTCGACAAGGCCGACATCTTCATCACCACGACCGGCAACAAGGACATCATCATGGCCTCGGACATGGCCAAGATGAAGCACCAGGCGATCGTGGGCAACATCGGCCACTTCGACAACGAGATCGACATGGCCGGCCTCGCGAAGATCGAGGGCATCGTCAAGGACGAGGTCAAGCCGCAGGTCCACACCTGGACGTTCCCCGACGGCAAGGTCCTGATCGTGCTGTCCGAGGGCCGCCTGCTGAACCTGGGCAACGCGACCGGCCACCCGTCCTTCGTGATGTCCAACTCGTTCGCGGACCAGACGCTGGCCCAGATCGAGCTGTTCACCAAGCAGGAGGAGTACCCGACCGACGTCTACGTCCTCCCCAAGCACCTGGACGAGAAGGTCGCCCGCCTCCACCTCGACTCGCTCGGCGTGAAGCTCACGACGCTCCGCCCCGAGCAGGCCTCGTACATCGGCGTCGAGGTCGAGGGCCCGTACAAGCCCGACCACTACCGCTACTGACGGCCGACCGGCCACCGGTCAGCACCACTTCAGCAGGCCCTCGCCCCAGCGGCGGGGGCCTGCCCCTTTGCGCCGACGCGACACACGCCACGACGCACGCCGAGACTCACGCCAGGAACAGGACCGAGGACCGAGACCCATGCCCCGCGGCCGATATTCGCTCCATGATCCGCACGATCACACCCCCCTCGGTGAAGAACACTTCCACTGCGCGCCCGGCCCCTCCGGCTGGCGCTACGTGTCCCAACGAACCACCCCCTCAGGCACCCCCGCGGGCTCGGTCGACCTCGCACTCGACGACCGCGGCCGCCCCATCCGCCTCGAACTCCACGCGGGCGACTGGCAGGTCCGCGCCGGCGCCCTCAACGGCGTCACCTGGGTCCGCACCGACCCCACCGGCGCCCACGCCACCGAAGACAACGCCCCCGCCCACGCCTTCACCGGCACTTCCCCCGCCTTCCTCGTCGCGACGGCCCGACTGCTGGGTCTGACCACCGCTTCCCCCGCGACCCGCATCCGCCTGGTCGCCTTCACGGACCCGGTCCTCGCCCCCCGCACCCTCGACCAGTCCTGGGCCCTGCTGAAAAGCGAAGCACACGCCACTGACAACGGCCCGCTGGTCGTGGACGAATACCAGGTCACAGCCCTGGACACCGGCGAACAGCACACAGTGCACATCACCGGCGACGTCGTCCTCGCGGCCCCCGGCATCGAGCTCGAACACCTCGAAACCCCGCCGTCCACCTTCACCTAGGCGGGCGGCACGAACCCCGTGGCCGGAGGCGTGGATTCGGCACTCTGCTCGACAGGCGCCGCGTAACGCCCGGGCGCCGAGCCGGAGTTGCCCACCACAGGCACGTCGGCCGAAGGCGCGCGGACCGGCGCCGGCCCGGCACCGGGGCGCCCCGCAGAACCGACAGGACTCCCGGCAGCGCCCGCACCACCAACCGCACCTCCAAAGGCCCGCCGCGCATCCCGCGCCTGCCGCTCGTGCACAACAGCAGCCAAGTACGCGGCCGGTGGAACACCCTGCGGCGCCGGAGCCCCGGTCCGCTCCGCCAGATCACCGGCAAGCCGCTCGGCCATCGCCCAGCCCACCTGCGGATCCAACTGCCCCATCCGCGTGAGGTACTGCCGAATCGCCAGCCACAGCCCCTCGGGAACCCCGGACAGATCGAGCCCGGAGAACCGCCCGACCAGCCAGGGCGGCGGCGGAGGCACGAACGCGGCCTGCTCCGCGGGCACCCGCTCACGTACGACCAGCGTCCCCGCGAACACATCCCCGAGCCGCCGCCCACGCGCCGACACCAGAGACGCGATGCACGCGACGACCCCGAACGTCATCAGGATCTCGACGACCCCGACGGCCCCTCGCACCAGCGCATGCCGGAACCGAATCGGCCCTCCGTCGTCCCGCACCACCCGCAGCCCGCACGTCAGCTTCCCCAACGACCGCCCACGACTGAGCGTCTCCACCGCGATGGGACCACCGACCAGCACGAGTACGAAGCTGGCGACCGCGACCGCGGCAGCCGCGGCATCGTCCAACGAGGACGTCGACGCGATGATGCCGATGGTGACCGCGAGATAGACCGCCCACGCCACGACCAAGTCGATCAGCACGGCCAGCGCCCGGCTCGGCAGCTTCGCGGGACGCAGCTCCAGCGCCACCGCCTCGCCCGTCACAAGCTCACTCACGCCCGCCGCCCTTCCCTGCCCTGCCGTAGGACTGGCCAGTCTGCCAAGCTGAACAGTCACGCGCCGCAGTACGAGGAGCAGCCACCTGATGGACCTCGACGTCTTCGTGTCCGCCCACCGAGCCGAGTGGGACCGACTGGACGCCTTGCTGCGCCGCCAGCGCCGCCTCTCCGGAGCCGAGGCCGACGAGCTCGTCACCCTCTACCAACGCACCGCCACCCACCTCTCCCTGATCCAGTCCAGCGCACCGGACCCCCAGCTCATCGGACGCCTCACGCACCTGGTGGCACGCGCGCGTAGTGCCGTGACGGGCACACGCCGCGCCTCCTGGAGAGACGTGACCCGCTTCCTGACACACGGCTTCCCCGCGGCGGTCTACCGATCCCGCCGCTGGTGGGTCCCCACGGCCCTGCTCTCCACACTCCTGGCAGCGGTGATCGGCTGGTGGATCGGCACCCACCCCGAGGTCCAGGCCTCGATCGCGGCCCCCGACGAACTCCGCGCGATGACCCGCCCCGGCGGCGAGTACGAGACCTACTACTCCAGCCACCCCGCGGCGTCCTTCGCCGCCCAGGTCTGGACGAACAACGCCCAAGCCGCCGCGATGTGCCTCGTCCTGGGCGCCTTCCTGTGCTTCCCCGTCATCTGGATCCTCTTCCAGAACATGCTCAACCTCGGTGTCGGCATCGGCCTGATGTCCTCGGCCGACCGCCTGGACACCTTCCTCGGCCTGGTCCTGCCCCACGGCCTCCTGGAACTGACCGCGGTCTTCGTGGCCGCCGGCACAGGCCTCCGCCTCGGCTGGACCCTCATCGACCCGGGCCCACGAACACGGCGTACGGCTCTGGCAGAGGAGGGCCGCTCGGCCCTGGGCATGGCCATCGGCCTGGCCCTGGTCCTCTTCGTGTCGGGCGCCATCGAAGGCTTCGTCACCCCATCGGGCCTGCCGACCTGGGCCCGCATCGCGATCGGCATCGCCGCTGAACTGGCATTCCTCGCGTACGTCTATGTGCTGGGCGGTAGAGCGGCCCGCGAGGGCGAGACAGGGGACCTGGCCCAGGCCGAACGCAGCGCTTCGGTCCCCCTCGCAGCGTGATGTGCGTACGGCCCCTCTGACCTGTTAGTCTCCTCCTCGCCCCAAGAAAACCGTTGACACGGAAGGACTGGGGAGGTAGATTCGAACAGTTGCCTAGAGCTGGACAAGTCCAGCGACAGCGGCTAACATCTCCCTGCTTCTTGAATTTCATTAATCAAGAAGCCACCCCGATCAATCGGAAAACTTGAGCCGGTAAGTCCGGCCGAAAACTTCTGATAAAGTCGGATCAGCCGAAAGGCAAAGGCCCTCCAACGGCCACCGGAAATGAAATCCGAACTGGGAACGGAACGGAAAACGGATCTGGTAAGGTTGGAAACACGAAATACCGAAGGGAAGCGCCCGGAGGAAAGCCCGAGAGGGTGAGTACAAAGGA